>NZ_CP168540.1:4800000-6726824 GCF_047325085.1 Variovorax sp. Varisp41
CCTGCTCGGGCGCGAGGCCCATCTCGATGCCGGCCTCGGTCATGGCCTCGATGAAATAGAACACGTAGGCCGGGCCCGAGCCCGACATCGCGGTCACGGCGTCGAGCGCGGGCTCCTGGTCGACCCAGATCAGCTCGCCGGTGGGCGCCAGCAGCTGGCCGACCAGCGCGCGGTCGGCGCCGTCGGCACCGGGGCGCGCGAACAGCCCGGTCATGCCCTGGCCGACCAGCGCCGGCGTGTTCGGCATGGCGCGCACCACGCGCTCGGTGCCCAGCCAGCGGGCGATGCTGTCGGACGGGATGCCCGCGGCCACGCTCAGGTGCAGCGCGTTCCCGGCGAAGGCGCGCACCGGGCGCGTGGCCTCGGCGAAGGTCTGGGGCTTGACCGCCCAGACCACCACCGCGCAGCGCGCGAGCGCCTCGCTGGCGGCCGGCTGGGCCGCGATGCCGAAGGTGTTGGACAGCCGGGCGCGCGCCTCCTCGAAGGGTTCGACCACCTCGAACGAGGCGGCCGGCGTGCCTTGCTGGATCAGCCCGCCGATGATGGCGCTGGCCATGTTGCCGCCGCCGATGAAGGCGACGGGCGGCAGCGGCGCGGGGGCGTTGCGGGGCAGGAAGGTGGCGGCGATGGTCATGGTCGGTCGATGAATTCGAAGGCGGCGAACTGCGTGATCTGCAGCGGGTTGAAATTGTCGTCGCTGACGATCATCAGCGTCCGCCCGCCACCGGGCAGCGGCGGGCCCCAGCACATGCCCTCGCTGTTGTCGAGGCGCGAGAGGCCGTTGTCGGCCCCGAGCCGGGAGAAATCGGCGACCAGGGTCTTGGCGACCGGGCGGTGGTTGCCCGGCGTCAGCGCCTCCAGGCCCAGCACGTCGCCGCTGCCGCGGGTGTCTATTTCATAGAGGCGCAGCGAGTTCCCGGTGCCGGCCGCGTAGGCGCGCTCGAGCACCAGCATGCGGTGCGCGTCGATCATCAGCACCTCGCTCACGCCGTTGTCGGCATAGGTGCCCGGCAGCAGCGGACGCAGGGGGATCGCGTCGGGCACGTAGGCGATCTGGCCGGTCGCCCGGCCGCTGGCCAGGTCGATGCGCGTGAAGCGGCAGGGGCCGCCGGTGGCGTCGATCGTGGGCACGGGGCCGTCCTGGATCAGCGCGTTCTCCATCGCCAGCCAGGCCGTGCGGCCGTCGGGCGTGAGCGCGAGGCCCTCGAAGGCGAGGTTGTCGCGCGGGCCGCGGCGCTGGGCCGGGTCGGGTCGGAACATGGCGGGTAGTTCGAACTCGCGCAGGAAGCGGCCGTCGCGCGCCGATTCGTAGAGCGCGGGCCCGAAGCCGCGCGCGAGGTCGCCCTCGCTGCTCCACAGCACGGTGCCGGTGTCGGGCCGCAGGCGCAGCGATTCGGGGTCGGGCACCGGCAGGCCGGCGATGGCCTGCCGGCGCGAAGGCCAGGGGCCGCCGCCCGGGCGTTGCAGTTCGACGACACCGGTGGCTTCGGGCGCGGCGCTCCAGGGCGCGGGCCAGTGCGCCATATAGAAGCGCACGGGTGCCAGATCCGACCGGTCGTCGCTCAGCAGCAGGTACTCACCTGTGCGGGCGTCGAAGTCGATGCCCGAGAGTCCGCCCGCCGGCGTGCCGCCGATGGAGAGCCGGTGCGGCCAGCGCGCTTCCGCGAGGCGGCGCAGCCGGCCGGAGGCGGGCGTGGCTGCCGGGCTGCCGCAGCCGGCCGTGCCCAGCGCCAGGGCGCCGGCCGCCCCCGCGAGGCCGCCCAGCACGAGGCGGCGGGTGGTCGAGAAGGAGGGGGTGGAGGCTGGAGGGCGCACGGGGCCCGAGTCTAGTGTCTTGGCAGGTGGCCCGAAGAAGGCAGTTGACATCGACGCAGCCGGGTGCCACAATCGCGGGCTTCGCTTCAAAAAGGCGAAGATTTCAGCCCAAACGGGAAGCGCTTCGAGTGGTTCGAAGCGCGGACGGCGGGCCCAAGACTGACCGATGCGAGACACGCGAATCCCTCCGGGCCGCGCATTGGTACAAGTTGGGAATATCAAGAAATGATCCAAACTGAATCCCGGCTCGAAGTGGCCGACAACACAGGCGCGAAGTCCGTCCTGTGTATCAAGGTGCTCGGTGGCTCCAAGCGGCGTTATGCCAGCGTGGGCGACGTCATCAAGGTCAGCGTCAAGGAAGCCGCTCCGCGTGGTCGCGTCAAGAAGGGCGAGATCTACAGCGCCGTGGTCGTGCGCACCGCCAAGGGCATCCGCCGCGGCGACGGCTCGCTCGTCAAGTTCGACGGCAATGCCGCCGTGCTGCTCAACGCCAAGCTGGAGCCGATCGGCACCCGCATCTTCGGACCGGTGACGCGCGAACTGCGCACCGAGAAGTTCATGAAGATCGTGTCGCTGGCCCCCGAAGTTCTCTGAGGACAACAACGCCATGAACAAGATTCGCAAAGGCGACCAGGTCATCGTGTTGGCCGGCCGCGACAAGGGCAAGCGTGGCGTCGTCACGCTGCGCAAGGACGACTCGCACGTGCTCGTCGAAGGCATCAACCTCGTCAAGAAGCACACCAAGCCGAACCCGCTCAAGGGCACGACCGGTGGCATCGTCGAGAAGGCCATGCCGATTCACCAATCCAACGTGGCGATCTTCAATGCCGCGACCGGCAAGGCCGATCGCGTGGGCATCAAGGTGAGCCAGGATGCCGAAGGCAAGCGCGTCGCAGTGCGTGTCTTCAAGTCCAGCGGCGAAGAAATCAAGATCGCCTAAGAGGTACTCAGATGGCACGTCTCCAACAACACTATCGCGAAAAGATCGCGAAAGACCTGACCGAGAAGTTCGGCTACACCTCGCCGATGCAGGTCCCCCGCCTCACCAAGATCACGCTCAACATGGGCGTGGGTGAAGCCGTCGCCGACAAGAAGGTCCTCGACAACGCCGTCGCCGACCTGACCAAGATCGCCGGCCAGAAGCCCGTGGTCACCAAGTCCAAGAAGGCCATCGCCGGTTTCAAGATCCGCGAGAACCAGCCCATCGGCTGCATGGTCACGCTGCGCGGCGTGCACATGTACGAATTCCTGGACCGCTTCGTCACCGTGGCCCTGCCCCGCGTGCGCGACTTCCGCGGTATCTCGGGTCGTGCATTCGACGGCCGTGGCAACTACAACATCGGCGTGAAAGAGCAGATCATCTTCCCCGAGATCGAGTACGACAAGGTCGACGCCCTGCGTGGTCTGAACATCAGCATCACGACGACGGCCAAGACCGATGAAGAAGCCAAGGCGCTGCTCGCCGGCTTCCGTTTCCCGTTCAAGAACTGAGGTGATCCGTGGCTAAAGCATCTTTGATCCAGCGCGAACTCAAGCGCGACAAGCTGGTTGCCAAGTTCGCCGCCAAGCACGCCGAACTGAAGGCCGCCTCGAACGACCTCAAGAAGACCGAAGAAGAGCGCGCAGCCGCCCGCCTGGCACTGCAAAAGCTCCCGCGCAACGCGAACCCCACGCGTCAACGCAACCGTTGCGAAATCACCGGTCGTCCGCGCGGCACCTTCCGTCAATTCGGTCTGGCCCGCGCCAAGATCCGCGAACTGGCATTCAACGGTGACATCCCCGGTGTCATCAAGGCCAGCTGGTAAGCCAGGCAGGAGCAAACAACATGAGCATGAGTGATCCCATTGCCGACCTGCTGACGCGTATCCGCAACGCGCAGATGGTGGCGAAGCCCACCGTGTCGGTCCCGTCTTCCAAGGTGAAGATCGCGATCGCACAAGTCCTGAAGGACGAGGGCTACATCGACGGCTTCCAGGTCAAGACCGAAGCCGGCAAGAGCGAGCTCGAGATTTCGCTGAAGTACTACGCCGGTCGTCCGGTGATCGAGCGCATCGAACGCGTGAGCCGCCCCGGCCTGCGCGTCTACAAGGCCAGCTCGGCCATTCCGCAAGTCCAGAACGGCCTCGGCGTTGCGATCGTCACGACCCCCCAGGGCGTGATGACCGACCGCAAGGCGCGCGCCTCCGGTGTCGGTGGCGAAGTGCTGTGCTACGTCGCCTGACCGAGACATCGAGGAGAAACTGAAATGTCCCGAGTAGGAAAATCGCCGGTCGCCATCCCCCAAGGCGTGGATGTGCAGATCAAGGAAGACCAGATCAGCGTCAAGGGCACGGGCGGTTCGCTCAGCCTCGCGCGCAACGCGCTGGTCAACGTCGTCAGCAAGGACGGCAAGCTGAACTTCGAGCCCGCCAACGATTCGCGCGAAGCGAATGCGATGAGCGGCACGATCCGCCAGCTGGTGAACAACATGGTGGTCGGTGTGACCAAGGGCTTCGAGAAGAAGCTCAACCTGATCGGCGTGGGCTACAAGGCCGCCGCCCAGGGTTCCAAGCTGAATCTGCAAGTCGGTTACTCGCACCCGGTCAACATCGACATGCCGCAAGGCATCACGGTGGCCACCGCGACCCCGACCGAAATCGTGATCAAGGGTGCCGACCGCCAGCGCGTCGGCCAAGTGGCCGCTGAGATCCGTGCCGTTCGTCCGCCCGAGCCCTACAAGGGCAAGGGTATCCGTTATGCGGACGAGAAGATCGTGATCAAAGAGACCAAGAAGAAGTAAGGGGCAGCAAAATGATGTTGACCAAAAAAGCACAGCGTCTCCGCCGTTCGCGCCAGACCCGCATCCGCATCGCGACGCAGGGCGTGGCTCGCCTGACGGTGAACCGCACCAACCTGCACATCTACGCGACCGTCATCTCCGGCGACGGCTCGAAGGTGCTGGCCACGGCCTCCACCGCCGAAGCCGAAGTGCGCACCGCGCTCGGCGGCTCGGGCAAGGGCGGCAACACCGCTGCGGCCACGGCCATCGGCAAGCGCATCGCCGAAAAGGCGAAGGCTGCCGGCGTCGAGAAGGTTGCCTTCGACCGCGCAGGTTTCGCGTACCACGGCCGCGTCAAGGCGCTGGCCGATGCGGCCCGCGAAGCCGGCCTGCAGTTCTAACCGGACACGAGATTCAAAATGGCAAAGATTCAGGCAAGAACGCAGAACGAAGGCCCCGAGGACGGTCTGCGCGAGAAGATGATCGCGATCAACCGCGTCACCAAGGTGGTGAAGGGTGGTCGTATCCTCGGTTTCGCGGCGCTGACCGTGGTCGGTGACGGCGATGGCCGCGTCGGCATGGGCAAGGGCAAGTCGAAGGAAGTGCCCGCCGCCGTGCAGAAGGCGATGGAAGAAGCCCGTCGCAACCTGTTCAAGGCGCCGATCAAGAACGGCACGCTGCATCACCAGGTGCAGGGCCACCACGGTGCCTCGACGGTCGTGATGTACCCGGCTCCCAAGGGTACCGGCATCATCGCCGGCGGCCCGATGCGCGCCGTGTTCGAAGTCATGGGCATCACCGACATCGTGGCCAAGAGCCATGGTTCGTCGAATCCCTACAACATGGTTCGTGCCACGCTCGACGGGTTGAAGAACTCGACGACCGCGTCCGAAGTGGCTGCCAAGCGCGGCCTCACCGTCGAAGAACTCTTCGCCTGAGCGCGAGCTCTTGCAAGGCTGAAGGAAGCATTCAAATGACGACGCAACAACAAACCCTGAAGGTGCAACTGGTCAAGAGCCCGATCGGCACCAAGCAATCGCACCGGGACACCGTCCGTGGCCTGGGTCTGCGCAAGCTCAACAGCGTGAGCGAGCTGCAGGACACCCCCGCGGTGCGCGGCATGATCAACAAGATCAGTTATCTGGTCAAAGTTCTGTAAGAGAGACTGACATGGAACTCAATGGCATCAAGCCGGCGGATGGCGCCAAGCACGCCAAGCGCCGTGTCGGCCGCGGTATCGGTTCCGGCCTGGGCAAGACCTCGGGTCGCGGCCACAAGGGCCAGAAGTCGCGCGCAGGCGGTTTCCACAAGGTCGGCTTCGAAGGCGGTCAAATGCCGCTGCAGCGCCGCCTGCCGAAGCGTGGCTTCAAGTCGCAATCGCTCAAGTTCAACGCCGAAGTCACGCTGGCCGCTCTCGAGCAGCTCGGCCTGGCCGAAGTGGACGTGCTCGCCCTGAAGCAAGCCGGCCTCGTGGGCCAGCTCGCCAAGGTGGTGAAGGTCATCAAGACCGGTGAACTCACCAAGGCCGTCAAGCTGACGGGCGTCGGTGCCACCGCTGGTGCCAAGGCCGCGATCGAAGCGGCCGGCGGCAGCGTCGCCTGATCGACAGACCTTCGGACTGAAAGAAGCTCCTCGTGGCAACTAACGCGGCAACGATCGCAAAGACGGGCAAGTTCGGCGACCTGCGTCGCCGGCTGGTCTTCTTGCTGCTCGCGCTCGTGGTCTACCGGATCGGCGCGCACATTCCCGTGCCCGGCATCAACCCCGACCAGCTCGCGGCGTTGTTCCAGGGGCAGCAGGGCGGCATCCTGAGCCTGTTCAACATGTTCTCGGGTGGCGCGCTGTCGCGTTTCACGGTGTTTGCGCTGGGGATCATGCCGTACATCTCGGCATCGATCATCATGCAGCTGATGACCTACGTGCTTCCGAGCTTCGAGCAATTGAAGAAGGAAGGCGAGGCGGGCCGTCGCAAGATCACGCAGTACACCCGCTACGGTGCACTGGGTCTGGCGCTGTTCCAGTCGTTCAGCATCGCGGTGGCGCTCGAGTCGTCGGCCGGCCTGGTGATCTCGCCCGGCTTCGGCTTCCGCATCACCGCCATGGTGAGCCTGACGGCCGGTTCGATGTTCCTGATGTGGCTCGGCGAGCAGATCACCGAACGCGGCCTGGGCAACGGCATCTCGATCCTGATCTTCGCGGGTATCGCGGCCGGCCTGCCGAACGCCATCGGCGGTCTGCTGGAGCTGGTGCGTACCGGCGCCATGAACGTGATCATCGCGCTGTTCATCGTCGCGGTGGTGGTGCTGGTCACCTACTTCGTGGTGTTCGTCGAACGCGGCCAGCGCAAGATCCTCGTGAACTATGCGCGGCGCCAGGTCGGCAACAAGGTGTATGGCGGCCAGTCGTCGCACCTGCCGCTGAAGCTGAACATGGCCGGCGTGATTCCGCCGATCTTCGCGTCCTCGATCATTCTGCTGCCGGCGACGGTGGTGGGCTGGTTCAGCACCGGCGAAGGCGGGTTCCGCTGGATCAAGGACGTGGCGAGCGCATTGCGCCCGGGCGAGCCGATCTACGTGCTGCTGTATGCCGCCGCGATCGTGTTCTTCTGCTTCTTCTATACGGCCCTCGTGTTCAACAGCCGCGAGACCGCCGACAACCTGAAGAAGAGCGGTGCGTTCATTCCGGGCATCCGCCCGGGTGACCAGACGGCGCGCTACATCGACAAGATCCTGGTTCGCCTGACGTTGGCCGGCGCGGTGTACATCACCTTCGTCTGCCTGCTGCCCGAGTTCCTGATCCTGAAGTACAACGTTCCGTTCTACTTCGGCGGTACCTCCCTGTTGATCATCGTGGTCGTCACGATGGACTTCATGGCCCAGGTGCAGAACTACATGATGTCCCAGCAGTACGAGTCGCTGCTGAAGAAGGCCAATTTCAAGACTTCGTAAGGCACAGGGCACCGTCCCCCCGCCGGTTGAACAGAGATTTAGGAGAGTGAAATGAGAGTTTCGGCTTCGGTCAAAACCATCTGCCGTAATTGCAAGATCATCCGCCGCAAGGGTGTGGTGCGCGTGATCTGTACCGACCCGCGCCACAAGCAGCGCCAGGGTTGATCAAAGAGTATTAGAGGACGCACATGGCACGTATTGCTGGCATCAACATTCCGCCGCACAAGCACGCTGAGATCGGCCTGACCGCCATCTTCGGTATCGGTCGCACCCGCGCCCGTCAGATCTGCGAAGCGAGCGGCATCGAATATTCGAAGAAGATCAAGGATCTGACCGACGCCGATCTCGAGAAGATCCGCGACCAGATCGCCTTGTTCACGATCGAAGGCGACCTGCGCCGCGAGACGACGATGAACATCAAGCGCTTGATGGACATCGGCTGCTACCGCGGCTTCCGTCATCGTCGCGGCCTGCCGATGCGCGGCCAGCGCACGCGCACCAATGCCCGCACCCGCAAGGGTCCGCGCAAGGCTGCGCAGTCCCTGAAGAAGTAAGGATTGAAACAGCATGGCTAAAGCTCCTGCCAACAACGCCGCACAGCGCGTTCGCAAGAAGGTTCGCAAGAACGTTGCGGACGGCATCGCCCACGTGCACGCCTCGTTCAACAACACCATCATCACGATCACCGATCGCCAGGGCAACGCTCTGTCGTGGGCTTCGTCGGGTGGCCAGGGCTTCAAGGGCTCGCGCAAGTCGACCCCGTTCGCCGCGCAGGTCGCTTCGGAAGTGGCCGGCCGTGCTGCTGTCGAACAAGGCATCAAGAACCTCGACGTCGAGATCAAGGGCCCCGGCCCCGGTCGCGAATCGTCGGTGCGCGCACTGGCTGCGCTCGGCATCCGGATCAATTCCATTGCCGACGTGACGCCCGTTCCGCACAACGGCTGCCGCCCCCAGAAGCGTCGTCGCATCTGAGCGTCAGCCCCCTCAGGCGCAGCCGTTTCAAAGCGGCTGCGCATTTGTTTTTTAACTAAGCCCACCGCCATCGGCACTCTGTTGTCGATGGCTCCCGCAGGCGACTGCGGCAGCAAACAAAGGAAAAGACGTGGCACGCTACCTCGGCCCCAAGGCCAAACTCTCCCGCCGCGAAGGCACCGACCTGTTCCTGAAGAGCGCCCGCCGCTCGATCCAGGACAAGGCCAAGTTCGACTCCAAGCCCGGCCAGCATGGCCGCACCTCGGGTCAGCGCACCTCGGACTACGGTCTGCAGCTGCGTGAGAAGCAGAAGGTCAAGCGCATGTACGGCGTGCTCGAGAAGCAGTTCCGCCGCTACTTCGAAGAAGCCGATCGCCGCCGTGGCAACACCGGCGCCAACCTGCTGTTCCTGCTCGAGTCGCGCCTGGACAACGTCGTCTACCGCATGGGCTTCGGCTCGACCCGCGCCGAAGCGCGCCAGCTCGTGTCGCACAAGGCCATCACGGTGAACGGCCAGTCGGTCAACATCCCGTCGTACCTGGTGAAGACCGGCGACGTGATCGCCGTGCGCGAGAAGTCGAAGAAGCAGAACCGCGTCGTCGAAGCGCTGCAACTCGCCCAGCAAGTCGGTATCCCCGGCTGGGTCGACGTGAATGCCGACAAGGCCGAAGGCACCTTCAAGAAGGTCCCGGATCGCGACGAGTTCGCCGCGGACATCAACGAATCGCTGATCGTCGAACTGTATTCGCGTTGATTTCCACTCCCGCACCGCGCAAGCGGCGGCGGGAGTCCTGTTTTTGTTGTTCCCGTTCCTGGTTCGTGCCGCACGCGCGCTGCGGGCCAGGCGCTTCACCAGCCTTACCGGTGTAACGAGCCGGGGGTATTGAGAGGAAGTCTGCATGCAAACCACCCTGCTGAAACCCAAGACCATCCAGGTCGAGCAACTCGCGGCCAACAAGGCCAAGGTGACGCTCGAGCCTTTCGAGCGCGGCTACGGCCACACGCTCGGCAACGCGCTGCGTCGCGTGCTGCTGTCGTCCATGGTCGGTTATTCGGCCACCGAAGTCACGATCGCCGGCGTTCTGCACGAGTACTCGTCGATCGATGGCGTGCAGGAAGACGTCGTCAACATCCTGCTGAACCTCAAGGGCGTGGTGTTCAAGCTCCACAACCGCGATGAAGTCACGCTGAGCCTGCGCAAGGACGGCGAAGGCGCGGTCCTGGCATCGGACATCCAGACCCCGCACGACGTCGAGATCATCAATCCCGACCACGTGATCGCCCACCTGTCGCAAGGCGGCAAGCTCGACATGCAGATCAAGGTCGAGAAGGGCCGCGGCTACGTGCCCGGCACGATGCGCCGCTATGCGGACGAGCCGACCAAGTCGATCGGCCGCATCGTTCTCGATGCTTCGTTCTCGCCCGTGAAGCGCGTGAGCTACACCGTCGAAAGCGCCCGCGTCGAGCAGCGCACCGACCTCGACAAGCTGCTGGTCGAAATCGAGACCAACGGCGCGATCACCGCCGAAGACGCCGTGCGCGCCTCGGCCAAGATCCTGGTCGAGCAGCTCGCCGTGTTCGCGCAGCTCGAAGGCGGCGAACTGGCCGCGTTCGATGCTCCGGCACCGCGCAGCGCACAGCAGTTCGACCCGATCCTGCTGCGCCCGGTCGACGAACTCGAGCTCACCGTGCGTTCGGCCAACTGCCTGAAGGCCGAAAACATCTACTACATCGGCGACCTGATCCAGCGTACCGAGAACGAGCTGCTCAAGACCCCGAACCTGGGTCGCAAGTCGCTCAACGAAATCAAGGAAGTGCTCGCCTCGCGCGGCCTGACCCTGGGTATGAAGCTCGAAAGCTGGCCGCCGGCCGGCCTCGACAAGCGTTGATTTTTTTAACGGCCCTCTGAAAAGGGCCAGTGCACCGGGCAGTACCTGACACGGCTGCCCGTTCTTCAAAAAGCAAAGGAAAGCACCATGCGTCACGGACACGGACTCCGCAAACTCAACCGCACCAGCTCGCACCGCCTCGCGATGCTGCAGAACATGATGAACTCGCTCATCGAGCACGAAGTCATCAAGACCACGGTCCCCAAGGCCAAGGAACTGCGCCGCGTCATCGAGCCGATGATCACGCTCGCCAAGAAGCCCACCGTCGCCAACAAGCGCCTGGCCTTCGACCGCCTGCGCAGCCGCGACTCCGTCGTGAAGCTGTTCGGTGAACTGGGCCCGCGCTTCGCCGCGCGTCCCGGTGGCTACACCCGCATCCTCAAGATGGGTTTCCGCGTGGGCGACAACGCGCCGATGGCGCTGGTCGAACTCGTCGATCGCCCTGAAGTGAGCGAAGTTGCTGCCACCGAGCAGAACGCCGCGGAATAAGTGCTATAATTTATCTCTTGCCGCGCGATGGAGCAGCCTGGTAGCTCGTTGGGCTCATAACCCAAAGGTCGCAAGTTCAAATCTTGCTCGCGCAACCACATTGAGAAGGGTCTTTCGGAAACGAAAGACCCTTTTTCTTTTCCCGCTCCGAATTCGCAAGCGCGTTGCAACAACGCAAAGCACACGCCCAAAAGAAAAGCCCTCGCGAGAGGGCTTTGTCGTTGATGGGGCGAAGTGCCTTCGTCAGTCCGGCACCACCGCCGTGACCTCGATCTCGATCTTCGCGCGCGGCTCCACCAGCGCCGCGACCTGCACGCAGGTCATCGCCGGGAAGTTGCGGCCCATCGCATCGCGGTACACCGGGCCGAGCTCGGCGAGCCGACTGCTGTACTCGTCGCGGTCGACCACGTACCAGGTCATGCGCACCATGTGCTCGGGACCGGCACCGGCCTCGCGCAGCACCTCGACGATGTTGCGCAGCGCCAGGCCGCATTGGTCGATGAAGTCGTCCGACTCGAACTGCTGCTGGGCATTCCAGCCGATCTGTCCGCCGACGAACACCATGGTGCCGCGCGCCGCGACGCCATTCGCATAGCCCTTGGGGGGCAACCAGCCTGGAGGCTGCAAGAGTTTGATCATGATGTGGTGGACCTGTTGTCTTCGGTTTGTCTCAGTTTGAAGCGTTGCAGCTTGCCCGTTTCGGTGCGTGGCAGCACGGACACGAACTCGATCTCGCGCGGGTACTTGAACGGCGCGATCGTGGCCTTCACGTGGTCCTGCAGCGCCTTCACGAGGCCGGCATCGCCGGTCTGCCCGGGCTTCAGCACGCAGAAGGCCTTGACGATCATGCCGCGGTCGGCATCGGGCTTGCCGATCACGCCGCATTCGGCCACGGCCGGATGCTTGAGCAGCGCATCCTCGACCTCGGGGCCGCCGACGTTGTAGCCGGCGGTGATGATCATGTCGTCGGCGCGCGCCTGGTAGAAGAAATAGCCGTCGTCGTCCTGGACGAAGGAATCGCCCGGATAGTTCCAGCCGTTCTTCACGTAGTCGGCCTGCCGCGCGTCGTCGAGGTAGCGGCAGCCCACCGGTCCCTGCAGCGCCAGCTTGCCGACCGTGCCGCGCGGCACCTCGTTGCCCTCGGCATCGACCACCTTGGCGATGAAGCCCGGCACGGCCTTGCCGACGGCGCCGCGGCGCACCTCGTCGCCCGCGGCCGAGATGTAGATGTGGAACACCTCGGTGCCGCCGATGCCGTCGAGCATCTCGAGGCCGGTGGCCTCCTTCCAGAGCTGGCGCGTGGCATCGGGCAGGGCTTCGCCCGCGCTCACGCTGATGCGCAGCGTGGGCGCGCCGTGCTGCTTCACGAACGGCGCCATCTGGCGGTAGAAGGTCGGGGCGGTGTAGCAGATGGTCGCGCCGACCTCGTTGATCAGCTTCACCAGGCCTTCGGGCGTGAAGGGCGCGTCGGGGAAGTAGATCGAGGCACCCGCGTACATCGGGAACACCAGCAGCCCGCCGAGCCCGAAGGTGAAGGCCAGCGGCGGCGAGCCCACCACCACGTCCTCGGGGCGCGCCCGCAGCACGTGGCGCGGCCAGGTCTCGCACATCGCGAGCACGTCGCGGTGCGTGGTCACGGGCGCCTTCGGCTTGCCCGTGGTGCCCGAGGTGAAGGCCAGCAGCGCGATGTCGTCGGCCGCCGTGGGGCAGGCCTCGAAGATGCCGCTCTTGGCGGCCGCGCGCGCGGACAGCGAATCGGGCGCGTCGGGCCGGTTGAAGGCGATGATGTCGGCGAGCACCGGGTGCGCCTGCTGCGCGGCCACCAGCTCGTCGAGCAGCCGGCCGTCGCACAGCGCGGCCACCGGCTGCGACTTCTCGATGATGTCGCCGAGCTCCTTGGCGCGCAGCAGCGGCATGGTCGCGACGGCGATCAGTCCGGCCTTCACCACCGCGAGCCAGGCCAGCGCCATCGCCACCGAGTTGCCGCCGCGCAGCAGCACGCGGTTGCCGGGCACCAGGCCCAGGTCCTCGGTCAGCACCTGCGCGATGCGGTTGACCTCGATGGCGGCCTGCGAATAGCTGAGCGTGCCTTGCGGCGAGCGCAGCAGCGGCCGGTCGCCGAAGCCCTTGGCGGGCGCCTTGTCGAGCAGTTCCTCGACCAGGTTGAGCTGGTCGGGCAGTTGCAGTTCGGGCCGGTCGTAGCGGAAGACCGGCAGCTGCGCCGCCGGCGGCAGCCGGTCGTGCACGAAGCGGTCGACTTGGGCGGATGGAGCGGTCACGGTGTTCATCCCCGCAGTACGGATTTGCCGATGATCAGTTGCTGCACTTCCGTCGCGCCCTCGTAGATGCGCAGCGAACGGATGTCGCGGTAGAGGGCCTCGATCTTGGTGCCGACCTTGACGCCGAGGCCGCCATGCATCTGCAGCGCCATGTCGATGACGCGGCTGGCGTTCTCGGTCGCGGCCATCTTGGCCATCGCGGCCGCGGCCGACACGTCGCCCACCGGCGCGCCGCCGCGCTGCTCGGCCTCGTCGCGCATCCAGGCCGCGCGGTAGGTCAGGAGCGCCGCGCCGTCGATCAGCGCCGCCATCTCGCCGAGCCTGGCCTGCGTGAGCTGGAAGTCGGCCAGCGTCTGGCCGAACATGCGGCGGTTCTTCGCGTGCGAGATCGCCTCGGCCAGCGCGCGCCGGCCCATGCCGAGCGCGGCGCCGGCCACGGAGGCGCGGAAGATGTCGAGCGTGCGCATCGCGAGCTTGAAGCCGCCGTTGAGCTCGCCGAGCTGCGCGTCGCGCGGCACCACGCAGTCGTCGAAGCGCAGGGTGGCCAGCGGATGCGGCGCCATCACGTCGATGTGCTCGGAGGTGTCGAGGCCGGGCGTGGTCGCATCGACGATGAACACCGTGATGCCGCGCGTGCCGCCCGCGGGATCGGTCTTGGCGAACACGCAGTAGAAGTCGGCGATGCCGCCGTTGCTGATCCAGGTCTTGCTGCCGTGGAGGCGCCAGCCGTCGGCCGTGGGCTCGGCGCGCATGGCCATGGCGGCCACGTCGGAACCGGCATCGGGCTCGCTCAGCGCGAAGGCCGCGATCTTCTCGCCCTTGCCGACCGCGCCGAGGTAGCGCGACTGCTGCTCGGGCGTGCCGGCGAGCGTGATCGCGCCGCTGCCCAGGCCCTGCATCGCGAACGCGAAGTCGGCCAGCGGCGAGTGGTAGCCGAGGGTTTCGCGCAGCAGCACCAGCGCGCGCGAATCGAGGCGCTCGAGCGCGCCGCCGGCGCTGCCGGGCACCGCGTAGCGCAGCCAGCCGCCGTCGCCGAGGCGGCGCACCCATTCGCGGCAGGCCGCGCGGTCGTCGCGCTCGTCGACCTCCTGCGCGGCGCACCAGGGCAGCAGGTCGCTCGCGAGCGCGCGGTGCGCCTCGTCGAAGAAGGGCAGCGCCAGGTGCGCGGTGGAAGGAGGAGCCGGGATCTTCGCCATGGCCTCAGTCCCCGCCGAACACCGGCTTGCGCTTGGCCGCGAAGGCCTCGTAGGCGCGGCGGAAGTCCTCGGTCTGCATGCAGATCGCCTGCGCCTGCGCCTCGGCCTCGATCGCCTGGTCGATGGTCATCGACCATTCCTGCGCCAGCATGGTCTTGGTCATGCCGTGCGCGAAGCTCGGGCCCTCGGCCAGCTCGCGCGCCATCTTGGTCGCGGCCTCGAGCAGCGCGTCGCTCTCGTGCAGCGCGTTGAAGAAGCCCCAGGCATGGCCTTCCTGCGCGGTCATCGCGCGGCCGGTGAACAGCAACTCGGAAGCGCGGCCCTGGCCGATCACGCGCGGCAGCAGCGCGCAGGCGCCCATGTCCGCGCCGGCCAGGCCGACGCGCGTGAACAGGAAGGCGGTGCGCGTGGCGGGCGAGCCGTAGCGCAGGTCGCAGGCCAGCGCGATCATCGCGCCGGCGCCGGCGCACACGCCGTCGATCGCGCCGACGATCGGCTGCGGGCAGGCGCGGATCGCCTTCACCAGGTCGCCCGTCATGCGCGTGAATTCGAGCAGCTCGGGCATGCGCATGCCGGTCAGCGGACCGATGATCTCGTGCACGTCGCCGCCCGAGCAGAAGTTGCCGCCCGCGCCCGTGACCACGATCACCTTCACGTCGCTCGCGTAATTGAGCGCGCGGAACAGGTCGCGCAGCTCGGCGTACGAGTCGAAGGTCAGCGGGTTCTTGCGCTCGGGGCGGTTCAGCGTGATGGTGCCCACGCCGTTGTCGTAGTGCCAGGCGAAGTGCTTCGCGGCATAGGCCGCCTTCGCTTCGAATTGCGCGTGCATGGGATTGCCCGCGCCGATGTAGTGCTTCATTCGGCCTCCGCCAGTGTCTGGCTCTGTGAGTGTTGCTTGACCTTGCCGAGCAGCTTGTGCAGCTGCGCGATCTCCTTGCCCGTGAGGCCCGCGAAGGCCTCGACGATCCAGTCCTCGTGCTGCTGCGCCATCTCGTGGAACAGCTTGCGGCCGCGCGGCGTGAGCCGCACGCGCCAGGCGCGGCGGTCGCCCTCGACGTCGACGCGCTCGACCAGGCCCTCGGTCACGAGCTGGTCGGTGATGCCGGTCACGTTGCCGCCGGTCACCATCATCCGGCGCGACAGCTCGTTCATCTTCAGCCCCTCGGGCGAGCGCTCGAGCTGCGACATCAGGTCGAAGCGCGGCAGCGTGGTGGCGAATTGCGCGCGCAGCCCGTTGCGCACTTCCTTCTCGATCAGCTGCGTGCAGGTCAGCAGGCGCAGCCACAGCCGCAGCGCTTCGGGGTGTTCGGCGTGGGCGCGGGCTTCGAGGTCCATGGGGTGCCGCCGTCGTTCAGTGCGTCTCTTCGCTTTGCGCCGCGGCCATCGCTGCATTGGCGGCGGCCGCCATCTGCTGCTGCTTCGCGATCTCGCGGTACATCTGGTCGCGCCCGCTCAGGTACTGCTTCGGCCACTCGACGGCGCGGCTCTGCAGCTTGGCGGCCTCGTGCAGCGTCCAGGCCGGGTCGGCCAGGTGCGGCCGCGCGATCGCGCAGAGGTCGGCCCGGCCGGCCGCGATGATGCTGTTGGCCTGGTCGGCCTCGGTGATCGCGCCCACGGCGATGGTCGAGATGCCGACCTCGTTGCGGATGCGGTCGGCGAACGGCGTCTGGTACATGCGGCCGTAGACCGGCTTGGCGGCGCGCGTGGTCTGGCCCGAGGAGACGTCGATGAAGTCGGCGCCCGCGTCCTTGAAGAAGCGCGCGATCGCCACCGCGTCGGCATCGGTGTTGCCGCCGGGCGCCCAGTCGTGGGCCGAGATGCGCACGCTCATCGGCTTGTCCGCCGGCCAGGCGGCGCGCATCGCGCGGAACACCTCGAGCGGATAGCGGCAGCGGTTCTCGAGGCTGCCGCCGTACTCGTCCTCGCGCAGGTTGGTCAGCGGGCTGATGAAGGCCGACAGCAGGTAGCCGTGCGCGCAGTGCAGCTCGAGCCAGTCGAAGCCGGCCTCGGCCGTGCGGCGGGTCGAGGCCACGAACTGATCGCGCAGCGTGTCCATCTCGGCGCGCGTGATCGCGGCCGGCAGCTGGTTCTGTTCGCCGTAGGGCAGCGCGCTGGCGGCCAGCAGCGGCCAGTTGCCGCTGGGCAGCGGCTCGTCGGTGCCTTCCCAGCCCACCTGCGTCGAGCCCTTGGGGCCGCTGTGGCCGAGCTGCATCGCGATCTTCGCGCTCGACTGCGCGTGCACGAAGTCGACGATGCGCTTGAACGCGGCCTGCTGCTCGTCGTTGTAGAGGCCGGTGCAGCCGGGCGTGATGCGGCCTTCGGGCGTGGGGCTGGTCATCTCGACGAACACCATCGCCGCGCCGCCGAGCGCGCGCGCGCCCAGGTGCACCAGCAGGAAGTCCTGCGGCACGCCGTCGACCGCGCTGTAGGTCGCCATCGGCGAGACCAGGATGCGGTTCTTGAGCTCGAGCCCGCGCACCTTGAGCGGCATCAGCATCGGCGCGACGGCCTTGCCGCCGGCCAGCCACTGCTCGTAGCCGCCGAGCCACCTGGTGTCGCGCAGCCGCAGGTTCTCGTGGCTGATGCGCTGCGAGCGCGTGAGCAGCGAATAGGCGAACTGCTCGATCTCCATGCCGGTGTAGCGCGGCACGTTCTCGAACCATTCGGTGGAGTTGCGCGCGGCGTTCTGGATCTTGAGCACCTCGACGCTGCGGCGCGCCTCGTACTGCTCGAGCACCTGGTCGGTGCTGCCGCCGGCGGCGAATTCGTTGGCCAGGTCGATCGCGTCCTCGAGCGCGAGCTTGGTGCCCGAGCCGATCGAGAAGTGCGCCGTGTGCGCGGCATCGCCCATCAGCACCACGGGCACCGAGCGGCCGCCGACGTCGACGCGGTGCGTCCAGTGCTCGCACACCACGCGCGGGAAGCGGATCCAGTTGGCCGAGCCGCGCAGGTGCGTGGCGTTGCTGATCAGCGAGTGGCCGTCGAGGTACTTGGCGAACAGCTTCTCGCAGAAGGCGATCGCCTCGGGCTGCTCCATCCGGTCGAGGCCATGGGCCTGCCACACGGCCTCGGGCGTCTCGACGATGAAGGTCGAGGTGTCCTTGTCGAACTGGTAGGCGTGGGCCTGGAACCAGCCGTGCTCGGTCTGTTCGAAGGCGAAGGTGAAGGCGTCGAAGGTCTGGTGCGTGCCGAGCCAGACGAAGCGGCACTGGCGCAGGTCGATGTCGGGCTGGAACACGTCGGCATAGCGCTGGCGGATGCGGCTGTTGAGGCCGTCGCTCGCGATCACCAGGTCGGCCTCGTACTTCGCGGCCAGTGCCTGGTCGTCGGTCACGTCGGTCTCGAACACCAGCTCGACGCCGAGCGCGAGGCAGCGCTCCTGCAGGATGTTGAGCAGCCGCTTGCGGCCGATGCCGCAGAAGCCGTGGCCGCCCGAGCGCACCTGGCGGCCCTTGAAGAAGACCTGGATGTCGTCCCAGTGGTGGAAGTCGTCGCCGATCAGCGCGGCGGATTCGGGGTCGGCCGCGCGCAGGTTCGCGAGCGTCTGGTCGCTGAGCACCACGCCCCAGCCGAAGGTGTCGAAGGGCCGGTTGCGCTCCACCACCGTGATCTGGAGGGCCGGGTTGCGCGCCTTCATCAGCAGCGCGAAGTACAGGCCGGCGGGCCCGCCGCCGATGCACAGGATGCGTTGGAGGTCCATGGACGGGGCGTGGGCGATGCTGTTCATGGTTGAATAGTTTAGACATAAACAATCTGCTGTCAAACGGATTTACCCGCAGCACATCGGGCCCGTCCGCGCTGGCGCCGGCCGGTGTCCCCGCGACACGATCCGGGCCGCCGGATGCAACCGCATGCAAGAAGCTCGAAAAATCAATACCATGCGGCCCATGCAAAGCTTGATACCCAAGATCGAGTCGCAGCTGGCTTCGCTACCCGTGCCCGTGGCACTGGAACTGCCCGATGGGCGACGGGTTGCCGCAGCCGGTTCGCGTGTCACGCTGGCTTTTTCGGAGTGGTCGGCACTGGCCAAGCTCGCGGCCCGACAGGTGGGCGCGATCGGCGAGGCCTACGTGGAGGGCAAGGTGCAGATCGAGGGCGCCATGCGCGACCTGATCGATGCCGCCGTCGGCCTGCTGCCCGGCAACCCGGCCGAGACCGACACCGGATGGTGGAGCCGCCTGCAGCACCTGGCCAAGTCCCGCGGCTCGCATTCGCTGCGCAAGGACGCCGCCCAGATCGAGTTCCACTACGACGTCTCCGACGACTTCTACGCACTCTGGCTCGACCCGCGCCGGGTCTACTCCTGCGCCTACTACGCGACGCCCGACCTCACGCTGGCGCAGGCGCAGGAAGCCAAGCTCGACCACATCTGCCGCAAGCTGATGCTCAAGCCCGGCGAGCGCTACCTCGACGTGGGTTCGGGCTGGGGCGGCCTGCTGCTATGGGCCGCCGAGCACTACGGTGTCGACGCCACCGGCATCACGCTGTCGCGCAACCAGCATGCGCACGTGCAGCGCCTGATCGAGGAGAAGGGCCTCACGGGCCGCGTGCGCGTCGAGCTGCGCGACTACCGCGAGCTGTCGGCGGAGCGGCCCTTCGACAAGATCTCCTCGGTGGGCATGTTCGAACACGTGGGCGCGGCCAACATGCCGACCTACTTCGCCAAGATCCATTCATTGCTGGCGCCCGGCGGCCTGCTGATGAACCACGGCATCACCTCGGGCCAGCTCAACTACCGCCAGCTCGGCAACGGCATGGGCGACTTCATCGAGAAGTACATCTTCCCGGGTGGCGAGCTGCTGCACGTCACGCACGTGCTGCGCGAGACCGCGGCGGCCGGCCTGGAGATCGTCGACGTCGAGAGCCTGCGGCCGCACTACGCGCGCACCTTGTGGGCCTGGTCCGACGCGCTCGAGGCGCAGCTCGAAACGGCGCGCGCCGTGCTGCGCAACGGCGGCAGCGAGCGCCAGCACGCCAACGCCGAGCGCATCCTGCGCGCCTACCGGCTCTACCTCGCGGGCTCGGCCATGAGCTTCGAGCAGGGCTGGATCGGCCTGTACCAGATGGTCTCGACCAAGCCCGACGGCAAGGTCGATCACGGCACCTTGCGCGGTGCGCAATCGGTGTACCCTTTCACGCGTGATCATCTCTACAAGTGAAAGGGACAACCCCATGCTCTATCGTTTCCAGTCCAGGGCCTCGTCGGATTTCGTGATGCTCGAGACGCACGCGCGCCAGCTGTTCGACATCGTCGGCAAGTCGCCTTCCGCGCAAGGAATCATCACGGTCGAGCAGATTCCCGGGGCGATCTCGGCCATCGAGGCCGCGCTCGCGCGCGAGAAGAGCAACACCCACAACCATGACGAATTCGCGGTCGAGGACCACACCCACGACGCCGAAAAACAGCATGTGGCGCTGCACCAGCGCGCCACCCCGCTGCTGCACATGCTCAAGGAATCGCTGGCCGAAAACAAGGACGTGACCTGGACCACCTGAGTCCGGGTCGGACAACCCGCCGCGCGGCGGCGGGTTGCCGGCGCCAGTCCGCGACGGACGGGCGCTGAATCTTCTCTCGGGCGGGACGCTCTCAGTCCACCTTCGCGCCCGAATCCTTCACCACCTTCGCCCACTTCACGTGCTCGCTCGCGATGAGCTTCGTGAAGTCGGCCGGCGTGCTGCCGCTCGGGATCGCGCCCTGCGCCAGCATCTTCTCCTTGATCGCCGGCGTGCCGAGCGACTTGGCGACTTCCTGCTGGATGCGGTTGACGATCTCGGGCGAGGTGCCCGCGGGCGCCAGCAGCCCGAACCACGAACTGGCCTCGAAGCCCTTGAGCGTCGGGCCGCCGGCCTCTTCCACCGTCGGCACGTCGGGCAGCGCGGGCGAGCGCTGGGCGCTGGTCACGGCCAGCGCCGTGAGCTTGCCGGCCTTGATCTGCGCCATCGACGAGGGCAGGTTGTCGAACATCACGTCGGCGTTGCCGGCCACCATGTCGAGCAGGGCCGGGCCCGAGCCCTTGTAGGGGATGTGGGCCATGAAGGTGCCCGTCATGCTCTTGAACAGCTCGCCCGCGAGATGGATCGAGGTGCCGCTGCCGCTCGAGGCCATGTTGAACTTGCCGGGGTTGGCCTTGCTGTACTTGATGAAGTCCTGCACGTTGTGGATGCCGAGCGTCTTCGCCTTCTCGGCGTTCATCTCCATCACGTTCGGCACCGCGGCCACCATGGTGATCGGCACGAAGTCCTTGATCGGGTCGAAGGGCAGCTTCGGATAGAGCGCGCGGTTGATGCCGTGCGTGCCCACCGTGCCCATCAGCAGCGTGTAGCCGTCGTTCGGCGCGCGCGCCACGATCTCCGCGCCCACGTTGCCGCCGGCGCCCGCGCGGTTGTCCACGATGAACTGCTGGCCGAAGGCCTTCGAGAGCTCGGGCGCGACCGCGCGCGCGAGGATGTCGGTGGTGCCGCCCGCGGCGAAGGGCACGACGATGCGCACCGGCTTGGTGGGCCAGGTGCCCTGTGCCCACGCGGGCGCGACGAGCAAGGTGGTGGCAGCGATCGAGGCGGCGAGCAGCGCGCGCCGGGACGAGGAATGGAGGGGGATGGAAGTCATGCGCGCCTTTGTACAGGCGCTCGCCGCGGTCGTCGCGGGTGAAAACCCCGGCGTGGCTCATTGAAGCACCCTCGTGCTTCGCACTGCGGTGCGAGCTTGCTTGGGGCGGTCCGGCGCGGCGCTCAGCTCACCTGCATGCGCTGCGCGAACCGCTCCTCACGGAAGCGCTCGAGCACGAAGTGGACGAAGGCCCGCGTCTTCGGCGGCAGCAGCTTCTTGCTCGGGTAGTAGAGCCAGACCGCGCCCGCGTCGTGGTGCCACTCGGGCAGCAGCCGCAGCAGGCTGCCGTCGCGCAGTCCCCGTTCCACGAAGGGCATGGGCAGCATCGCGACGCCCAGCCCCATCAGCGCGGCCTGCGCGATCGCCTCGGGGTCGTTGAAGATCGCGCGCGGGCGCGGCAGCTCGACCGTGACCTCCGCCTCCTTCGCCGCGCCGCGCGCATGCCGCAAGGTCCAGCTGCGCAGCCGGCCCGTGGGCGAGGAGCGGCGCACCAGCGCGTCGAGCGCCGCCAGCTCCGAGGGATGGCGCGGCATCCGCCGCTGCGCCATGTAGGCCGGCGCTGCCACCGCCACCACGTGAATGCGCGCCAGCTCGCGCGCCACCAGCCCGGCCGACAGCTCGAAGCCGCCGCCGATGGCCGCGTCGAAGCCCTCGCCGACGAGGTCGGCCTGCAGGTTGTCGAAATGCCAGTCCGGCACGATTGCCGGGTAGCGCGCGAGGAAGTCGCCCATCATCGGCAGCACGTGGGCGCGGCCGAAGGCCTGGCCCATGCTGACCTTGAGCGTGCCCGAGGGCTGGCCGTCGTCCTTGTCGATGCCGGCCACCGCCTCCTGCAGGGTGGCGAGCGCGCCGCCGATCTGCGCCAGGAAGCGTTCGCCGCCCTCGGTCAGCGTGAGCCGGCGCGTGCTGCGCTGGAACAGCCGCACGCCGAGCCGCGCCTCCAGCCGCGCCACGTTCTTGCTGACCGCGGCCGGCGTGAGCCCGAGGCGGCGCGCGGCGGCCGAGAAGCTGCCGCCCTCGGCGCTCTGCACGAAGGAGGCGAGATGGTTGAGCGGTTCCATCGTCCTATTTTCAACCAAGGGTTGAATTTGATGGGACCGATTGATGGCTACCGCAAATGCAATCGAAGGCAGAGACTGGAGGCCTTCCAACACCACTCATCCAGGAAAAAACCATGACCTCCACCACCACTTCCCCGGCCCCCGTCCTCGCGGGCAAGGTCGCCTTCGTCACCGGCGGCTCGCGCGGCATCGGCGCGGCCATCGTGCGCCGCCTGGCGCGCGACGGCGCCGCCGTGGCCTTCAGCTACAGCAGCTCGCAGGCCGTCGCCGAGGAACTCGCGCGCAGCCTCGAGGCCGAGGGCGGCCGCGCGCTCGCGCTGAAGATCGACAGCGCCGATGCCGAGGCGCTCAAGGCCGGCATCGACCAGGCGGCGCGCCACTTCGGCGGCCGCATCGACATCCTGGTCAACAGCGCCGGCGTGCTGCACCTGGGGCCGGTCGACCAGCTCACGCTGGCCGACTTCGATCGCACCATCGCCGTCAACGTGCGCGCCGTGTTCGTCGCCATCCAGGCCGCGCTGGCGCACATGGGCAGCGGCGGGCGCATCGTCAACATCGGCAGCACCAACGCCGAGCGCATGCCCTTCGCGGGCGGCAGCATCTACGCCATGAGCAAGTCGGCGCTCACGGGCCTGGTGCAGGGCCTGGCGCGCGACCTCGGTCCGCGCGGCATCACGGTCAACAACGTGCAGCCCGGCCCGGTCGACACCGACATGAACCCGGCCAACGGCCCGATGGCCGCGACCATGCACAGCTTCATGGCGCTCGACCGCCACGGCCACGCCGACGAGATCGCGGGCATGGTGGCCTACCTCGCGAGCCCCGAGGCCGCGTTCGTGACCGGCGCCGGACTCAACATCGACGGCGGCTTCGCGGCCTGAGCGCGCGGCTCAGCGGCCGGGCGTCGCCCGCGCCGCCAGCGTCGCGCCGACGTGCTCGGCCAGCGCGCGCGCCGAGGGCTTGGCGGCGCGCCCGGCCGGGAACACCGCATGCAGCTCCACCGGCGCCATGCGCCAGTCCGCGAGCACCCGCACCAGCGCGCCGCTGGCCAGCTCGGCGCCGCAGCCCAGCTCGCTGGTGTGGGTGATGCCCAGGCCCGCCACGGCCGCGGCGATCGAGCCCTCGTTCATCGTGCTGCTCAGCAGCGCGCCCGCGATGCGCACCGACACCTTCCGCCCGTCGCGCTCGAAGGACCAGGACGCGCCGCCGCTCGGCCCGGCCACCACCGCGTGCGCCGCGAGCTCGGCCGGCAGCGCCGGCGTGCCGGCATGGCGCAGGTAGCCGGGCGCGGCCACCAGCAGGGTCCGGAACAGCCCCAGGCTGCGCGCCGTGGCGCTGGAATCGGGCAGCGTGCCGAAGCGGAACGCGAGGTCCGCGCCCTCGCTCACCAGGTCCTGCAGCTGGTCGTGCATCAGCAGCTTGACGCGCAGCGCCGGATGCCGCGCCATGAAGGGCGCCAGCGCGGGGATCGCCTCGCGCACCGCGAAGCTCGAGGACAGCGCCACGCGCAGCACGCCGCGCAGCTCGCCGGTGCCGCGCGCCGCATGGTCGGCCTCCTCGAGCGCGGCCAGGATCGGCTCGATGCGCGCGAGGTAGTCGGCACCGGCCTCGGTCAGCGTCACGGCGCGCGTGGTGCGCGTCAGCAGCGCCGCGCCCACTTCCTTCTCGAGCGTCGCGATCACGCGCGAGGCCGAAGGCTGCGAGAGCCCGAACTCGCGCCCCGCGCGCGAGAAGCTGCCCGCGTGCGCGACGCGCGTGAACAGGCGCAGGGCGAGCAGCCGGTCGCTCATGGCTTGCGATTGATTTGCATGGCGAATGGATCTTAGTCGTGCCGGCCGGCTACCGGCTGAACGGTGAATCAAAGACAGTGACGGCACGGCACCGCCGGTGCCTTCAACCTGCTGGAGAAATCGCCATGTCACTGCCCGAGAAACTCGCCGCCTTCCGCGCCAACTTCGAAGCCGGCGGCCCGCCGTGGAACGCGCCCGCCTTCATCCACGAGCCCATGCACCGCGCCACCGACGAGCTGATCGCCTCGGGCGCCGCCGACCGCGCGCTGCGCGCCGGCGATCGCGCCCCGGTCTTCACGCTGCACGACGCCGACGGCCGCGCCTGGTCGTCGCAGGAACTGCTGGCCCAGGGCCCGCTGGTGCTGACCTTCTACCGCGGCGTCTGGTGCCCTTACTGCAACCTGGACCTGCAGGCGCTGCAGGAAGCGCTCCCGGGCCTGCAGGCGCTCGGCGCGCAACTGGTGGCGGTGTCGCCGCAGACGCCCTCGAACAGCCGCAAGTCGGCGCGCGACAACCGGCTCGCCTTCCCGATCCTGTCGGACACCGGCAATGCCGTGGCCGCCGCCTTCGGCCTGCGCTTCGCGCTTCCGGGCTACCTGCAGGACCTCTACCGCGACGTGTTCAGGAACGACCTCGCGGTGGTCAACGGCGAGCCGAGCTGGACCCTGCCGATGCCCGCGCGCTACGTGATCGCGCGCGACGGCACCATCGCCTATGCCGAGGTCAACCCCGACTACACGCAGCGGCCCGATCCCTCGGAGCTGCTGCCGGTGCTCGAGCGGCTGCGCGCGACGGCCGGTGCATGAGCCTGGGCCTGGGTCTCCGCGTCGCCGCTCACCGAGGCGATCAGCCGGTCGAGCGTGCTGCCCAGCCGCGCGAGCTCGTCGGCGCCCACGCCCGCGAACAGCGCGGCCTCGCGTTCGCGGCCCAGTTCGCTCACAGTTGCGTGCAACGCCTTGCCCGCGGCCGTGAGGTGCAGCCGGCTCCTGCGCTGGTCGGTCGGATCCTCGCGGCACTGCACGCGCCGATGACGTTTCAGGCCGGCCAGCGCGCGACTCACCGCCATCTTGTCGAGGCCGGTCTGGTCGGCCACCTGCGAGGCGGTGAGCCCGGGCTGCGCGCCCAGCACCGCCATCGTGCGCCACTCGTTGAGCGTGAGCTGGTGCTCGCGGCCCACGCGTTCGTGGAAGGGCCGCGCCGTGAGGTTGACCACGCGCACCAGCTTGAAGAACAGCGGGTCCATGGGTGCGCGGGGCGCGTGTCAGCCCGCCAGCTTCTTCGCCGCCGCGACGATGGCGTCGACGCCCACGCGCGACTGCGCCTCGAGCACCGGCGCATAGCCGACCGGAATGCGCGGCGCGCCGAGCCGCGCGATGCGGCAGCCCGTGGCCTCGGCCGCGCTGGCCGCGATCTCGGCGCCGAAGCCCGCGGCCTGCACCGCCTCGTGCGCCACCAGCAGCCGGCCGGTGCGCGCGCACGATTCGAACACCGTCTCGCGATCCCAGGGCCACAGCGTGCGCAGGTCGATCAGGTCGACCGCGATGCCCTCGGCCGCGAGCCGCTCGCAGGCCTCGGCGCAGACCTGCGCCTGCCGGCTCCAGCTCACGAGCGTGAGCGCATCGCCCTGGCGCATGCGCGCCGCCTTGCCCAGCGGCACCGTCAGCGTCTCGTCGACCGGGCCGCGCGCGCCCCACAGCGTCTTGTGCTCGATGTAGACCACCGGGTCGCCGCACTGCAGCGCCGCGCGCAGCAGCGAATGGTTGTCCTGCGGCGTCGACGGGCTCACGACCACCACGCCCGGCAGGTGCGCGAACCAGGCTTCGAGCGACTGCGAATGCTGCGCCGCCGAGGCGTCCCAGATGCCGCCCGGCATGCGCGCCACCAGCGGCACGCGGCCCTGGCCGCCGAACATGAAGCGGTTCTTGGCGGCCTGGTTCACCAGTTCGTCCATGCCGCACAGCGCGAAGTCGACCACGCGCATCTCGACCACCGGCCGCAGGCCCGCGAGCGCCATGCCCACGCCCGCGCCCATGATCGCGGCCTCGCTGATCGGCGTGTCGATCACGCGCCGCTCGCCGAAGCGCTGCTGCAGCCCCTTGTACTGGCCGAAGATGCCGCCGCGGCCCACGTCCTCGCCGAGCACGACCACGCGCGCGTCGGCTTCCATCTCGCGCGCGATGGCGCGCACGGCGGCTTCGGCATAGCTGAGTTCTTCCACGGTGTTCGCTGCGTTCAGTGCCATTGCCCGGCTCCCGTGGTCTGCACGTCGGTGAAGGCGGCGCCGGCCTCGGGCCAGGGCGCCGCGTCGGCGGTGGCCAGGGCGGCCTCGACCTCGGCCGTGGCCGCGTTCTCGATCGCATCGAGCGCCGCCGCCTCGAGCCCGGCTTCCAGCAGCCGGCCACGCGCGCGCGCCAGCGGATCGGTCTCGAGCGCCGCCGCCAGCTCGGCCGGATCGCGGTAGGCCGCGAGGTCGACCGACACGTGGCCCTTCACGCGGTAGGTCAGCGCATGCAGCAATCGCGGTCCGCCGCCGCCGCGCACCTCGGCCACCAGCCGCGCCGCGGCCGCGTGCACCGCGAACACGTCGTTGCCGTCGACCTGCGTGGCCGCGATGCCCAGCGCTTCGGCGCGCGCCGAGGCGCCTTCGCCCGCGGTCATCGGGCCGCTCGCGGTGGTCGCGCTCCAGCGGTTGTCCTCGCAGACGAACAGCACCGGCAGCTCGTACACGCGGGCCCAGTTCAGCGCCTCGAGGAAGGGGCCGCGGTTGATCGCGCCGTCGCCGAAGAAGCAGACCGTGAGGGCGTCGCCCTGGCCCAGCACCTTCTGCGCATGCGCCGCGCCCACCGCGATCGGCAGCCCGGCCGCCACCACGCCGTTGGCACCCAGCATGCCGACCGAGAAATCGGCGATGTGCATCGAGCCGCCCTTGCCGCCGTTGAAGCCCGTGGCCTTGCCGAACAGCTCGCACATCATGCGCGCGAGGTCGGCGCCCTTGGCCAGCGTGTGGCCGTGGCCGCGATGCGTGGAGGTGAGGTAGTCGCTCGCGCGCAGGTGCGCGCAGACGCCGGCCGGCACCGCCTCCTGCCCGGTCGACAGGTGCAGCGGCCCGCGCACCTTGGCCGCGCCGCCGGCCTGCTGCCCATAGGCGCTCACGCCGCCCTGGCTGGCCGTCTCGGCCGCGTTCTCGAACGCGCGGATGCGCACCATGGTGCGGTACAGCGCCTCGGCGGCGCCGCTGGGGATGTCCAGGTCCATCTTGTCTCCGACGCCTGTGGAATGGGCGTTTGCGAAAAAATCGTATCAAGCGTGACGGACTGGGGGCAGGGGGCTTTCCCCGGGGCCGGCGCTCAGCGCTTGCGCTTCTTCCGGTCGTCGAAGGCCCCGATGAAGCGCAGCCCGTTGTAGAGCCGCCCCGGCTGCTCCTCGGTGAAGGTGCAGTTCACCCAGTAGTACAGCGCGTTGGCGCTGTCGATGCCGAGCTCGTGGCAGCGCGCGGCGATCGCGGCCACGGCCTCGTTGGTGGAGACGTCGACCTCCTCGGCCAGGTCCTCGACCGGCACCGCCGCGCCGCCCGCGGCGAGATAGGCGACGAACACGTCCGAGTCGATGAAGTCGCAGCCGAAGTCCGCATGTGCGGGGCAGCCCGAGCCCGCGGTCTCCATGCCTTCGGTGTACTGGTTGAAGTCCTCGAGCGACTGGCGGGTGGTGCCCATCCAGACGGAGACGATGCCGGGGGTTCTGCTGTCGATCATGGAGTGGCCTCGATGCGGTGGCGGGCTAGCACTTGCCGATGGAGGATTTTCCTCCGCGGGTGTACTTGTTCGCGAAGTTGCGGATGCGCGCGAGCGCGCCGGCCTTGGAGGTGGCGCCGGCGAGCTTGGCGAAGAGGATCTTGTGCGCGAGCGAACTGGCGCGGCCCGACTGGCCCTCGGGCAGCGCGGCGCCGGTGGAGTGCGGGCCCGAGAGGGTCTCGCCCGGATTGCGCGGATCGGGCACGTTCTGGAACCAGACCTCGCGCGTGGGCGTGGTGAGCTTCTTGAGTTCCTGCGCCGAGAAGCCCAGCTCCTTGGCCTTGTCGGCCATCGACACCGGGAACCACTCGTGCGCGCCGCCGCCGTTGCGCAGCGCGGTGTGGATCGCGTCGCGCGAGGCGGGGTTGGCCATAGCCACGCGCACGTCCGCCACGCTGGCGTTGTCGAACCAGGTGTCGAAGCTCGCCGGCTGCCCCGGCCCGCCCCACAGGCCGCCGGCCCAGCCCGGCGGATCGATCCAGCCGTAGGGGTTGGGCGCGTAGCTGCCGAGGTTGATGCCGCCGCTCAGCCCGATCGGGTCGGGACCGATGAAGCGGCCGATGTCGGGGTCGTAGAAGCGGAAGGTGTTGTAGTGCAGGCCGGTGTCGCGGTCGAGGTACTGGCCCTGCAGCCGCAGGTTCTGCTCGAGCGGCGGGGACGCCGGCGCGCCGGACACGGCGGGCCGCCCGTCCAGCGCCACCGTCTCCCATTGCTCCGAGACCGTCGCGCCCCAGGTCCGGTAGCTGGCGCGCCAGCACAGCCGGCCCTCGCTGTCGCTCAGTTCCTCGGGCAGGCCCGAGGGCGCGGTGTGGAAGTAGCGAAGCTCGCTGGCCTCGCGCCCGGCCGTGTCCTGCCCGGCGTCGAGCCGCGCCAGCGGCACGTGGGAGCCGGGCTCGTAGACATAGCTGGTCGCGTGGCCGCCGCGCCGCTCCTCGAGCAGCCGCAGCCCTTCCCACACGAAGCGGGTGCTGCCGAAGGCTTCGTGGCGCGCCACGCGGCGGCCGAGAGCGTCGTAGTCGAAGCGCGTGTGTTGCGTCACGGCCTGCGGCGTGCCGGGCCGGCGCGTGGTGCGCACCGCGAGCAGGCGGTGCTCCTCGTCCCACTCGAAGCGCTGCTCGGTGTGGCGGCCCGCGCGCTTGCGCACGAGGCGGCCGTGGCCGTCGTAGTCGTAGCGCTTGTCCTCGAACACGCGCACGAGGTTGTCGCGCACGTAGCCCGGGCCCCGGGCGCCGGCCATCGCGCTGTCGAGCAGGTTGCCGGCGGGGTCGTAGGCGAAGCGTTCCTCGTTCGCGGCCGCGCCCGATGCCGCGCGCGGCACGCGCCGCGTGGCCTCGATGCGGCCGGTGGCGTCGTAGCCGTGTTCCGTGCGGCCCTGCAGCGAATGGCGCGCATGGCGCAGTTCGCCGGCGAGGTCGTAGCCGTATTCCTTCATCAGCCCGTCGAGGACCCGGGCGCGCGCGGTGCCCACGCTGTCCATCGCCTCGCGCCAGCCGGCGTCGCGCGGCGTGAAGGCCTCGCCCAGCGATGCCGCGCGGCACCACGACGCCACGCGGCGCCCCAGCGGATCCCAGGCGAAGCGCGTGGCCAGCCGGCCCTGCGTGCGCGCCACCTCGCGGTGCAGGTCGTCGCGCTCGATGTCGCTGACCAGCGCGTGCTCCGCGGGCGCGTCGCCGTGCCGCTGCCAAAGGTTGACCTGGTGCAGGTGGCCCGAGCCGTAGTGCAGGTAGTTCAGCGCGCGCTGGACGCCGCCGTCGCCCAGCGCCGGCAGCAGCGTGCGCGTGCGGTTGCCCAGTGCGTCGTGCTCGTGGCGCAGCGCATGGCGCTCGCCGGTGGTCTCGTCGATGGCGGTCTCGGCCGCGAGGTTGCCGAGGCGGTCGTACTCGAAGGCGACGCGATGCAGCGCGCGCGGCTCGCCGCCGGCCTCCGCGAGCGCGAGCTTGCAGGCCTCCACCAGCTGGTCGAGCGCGTCGTAGCGGTAGCGGTAGCGATGGCGCGCGGTGCGCTTCTCCACCAGCCGGCCCGCGGCATCGCGGACGAACTCGGTGCGCAGCGGCTGCGTGCGCGTGCCGCCATCCGCGCCCCCGTCGAGCGCGAGGTCCTCGTCGCCGATGCCCGGGTAGTGCACGACCGCCGACGGCCAGCCATTGACGTCGTACTCGATGCACACGCGCGTGCCGCCCGCGCGATGCTCCTCCACCACGCGGTCGGCCTCGTCGTGCGCGAAACGGAAGTGCATGCCGTTCTCGTTGACCAGCGCATGCAGCCGATGGCCGCCGTCGTAGTGCAGCTCGATGCGCCGGCCCTGCGCGTCCTGCTGCAGCGTGGGCTGGCCGCGCGCGTTCAGCACCAGCTGCGTGCCGCGGCTCAGCGGATCGACGGCGCCGACCAGGCGGCCGGCCGCGTCGTAGCGATAGGCATGGTGCGAGCCGTCGGGCTGCGACATCGAGAGCAGCCGCCCCATCGCGTCGTGGACGAAGCGCGTGGACTGCCCGGCGGCGTCGGTCACCGACTGCGGGAAGCCCCAGGCGTCGTAGGCGAAGCGGGTGGTCTTGCCCGAGCAGTCGGTGCGCGCCACGACCTGCGCACGCCGGTTCCAGCGCAGGCGGCTGGTGCCGCCGAGGGCATCGGTCACCGCCTCGAGCAGGCCGAAGCGGTCGTAGGCGTAGCGGGTTTCCTGCCCCGCGGGATCGATGAGCACCGTGTGGTTGCCGCGGTCGTCGTACTCGAAGAGATAGCTGCGGCCGTCGGGCAGCGTGATCTTGCGCGGCTCGAACCAGCGGTCGTCCCAGAGCGTGCGCGTGCTGCGGCCCAGCGGATCGGTCTCGGCCACCGGCATGCCATGGGCGTTGTACGCGAAGCGCAGCTCGCCGCCGCCCGGGTTGCGCACGCTGCGCAGCTTCCGGTCCGCGTCCCATTGCAGGGTCCATGCGTGGCCCAGCGGATCGACGTAGCGCGTGAGGTTGTAGCCGGCATCCCAGCACCAGCTCGAGCGCCGGCCGAGCTGGTCGGTCGCGACGGTGGTGCCCGCCGCGTCCGGGCCCGAAGCCTCGGCATAGGCGATGTCCCAGTGCTCGCCGTCCCCGGTCCAGTGGCGCAGCACGCGGCGGTCGCCCTCGGGCCCGGTGGCCGCGCCCGCCGGTTCCCATTCGTAGCCGCAGGAGAAGCCGCCGGCCGATTCCTGCCATGTCATCAGGCCGTCGGTGTAGGCGAAGCGCCGCAGCGGCCGGTCCTCGCGCGAGATCACCGTCGCCAGCTGCGCGTTGGCGTCGTAGCCGTAGCGCACCAGCAGGCCCGGTATCTCGTCCTCCGCGCCCTTGGCGAGGTGGATGGCCTGCACGCGCCGCGAGTCGCCCGCGTAGTCGAAGCGCAGCAGCCGGCCGATGCTGTCGGCCATCTCGGCGAGGCGCCGCGCCGCGTCGTGGCGGCAGGCGATCCAGTTGCCGTTGCGGTCGCGCAGGCGCCGAAGCGGCAGCGTCTCGGCGACCTCGGGCGCCGCCGGCGCGCCGAACTGGTAGAGCAGGCCCTCGAGCGTGGTCACTTCGTAGTGGCCGCCGGGCGTGCAGCCGATCGAGAACATCTCGGCCACGTTGAAGAGGCCGTGGCCGGGCTGCAGGGCCGGCATCTCGACCTCGCGGCCCGCCTCGTCGGTGTAGACCAGCGCGCGCGGCCCCGCGCCGGGCTGCACGCGCAGGCTCACCCCATGGGGCGCGACGCTCCAGCCGGTGCCGAACGGCCCGTCGGCGCGGCGGTCGTGGCTGCTGTAGCGCCGCTTCCAGACGATCGGCAGCGGCCCCGGCAGCACGAAGTCGGTGTCGGCCTCGCCGGTCAGGATCTTGCCGCCCGTCGCGGGATGCACGGGATAGCCGATCAGCGAGCGGAAGCCGCGCCCCAGCCGGTCGGCCGCCATGTTGGCGAGCATGCCCATGCCCAGGCAGCCGAGGCGCGCGCCGAAGCTGCCGCGGCCCATGGCCAGGCCGATGCCGATCTCCAGCGCGGTCTCCCACCATTCCTTGTCGTCGGCGATCTCCATGTAGGCGGTCTTCGCGCCGCCGATGAACACGTTGGCGCTGCCCTCGACGATCGCGGCCGAGCACTGCAGCTTGTCGCCCTTGCGCGCGGCCGGGAAGGTGTTGATCCACACCGAGTCCGATCCTTCGGCGATCGGGATCGGGCCCGAGTGCCTCGAGCAGGCGCCCGAGTCCGCGATCGCGCGCGCGGCCGCCTTGCCGTTGACCTGCACGTCGGGCGAGCCCATGCGGCTGATGGCGCCGGTGACCGTGGGCGAGCCGATGTCCTCGGTCAGCTCCTTGATCTTCTTTTCCTTGTAGTCGCTCCAGCCGGTCGCGCCGCCGACGAAGCCGGCGATCAGCCCGCCCGCGAAGATCGCGCCGCACCAGCCGACCGGCGTGGACATGAGCGCGGCCACGCCCACGATCGCCGCGCCCACGAGCACCGCCTCGGCCATGCCCGCGGCCACGCGCAACCCCACGCGCGCGAGCCGGGCCCACACGGAGACATGGCCGATGGCGTCGTCGATGCGCGCGGCTTCGGGCATGGCGCGGCTCGCGCTGCGGGGCCTACCGGCGCAGCGCCACGCTCGCCACCATCTGCCGCCACAGCTGCAGCTGCGGTGCGTCGAAGGGCGCGGCGGCGCTGGCGGTGAAGGTCAGCAGCGTCTTGCGGTCGGACAACGGGAAGATGCCCTGGCACTGGTAGGAGAAGCTGCCGCGCTGGCGGTACCTGAACTCGATGCGCAGTCCCTGCACGCCCTGCTCGGGCGGGCCCAGGAAGATCGCTTCGCGCGCGGTCTCCTCGAACTTCGTGACCTGGCGCGCGAGGTTGCCGAGCTGGCGCTGCACGAAGGCCTCGGGCGACTCGCCGGGCTCGAGCTCGTCCTGGCTGATGATGAAGGTGAAGCCGGCGCCCGCGGGCACCAGCACGTGCATCGTGCGGTCGTTGTAGTGGTCGGGGACCTCGACGGTGCCGCGTTGGAAGTGATAGTGCATTCGGCTTTCCGGCGGGCGCGCCTCAGCAGTTGAGAAGGATCTTGTTGCGGCCCGTCTGGTCCAGCGTGTCGGAGAACTCGAAGACGCCGGTCTTGCCCTTGATCCGGATGGTCCCGTCGGCCAGCAGCACGATCGACGATTCGCCGCAGAGCAGCGAGATGCTGGTCTTGCCGAGCACGAAGACGTCCTGCTCGGCCGCATTCACGATCACCGACTTCCTGCCGAACAGGTTCGCGTTCTCGCTCGTCGAGGCCAGCGTGGCATCGTTCTTCGACAGCAGGTTCATCGCGCCCTCGCTGGCGCGCGAGACGATGTCGCCGGCCGACACCACGTTGACCTGGCCGCCGGTGCTGACCTGCGTCACCATGCCGGTCTTGGCGAGCTGCGTGAGTTGCGCGCCGCTGGTCAGCGTCATGGCCGACTGCGCGCGGATCGACACGCTGCGGCCCGAGCTCACGACGATGGGCTTGGGGCTGATCATGGTCTGGCCCTCGGGGCTCACGATCGACACCACCGGCTTGTCGATCTTGCGCGACAGGCCCAGCATCTGCTGCGCCTCGTCCATCGAGGGGTCCGCATCGTCCGACACGCCGCCCTCGGGCGATCCCGCGGCCGCGAGCGCCGCCACCGCCTGCGAGGTGCCGCCGGCCGACTGCACGCCCTGCACCAGGCCCACGAGCTGCTGGTTCTTGCCGCGCGCCAGCGCGCCGACCAGCGACTTCGTGGCGGCCATCGCCTGGCCCGCCTCCTGCATCAGGGCCTGGCTCTGGGCCAGTGTGGCGCCGAGCTGCTCGTGGCCGTCGGGGTTGTCGCGCGAGATCTTCTGCGTGAAGTCTTGCGTGTAGGTGGTCAAGAGCAGGCCCTTGTCGGCGCGGATCGAACCCCACTCGTTGGTGCGCAACTCGAAGCCGTAGCTGCGCTGCACCTCCGAGCCCTGGTTCATCAGGTAGCCCATGTGCAGGTGGGTGGCGCCATGGTCGGTCGAGAGCTCGATGTGCTCGCTGCCGCGCTTGTCCTCGAAGCGCAGCATGTGCTTGCCGCCACCGCCCTTGCTCCAGTGCGTCTGGATGCCCGACTGCGTCTTGTGGCGCGGCAGCTCCCAGGCCGGCATCTGCGCGGCGTTGTAGACGCAGCCGGTCACGATCGGATGGTCGGGATCGCCGTTGAGGAAGTCGACGATCACCTCCTGCCCGATGCGCGGGATCTGCATGCTGCCGTAGCCGCCGCCGGCCCAGGTCTGCGAGACGCGGATCCAGCACGAGGCGTTCTCGTCGCGCTGGCCGTAGCGGTCCCAGTGGAACTGCACCTTGATGCGGCCGTACTCGTCGGTGTAAATCTCCTCGCCCGCCGGGCCCACCACCACCGCGGTCTGCGGGCCGGTGGTGCGCGGGCGCGGTGTGAGGCGCGGCACGCGATACGGCGCGCTGTCGGGCACCACCGCGAAGGCCTGGCGGTAGCTGGTGCTGCTGGTCGATTCGCCGTAGGCGGCGCCGGCGGCGGCCACGCGCAGCGCGTTCTCCTGGAAGTCGTGGCTCGCGGCCTCGATCAGGTAGCGGCGGTTGTCCTCGGCGTTCGGATGGCGCGCGAGGTCGAACAGGTAGCCGGGCGCGATGTGGCGCAGGTTGCCTTCGGCCTCGATCGATTCGCGCCGGCCGATCTGCTGTTCGAGCCGCAGCCGCGCGTAGTTCTCGCCGTCGCCGAGTTCGGTGTAGCCGCCGGGCCAGTCGTAGCGCTCGTAGCTGTCGTGGTCATGGCCCGCGGGCTGGCGGCGCAGCGTGTCGATCTCGGCTTGGGGCTTCCTGAAGTCGTAGTCGTCGGCCGCGAAATGGCCCGAGGCGATGTCCTCGGCGTGGTGCCAGCTGTCGATGAAGTCCTGCTCGAGGATCTGCGCCGCGAGCACGCCCGCGTGGTAGGGCACCTTCACCGGGCCGGCGGGCAGCGGCGCATGCGAGCCCGGTCCGTCGCACAGCACGAGCTGATGGCTGCCTTTTGCATGCGCGAAGAAGTAGTAGATGCCCTCGGACTCCATGAGCCGGCTCACGAAGTCGAAGTCGGTCTCGCCGTACTGCACGCAGTAGTCCCAGTTGCGGTAGCTGCCCGAGAGCTTGGGCTCGATCGCGAAGCCATAGGGCGCGAGCACCTCCTGCACGATCTCGGGCACGGTCTTGAACTGGAAGATCTTGAAGTCCGAGCGCCGCGTCGCGTACCAGAGCCAGGGGCGCAGCACGGCTTCGTAGACATGCATGTCGCCGTCGTCCTTGCCCACGCGCGCGAAGCGCGTGACCTGGCCGCTGATGAAGCGCCGGCCCGCGCCGCCGAGCTCGGTCGCGAGGTCGATCTCGATCGTCATGTCCTTGCCGAGCACGCTCCGGGCGGCGATGCCGGGCGTGTCGGCGACCAGGCGCACGCGCGATTCGAACAGCGTGGAGATCCGCTCCTGTCCCGTCATCGAGCGAAACTTCACGCGCTCGCCCAGCGGACTGTGGGCGATGAAGCTGCGGTTCATTCCTTCTGGTCTCCCCGTGACCTGATGGCCGTCGATCGCTGGAGCGCAAGACGGTGTGGCCCCAGGTGCTGCGATGACCTTATGAAGCTTTCATGGCCGGGATATGACACGCGGCGCGCGGCGGGCGATCCGGTCGCGCGAGGAGTACGAAAGCTCGCAGCGGCCGCGCGCGCTACGGCATCTGGACCGTCGCCAGGTGCGCGCGCACGCCGTGCCTGAAGGTGTAGAGCGCCAGTTGCGGATGCAGCAGGTCGCCCTTCGCATCGAAGGAGATCCTGCCCGTGAGCCCGGCGTAGTCGCGCGTGCGTGCCAGGAAGGGCAGGTAGGTCTCGGGGTTCGCGGAATCGGCGCGGCGCATCGCATCCGCGAGCAGTTTCACCGCGTCGTAGGAATACAGCGAGACCAGCTCCGGGTCCATGTCGAAGCGCTGGCGGTAGGCCTTCCGGAAGTCGCGCAGCCGGCCTTCGCGGTCGTCCTCGATCTCGCCCGAGGCCGCGCAGAACACCTGGTCGTCGCGCGCCGCGCCGCCGGCCAGGCGCAGCAGCTCGTTGTCGCAGATGCCGTCGCCGCCGAGCATGCCGGCACCGAGCCCGAGCTGCTTCATCTGGCGCAGCATCGGGCCGGCCATCGCGTACATGCCGCCGACGAAGATCGCATCGGGTTGCTGTGCCTTGATCGCGGTGAGGATGGCCGAGAAGTCGCTGCTCCTGTCGCTCGCATGTTCGCGGCCGACGATGGTGCCGCCCGCACGCACGGCGGCCTTGGCGAACTCCTCGGCGATGCCGTGGCCGTAGGAGCTGCGGTCGTCGACGATCGCGAAGCGCTTCATGCGCAGCCGCTGCACCGCATGGGTGGCGATCGCGTCGCCGATGCTGGCGTCGCCCGCGACGATGCGGAAGGTGGTCTTGAAGCCCTGCTCGGTGTACCTGGGTGCCGTGACCGAAGGCGAGACCTGCGGAATGCCGGCTTCGCTGTAGAGCCGCGAGGCGGGAATGGCCGAGCCCGAGGTCTGGTGGCCGACCACGCCGTGGACCCTGGCGTCCACCAGCTTCTGCGCGGCCGCGGTGCCCTGCTTCGGATCGCCCGCATCGTCCTCGGCCATCAGCTCGAAGCGCGCGCGTTGCCCGCCGATGCGCAACTGCTGGCGATTGAGTTCGTCCACGGCCAGTTGCCCGCCCTTCTGATTGGCCTTGCCCGAGACGGCCAGCGCGCCGCTCATGGGCGCGACCAGGCCGATGCGGATGATCTGTTCCTGCGCGAGCGCGCCGAAGGCGAGACCGGCCAGCGCGCTCGCCAGCACGCGCCTCGCCATGCGCGACGAAGAAGGCTTCATGGGGTCTCCCGCGCCGCGAACCAATGGGCCGCGAACTCGCGCACCACCTGCACCAGCTTCTGTTCGCCCTTGCTGGCCAGCCGCACGAGCGCGACCGGGATCGACAGCTCGAGCTGCGACTCGACCGTGATGCGCCGCAATCGGCCCGCGGCGATCTGCTCGCCGGCGGCCGCGAGCGCGCCGAAGAAGATCGCGTCGGAGCGCGCGGTCGCGGCGATCAGGGGCTCGAGTTCCTCCGACTCCACGGTGGTCGAGTGGCGCACGTCGTCGCTCAGGCCGTAGTGCTCCTTCGTCAGCGTCGCCACCTCGTCCGACACGTCGGTGCTGAGGATCGGGTACTGCAGCAGGTCCTGCATCGTGACCGCCGCGCGCGCGGCCAGCGGATGGCCGACGCGGCAGATGGCACCGCCCGCGAGGCCGCCCATGCGCTCGACCACGAGCTCGTCGGACAGCACCAGCGAGCGCGCGTCGATCAGGACGGCGTCGATCGAGCGGTCGCGCAGGGCACCCATGAGGAAGCGCGCCGTGCCGCGGCGCACCAGCAGCTTCACGCGCGGATGCGCCTCGAGCACGTGGGCGATGAAGTCCGCGCTCATGCAGGCGCCGGGTCCGGCGCCGAAGCCCACGCGCAGCGTGCCCTCGAGCACGGCCTCGTCCCTCACGCCGATCGAGAGGTTGTCGACGTCGACCAGCAGCCGCCGCGCGCGCTCGACCACCAGCGAGCCCGCGGCGGTGGTGGTGCAGCGCCGCCCGAGCCGCTCGATCAGCGGCACGCCGATCTCGGCCTCGAGCGACTGGATGCTCTTGCTCAGCGCCGATTGCGTGAGATGCAGGTTGGCGGCCGCGCGGCTGAAGGAGCCGGTCATCGCCAATTCGATCAGGTGCGCCAGCTTTCTTGTCTCCATGAGGATCCGGAATAGGTAAATCGAAAATCTTTCGTTAGACGCTGGCAGGACCGGGCACTACAGTCCGCCCCCGGGAGTGCGCACCCCCCAAAAAAGCCTGGCGAGCATGCCAGAGATTCACAACTTGAGGAGACTCACAGTGCCCTTCACGCACGCCACGTCGCGCCGCGCATTTCATTCCCTGATCCTGTTCGCCACCATCGGTATTTCCGCTTGCGGCGGTGGCGGATCGGGCACCGCCTTCGCCCCCGTCGTTCCCGCCGCGCCACCGGCGCCTCCGGCCGAGAGCACCACGCTCAACGCGGGCGCGGTGGCATCGCCCGACCAGTTCGGCGCGGCCGCCGCCAAGCAGATCCTCGACGCGGGCGGCAATGCCGTCGATGCCGGCGTCGCCACGGCCTTCGCGCTCGCCGTCACACTGCCCGAGGCGGGCAACCTCGGCGGCGGCGGCTTCATGACGACCTGGATGAACGGCAAGCCCTATTTCCTCGACTTCCGCGAGAAGGCACCGGGCGCGGCCACGCCCACCATGTACCTCGACAAGAACGGCGACGTGATCCCGGGCCTGAGCCTCGACGGCTCGCTGGCCGCGGGCGTGCCGGGCTCGGTCGCGGGCATGTGGACCGCGCACCAGCGCTTCGGCAAGCTCAGCTGGGCGCAGGTGCTGGCACCGGCCATCGCCTATGCGCGCAACGGCTTCGTCGCGTACTCGACGGCCGAGCTGACCACCGTCAACAGCCGCTCGAACTTCAACAAGTACTTCGGCGGCAAGATGATCAAGGGCCAGCTGTTCAAGCAGGCCGAGCTGGCCGACACGCTGCAGCGCATCAGCGACAACGGCGGCAGCGAGTTCTACACCGGCAAGACGGCCGACCTGCTGGTGGCCGAGATGGGACGCACCGGCGGCCTGATCAGCAAGAACGACCTGAAGAACTACCAGGCGGTGTGGCGCGATCCCGTGGCCATCGACTGGAACGGCCACACGGTCTACACCGCGCCGCCGCCGAGTTCGGGCGGCTTCGGCATCGGGCAACTGCTCAAGATGAAGAAGGACCTCGAGCCGCAGTTCGCCAAGGCGCCGCTCAACTCGGCGCAGTACGTGCACCTGACGGCGGAGATGGAGAAGCGCGTGTTCGCGGACCGCGCGCAGTACCTCGGCGACTCGGACTTCTACCAGGTGCCGATGCTGAAGCTGCTGGCCGACGACTACCTCAAGGGCCGCGCGGCCGAGGTCAACCCCGCCACGCCGACGCCGCTGGCCAAGGTGAAGCCGGGCCTCGGCACCGACCCCGTGCCGCCGGTCAGCACCGGCGAGAAGCCGCAGACCACGCACTTCTCGGTGGTCGACAAGTGGGGCAACGCACTCGCCATCACCTACACGCTCAACGGCGGCTTCGGCAGCGGCATCGTGGTCGAGGGCGCGGGCTTCCTGCTCAACAACGAGATGGACGACTTCTCCGCCAAGCCCGGCGTGCCGAACCAGTTCGGCGTGGTCGGCGGCGATGTCAACTCGATCCAGCCCAACAAGCGCCCGCTGTCGTCGATGAGCCCGACCATCGCGGTGAAGGACGGCAAGCTCGCGCTGGTGCTCGGCACGCCAGGCGGCTCGCGCATCTTCACGGCGGTCTACCAGGTGCTGGTCAACGTGCTCGACTACAAGCTGCCGCTCGACCAGGCGCAGGCGCAACCGCGCTTCCACCACCAGCTCCTGCCCGACAACGTCATCTACTACGAGGCCGAGCGCTTCCCCGCGGCCACGGCCGACAACCTGCGCGCGCGCGGCTGGACCATGCAGGACGGATTGGCCGGCGGCCAGAACATCCAGGCGATCCAGGTCGTGGGCAATGCGCCGGTGCCGGTGTCCGACCCGCGCAATCCCGACGGCCTCGCGCTCGTGATCGCGCCGAAGCCCTGAGGCCCTGACGTGAAAAAGGCGGTGAAGGCGTTGCCGCCTCCACCGCCTTCACCGCCCTGCGCATGGCGAACGCCGGTGGCGTCAGACCACCGTGCCGCTGACCTCGCCGAGCCCGATGCGCACCGCGCCCGCGCGCTCGCACCAGCCGCGCATCACCAGCGTGTCGCCGTTCTCGAGGAAGGTGCGCTTCTCTCCGTTGGGCAAGGTCACCGCCTGCTTGCCGCCGAGCGTGAGCTCCATCAGCGAACCGGCCTGGTCGGGCTTCGGGCCCGAGAGCGTGCCCGAGCCCAGCAGGTCGCCGGGCTGCAGGTTGCAGCCGTTCACCGTGTGGTGCGTCACGAGCTGCGCCGCGGTCCAGTAGGCGGCCTCGGTGGTGTTGCCGAGCGTGAGGCGCACCGGCGCCTCGCCGGCCTCGCGCATCTTCGCGGTCTGCAGCAGCACTTCGAGCGTGATGTCGAGCGCGCCGGCTGCGCGGTTCGACGGCGCGTCGAGATAGGGCAGCGGCTGCGGATCGCCCTCGGGCCGCTCGAACTTCGCGCGGAAGGGCGCGAGCGCTTCCATGGTCACGATCCACGGCGACAGCGTGCTCGCGAAGTTCTTCGCGAGGAAGGGGCCGAGCGGCTGGTACTCCCAGGCCTGCAGATCGCGCGCCGACCAGTCGTTGAGCAGGGTCACGCCGAACAGGTGCTCCTCGGCCTCGCCGATGGCGATCGGCTCGCCGAGCGCATTGCCGCGGCCGACCAGGAAGCCGAGCTCGAGTTCGTAGTCCAGGCGCTTCGACGGACCGAAGCTGGGCTCGGCGGCATCGGGTGCCTTGGTCTGGCCCTGCGGGCGCTTGAAGACCTGGCCGCTCACGCCGATCGACGAGGCGCGGCCGTGGTAGCCGATCGGCACCCACTTGTAGTTGGGCATCAGCGGCTGGTCGGGACGGAACAGCTTGCCGATGGTGGTCGCGTGGTGGATGCCGGTGTAGAAGTCGGTGTAGTCGCCGATGCGGCAGGGCACGGTCATCTCGGCCTGCGCCTGCGCGACGAGCGCCTTCGACCAGGCGGCCTGCTTGTCGCTGCCTTCGGCGAGGCCGGCCGAGAGCGCGGCGCGCAGCGCCTGGCGCTCCTGGGTGCCGGCGGCCATCAGCGCGTTCATGTCGTCGCTGTCGACCAGGCCCGCGGCGCGCAGGTCGAGCACCTGGTCGCCGATGGCGACGCCGATGCGGAAGGCCTCGGTGCTGCCGGCGGCGCGGAAGCGGCCGAAGGGCAGGTTCTGGATCGGGAAGTCGCTGCCGGCTTCATTGGCCGAGGCGACCCAGCTGCGCAGTTTCGGGTCGTGGGTGGCGTTCAGTGCGGTGGTCATGGATGTGTCTTTCGTTGCGGTGTTCGGTTCACTCGGCCGTCATGCCGGCCTTCTTCGCCACCTCGCCGAGCCGCTGGTACTCGGTCTGCGTGAGCGTGGCCAGTTCCTGCGCGCTCGAGCCGCGCGGCGAGAAGCCGGCCTGCGCCAGCTTGGCTTTCACGTCGGGCTGCGCGAGCGCCTCCACGAAGGCCTCGTTGAGCGCCTTCACGATCGGCGCCGGCAGGTTGGCCGGGCCGTAGACGCCGAACCAGGGCTCGAGCGCATAGCCCTTGAGGCCGGCCTCGGCGATGGTCGGCACCTCGGGCAGCGAGGGCGAGCGCGTGGGCCCGGCCACGGCCAGCGCGCGCAGCTTGCCGGCCTGGATGTGCGGCAGCGAGGCCGGAAGGTTGTCGAACATCAGGCCGATGTTGTTGCCCAGCATGTCGGTGATGGCCGGGCCGCTGCCCTTGTAGGCCACGTGCGTCAGCTCGGTACCGGTCATCTGCGCGAACATCACGCCGGCCAGGTTCATCGAGGTGCCCGCGCCCGCGGTGGCGTAGGGCATGCCCGGAGTCTTCTTCGCGGCCGCGATCAGGTCGGCCACCGACTTGATCGGCGAGGCCGCCGGCACTTCGAGCACGATGGTCGAGGTGCCCAGCAGGCTGATGGCCGTGAAGTCCTTGCGCGGGTCGAAGGCCATCGACTTGTAGATGTGCGGGTTCAGCGCGTTGGTCGAGATGGCGCCGAAGCCGATGGTGTAGCCGTCGGGCGCGGCCTTGGCCACGGCGTCCATGCCGATGTTGCCGCCCGCGCCGCCGCGGTTGTCGATCAGCACCGGCTGGCCCAGCTTCTCCGACACCTTCTGGCCCACGGTGCGCGCCACCAGGTCGGTGGTGCCGCCCGGGGTGTAGGGCACGATGAAGCGGATCGGCTTGGCGGGGAAGTCCGCGGCCTGCGAGAACAGGGGCGCGGCGAACAGCGCGAGGACGGCCGCGCGGCGCGTCAGTGCGAAGACGGGGTTCATGGCTTGAACTGGTCCTTGAGGCCGGCCCAGCAGTCGGCGTAGTCGGTGTCGAGCGCCTTGCTCTGCAGCGCGAAGTTCGTCGGGATGAAACGGTAGCGGCTCTCGAACATGAAGGCCAGCGTGTTGTCGAGCTTGTGCGGCTTGAGGTCGGCGTGGGTGGCCTTGTCGAAGGCTTCCTCGTCGGGGCCGTGCGGCACCATGCTGTTGTGCAGGCTCGCGCCGCCGGGCTTGAAGCCGCCGGGCTTGGCGTCGTACTCGCCGAGCACCAGGCCCATGAACTCGCTCATCAGGTTGCGGTGGAACCACGGCGGACGGAAGGTGTTCTCCATCACCATCCAGCGCGGCGGGAAGATCACGAAGTCGCAGTTGGCGGTGCCGGGCGTGTCGCTCGGCGAAGTCAGCACGGTGAAGATCGAGGGATCGGGATGGTCGAAGCTGATCGAGCCGATCACCATGAAGTGCGCGGTGTCGTACTTCACGGGCGCGAGGTTGCCGTGCCAGGCGACCACGTTGAAGGGCGTCTGCTTCATCGGCGCGTGCCAGAAGCGGCCGCCGAACTTCTTGACGATCTCGTAGCCGCCTTCTTCCGTTTCGAAGGCCGCCACCGGCGCCTGGAAGTCGCGCGCGTTGGCCAGCCCGTTCGAGCCGATCGGGCCGAGCTCGGGCAGGCGGAAGTGCGCGCCGTAGTTCTCGCAGACGTAGCCGCGCGAGAGGCCGTCGGGCAGCGCCACCTTGAAGGCCATGCCGCGCGGCAGCAGCGCGATCTCGCCGGGCTTCACCTCGAGCACGCCGAGCTCGGTTGTGATGACCAGCCGGCCCTGCTGCGGCACCACCAGCATCTCGCCGTCGGCGTTGACGAAGGCGCGCTTGTCCATCGAGCGGCCCGCCAGGTACATCAGCGAGCCGATGCCGACCTGCGACTCGGCATCGCCGTTGGCCGCGATGGTGTGCATGCCGTCGACGAAGTCATGTTCCCCCGCGCCGTCCAGCGGCTGCGGATGCCAGCGCAGCGGCTCGGGCGGCAGCGCGATCTCGCGGTCGGCGCCGGTGGTCCAGTGCGCCTGCGCATAGGGCTGGTAGCGGCCCGACACCACCGAGGGCTGGCGGCGGTAGAGCCAGGTGCGGCGGTTCTCGTGGCGCGGCGCGGTGAAGGCGGTGCCCGAGAGCAGCTCGGTGTAGAGGTCGAAGGGCCCGCGCTGCGGGTTGTTGCGGCCCTGCGGCAGCGCGCCGGGCACGGCCTCGGACGCGTATTCGTTGCCGAAGCCGCTCTGGTAGCGGCGCTCGGTGGCGGGAGTTGCGGCGGTCATGGTGTCCTCACTGGGTGGTGTTCATTTCGCGGCCGCGAGCGCTTCGCGCAGCACGGGCAGCGAGCCGATGTGGTTGGCCAGCAGCAGCACGAGGCGCGCGTTGTACGCATGGCTTTCCTCGGTGCTCAGGCCCTGGTGCGCCTCGATCAGCGCTTCGTAGAAATCGTCGGGCGCCTCGAGGTGCGCGTCGGTGATCAGCGTGGGGGTGGATGCGGTCATGGCAATGTCTCGCTGCGTGTGGTCTCAGGCCTTGCCGAGCGCGCGGTCGAAGGCCGCGCGGATCTGCGCGGACGATGGCGCGCGCCAGCGCGCGCTCACATGCTGGTCGGGGCGCAGCAGGTAGACGGTGCCGGGCCGCGCATCGTAGCGCCGCACGGCCAGTTCGCTCGCTTCGCCCGCGGGCACGCGCACGGTGCGCAGCGGCAGCGCCGCGGCCTCGATGGCGCGCAGGCTCCGCGCGACCGCCGCGTCGTCGGCATCGCCGAACACCAGCGCCGTGAAGCCGTGCGCGCGGCCGAGCTCGCGCAGCAGCCAGCCGCTGCCGCCATCGGCGAGCGCCACCGGCGCGTCGGCCGCGGCCGCGCCCGGCACCATCGCGCCCGCGAAGCCGTCGCCTTCCACGTCGGGCGTGTTGAGCGGCGAGCCGCGCAGCACCGAGGGCACCGACAGCCGGCCGCTGTTGACCAGCGTGCGCGCGAAGGCGTGCCGCCGCGTCAGCGCCAGCACCGCGTCGCGGAACAGCCGGCTGACCTCGCTCTTGGGCGTGATGAAGTCGGTGGCGCGCGTGGAGTTGCGGATGTTCTCATCGGCCGCGTACTCTCGTTCGCCGGCATAGCTGTCGAGCAGCGCGTCGGGGGCCTCGCCGCGCACCACGGCGGCCAGTTTCCAGGCCAGGTTGTCGGCGTCCTGCACGCCCGAGTTGGCGCCGCGCGCGCCGAACGGCGACACGCCGTGCGCCGAGTCGCCCGCGAACAGCACGCGGCCGTGGCGGAAGCTGTCCATGCGCTGGCAGGCGAAGGTGTAGACGCTGGCCCAGCCGATCTCGAACTGCACGCCCGCGTGGCCGATGCTGTCGAGCAGCGCGCGCACGCGCGGCACGATGCGCTCGGGCTTGCGCTCCTCCACCGGGTCGGCCTCCCAGCCGAGCTGGAAGTCGATGCGCCACATGCCGTCGGCCTGCTTGTGCAGCAGCACGCTCTGGCCCGGATGGAAGGGCGGGTCGAACCAGAAGCGGCGCTCGGTCGGCAGCTGCGCGTCCATCGTGATGTCGGCGATCAGGAAGCGGTCGCGGAACACGCGGCCCTTCGATTCCTGGCCCAGCAGCTGGCGCAGGTTCGAGCGCGAGCCGTCGCAGGCGCTCACGTAGTCGGCGGCCAGCCGGTACTCGCCCTCGGGCGTTTCCACGGTCAGCGTCGCGCCCTCGGCGTCCTGCGCGATGCCGGTGACCTTGTTGTTCCAGCGGATGTCGATCAGCGGCAGCTGCGCCGCGCGCTCGGCCAGGTAGCCCTCGACGTAGTACTGCTGCAGGTTGATGAAGGCCGGGCGCTCGTGGCCGGGCTCGGGCAGCAGGTCGAAGCGGTAGACCTGCTCGTCGTGGAAGTAGACCTTGCCGATGTTCCACGACACGCCCTTGTCGACCATGCGGTCGCCGCAGCCCAGCCGGTCGAAGACCTCGAGCGTGCGCTTGGCGAAGCAGATCGCGCGCGATCCGGTCGACAGGGTGTTGTCGTTGTCGAGCAGCACCACCGGCACCTGGCGCAGCGCGAGGTCGATGGCCAGCGCCAGGCCCACGGGGCCGGCGCCGACCACCACCACCGGGTGGCGCGCGGGCGGGGCCGCGTCCTGGTCGGGGTGGCGGCGGTAGTCGAAGCGCAGGCTCTGGTAGTCGACCTGCGCGGCTTCGGTGGCGAGTGCGTTCACGTCCGTTGTCTCCGTCTCTTCTGTCCTGCCGCTCCCTCGGCGGGGAGGGAGCGCCCGTCTCAGCCTTCGAGCGCCTTCCACATCTCCACGTCGCGCTCGGCGGTCCACACGCGCGGGTCGACATGGCCCGAGGCCTCGTCGTAGGCGCGGCTCACGTCGAACGGCATGCAGTGGTCGAAGATCACCCACTGGCTGTACTTGGGCTTGAGCTTCTCGTAGGTGTCCTTGTAGACCGCGTTCAGGTCGCGCCCGGCCTTCACGCCTTCCTGCACGCTGGCGTAGACGTCGGCGATGAAGTCGCGCGTGCCCGTCAGGCCCTCGGCCACGGCCTCGGGCGTGGTCAGCGCGGCGCCGCGGCCCGGCACCAGCGCGGCGGGCTTGAGGGCGGCGACGTTGTCCAGCGTCTGCGGCCAGTCCTTGAAATAGGCGTCGCCCGCGTACGGCGTGGCGCCGAACTCGACCAGGTCGCCCGAGAGCAGCGCGCGTTCCTGCGGCAGCCAGACCACGGTGTCGCCCTTGGTGTGGCCGCGGCCGAGCTGCAGCAGCTGCACCTCGAGCTTGCCGAGCCACAGGGTCATCTTGCCGGTGAAGGTCATGGTGGGCCAGGTCAGGCCCGGCGGCACGGTCTCGACGTTCTGGAACAGGCGCGGGAAGCGGCCGATCTCGCTGGCCTTGTCCTGCTCGCCGCGCTCGACGATCAGGTCGCGCGTGTCCTGGCTCGCCAGGATGTGCTCGGCACCGTAGCCGGCCGCGCCCAGCACGCGCACCGCGTGGTAGTGGGTGAGCACCACGTACTTGATCGGCTTGTCGGTCACCTCGCGGATGCGGCGCACCACGTCGGCCGCCATCGCGGGCGTGGCCTGGGTGTCGGCCACCAGCACGCAGTCGTCGCCGATCACGATGCCGGTGTTCGGGTCGCCCTCGGCGGTGTAGGCCCAGGCGTGCTCCGAGATCTGGCTGAAGGTGACCTTCTTCTCTTCCATGTCGGCCTGGCTGGCGAATTTCTTGGCTTGGCTCATCGTGTGTCTCCGGTGGAGTGAGTGGGTGGATCGTGAATTCGTCTAAATCGAACGAATTTGCGGTTAACGAATTTCCGCGAGTGTAAGCCGCGAATCGCTTCATGTCTAATCCCCACTCCATGAACGAAGCACAACCTGACGCCGACCGCGCCCAGCGCGGCATCCAGAGCATCGAGGTCGGCGGCCAGCTGCTGCGCGCGCTGGTGCACCACGGCCGGCCGATGGCGCTCAAGGACCTGGCGCGCGAGGCCGACATGACGCCCGCCAAGGCCCATCCCTACATGGTGAGCTTCGGCCGGCTGGGGCTGATCGAGCAGGACCGCGCGAGCGGCCACTATCTGCTCGGCCCGCTGGCGCTGCAACTGGGCCTGATCAGCCTGCAGCAGGCCGACCCGGTGCACATCGCCACGCCGGCCATCGCCCAGCTCGCGCAGCAGACCGGCCACACCATCGCGCTGGCGGTCTGGGGCGCGCGCGGCGCGACCATCGTGCGCACGGCCGAATCGCCCTCGCCGGTGCACGTCAACATGCGCCACGGCACGGTGTTCTCGCTGACCAACACGGCCTCGGGCCGGGTGTTCGCGGCCTACCTCGACGCCGAGCGCGTGCGCGAACTGCTCGAGGCCGAGCGCCTGCGCCAGAAGCAGCGCAAGGCCGAGCCCGCGCCGCCGGCCGGCATGCCGCCGGTGCAGCCGCTGCCCTCGTGGGCCGATTTCGAGCGCCAGTTGCAGGAGGTGCGCGCGCACGGCATCAGCCGTTCCGACGGCGAGGTGATCGAGGGCGTGAGCGCCATGGCCGCGCCGGTGTTCGACCACACGGGCGCGATCGTGCTCGCGATCACCGCCATCGGCCCGGCCGGCATCTTCGACACGACCTGGGACGGCGCCATCGGCACCGCGCTCAAGGGCTGCGCCGACGCGGTGTCGCAACGGCTGGGGGCGAGCCGCCGATGAACGCGTCGAATGCCGTGGCCGCGGGCCTCCAGGCCCTCTCGCTGTCCGTCTCCCTCGCCTTCGCGGGTGGTGCCGCCGCGGCCGACGACGGCCCCTGGCCCACCGCCGGCTGGACCGTCGCCACGCCCGCCTCGCAGGGCATGGACCCGGCCGAGCTCGCGCGGCTGGTCGAACTCGGCGCCACCCACCAGCTCGACAGCCTGCTGGTGGTGCGCCACGGCCGCATCGTGGTAGAGGCCTACTACGCGCCGTTCCGCCCCGGCCTGCGCCATGCGGTCAACTCGGTCACCAAGGCCGTGGTGGGCACGCTCGCGGGCATCGCCATCGAGGACGGCCGGCTGCGCCTCGACGACCCGGTGTTCGACGGCGCCACCGATCCCCAGCGCAGCGCGGTCACGGTCGCGCACCTGCTCGACATGACCTCGGGCATCGACTGGACCGAGCCGCTCAACGACCGCGGCAAGCCGGTCTCGCTGATCGAGATGGAGCGTGCGCGCGACTGGGCCGCCTACGTGCGCGGCCGCCCGATGGCGCAGGCGCCCGGCGCCGGCTTCAACTACAACAGCGGCAACTCGCAGCTGCTGTCGGCCCTGCTCGCGCGGCGCACCGGCGGCGACCTGCAGGCCTATGCCACCGAGCGCCTGTTCAAGCCGCTGGGCATCGCCGACCTGCGCTGGCGCCAGGACCCGCAGGGCCTGCCCGTGGGCGGCTTCGGCCTCGCGCTGCAGCCGCGCGACATGGCGAAGATCGGCCAGCTCTACCTGCGCGGCGGCCGCTGGGAAGACCGCCAGCTCGTGCCGGCCGCGTGGGTTGCGAAGAACCTCGCGGCCACGGTCGAGATGAAGGACCTCGGCACGCCGGGTTTCTTCTATGCCAACGGCTGGTGGACCCTGCCCGCGCGCCGCGTCTACATGGCCATGGGCCACAACGGCCAGGGCATCGTGGTGCTGCCCGAGGCCGACGCGGTGGCGGTGTTCACGAGCACGCGCGCGGCGCCGGTGCCTCTGCTGATCGAGCGCATCCTGCGGTCGGTCAAGGCCGGCGGCGCCGTCGCCGACGATGCCGCGGCCCAGGCCGCGCTCGAGGCCGCGGTGGCGAAGGCCACGGCCGAGAAGCCCTCCGAGGCCGGCCCGGTGCCCGAGGCGGCGCAGCGCCTCGCGGGCCGCACCTGGCGCTTCGGTGCCAATCCGATCGGGCTGCGCAGCCTGCGGCTCGAGCTCGATCCCGCGAACCCGCGCTACGAGGTCGTGACCGCCGCGCGCCGCCCCGGCGGCGCCGACGAGCGCTTCACCGCGCCGATCGGCCTCGACGGCCTGTTCCGCACCAGCCCCGCGGGCGGCCCGATGCCGGTGGTCGCCACGCGGGGCCGCTGGAGCGATGCGCGCAGCTTCGACGTGGAGGCGCGCATCCTCGGCGAACCGCTGCGCACCCGCTACCTGCTGCGGCTGCGCGAAGATGGCGCCGAGGGCATCGACCTCGTCTTTTCCAACTCCTACGGCTTCCAGGCCGAAATGCGCGGGGAGCCCGCGCCATGACCATGAACGCTTCCTTCGCCAGGCTCTGGCTCTGGATCTTCGGCATCGGCTATGCCGTGCTCGTCGGGCTGCTGCTGCAGACCCTCTTCACGCCCGCGCCCTACGGCGACCTCGCGCGCATCGGGCGCATCTCCGACCACGACTTCGGCTGGCGCATCGACCCGCCGCACGTCGACCCCGCGCTGCTGCGCGGCGTGCCGCTCGAGCAGGCCGACATCCTGGTGATCGGCGACAGCTTCTCGGCCACGCACCGCTGGCAGTCGCAGCTCGCGAAGGCCGGATACGGCGTCGCCACCACCTACTGGCAGGGCATCGACGAGACGCTGTGCGACGACTTCGACGGCTGGCTCGCGGCCGGCGGCTTTCGCGGCAAGCTGGTGATCGTCGAGAGCGTGGAGCGGCTGGTCGATTTCCGGCTCGAGCGCTCGCAGGCCTGCCGCGAAATGAAGAAGCCGCTGGCGGCGAATCCCGAGGTGCCGTCGCCGCCGCTCGACAGCGTGCCGGGCTTCGCGCTCAACTGGGAGGGCCAGCTCTACGCCGGCTTCCTCACGCAGCGCTGCACGCGCGCGGCCGTCGAAGGCAAGAAGCGCAGCGGCTGCGACCAGCAGACGCGCGCGCATGCGGTGCCCGACGGCTGCGCGCTGTTCAGCAACCGGCGCTGCGAGATGGCGCTGTTCCTGGGCCAGGACGAGGCCAGCCGCGAACTCACGGCCGCGCACGCGGCGCAGCTGCAGGCCTTCGGCAAGGCGCGCGGCACGGTGCCGATCCTCTGGATGATCGTGCCCGACAAGACCACCACCTATCTCAAGCCCGCGCATTCGCGGGACTTCGTGAAGGCCTTCGGCGAGGCCGGCCTCGGCCCCGACCTGTACGCCTTCGCTCAGCAGCAGAAGACCGCGATGCGCGACTTCTACATGCCCAACGACACCCACATCTCGATGCAGGGGCAGCTGGTGCTGGGCGACCGCATGGTGCAGGCGGTGAAGGAGAAGCTGGCCGCGCCGCGCGGGGGCTGAGGCCGCGAGGCCGTTCAGCCCTTGCGGCCGCCGAACAGCACCAGCACGCCGCCCACCACGATCGCCGCGACGCCGGCCCAGGCCGGGAAGTTCACGGTCTGCTTCTCCTTGACCGACAGCTCGATCGGCCCGAGCTTGGCCTGGTGCGTCTCGCGCGTGAAGCTGAAGCCGCCGAGACCGAGCCCGGCGATGCCGGCGACGATCAGGATGATGCCGACGATGCGGGTGGCGTTCATGGTGGGTGTCCTCCGTCCGTGGGCCGATGCGGTGTGCCGCGGCTGGCGGCAGCTTACTACCGCGGCTGCTGCTGTTGCTGCTGGTCCACCCACTGCACGATCTCGGCGATCGCCGCGTCGCTGGCCGCGGCCAGCGCCTTCACGCCGCCCGGTGCGTCGGCGCTCGGCGCGGGCCGGCGCACGGTGATCAGCTTCTGGCCCAGCACGCGGTCGCCGCCGGTGCCGCCGCGCACGAGCGTGACGCGCAGCCGCACCAGGCCCACGCTGGCGGTGGGCGAATCGAAGTAGTGGCTGAACTCGTCGAGCGAGAGACGCAGCGTGTCGGGCACGCGGCCCTCGGCGCGCGCGATGGTCGCGCTCTCCTCGGGGCCGAGCACGGTGCGGCGCTCGGCCAGCGTGTCGCGCAGCCGCTGGCGCAGCAGCTGCGCGGGCGACAGGCTCCAGCGCGACTGGCCGTAGGGCTTGAGTTCGTTGGCGTCGGCATAGCCGAGGCGGTAGAGGATCTGCGTGCCGTCGAGCCGTGGACTGGCCTCGATCTCGGGCAGCGCGATCATGGTCTGCGCCGTCGGTGCGCTGCTCGCCTGCTGCGCCGCCATCGGCCCGGGACCGAAGTCGTAGAGCGTGGCGCGCTGGGGCTTGTCGGGCAGCGCGCCGCAGCCGGCCAGCAGCAGCGCGAGGCCAAGGCCGAGAAGGGGATGCGTGGCGTTCTTCATGGTCGTTGTCCTGCCATCGTGGATGCCGGTGCCTCAGGGCCGGGCGCCGTTGCCCGAGGCGGGCGGCGGCGAAAAGCCCGGCTCGCCCGGTCCGGCCGCCGCGCCGCCGTTGCCGAACAGCAGCGATTGCGGGTTGTCGTTGATGCTGTCGGCCGCGCGGCCGAGCCGGCGCACCGCGTGCGAGGTGTCGTCGGCCACGCGGTTCACGCGCGGCAGCGTGGCGGCGTTGAAGGAATCGACCGCCTGCGCCAGCGCCTTGGTGCCGTCGCCCAGGCGCTGCACCGGGCCGTCGGGCGCATTGAGCCGGGTCACGGTGCCGTTGAAGTTGTTCGCCACGCGCGAGACGTCGCCCGCGGCCTTCTTCACCGAATCGAGCGTGTCGGGCAGCCGCTGCAGCACGGGGGCGACGCCGGTCTTCACGGTGCCGTCGAGGCGCTGCATCAGCTGGTTGGCGCTCGAGGTCGCGGCCGCGATGTTCTCGAGCGCATCGGCCACGCGCTTCTGGTTGTCGTCGTTGAGCAGGCGGTTGGCGCGCTTGGTCACCTCCTCGACCTGGTTGATGATCGCCTCGCCGCGGTCCTGCAGCTGGGCCAGCATCGAGGGCTTGAGCGGGATGCGCGGCGGGTCGCCGTTGTCGGGCTTGAGCGCCACGTTCGATTCGCCCTTGTCGTCCAGCGCGATGAAGGCCAGGCCGGTCACGCCCTGGTAGCTCAGCGTGGCGAAGCTCGAGGTGGTCAGCGGCACGCGTTCGTCGACCGTGATGCGCACGCGCACGTTGCCCTTCACCTTGGGGTCGAAGTCGATCAGCGTGACCTTGCCGACCGCGATGCCGCGGTAGCGCACCATCGCCTGCGGCTGCAGGCCGCTGACCGGGTCGCGCGTGGAGAGCTCGTAGGTGTTGCGCACGGTGCTGTCGCGCGTGAACCAGACCACCAGTCCCACGAGCACGGCGAGCAGGCCGAGCACGAAGGCTCCGGCGGCGAGGGCATGGGCCTTGTTTTCCATGGACTACCTTTCGGCGCCGCCGGCCCCGGGCCGCGGCGCATGTGATTCGGGGGCGGGTTTGTCGTGCAGCGCCTCCAGGGCGCGCTGGCCGCGCCCACCGAGAAAGTACTCGTGGATGAAGGGATGCGGGTAGGCGATCACCTCGCGCGCGGTACCGCTCACGATGACCTTCTGGTCGGCCAGCACCGCGATGCGGGTGCTGAGGTCGAACAGCGTGTCGAGGTCGTGCGTGACCATCACCACCGTGAGGCCGAGCTCGCGGTGCAGCCCGCGCAGCAGGTCGCAGAAGCTGTCGGAGGCCTCGGGGTCGAGGCCGGCCGTGGGTTCGTCGAGCAGCAGCAGCGGCGGATCCATGATCAGCGCGCGCGCCAGCGCCACGCGCTTGATCATGCCGCCCGACAGGTCGGCCGGGCTGCGGTTCGCATGGCGCGGCTCCAGGCCCACCATCTGCAGCTTGACCAGCGCCGCGTTGCGGATCAGCTCGTCGGGCAGCAGCTTGAGCTCGCGCAGCGGAAAGGCGATGTTCTCGAGCACGCTGAAGGCCGAGAACAGCGCGCCGTGCTGGAACAGCATGCCGACGTTGGCCGCGCCCGCCGCGCTGAGTTCGCCGGGCGCCTGGCCCAGCACCTCGACCGTGCCCTTCGAGGGCTTCTCCAGGCCGAGGATCTGGCGCAGCAGCACCGTCTTGCCGGTGCCCGAGCCGCCGACCAGCGACAGCACCTCGCCGCGCGCGATGCGCAGGTCGAGGTCGCGGTGCACCACCTGCTCGCCGTCGGTGTTCCTGAACACGGTCCACAGCCGGCGGATGTCGACCACGGTCTCGGGCGCGGCGGTGGAAGGCGTGGCCTGCGCGTTCATCCGCGGAACCCGATGCCCTTGAACAGCACGGCGAACAGGGCGTCGACCAGGATCACCGCGGTGATCGAGGTCACGACCGACGAGGTGGTGCCGCGCCCCAGGCTCTCGGTGTTGGGCTTGACCTTCATGCCGAAGTAGCAGCCGATCAGCGCGATCAGGATGCCGAACACCGCCGACTTGGCGGTGGCCAGCCAGAGGTTGGCGATCGGCACCGCGCGCGGCAGCGCCGAGAGGAAATAGGCCGGCGAGATGTCGAGCGCCGCGTCGGCCGCGAGCATGCCGCCCAGGAGCGCCGCCATCGAGGTCCACAGGCTGATCAGCGGCATCGCGATGGCGAGCGCCAGCACGCGCGGCATCACCAGCCGGAAGCCGTGCGGGATGCCCATCACGCGCATCGCGTCGAGCTCCTCGGTCACGCGCATCACGCCGATCTGCGCCGTGATCGCCGAGCCCGAGCGGCCCGCGATCAGCACCGCCGCGAGCACCGGGCCGAGCTCGCGCACCAGCGACAGGCCGAGGATGTTGACCACGAAGGTCTCGGCGCCGTACTGGCGCAGCTGCTGCGAGATCAGGTAGGCCAGCACCACGCCGATCAGCAGCCCGACCAGCGCCGTGATGTGCAGCGCCGTCGCGCCGAACTGGTAGAGGTGGCCCGAGAAGTCGCGCCAGGGCCCGCGGTGCGGCGCCGCCAGCAGCTTGCCGACGTCGATCGTGAGCTGGCCGATCAGCCCGACGAAGTCGCGCACCACGCCCATCGCGCGCGGGCCGTTGTGCGAGAAGTCGCGCAGCCGCTCGGTCAGCGTCCTGGCCGGTTCCTCGGGCGTGCCGACCGTGTATTGCGCCACCTGGTCGAGCACCGCCTTGTGCCGCGGCGCCAGCTCGAGCATGGCCGGCCAGTCGTGGCGCCAGCGCTCCCACAGCAACTGCGCGCCGATGTGGTCGAGCTGCGCGATCGGGCGCAGGTCCCAGGCCGCATCGTCCTGCCTGGGCAGCGCGTCCAGGCTCTTCGCGAGCGCCTGCCAGTCGGCGGCCGAGGACATCGCCAGCGTGGTCCAGCGGCCGCTCGCCACGATCCAGCGCCGGCCGTCCTGTTCGCGCGACTCGATGCGGGGGCTCGCGCCGACGTCGGCTGCAGCGGGGCTGTCGGCAGGCGTCGTGGTGGAGGGCATGGTCCGGGGGGCGGGTGGGAAGAGGAGGAAGGAGGAGCGAAACGAACCAAAGGTTTCAAAATGCAGCGCGCATCCTAACCGTAGGCCCCGGGGCGCCATGTGCGACCGAACCCTGGATTACGTAGGGAAGCACGCCGTTTTTCCTGAGGCCTTTCTTAACTTTTCGTGAAACCTTTTGGAGGCTCAGCTCCAGGCGCGCGTCAGCGCGTCCCAGGCACTCGCGATCACCGGCTCGTTGCGCCGCGCCGCCAGCGACACGAAGCGCAGCGCGCAGTCGAGCTGCACCCGGTCGGCCAGCACCAGCCCGTGGGCCTGGCTCTCGCGGATCGCGATCGAGTCGCGCAAGAGGCTCAGGCCCACGCCCGACTTCAGCAGGTCGAGCATCGAGGCCTCCTGGTCGACCAGCGCCACGCGGCGCGGCGCCAGGCCCAGCGGCCCGAACACGCGCTCGAGCAGCCGGTGGTGCGCCGATTCGGGCGGCGTCGCGAGCCAGGGCAGCGCCGCCAGCGCCTTCCAGTCGCGCCCCGTCACCTGAGGTCCCCAGCCGGCCGGCGCGACCACGCGGTAGGTGAAGCGCGTGAGGGTGCGCGCGGCCAGCGCGGCATCGCCGCCGTCCGCATCGCCGTCCGCATCGCCGTCCGCATCGAGATGGAAGCCCACGTCGAGCTCGCCGCGCAGCACCTGCGCCAGCACCGTGCCGCTCATGCCGTGGCGCAGCTCGGTCTCGATCTGCGGCGCCGACTCGACCAGCTCGCGCAGGAACATGCCCAGGCGCGTGAATTCGGGGTCGAGGATGGTGCCGATGCGCAGCGCGCCGCGCACCGTCGACTGCAGGTTGCGCGCCGCCTGCTGCAGGTCGCCCACCGCGGCCAGCACGCGCTCGGCCTGCGGCAGCAGCGCCGCGCCGTCGGCCGTGAGCGCCAGCCCGTGCGGCGTGCGCGTAAACAGTTGCAGGCCGGTGTCCTCCGCCAGGCGCTTGAGTTGCAGGCTCACGGCGGGCTGCGTGAGGTGCAGCCTGGCGGCGGCGCGCGAGACGCTGCCTTCGCGCGCGGCCAGCACGAAGGCGCGCAGGATCTGGAGGTCCATCGGGGCGGCGGCAGTCATATAAGGTGGGTTTATACGCTGGGCGAACCGAATTCATTGGCTTTCCCCTCGTGGATTGGGCCCAATGACGGCCATGGAGCAGTCGCCGCATCCATCAGTCCGTGAAATATCTTTCGCCGTCACCGGGGCGGGTCGATGCCGCTTTCGCTGAAACCTTTCTTTCGTAGAGTCGCCGTGATCCCCAGGAGGGGTGGACGGAGCGCAGGCCTTGCGCATCCGCGGGCACAAGACTTCACGAAGAACGGAGGAACCATGGCTGCGACTTCTCGCGAGGCATCCCGTCGAACCCCTTGGCTGATGGCCGTGCTGGCCGCGTTGCTGGCGGCCTGCGCGGCGGCGCCGCTGCATGCGGCCGGCGTGCTGTCGGTGAGCCCGCAGGGCGAGGCGCGCGACGTGCGGCAGGTGGCGGTGCGCTTCGACGCCGACATGGTGCCGCTGGGCCAGGACGACGGCGCCGAACCCGCGAGCGTGCAGTGCACGCCGCGGACGCCGGCGGGCAGCGCCCGCTGGATCGGGCCGCGCGCCTGGGCCTTCGAGTTCGCGCAGGACGTGCGCGGCGGCACGCGTTGCCGCGTGGTGTTCAAGCCGGGGTTGAAGACCTTGGCTGGCGAGGCGGTGAGCACGCCGTCGATGGCCGGCTTCGTCGCCGGGCCCTACGGCTTCTTCAGCAGCGAGCCGGCCGAGGGATCGGAGATCGCGCCCGATCAGGTCGTCCTGCTGCGCCACCATGACCCGCAGCCGGCCGAAGCTGCGCCAACGCTGGCGGCCGGCTTCGCCTGCGAGGTGCACGACGGCGACCGGGTGCGGCGCCAACCCGCGGTGGCCGTGACCGGGGCGGCGCTCGAGGCTGCGCTCGAGACCGCGCGCCGCGAGCGCGGATCGCGCAATTTCGCACTCGGCCTGCGCTGCGCGCAGCCGGTGCCGGAGGGCGCCGTGCTGCGGTTCGTCCAGGACGGCGAGCCGCGGTCCTTCAGCTATCGCGTGCGTCCGCCCTTCACCGCCCGCGTCGGCTGCACCGTCCTCGAACATCCCAGGGGCCGCGAGGCCTGCGACCCGCGCCTGTCGCTGAACATCGTGTTCTCGGCGCCGCTGTCGCTGGAGGCCGCGCGGCAGGTTCGGCTCGTGGACCCGGCGGGCCGGGACATGCCGCTGACCCCGATGCCCGCCTGGCGCCAGCCGCAGGAGACGACGCAGCTGACGGCGACGCCTGCCGCGGCGGGCTTCGGCGAGGACAGCCGCTACAGCCTGCGGATGCCGGCCGAACTGCGCGACACGCTGGGCCGGCCGCTCGCCAACGCCGGCGAGTTCCCGCGAAGCGTCGCCTTCGTGCAGCTGCCGCCCTATCTGGGCGCCGTCCATGCGCAGTCGGTCATGCCGTGGCAGCCGGGTGGCGGCGGCGCGGTCGCGGCCTTCGCGGTGCGTCGCGCTGAAAAGTCCTTGCCGGTGCGCCAGTGGCGCTTCGGCGGCGAGATGGGCGAGGGCATCGAGGCCTATGCGATCGAGTTGCTGCAGGCCCGCAGGTCGAACGCCTGGCCTGCCACGCCGCTGGACGACAAGGCCGGCGCGCCGCGCACCTCGACCATTCCCACGCAGGGCGGCGCGATGGAGTTCGTCGGCGTGCCGCTGACAGCGCCCGGCCTGCACGTGGTGCGCGCCGACAGCGCGGCCTTCTCCGACTACATGGGCAACCGCAAGCCCTTGCCGGGCGAGCGGCCGGACCCCGGGCCGTTCCAGCGCTACACGGTGGTGCAGGCCACCAACCTCAATCCCGATGCGCGCTTCAGCGACATCGGCGCCTCGTCGGTCTGGGTGACCGCGCTCGACACCGCGCTGCCGGTGCCGGCCGCGGAGGTGGCGATCTATTCCTGCAAGCGCGAACTGCTCTGGCGCGGCAGGACCGACGCGCAGGGCCTGGCCCAGCCCGGCGAGGCGCTGCGGGGCCGGCTCGCCTGCAGCGACGCCGGCTATGCCAATGGCGCCTGGGTGGTGGTGCGCGCCGGCAACGACATGGCCGTGATGCAGGCGCCGGCGAACTGGTACGGATACCAGGTCGCGGGCGGCGCCGCGCGCAACCTGCGCGCCCACACGGTGCTCGACCGCACGCTCTTCAAGGCCGGCGAGACCGTCGGCATGCAGCACGTGGTGCGGTTGCTGGAAAGCCGCGGCTTCGCCCTGCCGCCGCGCGGCGCGGTGGAGATCGAGATCCGCCATGGCGCGGGCGAGAAGGTCTTCGCCACCAGCGCGATGCTCGGCGCCGACGGCAGCGCCACGAGCGCATGGACGATCCCGCGCGATGCCCGGCTCGGCGACTACACGGTGAGCCTGTCGCAGGCCGGCAGCCGGCTCGGCGGCACGCAGTTCCAGGTCGAGGAGTTCCGCACGCCGGTGTTCGACGCGGCCCTGCAGGCGAAGGCCTTCTGGGAGCGCGACACGCAGGTGGCGCAGCTCGATGCGCGGCTGGCCTATTTCGCGGGCGGTGCCGCGGTGGGACTGCCCGTCGAGGTCAAGCAGAGTTGGCTCGCGCAGGTGCGCGCGCCGCGCGAAGGCTATTCCTTCTACGCCGCGGAGACCGCCCAGGGCCGCGCGATGCCGCCGGCCATCCCGGCCGAACAGGCGCGGCTCGATCGCGACGGCAAGGCGCGCATCCGTCTCGTGGCGCCGCCGCTCGAGCGCCCGATGCTGCTGCAGACGGAGTTGAAGTTCCAGGACCCGAACGGAGAGACGCAGACCGTCGGCAGTGCCGCCATGCTGTGGCCCGACCGCATGAAGCTCGGCCTGCGCGTGCGCGCGAAGGAGCGCGACCGGCCGCAGGCGATCGAAGGCATCGCGCTCGACGACAGGGACCGGCCGGTGGCGGACGAACCCGTCACGGTGCGCGTCAGGCCCGTGCGGCGGGACTGGAACGGCGGCCAGTACAGCATCGTCGATCTGGGCCCCGAGACGCAGGTGTGCAGCGCGCGCACCGACGCCCAGGGCCAATGGGCTTGCGAATGGCGACTGCCCGACGATGCGCAGGGGGCACAGGTCGCCGAACACTGGCTGTTCGAGGCCAGCGCCGATTCGCTCAGGCACAGCCGAGCGATCGTGCGCACCGCGATGCTCGAGAACCGCTGGTCGCTCGGCTGGCGCGAGGCGCTGGCGCGCGACGCGCTGCAGGTCGACAACGGCCCGGACTTCGGCCCCGGCGACACGGCCATCGTCGTCGCGCGCCCCGAGCGCCTGCCGGCTCATCTGCTGCTGACCGTCGAGCGCGAGGGCGTGATGAGCGCGAGCGTGCATGCGCTCTCGGCGCTGCAGCAGCGCATCGCGTTGCCGCTCGCCGCGCAGCACGCGCCCAACGTGGCCCTGTCCGCGCGCTACGTGTATCCGCTGCAGGGCGCGGGCAAGGACGAGCCGCTGTCGAGCGCGCAGCGCGCCGACCTGCGGGTGCGGCCCGATGCGTGGACGCTCTCGGTGGGCGTGCGGCCCGCGGCCACGGATGCGCGGCCGCGCGCGCAGGTGCCGGTGGAGGTCGCGGTGCGCGATGCCGCCGGCCGGGCCGTGGCCGATGCGCGCGTCACGCTGGTGGCGGTCGACCAGGCACTGCTCGCGCTCAAGCCCAACGGGACCTGGGCGCTCGCGAAGGCGATGTTCGCCCAGCGCGGCAATTCGGTGCGCGGCGGCGCGCTCGATGCCGGGCTGCTGCGCGGCGTGGACCTCGGATGGCAGCCCACGCATCGGCCTTACGACGAGGCCGCGCGCAGCATGCCCGGCGTGGTGCCGGCTCCCGCGGCGATGATGGCGGCGGGCAGGGCGGCGGGGCTCGACGGCGGCGACGCGCCCCCGACACGCTCCGATTTCTCCTCGCTCGTCCTCTGGCGCACCGACCTGCGCACCGACGCCCAGGGCATCGCCCGCGCCACCGTGCCGCTCAACGACGCGCTGACCCAGTTCCGCATCGTCGCCATCGCGAGCGCGGGCGAGGCGCAGTTCGGCGAGGGCGAGGCCACGCTCGTCAGCACCCAGCCGCTGCAGATCTTCAGCGGCCTGCCCGAGTTGCTGCGTGCGGACGATGCGATCGTGCAGAAGCTCAGCCTGCGCAACACCGGCAAGGCAGCGCTCGCCGTGGTGCTCAAGGCCGAGGCCGCGGTCGAGCCCGGCGACGAATGGTCGGGCGCGCGCGAGATCGTGCCCGCCGAGGCACTGGTCGCGCGCGGCCTGAAGATCGAGCGCCGGCTGCAGCTCGCGCCCGGCCAGACGCAGGAAGTGCTGTGGCCCGTGGCCGTGCCGGGCGGCGCGGGCGCGCTGCGCTGGCGCATCGGTGCGCAGGGCCGGGGGGCCGGCGTCGACGAGCGCGACGCGCTGGAGATCGTGCAGCGCGTGGTGCCCGCGCTGAACGCCACGGTGCGCCAGTCGATGCTGCTGCCGGTGGCCGACGCGGGTGCCGTGCCCGTGGCGCAGCCGCGCGATGCGGTGCCGCTGGTCGGCGGCGTGCGCGTCGCGCTGCAGTCCAGCCTGGTCGATGCCGCGCTCGCCGAATCGATGCGCTGGATGGCGCAGTACCCGTACATGTGCCTCGAGCAGCAGAGCTCGCGCTTCGTCTCGCTCGACGACCGCGCGAGCTGGGACCGGTTGATGGCGCAGTTGCCGAAGTACATCGACGACAAGGGCCTGGCGCGCTACTTTCCCGAGCCCACGCTGCCGGGCAGCGAGATGCTCACGGTGCAGCTGCTCGACATCGCGCAGGCCAAGGGCTGGCCGGTGCCCGAGGCGCAGCGCCGCCGCATGCTCGATGCGCTCGAGTCGCTGCTCGAAGGCCGCCTCGAGGCGCAGGACTGGGCGCCGCGCAACTACCTCGAATCGCAGCAGCTCGCCGCGCAGGCCACGCTGGTCGAGCAGGGCCGCCGGAACATCGTGCTGCGGCCCCAGTCCGTCGCTGCGCTCTCGGCGCAGTCGCTGGTCGACTGGTCGCGCACGCTGCTGGCCATGCCCGCGGACGCCGTGCGCGATGCCGCGCTGGCCGAGGCCGGCGCGCAGCTGCGCGGCCGCTTCGACGTGCAGGGCACGCGCATGCGCTGGCGCGACGAGCCGGCGCTGCACTGGTGGTGGTTCATGTGGAGCGGCGACAGCACGGCCGCGCGCATGGCGCTGCTGGCGCAGCAATGGGCGCGCACCGATGCGGCCTGGAAGGCCGATGCGCCGCTGATCGTGCAGGGCCTGGTCGGCCGCCAGAGCGCGGGCCGCTGGAGCACCACCACCGGCAATGCCTGGAGCACCGTGGCGCTGCGCAACTTCCAGCAGCAGTTCGAGGCCGGACCGGTCGACGGCGTCACGCGCGCGGCGCTGGGCCGCGCGACGCGCGAGGCCGCCTGGACCGATGCGAAGGCGCCCGACATGCTGCTGCCCTGGCCCGCGCAGGGCGCGCAAGGCACGCTGCAATTGCGCCACGAAGGCGGCGGCAAGCCCTGGGCCGTCGTCAGCGCGCTGGCCGCGACGCGCAATGGGCAGCCGCTCGCGCACGGCCTCTCGGTGCGCCGCAGCGTCACGCCAGTGGAGCAGAAGCGCAAGGGCCGGTGGTCGGTGGGCGACGTCTACCGCGTGCGGCTCGATCTCGAATCCACGGCCGCGCAGACCTGGGTGGTGGTGCGCGACGCCGTGCCCTCGGGTGCCAGCCAGCTCGGCCGCGGCCTGGGCCGCGAGAGCAGCCTGGCGCGGCAGGGCGAGACGCAAGGCGGCTGGGCCTGGCCCAGCCACGTCGAGCGCGCCACCGACAGCTGGCGCGCCTATTTCCGCTACGTGCCGCGCGGCCAATGGCGCGTGGAGTACACCGTGCGCCTGAACAACGCGGGCGAATTCAGGCTGCCGCCCGTGCGCGCCGAGGCGATGTACGCGCCCGAGGTCTTCGGCGAGGGCGTGCCCGAAACCATGACCGTCCAACCCTGAGAGCACACGCCAGAAAAGAGAAAGCAAAGATGAGAGACAACGACACCACCTTCGACTACATCGTCATCGGCGCCGGCACCGCCGGCGCGCTGCTCGCGAACCGGCTCAGCGCCGACAAGGACAAGCGCGTGCTGCTGGTCGAGGCCGGCCGCAAGGACGACTACCACTGGATCCACATCCCGGTCGGCTACCTCTACTGCATCGGCAACCCGCGCACCGACTGGCTCTACAGCACCGAGCCCGATGCCGGCCTCAACGGCCGCGTGCTGCGCTATCCGCGCGGCAAGACGCTGGGCGGCTGCTCGAGCATCAACGGCATGATCTACATGCGCGGCCAGTCGCGCGACTACGAGCAGTGGGCCGCGCTCACCGGCGACGAGGAGTGGCGCTGGCAGAACGTGCTGCCGGCCTTCAAGAAGCACGAGGACTTCTACCTCGGCGCCGACGAGATGCACGGCGCGGGCGGCGAATGGCGGGTCGAGAAGCAGCGGCTGCGCTGGGACATCCTCGATGCCTTCGCGGCCGCCGCGGTCGAGGCCGGCGTGCCGCACACCACCGACTTCAACCGCGGCAGCAACGAGGGCGTGGGCTACTTCCAGGTCAACCAGAAGAACGGCTGGCGCTGGAACACGGCCAAGGCCTTCCTGCGACCCACCTGCTACGGCCGGCCCAACTTCGAGCTCTGGACCGGCGCGCAGGTCTCGCAGCTGGTGATCGAGCGGCAGGCCGACGGCACGCAGCGCTGCACCGGCGCGCGGATCTGGAACGGCCAGGAGATGGTGACGGCGCATGCCACGCGCGAGGTGATCCTGAGCGCGGGCAGCATCGGCTCGCCGCAGATCCTGCAGCTCTCGGGCATCGGCCCGGCCGAGCTGCTGCGCCAGCACGGCATCGAGGTGGCGGTCGACGCGCCCGGCGTCGGCGCCAACCTGCAGGACCACCTGCAGATCCGCGCGGTCTACAAGATCGACGGCGCGCCCACGCTCAACGTGCTGGCCTCCTCGCTGTTCGGCAAGGCGCGCATCGGCCTGGAGTACGTGATGAGCCGCAGCGGCCCGATGAGCATGGCGCCCTCGCAGCTCGGCGCCTTCACGCGCAGCTCGCCGGATCGCGAGTGGCCCAACATCCAGTACCACGTGCAGCCGCTGTCGCTCGATGCCTTCGGCGAGCCGCTGCACGCCTTCCCGGCCTTCACCGCGAGCGTGTGCAACCTCAACCCCACGAGCCGCGGCACGGTGCGCATCCGCTCGAAGCGCTTCGAGGACGCGCCCGCGATCGCGCCCAACTACCTGAGCACCGACGAGGACCGCAAGGTGGCGGCCGACTCGCTGCGCGTGACGCGCCGCATCGCCGCGCAGCCCGCGCTCGCCAAGTACAAGCCGCAGGAATGGAAGCCCGGCGTGCAGTACCAGAGCGACGAGGACCTCGCGCGCCTGGCCGGCGACATCGCGACCACCATCTTCCATCCGGTGGGCACCACCAGGATGGGCGCCGACAACGATCCGATGGCGGTGCTCGATGCGCGGCTGCGCGTGCGCGGCGTGCAGGGCCTGCGCGTGGTCGATGCGGGCGCGATGCCGACCATCACGAGCGGCAACACCAACAGTCCCACCTTGATGATGGCCGAGAAGGCCGCGGGCTGGATCCGCGCCGAGGCGCGCTGAACCGGCCTCAGCGCCGCGGCGCCGGGCCGCGCCGCGGCGGCGCGCCCTCGGCGGCCGCGCGGCGCCTCGCCTGCGGGGCCTGGGCCGCCAGCCGCACCTTCGCGCCTTCGAGCATCAGGTCCACACCGATCTCGAACAGCGCATCGGGCCCGGCCGCGCGGTAGGTCGAGAAAGCCTCCGCCAGCAACGGCCGCGAGGCCGCGGCGGCATCGAGCGTCTGCTGCTGCATCGCCGCGTCGGCCGGCGTCGCCTGCTGCTCGAGCACGCAGCCCACGGTGTAGCGGCCCAGCGCGATCAGCAGGGTCATCGCCTGCGCGGGCGGCACGCCCAGGCGCACCACGGCCGCGAGCTGGGCCTCGACCATGTCGAGGTCGCCCGGGTCGGGCTCGGAGCCCGCATGCAGGCGCGCGCCGTCGCGCCGCGCCAGCAGCGCGCGCCGGAAGCTGCGCGCGTTCTCGCGCAGGAAACCCTCCCAGGTCTCGTCGGGCAGCGGCAGCTTGCGGTGATGGCTGCGGCGCAGGATCTCGCCGTTCATCGCGTCGAGCAGCGCGCGCTTGTTCTTGAAGTGCCAGTAGAGGGCGGGCTGCTGCACGCCCAGCCTCTCGGCCAGCAGCCGGGTGCTGAGCTTGTCCATGCCGACCTCGTCGAGCAGCGAGAGTGCCGCCTCGAGGATCGCTTCGCGGTCCAGTTTCATTCAGATGTGCTTGCCGGGTGTCGATCCGGGAGGGTACTTCACAGCCCAAAATTTATCGCTGATAATTCCTTATCAACGATAAATTCCAACATGTCCTCCACTTCCATTCCATTCGCCGGAGGCCGCCATGCGCAGGCGGTGATCCTGGCGATCGTCACGCTCGATGCCATCGGCATCAGCCTGGTCATGCCGATCGTGCCGAGCCTGCTGCGCGAGGTCGGCCACGGCGGCGAGCTCGGCTGGCACTTCGGCGCCTTCCTCTCGCTCTACGCGCTGATGCAGTTCCTCTGCGCGCCCGTGCTCGGCGCGCTCAGCGACCGCTTCGGCCGCCGGCCGGTGCTGCTGGTCTCGGTGCTGGGCGCGGCGATCGACGCGCTGTTCATGGCCTTCGCGCCCTCGCTGTGGCTGCTGTTCGTGGGCCGCGCGATCGCCGGCATGACCGGCGCGAGCATGGCCGTGGCCTCGGCCGCCATCGCCGACCTCACGCCCGAGCACCAGCGCGCGCGCTGGTTCGGCCGCATGGGCGCCTGCTTCGGGCTGGGCTTCATCGCCGGGCCGGCGCTCGGCGGCGTGCTCGGCGACCACGGCGTGCGCCTGCCCTTCCTCGCGGCGGCCGCGCTCAACGGCCTGACCTTCCTGGTCGGCCTGCTGGTGCTGCGCGAATCGCGGCCGCCGGCGCTCGCCGCGCAGCCCTTCGACCGCGGCGTGCTGCATCCGCTCGCGCCGCTGCGCTGGGCCACGAGCTTTCCGGCGCTGCTGCCGCTGCTCGGCGTGTTCCTGCTGCTGGTGCTGGTGGGCGAGGTCGCGGGCACCACCTGGGTGCTCTACGGCCAGGACCGCTATGCCTGGAACGGCACCATGGTCGGCTTCTCGCTCGCGGTCTTCGGCCTGCTCCATGCGCTGGTGCAGGGCTTCGCGGCCGGCCCGCTGGTCGAGCGCTGGGGCGAGCGCGCGGCGATCGCCGTCGGCACCATCGCCGACGGCACCGGCTATGCGCTGATCGCCTTCGCCTCCCAGGGCTGGATGGCGATCGCGCTGCTGCCGCTGCTGTGCATGGGCGGCGTCTGCGCGCCCGCGCTGCAGGCCACGCTGTCGGCGCGCGTGGGCGAGGCGCAGCAGGGTCGGCTGCAGGGCGTGCTCGCGAGCATCACCAGCCTGGCCGCGGTGTTCGGGCCGCTCTTGATCAGCCCGCTGTACTTCGCGTTCCGCGCGCGCTTTCCGGGCATCGTGTGGCTCGCGGGTGCCTCGCTCTACCTGCTGTGCCTGCCGGTGCTGCTGCGCCGCACGCGCTGAGCCACTTCACCGAAAAGCGCGAGTCACTTCTCGATCGTCTTGTTCCAGCGCGCGTTCCAGGCCGGCCGGTTGGCGTTGATGCTCTCCCAGTCGATGGTGATGGCGCTCTTCATCCACTGGTTGATCTCGGCCACCTGCGTCGCGCCCTCGCCCACGGCCGGGGCCTTGGGATTGGTCGGGATCTGCGCGCCGTACTGCAGCACGTTGGCCTGCGCCAGCGGGCTCAGCAGGAACTCGGCGAGCTTCTGCGACAGCTCGGGCTCGCTGTTGTTGGCGATCACGCACTGGCCCACCATCAGCACCACCGCGCCCTCCTTGGGCGGCGCGTATTCCACCGGGATGCCCTTGACCTTGAGCGCGGCCACGGCCGTCGGCGTGAGCGGGAAGATCGCGGCCTCGCCGGTCTGCACCATCTCCGAGAGCTTGGCCGAGCTCGGGATGTACTCGAGCACGTTGGGGCCGATGGTGGTGGGCCAGGCCTTGAAGCCGGGTTCCACGTTCTTGTCGTTGCCGCCCTGGATGCGGTTGAACATCAGGAAGCCGTGCAGCCCGAAGGACGAGGACGACATCGACTGGAACACCACCTTGCCCTTGAACTTCGGATCGGCCAGGTCCATCCACGAGGTGGGCGCGGCCCAGCCCTTCTCCTTGAACATCTTCGCGTTGTAGGCCAGGCCGGTCATGCCCAGGCTCACGCCGCTGGCCATGTCGTCCTTGAAGCGCGCGGCCGGGTAGATCTCGGCCAGCGAGGGATTGGGCTTCTGCTTCTGGCACAGGCCCATGCCGATGGCGCGCACCATGATGCCGTCGTCGAGGAACATCACGTGCATCTGCGGCCGGTCCTTGTTGGCCTGCGCCTTGGCGAGGATGTCGGAGGAGGTGCCGGGAACCACCACCACCTTCGCGCCGTAGAGCTTCTCGAAGGCCGGGAAGACGTACTGCGTGTACGCCTTCTCCATCGTGCCGCCGTTCATGCCGATGTAGAGCGTCTTCGTCTGCGCGTGGGCCGCGCCGCCGAAGCCCGCGAGGGCGGCCGCCGCGGTGGCGGCGAAGGTGAGGAAAAAGGAAGTGCGTTCGCGTCGTGCCATGGTGGGACTCTCCGTTCGGTGTCGAGGGTGGATCTGCGGTTGCGGTGGGTTGCTCTGGTCGTGTTCAGTGCGATGCCGATGCGGCGGCTTCGGCGGGCCGCTCGGCCCGCGTGTCGGGAAGGAAGCGCTCGATCGCGAAGGCCTCGATCGGCGTGGTGCTGCGGCCATCGCGCGCGAGCTCGGCCAGCACCTCGCCCGCGGCCGGGCCGATCTGGAAGCCCGCGCCCGCGAAGCCGAAGCCATGGAACAGGCCGGGCGTGGTGCGGCTCGGTCCCAGCACCGGCTGCCGGTCGGGCAGGTAGCCCTCGGTGCCGCTCCAGGTGCGGATGAAGTGCGCATGCGCGAGCCGCGGCAAGAGCTCGATCGCCTGCGTCGACAGCGTGGCGATCGCGTCGCGCTCGGAACGCGCGCGCTCGGCATCGAGCCCGATGCCGGCACCGCCGCCGAGCACGAGGTTGCCGCGCGCGACCTGGCGGCAGTAGATGCCGCCGCCCTCGACGCCGAGGCTCCAGTCCATGAAGAAGGGCAGGGGCTCGGTCACCGCCATCGCGGGATGGCCCGACTGCAGCGGCACGGCCTCGCCGAAGTGGGTGGCGATCGGGCCCGACCAGGCGCCCGCGCAGTTCAGCAGCACTGGTGCCCGCACCTCGAGCGTGCCCTCGGCATGCGTGGCGCGCAGCCGGAACAGCGTGCCGTCGTGCGCGACCTCGTCGACGCGGTGGCGCTCGAGCACCTGTGCGCCCGCATGGCGCGCCGCGAGCGCGAAGGCTGGCGACACCAGCCGTGGATTGGCCTGCCCGTCCTCGATGCACAGCGAGCCGCCGAGCGCGCGCGCGCCGAGCCAGGGGCAGCGCTCGCGCAACCGCGTGCCCGTCACCAGCTCGAGCCCGAGGTCGAAGCCGGCGTCGCGCACGCTCGCGCGGTAGCGTTCGAGCGCGGCCATGTCGTCCTCACTGCGGCCGATCTTGAAATGGCCCGAGCGCTGGTACTCGCCCTCGGTGCCGATCAGTTCGCCGAGCCGGCCCCAGATGCGGTGCGCGCGTTGCGCCAGCGGCAGCTGGCTCAAGGGCCGGCCCTGGCGCCGCACGCCGCCGTAGTTGACGCCGCTGGAGCGCGAGCCGCAGAGGTCGCGCTCGAGCAGCACCACCTCCAGGCCCATGCGCCGCAGCGCGAGCGCGGCCGACGAACCCACGATGCCGCCGCCGACGATCGCCACGTCGCAGCGCAGGGTACGGGTGGTGCTCATGCGCGCGCTCCCTCGGCGGGGGCCTGCGTGACGAGCCGGATCGGTATCGGCTTGACCGGCGCCTGACCGCGCAGCCGGCCGACCTGCGCGAGCGGCTGGCCGGTTGCATGCGCGAGGATCTCGGCCGCGGCCACGCCGCACATGCGGCCCTGGCAGCGGCCCATGCCCACGCGCGACAGCGCCTTGAGGCGGTTGAGTTCGTCGGCGCCGTTGACCGCGACGGTCTGGCGCAGCGTGCCGGCCGTGATGTTCTCGCAGCGGCAGACGACGAGCTCGTCGGGTGCGTTGGCGGCCCAGTCCCGCGGCAGCGGAAACGCGCGTTCGAGTCCGCGGCGAAAGCCCGTCAGCTGGTCGAGCTTGCGCTCGAGCAGCGCGGCGCGTGCGCCATCGACGGCCCCGCCCTGGTCCGCGAGCAGCGCGAGCGCCGCGCGCTCGCCGGCCCACTCGGCCGCGTCGGCGCCCATGATGCCGGCGCCATCGCCCGCGAGGTACACGCCCGCCACGCTCGAGCGGCCCGCCGCGTCGCGCACGGGAAGATGGGCGCGATGCATCGGCGCGAATTCGAAGCGGCAGCCGAGCAGGTCGGCCAGCTGGGTCTCGGACCGCAGCGCGTAGCCGAAGCCGACGGCATCGCAGTCGATGCGGCGCTCCTCGCGGCCGTCGTGCCAGGCGACGCCGGTGACGCGGCTCGCGCCGTCGTCGCCGAGCACGCGCAGCGGCCGCACGCCGCCATGCAGCGGCACGCCATGCGCGCGCAGCCAGGCGACGAAGTAGACGCCCTTCGCGAACACCGCGGGCTGCCGCAGCATCGCGGGCGTGGCCGCGAGCTGGTCCGCGAGGCGCGCGGTGTCGAGCACGGCCGCGACCCGCGCGCCGGCCTTCGCATACTGGTAGGCCACCAGATAGAGCAGCGGCCCCGTGCCCATGAACACCACGCGCTGCCCGATGGCGCAGCCCTGGAACTTGAGCGCCACCTGCGCGCCGCCGAGCGTGTAGACGCCGGGCAGGGTCCAGCCCGGCAGCGGCAGCACGCGGTCGGTGGCGCCGGTCGCCACGATCAGCGGGCCATGCGGCAGGCGCGCGGTGCTGCGCGTCGGGCCGTGCAGCACGTCGAGCACGCCGCCCTGCGCGTTCCACACCAGGCTGTCGGGCCGGTAGTCGATGCGATCGCGCAGGCCGTCGAAGGCCGCATGCACCGCGTTCGCGCGCGCGGCCTCGAAGCCGTAGAGCGTGGCCGCCGCGCGTTCGACGAAGTTGGCGGGCGGGCGGCGGTAGATCTGTCCGCCTGCGCGCGAAGCCTCGTCGATCACGACCGGGCGCAGGCCATGCGCGACCAGTGCCTGCGCGGCGCGCACGCCGGCCGGCCCGGCGCCGACGATCACGGGAGGAAGTGCCGTCGTCGTCATGCCTCGCCCCGGCCGGTGAGCAGCGCCATGCCCGGCGCGATGAAGGTGGAGCAGGCGCGCAGCCGCTCGCCCTCGGCGGTCGCGATCCAGCAGTCCTGGCAGGCGCCCATCATGCAGAAGCCCGCGCGCGGCGCGTCGCTGAACTCGTTGCGGCGCAGCTGGGCGGCCTGCGTGAGCACGGCGGTCAGCACCGTGTCGCCGGCCAGCGCCGAGGCGGGCGCGCCGTCGAGCGTGAAGGGCACCGTGGCGCGGCCGGTCTCGGCCACGCGGTGCAGCAATGCGTGGGTCGCCATCTACTTGCGTCCCACCAGCACGCGGTCCAGGCCATAGAGCCGGTCGAGCACCACCATCGCGACGGCCGTCACCGCCACCATCAGCGCCGACACCGCGGCCATCAGCGGGTCGATCGACTCGGTGGCGTACATGTACATGCGCACCGGCAGCGTCACCGTGCTCGGCGAGGTGACGAAGATCGACATCGTCACTTCGTCGAAGCTGTTGATGAAGGCCAGCATCCAGCCGCCGGTGACGCCCGGCAGGATCATCGGCAGCGTGATGCGGCGGAACACCGTGGCCTGGCTCGCGCCCAGCGAGAGCGCCGCCTGCTCGGCGCTGCGGTCGAAGCCCACCAGCGCCGCCACCACCAGCCGCAGCGTGTAGGGCGTGACGATCAGTGCATGCGCCATCACCAGCCAGCCGAAGCTGCCGGTGCCGCCCACCAGCGCGAACAGCCGCAGCAGCGCGACGCCGAGCACCAGGTGCGGAATGATCAGCGGCGACAGGAACAGGCCGTTGAGGAAGTCGCGGCCCGGGAAGTCGTAGCGCGTGATCGCCATGCCGGCCGGCACCGCGAGCAGCGTCGCGATGGTGGCCGCGCTCAGCGCGAGCCACAGGCTGTTCCAGAACGACTGCATGAAGTCCGGATGCGCGAACACCGCCTCGAACCAGCGCAGCGAGAAGTGCGTGGTCGGAATGGTCAGCGTGTTCTCGGGCGTGAACGCGACGATGCAGACCACCAGCAGCGGGGCCAGCATGAAGGCGATGACGAGCGCGTTGAACGCGAGGGCGACGGGGCCGTTCCTGCTCATGCGATCACCCCAGCGCTTTCTTGTAGCGGCCTTCGACCAGGCGGTTGTAGCTGAGCATCACCACGAGGTTGGCCACCAGCAGCGTGAGCGCCACGGCCGCGCCCAGCGGCCAGTTGAGCTCGCTCAGGTACTCGTCGTAGACCACGGTCGCGACCATCTTGAGGCGGCGTCCGCCGAGCAGGCCGGGGATCGCGAACGAGCTCGCCGCGAGGCCGAACACGATCAGGCTGCCCGAGAGGATGCCGGGCATCACCTGCGGCAGCACGATGCGGCGCAGGGTGGTGAAGGGCGTGGCATTGAGCGAGAGGGCCGCGTTCTCCACGCCGGGATCGAGCTTCTGCAGCGAGGTCCAGACCGGGATCACCATGAACGGCAGCATCACGTGCACCAGCGCGATCACCACGGCCGCGCTGGTGTAGAGGATCTTCACCGGGCCGATGCCCACCAGTTGCAGCAGCGCGTTGACCGCGCCCTCGGGGCCCAGCAGCATGCTCCAGCCGAAGGCGCGCACCACCACCGACACCAAAAGCGGCGCCAGCACCACCAGCAGCAGAACCGAGCGCCAGGGGTTGCGCATGCGGCTCAGCACATAGGCCTCGGGCGCGCCGATCAGCACGCAGATCAGCGTGACCAGCGCCGAAATCCAGAAGGTGCGCCAGAAGATGCCGTGGTAGTAGTCGTCGCCGAACACCTGCGCGTAGTGCGCGAGCGTGAACTCGCCGGCGCGCGGGCCGCTGGCCGGGTCGTAGACGTTGAAGGACAGCACGGCCGTGAGCAGCAGCGGCACCACGAGCAGCGCGATGAACAGCGCCAGCGCGGGGCCCGAGAGCCACCAGGGCGTGGCCTTGCGAGCGATGCCGCTCATGCCGCCACCGCCTCGTCGTCGCGCAACAGCCGCGTGCAGTGCGCGGGCCAGTCGATGCCGGCCGCGTCGCCCTCGGCCAGCGCGGCGCGGCCGTCGTTGGGGCTCAGCACCATGAGTTCGCCGGCCGGCGTGGCGAGCCGGTAGAGCCATTGGCTGCCGAGGAAGAAGCGCTCCCGCACCGTGCCGTCGAGCCGGCCGCTGCCCGCGGGCACCAGCTGCAGCTTCTCGGGGCGCACGCTCATCAGCACGGCGGCGCCGCTGTCGTAGCCACCTTCGCCGACTTCGACCGCGAGCGGCCCGACCGCCACGTTGCAGCTGCCCGTGCCGCAGGCCGTGACCCGCCCCGGCAGCAGGTTGGCCTTGCCCACGAAGGTGGAGATGAAGCGCGTGCTCGGATGCTCGTAGACGCGATGCGGATGATCGATCTGCGTCGCGCGGCCGCCTTCCATCACCACCACGCGGTCGCTGATCGACATCGCCTCGCTCTGATCGTGCGTGACCATCACCGTGGTGGTACCGACCTTGCGCTGGATCTGGCGCAGCTCGAACTGCATCTCCTCGCGCAGCTTGGCGTCGAGATTCGACAGCGGCTCGTCGAGCAAGAGCACCGGCGGCTCGATCACCAGCGCGCGCGCCAGCGCCACGCGCTGCCGCTGGCCGCCCGAGAGCTCGCGCGGATAGCGCGCGGCATGGGCCTCGAGGTGCACCAGCGCCAGCGCCTGCTGCACGCGCTCGCGGCGCTCGGCCTTCGGCATCTTGCGCATCTCGAGGCCGAAGCTCACGTTGTCGGCCACCGTCATGTGCGGAAACAGCGCATAGCTCTGGAACACGATGCCCAGGCCGCGCGTGTTGGCCTTGGCATGCGTGATGTCCTGGCCCGCGAGCTCGATGCGGCCGCTGGTCACGGCCTCGAAGCCCGCGATCATCTGCAGCGTGGTGGTCTTGCCGCAGCCCGAGGGGCCGAGCAGCGAGACGAACTCGCCCTTCTCGACAGTGAGGTTCATGGCCGTTACCGCGCGGGTGGCGCCATAGGACTTGGACACGTCGCTGAGCCGCAGGAATGACATGGAAACGCCTTTCGTCGGGGGTCGGAATCCACGGCCGGCGCGCAGGCGCCGGGGCCATGGATGCGTGAGTGCTTTCGGTTCACTCTATTGCAACGATCGCGCCAGATCGCCACGGGTATTCCATTAATCAGAATATTTATTCAATTTATTCCGTTCAATGGAATATGATGGCTCGAGCAAGATCGACATATTCCAAGGAAACGGGACATGGAAACCACAACCGCGGCCAGCGGCGGCGTGCCGCGCATCTTTTCGGTGATCCGGGCGCTCGGCGTGGTGCAGGCCGAGGGCGGCCGCGTCACCCAGATCGCGCGCGCCGTCGGCCTCACGCAGGCCACCACGCACCGCCTGCTGCAGTCGCTGATGGCCGAGGGCGTGGTCGAGCAGGACGAGCGCAGCAAGCTGTACCGGCTGAGCATCGAGTTCTTCGCGCTCGCGGCCAACGCCGGCAATCCCGGCGACCTGCGCACCCTGTGCCGGCCCGCGCTGCTGCGTCTGTGCGCGAGCCTGGGCGACAGCATCTTCCTGCTGGTGCGCAGCGGCTTCGACGCCGTGTGCCTCGACCGCAGCGAGGGCCCGTTCCCGATCCGCTCGTTCACCGGCGACATCGGCGGGCGCATCGCGCTCGGCGTGGGGCAGGGCGCGCTCGCGATCCTGGCCTTCCTGCCCGAGGGCGAGCGCGAGGAGGTGATCCGCTTCAACCTCTCGCGCGTGCGCGAGTACGGCGTCTACGACGAGGTCTACCTGCGCACCGAGATCGAGCGCGTGCGCCAGAGCGGCTTCGCGGGCCGCAACACTGGCCTGCTCGAGGGCATGGCCGGCGTGGCCGTGCCCATCCTCGACCGCGAGGGCCGCGCCGTGGCCGCGCTGAGCGTGGGCACCATCGCCGACCGCCTCAACGCCGACCGGCTGCCGACCGTGGTCGACCTGCTGCAGCGCGAGGCGGTGGCGATCGGGCCGAGGATCAATCCCTTCGATGCCTCGCTGCGCCGGCCGGCGCAGAGCCTGGCGGGGTCGCCGGCGGGGCAGAGGATTCCGATGCCGGAGGCGGCGGGGCCGGGGTGAGGTCGGGCAGCGTCCGCCTCAACGGCCGGGACGCTTCTGCAGGGCTGCGCGCCCTAGCACTTCAGCGCGGTCTTCGAAGGGCCGCGCTTCGACGCGTTGCCCTGCGCAGTGGATGGCGTGCGGGACGACTCGGCCAGCTTCCGTTCGAGCTGCGCCACGCGCTGCGCATACTGGTGTTCGGCCATTGCATCGCCATACGCGCGGCCATCGCGCAGCATCTGGCGCGCCTGCGCGAGATCGGCACGCAGGAACTGCAGGTCAAGCGGAGCGGGCATCGGTATCTCCTTGAAGCGTGGCCAGAGCCGTGCGGGCGAGTTCGTCGTCGGAATCCAGGGGCAATTGCAGCATGCCCTTCCACAGCGCGTCCGCGCGACGGTGCGAGAACAGACCGTACCAGTATCGCGTCTGCGTCACCAGCCACTCCGGCGCCGTCGAGAGGTTGACGATGTTCACGTCGCAGCGGAAATCCTGCTTGCACCGGGCCTGATCGAAGAGGTCCGGACGCTGGCGCAGCAGGTTGCGTGTTTGTTCCTGGCTCAGGCCCGGCGGTGGATAGGCGAAGGTGACCACGTCGATGTCGCGCGGCGGGCGCTTCTCCAGCGCTTCCACGTCCTCGACGAAGCTGCCATCGAGCCACTGGAAACCGTGCGCGAACCCCAGGCCTCGCAATTCGCTGCGGTATCGCAGCAGTCCGTCGAGGATGGCGCAACGCTCGGCGCCAGAGGCAAAGCGCCGGACCAGTTCACCGCATGTCACCGGGTACGGGGAACTGTGTGCACTGGCTATTCGCTCGCCCTCGAAGGGCGGCAGGACATGGAAACGAGTGAAGGCGGGAATCACGGGGCCGCCAGCTTAGCGGCCGAGGCATTCACGAAGAATAAGAAACGTGGCCCCGCGCCCGGCCGCCCCACTTCCTTCGCCAAACGCATCAGGTCCTTCCATATTTTCACTAGCCAAGGTCTGCCGGTTCGCAGATATTGGCGCGGTTCGCCGACCCCTTCGCTTCCCTCTTACCTTTCTTTCGCGCCTCCCGCGCAGCGCCCATGTCCGAATCCCAAACCTCCCTGCCCTCCGAAGTCGAACAACTGCTCCAGCGCCTGGGCGTGCCGCGCGAGTCCCACGTCGGCGGCGAGCTGACGGTGCGCTCGCCGCTCACGGGCGAGGTGATCGCGCAGGTCGCGCAGACCACGCCGGCCGCGGCCACCGAGACCATCGCGCGCGCGCATGCGGCCTTCAAGGCCTGGCGCGCGGTGCCGGCGCCGCGGCGCGGCGAACTGGTGCGGCTGCTCGGCGAGGAACTGCGCGCGGCCAAGCGCGACCTCGGCCGGCTGGTCACGCTCGAGGCCGGCAAGGTCCCGTCCGAGGGCGCGGGCGAGGTGCAGGAAATGATCGACATCTGCGACTTCGCGGTCGGGCTCTCGCGCCAGCTCTACGGTCTCACGCTGGCCACCGAGCGCGCCGAGCACCGGATGATGGAAACCTGGCATCCACTGGGCGTGTGCGGCGTGATCTCGGCTTTCAACTTCCCGGTCGCGGTGTGGTCGTGGAACGCGGCGCTGGCGCTGGTGTGCGGCGACCCGGTGGTGTGGAAGCCGTCGGAGAAGACGCCGCTGACCGCGCTCGCGGTGCATGCGATCGCCGCGCGCGCCATCGAGCGCTTCGGCGCCGACGCACCCGAGGGCCTGCTCGGCCTGCTGCTGGGCCAGCGCGACATCGGCGAGCTGCTGGTCGACGACCACCGCGTGGCGGTGCTGTCTGCCACCGGTTCCACCGCCATGGGCCGCCAGGTCGGTCCCAAGCTCGCGGCCCGCTTCGCGCGCGCCATCCTCGAGCTCGGCGGCAACAACGCGGCCATCGTCACGCCCTCGGCCGACCTCGATCTCACGCTGCGCGCGATCGCCTTCGCGGCCATGGGCACGGCGGGCCAGCGCTGCACCACGCTGCGCCGGCTGTTCGTGCACGAGAGCGTGTACGACAAGCTGGTGCCGCGCCTCGTCAAGGTGTATGGCGGCGTGAAGGTCGGCGATCCGCGCGAGGCCGGCACGCTGGTCGGTCCGCTGATCGACCGCGCGGCCTTCGAAGGCATGCAGAAGGCGCTCGACGAGAGCCGCGATGCCGGCGCGATCGTGCATGGCGGCGGCCGCGTCGAGGGCATCGGCGGTGCCGAGGCCTACTACGCGCGCCCGGCGCTGGTCGAACTGAAGGCGCATGCCGGCGCGGTGCTGCGCGAGACCTTCGCGCCGATCCTCTACGTGCTGCGCTATGCCTCGCTCGACGAGGCGATCGAGCAGCACAACGCGGTGGGCGCGGGCCTGTCGTCGTCGATCTTCACGCTCGACATGCGCGAGGCCGAGCGCTTCCTCTCGTGCGCCGGTTCCGACTGCGGCATCGCCAACGTCAACATCGGCCCGAGCGGCGCCGAGATCGGCGGTGCCTTCGGCGGCGAGAAGGAAACCGGCGGCGGCCGCGAGGCCGGCTCCGACAGCTGGAAGGCCTACATGCGCCGCGCGACGAACACCATCAACTATTCGACGGCACTGCCCCTGGCGCAAGGCGTGACCTTCGACATCGGCGACTGATTTTCTGACGGCATACCGGCCGCGGCGGCGCATGAGCGTCGCCGCGGAGCGGATGCCTGCGCGCTTGCCTGACCATCCACCACAACGACGAGGAGACGACGACATGAACTTCATTCCATCCCTGCACCCGCTCAAGGCCGCGGCCGCCACGCTGCTGCTGGCCCTGGCCGCCACGGCCGGCGCGCAGCAACCGGCGCCCGCGGGCACGCTCGAGAAGATCGCCGCCAGCGGCAAGGCGGTGCTCGGCGTGCGCGAGGCCTCGCCGCCCATGGCCTACATGCTGGGCGCGGGCGAGAAGTACGTGGGTTACCACGTGGAGCTGTGCGAGCGCGTGCTCAAGGACATCGTGCCGGCCGCGAAGCTCGAGTACATGGCGGTCACGGCGCAGAACACCATCCCGCTGGTGCAGAACGGCACGCTCGACATCGGCTGCGGCCCCACCACCAACAACCTCGCGCGCCAGCAGCAGGTGGCCTTCGCGCTCACCACCTACGTGAGCGAGGTGCGCATGGCCACGCGCGTCGACTCGGGCATCACCACGCTCGACCAGCTCGCGGGCCGCACCGTGTCGGCCTCGACCGGCACGACGGCGGTGCAGCTGCTGCGCAAGCGCGAGCGCAGCAACAACGTGAGCATCAACACCATGCTCGGCAAGGACCACCTCGAGAGCTTCCTGCTGATGGAGTCGGGCCGCGCCGATGCCTTCGTGCTCGACGACAACCTGCTGGCCGGGATCATCGCGAACTCGAAGAACCCGACGGCCTACCGCATCGTCGGCGAGCCGCTGGGCTCGGAGCCGATCGCGCTGCTGTTCCGCAAGGACGACCCCGCCTTCAAGGCCGCGGTCGACGGCGCGCTGCGCCGCCTCATGAAGAGCGGCGAGCTCGAGCGCCTCTACACCAAGTGGTTCGTGGCGCCGATCCCGCCGAAGAACACCAGCCTGAACCTGCCGATGAGCGCGATGCTCAAGCAGCTGGTGCTCGAGCCCAACGACAAGCCGCTGGAGAGCTACGCCAAGTGAGTCCCGCTGCCGCCGTCTCTTCTTCCTCGGACTTCGTGCCGGCGCAGCGGGTGCGCGCGCTCGGCGTGTCGGAGATCCTGCGCATCACCGACCATGCCAATGCGCTCAAACGCGCGGGCCGCCCGGTGATCGTGCTGGGCGCGGGCGAGCCCGACTTCGACACGCCCGACAACGTGCGCGAGGCCGCGGTGCGCGCCATCGGGCGCGGCGACACGCGCTACACGGTGCTCGACGGCAGCCCGGCGATGAAGGCGGCGGTGCAGCTCAAGTTCAGGCGCGACAACGCGCTGGACTTCGGCCTCGACGAGATCAGCGTGAGCGCGGGCGCCAAGCAGGTGATCTTCAACGCGCTGATGGCGAGCCTGGATCCGGGCGACGAGGTGATCCTGCCCGCGCCCTACTGGACCTCGTACGCCGACATCGTGCGCATCTGCGGCGGCGTGCCGGTCGGCGTGCCCTGCGGCGACGCACAGGGCTTCCGGCTCGAGGCCGCGCAGCTCGAGGCGGCGATCACGCCGCGCACGCGCTGGTTGTTCCTCAACTCGCCCTCGAACCCGAGCGGCGCGGCCTACGGCGCCGATCAATTGAAGCCGCTGTGCGAGGTGCTGCTGCGGCATCCGCGTGTGTGGGTGCTGGCCGACGACATCTACGAGCACATCCTCTACGACGGCCTGGCCTTCGCCACGCCGGCGGCGGTGGAGCCGCGGTTGCGCGAGCGCACGCTGACGATCAACGGCGTGTCGAAGGCCTATGCGATGACCGGCTGGCGCGTGGGCTACGGCGCCGGGCCGCGCGCGCTGATCGCGGCGATGGCCGTGGTGCAGAGCCAGACCACCTCGTGCCCCTCGTCGGTGAGCCAGGCCGCGGCGATCGAGGCGCTGACCGGGCCGCAGCAGATCGTGGCCGAGCGGCGCGACGACTTCCAGCGCCGGCGCGACTTCGTGGTGGCCGCGCTGAACCGCATCGACGGCCTGCACTGCCCGCGGCCCGAGGGCGCGTTCTATACCTTCGCGCGCTGCCAGGGCCTGCTGGGCCGGCGCACGCGCCATGGCGCGCTGCTGGCCAGCGACGCGGACTTCTGCCGCTACCTGCTCGAGGACTTCGAGGTGGCGGTGGTGCCGGGCAGCGTGTTCGGGCTCGCGCCCTATTTCCGCATCTCGTACGCGACCTCGATGGCGCAGCTCGAGGAGGCCTGCGCGCGCATCGCGGCGGCCTGCGCGGCGCTCGAATGAATCCGTCCTTCTTTCTTCTTCTCCCTCGCATCGGAGCCCTCTCGTGACCCCCACCTCCCGCACCGGCGGCCAGCTCCTGGTCGACCAGCTCGTCCTGCACGGCGTCGAGCAGCTGTTCTGCGTTCCCGGCGAAAGCTTCCTCGCGGTGCTCGATGCGCTGCATGACGCCTCGATCGCCGTCACCGTCTGCCGCCAGGAAGGCGGCGCCACCATGATGGCCGAGGCGCAGGGCAAGCTCACCGGCCGGCCCGGCGTCTGCTTCGTCACGCGCGGACCGGGCGCGACCAATGCCTCGGCCGGCGTGCACATCGCGCACCAGGACTCGACGCCGCTGCTGCTGTTCGTGGGCCAGGTGGCGCGCGAGGCACTGGGGCGCGAGGCCTTCCAGGAGCTCGACTACGGCGCGGTGTTCGGCACCATGGCCAAGTGGGTGGTGCAGATCGACGACCCCGCGCGCGTGCCCGAGCTGGTGTCGCGCGCCTTCCACGTGGCGACCTCGGGCCGGCCCGGTCCTGTGGTGATCGCGCTGCCCGAGGACATGCTGACCGAGGCCGCCGCGGTGGCCGACGCGCTGCCCTATGCCGTGACCGAGACCCATCCGGGCGCGGCGCAGATCGCCGAGCTGCAGCAGCGCCTCGCGCAGGCCGAGCGGCCGGTGGTGGTGCTCGGCGGCAGCCGCTGGTCGGCCGAGGCCACGCGGCAGTTCGCGCAGTTCGCCGAGGCCCACTCGCTGCCCGTGTACTGCTCGTTCCGGCGCCAGATGCTGCTGTCGGCCGAGCATCCCTGCTACGCGGGCGACCTGGGGCTGGGCGCCAATCCGCGCATGCTGCAGCGCATCCGCGAGGCCGACCTGGTGCTGCTGGTCGGCGGCCGGCTGTCGGAGGTGCCGTCGCAGGGCTACGAGCTGCTGGCCATTCCGCAGCCCGCGCAGGCGCTGGTGCACGTGCATGCCGATGCCGACGAGCTCGGCAGGCTCTACCGGCCCGCGCTGGGCATCCATGCCACGCCGCGCGCCTTCGCCGAGGCGGTGGCCGCGCTGAAGCCGGCGCGGGCGCCGGCCTGGAAGTCGCGCACGGCCGAAGCGCGCGAGGAGTTCCTGCGCTGGAGCGATCCCGCGCCGATCCGCGTGCCGGGTCCGCTGCAGATGGGCGAGGTGATGCAGCACCTGCGCGAGGTGCTGCCGCACGACACCATCTTCTGCAACGGCGCGGGCAACTTCGCGACCTGGGTGCACCGCTTCTGGCCGTTCCGCGCCTTCGCGAGCCAGCTCGCGCCCACCAGCGGCTCGATGGGCTACGGCCTGCCGGCCGGGGTCGGCGCGAAGCGGCTGTGGCCGCAGCGCGAGGTGGTGGTGTTCGCGGGCGACGGCGACTTCCTGATGCACGGCCAGGAGTTCGCGACCGCGGTGCAGTACGGGCTGCCGATCCTCGTGGTGCTGCTCGACAACGCCATGTACGGCACCATCCGCATGCACCAGGAGCGCCACTACCCGGGCCGCGTCAGCGCCACGCAGCTGAAGAACCCCGACTTCCGCGGCTATGCCGAGGTGTTCGGCGGCCACGGCGAGCGCGTGACGAGCACCGCCGAGTTCGGCCCCGCGCTGGCGCGCGCGCGGGCCAGCGGCAAGCCCGCGATCCTGCACTGCGTGCTCGATCCGGAGGCGATCACGCCGTCGACCACGCTGCAGGCGATCCGCGACACGGCGCTTGCGAAGAACGCCTAGCGCAGGCCGCCGATGTATTTGGGCGGCGGCTGCCGCCCGCTGCCGTCGGGCAGCCGCGCCGCGGCCTCGAGCCGCGCGGCGCGCGCCAGCGGCTCCATCGCCTGTTCGAGCCGCAGCGCGATGGCCGCGAGCTCGTCGTCGTGGGTCTCGGCCGCATGCGCGCGCGCGAAGCGCACCATCTCGGTGGCGTACTCGGCATTGACGGCCATCCACTCGGTGTCGGTCACGCGGCCGTGCTTGCGGCGCAGGGCCACGTGCAGGCGCGCCGCGAGCGCGATGCGCTCGCTCTCGGACATGACGTGGCCATCCATCGCGGTTCAGCCTCCGATGTGTTCGCGGTGCTGGGCCAGGTCGAGCCCCTGCACCTCGCTGTCGGGATCGACGCGCAGCCCCACCAGCACGCGCACCAGGAACAGCACGATCGCGGTGCCGGCCGCGCTGTAGACCGCCACGCCGCCGACCGCGATCGCCTGCGTCAGCACGTTGCCGCTGGCGCCCGAGATGGCCTTGTCGGCGAACACGCCCGTGAGCAGCGCGCCCACGATGCCGCCGATGCCGTGCACGCCGAACACGTCGAGCGAATCGTCCGCGCCCAGCAGGCGCTTGAGGCCGGTGGCGCCCCAGTAGCAGGCCAGGCCGGCGATGGCGCCGATGGCCAGCGCCGAAGGCGGCGTGACGAAGCCCGCGGCCGGCGTGATCGCCACCAGCCCCGCGACCAGGCCCGAGCACAGGCCCAGCAGCGAGGGGCTGCGGCGCACCGTCCACTCGGCGATCATCCAGCTCGCGGCACCCGCGGCGGCCGCCACGTGCGTGACCAGCATCGCGAGGCCCGCGCGCCCGTCGGCCGCCACCGCCGAGCCCGCATTGAAGCCGAACCAGCCCACCCACAACAGGCTGGCGCCGGCCATGGTGAAGGCCAGGTTGTAGGGCTCGAAGGGCTCGCGGCCGTAGCCGCGGCGCGGGCCCAGCGCATAGGCGCAGACCAGTCCCGCCACGCCCGCATTGACGTGCACCACCGAGCCGCCCGCGAAGTCGAGCGCGCCCATCTGCGCGAGCCAGCCGCCGGGCTCCCAGACCCAGTGCGCGATCGGTGCGTAGACCAGCACGCTCCACAGCAGCGCGAACCACAGCACCGCCGAGAAGCGCATGCGCTCGACGAAGGCGCCGAGCACCAGCGCGGTGGTGATGATCGCGAAGCTCAGCTGGAACATCGCGTAGACCGTTTCGGGCACGTTGGGCGCCACGTGGCTCACGGCCAGCGTGCCGGCGTCCTTCAGGTAGTCGAAGCCCGCGAACCAGAAGCGCCCGGTGCCGCCGAGCCAGGGCCAGCCGGGCGTGAAGGCCAGCGAGTAGCCGAGCGCGAACCAGGTCAGCGACACCACCGCGGCGATGGCGACCACGCAGGCCATGGTGGCGAGCACGTTCTTGCGCCGCACCATGCCGGCATAGAAGAGCGCGATGCCCGGCAGCGTCATCAGCAGCACCAGCACCGTGGAGGTCATCATCCACGCGGTGTCCGCGGCGCTGATGGAGGCTTGCGGTACCAGGGCCATGGCGGCGGTCTCTTCTTGGAGTGGTGGTCCCGGGCTCTGTGCACAAGTCGTGCCACATCGTTAACTGCGTGAAACACTTTGGTTTGCTACGCCGTGCGCGAAAGTAAGGCAAAGCGGGTAATTCCCAATGCACTGCGGCGGTGCACCCCCTAAAGTCCAGCCACTCGCGAACGGGCCCTGCTCGTGCTGCCGAGGGCCGAGGAGACAAATTCCCGATCGACAAGAACAATCATCCAAAAGGCTACATCCGAGAGCCGGGTTGAAAAATTCAGAAGCGCCGCTGGTCGGCGCTTTTTTTTGCCTGTCGCTTTCGCATCGGCGCCCCGATTCCTTGCCTTGAAAAGCGGCCGGAGAGTCGGCTGCGTCGCCATTGGTTGCTACTCTTTTGATAGTGATTCCGGTGCGACAATCGCAGCCATGGAAATGTGGCTGATGACCGCGGCCTCGCTGCTCGCGGGGTTCGTGGATGCGATCGTGGGCGGTGGTGGACTGATCCTGGTGCCGGCGCTGTTCGCCGCCTTCCCCGGGGCACCGCCGGCCACGTTGCTGGGCACCAACAAGAGCGCGTCGATCTGGGGCACGGCCGCTTCGGCGGCGCAGTTCAGCCAGCGTGTGCAGATGCGCTGGGGCGCGCTGTGGCCGGCCGCGCTGGCCGGTTTCTGCGGCGCGCTGGCCGGCGCCTGGGGCGTCACCCAGTTTCCGGGCGACTTCCTGCGCCGCGCGCTGCCGGCCATCCTGCTGGCGGTGCTGCTCTACACGCTCGCGCGCAAGGACATGGGGCGTCACCACGCGCCGCGCTTCACCGGCCGCGCCGAGACGCTCGCGGCCTGCAGCATCGGCCTGGGCATCGGCGTCTACGACGGCTTCTTCGGCCCCGGCACGGGCAGCTTCCTGGTGTTCCTGTTCGTGCGCTGGATGGGCTACGACTTCCTCAACGCCTCGGCCTCGGCCAAGGTCATCAACGTGCTCACCAACGGCGCGGCGCTGCTGCTGCTCGCGCTCAAGGGCCATGTCTGGTGGCATTACGGGCTGGCGATGGCGGTCGCCAACGTGGCCGGCAGCCTGATCGGCACGCGCGTGGCGCTCAGGCACGGCGCGGGCTTCGTGCGGATCGTGTTCATGGCCGTGGTGAGCGCGCTGATCCTCAAGACCGCGTACGACGCCTTCCTCAAATAGAAAAGGCCCCGGGGCGAACACCGGGGCCTTTGCTCAGTCGAACGGCGCGGTGGCGCTCAATCCTCGACGAAGGCTTCCTCGCGCTTCGATTTCACGGCCGGCAGTAGCACGATGCCCAGCAGCAGCGCCGCGGCCACCAGCAGGCCCGCCGACAGCGGCCGCGTGACGAACACGCTCCAGGCGCCGCGCGACAGCAGCAGCGCGCGCCGCAGGTTCTCTTCCATCATCGGCCCGAGGATGAAGCCCAAAAGCAGCGGGGCCGGCTCGGTGCGCAGCTTGAGGAACAGGTAGCCCACGAAGCCGAAGATCGCGACCATCCAGACGTCGAAGGTGTTGTTATTGGTCGAGTACACGCCGATGGCGCAGAACAGCACGATCGCCGGGAACAGGAACTTGTAGGGCACCGTCAAGAGCTTGATCCACATGCCGATCAGCGGCAGGTTCAGGATGATCAGCATCGCGTTGCCGATCCACATCGAGGCGATCAGGCCCCAGAACAGCTCGGGGTTGCTGGTCATCACCTGCGGGCCCGGCTGGATGTTGTGGATCGTCATCGCGCCCACCATCAGCGCCATCACGGCGTTGGGCGGGATGCCCAGCGTCAAGAGCGGAATGAAGGAGGTCTGCGCGCCGGCGTTGTTGGCCGACTCGGGCGAGGCCACGCCGCGGATGTTGCCCTTGCCGAAGGGCACTTCGCCCGGGCGCATCTTGATCTTCTTCTCGAGCGCATAGGCCGCGAAGGCCGCCAGCAGCGCACCGCCGCCGGGCAGGATGCCCAGGGCCGAACCGAGCGCCGTGCCGCGCAGCACCGCGGGCGTCATGCGCTTGAAGTCGTCCTTGGTGGGCCACAGGCCCTTGACCTTGTGCGTGAAGACCTCGCGCTCGTCGTCGGGCTGCGAGAGGTTGCCGATGATTTCGCCGTAGCCGAACACGCCCATGGCGATCACCACGAAGCCGATGCCGTCGGTCAGTTCGGGAATGTCGAAGCTGAAGCGCGCCACGCCCGAGTTCACGTCGGTGCCGACGATGCCCAGCAGCAGGCCCAGCACGATCATCGCCACCGCCTTGAGCAGCGAGCCCGAGGCCAGCACCACGGCGCCGATCAGGCCCAGCACCATCAGCGAGAAGTACTCGGCCGGGCCGAACTTGAAGGCCAGCTCGGTCAGCGGCGGCGCGAAGGCGGCCAGGATCAGCGTGCCGACGCAGCCCGCGAAGAACGAGCCCAGGCCCGCGGCCGCGAGCGCCGGGCCCGCGCGGCCCTGCCTGGCCATCTGGTAGCCGTCGATGCAGGTGACCACCGAGGACGATTCGCCCGGCAGGTTGACCAGGATGGCGGTGGTCGAGCCGCCGTACTGCGCGCCGTAGTAGATGCCGGCCAGCATGATCAGGGCCGAGACGGGCGGCAGCGCGTAGGTCGCGGGCAGCAGCATCGCGATGGTGGCGACCGGTCCGATGCCCGGCAGCACGCCGATCAGCGTGCCCAGGATGCAGCCGATCAGGCAGTACAGCAGATTGGTGAAAGTGAAGGCGACGCCGAAGCCGGTCGCGAGGTTCTGGAACAGTTCCATGGTGGTGTGCTCCTCAGCCTGCGATGAAGGTGGGCCAGACCTGGATCTGGAGCTTGAGCGCCCAGATGAAGGCCACGTAGCTGCCCGCCGCGAGGATGGTGGCCAGCACCAGCACGTCGCGCAGGTTGAAGTGTTCGCCCGCGAGGCTCGAGATGATGGTGAGCGCGTAGATCGCGATGATCATTCCCATCGCCGGCAGGCCGATGCTCGGCAGGCCGCCGAGCAGCACGCCGAAGGCCAGGTTGGCGCCCAGCACGTAGGCCAGCGGCTTCCAGGCCCATTTGCCGATCGGATCGCCGTCGGTGGTCTCGACCACCATGGCCTGGAACATGATCCCCAGCCCGAGCAGGGCGAGCAGGATGCCCAGCATGAGCGGGAAGTAACCGGGACCCATGCGGGCCCCGTCGCCTATGTTGTATGCGGTGGCGCCGATGGCGAAGGCGCCGCCCACGGCCGTGAACATGACTCCTGAAAAGAAGTCGGCCTGGCTCTTGATTTTCATGTCTCTCGACCCTCTGTTTTGGAGGGAGGAGGGTCGTTTCCGGCGCCTGACCGCTGGCTGACCCGGCCGGTAGGGACTAATGCGTAGCGCTTACTACGGGTAAGCCCGCGCCGTCTCGGCCGAGCGACATCCGGAAACGAAAAAAGCTCCCGAAGGAGCTTTTTTCAGCGAAAGGCGGCAGGGCCGCCATTCGATGGTGTGAGAGGGCTTAGTAACCGCCGCGGCCGTAGCCGTCGTCGTTGCCGCCACCGCCGTAGCCGCCACCGCTGCGGCCACCGCCGCCGTAGCCGCCGCCACCGCCGCTGCGGCCACCGCCGCCGTAACCGCCGCCACCACCGCCGTAACCGCCGCCACCACCACCGTAGCCGCCGCCACCGCTACGGGGCGGGCGGGCTTCCATCGGGCGGGCTTCGTTCACGGTCAGGGCGCGGCCCTGGACCGGCTGGCCGTTCAGGCCGGCGATCGCGGCTTGCGCCTCGGCGTCGGTACCCATTTCCACGAAGCCGAAGCCCTTGGAGCGGCCGGTGTCACGTTCCATCATGACCTTGGCGCTGACGATGGCACCGTAGGCGCCGAAGGCTTGCTCCAGATCGTTGTCACGGATCGAGTAGGCGAGATTGCCCACGTAAAGTTTCTTGCCCATGAAAGGGACTCCTCAACTCAAAAAAACCAAATAACAGAAAAAGCGATGGAGTCCCAGAATCACAACAAACGAAGGCGCTGTGCGCGAAACTGACCGATCACCGGATAACGTGCACGGGAGCCTGGTGGCTCACTGACACGTAGCGGCGATTATCCCGGTTTGGCCGGGAAATCAAGCTTTTAATTGCACATTCATCGGGAAACCTCTGATCCCGACGGGCGGTTTCGCAACGGTTTGAGCAGGCCCGAGAGGCCGTTGTGGTCTATTTCATGCATCAAGGCGAGCAGCCGCCCGATCTCTCCCGGGGGAAAACCCTCCCGCGCGAACCAGGTCAGGTAGTTGCCCGGCAGGTCGGCGATCAGCGTGCCCTTGTATTTGCCGAAGGGCATCGCCAGCGTGACCAGGCGCTCGAGGTCCTCGGGCTTCATCAGCGGCCTCCCGCGCGCTTGACCGTGTGGCCCAGCTTGGTGAGCGTGGCGATCACCTGCTCGCGGTGGTCGCCCTGGATCTCGATCGTGCCGTCCTTCACCGTTCCGCCGGTGCCGCAGGCGGCCTTGAGCTGCTTGCCGAGCGAAAGCAGGGCGGCCGCGTCGAGCGCCACGCCCTTCACCACGGTCACGCCCTTGCCTTTTCTGCCCGCGGTCTCGTGCGACACACGCACAATGCCATCGGCGGCGCGCAGCCGCGCCTGCTCGGCGAGGTCCTTGCAGCGGCATTGCGCCAGCGGTTCGCCGCAATCGGGGCACATGCGGCCGCCGGCCTCGGTCGAATACACCAGCCGGGTGGCCGCCGGGTTGTCCTTGTGGGTTGCCATGTTCCTGCGTTCTCTTCGTTCCCGATCTCTTTTCTTCCAGCCCAGACGAGCCTTTCCGATGCACCTGCCGCCCGCCTTCTTCCGTGGGGAGTCCGCCGCTTGACCGCTGCGCCCACCCCGTCCTTCGCATCGCTGGGGCTGGCCCCGGCGCTCGTGCGCGCCGCCGCCGAACGCGGCTACGCCGAGCCGACCGCGATCCAGGCCGCGGCCATTCCCGCGATTCTGCAGGGACGCGACCTGCGCGGCTCGGCCCAGACCGGCTCGGGCAAGACCGCGGCATTCTCGCTGCCGCTGCTGCACCGGCTGGCCGCCGACTCGGCCGGGGGTGAGCGCCGGCTTCGCGCGCTGGTGCTGGTGCCCACGCGCGAGCTCGCGGCCCAGGTCGGCGAGACCCTGCGCGACCTCGCGCGCGCACTGCCCGACCGGTTGCGCATCGCGGTGGTCTTCGGCGGCGTGTCGATCAATCCGCAGCTCATGGGCCTGCGCGGCGGTGCCGACCTGATCGTCGCCACGCCGGGCCGGCTGCTCGACCTGGTCGAGCACAACGCGCTGCGGCTCGACGCGATCGCCACGCTGGTGCTCGACGAGGCCGACCGCCTGTTCGACCTGGGCTTCGCCGAGGAGCTGGGCCGCATCCTCGCGCAGCTGCCGGCGAAGCGGCAGAACCTGCTGTTCTCGGCCACCTTCCCGCAGGCGATCCAGGCGCTGGCCGACCGCATGCTGCGCGACCCCGAAACGATCGACGTGCAGGGCGAGCCCGGCACCGCGCCCGACATCGTGCAGCGCGCGATCGAGGTCGACAGCACCCGCCGCACCCAGCTTTTGCGCCACCTGCTCGAGCAGCACGGCGAGGCCTGGGGCCGCGTGCTGGTCTTCGTTGCCACCCAGCATGCCGCGCAGACCGTGGCCGAGAAGCTCTACCGCCACGGCATCTATGCCGTGCCCTTCCACGGCGACATCTCGCAGGGCGCGCGCACCGACATCCTCGACCAGTTCAAGCAGAGCCGCTGGGACGTGGTGGTGGCCACCGACCTGGCCGCGCGCGGCCTCGACATCGCGCGGCTGCCGGTGGTCGTCAACTACGACCTGCCGCGCTCGCCCACCGACTACGTGCACCGCATCGGCCGCACCGGCCGCGCGGGCGAGAGCGGCCTGGCGATCAGCTTCGTGACGCCGGCTTCCGAGGCGCACTTCCGCCTGATCGAGAAGCGCCAGGACCGGCGCGTGCCGCGCGAGCGCATCGAGGGCTTCGAGCCCACCGAGGTCGCGCCGCCCCTGGTCGACACCAGCGGCACGGGCGGCATCAAGGGCAAGCGGCCGAGCAAGAAGGACAAGCTGCGCGCGGCGCAGGCCGCGGAAGCGGCAAAGGCTTCGCCGTCACCCGGGAAGGATCACTGAAGCCTTGCGCGAAGCTCGGCGACCGCCTCCTCGATCTCGCGCTGGAAATCGACCGCTTCCACCACCCGGTCCGGCGTGATGCCGGTCTTTTCGAGCTTTTCGTTCGAGGGTGGAAACCAGTAGGCGGAGGTGAAGCGCACCGCGCGGTCGACACCCAGCGGTGTCACGGTCTGGATGCTCGTGCGGCCGAAGGTCCTGCGGCCCACGATGCGCGCCCGCTTGTGATCGCGCAGGGCCGCGGTCACGATCTCCGCGCCCGAGGCCGTGCCCTCGTCGACAAGCACGACCATCGGAAGCTCGCGGACCTCCCGGGCGATCCCGGCGAACGGATCTGCGCCGCCGCGCGTGTAGTACGCGGGTTCGGCGAAATAGACGGCATTCGCTTCGGTGCGCTGGCCCTGCGTTTCCACCACCTTGCTCCTGGCCGGCAGGAACAGCGAGGAGACGCCGACGGCCACATCGAAAAGCCCGCCCGGATTGCGCCGCAGGTCGAGCACCAGCCCCTTGAACGGTCGCTTGCGCCACTGCGCGTCGAGCTCCCGGGCCGCCAGGTTCAGCGTGTTTTCCCTGAACTCGGCGATGCGCAGCACCGCGATGTCCGGCGATGCCATCGACAGGCGCACGACCGCCCCCTGCACGTTCTGCCGCTCGACCTTGAAATCCCTGGGCGTGTTCGATCCCGGGCGGCGCATCGTGAGCGTCACGCTGCTGCCGAGCGGGCCGCGCAGCATCTTGAACGCCAGGCTGAGATTGCCCTTGATGGGCGTGCCGTCGATCGCGCTGAGCACGTCGTTGGGGCGGATGCCGGCTTTCTCCGCCGGGCTGTCCGCGATGGGCGAGATCACCGCGACCTCGCCGTTGCGGTTGATCATCTCCAGGCCCACCGCGCCGCCCGTGTAGTTCGGCGGTGGCGACATGTCGGCCAGGTCTTCTTTCATCAGGAATTGCCCGCCCTCCGGGTCGATCTCGCGGACCATGCCGCGCAAGGCCGCCTGCAGGATCTCCTCGCCGGAGAGCGGCCTCACGTAGGAATCGCGCAGCAGCTGGTAGGTGGCCGCCAGCGATTGCAGGTCGTCCCGCGGCAGCGGCTCTCGCGCGGGCCGGTCTTGAGCGAGGGTGGCGATGGGAAGCAGGGCGGCGGCCAGCGCGGCGATGCAGTGCGGTCGGAGGTCCATGAAGCGGGGTCGCTGTCGAGGTCTAGAAACTGTCCTCCGGCGATGTCGCCGTGAGGGAGAGAGCCCGCCAATTCCAGTCGCCGGGCTGGCGTGCGTCCAGGCGCCAGTCGGCCGCCAGGCGCTTGCCGCGCGCCAGTTCGTCGGCCGACATCCGGGCCTGGATGGTGTTTCGCCGCGGGGCTGCCCGGGGCTCGCCCGCGCGGTCCGACAGCGTGTAGAGGGCCCAGGCTTTCGCCAGGCCGCCCGGCGCCGTCTCCAGCACGCTGCCCAGCAGAAGCAGGCCTTGCGGCTGGCCGCGGCTCGCTCCTTCGCGCAGCCAGTCCAGTGCCGCCTTGGGATCGCGCGGCGCATCGCGTCCGAACAGGTACATCTGGCCCAGGATCGTCTGCGACACCGGGTCGCCGCCGCGCGCGGAGGCGGTGCGCCACTGCAGCGCGCGTTCCGCGTTCTTTTCCACGCCGGCGCCCTGGGTGTAGATCTCGGCCAGACGGCGCTGCGCATAAGGGTCCCCCAGGTCCGCGGCGCGTCGGTACAGGGCATGCGCCTCGACCGGATCCGCCGGGACATCCTGGCCCGCCGACAGCATGTCGCCCAGGTTGTCGAGCGCGGTGACGTCGTCGAGATCGGCCGCCTTGCGGAACCAGCGCATGGCTTGCGCCGCATCCCTGGGCACTCCGTAGCCCTTGTCGTGATAGATGCCCAGCCACGCCATGGCGGGCGCGTCGTCGCGAGCCGCCGCCTGGCGCAGCCATTCCATGCCTTCCTTCGGGTCGGCCGGGATGCCATCCCGTGCGCGCACGACGAAGGCGGCGATCGTTCGCTGAGCCTGCAGCAGGCCTTGGGCGGCAGCCTTGCGCCACCACGACAGGCCGAGGGCACGATCGATCTTCACCGACACGCCATGGCAAGGCTGGCCACCGGCATACAGCATGCCGAGCAGGAACTGCGCACGCGGCTCCCCGGCCTCCGCCGCCCGCTGCAGCCAGTCGTGCACGTTCTCGTTGCGATCGACGGTTCTCTGGGGACCGCTTCCCTCGGCCAATCCCATGTGTTCGCAGTAGGCGACCGCGAGCCGCGTCAGGTTCTCCGTGCCGAGCGTGTCGAAGCGGCCTTCGAGCGCGGCCTGCCGAAGCGGCTCCAGCCCGGCCTTGTCCTCGGGGCGTAGCGCATAGCCTTCGAACACGAGGCTGACCTTGCCCTTGGCGCGCATCAGGATCAGTGCGTCGCTGGCATCGACCCGGCCGGCGCGTGCCGCGCGCGACAGCAGCTTGTAGGCCATGTAGTCGTCCTGATGGCGGCTGTCGTCGCGGGCATGGATGCTGCCCAGGTAGAAGGCCGCATCCGGGTCGCCGAGCTCGGCCAGCGGCTGCAGTTGGCCCACGGCGGCATCGAAGTCCCGGGCCCGGTAGGCGCGCACGCCGGCGTCGAGATCGGCGGCGGCGACGCCGAGGGACGCGGCTGCTCCGAGGACGAATGCGCAGACGCGGGCGGCAAGCAGCTTCATGGGCAAGGAGGGGCGGAGACGGCGGGTCGGGCAGACGCTGCGCGATGGTAGCCGCCATCACGATGCGTTCGAACGGGGCCGCGGGTGCCGTGCCGCTCACCGCGCGGGCAAGCCGCCGGCGGAATGCCGAGCCCTCGCGCTCAGTGCCCGTGGAACCGTGCCGGCGGGTACGACGCCAGTTCCGCCAGCAGCAGCGTCCACGCGCGCGCGCCCTGCTGGATCGACGCCAGCCGGAAGAACTCGTTCGGCGCGTGCACGTCCTCGTCGGGCAGGTTGAAGCCGAACATCAGCGTGTCGATGCCCAGCGTCTCCTTGAACAGCGCGGTGACCGGCACGCTCGCGCCCAGGCGCACATGGATCGGTCGGCGGCCGCTCTCGCGCTCGAGCACGGCCTCGGCCGCGCGCACCAGCGGATGCGCGGGCGCGAGGGTGGAGGCCGGCGAGCCCTCGTGCAGCGCGACGGTCTCGAGCGTGCAGCCCGGCGGGCAGTGCGCCTGCAGGTGGCGCAGCACGGCGCGGATGACGGCGCCCGGATCCTGGCCCGCGACCACGCGCGCGGTCAGCTTGGCGCCGGCCTCGCAGGGCACGATGGTCTTGCCGCCCTCGCCGGTGTAGCCGCCCCACAGGCCGTTGACGTCGAGCGCGGGGCGCAGCGTGATGCGCTCGCGCGCGCTGTAGCCGGGCTCGCCGTGGTCGCTGCCGCCCACGTCCGCGAAGAAGGCCGCCTCGTCGTAGGGAAAGGCCGCCGTGTCGGCGCGCTGTTGCGGCGTCGGCGGCTGCGCGCCGGCATGGAAGCCCTCGACCGCCACGCCGCCGTCGGCATGGTGCAGCGAGGCGATGAGCCGCGCCATCTCGTGCAGCGCGTTGCGCACGCCGCCGCCGTAGCGGCCCGAGTGCAGGTCCTTGTGCGCGCTGCGCAGGCGCACCTCGAGCTGCGCATTGCCGCGCGCGCCGGTGTTGATCGTCGGCGCCTCGGCGCTCGCGCGGCCGCCGTCGGCCGACAGCACCGCGTCGGCCCGCAGCAGCGCGCGGTGGCGCTCGACCAGGTGGCGCAGCGAGGGGCTGCCGGTCTCCTCCTCGCCCTCGAGGAAGACCTTGATGTTGACCGGGCAGCCGCCGCGCACCGCGAGGAAGGCCGCGATGGTCTCGAGCGCGATGGTGGTCGAGCCCTTCACGTCGGAGCTGCCGCGCGCATAGAGCCGGCCGTCGACCGTGGCCGGCTCGAACGGCGGCGTGCGCCACAGCGCGAGCGGGTCGGCGGGCTGCACGTCGTAGTGACCGTAGACCATCACGGTGGGCTTGCCGGGCGCGCCGTTCCATTCGCCGTAGACCGCGGGTTCGCCGCCGCCGTCGAGCAGCTGCACCTCGTGCAGGCCGATGGCGCGCAGCCGCTCGAGCAGGAAGCGGCGCGCCGTGTCCATGCCGGGCGCGAAGGCCGGGTCGGCACTCACGCTCGGAATGCGCAGAAAGTCCTCGAGCCAGGCCACGATCGGCTGCTGGCGTGCCGCGAGGTGGTCGATGACGGCCTGCGTGCCGGCGTCCGCGGAAGGGGAGTCTGTGGAATGCATGGTGGTGTTCATCAGTAGATCGGCGGGAACACGCCCGGCCCCCACAGCGTGTCGCAGCGGTGCGTGCGCTCGAAGTCGCCGCGCGTGACGCCGATCGCGGGATAGCCGAAGGCGATCAGCGCGGGGTCGGCCGGGGAGGCGAAGCGCGGCCAGGGCGTGGCGACCGGCGTGCCCTGGTTCGGATCGCCGCTGCGCACGAAGTTGAGCAGGTAGCTGCTCATCTGCGCGGCGAGCGCCCGGCGCTGCGTGGCCACGGTGGCATCGCCGCCCGCGGCCGTGGTGTCGGCGGCATCGAGGTACGGATAGCCCGCGAGCTGGTCGGCCATGCCGCCGAAATAGAAGCTGTCCATGCCGTGCGCACTGCCGTAGTAGAAGGCCGAGGGCCTGGCGGGGAAGGACAGCACCGGGTCGGTGAACTCCCAGCCGTAGACCGGCACCCAGGCCGAGAGCGCGCCGCGCCGCGCGCTGTTGCCGCAGGCGTACATGCCGTCGCCGATGGCGCGCGCGACGCCCTGCGCCGGCACCGCGAAGCGCGAGAGCGGGTAGGCCGCCTCGATGGCCGTGGTGTCGAAGCCCGCGGGCGCGAGGCCGCGCAGGTAGAACGGGTAGACGTCGGCGCCGAGCTTGCTGTCGACGAACAGGGTGCCCTCGTCGTACACGCCGCCGATCATCACCGGCACCTGGTTGAAGTTGCCGCTCTCGAAGGCGCGCGCCGGCACCTGCGTGAGCACCTGCGCGTCGACCGTGGGCCGCCACTTGCTGCCGCCCACGGCCAGCAGCGCGGAGGCCGGCAGGCCGCGCAGGCAGGCGACGGTGGCGGCATCGTCGGCCTTGCCGGCGCAGCCCAGCCTGGCGACCGCGGCATCGCCGATGCCCAGCGCCGTGTCCATGCCCTGGTTCGAGTATTCGCCGCCACCGCCGCTCTGCATCACGGCGCGGTGGAACAGGCCCCGGGCCTTCGGCGACTGCAGCAGCGAGAAGCTCTGCGTGGCGCCGGCCGAGGTGCCCCAGATCGTGACCTTGCCCGCGTCGCCGCCGAACGAAGCGATGTTGCGCTGCACCCATTCGAGCGCGGCGATCTGGTCCATCAGCGCGAAGTTGCCGAGGCTGCCGTCGCGGTTGAGCGCGCGCAGCGAGCGGTTGGCGAGGTAGCCGAGCGCGCCGAGCCGGTAGTTGAAGCTCACCACCACGACGCCGCCGCGCGCCGCGAGCGTGCCCGAGGCCTGCGAGCCCGAGCCGAGCACGAAGGCGCCGCCGTGGATGTAGACCAGCACCGGCAGCCGGTCGCCGGGCTTCGCGTCCGCGGGCCTCCAGACATTGAGGTAGAGGCAGTCCTCGGCCGAGCGGCCGTCGACATTGGTCTCGGGCGCCTGCAGGCAGGCGGTGCCGAAGGCCTGGGCCTGCAGCGTCGCGTCGTGCGCAGCGGGCGGCCGCGGCGGCGCCCAGCGCAGGTCGCCGACCGGCGGCCGTGCATAGGGAATGCCGAGGAAGGCGACCAGGCCGTCCTGGCGCTGGCCCGCGACCGGGCCTTCGGTGGTGCTGGCGAGCGCGGGATCGGGCGCGGCCGGCGGTGGCGGCGCGGGCGTGGCGATCGGCGGCAGCGCGAAGTTCGCGGCACCGCCGCCTCCGCCGCCGCAGGCCGCGAGGGCGGTGCACAGGATCGCGGCCAGGGCCAGCGGCAGGGCGCGACGAGGCGCCCTTCGATCGAGGGGGGTCATAAGTCTCCTTCGGGCCGGCGAGCGGCCTCTCTTCAGTCGGTGGGGGAAAGAAAAAGCGGCGCGGTCAGGGCGACTCGTAGCCCACGGTGCGCACCAGCTCGCGGTAGCGCGCGATCTCCGCGCGGTAGAACTTCTCGGCCGCCTCCAGGCTCATCGGCTGGAAGATCGTCTTGGCCTGCGCCTCGAGCTGGGCGCGCGCATGGGCATTGGTCAGCCCGTTCTCGATCGCGGCGTTGAGCCGCTCGGCCACCGGTTGCGGCGTGCCCTTCTTCACCGCGTAGGCGGTCCAGATGCTGAAGTCGAAGCCCTTCATCGACACCGAGTCCGCGCTCGAGGGCACGTCCTCGAAGGGCGCCGGCAGGCGGCCGCCCGAGAGTGCGCCGATCACGCGCAGCTTGCCCTGGCGCGCGTAGTCGGCATAGAAGGCCTGGTAGGGCATGAAGGCGAAGTCGATCTGGCCGCCGAGCAGGTCCTGCATCAGCGGCGCGCCGCCCTTGTAGGGCACGTGCGTGGCGTTCGCGCCGGCGCGCCTGGCGAACAGCTCGCCCAGCAGGTGGTAGAGCGTGCCCGGGCCGGTCGAGCCGTAGCTCAGCGGCGCGTCCTTGCCGCGGGCGCGCGCCAGCGCCACCAGCTCGTCGAGCGTGCGCGCGGGCAGCTTGTCGTTGACCACCACCACCAGCGGCGAGATCGCCACCGGCGCCACCAGCTGGAAGTCCTCGGGGCGGTAGCGCACGCTCTTGTTGACCATGCCCGAGAGGATCAGCTCGCTGGGCGAGCCCTGGAACAGGGAGTGGCCGTCGGCCGGCGCCGCGAGCACCTTGTTGGCGGCGATGGCGCCGGCCGCGCCGCCCAGGTTCTCGACGATCACCTGCCCACCCAGCGCCTTGGCCACGGGCTCGGCGAGCGCGCGCGCCGTGAAGTCGCTGGCCGCGCCGGCCGGGTACGGCACCATCAAGGTGACCAGCTTGGAGGGAAAGGCCGCGGGCTGCGCCCAGGCGCCGGTGCCCACGGCCGCAAGACCGGCGAAGGCCACGGCGAGCGCCAGGGCGCCGCGGCGGCGGGACAGCCCGGACGACAGCCGGGAGAAGCGTTGCGAGAAGCCGTGCATGGGGCGATTCCTTGGGTCGAAAGCAGTACGCGACGGATGCTAGAAATCGCTCATCTATCTGTCCAATGCATTGTTTTTCTGCTTATCATGATCTAAACTCATGATCTGCACGCCATGAACCTGCAGCAACTCGAGCACCTGCTCGCGCTCGCCGAAACCGGCTCCTTCAGCCGCGCCTCCGAGAAGGTGCACCTCACGCAGCCCGCGCTCAGCCGCAGCATCCAGATGCTCGAGCAGGAGCTCGGCATGCCGCTGATCGACCGCATCGGCAAGCGCAACGAGCTCACGCCCTTCGGCGCGATGGTGCTGGCGCGCGCGCGGCGCATCTCGAGCGAGGCGCAGGAGCTGCGCCGGGCCGCGGCGCTGCTGAGCGACGGGCAGGCGGGCCAGCTGCGGCTGGGCCTGGGCGCCGCGCCGGGCGCGCTGTTCTCGGCGCCGCTCCTGATCCACATGCTGCGCGACTACCCGCGCGTCGGCCTCGAGCTGCACGGCGGCGGGCCCGAGCAGCAGCTCGCGGCGCTGCGCGCGCGTGCCATCGATGCACTGCTGGTCACCTACCGCGCGCTCTCGCCGAGCGAGGACCTGCGCATCGAGGTGCTGCCCACCCTGCGTTCGGGTTTCGTCTGCCGGCGCGGCCATCCGCTGGCACAGCGCCTGCGCGAGGCGGGCGCGCTGGCCTTCGCCGAGCTCGCGCGCTTTCCGCTGATCTCCACGCGCGTGAGCGACGACGTCGCGCGCCGCCTGGTCGAGCGCTACGGCAGCGAGGCCAGTCCGCAGCGCTGGCTGCAGGTGTCCTCGGAAGAGATCGGCGTGCTGGTGGAGGCCGTGCGCAACACCGACGCGATCTTCCTCGGCGTGCTCGCGGTCACGCGCGCGCTGCGCGACGGCGGCGAACTGGTCGAGCTGGCTGTGGCGCCGCAGGCCGGGCTCGATGCGCAGTTCGCCTTCGTCACGCTCGAGGGCCGCACCGAGGCGCCCGCGCTGCAGATCGTGCGCGGCTTCTGCATGGCGTTGGCGCGCAGGGAGTCGGCGGCCGAGCAGGGGTAGCGCCGAGGCACCACTGTTCGACGGACTGGATGAGGATCAGGTGATCCAGAACGATTCCGCCATCAGCGCCGCGGCTTTGCAGCGAGGGCAGGGAACCGTGTCGTTCTTGCGCTTCAACTGGTCATCGAAGCCGGCTTCCGAAATCAGTGTGCCTTGCGAATGGCAGTGGAGGCAGCTCAGCAAATGATCGTCCCGGCGGGCGTCGTCCGAAGAACCATCGAGGGCCTGCTCGCGGTTCATGGGTGAAGCGTGGCGCTCGGCCTCGGACGGACCGTCCGCGGCGAGCAGTCGATCCACACGCAAGGGGCCGAAGGTCGGATTTCGTTCCAGCTCCACGAACTCGGTTCGCGCACCAATGTGCGCACGCGCCAGTTCATCGAGAGTCCTCTCGACGAGTTGGCCGGATGTGCGTTCGTCCAGAACGAAGGGCGGGTTACGGGCGAGAGCGAGCGCGTCTGCCAGGGACAGCTTGCGCTTGTTGCGAATCCAGCTCACGAGAACGGGCGGAACGGGTTGCGGCACATGCTCGACGATCACCCGCTGGATCTCGTAGAACTCGGGACCGCGATCACGCAACGCGACTTGCAGGCCGTGTTGCGTGCCGCATGCGGTGCACACCATGAGCCGCATGCCGCCATAGCCGCTGGCCAGCCGATGGTGGTGAAAGCCGCCCAGTGAGAATTTCAGGGCGCATTGCCCGCATCGAAGGTCTTGCGGCATGAGTTCACCGAATCGGGAAAGAGTCGCGATTCTGACCGGGCTGTCGTCGGATGCGGCAAGCCTTCCCAGCTTTTCCCGTCTACGGGGACGCTTGCTAGCCGATGGATCGGCTCGGTGCGACGTCTGCAATCTCCGCCGCGGGAGCCGTCGACAGAGGGCACGCATAGTCCACCTGGTGCCGCGCGATCCGCAGATCGCCGAGCGCCTCGCGCACGCGCAGGTGCGCAGGATGCGTGGCATAGCCGTCGAGCGAGGCCTGGCTGTCGAACTCCGAATACAGCACCACGTCGCAGGCATAGGCGACGCGGCTCGAGTCGACGCCGACCTCGATGCGCAGCAGGCCCGGGACCTGGCCGCGCAGCGACTCGAACTGTTGCTTCACGAACTGCGTGGCGTGCGCCTTCTGCTCGGGTGTGTCGGCGCGCAGGTCCCACATCACGATGTGCTTGAACATGGCCGCGGGTGCCGTGCCGCTCATGGCGCGGGGAAGCCGGCCTTCTGCGGCCAGAGGTTGCGAAACGGCAGCACCGAGCGCTTCTCGTAGACGCCGGCGCGCGTGAAGGGCTCGCCGGCGAGCCACCGTTCGGCGGCCTCGCGGTGGTCGAAGTCGATCGCGAGCAGGCTGCCGAGCATGGTCTGCCCATCGTCCGACAGCAAGGGGCCGGCGAAGGCGATGCGCTCGGCGACTTCGCCGAGGTAGGCCTTGTGGGCGGGCCGGATCTCTTCGCGCAGGGCGGCCGAGCCGGGTTTGTCGAGCAGGTGGAAGACGAAGATCACGCGAGGGCTCCAGCTGCCGCGGGGCAGGGAAGGAGCCCGCGGCGTGCGGACGATGGTATGCAGGCGCGGCGCGAAAGACCGCGTCGCCGCTGGAGAACAGTTTTCCGCTGGCGGCGCTCGGGCTTCAGTCGCGCGGCGGCCGCTTCGCGATGCCCATGGTCTTCGCGAGGATGCCGAGCATCACCTCGTCGGCGCCGCCGCCGATCGAGGCCAGGCGGCCGTCGCGGTACAGCCGCGAGACGCGGTTCTCGAGCGTGAAGCCCATGCCGCCCCAGAATTGCAGGCAGGTGTCGGCCACCTCGCGCGTGAGCCGGCCGGTCTTGAGCTTGGCCATCGAGGCCAGCTCGGTCACGTCCTGGCCCTGCACGTGCAGGTCGCAGGCGCGGTAGGTCAGCGCGCGCAGCGCCTCGACCTCGGTCTTGAGCTCGGCCAGCTTGAACTGCACCCACTGCTGGTCGGCCAGCGTGCCGCCGAACAGCTTGCGCTGCTGGGCCCATTCGATGGTCTGCGCGATGCAGTCGTCCATCGGCTCGAGCGAGCTGGCCGCGCACCACAGCCGCTCTTCCTGGAACTGCTGCATCTGGTAGACGAAGCCCTGGCCTTCCTCGCCGATGCGGTAGCGCTGCGGCACGCGCACGTTGTCGAAATAGATCAGGCCGGTGTCGCTCGAGTGCATGCCGATCTTGCGGATCTTCTTCGCCTTCTCGATGCCGGGGCTGTCCATCGGCACGATCACCAGCGACTTGTTGCGGTGCACCGGGCCGTCGCCGGTGTTGACCAGCATGCACATCCAGTCGGCCTGCAGGCTGTTGGTGATCCACATCTTCTGGCCGCTGATGAGGTAGTCGTCCCCATCCTTGCGCGCGTGGCTCTTGAGCCCGGCCACGTCGCTGCCCGCGCCCGGCTCGGACACGCCGATGCAGCCCACGGTGTCGCCCGCGATCGCCGGCGCGAGGAACTCGCGGCGCAGTTCGTCGCTGCCGAAGCGCGCGAGCGCGGGGGTGCACATGTCGGTCTGCACGCCGATCGCCATCGGCACGCCGCCGCAGCTCACGTGGCCCAGCGCCTCGGCCAGCGCCATCGCGTACGAGTAGTCGAGGCCGCCGCCGCCGTAGGCCTCGGGCTTGTTGAGGCCCAGCAGGCCCAGGTTGCCGAGCTTCTTGAAGACCTCGTGCGCGGGAAAGGTCTCGGCCGCCTCCCACTCGTCGACGTGCGGATTGATCTCCTCGTCGATGAAGCGGCGCAGGGTCTTCTGGATCTCGAGGTGTTCGTGCGTGTAGTGCATGGTGTCCGTACGGGCGGGGCGCTCCCGGCCCCGATCGCAGGAACTCTAGGCGCGCCCCGGCCGCGGGGCTTGCGCCAACTAGCTGGTGCGCGCGCGGCGCGCCGTGGCCGGTGCCGGCCGCGCGTTCGAGGCGGCCGAGATCGGCGACTCGATGCTGTTGCCGGTGAGCACCCAGTAGATGAAGATCAGCACCGCGCCGGCCGTGCCGAACACCGTGAGGCCCATGTAGCTGCCGCCGATGGCGAGCGCGTCGAGCGGGGCGGCGGCGGTGCAGACCATGGTGGCCGCGCTCATGCCCACGTAGTGCATGGTGCACACCGCCAGGCCCATCACGGCCGCGGCGCCGATCTGCAGGCTCAGCTTGCGCACGTTGAAGGCCAGCCACAGCGCGGCGGCCGCGGCGCTGATCGCGATCAGCACCGACAGCCCGACCGCCATCGGGTCGAACTGCATCGAAGCGCGCATGTTCATCGCGAACATGCCCATGTAGTGCATCACGCACACGCCCAGGCCGGCCAGCAGGCTGCCCGCGAGCCAGCCCGCGCGGCTGAACTTGCGGCGTCCGCCCGCGAGGTAGAGCGCGATGCCCGAGATCAGGATCGCCGCCACCAGCGAGACCACGGTCAGCGGCATGTTGTAGGCGATCGAGATCGGCAGCCGGTACGCCAGCATGCCGATGAAGTGCATCGACCAGATGCCGATGCCGCCAAGCGCCACCGCGGCGCAGGCCACCGCCGCAATGTGGGGGGGGCCGTCGGCGCCGACCATGCGGCCGGCGCAGATCAGCGCGGTCAGCGAGCCGGCGAAGGAAATGAAGTACGACAGTGCCACCAGCCCCAGCGAGTACTCGGGCGACAGCAGCTGGCCTGCGACGAGCGGTGTCATGGTTGTCCTTTCGACAGCAAAAACGGCACCGCTCGCCTCCGGAAATCGGTGGTACCGGACCGTTCCGGGCGAGTTTGTAATGTTTGTTTTTAAAAGTAAACTGGTTTTTTACAATTCCGTTTAGATTACTTTTCTCTTAATTTTTCAGCGCTGAGGCCGGATCCGGTATATCGCGTTGTTCCGGTCCGCCGCCATGTAGACCGTTCCGTCGGGCCCGATCGCCACGCCGGTCACCACATAGGGCGGCGGCAGTCCGGGCCCGGGCGCCAGGCCGATCGGCAGGTTCTCGGCGATGGTGCGGCGCGAGCCATCGGCCGGGTCGATCTCCACCAGCCGCCGCGCCGCGCTCTCGGCCACCACGAAGCTGCCCCAGGGCGTCTGCGCCAGGCCCTCGGGCAGCGCGAGCTTGTCGGCGATGGTGCGCAGCGGCGCGCTGGCGTCGAGCGGAATGCGCAGCAGCTTGCCGGCCGCCTCGGTCACGTAGAGCGCGCCGTCGCGGCCGATCACCATCTGCACCGGCCCGTTGAGCCCGCTCGCGATCACCTGCCGCTCGGCGAACTTCGCGCCGCTCGCGCGCGTGATGCTGCCGGTGGCGATCTCGGCGTAGATCACGCTGCCGTCGGGCATAGGAATCGCATCGAACGGCGCCTTCAGGCCGTGGATCGTCTCCACCGTCTTCAGCGTCTGGCGATCGACCAGCTGGACCGTGCCCGTGAACCACGAGCTCAGCGCGAACAGCCGCGCCGAGAGCCCGACCGCGAACGGGTACTCGAGCTCGGGCTCGCGCTGCATGCGGAACACGTCGCGCACCTCGCCGTTGCGCACGTCCACCCGCCGGAAGCCGAACACGTCGGCGACCCAGAGGTCGTTGCCGTCGAGCTTCATGCCGGCCGGCACCGCGAGCTTGCCGCCGGTGAGCGTGCGCAGTTCGCCGGTGGCGGGCTCGAAGGCCATGATCTCGTTGTCGGCCATGTTCGAGATGTAGATCGTGCCCTCGGGCGCGATCGCGAGGTTGTCGAGCGAGGGCTTGAGTTGCTTCGCGACCGTCTTGCGGCCGGTGGCGAGCTCGACCTTCACGAGTTCGCCGCTGCGCGCGTCGACCACCCAGAGGTTGCCCTTGCCGTCGAGGTTGGCCGCGGCCGGAATCTGGAAGCCGTCGGCGATCGGCGTGATGCGCCCGTCGGCCGGATCGATCTTCACCACCTGGTTCTTGAACCACAGCGGCCCGTAGAGCATGCCGTCGGGCCCGACCTCGAAGCCGTTGAAGCCGCCCATGTCCTTGCGGATCAGCCGCGGCGGCTTCTGGCCCGCGCGGTCGATTTCCCACAGCGCGTCGCCGAGGAACACCTGCGAGGCGTAGAGCTTGCCGTTGCGCGGGTCGAAGGCCAGCGAGTTGAGGCCGGGCAGGTCCTTGGCGAGGACGCGCATGGGGGCGCTGTCGTTCTCGCGGTAGCGCAGCATGCCCATGAGGTAGTTGGTCCAGGCCATCTCGCCTTGAGGGCCGATGGCGATGTCGTCGGACTGGCCTTCGGGGGCGTCGATCAGGATCTTGGCTGCACCTGTTTTTCGGTCGACTTCCCAGAGGGTGTTGCCCAGGACCGAGCCTGCGAGCAGGCGGCCCTTCTGGTCGATGGCCAGGCCGTGGACGCCGGAGAAGGAGGAGGGGGGACCAGGGGCTCTGGGGGGTGCCAGGCTGTGGGTCTGGTGGTGAGGAGGGGGGTGGACGGGGTGGGTGCCGGCTCTGCTGTCTGCGCGGCTGCTGGTGTCGTTGACGGTGGGCTCGTTGTCGTTGTTGTGGTGCTGCAGGCTGCTAGCGCGATGGCTACGGCGGTGATTGCGAAGCGACGGAACAGGGGGCAGGTGGGCACGGGGTCTCCTTCTCTCTTCTCTTTGTTCGACGTTGTTTTGGGGCGCGCGGGGGAGTCTAGGGAATGTGTAGGTGGAATTGGTCGCTGGTGAGACAGGTGTTTGGGTTTTCTTCAGGTGCTGCCTCTTGGGTAGGCCGTTGGCCGGGTCTCGCCCCGGCGGGCGAGTCACTTTCTTTTGCTTCGCCAAAAGAAAGTAAGGCGGTCTCAAATATCAAGTGCAACACTCTTCAACCCTCAGGAGAGTGATGTATGCCAAGCGGTTACGAGCATTTGAGAGCAGAAGAGCGAGGGGTGATCATGGCGATGAGCCTGCAAGGCGGTAGTGCCAGGTCGATTGGCCGGATGCTGAACCGGGCGCCAAGCACCATCACCCGAGAGTTGCGGCGCAACGGCCACCATGCCGAGGGTGAAGTGGTGTGGGGGCGTCCGCGACGTGTTCCTGGCTATGACGCGGCATCTGCTGGCAAGCGAGCACTGCGAATGAGACGACGTGCCCGCCGCGCGCGCAAGCTTCGCCCGCACACTGCGTTGTGGTCACGCACGATCGAGCTATTGGGAAGGCGCTGGTCGCCCCAACAGATCGCCACTATCCTCAAGCGCGAACAGCCCGCACGCGCCGATATGCAAGCCTCGCACGAAACGATCTACACCGCCATTTACGCTCGCCCCAAGGGGGAACTGCGCAAGGAGTTGACGTCGCTGCTGCGTCAGGCGCGTGGGGCGCGCCGGCCTCACAGCCGCAATGCAGAGCAACGCGGCAAGTTGGCGGACATGCTCAGCATCCACGTACGTCCGCCCGAAGTGACCGACCGGCTGGTGCCAGGGCATTGGGAAGGTGACCTGATCAAAGGGGCACGCAATCAGTCATGCGTGGGCACCTTGGTGTGCCGAAGAACCTGCTTCGTGATGATCGTGAAGGTCGATGGTGCGACGGCGCTGGATGTCTTCAGAGGCTTCGAAACAGCATTTGGCCCGCTGGACGAAGCGCTTCGCAAGAGCCTGACGTACGACCAAGGCAAGGAGATGGCGCTGCACAAGCGGCTGGCCGAGAGCACGGGGCTGACCATTTACTTTGCCGATCCCCACAGCCCGTGGCAGCGGGGGCGCAACGAGAACATCAATGGCCTGATCAGGCAGTACCTGCCTAAAGGCACCGACCTGAGCGTCTACAGCCAGCGCCAGCTCGATGCCATTGCCTGGGAGCTCAACACCCGCCCGCGCAACACGCTCGATTGGAGGACGCCCGCGGAGGCCTTCTTCCAGGACTGCCTCGACCACAATGCGCAGTTTCCAGACGGTGTTGCACTTGGAGTTTGAGACCGCCTAACCAAAGAAAAGGCGACCCACTGTCTGCGACCCTCCGCTTCGCTGCGGGCAACCTGCGGTGCTCGCGTTTCGCGGGGTCTCGCAGAACTCGCTCCGCTGCGCTGCGCTCAGACAGCTGCGAGCCCTTATCCGCGAAACGCTGCGCTCCTCGGCGCAGCCAGAGGGGGTGGTTCGGGCCATCGCTGCGCTCGGCCGAGCAAGCCCTTCGGGCCTTCGCGTTGCTCGGCCTCGGTGGAAGAAGACCCGGGGCCTTCGCGCTCGCACTCACCACACAAGGACGCGCCATGGCGCGTTGACCCTCCTCCCCTCTGGCTGTGCCGAGGAGCGCAGGAGAAAGCGGGATCAGGGCCGCAGCTGTCTGAGCGCAACGCAGTGGAGCGAGTTCTGCGGACCCCCGCTTTCTCCGAGCACCGCAGGTTGCCCGTAGCGAAGCGGAGGGACACAGACAGCGGGGTCGCCTTTCTTTGCCTACTTTCTTTGGCGAGATGTATGGACCGGGCACATGGTGGACAGGTGTGCGAGGACATGGTGGACACCATCGGGCGTATCGCCCGATCGGAAGACGACCATGCCCTGGAGCACCCGAGACACCATGAGCCTGAGAGAAGAGTTCGTTGCCCTGGCACGCCAGGAAGGTGCCAATCGGCGTGAGCTGTGCCGGCGCTTCGGCATCAGCCCGCAGACCGGCTACAAATGGCTCGCACGCAGCGCCACGCTGGGTGCCGCCGGCCTGGGCGATGCCAGTCGCCGCCCGCACCACAGCCCCGGCGAGACCTCGCCCGAACTTCAACAATCCATCGTCTCGCTGCGCCAGCAGCACCCTGCCTGGGGCGCACGCAAGCTCGCACGGCGCCTGAGTGACCTCGGACAGGGTTGCCTGGCTCCGAGCACCGTCAACTCCATCCTCAAGCGCCACGGCCTCATCAGCGTCCAGGCCAGCAGTGCGGCCACCGCCTGGCAGCGCTTCGAGCACGAGGCGCCCAACAGCCTCTGGCAGATCGACTTCAAGGGCTACGTGTCCACCGCAGCGGGGCCCTGCCATCCGCTGACGCTGCTGGACGACCACTCTCGCTACAACCTGGCCCTGCGCGCCTGTGCCCGCCAGCAAACGGCCAGCGTGAAGGAGCAGTTGCAGGACGTCTTCTCCCGCTACGGTCTGCCGGTGCGCATCAATGCGGACAACGGCGCACCCTGGGGCAGTCCGCGCGAGCCGGGCCAGCTCAGCGAACTCGCGCTGTGGCTCATCCGCCTGGGCGTGCGGGTGAGCTTCAGCAGCCCCTATCACCCGCAGACCAACGGCAAGGACGAGCGCTTCCATCGCAGCCTGAAGGCGGAGTTGCTGGCCGGGCGCAGCTTCCAGGATCTGGCGCAGGCACAGCAGCAGTTCGATCGCTGGAGGCGTATCTACAACCATGAGCGCCCGCACCAGGCGCTGGGCATGAACACCCCGGCGAGCCGGTATCGCGCCAGCGAGAGGGCCTATCCGAGGACGCTGCCACCGCTCGAGTACGGCCCGAACGACACGGTGGTGAAGGTCGGCTGGCTGGGGGAGGTGCGCTTCAAGAGCAAGCGCTTCAAGGTGTCCGCAGCACTTAAGGACCACGAGATCGCGCTGCGCGCGCAGCCCGGGCGAGAGGGCTGCTACGACGTCTACTTCGTGCACCACAAGCTGCGCGAGATCGACCTGCGCGAGGCCTGAGCCACCATGCAGAATGTGTCCACCATGTCCTCGCACATGTGTCACCCATGTCTCCGGTCCATACAGCGAGACAAAGAAAGTAGGTCGCCCGCCGGGGCGAGACCCGGCCTACGGCCTAACCAAAAAGCGCGCCTTCAAAAAAACATCAAGCCCTGAACCTCTTCCGAGTCAAAGCCAACGCCACCCAAAACGCCACCCCCGCGTACACAGCCAGCACACAAGCATGCCGAACCCATCCCACAGGCCACTGATCCATGAACAAGGGCCGAACCAACGCCACAGCATTCGCCAACGGCAACCACCCCGCCACCACCTGCACAGCCCCAGGCAGTTGCTCGAGCGGAAAAAACACCCCACTCAAGAACATCATCGGCGTCATGAACAAGGTGAAGTAGTAGGTGAAGAAGTCATACCCCTTCGCCATCGCATTGAAGATCAGCGCGATCGATGAAAACGTGACCCCCGCCCCCGCCAGCACCAGCCAGGCAACGAACAGCTTCGGACTGTGGCTGATCCCCAGCCCCAGCATCACGAACAGGATCGCCGTCACCGTGAAGATCGACTTGAACGCCGCCCACAGCATCTCCGCCAGCACGATGTCGTCGAGCCCCACCGGCGCGTTCATGATCCCGTCCCAGGTCTTCTGCACGTGCATGCGCGAGAAAGCCGAGTACAGCGCCTCGAACGAGGCCGCGTTCATCGCGCTCATGCAGATCGAGCCGCTCGCCAGGAACAGGATGTAGGGCACCTTCGTCTCGCCCACGCTCACCTGCCCCACCAGCGCCCCCATGCCGTAGCCGAAGGCCACGAGCCAGATCAGCGGCTCGGCGATGTTGCCGATCAGGCTCGGGATCGCGAGCTTGCGCCACACCAGCAGGTTGCGCAGGAACACGGGCCACCAGCGCATTGAAAGCTGCGGCGGCCGCCACGCGGAAGGCGAGGGTGGCGAAGAAGAGGAGGAGGGCTCGGTGGCGAGGGTCGGGGTGGTCATGCGATGCGATCGGTGGGTGTCTCTGATGTTCTCGTGGCGTGGCGCGTCACAGGCGTCAGCCGTCCTCGCGAATCTGCCGCCCCGTGAGCTTGAGGAACAGGTCCTCGAGGTTCGCGGGCCGGTGGAAGGTGCGCAGGCCCGGGTGCTGCGACAGCGCCTCGAGCAGGCGGCGCGCGTCCTGCGTGTAGAAGAACACCGTCTCGCCGCTGACCTCCACGCGCGCGGCCAGGGCGCGCAGTGCGTCGACGTTCGCCAGCGCGAGCGCGCCGTTGCCGTAGACCTCGACCACGTCGGGCTCGAGGTGCTCGGCGATCAGGTCGCGCGGGCGGCCCTCGGCGATCTTGCGGCCGTGGTCGAGCACCAGCAGGCGCGAGCACAGGCGCTCGGCCTCGTCCATGAAGTGGGTGGTCAGCAGGATCGACTTGCCCTGCTGCAGCAGCACCTGCAGGCGCTCCCACATCAGGTGGCGCGCCTGCGGGTCGAGGCCGGTGGTGGGTTCGTCGAGCAGCAGCAGCTTGGGGTCGTTGACCAGCGCGCGCGCCAGCGAGAGCCGGCGCCGCATGCCGCCCGAGAGCTCGCCGGGCTTGGCATCGGCCTTGTGCGAGAGCGCCGCGAACTCGAGCAGCTGCGGCACGCGCTCGCGCACCTGCTTCTTCGCGAAGCCGAAGTAGCGGCCGTAGACCACGAGGTTCTCGGCGCAGCTGAAGTCGGGGTCGAGGGTGTCGAACTGCGACACCACGCCGAGCTGCGCCTTGATCGCGAGCGCGTCGCGCGGCATCTGCAGGCCCAGCGCCTCGATGCTGCCGCCGTCGGGCGCGGTGAGGCCCAGGCACATGCGGATGGTGGTGGTCTTGCCGGCGCCGTTCGGGCCGATCACGCCCAGGCATTCGCCGGGCGCGATGTCGAACGAGAGATCGTCGACCACCGTGGTGTCGCCGTAGCGCTTGCGCAGGTTCGCCACGCGAAAGAGCGGCTCGGCGGGCGCGGCGGCCGGCGAGGGGGGAACGGCAGCTTGGGAGGAGGAGTACACGGGCTGGACCTGGAAGGAGAAAGACGAGGAGGGCCGCGGAACGCGACGATTCTGACGCAGGCCGGCGCGCGGCGCCGTCCGTCGGAGGACCAGGGTTCATCGCGAGTCCACGGCGCGCGCGAGCGATACACAATCGCGGCTTCGCCGGCCCCGGCCGCGTTCCGTCCACGCATCCTTTCGTCCGAACTTCCATGCAGACCCGCCACAGGCCGTGCACTTTCTTCCTCCGGGGCCGCGGCCGATGAGGGCATCGACCTCGTCGCGGCCCTGGCGCGCGCTGCTGCTCGTGCTGTGCAGCGCGCTGCTCGCGGCCTGCGCGCCCTTCCATCGTTCGATCGGCGCGGCGGAGCGCGCGAAGCTGCCCGAGGTCGACGTGCGCGTGGTGGTCGCGCAGGAGAGCTTCATGTTCTCGGCCCAGCCGCCCGGCGCGGCCGCGGCGCTCGGGGGAGGCATGATCGGCGCGCTGATCGACTCCTCGGTGCAGCAGGCGCGGCAGAAGGAGATGAGCGCCGAGGTCGGCGCCACGGTCGGGCCGCTGCTCGACTACGACTACCGCACCGAGGCCGGCATCGCGCTCGGCGAGATCGGTGCCACCGGCCTCCATCCGCCGCTGCGCATCGCCTCGGCGCAGGTGCTGCCCGCGATGCCGCCCAAGGCGCAGCACGAGGCGCGCATCGCGGCCACGCGCAACGGGCCCGCCTACCTCGTGCTGCTGCTGCAGTACGCGCTCGAGCCGGGGCTCGGCGCCTTCACCACGCGCACCACCGCGCTGCTGTGGCAGGGTGGCGGCAGCGAGCCGGTCTACCGCGCGGGCGCGATCTACCAGTCGCCGATCGGCGGCGGCACGCGGCCCACGGTGGTGCGGCGTCTGGTCGCCAACGATGGGCAGGCGCTGCGCGCCGTGATGCGCGACTCGGTGATGCAGACCCTGCGCCTGTTCGCGCTCGACATCGCGGGCGCGCGCGCGGGGCCGGTGAAGACCGCGCGCTTCAACGTCAACGGCACCTGGGTCGTGATCGGCGGCCAGGGCATCGAGGACACGCAGGCCGGCGCGCCGCGCGTGCTGTTCCGCGACGAGGACAAGGCGCTCTATTCGATCCGGAGCACCGTGCCATGACGCGCCTTCGCTTCCATCGCACCGCGGCGCTCGTGCTGCTGGCCTGCGCGCTGACGCCGTGGGCGCACGCGGTCGACGAGAACGAGCCGCTGAGCATGGTCTTCGAGTCCTCGCCCGAGCCCGGGCAGCGGCCCGACGAGGCACCGGTGCTGGCGTTCCGCATCGCGCAGCGCTGCACGCTGTTCGTCGCGCGCGTCGACGACATCCGCCGCAACAAGAGCCACATGGGCAACCTCACGCGCATGATGCCGACGGTGCATGCCACGCCGCGCCGCGTGGAGTCGCTGCGCGGCGGCGATGCCGTGCCCTGGGTGCGCGACGCGTTGCTGGCCACGCGCCGCTACGGCTTCGACACGCTCGCGGCCGCGCCGCCGGCCGCGGGCCTGGCGCGCCGCCAGCTCGGCGCCGAGGTCTCGCTGCGGCTCGCGCATGCCTGGTCGGTCGACCTCAACCTGGTGTCGCACGTGGCGATCAAGGTCGACTACCGGCTGCCGGGCGGCGCCACCGTCTCGCGCCAGTACCACGGCATGGGCACGCGCGCCAACTGGGCCAGCGCCAACGGCGAGTTCATGACGGTGCTGAACCTCGGCCTCGAGGAAGCCGTGCGCGGCATGGTCAACGACGCCGAGCGGCTGTGCGACGGCCGGCCGCTGCCGCCCGAGGCACCCTGAGCGACAGGGCTACATCCGCAGCCCGGTGAACTCGTCCTTCATCCAGTCGATGAAGGCACGCGTGCGCGCCGGCAGCAGCCGCGCGTTCGGATAGACCACGCTGACCGGGCGCGGCGGCGGTTCGAAGTCCTCGAGCACCAGCGCGAGCCGGCCCTGCGCCACCAGCGGCAGCACCTGGTAGGAGAAGAAGGTGCCGAAGCCCATGCCGGCGGCGCAGGCCTCGACGGCGGGTGCGAGGTGGTTGAACTCGAGCCGCGTGACGGTCGCCACATGGATGGTGCGGCTGCCTTCGTGAAAGCTCCATTGCGCGGGCGCGTCGATCCGGCCGCGCACCGCGGGCGCGCCGGCCAGGTCGCGCGGATGGCATGGCGTGCCGTGGCGCTTCAGGTAGTCGGGGCTCGCGGCCACCACGCGGCGGATGCTGCCGAGGGTCTGCGCGACCAGCGAGGAATCTTCGAGGCTGCCGATGCGGATGCCCACGTCGATGCCTTCCTCGAGCAGGTTCACCGTGCGGTCGTACAGCAGCACGCTGCAGCGCACGCGCGCATGGCGCTGCATGAAGCGCGTGATCGCGGGCGCCACGTACATGTGGCCGAACAGCACCGGCGCGGTGATCGCGAGCCGGCCCTCGGGCTCGCGCGCCTCGGCCTGCAGCGCGAGGTCGGCGGCATCGGCCGCCAGCAGCACCTCGCGCGCGGCGGGCAGATAGTGGCGGCCTTCCTCGGTCAGCGACAGCCGCCGCGTGGTGCGATGGAACAGCCGCACGCCCAGGTGCGCCTCGAGCGCCGCGAGCGCGCGCACTACCGCGGGCAGCGAGCTGCCGAGCGCCTCGGCGGCGCGGGTCAGGCTGCCCTGGTCGGCAATCTGCACGAAGGTCTGCATGGCCTTGAAGCGATCCATCGGGCGATTAGATCGGATTCATCCGAAAAACGCAGCAGTCAAATCCGGGGATGCGTATTTATCCGATCGACGCAAGAGCGAAGAATCGATGCCGACGCCATCACTTCGAGGATTCCGCCCATGACCGCTCCCCGCCAACCGGCCCGGCCCATCAAGCTCTACGGCACGCCGGTCTCGGGCCACGTGCATCGCGTGCGCCTGTTCCTGACGCTGCTCGACCTGCCCTTCGAGGCCATCGACATCGACATGCGCGCCCGCGCCAACCGCGCGCCCGACTTCCTCGCGCGCAATGCCTTCGGCCAGGTGCCGGTGATCGAGGACGGCGAGCTCACGCTCGCCGACTCGAACGCGATCCTGGTCTACCTCAACGAGCGCTATGCCCCCGACCCCGGCCGCTGGATGCCGCGCGATGCCTACGGCGCGGCGCAGGTGCAGCGCTGGTTCTCGGTGGCCGCGGGCCAGCTCGCCTTCGGGCCGGCGGCCGCGCGCGTTTACGCGCTGTTCGGCCGGCCCGACGATCCGAGCGAGGTGCGCAAGCGCGCCCATGCGCTGTTCGAGGTGATGGAGCAGCATCTCGCGGCCCAGCCCTTCCTGGCCGGCGAATCGGTCACGCTGGCCGACATCGCGAACTACGCCTATGTGGCCCATGCGCCCGAGGGCGGCGTGCCGCTCGATGCCTATGCGAACGTGCGGCGGTGGCTCGCGCGCGTCGAGGCGCTGCCGGGCTTCGTGCCGATGGTGCGCTCGCCGGTCGCGCGGGCCGCCTGAGAGCTTTCGCCATGATCGACATCCCCTTCCACGCCGGCGAGCGCGCAATGCAGCTGCAGGCCGGCTCGCGCGAGGTCATGGCCATGGCGGGGCCGCGCGTGATCCGCGACTTCATGCCCGACCAGCACCGCGATTTCTTCGCGCTGCTGCCCTTCCTCGTCACCGGCAGCATCGACGCACAGGGCCAGCCCTGGGCCAGCATGCTGGCCGCGCCGGCCGGCTTCGCGCATTCGCCCGACCCGGCGCACCTGCGCATCGATGCGCTGCCCGATGCCGGCGATCCGCTCGCGGCCTCGCTGCGCGACGGCGCGACGTTCGGGCTGCTCGGCATCCAGCCGCACACGCGGCGGCGCAACCGCATGAACGGCACGGTCGAGGCGCTCGACGCGGCGGGCTTCACGCTCGAGGTGCAGCAGAGCTTCGGCAACTGCCCGAAGTACATCCAGGCGCGCGAGCCCGTCTACCGGCCGCCGGCCTCGGCGCCCGCGGCGGTGCAGCGGCTCGATGGGCTCGACGACGCGGCACGCGCCTTGATCCGGCGCGCCGACACGCTGTTCATCGCGAGTGCCCATCCCGCGAGCGCGGCCATCGACGGCGACGAGGTCGATGCCAGCGCGCGCGGCGTCGACGTCTCGCACCGCGGCGGCCGGCCCGGCTTCGTGCGCGTGGACGACATCGGCGGCGGTGTGCTGACGGTGCCCGACTTCACGGGCAACCGCTTCTTCAACACCCTGGGCAACCTGCTGGCCTATCCGCGCGCGGGTCTGTTGTTCGTCGACTTCGACAGCGGCGAGATGCTGCATGTCGCGGCCACGGCCGAGATCGTGATCGACGGGCCCGAGCTCGCGTCCTTCGAGGGCGCCGAGCGGCTGCTGCGGCTGCGCGTGCAGCAGGTGCTGCGCCGGCCCGGCGCGCTGCCGCTGCGCTGGGGCGCGGCGCAGCTGTCGCCGTTCCTGGAACGCATGGGGCAGTGGGCCGAGGCAACGGCCTGAGTACCGGGCGCCGTGTTCAGTCGAACTGCGGAATGCGCCCGTTGACCGAGGGCCGATAGCGCCGGCCGCGCTCGAGCAGCCGCTCGACCTCGGCGCGGCGCTCGCGCAGCAGGGCCTCGAGCCCGGCCGCCGCGAGCGTGCAGGCCAGCGCCTGTCCCGGGCACGCATGCAGGCCATGCCCGAAGCCCAGCATGCGGCGCCGCGCGCGCAGCGGCTGGAAGCGATCGGGCTCGGGATTGAAGGCCGGATCGCGGTTCGCGGCAGCCAGCACCAGCAGCACCGCATCGCCCGCGGCCAGCGTCGTGCCCGCGATGTTGACCGGCTCGGCCACGAAGCGCCGCGTGTTGTGCACCGAGGGATCGTGGCGCGCGGTCTCCTGCACCACCATCTGCAGCCCGTCGCGCGTGGCGGCCGCCTCGCGCGCGGCCGGTTCGCGCCGCCAGGCGATCAGGCTATTGCCGAGCAGGCCGGCCGTGGCATCGCAGGTCTGCGACAGCAGGCCGACGAGGTTCGCGAGCAGCGCGCGCGAAGGCGGCGTGCCCGAGGGCTCGGCCTCGCGCACCGCAGCGAGCAGCGTGCCGCGCGTGGCCGGTCCGTCGGCCGCCAGGGCCTCGAAGCGCGTCATCAGCGCGGCCGCGGCCACGCTCGCCGCGCTCAGCTGCGCCTCGCTCGACAGCGGCGACAGGCAGGCCACGAAGTCGCGCATCCAGCCATCGACCCGCGGCAGCGCCGCATCGCCGAAGCCCAGCAGCCGCGCCACCGCGCGCAGCGGGATCGAGAACAGCGCATCCGACAGCGGCAGCGCGCGCGTGCCCGTGGCCGCTTCGAGCGCGATGGCATGCGCGCCCTGCAGGTCGAGGCCCGCGAGCGCGCGCTGCAGCGCCGGCCGGTGCGCCTGGTGCGCCGCGCCTTCGTTCATGCGCACCAGGTGGCCGAAGACCTCGCCCGCGGGCTGGCCGACGATGGCGCGCGGCACCGGCTCGGCGGCCGGGCGCACGCGCAGCGCGCCGTGGACCTGCAGCAGCGTCTCGATGACCTCGGCGCGGCTCGCGACCCACAGGCGCAGCGTGGCGTTCCAGGCCAGCGGCGGGCCGTCGCGCAGGGTGGCGTAGTAGGGATAGGGATCGGGATGCACGACGGCCTTGACGGGGTCGGCCGGGGGCATCGTCTCGAGGGTGGGGTGCGGCGTGCTCATGGCCGAAGTCTGCGCCGCCCGTGTCCGCCACACTTCGCTCGCGGCCGAAGTGTGGGATGGCATGGCGCCTTAGGATCGCCGCATGAACACCGCCGCCTCCGCGAACCCGGACCTCCAGCTCGCCCGCCTCGCCGGCGCCATCGCCGAGCCCGCGCGCGCCCGCATGCTCAGCTGCCTGATGGACGGCCATGCACGCACCGCCACCGAGCTCGCGACCGTGGCCGAGGTCGCGCCCTCGACCGCGAGCGCGCACCTCGCGCGGCTCAGGGAGGAGCGGCTGGTCGCGCTGCTGGTGCAGGGCAAGCACCGCTACTTCCGGCTCGCCGACGACGACGTGGCGGCCGCGCTCGAAGGCCTGATGGTGGTGGCCGGCGCGCCGCGCGTGGCCGGGTTCAAGCCCAGCACGCCGAGCCGGCTGCGCAGCGCGCGCACCTGCTACGACCACATGGCGGGCACGGCGGGCGTCGCGCTGCACGACCGGCTGCATGCGCAGGGCTGGCTCAGCGGCCTCGCGAGCGGCTCCTACGAACTCACGACCGAGGGCGCGGTCGCGCTCGAGAGCCTGGGCGTGGAGGTCGACGCGGTGCGGCGTTCGCGCCGCCGCTTCGCCTGCGCCTGCCTCGACTGGAGCGAGCGCCGCCCGCACCTGGGTGGCGCGCTCGGCGCCGCCTGGCTGCAGCTCTCGCTGAAACGCGGCTGGGTGCGCCAGGAGCTCGACGGCCGCGCGCTCGCGCTCACGCCCAAGGCCGTGCGCGAGATGCCCGAGCTGTTCGCGGGTGCCTGATCGGGCCTCGAATCAGGCCTTGAGCTTGAGCAGGTAGATCAGCGGGCCCGCCATCGCGGTGTCGAGCTCGAGGAAGCCCTCGAAGTCCTTGCCCGCCATCCAGTAGGCGTCCCAGTTGTTCTTCCGGATGGTCTTCTGCCAGAGGTCGGCCACGGTCGCGCGACGCACCGCCTCGAGCAGCACCGCGCGCCGCTCGGGCGTCACCTTCTTGCCGGTGAGCACGCCGCGCCAGTTGGCGAGGTCGGCGTCCACGCCCTGCTCGCGCACCGAGGGGATGCCGAGGAAGGGGCGCCTGGCCGACACGCCGATGGCGCGCAGCTTGCCGCTCGCGAGGGCCTCGCTGAATTCGCTGTAGCCCGAGATGCCGGCCGCCGACTTGCCCGACTCGAGCGACTCCACCACCTGCGCGCCGCCCGGGTGCGGCTGGTAGACCAGCGCCGCGGTGTTGCCCGCCACGCGCGCCAGCATGCCGGCGTACATGTGGTCCACGCCGCCGGCCGAACCGCCGGCGATCACGGTCCTGGCGGCGTCGGCGCGCAACTGGGCGATCAGGTCCTTGGGCGTCTTGATCGGCGAATCGGCGCGCACCGCGACCACCTCGTAGTCGCTCGTGAGGCGCGCCACCGGCGCCACCTGGGCCAGCGTCACGGCCGGCTTCTGCAGCGCCACCGCGCCGACCATCACCATGCCGCTCATCAGGATCGCGTCGGGATCGGCGTCGTACTTCTCGACGTACTTCGCGAGGCCGATGGTGCCGCCCTTGCCGCCGATGTTCTCGTAGGCCACGTCGCCCACCGCGCCCGAGGCCAGCATCGCGGCGCCGAGCGCGCGGCCGGTCTGGTCCCAGCCGCCGCCCTCGTTGGCGGGGATCACGATGCGCAGCTTCGCGGTCAGCTGCGGCTCGGCCGCGCGCGCGGCCCCGGTTCCCAGCACGGCCATCGCGCCCAGCCAGGCATGGAAGCGCCGGCGTCCGGGCGAAGGCGGCAGGGCGGTCGGGTGCGGCATGTTTGTTTCCGATTGTCTAAAAAGGTAAACAAATGATGGCGCAAGGCGCCTGTCGTGTCGGTGACAGGCACCCAGGGGAAAACCCGGGGAATGGGCCCTCGGCCCTGCCAAATGCGGAACTAAGTCACGCTTTGGGCCGACGCGGCCTCACTGGAACGCCACTTCCGCGAAGCTGCGCAGCTTGCGGCTGTGCAGCCGGGTCGAGCCTTCCTGGCGCAGGATTTCGATCGCCCGCATGCCGATGCGCAGGTGCTGCTCCACGCGCTCGCGGTAGAAGTGGTTGGCCATGCCGGGCAGCTTGATCTCGCCGTGCAGCGGCTTGTCGCTGACGCACAGCAGGGTGCCGTAGGGCACGCGGAAACGGAAGCCGTTGGCCGCGATGGTCGCGCTCTCCATGTCGAGCGCCACCGCGCGGCTCTGGCTGAAGCGGCGCTGCGGCTGGTTGCCGGGCAGCAGCTCCCAGTTGCGGTTGTCGGTGCTCGCCACCGTGCCGGTGCGCATGATCTTCTTGAGCTCGGGCCCCTCGCACTTGGTGACGTCGGCCACCGCCTGCTCGAGCGCGAGCTGGATCTCCGACAGCGCGGGGATCGGCACCCACAGCGGCAGCTCCTCGTCGAGCACGTGGTCCTCGCGCACGTAGGCGTGAGCCAGCACGTAGTCGCCGAGCTGCTGCGTGTTGCGCAGGCCCGCGCAGTGGCCCAGCATCATCCAGGCATGCGGGCGCAGCACCGCGATGTGGTCGGTGATGGTCTTGGCATTGGCCGGGCCGACGCCGATGTTGACCATGGTGATGCCGCTGCAGTCCTCGCGCACCAGGTGGTAGGCCGGCATCTGCGGCAGCCGCGGCGGCGCCGTGCCCTGGCTGCCGTCGAGCAGGTGGCCGAAGGTGGCGCTGGCGCCGGCCGAGAGCCCGCGCCGGCGCGTCACCACGTTGCCGGGCTCGATGAAGGCGATGTACTCGCTGTTCTCGTCGGCCATCGCCTCGTGGCCCAGGCGCACGAACTCGTCGATGTAGAACTGGTAGTTGGTGAACAGCACGAAGTTCTGGAACCAGTCGGGCAGGGTGCCCGTGTAGTGGCGCAGCCGGTGCAGCGAGTAGTCGACGCGCGCGCCCGTGAACAGCGCCAGCGGCTGTGCCTCGCCGGGCAGCGCCTCGAAGGTGCCGTTGGCGATGCCGTCGTCCATCGCGCCCAGGTCGGGCAGGTCGAACACGTCGCGCATCAGCGCGCGCCGCTCGGGGCTCATCGTGCCCTCGATGTGGTCGTTCTCGGCGAACGAGAAATGGATCGGGATCGGCTGCGTGCTGGTGCCCACCTCGAGCTCGACCTGGTGGTTCTCGAGCAGCAGCCGGAACTGGTCGAGGTAGTAGCGCGCATAGAGGTCGGGCCGCGTCAGCGTGGTCTCGTAGCGCCCGGGCCCGGCCACGAAGCCGTAGCTCAGGCCGGCATTGGCCGGCGGCGTGTGGCGCGCCACCGTGTGGGTGTGGACCCGCACGAAGGGATAGCAGGCGCGCACGCGGCCCGGCAGCTCGTCGCCGTCCACGAAGCGCAGCATCGATTCGCGCAGATGGGCGAGTCCGCCCTGGTAGATGGCCTTCACCTGGTCGAGCGCGGCGGCGGCGTCGGTGAAGCGGGCGGGTGCGACGAAGGGGGGCATGTAGGGCATGGCGGCATTGTGCAATGCCGTCGTGACCGCTCGCGGGCTGGAGCCTCAGGCCAGCAGGCAGCCCAGCACCTTCGCGAGCATGTCGTCCACATCCGCCGCGGGCACCGCGCCCGGCAGCGCGATGTCGCCGTGCATCACGAACACCGGCTTGCCCCACTTCAGGCCCATCGCCATCTCCGACAGCGTGCCCATGTTGCCGCCGATGGCGACCAGGCACAGGCCGCTGCGCGCGACGATGCCGTTGCGCAGCTCGCCCATGCCGGTGGGGATGGCCACGCCGAGCCATTCGTTGGCGTTGCGGTCGTCGTCCTCGGGCAGGATGCCCACGGCGATGCCGCCGGCCTCGGCGGCGCCGCGCGAGGCCGCGGCCATCACGCCGCCGCGCCCGCCGCACACCACCGCCATGCCCGCGCCGGCCAGCGCATGCGCCACCGCATAGGCGGCCTCGCACTCGGCCGGGCCGCCATCGCCGGGGCCGATGATCGCCACCGGCTGGCGATGGCGATCGGGGCCGCGCTGCCGCTGCGCGAGGCGCGCGAGCGCTTCAATGACCGGCGCCGACCGCACCGCGTTCACGCCTTCGCGCAAGCACATCGCCCACTCCCATCACGATCACGCACACCACCATCAGCACCAGCGACAGGGCCGCCGCCACCGCGAAATCGGAACCGCCGTCGCCCACCTGCGCCAAGAGCATCAGCGGCAGGATGTTGAGCTGCGTGCCCACCAGCGCCAGCGCCGTGCCGTAGGTGCCCATCGCGATCGCGGCCACCATGCAGGCGTTCGACAGCACCGAGGGCGCGACCTCGGGCAGCACCGTGTCCCAGAAGGCCCGCGCGCGCGAGGCGCCGAGCGTGCGCGCGGCCTGCGCCGGGCGCGGGTCGAGGTTGGCGAACACCGGGTACAGCGACAGCGCCACGCGCGGGATCAGGTAGTAGGCATAGGCGAAGCCCAGGCCCGACACGCTGTAGATCCAGCTGCCGAGCACGGCGGGATCGGCGCCGAGCCCGGCCATGAGCTGGGTCACGAAGCCCGCGCGGCCGAAGGCCAGGATGAAGCCGTAGGCGATCACCAGCCCCGAGAAGGCCAGCGGCAGGCCCAGCAAGGTCATCAGCCACTGGCGCCGCGCGGCCGGCTGGCGCGCGAGCTCGATCGCGATGCAGGTGCCGACCAGCGCCGACACCGCGCCCGCCGCCAGCCCGAGCGCCAGCGTGTTGCGCAGCGCGCCGAAGAACAGCGGGTTGCCGACGAGCCGGCCGAAGGCGCTGCCGCGCTCGGCGAAGGCCTCGGGCAGCAGCGCCGCCAGCGGCACCGCGAAGAACAGCGCCATGAAGGCCCAGGCGGGCCAGGCGCCGAAGCGTCTCATCACGAAGCGCCTACTTCCCCAGCGCGGCCTGGGCCCAGAGCTTGTCGAGCTCTGCCTTGCGCTCCGAGGCCTTCACCACGTCGAGCGGGCGGATCTGCGGCGCGGCCGGCATCTTGGCGGCGACGTCGGCGGACAGCGGCGTGCCCGGCACGGCGGGCCGCACGAAGCCCTGCGCGAACAGCGACTGGCCGGCCTCGCTCATGATGAAGTTGAGCCACAGCTTGCCGGCGTTCGGGTTCGGGCCGTTCTTCACCAGGCTGATCGCATAGGGCGCGGCCACGCTGGCCTCCTTCGGGATCACGACCTCGACCGCGTCGCCCATGCCGTCGACATGCTTGGCCTTGAGGCCGTCGTTCTCGTAGCTGATCCAGACCGGGATCTCGCCCTTGAGGAACTTGGCGTAAGGCGTGGTGCCTTCCACGCGCAGCACGTTGCCGGCCGCATGCAGCTTGCCGAGGTAGTCGGTGCCGGGCTGCACGTTGTCGACGCCGCCGCCGTTGGCATAGGCCGCGGCGAAGGTCAGCACCTGGCCGATGCCGGTGGAGCGCGGGTCGAGGTAGACCACCGTGCTCTTGAACTCGGGCTTGAGCAGGTCGGCCCAGCCGGTGGGCACGTTCTTCACCAGCTTCCTGTTCACGAGGAACGCGATGTTGAGCGTGTGGATGGTGAACCAGCGGCCCTCGGCCTCGCGGAACACGGCCGGCAGCTTGTCGAAGTTGACGGGCTTGAACGGCGCGACCACGTCCTTCTTCGCGGCATCGACGGCCGAGGCCGCGAAGTAGTAGGCGGTGTCGGCCTGCGGGCGGCGTTTCGTTTTTTCCAGCGCGACCACGGTGGCGGCCGAGCCGATGTCGTTGTAGGTCAGCTCGATCTCGGGATAGCGCTTCTTGAAGTCGCGGAACAGCGACTTCCAGTTGGCCCATTCGGGGCCGGTGTCGAAGGAGACGCACAGGCCTTCCTTCTGCGCCTCGGCATAGAGCGCCTTCTCGCCCGCGTAGAGCTCGGGGCCGTCGAAGGCGAAGGCGGTGCGCGCGAGCGCCAGCACGGGCAGGGCGCCGGCGGCCTGGATCAGATGTCTGCGTTGCATGGGAGTGGCTCCTTGGGAGGAAGGGATGTCAGTGGTCGAGCAGGCGAAGGTGTTCGGGCGCGATCGCGATGGCCTCGGTGGCCGGCCGCGCCGATTCGGCGAGAAAGGGCCTGGGCGCGCCCGGCACCTCGAAGTCGTAGCGCGTCAGCGAGCCCAGGTAGCGCTGCGCGCCGCAGCGGCCCGCGATGCGGTTCGGCGTGCCGGGCGCGGGATCGGCCGCGATGTGCTCGGGCCGCACCAGCACGTGCAGCGCGGTGCCGGGCGCGCGCATGCCGGTGGGCGCCGCGAGCTGGGCGAAGCCCAGGTCCAGCTTGTTGAGGTCCGCCACCTTGGCCGGCAGGATCGTCGAGAGCCCGACGAACTCGGCCACCGCGCGGCTCGCGGGCTCTTCGTAGATCTCGCGCGGCGTGGCGATCTGCAGCAGCCGCCCATCCTTGAGCATCGCCACGCGGTCGGCCATGGCGAGCGCCTCTTCCTGGTCGTGCGTGACCAGCAAGGTGGTGGCGCCGAAGCGCTGCTGGATCGCGCGGATCTGGTCGCGCAGGTGGCCGCGCACGCCGGCATCGAGCGCCGACAGCGGCTCGTCGAGCAGCAGCGCGCGCGGGTCGATCGCGAGCGCGCGCGCCAGCGCCACGCGCTGCTGCTGCCCGCCCGAGAGCTGCGCGACGGCGCGCCGCGCGTACTCGCCCAGGCCCACGGTGTCGAGCAAGACCTGCGCGCGCTGGCGGCGCTCGGCGGTCGCCACCTTGCGCAGCTTGAGGCCGTAGGCCACGTTGTCGAGCACGCTCAGGTGCGGGAACAGCGCATAGCTCTGGAACACCATGCCGATGTGGCGCCGGTGCACCGGCGTGCGCGACATGTCCTCGCCGTCGAGCGCGATGCGGCCCGTGTGGCCGGTCTCGAGGCCCGACACCAGCTTGAGCAGCGTCGACTTGCCCGAGCCGCTGGGCCCGATCACCGCGACCAGCTCGCCGGTGCGCACGTCGAGCGAGACCTCGTGCAGCCCGTGCGTGCTGCCGGGGTAGTTGTAGCTGACCGTGTCGAGGAGGAGGCTCATGGCGTGACGGCGCGTTGCTTCACCAGGGAGGAGGAAAGAAGCGCCGACGCGCTCGCCAGCACCAGGAGGATGACGGTGGCCGCGCAGGCGAAGCCCGTGGCGCCGTAGAAGGCCTGCAGCAGCACCACCGGGTAGGTGCGGTTCTGGAAGCTGGTGAGCAGGTTCGACACGCCGAACTCGCCGACCGAGATCGCCGCCACCATCACCAGCCCGCTGATCAGGCTCTGGCGCAGGCTCGGCAGCACGATGCCGCTGAACTGCTGCCAGCCCGTGGCGCCGAGCGTGGCCGCGGCCTGCTCGAGCCGGTCCAGGTCGAGGTGGCGCAGGTCGGTCAGCAGCGTGTTCGTGAGGTAGGGCAGCGTGAGGATCGCGTGCGCCGCGATCAACAGCGGCATCGAGCCCAGCCAGGGCGCGAGGTCGGTGTTGAACACGATCATGTAGCCGAAGGCCAGCGTGATCGCCGGCACCGCCACCGGCGTGGCGCTCACGATGCGCGCCGCCAGGCTGCCGCCGCGCCGCGCGCCGTGATACAGCGCATAGGCCAGCGGCAGCGCCAGCACGGTGTTGATCGCGCAGGCCGAGAGCGCCACCACCAGGCTGCTCACGAAGGCCTTGCGAAACGAGGTGTCGAGCCAGAGGTCGACATACCACTGCCCGGTCAGGCCCGTGGGCAGCAGCGTGTTGGTCCAGTTGCCGCCCACGCTGCCGACCAGCAGCAGGGCGATGGGCAGCAGCAGGTACAGGCCGTAGAGGAGCGAGATGCCGCGAACCAAGGGTATGTCTCCGTGTCACGCGCGGCCGGCATACTTTCCGGATGCGCTACTGTCTGCGCCGGGTCTTCCGCCGCATCGGCCTGAATTCTAGGAAGCGCCTTCGTATTCATGGGTGAAAGTTGGATGACGACACTTGAGCTGTTGGCAACTGTTTTTCACCGAACTTTCATCAACCGGAGCCATGCATGAAGCGCGACTGCCCCACCATCCAGGAGCTGCTGGCCTTCGACGCGGTGGCGCGTCACGAGAGCCTGACGCTCGCGGCCGGCGCCCTGTGCATCACCGTGAGCGCGGTCAGCAAGCAGATCGCGGGTCTCGAGGCCTTCCTCGGCCGCGCCCTGTTGCAGAAGAACGGGCGCGGCGTGCAGCTCACGCCGCAGGGCCGCGTCTACTGGCAGAAGATCGCTGGCGGCCTGCGCGCGATCGAGACCGCCACCTTCGAGGCGCGCTCGGGCGATGCCGGCGCCGGCCTGCTCACGCTCGCGAGCGTGCCCACCTTCCTCACCAAGTGGCTGATCCCGCGGCTGCCGGCCTTCAGCCAGAAGAGCCGCCACGTCATGCTGAGCTTCAGCCGCCATCTCGAGCCCAGCGACGGCATCCCGGCCGGGGTCGACGCGGCGATCCGCTACGGCCCCGACGGCTGGCCTGGCGTGGTGTCCGAATACATCGCGGGCCGCGAGTTCGTGCTGATCGTGGCGCGCTCGCTGGTCGAGGGGCGGCACCGCATCGCGCAGCCGGCCGACATCCTCGGCCACACGCTGCTGCACCACGAGGGCGCGCCCACCGCGTGGCGCCAATGGGCCGCGCAGCACGGCGTGCCCGAGGTGCAGACCGTGGCCGGCCCGCGCTTCGCGCAGTACTCGGCGCTGATCCAGGCCGCGCTCAACGGCCTGGGCATCGGCCTGGTGCCGAAGCTGCTGGTGCAGGAGGAGTTCGCCGAGGGCTCGCTGCTCAGTCCCTGCGGCACGCCGGTCGGCGTGAACCAGGGCCACTACCTCTGCTACCGGCCCGACCGGCTCGACCTGCCGGCCTTCGCGGCCTTTCGCGCCTGGCTGCTCGACGAGGGCCAGAAGTCGCGCGGCGTGGAGGCCGAGGCATGAAAACGCGCGAGTGGTTACGCTCGCCATCCCTTCTCACGACAAGGACGATGCATCGATGAAAGTCGCAGTCATGGGCGCCGGCGCGGTCGGCTGCTATTACGGCGCCATGCTGGCGCGCGCGGGCCACGAGGTGGTGCTGATCGGCCGGCCCGCGCACGTGGAGGCCGTGCGGGCCCGCGGCCTGCGCCTCGAGGCCCAGACCTTCGATGAGCACGTGCCCATGGCCGCGAGCACCGAGCCCGATGCCGTGCGGGGCGCCGACCTGGTGCTGTTCTGCGTCAAGTCGACCGACACCGAGGCCACCGCCGCGCAGATCGCGCCGCATCTCGCGCCCGGCGCGCTGGTGCTCACGCTGCAGAACGGCGTGGACAACGACGAGCGCGCGCGCTCCGTGCTGCGATCCCACGAGGTGGCCGCGGCCGTGGTCTATGTCGCGACCGGCATGGCGGGCCCGGGCCACGTCAAGCACAACGGCCGCGGCGAACTCGTGATCGCGCCCTCGGCCCGCGGCGAGGAAGTCGCGCAGGCGCTGCGCGCGGCCGGCGTGCCGACCGAGATCTCCGACAACGTGCGCGGCGCGCTGTGGGCCAAGCTGGTGCTCAACTGCGCCTACAACGCGTTGTCGGCGATCACGCAGCTGCCCTACGGCGTGCTGGTGCGCAACGAGGGCGTGCCCGGCGTGCTGCGCGACGTGGTGGCCGAATGCCTCGCGGTCGCGCGGGCCGAGGGCGTGACGATCCCGGGCGACATCGATGCCGCGGTGGCGGGCATCGCGCGCACCATGCCCGCGCAGTTCTCCTCGACCGCGCAGGACCTCGCGCGCGGCAAGCGCAGCGAGATCGACCATCTCAACGGCTTCGTGCTGCGCCGCGGCGAGGCGCTGGGCGTGCCGGTGCCGGTCAACCGGCTGCTGTGGACGCTGGTGCGGCTGCTCGAGGACAAGCCGGCGCGGGCCTGAACCGGGCCTCAGCCCGGCATCGGCTCGCGCATCGTCACGAACTCCTCGGCCGCGGTCGGGTGGATGCCCACCGTGCTGTCGAACATCGCCTTGGTGGCGCCCGCGCGCATCGCGACCGCGAAGCCCTGCACCACCTCGCCCGCGTCGGCGCCCACCATGTGCAGGCCCACCACGCGGTCGCTCTTGGTGTCGACCACCAGCTTCATGAAGGTGCGCTCGCTGCGGCCCGAGAGCGTGTGGCGCAGCGACTTGAACTCGCTCGAGAACACCGTGACCTGGCCGAACTTCGCGCGCGCGTCGAGCTCGCCGTAGCCGCAGGTGCCGATGTTCGGGTGCGTGAACACGGCGGTGGGAATGAACTCGTAGTCGAGCCGGCGCTTGCCCTTGCCGAACAGTTCGTCGACCACCACCATCGCCTCGGCCAGCGCCACCGGCGTGAGCTGCACGCGCGTGGAGACGTCGCCCACGGCGTAGATCGAAGGCACCGAACTGCGGTAGTGCGCATCGACTGCGATCGCGCCGCGCTCGTCGAGCGCCACGCCGGCGGCCTCGAGGCCCAGGCCCTGCGTGTTGGGCACGCGGCCGGTGGCGAACAGCACCGTGTCGGCCTCGATCTGCTGGCCGCGCGCGAGCGTGGCCACCAGGCCGTCGGCGGTGCGCGTGACCGAGGCCACTTCGCAGTTCAGGCGCACGTCGACGCCGGCCTTGCCCATCTCGTTGGCGAGGAACTGCCGCACGTCGTCGTCGAAGCCGGTCAGCAGGTGCGCGCGCCGGTGCAGCAGCGTGACCTTCGCGTCGAGCCCGTTGAAGATCGAGGCGAATTCGCAGGCGATGTAGCCGCCGCCCACCACCAGCAGGCGGCGCGGGAACGGGTCGAGGTCGAACATCGCATCGGAGGTCACGATGTGCTCGCGGCCCGGGATGTCGGGCACGAAGGGCGTGCCGCCGGTGGCCACCAGCAGGTGGCGCGCGGTGTAGCGCTTGCCGTCGACCTCCACCGTGTGGGCGTCGGCGAGCTGGGCCCAGCCCGTGACCAGCGTGACGCCCGCGTTCTTGAGCAGCGAGGCGTAGATGCCGTTGAGCCGCGAGATCTCTTTGGCGCGCTGCGACTTCAGGTGCGACCAGTCGAACACCGGCTCGCCGGGCAGCTGCCAGCCGTAGCCCGCGGCTTCCTCGAAGGACTCGGCATAGCCGGCCGCGTAGCTGTAGAGCTTCTTGGGAATGCAGCCGACGTTGACGCAGGTGCCGCCGAGTTCGGCGGCCTCGGCCAGGCCGACGCGGGCACCGGTCTGCGCGGCCATGCGTGCGGCGCGCACGCCGCCGCTGCCGCCGCCGATGACGAAGAGATCGAAGTCGAATGTGGACATGGGGGCTCCTTGGCCGCCGACTGTAGCGGTGCCTCGATGACGGTGCAGCCGGCGGGGCTTGACCCTGAAGCTGCTTCAGGGATTCCACTGGCACCGGGCTTCGCGGAGCTACATCGCCGCCGGCGGTGGCCGCGGGCCGCAACGACCAGGGAGAAGGACATGGGCATGTTGGAACGGCTTTTCGGCGGACATCGTGGCGCGCGGCATGGCGGCGGTCATCATGGGTCGCATGGCGGATACGGACAGGGTCAAGGACAGGGGCCGGGCGGCATCGCCTGCCCCGCCTGCCGTGCCGCCAACGCGGCGGGCGCACGCTTCTGCCAGCAATGCGGCAACTCGCTGCAGCCGGTGGCCTGCCGGCAGTGTGGCAGCACGCTGGCGGCGGGTGCGCGCTTCTGCGCCCAGTGCGGGCAGGCCTCGGACACGGCGCCGCGCGGCTGAGGCGCGGGCGCCGCCCCTCGCGCCGAGGCGCGAGAATCGGTGGCCGCCATCCGCGGCAACCGTCCGTGTCCCGAGGGGAAAAAGAAGAATGGAAAGACACTGCCTCGTTCGGCCGCGCCCGGCCCGCAAGCGTCTGCCCGCGATCCTCGCGTGCTGCGCCATGGCCGCGTTGGCCGTGCCGGCCGCCGCGCAGCTCGCGCGCAAGCCCTCGTTCTACGACGCGCAGAAGCGCGAGCCCGAGGCCGCATCGATCGTGCCGGCCGGCAGCACGGCCTCGCCCGTGCGCCCCGCCGGCGGCGCCTCGTCGCTGCCCGCGCTCGCCAGCCGCGCCGACTTCGACGCGCTCGCGCGCACCTACGACGCCGGCACGCCGATGGCGCTGCCGCACGTGCTGTTCGTGATCGACCGGCGCGCGAAGCCGGCGCCGCGCGTGTACTACCTCGACACGCCGCGCTGGCAGCTGCATGTGCGCTTCGTGCGCGACACCGGCCTGGCGCCCCACGCGGGCAAGCGCGAGATCGACCGCAACTACCTCGTGCCCGACCGCCGCTTCCTGTTCGGCACGCTGAGCTGGCAGCAGAACGTCGCGGGCTTCGGCTACGAATTCTGGGAAGGCGACCGCCTCACCGCGCCGCTGCTGCGCGAGGCCGACCGTGCGGTGAAGGCCAGCTTCTTCGCGCCCGTGAAGTTCAAGACCAACTCCACGCTGCACGAACGCGTGGCACGCGAGGCCGGCGTCGACTTCGTGACGCAGGAGGCGCTGATCCGCGAGCAACCCTACCTGCCGATGAACCTCGGCACGGCCAGCGGCCGGGTGCGCATCGTCGAGGACGAGGGCGCGGTCAACGCGCTGCTGCCCGAGGACATCGCGGTGCTGCGCCAGGTGCCGATCGCGCTGCCGCCGGTGGCGGGCGTGCTGACCGAGCGGCCGTCCACGGCGCTGTCGCACGTCAACCTGCTGGCCAAGGGCTGGGGCATTCCCAACGCCTACGTGCGCGACGCGGCCGAGGCGCTGCGCGCGCATGCGGGCCAGTGGGTGGCGCTCAAGGTCGCGGCCTCGGGCTACCAGGTGCGCCCGCTCACGCCCGAGGAGATCGCGGCACTGCCCACGCGCGCTGCGCGCACGGCCGCCATGGGCCGCGGTGCGGCCGCGCCGGGTGGCGCCGCGGCCGTGCGGCCCGACCTGCGCGAGGCGCGGCTGCTGCCGCTGGCTTCGCTGCGCGCTCGCCACAGCGCGCAGTGCGGCGTGAAGGCGGCCAACCTCGGCGCGCTGCAGGCCGCGCGCATCCCGTCGACCAGCGTGCCCGACGGCTTCTGCATCCCGTTCGCGCACTACGACCGCTTCATGCGCGCCAACGGCCTCGCCGAGCGCATCGCGCGCATGCAGCAAGCGCCGGGCTTCGCGGCCGATCCGCTGATGCGCCAGCGCGCGCTCGAGGCGCTGCGCGCCGAGATCGTGCAGTGGCCGGTCGATCCCGCCACCGCGGCCGCATGGCGCGCGGCCTGGCAGTCGCAGCTCGGCGGCGGCGGCGTGTTCGTGCGCAGCTCGTCCAACTCCGAGGACCTACCGGGCTTCAGCGGCGCCGGCCTCTACACCACCGTGCCCAACGTGAAGAGCGGCGACGCGCTCGAGCTCGCGGTGAAGAAGGTCTGGGCCTCGGTCTTCAATGCCGAGGCCTGGGAGGCGCGCGGCGCCGCGGGCTTCGGCGCCGAGTCGGTGCTGATGGGCGTGTTCGTGCAGACCGCGATCGATGCCACCAGCGCGGGCGTGATGATCACGCGCGACCCCTTCGACGCCGGCCATCCGCACGTCACCTACATCTCGGCCAAGCGCGGCATCGGCATCCGCGTGGTCGAGGGCCGGCGCGTGGCCGAGCAGCTCATGTACTCGAGCTGGTCGAAGGCGATCCAGGTGCTGAGCCGTTCGGCCGAGGACAGCGCGCTGCAGCTCGACAAGGACGGTGGCGTGAAGGAGGTGCCGCTGGAGGCCGGCCGCAGCGTGCTGACCGACGAACTCGTGGTGCGGCTCGCGAACGTCGGCGCGGCGGTCAAGCGCGGCTTCGGCGGCGTCGACCAGGACATCGAATGGGCCACCGTGGGCGAGCGCATCGTGCTGCTGCAGGCGCGGCCCTACGTCGAGCGCCGCCGCTGAAGCAGGGACCGGCGCCATGAACCTGCACCGCCTCGACCTGGTCTCGCTGTCGCTGTTCAACCTGGTGGTGCGCACCGGCAGCATCAGCAAGGGCGCCGAGCTCGCGCACCTCGCGGTGGGCGCGGCCAGCAAGCGCATCTCCGACCTCGAGGCGGCCGTGGGCACGCCGCTGCTCGAGCGCCATTCGCGCGGCGTCACGCTCACGGTGGCGGGCGATGCGCTGCACCGCCATGCGCAGCGCATCCTCGACGACGTCGACCAGCTCGCGGCCGACCTGTCCGACTACGCCTCGGGCGTGCTCGGCGTGGTGCGGCTGTGGGTCAACACCTCGGCCGTCACGCAGTTCCTGCCGCGCGGGCTGTCGGGCTTCGTGGCGGCCAATCCCGGCATCCGCATCGAGCTCGAGGAACGCAACAGCAGCGAGATCGTGCTCGCGGTGCTCGACGGCCGCGCCGACGCGGGCATCTTCGCGGAAGGCACGCCGAGCCTCGGGCTGCACCTCGTCAACTACCGCATCGACCGGCTGGTGATGGTGGTGCCGCGCGGCCATCCGCTCGCGCGCCGGCGCAGCGTGCGGCTCGAGGAGGCGACCGAGTACGACTTCGTGAGCCTGCCGGCCGAGACCTCGCTCGCGCAGCGGCTGCAGGCCGCGGCCGAGGCGCTGGGCCGGCGGCTGCGGCTGCGCATCCAGGTGCGCAGCTTCGATGCCGTGTGCCAGATGGTGGCGGCCGGCATGGGCGTGGCCGTGCTGCCGCACGCGGCGATCCAGCCGCACCTGCGCTCGATGGGCCTGCGCGAGATCGCGCTCGACGACGCCTGGGCCGAGCGCCGGCTGCTGATCGGCCTGCGCGACGCCGGCGTGGTGCCGCGCCACGTGCGCACCCTGATCGACCACCTCTGCCAGGGTTAACCCTCGGTCGCTTTCGCGTTCCGCGAAAGCTGCGTGCTCGCCTTTGTCGTTCTCCCGCGCGGCCGCGCTGCCCAGAATCCGGGCAACGAATGCGGCGTCGTGCTGGCGAGCCGCTCAGACAAAGGCTCCCATGGCTACCCCCACTTCCCTCCTCGACGACGACGGCGCCATCGTGCGCAAGGTCGCGTGGCGAATCATGCCGCTCATCATGGTGTGCTATCTCTTCGCCTTCTTCGACCGCATCAACATCAGCTTCGCCAAGTTCGCGCTGCAGAGCGACCTGGGCCTGAGCGACACCGCCTACGGCTTCGGTGCCGGCCTGTTCGTGGTCGGCTACGTGCTGTTCGAGGTGCCGAGCAACCTGATGCTCTACAAGGTCGGCGCGAGGCGCTGGATCGCGCGCATCATGGTCTCGTGGGGCGTGGCCACCGCACTCATGATGTTCGTGCAGACCGAGTGGCAGTTCTATGCGCTGCGCTTCGTGATCGGCGCGATGGAAGCGGGCTTCGCGCCCGGCGTGCTGTTCTACCTCACGCTGTGGTTCCCCGCCGCGCATCGCGGCCGCATCACCTCGATGCTGTTCCTGGCCTCGGCCTTCGCGGGCCTGTTCGGCGCGCCCGCCGCGGGCCTGGTGCTCGCGCACTTCGACGGCCTGCTCGGCATGGCCGGCTGGCACTGGCTGTTCCTGGTCGGCGGGCTGCCGTGCATCGTGCTCGGCCTGCTGGTGTTCGTGTTGCTGAAGGACCGCATCGAGGACGCGCGCTGGCTCACGCCCGGCGAGCGCACGCGCCTGTCGCAGCGCATCGCCGAGCAGGGCGGCGCGGCCGGCGCCCACGGCTCGCTGCTCGATGCGCTGAAGACGCCGGGCTTCCTCATGCTCGGGCTGATCTACTTCCTGATCCAGGTCGCGTCCTATGGCCTGAACTTCTGGGCTCCGCACCTGATCCGCGCCTCGGGCAGCACCGATCCCACGGCGATCGGCCTGCTGACGGCCGTGCCCTACCTGTGCGGCGCGATCGCGATGGTGGTGGTCGGGCGGCTGTCGGATCGCAGTGGCGAGCGCCGCCGCTTCGTGATCGCGCTGCTGCTGCTCGCGGCCATCGGCTTCTTCGCGGCCGGCCTGTTCGACCACCACACCGACCTGCTGGTGCTCGCGCTGGCCGTGATGGGCGCGGGCGTGATCGCCTCGATCCCGGCCTTCTGGGCGCTGCCGCCCAAGCTGGTGAGCGGGGCCGCCGCGGCCGGCGGCATCGCGCTGATCAACACGCTGGGCCAGCTCGGCGGCATCGTGAGCCCGGTGATGGTGGGCCGCATCAAGGACCTGAGCGACAGCACCACGCCTGCGCTCTACGTCATCGGCGCGCTGGCGCTGCTGTGCGCGGCGCTGCTGGCCTTCGCGCTGCCCGAATCGCTGCGCCGGCGCGAGCCGCGCCCGTCGGCCGCTTCACGTTCCCCCGCGAGCGGCGCGCTGCATGCGTCCGCCGTCGCCTTCGCGGAGAAAGCCTCCAAGCCATGAACCTTCCCCTGAGTCCCGGCGCGCTGCAAGGCCTGCGCGTCATCGAGATGGGCCAGCTGATCGCCGGCCCCTTCGCCGGCAAGACGCTCGGCGAATTCGGCGCCGACGTGATCAAGATCGAGCCGCCCGGCAGCGGCGACCCGCTGCGCAACTGGCGCCTGCTGCAGGACGGCACTTCGGTCTGGTGGCAGGTGCAGTCGCGCAACAAGCGCTCGCTGGCGCTCGACCTGCGCAGCGAGGAGGGCCAGCAGATCGCGCGCCGGCTGATCGCCGAGGCCGACGTGCTGATCGAGAACTTCCGCCCCGGCACGCTCGAGGGCTGGGGCATGGGCTACGAGGTGCTGCGCGAGCGCAACCCGGGCCTGGTGATGCTGCGCATCTCGGGCTACGGCCAGACCGGCCCCTACCGCGACCTGCCGGGCTTCGGCGCCATCGGCGAGGCCATGGGCGGGCTGCGCCACCTCACGGGCGAACCGGGCCGGGTGCCGGTGCGCTGCGGCATCTCGATCGGCGACACGCTGGCCGCGCTGCACGGCACCATCGGCGTGCTGACCGCGCTCTACCACCGCAAGGTCAACGGCGGCCAGGGCCAGGTCATCGACGTGGCGCTCAACGAGGCGGTGTTCAACGTGATGGAGAGCCTGGTGCCCGAGTACAGCGCCTTCGGCGCGGTGCGCGAGGCCGCGGGCAGCGCGCTGCCGGGCATCGCGCCCTCGAACGCCTACCGCTGCGCCGACGGCTACGTGCTGATCGCGGGCAACGGCGACAGCATCTTCCGCCGGCTCATGCAGAGCATCGGCCGCGACGACCTCGGCGCCGATCCCGCGCTCGCGAACAACGCGGGCCGCGTGGCGCGCGTGGCCGAGATCGACCAGGCGATCGAGGCCTGGACGCTGCCGCAGTCGGTGGCGACGGTGCTCGAGGTCCTCGGCGCGGCGCGCGTGCCCGCGGGCAAGGTCTACACCGCGAAGGACATCGCCGAGGACCCGCACTACCGCGCGCGCGGGATGCTGCTGCGCCAGTCCACGCGCGACGGCCACGAGATCGAGGTGCCCGGCGTGGTGCCCAAGCTCATGGGCACGCCGGGCACGGTGCGCTCCTCGGCGCCGCGGCTGGGCGACGACACCGACGCGGTGCTCGGCGAGATCGGATTCACATCGGAAGACATCGCCGCCTTGCGCGGCAGGAAGGTGGTTGCATGAACGACGCGGTCTGGAACGGAAGAACATTCGACGGCGATCGCCGCGTGCGGATGTGCGAGGTGGGCCTGCGCGACGGCCTGCAGGTCGAGGCGGCCTTCGTGCCGACCGGGGACAAGATCGCGCTGTGCAACGCGCTCTCGCGCGCGGGCATGGCGAAGATCGAGGTCTCGGCCTTCGTCTCGCCGCAGGCCATTCCCGCGCTGCGCGACGCCGAGGTGGTGCTGCGCGAGATCGAGCGCGTGGACGGCGTGGCCTACACCGCGCTGGTGCCCAACGTGCGCGGCGCCGAGCGCGCGATCGATGCGCGCGTGGACGAGATGAACCTCGTGATGTCGGCCAGCGAGAGCCACAACCTCGCCAACCTGCGCATGATGCGCGAGCAGTCGTTCCGCGCGCTGGCCGAGGTGGCGGCGCTCGCGCGCCAGGCCGGCGTGGCGGTCAATGTCTCGCTGTCGTGCAGCTTCGGCTGTCCGATCGAGGGCGACGTGCCCGAGGCCGGCGTGCTCGGCTGGTGCGAGCGCTTCGTCGAGGAGCTCGGCGCCGGCGGCGTCACGCTGTGCGACACCACGGGCATGGCCTGGCCCGGCCAGGTGCACGGGCTCGCGCGCGCCTTCCTGCAGCGCTGGCCCGGCACCGAGCTCACGCTGCACTTCCACAACACGCGCGGCATGGGGCTGGCCAACGTGCTGGCCGGCATCGACGCCGGCGCGCGCCGCTTCGATGCCTCGATCGGCGGCATCGGCGGCTGCCCCTATGCGCCGGGCGCCACCGGCAACGTCTGCAGCGAGGAGATCGTGCATGCGCTCGAGCTCTCGGGCTGGGACACCGGCGTCGACCTCGCGCGCGTGATCGATGCCGCGCGTCGGCTGCCGGCACTGATCGGCCACGACATCCCGAGCCAGATCGTCAAGGCCGGCCGCCGGCTCGACCTGCATGCGCCGCCCGCGGACTTCGAGGCCACGCGCGAACGCGCGCTGGCGCGCGAGGCCGCGCGCGCGCACTGAGACCGTTTCGCTTCGCTTCCCTTTCATCCACAAGACCAGGAGACATTCGCATGCAACCCCTTCGCTTCATCGCCGCGCTGGCCGCGGCCGCGCTGCTCGCCGGCCCGGCCCTGGCCCAGACCTATCCCTCCAAGCCGATCACGATGCTGGTGCCCACGGCCGCCGGCGGCACCACCGACATCGCGGGGCGCATGCTCGCCGACCCGCTGGGCAAGGCGCTGGGCCAGCCGGTGGTGGTCGACAACCGCGGCGGCGCCAGCGGCGTGATCGCGGCGGTGGCGGTCAAGCGCGCCGAGGCCGACGGCCACACGCTGCTGATGCAGTACTCGGGCTACCACGTGATCTCGCCCCACGTCACGAAGCAGAAGGCGCAATGGGTGCCCGAGGACTTCCGCGCCGTGGCCAACGTGCTGAGCGCGCCGCAGGTGGTGGTGGTGCGCGAGGGCCTGCCGGTGAAGAACATGGCCGAACTGATCGCCTATGCCAAGGCCAACCCCGGCAAGCTGACCTATGCCTCCTCGGGGCCGGGTTCGCTGCAGCACGTGACCGGCGCCATGCTCGAGCAGCAGGCCGGCATCCAGCTCACGCACATCCCCTACAAGGGCACCGGCCCGGCGCTGCAGGACCTGCTGGGCGCGCAGGTCGACATGACCTTCGGCACGCCGCCGCCGTTCATGCCCTTCATCCAGTCGGGCAAGCTGCGCGCGGTGGCCGTCACCGGCAAGGCGCGCGTGGCCTCGCTGCCGAACGTGCCGACCGCGGCCGAGGTCGGGCTGCCGAACCTCGACGCGACCTCGTGGTTCGCCGTGTTCGCGCCCGCGAAGACGCCGCAGCCCGTGATCGACAAGCTCAGCGCCGAGATCGCCAAGGTGGTGGCCACGCCGGCCTTCCAGCAGAAGGCCGCCGAGCTCGGCGCCACGGCCGACTACATGAACCCGCAGAAGCTCGCCGACTACAGCAAGGCCGAGTACCTGCGCTGGGGCAAGGTGGTCGAGGCCGCGAAGATCGAGGGCGAGTGAGACCGCGCGCATGGCGGCGGCCGGTGGTCGGCCGCCGCCATGCGTTTCCCCTCCGCCGTCGTCTTCCTCACTTGTAAAGCAGCTGCGGCAGCCACAGGCCGATCTGCGGCCACATGTAGAGCAGGAAGATCGCGAGGATCTGGATGCCCATGAAGGGCAGCATGCCGAGGAAGATCTGGTTCAGCGTGACATGCGGCGGGCTCACGCCCTTGAGGTAGAAGGCCGCCATCGCCACCGGCGGCGACAGAAAGGCGGTCTGCAGGTTCAGCGCCACCAGCAGGCCGAAGAACAGCGGATCGACGCCGAAGTTGTCGAGCAGCGGGATGAAGATCGGCATGAAGATCACGATGATCTCGGTCCACTCGAGCGGCCAGCCGAGCAGGAAGATGATCACCTGGCTCAGCAGCAGGAACTGCACCTTCGTGAGGTTCATGCTCAGCACCCATTCCTCGACCAGCGCCTGGCCGCCGAGCAGCGCGAAGGCGGCCGAGAAAATGGCCGAGCCCACGAACAGCCAGCACACCATCGCCGAGGTCTTGGCGGTGAGGAACACCGACTCCTTGAGCACCGCGAGGTTGAGCCGCCGGTAGGCCGCCGCCAGCAGCATGCCGCCGAGCGCGCCCATGGCCGCGGCCTCGGTGGGCGTGGCCAGGCCCATCACGATCGAGCCCAGCACCGAGAGGATCAGCAGCACCAGCGGGAAGAAGGAGGCCAGCAGCATCTTGAAGATCTCGAGCCGCGCGAAGCTCAGGAACAGGTAGAACAGCGCCGTGAGCGCGCCCAGCACCGAGAAGGTCGCGACCCACCAGGTGGGCGGCGGCTTGGTGGTGGCACCGGCCGGCGCGGTCTGCGCGGTCTCGGCGGCGGGCGCGGGCGCCGCCGGTGGTGCTTCGGCGCCCGGCGGTTCGGCGACGGCGCCGGCCGCGGGCTCCTCGCCCGGCGGTTCCTGCAGTCCGCCTTCGCTCGGCGGCTCCTGCAGGCCACCTTCGGCGGGAGGTTCCTGCAAGCCGCTCGAGCTGGCGCCGCTGCTGCTGCTTCGAGATGCACCGATCTCCTCGATGTCGTAGCGCGCCTCGGCCTCGACCGTGGTCACGGCCTTGTAGCTACCCAGCGCCAGCAGCGCATAGACGACGGCGGGCAGCGCCACGATGCCGAGCTGCCTGAGCACGTGCGAGAGCGGCACCTCGGCATTGCGCTTGCCCTTGAGCAGGCCCAGCAGCGCATGCGCCGACGGGCTGGCGGCGATCCGCTGCGTCAGCGGCGGCAGCGGCACCACGCGCTCGGCGGCCGACAGCGGCGGTGCCCACTGCGGCTTGAGCTTCGCGATCAGGATCACGTAGAGCACGTAGAGGCCGGCCAGCATCAGGCCCGGGAAGAAGGCGCCCGCGTAGAGCTGCACCACCGACACGCCGGCGGTGGCGCCATAGACGATCAGCAGCACCGAGGGCGGTATCAGGATGCCGAGGCAGCCGCCCGCCGTGATCGCGCCCGCGGCCAGCGGCACGCTGTAGCCGCCGCGCAGCATCGCGGGCAGCGCCAAGAGGCCCATCAGCGTGACCACCGCGCCGACGATGCCGGTGGCGGTCGCGAAGATGGTGCAGGTCACGAGCGTGGCGACCGCGAGCGCGCCCGGCAGCCGCGCGAGCGCGAGGTGCAGGCTCTTGAACAGCGACTCGATCAGGTTGGCGCGCTCGACCAGGTAGCCCATGAAGACGAACAGCGGCACGGCGATCAGCACGTCGTTGGCCATGGTCTTGTAGGCCGACTGCACCATCAGGTCGAGCGTGCGATGCCAGTCGCGCTCGTAGGCCAGGAAGGTGAAGAGCATGCCCATGCCCATCAGCGTGAAGGCGGTGGGGAAGCCCAGCATGATCGCCACCACCACGAGCGACAGCATCAAGAGGCCCAGGTGGCCGTTGGTGATGGTCTCGGCGCTCAGCAGCATGGCGGCGCCGGCGATCACGATCAGCGCCATGAAGGTGAGGCCGAACCAGAGTTCGCGGCGGATCTTCATCGCGCGCCCTCCCGTGCCTCGTTGGCGACCACCACGCGGTCGAGCGCGGCGATGTCGGCGTCCTTCACGTGCACCATCTCCTTGAGCTTCTCGACGTCGACCTCCTCGACGTCCTGCTCGCGCGAGGGCCAGGCGCCGTCGCGGATGCACTGCACGCAGCGGATGATCTCGACGATGCCCTGCAGGAGCAGCGTGAAGCCCGCGAGCGGGATGATGAACTTGAACGGGTACAGCGGCAGCGGCTCGGCCGAGAAGGTCTGCTCGCGGATCGCGAGCGCCTCGCTCGCGTAGATCCAGCCGGCCCAGGTCAGCGCGACGATGCCGGGCAGGAAGAAGACGATGTAGAGCACCAGGTCGACCAGCGCCTGCGTGCGCGGCATGAAGAAGCCGTAGAGCACGTCGCCGCGCACGTGGCCGTTCTTCGAGAGCGTGTAGGCCCCGGCGGTCATGAACATGGCGCCGTAGAGCATGATCTGCGCGTCGAGCACCCAGGCATGCGGCCGGTTGAGCACGTAGCGCGAGAACACCTCCCAGCTGATCAGCAGCGTGAGCAGCAGGGCACACCAGGCGAAAGTCTTGCCGATCCATGTCGAGAACCGGTCGACCGCCAACAGGAAGGATTGCATCGGGACGAACTCCTCGCCGGGCGCGGCGCGCGTCGTGCGCGGCCCGCGCCGGGCGAAATCGGGAATGAGAAGAGGGCACCCGCCTCGGGGTGCCCTCGCGTTCTTTCTCTGGCCGGAAGACCCGCTCAGGTCTTCTTCGCCTGCCGTCCGAAGTAGTGGTTGTAGGCCATCTTGAAATCGACCGAGTAGTCGTTCTGCCACTGGCCCGCGCGCTCGGCGAAGGCGCGCTGCGAGTCGAGCACCTTCTTGAACAGCGGGTTCTCGGCCGACTTCTTCGCGATGGTCTTGTCCCACGAGGCGAGCTGCGCGCGCAGCACCGAGTCGGGCGTCTTGTAGAACTTGATGCCGCTCTTCTTGAGCTCCTCGTAGTCCTTGGAGTTGCGGTCGATCGCCTTCCAGCTCATGTCGGCGCTCGCGGCCTGGGTCGCGTACTCGATCACGGCCTTGAGCTCGGGCGGCAGCGCGCGCAGCTTGGGGCCGTTCCACAGCACCTCGAACTGCTCGCCGCACTGGTGGAAGCTCTGCAGCATGCAGTTCTTGGCCACGTCGGGGAAGCCCAGCACGCGGTCGCTCGAGGCGTTGTTGAACTCGGCCGCGTCGATCAGGCCGCGGTCGAGCGCGGGCACGATCTCGCCGCCGGGCAGCGGGTTCACGGCCGCGCCCATGTCGGTGAACACGTCGACCGCGAGGCCCACGGTGCGGAACTTCAGGCCCTTCATGTCCTCGGCCTTGGCCACCGGCTTCTTGAACCAGCCCAGCGGCTGCGTGGGCATCGGGCCGTAGAGGTACGAGGCCACGTCGAGGTTGAGGCTCTTGTAGATCTCGTCCATCAGCGCCTTCCCGCCGCCGTAGGTGTGCCAGGCCAGGATCATGTTTGCGTCCATGCCGTAGCCCGGGCCCGAACCCCAGAGCGCGAGCGCGGAGTTCTTGCCGTACCAGTAGGCGACCACGCCATGACCGCCGTCGAGCGTGCCCTTGGCGACGGCGTCGAGCAGCTGGAAGGCCGGCACCACCGAGCCCGCGGGCAGCACCTCGATCTTGAGGCGGTTGCCGGCCATGTCGTTGACCTTCTTGGCGTAGTCCTGCGCGTACTCGTGGAAGATGTCCTTGGCCGGCCAGGTGCTCTGGAAGCGCAGGGTGGTGGTCTGGGCCATGGCGACCATCGGCGCCGACATGGCGCCCGCGGCCACCGCGGCGCCCTTGAGCAGGCTGCGGCGGCGGGTCGGTTTGCTGTCTGTCATGTTGTCTCTCTCCATAGGTCTGACTGGGGAAATCCCAGGCCGCCGTCTTGGAGTTATGGTTGACAGGCCCAAGCCGCCATCTTTGGCGCGCAGCAAAACACGACAAACAGGGTTTTCACGAACCGGTGAAAAATTCCACCATCCGGCGGCCACCGGGAACCGGTAAAGATGGCCGCCGCTTCGTGGGAACCCTCTTGCCATCGATCGAATTGGAAGGAATGCAGAAGATGACCGAACCCGTGGGTGAAAAAGGCTATGCCGGCGACGTGACGCCCGAGCAGGCGGCGCAGTGGATGGCCAGCGGCGAGGCCGTGCTGGTCGACGTGCGCACCGACGCCGAGCGCGAGTGGGTCGGCTTCGTGCCGGGCGCGGTGCCGCTGGCGTGGAAGCAGTGGCCGGGGATGGCGCTGAACCCGGGCTTCGACGAGGGCGTGCGCGCGGCTGGCGAGGGTGGGAAGAAGGTGGTGCTGCTGTGCCGCAGCGGGGTGCGTTCGATCGCGGCGGCGAAGCGGGCGACGGAGCTGGGGGTGGAGGCTTACAACATCCTCGAGGGGTTCGAGGGGAATCCGGACGAGAACGGGCACCGGGGTTTTATTGGGGGGTGGCGCAAGCGGGGGCTGCCCTGGAAGCAGAACTGAGCTGCTAAGGGGGCAGCAGATCGGGCCGGTGGGCGCGCAGCCAACCCTCGGCACCGGCCAGCAATTGCGCGGCCTGGTCGATGCAGGCCTGGAGCGCGGCATTGGAGATCGGGTCGCCCTCGTAGTCGCTCACGTTGCGTTGCCGGCGCAGCGCATCGAGCACGATGATGTCCGGTTGCGCCACGCCGATCGTCAGCCCCAGGCTCTGGATGGCCGTCTGGTGATGGCCCGGTTGGCTGGTGGCCGTGCGGTAGCCATTGGCCCACAGGCCCAGCATCGCGCATTGCATGATGCACTTGTAGGCCGCATCGAAGCGGTTGTCGGTGCTGACCTGTGCGACATGCGCGTCGGCCAGGTTGCGACGCGCCGCCTGAAGCAGCTTGGCGATGCCCGCGGCGTCAGGCTGATGGACCTGCAGCCGCCCGATCGCCTGCAAGTTCTGCAAGCTCATCCGCTCCTCCCTTCACGAGCAGTTTGGGTTTGGCGAGTATGTCGCCTGCGAAGGCATCGCCGGCGCGTGCGCGCCGTGCAAATTCCTCGGTTGTGTAGAGCACCGTGTTCACTTCGCGGCCCAGCGTCGCGTGCAGGGGGAACACCGCCTGCGCGAGCGTCATGAAGTCGACGCTGCCCAGCACGAGCAGGTCCACGTCGCTGCCCGGAGACGGCGTGCCGCGCGCGATCGAGCCGAACACCAGCGCGAACCGGATCTGCGCATCCAGCGGTGCCAGCGCTTCGCGCACGGCAGGCACCACGCCATGTGTCTTGCGAAACATCGCCGCGAGGTCCTCGAACAGGGGATGGCGGGTGTCGGCGTTGTAGCGCACCTGGTTGCCTTGTTCGCTGCGCTTGAGCAGGCCGGTGCGCGCCAGCTTGTCCACCTCGCGCGCGAGCGTGCCCGCATGGCTGTCGGTCAGGCGCGCCAGCTCGCGCAGATGGAATGCGGACTGCGGCTGCAGCAGCAGCACCGCCAGCACGCGCTGCCGCGCGGCGGGGAACAGCAGGTCCATCAAGGAAGAATCGTTGCTCATTGGGCGACGATTGTTGCTATTGAGGCGACATTCGGCAAGTCGTCGAGCCCAAGTAAAAAGGCCCGCGGGCAAGCCGCAGGCCTTTTCCTGTACGAGTCGCGAAAGATCAGTTCAACGGCGGAATCCGCAGCTTCTGCCCCGGATAGATCTTGTCCGGATGCGAAAGCATCGGCTTGTTGGCCTCGAAGATCGCGTTGTACTTGTTGGCGTCGCCGTAGTACTTCTTGGAGATGGCCGACAGCGTGTCGCCCTTGACCACGTCGTGGTACTGCGCGGGCGGTGCCGCGGGGGCGACCAGGTTGTTCTCCACGCTCGTCACGTTGGCCACGTTGCCGGCCGCGAGCGAGGCTTTCTCGCTGGCTTCCTGCGAGGGCGCGTTGCCCGCGAGCGTCACGATGCCGGTGCTCGCCGCATAGGTCACGGCGAGGTTCGTGAGGCCGAGGTTCTGCGTCTCGATGTAGGTCTTGATGGCGGCCGCGGCCTTGTCGTTGGCATCGGGTTCGGCCGCCTGGGCCGACGAGCCGCCGAACAGCTTCTCGCCCGCTTCCTTGATGAAACTCAGCAATCCCATGGTTCTCTCCTTGATCGGGTGGTCGATGGAATCCGCGAATGTAGCGGCGCGCCATGGGCGCCCCGCGTAGTCCCGGACCGCGATCGACAACACCGCGACAGCAGGAATAGTCACAAAGTCGCAATAATGCCGCGCATGTCCGCAGCCACCGCTCCCTTCCTCGCGATCGACATCGGCAACACGCGCCTCAAGTGGGCGCTCTACGATGCGGCTCGCCCCGGCGCCGCCCTGCTGGCGCAGGGTGCCGAGTTCCTCGATCACATCGAGCGGCTCGCCGACGGCCCCTGGGCCGATCTTCCATCGCCGTCGAGCATGCTCGGCTGCGTCGTGGCCGGCGACGCACTGCGCCGCCGTGCCGAGGAGCAGGTGGTCGAGCGCTTCGACTGCACGCCACGCTGGGTCATGCCCAGCCTCGCCGAGGCCGGCATCGTCAACGGCTACGACCATCCCACGCGCCTCGGCGCCGACCGCTGGGTCGCCATGATCGGCGCGCGCCACCGCATGCTGGGCGAAGGCGCGCCGCGGCCGATGGTGGTGGTGCTGATCGGCACCGCCGTCACCGTCGAGGCCGTCGATGCCGACGGCAAGTTCCTCGGCGGCCTGATCCTGCCGGGCCACGGCATCATGCTGCGCGCGCTCGAGTCGGGCACCGCGGGCCTGCACGTGCCCACCGGCGAGGTGCGCGAATTCCCCACCAACACCAGCGACGCGCTGACCAGCGGCGGCACCTACGCCATCGCCGGCGCGGTCGAGCGCATGGTGCAGCACGTGCGCTCGCACTGCGGCGCCGAGCCGGCCTGCTACATGACCGGCGGCGCGGGCTGGAAGATGGCGCCCGTGATGAACGGCCACTTCGAGCTGGTCGAGAGCCTGATCATGGACGGGCTGCTGGTGATCGCGCAGCAGCGCGCCGGCTGAGAAGGTGTGAATGAACCTGCTGCGCGCCCCGATCTCGCATCTGCGGTCCTCGCCGTACGTCGGTACGGCTCCGGTCCTCGACGCGACCTCGGGGCGCTCGCGACGGTTCCTTCACACCTTCTGAAGCTCGCCGCTCAGGCGCGCAGCAGCTGCGTCGCCGCGTGGATGAGCAGCCCCACGAGCCCGCCCACCAGCGTGCCGTTGATGCGGATGAACTGCAGGTCGCGCCCGATGTTGCGCTCGAGCTCGGCCGTCATCTCCACGGTGTTCCACTGCGCCACGCGCTCCACGATGTAGCGCCGGATGTCCTCGCGGTAGCGCTCGATCGCAAGCGGCGCCGCGGCCTCGATCTGCTCGTTGATCCAGCGCCGGATCGCTTCGTCGCCCTGCAGGCGCTGGCCGAGCGCGGCGGCCATCGAGGCGATGCGCCGGCGGATCGTCGAATCGCCGCGGCCGAGGTCCTCGTGCAGCCAGGCCAGCAGCTCGCCCCACAGCCCGTGCAGGTAGTCGCCCAGCGCCGGGTGCGCGATCAGCTCGGCGCGGATGCGCTCGCCGCGCGCATGGAACTCGGGGTCGTGCTGCAGCCGCACGATGAAGTCGTCGACGAAATGATCGAAGCGCCGCCGCATGGGGTGTTCGGGCTCGGCCGCGAGCTCGGCGATGGTGTGGGCCACGGCCGCCACGATCTTGCGCGTGGCCAGGCGCGCCGCCACCTGGTCGAGGCCCACGAAGCGCAGCGTCTTGATCTCGCGCGCGATCGCCTCCGTGATGTGCGCCTGCACCTCCTCGCCGTCGAGCACGCCCGCGATCTGTTCGAGCACCCCGTCGAGCAGCGCCTGGTGGCGCCCGCCCGCGGTCAGCGCACCCAGCGTCTGGCCCATGAGCTGCGACAGGTCGATCTTCTCGAGCCCGGCCGCGGCGGCCTTGCCGATGAAGTCGCGCACGCGCGCGTCGTCGAAGGCCGAGAGCCCGTAGCGCGTGGCCGCCACGCCCCATTCGCCGAGCCGCTCGCCGCTGGCCGGCCGCGCGAGCCATTCGGCCATGCGGCCGGCCGGATCGAACTCGCGCAGCTTCGCGAGCACCTGCGCGGTGCTCAGGAAGTTGTTGCAGATGAAGCCCGCGAGCTTGGCGCCGATGCGGTCCTTGTTGCTCGGGATGATCGCGGTGTGCGGGATCGGCAGCCCCAGCGGATGGCGGAACAGCGCCACCACCGCGAACCAGTCGGCGATGGCGCCGACCATCGCGGCCTCGGCGAAGGCCGCGAGGTAGCCGAGCACCGGATGCCGGTCGTGCAGCACCGTGGCGACCGCATAGAGCGCCGCGGCGGCGCACAGCAGGCCCAGCGCCACGCGCTTCATGCGCCGCAGCGCGTCGTCGCCCTCGGCGGCCGGGGTCGTCAACGCAGCCTGTTCAGCCGATGGCCGGCGAGGACGCCAGGCGGTGCATGAAGAGTTCGCAGCGTGCGAGCTGCTCGAGGCTCACGTACTCGTCGGGCTGGTGCGCCTGCTCGATGCTGCCGGGGCCGCACACCACGGTGGGGATGCCGGCGTTCTTGAACAGGCCCGCCTCGGTGCCGAAGGCCACCAGCGTGGTGCGCTCCTCGCCCGAGAGCCGCTGGGCGAGCTTGGTGATCGCGTCGTTCGCGCTGCCGAGGAAGCTCGGGATCTCGCAGATGGTGTCGAAGCTGAAGCCGGCGTCGGGCGCGACCTTCTTCATCGCCGGCTCGAGCGAGCCCGCATAGGCCAGCACCTCCTGCTGCATGCGCTTCGCGTCGGCCGTCGGCAGGTCGCGGAACTCGTAGCGGAACTCGGCGTCGCGCGGCACCACGTTGTCGGCGATGCCGCCGTGGAACTGGCCCACGCTGGCGGTGCTGAAGGGCACGTCGAAGCCCTCGTAGCGCGGCTCGTCGCGCTCGAAGCCCTCGGCCATGTCGCGCACCTTGCCGATCACGCGCGCGGCCATCTCGATGGCGTTGACCGACTTCGGCGTGAGCGAGGAGTGCGCCTCCTTGCCGCGCACGCAGCACCGGTAGCGGTACACGCCCTTGTGCGCGATGGCCGGCACCATGCTCGTGGGCTCGCCCACGATGCAGGCCAGCGGCTTGATGCCCGCGTCGCGCATGTCTGCGATCAGCTCCTTCACGCCGAAGCAGCCGATCTCCTCCTCGTAGCTGAAGGCGAAGTGCACCGCGAAAGGCGCCTCGCTCGCGAGGAAGCGCTCGGCGTTGGCCAGCGCCACCGCGATGAAGCTCTTCATGTCGGCCGAGCCGCGGCCGTACAGGCGCCCGTCGCGCACCGTGGCCGAGAGCGGATCGACGCTCCAGTCCTGCCCGTCCCAGGGCACCGTGTCGGTGTGGCCCGAGACGATCACGCCGGCCGGCTTGCCTTCGCCCAGCGTGGCGAACAGGTTCGCCTTGGTGCGTTCGGCGTTGTAGGTGATGCGGCTCTTGACGCCCAGGGCCGCGAGATGCGACTGGGCCAGCTCGATCAGCTGGAGGTTGCTGTTGGCGCTGATGGTGTTCATGCGCACCAGGGCCTGGGCCAGTTCCAGGCTGCGGGGGGAAAGCGTGAGGGACATGCGGCGCATTGTCCCGGAACTCGGCGCCGGAGGCTTCAGAAAGCGGTCGGATGGCCGCCGCTGTCGGTCTCCGACACCTTGAGGCGCGCGAGCTCGTCGCGCAGCCAGCCGCCCGCCCGGCCCAGCGGGCGCGCCTTGTTCCACAGCAGGTCGACGCCCAGCAGCCAGTCGGTGTGCGGGTAGGCCTCGAGCTGCAGCTCGACCAGCTCGCCCGCGGCCAGTTCGCGCCGCACCAGCAGGCGCGGCAGCGTGGCCCAGCCCAGGCCCGCGTGCGTCATCTCGAGCAGCGCGAGGTAGCTCTCGGCGCGCCAGCAGCGCGTGGCGTCGAGGTACTCGGTGGTGGGCAGCCGCTCGCTGTGCGCGCTGAAGGCGAGCCGGCGGTGCCGGTGCAGCTCGCCGAAGCTCACCGTGGGCAGGGCCGCGAGCGGATGCGTGCGCGCCGCGACGTGCGCCATCACCAGCTTGCCCATCTGCACGAACGCCAACTCGCGCGCATAGCCGGGCTGCGCGAAGCCGATGCCCAGCTGCGCCTCGCCCTGGCGCACCAGCACGCTGACGTCGCCGTGCAGCGGATGCCGCACCTCGAGGTCGACATGCGGGAAGCGCTCGGCGAAGGCCGAGAACACCGGCATCAGCACGTTGTAGGGGATCTCGATCGCCAGCGTGAGGCTGGGCTCGACCGCGTCGGCGAGGCTTTGCGCATGGCCCTCGAGCGCGAGGCAGCGGTCGAGCACGCCGTGGGCCTCGCGCAGCAGGCGGCGGCCGGCCTCGGTCAGCGCGGGAATCTTGGTCGCGCGGTCGAACAGCGCCACGCCGAGGTCGACCTCGAGGTTGCCGATGGCCGCGCTCACGGTCGATTGCGTCTTGCCGAGCTGACGTGCCGCCGCCGAGAAGGAACCTGCGCGCGCCACGGCCGCCAAGGTCTCGAGTTGGTCCAGCGAATAGCGCACGGTCCGTCTTCCATCGAAAAAAACGATCGATATTAACTTTGACCCATGACGGAGGGAATCGATCATCCGGCCGCGACCCGACCCACAACACCAACGCGGAGACTTTTCGATGACCCCTTCTTCCGGCGTCCACCCCGTGGACGAAGTGCTGCCCCCGCAGCAGATGGCCAGCTACGGCCTGCAGCACGTGCTGGTGCTCTACGCGGGCGCGGTGGCGGTGCCGCTGATCCTGGGCGGCGCGCTCGGCCTCACGCCCGCGCAGGTCGTGACCCTGATCAACGCCAACCTGCTGACCTCGGGCATCGCCACCCTGATCCAGACCCTGGGCTTCTGGAAGTTCGGCGCGCGGCTGCCGCTGGTGCAGGCCTGCTCGTTCATCGCGCTGGCGCCGATGATCATGATCGGCAAGGAATACGGGCTGCCGCACGTGTTCGGCGCCGTCATCGCGGGCGGCGCGATCACGGTGCTGCTGGCACCGGCCATCAGCCGGCTGCTGCGCTTCTTCCCGCCGGTGGTGATCGGCAGCCTGATCACCGTGATCGGCATCTCGCTGATGCCGGCCGCCGCGATCTGGCTCGGCGGCGGCAACCCCGACGCGCCCGACTTCGGCAGCGCGCCGAACCTGCTGCTGGGCCTCGCCACCGTCGCCATCACGCTGGGCATCTATGCGCGCTTCGGCGGCTTCGTCGGCAACCTCGCGGTGCTGCTCGGGCTGGTGGCGGGCACGGCGATTGCTGCGGTCTTCGGGCTCACCGATTTCGCGCAGGTGGGCCACGCGGCATGGTTCGAATTCAGCGCGCCCTTCGCCTTCGGCCTGCCCGCGTTCGGGCTGGCACCGATCCTGATCATGACGCTCGCGATGATGGTCATCATGGCCGAGACCACCGGCAACTGCCTGGCCATCGGCCAGATCGTCGGCCGCCCCGCGACGCCGGCCACGCTCGGCAACGCCTTCCGCGCCGACGGGCTGTCGACCATGATCGGCGGCGTCTTCAACAGCTTTCCGTACAACGCCTTCACGCAGAACACCGGGCTGATCGCGCTGTCGGGCATCAGGAGCCGCTACGTGGTGGCCTCGGCCGGCGCGATCATGGTGCTCATGGGGCTGTTTCCCAAGCTCGGTGCCCTGATCGCCTCGGTGCCGCGGCCGGTGCTCGGCGGCTGCGCGATCGTGATGTTCGGCATGACCACGGTGGCGGGCATCCAGGAACTCTCGCGCGTGCGCTTCGAGGGCACGCGCAATGCGATCGTGGTGGCGGTGTCGGTCAGCGTGGGCGTGCTGCCGATGTCGTTCCCGGCGCTGTTCGCGCAGGCCGCCGGGCCGCTCAAGCTGGTGCTCGAGAGCGGCATCTTCCTGGCCGCGATCACGGCGGTGCTGCTGAACCTGCTGCTCAACCGCGGTGCCGCCGAGCAGGAAGCGCCGGCGGCCGCGACCCACTGATCCCAGACCTTCACAATGAATTCGACCGACATGAACACACCTCCCTCCCTCTCTGCGCGCGACCTCGAACTGCTGCGCATGACGATCGCGCTGTCCGAGGAATCGAAGGCCCGCGGCCGCCATCCCTTCGCCGCGCTGGTGGCGAACGAGCATGGCGAGGTCGTCGTCACGGCCGGCAACAACTCGATGCCGCCCGAGGGCGATCCCACGCAGCATGCCGAGCTGGTCGCGGCCGCGCAGGCGGCGCGGCTGCTCGCGCCCGAAGCGCTCGCGCGCTGCACGCTCTACACCAGCGCCGAGCCCTGCTGCATGTGCGCCGGCGCGATCTACTGGACCAACATCGGCCGCGTGGTCTATGCGCTGTCGGAGCACGCACTGCTCGGCCTCACGGGCGACCATCCGGAAAACCCGACCTTTTCGCTGCCCTGCCGCGAGGTTTTCGTGCGCGGCCAGCGGCCCATCGAAGTGATCGGACCGCTGCTCGAGGACGAGGCCGCCGCGCCGCACCATGGCTTCTGGCAGAACGGCCACTGAAGCCCCGGGGATCGGGTGTTTTCCGACGTGCCCGGAAATGCCTTAGTGGATAGACTGGCGTTTTGAGAGCAAGCCATGAAACTCATCGATTCGCTCGTCACGCAGGCGGCCGGCATCGCCGCCGTCCGACGTGACCTCCACGCCCACCCCGAACTCTGCTTCGAAGAAGTCCGCACCGCCGACGTGGTCGCGGGCAAGCTCACCGAATGGGGCATCCCGATCCACCGCGGCCTCGGCACGACCGGCGTGGTGGGCATCGTCAAGAACGGCACCAGCAACCGCGCGGTCGGCCTGCGTGCCGACATGGATGCGCTGCCGGTCACCGAGCTCAACACCTTCGCGCATGCGAGCAAGCACCACGGCAAGATGCACGCCTGCGGCCACGACGGCCACACGGCGATGCTGCTTGCCGCGGCGCAGCATCTGGCGAAGCACCGCAACTTCGACGGCACCGTCTACCTGATCTTCCAGCCGGCCGAGGAGGGTGGCGGCGGCGCGCGCGAGATGATCAAGGAGGGGCTGTTCGAGCAGTTCCCGATGGACGCCGTGTTCGGCATGCACAACTGGCCCGGCATGAAGGCCGGCCAGTTCGCGGTGAGCCCGGGCCCGGTGATGGCCTCGGGCAACAAGTTCTACGTCAACGTGGTGGGAAAGGGCGGCCATGCGGCGCTGCCGCAGACCGGCATCGACCCGGTGCCGATCGCCTGCGAGATCGTGCAGGCCTTCCAGACCATCCTCACGCGCAAGATGAAGCCGACCGACTCGGCCGTGATCTCGGTCACCACCATCCATGCCGGCGAAACCAACAACGTGATCCCCGACAACTGCGAGCTGTCGGGCACGGTGCGCACCTTCTCGCTCGAGGTGCTCGACATGATCGAGGCGCGCATGAAGCAGATCTGCGACCACATCTGCGCGGCGCACGACGCGACCTGCGAGTTCCGCTTCGAGCGCTACTACCCGCCCACCATCAACACCGAGGCCGAGGCCGACTTCGCGCGCCGCGTGATGGGCGGCATCGTCGGTCCCGAGAACGTGCTCAAGCAGGAAGCCGCCATGACCTCGGAGGACTTCGCCTTCATGCTGCAGGCCAAGCCCGGCGCCTATGCCTTCATCGGCAACGGCGACGGCGCGCACCGCGACGTGCACCACGGCGAGGGCCCGTGCACGCTGCACAACGCCAGCTACGACTTCAACGACGACCTGATCCCGCTGGGCGCCACCTGCTGGGTGCAGATCGCCGAGCAGTTCCTCGCCACCGGCGCCGTGCAGAAATGATCGGCATCGGCGAGGCATTCGCGCCGCGCTATGCGCAGGCGCGCCAGAAATTCCTGCAGGCCTGCCTGAGCGCGGGCCTGACCGTGGAACCCCACCTGCTGCCGATGCGCGGGCGCGACGGCGAGGAACTCTCGTGCGACGTGGCCTTCGACGGCGCGCCCGACGCCGACCGGCTGCTGATCCTCAGCAGCGGCTGCCACGGCGTGGAAGGCCACTGCGGCAGCGGCGTGCAGGTGTTCGCGCTGCACGACGCCGAGTGGCGCGAGAAGGCGCGCTCGGCCGGCGTGGCGGTGCTCTACGTGCATGCGCTCAATCCGCACGGCTTCTCGTTCGGCCGCCGTGTGACGCAGGAGAACGTCGACCTGAACCGCAACTTCGTCGACTTCACGCAGCCGCTGCCGGTCAATGCCGCCTATGCCGAGCTGCATGCGCTGCTGGTGCCCGACACCTGGCCGCCCACGGCCGAGAACCAGGCCGCGGTCCAGGCCTGGATCGAGAAGAACGGCATCGGTGCCTACCAGACCGCGGTGAGCGGCGGCCAGTACCAGTTCGAGGACGGCCTGTTCTTCGGCGGCAAGGCCCCGACCTGGAGCCACCGGATGATCCGCGCCGTGCTGCGCCGCCATACGCGGCGCACGCGCCGGCTGGCCTGGATCGACCTGCACACCGGCCTGGGCCCGAACGGCATCGGCGAGCGCATCTTCGCCTGCCGCGACGACAAGATCGCCTACGAGCGCGCCAACGCCTGGTGGGGCAACGGTGCCGGCCAGGCCGACGCGGCGCCCGTCACCTCGATCTACGACGGCTCCTCGACCTCGGCGCTGCTGCGCGGCCTGATGTGGGATGCCGTCTACGACGAATGCCCGCAGGCCGAGTACACCGGCATCGCGATGGAGTACGGCACGGTGCCGGTGCTCGACGTGCTGACCGCGCTGCGCGGCGACCACTGGCTGCATCGCCATCCCGAGGCGCCGGCCGACCTGTCGGACGCGATCCGCCGGCGCACGCTCGAGGCCTTCTACACCGACACCGATGCCTGGCGCGGCCAGATCGTGAGCCAGGCGCGGCAGGCCATGTTCCAGGCCGCCGACGGGCTCAGCGGGCGCTGAGCCGCTCGAGGCGGGCGGACCGCTTCAGGTCCGCACCTTGCCGTCGCCCGTGAGCATCGAGAGCTCGACGAACTTCGAGCCCACGTGGTTCTTCGCCGAGAACGAGACCTCGAAGCCGCCGAGCTGCAGCCGGTCGATGCTCTCGAGGCCGGTGATCAGCCCCTCGCGCGACAGCTTGCCCGGCGCCTTGCGCAGGCCCTCGACCAGCACCTTGGCCGCGAGATAGCCCTCGAGGCTCGAGAAATTGGCGCTGGCGCCGTTGCCGGCCTTGCGCACCGCCTCGGTGAACTCGCGCGCGATCGCGTTGGCCTGGCTGTAGGGCGAGGGCACGACCTGGGTCACGAGCACGCCCGCGGCCTCCTTGCCGAGCTCGTCCGACAGCGCCTGGGTGCCGACGAACGAGAGGTTGAAGAAGGTGCCGCCGAAGCCGGCCTTGCGCGCCTCGCGGATGAAGGCCGCGCAGGCCTTGTAGGCGCCGACCTGAACCACCGCGTCGGGCCGCGCCGCCAGCAGCGTCTTCACGGCCGGCGCCACCTCGGCCGAGTTGCGCTCCACCGTGGCCTGCGCGATCGGCTTGAGCTGCTGCTCGGCGAGCGCCAGCGTCACGCCGTCGAGCCCGGCCTTGCCGTAGGCGTCGTTCTGGTGGAACACCGCGATCTTCTTCAGGCCCAGGTGGGTGAGCTGCCTGACCATCAGCGCGGTCTCGTCGTTGTACGAGGCGCGCAGGTGGAACACGTTCTTGTGGAAGGGCTCGCGCAGCGCCATCGCGCCGGTGAAGGGCGCCACGAACGGCACCTTGTCCTTCACCGCCAGCGGCAGCGCCGCCAGGCTGGTGGGCGTGCCGATGTAGCCGAACAGCGCGAACACGTCCTCGTCGATCAGCTTCTGCGTGTTGGCGGCGCAGCGCTCTGGCTCGTAGCCGTCGTCGAGCGTCTTGATCTGCACCGCGCGGCGGCCGGACTGGGCGTTGTAGGCGTCGAGGAACACCTTGGCGCCCTGGTGGAACTGGATGCCCAGCTGCGCCGCCGGGCCGGTGAACGGCGCCGACTGGCCGAGCACGATCGGGCCGTCGCCCTGGGCCCGGGCGACGGCGGCGAAACCGCCGAGCGTGGCGGCACCGGCCGCCAGCGAGAAATGCCTGCGATTGATCATGGCGAAAACCCCCTCCTGTCATGCGTCATGCGACGGACCCCGTGCATGCCCCGAAAACCTTAAAAACTTTAGACTCGCCCGATGGCCCACGCCTCGAACGACACCCCCCACGACTCCTCGCCCGCCACTGCCGCCACGGTGCTCGGCGCCTGCCCCCACGACTGCCCGGACACCTGCGCGCTCGTCACCACCGTCAAGGACGGGGTGGCGGTCAAGCTGCAGGGAAATCCGGCCCATTCGCACACGGGCGGCGTGCTGTGCACCAAGGTGTCCCGCTACATCGAACGCAACGACCATGCCGAACGGCTGGTCCAGCCGCTCAAGCGGGTCGGCCCCAAGGGCAGCGGCCGCTTCGAGCCGGTGAGCTGGGAGGCCGCGCTCGACGGCATCGCCGCGCATCTTCGGTCATTGCGGGCCGATCCCGAGAGCATTCTCCCCTACAGCTATGCGGGAACGATGGGCCTGGTGCAGGGCGAATCGATGGACCGGCGCTTCTTCCACAAGCTCGGCGCCAGCCTGCTCGACCGCACCATCTGCTCGATGGCCGGCGGCGAGGCCATGGTCCACACGCTGGGCGGCAAGGTCGGCATGCGCATCGAGTTCTTCGCCGAGGCGAAGCTGATCCTGATCTGGGGCAGCAACTCGATCGCGAGCAACCTGCACTTCTGGCGCCATGCCCAGGCGGCCCGGCGCGCCGGTGCGCGGCTGGTGTGCATCGACCCGCGGCGCACCGAGACCGCCGACAAGTGCGACGAGCACATCGCGCTGCTGCCGGGCACCGATGCCGCGCTGGCATTGGCGCTGATGCACGAGCTGATCGTGCACGACTGGCTCGACCACGACTACATCGCGAACCACACGCTGGGCTGGGAGCAGTTGCGCGAACGCGCGCTGCAATGGCCGCCCGCGCGCGCGGCACGCGTGTGCGGCGTGCCCGAGGAACAGATCGTGGCGCTGGCCCGGGCCTATGGCACCACGAAGCCGGCCGCGATCCGCCTGAACTACGGCATGCAGCGCGTGCGCGGCGGCGGCAACGCGGCGCGCGCGGTCGCCTGCCTGCCGGCGCTGGTGGGCGCCTGGCGCGACCGCGCGGGCGGGCTGCTGCTGAGCAGCTCGGGCCATTACCCGGTCGACCGCGCCGCGCTGCAGCGGCCCGACCTGCTGGCCGGCCGCCGGCCGCGCACCATCAACATGAGCACCATCGGCGACGCGCTGCTCGACACCGCGAAGCCGGTCCAGGCGATCGTGGTCTACAACAGCAACCCGGTGGCGGTGGCGCCCGAATCGGCCAAGGTGGCGGCGGGCTTCGCGCGCGAGGACCTGTTCACCGTGGTGCTCGAGCAGTTCCGCACCGACACCGCCGACTACGCCGACTACCTGCTGCCGGCCACCACGCAGCTCGAGCACTGGGACATCCACTGCAGCTACGGCCACACCGACGTGCTGCTGAATCGCCCGGCCGTGGCGCCGCGCGGCGAGGCGCGCAGCAATGCCTGGGTGTTCCGCGAGCTGGCGCGCCGCCTGGGCTTCGACGAGCCCTGCTTCGCCGAGAGCGACGAGTCGCTGTGCCGCACCGCCTTCGCCGAGGGGAGCATCGACTTCGCGCAACTGCTCGCCCAGGGCTTCACCAGCGTGAAGCTGGCCGAGGCGCCGTTCGCCGAAGGCCGCTTCCCCACGCCCTCGGGCCGTTGCGAGTTCCACAGCGCGCGCCTGGCGGCCATGGGCATGGACGGCCTGCCCGACCATGTGCCCAACTGGGAGCCGGCGGGCAGCTCCACCGAATTCCCGCTCGCGATGATCTCGCCGCCGGCGCGCAACTTCCTCAATTCCACCTTCGTCAACGTGACCAGCCTGCGCGCGATCGAGGTCGAGCCGCTGCTCGAGATCCATGCCGACGACGCGGCCGTGCGCGGCATCGAGGACGGCGCGCTGGTGCGCGTGTTCAACGGCCGCGGCGAGCACCGCTGCCGCGCCGAGGTCTCGCGTCGCGCGCGCCCCGGCGTGGTCAACGGCATGGGCATCTGGTGGCGCAAGCTCGGCATGGACGGCACCAACGTCAACCAGCTCACGAGCCAGCGCCTGACCGACATCGGCCGCGGCCCGACCTTCTACGACTGCCTGGTCGAGGTCGAGCGCGTGGCCGGCGCGCAGGCGGCGGCGGCGTGAAGGCCGCCTCCATCGTGGCGCTGGCCGGCGCGCTGCTGCTCGGCGGCTGCGCCGACCTGCGCTACTACTGGCAGTCGGCCAGCGGCCACATCGGCATCATGCGCGCCGCCAAGCCGGTGCCCGACTGGCTGGCCGATCCGGCGGTGCCCGCGGCGCTCAAGGCCAAGCTCGAGCTCACGCAGCGCATCCGCCGCTTCGCGAGCGACGAGCTGGGGCTGCCCGACAACCCCAGCTACACCGCCTACGCCGACCTGCACCGCGCGGCCGCGGTGTGGAACGTGGTGGCGGCGCCGCCGTATTCGCTCACGCTCAAGAGCTGGTGCTTCCCCGTGGCGGGCTGCGTGGGCTACCGCGGCTACTACAGCGAGGAGGCCGCCAAGGCCGAGGCCGAGGCGCAGAAGCGGCAGGACCTCGAGGTCTCGGTCTACCCGGTGCCCGCCTACTCCACGCTGGGCTGGATGAACTGGGCCGGCGGCGATCCGCTGCTGTCGACCTTCATCGGCTACCCCGAGGGCGAGCTCGCGCGGCTGGTGTTCCACGAGCTCGCGCACCAGGTGCTCTACGTGGCGGGCGACACGGTGTTCAACGAGTCCTATGCGACGGCGGTCGAGCGCATCGGCGGCGCGCTGTGGCTGCAGCGCGAGGCCGGCGAGCCGGCGCGCCGTGAGTACGCGCAGTTCGATGCCCAGCGCCAGCAGTTCCGCGCGCTCGCGCTCGACACCCGGCGCGCGCTCACGCGGGTCTACGAATCGCCCGAGGCCAAGGCCCAGGACTGGAAGGCCGTGGCCGCGATGAAGCAGGCCGCGATGGACGACTTCCGCGCCCGCTACGCGGCGCTGCGCGAGGGCTGGGCCGGCCCGCGCCAGCATGCCTACGACGGCTGGGTGGCGCGCGCCAACAACGCGGCCTTCGGCGCGCAGGGCGCCTACGACGACCTGGTGCCGAGTTTCGAGGCGCTGTTCGAACGCGAGGGCCGGAGCTGGCCGCGCTTTTACACTGAGGTCCGCCGCATCGGCCGGTTGCCGACCATGGAGGAGCGCCGCCAGGCGCTCGCCACGGCCAGCGGCATCCTGCAGACGCGGCGCGGCCGCGGCCACGACAACAACGGAGAACACGACGGTGCCTGACATCCATATCGAACGCCAACACACCCTGGGCATCGCCCGCGCACGCCAGGTGGCACGCAAGTGGGTGCGGCAGGCCGAGCAGGAGTTCGGGCTCGATTGCGTCTACACCGAGGGCGAGGAGCGCGACGTGGCGACCTTCACGCGCGCCGGCATCGACGGCACGGTCGAGGTGACGGCCCAGACCCTCACCTTCGATGCCACGCTGGGCTTCCTCTTCAGCAGCTTCAGCGAAATGATCGAGCAGAAGATCAGCCGCAACCTCGATGCGCTGCTGGGGCCGGCCGAGGGCGGCAACCGCTTCGCCTGAAGCGCCTTCGTTTCAGGCGATGGTGTAGCCGCCGTCCACGGGCAGCGATGCGCCACTGATCATCGACGCGCCCTCGCTCAGCAGGAAGAGGATCGGTGCGACCACTTCCTCCACGCGCGCGAAGCGCCCGAGCGGAATGCCCGCGATGGCGGCCGCGCTCTTGGCCGGATCGGCCCAGGCCTGCGCGGCCATGGGCGTGAGCGTGACCGTGGGATTGACGCTGTTGACGCGGATGCCGTGCGGCCCGAGTTCGAGGCACAGCGAGCGCGTGATCGCATCGAGCGCGGCCTTCGAGGCGCAGTAGCAGAGGTGGTCGTCGAGCGCGACCAGCGCGGCCTGGCTCGAGACATTGACGATGCTGCCGCGCACGCCGGCCGCGGCCATCGCCTTGCCGCAGCGCGCGGCGACCAGCGCGGCGGCACGCGCATTGACGGCCATGACGGCATCGAAGCTGTGGGCCTGCAGTTCGAGCGCCGGTTCGAGCAGCGCGATGCCGGCGCAGTTCACCACGAGGTCGAAGGCGGGGAGCTCGCCGAATGCCTGGTCGAGGGCTTGGGGGGCGGCCACGTCGAGCACTCGCGGTGTGCAGCCTGTCTGCGCTGCCAGTTTCTGAAGCGCCTCGGCGTTGCGGCCCACGGCCGTCACGGCGGCGCCCGAGCGCGCGAGCTGCGTGGCCACGGCGTGGCCGATGCCGCTGCTGGCGCCGGTGACCAGGGCTTTGCGGTTGCTGAAATCGAAGGTGAGGGTCATGTCAGGTGGCTTTTGTTCGGGGGGCGTGCACAGGACAGCGGGTACTTCCCTCCGCGAATGTCCCCCGGCCTTCGGCCTCCTCCTTGATTTCGCTGCGGGAAGCACCCGCTGCCCTGTGCACGGGAGGCGTCGTCGTGGTGCTGCTGGTGCTGTCGTCGTGCGTTCATTGAAGCCGGTGCATCGCATCGCGCAATGCGGGGTAGAGGGACTTGTAGATCTCGAAGCGCTCGCGGTAGACGGCCTGCGCCTGGGGCTCGGGCCTTGCGCGTTCCACCAGCGTGACCCAGCCGCGTTCGGCCGTCGCCGCATCGACCAGCCCCGCGCCCAGCGCCGCGAGCATTGCCGCGCCGAGGGCAGCCTCGACCTCTTCCTCGATGGTGAACACGGGGTAGCCGGTGATGTCGGCCACGATCTGCATCCAGAGGTCGGAGTGGGCCGCGCCGCCGACCACGATCAGGCGCGGGTCCAGCGGCTGGCCGCTTTGGCGCCCGGCCTCGATGTTGTGCTGCAGCGCGAAGCTCACGCCCTCGAGCACGGCGCGGTAGAGGTGGGCGCGGCCGTGCGCGAGCGAGAGGCCGATGAAGGCGCCCTTGGCCTGCGCATCCCAGATCGGGCTGCGCTCGCCCATCAGGTAGGGCAGGAACACCAGGCCCTGCGCGCCGGGCGGCACGTCGACGGCCTGGCGCTCGATCAGCGCATGCGCGTCCTCGCCGGTGCGCGCGGCCTCGGCCAGCTCGGCCTGGCAGAAGGTCTCGCGGAACCAGGTGACGGCCGCGCCCGCGGCGATGGCGCCGCCGAACACGTAGCTGCGGTCCGCGCCGCGGTACACGTGCGGCATGCCGATGAGCCGGTGGCGCGCGTCCACGCTCGGGCTCACGAAGCCCCAGCACATGCTGGTGCCGATCATCGCGACATGGTCGCCGCTGCCGGTCACGCCCGCGCAGAAGGTGGCCACCGCGGCATCCACGCCGCCGCCCATCAGGGGCATGCCTTCGGCGAGGCCGAGCCGCGCGGCCCATTCGGCCTTCAGGCCGCCGACCACGTCGCTCGATTCGACCAGCCGCGGCGGCATCATGCGCGCCGGAATGCCCAGCATGCCGAGCGCCTCGTGGGACCAGCCGCGCCGCGCCGCGTCGTAGACGCCGCCGATGTTGCCGGCCGAGCTGTGGTCGACCGCGAGTTCGCCGGTCAGCCGCCAGTTGACGTAGCTGTTGGGCGGCAGGAACCAGCGCGTCTTCGCCCACACCTCGGGCCGGTGCTCGCGGATCCACAGCATCTTGGTGTAGCCGTAGTAGCTGTCCACGCCGTTGCCCGTGATCGCCTGCAGTTTCTGGACGTCGACCGTCGCGTTCACCGCATCGACCTGCGCGGTGGCGCGGCGGTCCATCCAGATCAGGCAGGGATGCAGCGGCTGCAGGGTCTCGTCGACCGGGATGCCGGCGCCGCCATAGAGGCTGCTCACGCACATCGCGGCGATGTCGGCGGGCGCGACGCCGCTCTTCGCGACGCAGGCGCGCACGCTCTCGCACACGGCGTCGAACCACACGGCGCAGTCCTGCTGCGCCCACAGCGGCTTCGGCGTCTCGGGCTGGTAGGCCACGCCGGCCTGGGCGCGCACGCGTCCGTCGATGCCGACCAGCAGGCACTTGGTGCTCTGCGTGCCGATGTCGACGCCGATCACGTACTTCATGGGGCGGTCCGCGGCTGCGGCTTGAGCAGCACCTTGATCGAGTCGAGCGAGTTGGCGAGCGCGAAGGCGCGTTCCCATTCGGTCAGCGGGAAGTCGTGCGTGACGATGCCCTTCGAGGTCACGAGCCCGCGCGCCAGCAGGTCGATGGCGATCGGGTAGCAGTAGGGCCCGAGGTGGGCGCCGCGCACGTCGAGCTCCTTGCGGTCGCCGATGATCGACCAGTCGGCGCTGGTCTCCGCGCCGAAGACGCTGAACTCGACGAAGCGGCCGAGCTTGCGGATCATCTCCAGGCCCTGCGTCACGCCGATCGGCGCGCCCGTGGTCTCGATGTAGACGTCGCAGCCATAGCCCTCGGTCAGGCCCTTGACGATGGCATCGGCGTTCTCGGTCTTCGGATCGATCACGACGTCGGCGCCGTACTGCTTCGCGAGCGCGAGGCGTTCGGGCACGAGGTCGATCACGATCAGCTGCCTGGGCGTCTTGAGCGCCGCCACCTGCGTCATCATCAGGCCGAGCGGGCCGGCGCCCGCGATCACCACCACGTCGTCGAGCTGGATGTCGCCGCGGTTCACGGTATGGATCGCGCACGACAGCGGCTCGATGATGGCCGCGTCCTCGAGCGGGATGCCGTCGGGGATCCTGTGCACGCGCGCGGTCGGCGGCAGCCGCATGTAGTCGGCCATGCCGCCGTCGGCCACGATGCGCTGGAAGCCGAAGATGTTGTGCACCTCGCACATCCAGTACTTGCCCGAGGTGCAGAAGCGGCACTTGCCGCAGGGCACGATCTGCTCGGCGATCACGCGGTCGCCCTTGCTCACGCCGAAGTGCTCGGCCGCGCCTTCGCCGAGCGCCTCGACGTAGCCGAAGAATTCATGGCCCGGGATCACCGGCGCCTTGACCCACGAGGGCTGGCCGTCGCCGCCCCAGAACATCTTCGCGCCCGAGTGGCACTTGCAGTCGGAGGCGCAGATGCCGCAGGCCGCGATCGAGATCAGCAGTTCGTTGGCGCCGATGGCGGGTACGTCGACGGTCTCGAGGCGATAGTCCTTGGGGCCGTGGCAGACGACGGCCTGCATGGCGAGCCGGGCGATGGCGCCCGTGCTGCCGGACTGGAGCTTTTGATAAGACATGGGTTCCTTGTGGGGAGAGGGGGAAGGAGCAAAGCAGAAGAGGGAGCGGGCTAGCGCTTTGCTTCCCGGCTGATGAAGATCGCGAGCAGCACGATGCCGCCCTTGATGATCAGTTGCAGGTACGGCGACACGCCGATCATGTTGAGCCCGTTGTTGAGCACGCCCAGCAGCAGCGCGCCGACGAGGGTGCCGACGATCGCGCCGCGGCCGCCGGCGATCGAGGTGCCGCCCATCACCACGGCGGCGATGGCGTCGAGCTCGAAGCCCACGCCCACGCCGGGCTGGCCGCTGGTCACGCGCGAGGCCTGCACGATGCCGGCGACCGCTGCCGTGAAGCCGCTGAGCGCATACACCAGCAGCTTGTAGCGCGCCACCCGCACGCCCGACAGCCGCGTGGCTTCCTCGTTGCCGCCGATGGCGTAGACGTAGCGGCCGAAGGGCGCCATGTTCAGCAGCACGTAGGCCGCGAGGTAGGTGGCGAGCATGAGCAGGATCGGCACCTTGATGCCCGCCAGCGTGCCGCCGCCGAGGAAGGCGAAGGACTCGGGCAGGCCGTCGATCGGGTAGCCGCCGGTGTAGATCAGCGCGATGCCGCGCGCGATGCCCATGGTGGCCAGGGTCACGATGATCGGCGGCATGCGCAGGTAGGCCACGCAGTAGCCGTTGAACAGGCCGATGACCGCGCCCACGGCCAGGCCCAGCGGCACCGCGAGCAGCGGCGGCAGCCCGAACTGCACCATCAGCCCCGAGGCCAAGGTGCCCGACAGCGCCACCACCGCGCCCACCGAGAGATCGATGCCGCCGGTGAGGATGGCCGCGGTCATGCCGACCGCGATGATGGCGTTGATCGAGGACTGCAGCGCGATGTTCTGCAGGTTGCCCCAGGACAGGAAGTTGTCGGTCGCGACGATCATGAAGACCGAGATCGCGACCAGCCCGACCAGCGGCAGGAAGGCCGTGGAGCGGCGCAGCTCGGTGAGGAATCCACCGGCGGGAGCGGGCGGCGCGGGATGGCTGGCGGTGGCGTTCATGGCGAACCCCCTGTGGTTGCGTGGCGCATGATGTCGCCGGAGTGGATGGAGTCGCCCTCGAGCGTGGCCACGATGGACCCGCCCGAGAACACCGCGACGCGGTCGCACATGCCGACGATCTCGGGCAGCTCGCTCGAGATCATCAGCACCGCCTTGCCCTGGCGCGTGAGCTCGCGCATCAGGGCGTAGATCTCGGCCTTGGCGCCGACGTCGATGCCGCGCGTGGGCTCGTCGAAGATCAGCACCTCGCAGGCGTGGCCGAGCCAGCGCGCGATCACCACCTTCTGCTGGTTGCCGCCCGAGAGCGTGGCCACGCGGGTCTCGAGGTCCGGCGCCTTCACGCCCACGCGGCGCGCGAGCTCGGCCGCCTCGCGCTTCTCGGCGCCCTCGCGCACCAGGCCCGCGCGGCGGTGCCGGCCCAGGTTGTTGAGCGTGATGTTGAAGCGGATCGTGAAGTCGGTGATCAGCCCCTGCACCTTGCGGCTCTCGGGCAGGAGGCCGATGCCGTGCGCCAGCGCCTGCGTGGGATCGTCGAGCTGCACGGACGCCCCGTTGCGCAGCACCGTCTTGCGGTGCGCGCGGTCGGCGCCCATCATGCCGAGCGCGAGCTCGGTGCGGCCCGAGCCGACCAGGCCCGCGAAGCCGAGGATCTCGCCCGCATGCAGTTCGAAGGCATTGACCGGCCCGCCCTTCGCGAGCTGGATCTCGGGCACCTCGAGCAGCTTGCGCGCGCCGGCCGCATGCGGTGCCGGTTGCGGCTTGGGCGGAAAGCTCTGCTCGATGCGCCGGCCCACCATCATCTCGACCAGCGCGTCGATGTCGGTCGCGCCGACCTCCGCATGGCCCGCGTTGGCGCCGTCGCGCAGCACGCTGATGCGGTCGCAGACCTCGAAGATCTCGTCGAGGTGGTGCGAGATGAAGATCATCGCCACGCCGCGCTCGCGCAGCGAACGCATGATGCGGAACAGGTGGTCCGCCTCGTTCGGCGTGAGCGTGGCGGTCGGCTCGTCGAGCACCAGCAGGCGCGCCTTCAGCGACAGCGCCTTGCCGATCTCCACGAACTGCTGCTGCGCCACCGAGAGCCGGCACACCGGCACGCGCAGGTCGATGCGCACGCCCAGTTCGTCGAACAGCTGCCGCGCCGCGCGCCGCATCGCGGCCCGGTCGATCAGGCCGAAGCGGCGCGTGGGGTAGCGGCCCAGGAAGATGTTCTCGGCCGCGTCCAGGTGCGGGATCAGGCTGAACTCCTGGAAGATGATCCCCACGCCCGCCGCGATGGCGTCGGCATAGCCCGCGAAGCGGCGCTCGCTGCCGTCGATGTAGATGCGGCCCTCGTCGGCCTGGTGGATGCCGCAGAGGATCTTCATCAGCGTCGACTTGCCCGCGCCGTTCTCGCCGAGCAGCGCATGCACCTCGCCCTTGCGGATCGAGAGGTCGATGCCCGAGAGCGCCTGCACGCCGGGAAAGCGCTTCGAGACGCCCTCCAGCCGCAGCATCTCGGCGGTGTCGTTCATGGTCACGGCCAGGGTCCGTCCGCGCCTTACCAGCTGAAGCTCTTCGCGCCTTCGGCGTCGATCAGTTTCACGTCGACCGGCACCGCCGCCGGCACGTTGGCGCCCCACTTCTTCGCGAGCGCGATGCCGATGGCCAGCCGGATCTGGTCGCGCGGGTATTGCGCGGTGGTGGCGATGAACTTCGAGCCCGGCTTCTGCATCGCCTTGATGGCCTCGGGCGCGCCGTCGACGCTGGTGAGCTTCACGTCCTTGCCGCTGGCCTCGATGGCCGCGAGCGCGCCCATCGCGCCGCCGTCGTTGACGCTGAACATGCCCTTCAGGTCCTTGTTGGCCTGCAGGATGTTCTCGGTCACGGTGAGCGCGGTGGCGCGTTCCTGCTTGCCGTTCTGCGTGCTCACCACCTTGATGCCCGGGTACTTGGCGAGCGCCTCGCGGCAGCCCTTCACGCGCTCGAGGATCGGCACCACCGGGATGCCGTCGAGGATCGCCACGTCGCCCTTCTCGCCGATGGCCTTGGCCAGGTGCTCGCAGGCCAGCCGGCCCGCGTCGGTGTTCTTCGAGCCGACGAAGGAGTCGACCGGGCCCTGTGCGTTGGCATCGACCGCCACCACCACCAGCCCGGCCTTCTTGGCCGAGCGCACCGCCGACTGCACGCCGGTGGAGTCGGTCGGGTTCAAGAGCAGGATGTCGACCTTCTTCTGGATCATGTCCTCCACGTCGCCGATCTGCTTGGCCACGTCGTGGCGCGCGTCGGTCGCGACCACGCTGGCGCCGATGCTCGCGGCCGCTTCCTCGAGCGCCTGCTTCATGGTCACGAAGTAGGGGTTGTTGAGCTCCTGGAAGCTCATGCCGATGCGCAGCGGCTGCTTCGGCGCCTGGGCCTGCGCGGCGGAGGCGGCGCACAGCAGCGCGGCGAGGGTGGCGGTGGCGAGGATGTTCTTCTTCATGGCATGTCTCCTTGGGTGATGACGGTGGAAAGGACGCGGGCAAGGCTTCGCCCCGCGCGGTGCCCGAACGGGCCCGCGCCGATGGCGATGCGGGAAACGGGGGGCGGGCCGCCTACGGCGGGCTGGCGCCGCGCAGGTGCGCGGCCTGCGCCGCCTGCATGCGGTGGAAGTTGCGGAACTTGGTCGGCGGCATGCGCTTGTGCAGCAGGAACTGCCGGTTGAAGTTCGACACGTTGTTGAAGCCCACGTCCATGCAGACGTCGAGCACCGGCTTCTCGCTGCTGGTCAGCAGCTCGCAGGCGCGGCTGATGCGCAGCCGGTTCACGTAGCGCACGAAGGACTGGCCCGTGTGCTTGCGGAAGGCGCGCGAGAAGGCGCTCGGGCTCTGGCCCACCAGCTCGGCCAGCATCGGCTCGCGCAGCTCGTCGCCGAGGTTGGCCGCGATGTGGGCCAGCACGTTGTTGATGGCATGCGACATGAAGGCCTTGGGATCGGGCTTGAAGGCCGGGCTCGCGAGCCGCTGGCGGTCCTGGCTCGCGGCCAGCAGCTCGAGCAGCGACAGCAGCAGGATCACGCGGCGCAGCCCGCGCGCCTCGAGCAGCGCTTCCATGATCGGCTTGGCGGCGGCCGCCGTCTCGGCCGAGAACAGCAGGCCCGCGCCCGACTCGGCGATCAGCGGCGCGATGCGCGCGAACTCGGGGAAGCTCGCGGCCATGTTGCGCACCAGGCCGGCCGGGAACTGGATCACGATGCCGCGCCGTTCCACGCTCTGGCCCGCGGGCACGTCGCTGATCCAGTTGTGCGGCAGGTCGGGGCCCATCATCACGAGGTTGCCGGGCTCGAAGTGGCCGACGTGGTCGCCCACGAAGTACACGCCCTGGGTCTCGACGATGAGCTGGATCTCGTACTCGGGATGGAAGTGCCAGCGCACGGTGCGGTAGGGGTAGCCGTGGGCCCAGCAGGCGAAGGATTCGTCACCGCGGACTTCGACGATTTCCAGATCGGGTTGCATGGCGCTCGTTGTTCCTCGGGCAGTGTTCGGATGGGTGCGTGACAGCGTGGGGCGGACTGTACGAACCGCTCCCGACGCCAACAACCAGAGATGGCGGCCCGAATCGATACTTTTTTGATGCGCGGTGTCGGGCGCGCGGGGCGCACCGCGATCCGCGCTGCGGCGCAGCAAGAAGCTTTCTCCCCGAGGGAAACGGCCCGCGACGGCCCGGATTGCTGCGCTGCGGAAAGCCGGGCGTCTCGAGGCCGTGCGGGCGTCAAGAATTCATAGGTGTTTTCCCGCCCCGCAAGCCCCGGCGCGGCGCGCGGCACACTCGCAGGCCATGACGACATCCACTGCTTCCTCCTCTGCTCCCGCCGCCGGCCCGCTCGCCGGCCTCAAGGTCATCGAGCTCGGCCAGCTGATCGCCGGCCCCTTCGCGGCCCGCACGCTGGCCGACTTCGGCGCCGAGGTGGTCAAGATCGAGCCGCCCGGCGCGGGCGATCCGCTGCGCAGCTGGCGGCTGATGAAGGACGGCACCTCGGTCTGGTGGCAGGTGCAGTCGCGCAACAAGCGCTCGCTGGCGCTGGACTTGCGCGAGGCCGAGGCCCAGGCCATCGTGCGCCAGCTCGCGGCCGAGGCCGACGTGCTGATCGAGAACTTCCGCCCCGGCGCGATGGAGGGCTGGGGCCTGGGCCCCGAGGCGCTGCTGGCGGCCAATCCCGCGCTCGTGATGCTGCGCATCAGCGGCTATGGACAGACCGGTCCCTACCGCGACCGGCCCGGCTTCGGCGTGGTGGCCGAGGCCATGGGCGGGCTGCGCCACCTCACGGGCGAGCCGGGCCGCGTGCCGGTGCGCGTGGGTGTGTCGATCGGCGATACGCTGGCCTCGCTGCATGGCGTCGTCGGCGTGCTGATGGCGCTGCAGCATCGCCACGCCACCGTGAGCGCCGAGCATCCGAAGGGCCTGGGCCAGGTGGTCGACGTGGCGCTCTACGAGGCCGTCTTCAACTGCATGGAGAGCCTGCTGCCCGAGTACGGCGCCTTCGGCGCGGTGCGCGAGGCCGCGGGCAGCGCGCTGCCGGGCATCGCGCCGACCAATGCCTACCGCTGCGCCGACGGCGGCTACGCGATCGTCGCGGGCAATGGCGACAGCATCTTTCGCCGGCTCATGGGCTGCATCGGCCGGCCCGATCTGGCGGCCGATCCCGCGCTGGCGAACAACACCGGCCGCGTCGCGCAGGTGGAACTGCTCGACGCCGCCATCGGCGACTGGGCCGCGAGCCGCACCGTCGACGAGGTGCTGGCCGCGCTCGATGCCGCGCACGTGCCGGCCGGGCGCATCTACACCATCGCCGACATCGCGGCCGACCCGCACTACGCGGCGCGCGGCATGCTGCAGCGGCTGCGCATGGACGACGGCAGCGAGCTGTCGGTGCCGGGCTTCGTACCCAAGCTCTCGCGCACGCCGGCCGCGCACCGGCTCAACGCGCCCGCGCTGGGCGCGGACACCGACGCGGTGCTCGAGGAGATCGGATTGACCGCCGGCCAGATCGCGGCGCTGCGCGAGCGCGGGATCATCGGCGGGGCGTGAGGGACGCCGGCGCTCAGCCGCGCAGCGACTCGATCAGCGCGATGTACTGTTCCTTGGCCTCGTCGCCGCTCAGGCCCTTGCGCGAGGTCCAGGCATCCCACTTGGCGCGCGCGACGATGTCGCTGAAGCTGGGCTTCTTGGCCGTGTTGTCGCCCTCGGTCGCCTGCTTGAACAGGCCGTAGATCTTCAGCAGCGTGGGGTTGTCGGGGCGCTCGGCCAGCAGCTTGGAATTGGCCTGGGCGGTCTGGAAGCGTTCGTCGAGGTCGGACATGGCGGGGGATACGTAGGTGGGTGGAAGGAGTCGGGCATCTTACTGACCCGACAGTCACCCGCGTTCGAGCCCGCGCCGCGTGAAGGGCCTCAGGTCGTGGTCTGCACGTGCAGCCGGCTCGACTTGCAGCGGTGCAGCGCGCGGTAGTGCTCGAGCGGCCTTCCGTTGAGCCCGTAGGCGATCGATTCGATGCGCAGCAGCGGCTCGGGCGCGGGCAGGTTCAGCAGCTCGCAGGTCTGGGCGTCGGGCAGCACGGCGTCGATCCAGCGCTCGGCGCGCACCAGGCGCAGGCCGTACTGGCGGCGCAGCACGTCGTAGAGCGAGCGGTCTTCCAGCCGGATGCGGTGCAGGCCCGGCGCCATGTCGGCCGGCACCACGGTCTCGACCAAGAGGCGCAGCTCGCCGTCCACGCTGCGCAGGCGCTTGAGCGCGACCACCTGCGTGTCTTCCGTGAGGCCGAGCGCGCCGGCCTCGAGGGCGGTGGGCAGGCGCAGCTCCTGGGTCAGGATCTGGGTGCGCACCGAGCGGCCCTTGCGCTCCATCTCGTCGGAGAAGCCCAGCACGGTGGAGACGAAGTCCTCGTCGCGCTCGCGCGCCGCGACGAAGGCGCCGCGGCCCTTGATCTTGTAGATGAGGCCGTTGCGCACCAGGTCGGCCAGCGCCTCGCGCACCACGATGCGCGAGATGCCGTACTGGTCGCCGAGTTCGGCCTCGGACGGCAGCTTGGCGCCGATCGGCAGTTCGCCCTGCAGGATCTGCAGGCGGACGGCGTCGCGAAACTGGGCCCACAGGGGCGATTCGGAATTCCGGTCGAGGGCGGGCGCGGTCAAGGTCGGGCTGTTCACGTGAGGACGGGCTTCGAGGCCATCAATGATGCATCCAAAGGGGAGTCCGCTGCCGGGGCGGCGGTCTGCAGGCGCACGCCGTGGCGTTCGCGCAGCGCGGTGGCGCAGGCATGGAGCTCCTCGCGCTGGCGCTGCGCGTCCCAGCCCAGGGCCTCGGCCGCGATGCCGGCGATCTCGGCCAGCGCGGCGTCGGTGACCTGGCCGCGGATCGCCAGCAGGGTGCGGCGCACCACCAGGTCCGACAGGTGGATCACGCCGGTCTCGAGGCACAGGTAGCCGAGCTCGGCCACCGAGTAGTCGGGCGCATGCCGCAGCGGCAGGTCGCCCGAGGCCGCGAGCCGCTGCGCCAGCGGCAGCGCCTTGGCGCCGTAGCGCGCGAACAGCGCCTGGGCGCGGCGGCGGCTCGCGCCGGTGGCCATCAGGCGCTCGAGCAGGCGCTCGGTGGCGGCCGCGTCGGCCGGGAACTCGGCGCCGCCGCCGATCGGCAGCATGTCGGTGGAGGCGGTGCGCGCGCGGCCGAGGTGGCGCAGCACCGCGTCGGTGGCCTCCTCGGCCAGTGCGCGGAAGGTGGTCCACTTGCCGCCCACCAGGCAGACGATCGGGATGTCGCGCGTGGCGTTCGGCGGATCGACGGCCACCGAGTGGTCGCGCGAGATCTGGCCCGGCTTGTCGGCATCGGAGCGCGCCAGCGGCCGCACGCCGACATAGGTGTAGACCACGTCGGCCGGGTCGAAGGCGAGGTTGGGGAACACCTCGCGCAGCACCTCGAGCAGGTAGTCGACCTCCTCGGGCTCGGTGGCGATCTGGTCGGGGTCTTCCACCGGGATGTCGGTCGAGCCGACCAGCACGCGGTCGAGGAAGGGATAGACGATGCACACGCGTCCGTCCATCGCCTCGAAGTAGGCCATGCGGCCGTCGAGCGCGTCGCGCAGCGCGGGGTGGTCGAGCACCAGGTGCGAGCCCTTGGTGCCCATCACGCGCGGCCCGCTGCCGCCGAGCACCGCGGTGCTGCGGTCGAGCCAGGCGCCGCTGGCATTGACCACCGTGTCGGCCGTCACGCGCACCAGCTCGCCCGTGATCTCGTCGCGCAGGGTGAGGATGTTGCCCGCGCAGCCCATCACGCGGCAGTGGTTGACGGCGGTGGAGCGCGGCTGGTCGCGGCAGGCGTCGGCGATCAGCTCGAGGATCAGCCATTCGGGATGGCTGATCCAGGCGTCGAAGAAGGTCGCGGTCCAGCGGATCGCCGCGCGGAACAGCTGGCGGTCGCGCGGCGGCACGCGGTCGATGCGGTGGCCCGGCATCACGCGCTGGCGCCGGCCCAGCAGGTCGTACAGCCGCAGCCCCAGCGCCACCGCCAGCAGGCCGCGCGTGCGCGGCGAGGCCGGCCGGCCGAGGAAGCGCAGCGCGCTGCCGAGCATGCCGCCGAACAGGCTCGCGAGCGGCACCACCGTCTTCAGCGGCTTCACCAGGTGCGGCGCGTTGCGCAGCAGCAGGTTGCGCTCGCGCGTGGCCTCGGCCACCAGCGAGAAGCTGCCGTTCTCGAGGTAGCGCAGGCCGCCGTGGATCATGCGCGAGGGCGCGCTGCTGGCGCCGGCGCCGAAGTCGCCCTTGTCGACGATCAGGCAGTCCACGCGCTGCAGCGAGAGGTCGCGGAACACGCCCACGCCGTTGATGCCGGCGCCGACGATGACGGTGGAGAAATGGCGTCCGGCGAGCGAGGCGGGACGGGTGAAGGGCAGTTGCCAGGCGCTCATCGTGCGGAGTCCGGCATGCGGGTGGTGCCGGTGGTCAGGGTGAAGGCCGGTGCGAGGCTGTCGAGCAGCGCATCGAAGCCGGCCAGGAAGTCGGCGCAGGCCGGGATGTCGCCCGCTTCGGGCGCGAGGGTCTCGCAGGGCGCGAGCAGGTGGGCGTTGGCGCTCGCGTCGAGGTCGAGGCCCTGCGAGATGGCCGCATAGAGTGCGGCGCCGCGCGCGCCGGTCTCGTCGTCGCCGCAGCGCGCGACCGGCCGGCCGAGGAAGCCGGCCAGCAGCCGCGCCAGCCGCGCGTCGCGCGCGCCGCCGCCGAGCATGGTGAGCGCCCCGGGCAGCAGGCCGTGGGCCGCGAGCCGGCCCAGGTGGCGCGCATGCAGCGCCACCACCGCGTCGACCACCGCGCGCGCCATGTCGGCGCGGCCATGGTGGCTGCGCAGGCCGACGAAGCCCGCGCTCGCGCCCGGCGGCGCGCTGCCGCCGTTGACGAAGGGCAGGAAGCGCACGCCATGCGCGCCCAGCGGCGAGCCCATGGCGGCATCGATCACGGCCTGCTCGCTGCCGAAGCCCAGCGCCTCGGCGGCCCAGGCGATGTTGGCCATCGACGAGGGGCTGTTCTCCATGTAGAGCCGGCGCTCGGCCGGCCCGAAGTTCACCACCGCGGCCACCGGCGGCTTGGGCGCGCCCGCGGGCGTGGCCGGGCCGATCGCGGCGTTCACGCTCCAGGTGCCGAACACCGCCACCGCATGGCCGCGCGCCTCGGCGCGGATCGCGGTCATCGAGGCCAGCAGGTCGATCGCGCCCATGGCCACCGGCACGCCCGCGGGCAGGCCGCAGGCCGCGGCCTGCGCGGGCAGCAGCCGGCCGAACACCTCGCCGCTGGGCACGATGCGCCCGAGCGTGCGCGGCGACAGGTCCGACAGGCCCGCGGCGTCGAAGGCCTGCTGCGACCAGCGGCCGCTGGCCAGCGACACCAGCCCGGCGGTGCTCGCATCGCTGAGGTCGGTGGCGGCCTCGCCGGTCAGCAGGAAGCCCAGGTAGTCCTTGGCGAACAGCAGGCGCTGCAGCTCGCCGCGCTGCACCGCGTCGTGGCCGAACAGCTCGGCCGCGATCAGCGTCGGCTGTCCGGGCCAGGGCCCGCAGCCCACGTCGTCGAACAGCGCCGCGCCGTGGCTGCGTGCGAGCTTCAGCGCACGCGCGGTGGCGCGCTGGTCGGTGGAGGCGACCGCGCTGCCGCCGACCAGCCGGCCGGCCGCGTCGAGCGCATAGAGGCCGGCGCCGTGGCCGGTGCAGCCGATGGCGCGCACCGCGGCGGCCAGCGGGCCGAGCTGGCTCGCGATGGCGCCGAGCACGCGGCCCAGCGCCGCATGGATCGCCGCCTCGGCCACCTCGCAACCGCCGCCGGGGCGCCGGTCGTGCGGCAGCGCGGCGCGCGCCAGCGCCACCGTGCGGCCGCTGTCGGCATCGAGCGCGAGCGCCTTCAGGCTGCTCGACCCCATGTCTATACCCAGGTAGATGTTCGTTGTCATGTCATAACAGCTTCGGGCAATTTGCTTCAGATCGCAGTAGCGTTTCCCCTAGTATTCCGGGCAAAACGAGCCGCATACATTCTGACCTGTCATGACAACGTGCATGGCGACTAGAGATCCAAAGCCACCCGCCAAGGCGGCCCATCTGCCAGGTCAGAGCAACACGAGGAGACAGAAGTGAGAAGAGATTTCCTGAAGTCCGCGGCGGCCGCCGCAGCCACCACCGGCCTGGGCCTGGCCGGCTCCAGCGCCTTCGCCCAGCAGCCCGCCGCACCGGCCGCCACCGGCCTGCGCGGCAACCCGAACGACGTCTACGTGATGAACGTGATGGTCTCGGGCGTCGAGTACTGGTTTCCGGTCTACGAAATGATGAAACAGCTGGGCCGCACGCTGGGCGTGCGCACCCGCTACACGGGCACGCCCGAGTACGACGTGAACAAGCAGCTCGCGTCCTTCGAGCAGGAACTCGCGCGCAAGCCCGCGGGCATCCTGCTGCACCCGATGAACCCCGACCCGTTCATCGAGCCGATCAACCGCGCGGTGGCGGCGGGCATCCCGGTCGTGACCTTCGCGGCCGACTCGCCGAACTCCAAGCGCGCCTCGTTCATCACCTCCGACAACGACCGCGAGGGCACGCAGGCGGCCGACGCGATCGCCGCCGCGCTCGGCGGCAAGGGCGAGTACGCGGTGCTCGAGAACCCGGGCCAGGACAACCACGACCGCCGCATCGCCGCCTTCGTCAACCGCATGAAGACCAAGCACCCGGGCATGAAGCTCGCGGGCCGCGCGGCCAGCAACCAGGACCCGAGCAAGGCCTACCAGGCGGTGCTGAGCCTGGCGCAGGCCAACCCGAACCTGGGCGCGCTGTTCATGCCCGAGGCCAACTCGGCGCTCGGCGCGGCGCAGGCCAAGATCGAGTCGAAGAAGAACATCCGCGTGATGTGCTGCGACGTCAACGCCAAGATCCTCGACATGATCAAGGCCGGCGACGTGTTCGGCGCCATCAATCCCAACCAGGGCATGCAGGGCTACATGGGGATGATGATGCTGTTCCTGGCCAAGAACCCGCAGCTCATCGACCCGATGAACGACGCCAAGCGCAACGGCACCAACCCGATGTCGGTGCCCTTCCTCGACAACGGCCTGTCGGTGGTGAGCAAGGCCAACGCCGACGACTTCTACTGGGACAAGTACCTGGCGCGCCGCGGCACCAAGGGAATCGGCGAGTGAGCGACGACCCGAAGCCGCTGCTCTCGCTGCGCGGCATCAGCAAGCGCTTCGGCGCTTCGCGCGCGCTCTCGGGCGTGGACTTCTCGCTGCGTGCCGGCGAGATCCACGCCCTGTGCGGCGAGAACGGCGCCGGCAAGTCCACGCTGATGAACATCATCGACGGCATCCACCAGCCCGACGAGGGCACGATCGCGCTCGACGGCCTGGATGTGCGCATCGACGGCCCGGCCCATGCCATGCGGCTGGGCATCGGCCTGGTGCACCAGGAGATCGCGCTGTGCGGCGACGCCACCGTCGCCGAGAACATCTTCATGCCCGAGATCAACGCGGGCGGCCGCGCCTTCATGGACTACGGCGGCCTCAACGCGCGCGCCGCCAAGGTGCTGCGCCGGCTCGGCCAGGACATCGACCCGGCCGCGCGCGTCGACGAGCTCGGCATCTCGAGCCAGCAACTGGTGGAGATCGCCAAGGCGCTCACGCTCGACTGCAAGGTGCTGATCCTCGACGAGCCCACGGCCGCGCTCACCGAGCTCGAGTCGGCCGCGCTGTTCCGCGTGCTGCACGACCTCAAGGCGCAGGGCATCGGCATCATCTACATCAGCCACCGCATGGCCGAGATCTTCGCCAACTGCGACCGCGCCACCGTGCTGCGCGACGGGCGCAACGTGCACTGCGGCCCGCTCGCGGGCACCACGCCCGACGAGCTGGTGCGCCGCATGGTGGGCCGCGACCTCGGCAACTACTACCCGCCGCGCGCCACGCTGCCCGAGGCGCCCGAGACGCTGCTGCAGGTCGACGACATCGCCGACGGCGAGCGCGTGCAGGGCATCTCCTTCGCGCTCAGGCGCGGCGAGATCCTCGGCATCGCGGGCCTCATGGGCGCCGGGCGCAGCGAGCTGGCCGAAGCGGTGTGCGGGCTGCGGCCCGCGCGGCGCGGCAGCGTGCGCCTGCGCGGCAAGACGCTCGCGATCCGCAAGTACGCCGACGCGCTGCGCCACGGCATCGCCTACCTCAGCGAGGACCGCAAGGCCGCGGGCGTGTTCCTCGACCTGCCGATCGCGCAGAACGTCTGCGCGATGGCGCTGCGGCGCGTGAGCTCGCGCTTCGGCCTGATGGAGCGCGCGGCCGAGCGCAAGCTGGCGCAGGACCTCGGCGCGCAGCTCAACCTCAAGTCCGACGGCGTGGCGATCGAGGTCGCGAGCCTGTCGGGCGGCAACCAGCAGAAGGTGGCGATCGCCAAGCTGCTGGCCACGAAGCCATCGGTACTGCTGATGGACGAACCCACGCGCGGCGTCGACGTGGGCGCGAAATCCGAGATCCACCACATCCTGCGCGCGCTCGCGAACCAGGGCGTGGGGGTGATCGTGATCTCGTCGGAACTGCCGGAAATCATCGGCCTGTGCGACCGCGCGCTGGTGATCCGCGAAGGCCGGCTGGCCGGCGAGCTCGGCACGGCCGAGATGACGGAAGAGGGCCTGCTGCGGCTGGCCTCGGGACTGGGCGAACAGGAGATGCAGTGAGCTACCAATTCAGAATGGACGGCACCAACCCCGCGAGCACCGCCGGCACCGGCGCGGCGGCGGGGGCCAAAGGAGACGCCGTGAACCTACCCTTCCGACTCGGCAGCATGCGCGAGGCCGGCCTGCTGCTGATCATCGCGGTGCTGTGCGTGGGCATGAGCTTCGCGTCGCCGTACTTCCTCACCTGGGAGAACATCCGCGCGATGCTGCTGTCGTTCTCGATCGAGGGCATCGTGGTGGTCGGCATGACCATCCTGCTGATCGTGGGCGGCATCGACCTCTCGGTGGGCTCGGTGGTGTGCCTCGCGATGGTGATCACCGGCAAGCTGTTCCTCATGGGCGTCGACCCGTGGCTCGCGAGCGCGATGGCGATCGGCGCCAGCGCGATGATCGGCGCCATGATCGGCGGCTGCGTCACGCGCATCGGGCTGAACCACTTCATCGCCTCGCTGGCCTTCATGGTGATCGTGCGCGGGCTGTGCCTGGCCTTCACGCAGGGCACGCCGCAGTCGCTGTTCTCGCTGCCGGCCGAGTTCAAGTTCATCGGCCAGGGCACGCTGTTCGGTATCCCGGCCGTGATCCTGATCTTCGTCGCGATCGTCGCCATCAGCGACTTCGTGCTGCGCCGCGCCACCCTGCTGCGCAAGGTGTTCTACGTCGGCAGCAACGAGAAGGCCGCGCTCTATTCGGGCATCCGCGTGGGCCGCGTGAAGTTCTGGGTCACGGTGCTGTGCTCGGCCTCGGCTGGCCTGGCCGGCGTGATCTACACCGCGCGCTTCGGCGCCGCCACGCCCACCTTCGGCATGGGCATGGAACTCAACGTGATCGCCGCCGCCGTGATCGGCGGCGCCAGCCTCAAGGGCGGCTCGGGCACCGTGCTCGGCGCGGTGCTCGGCCTGGCGCTGCTGTCGGTGGTGACGAGCTCGCTGATCCTGCTCGACGTCTCGCCCTACTGGCAGGACGTGATCAAGGGACTGATCCTGCTCGTGGCCGTGACCATCGACCACCTGCTCAACGTGAGGAAGACCAAGAGATGAAGACGACGACGCTGGGACCGTCGGGCATACGCTGCTCGGCGATCGGCCTGGGAACCTGGGCCATGGGCGGATGGATGTGGGGCGGCGGCGACAACGCGGGCGCGACGCTGGCGATCCAGGCCTCGCTCGACGCGGGCGTGACGCTGATCGACACCGCGCCGGCCTACGGCCTGGGCCGCTCCGAGCGGCTGGTGGGCACCGCTCTCAAGGGCCGGCGCCACGAGGCCGTGATCGCCACCAAGTGCGGCCTGGTGTGGCACACGCAGAAGGGCACGCACTTCTTCGAGGAGGACGGCCATCCCGTCTACCGCTACCTCGGCCGCGATGCGATCGCGTACGAGGTGGAGCAGAGCCTCGCGAACCTGCAGACCGACTACATCGACCTCTACATCACGCACTGGCAGGACGCCACCACGCCGGTGGCCGAGACCATGGGCGCGCTGCTCGACCTGAAGAAGCAGGGCAAGATCCGCGCGATCGGCGTGAGCAACGTCGATGCCGCCACGCTCGCCGAGTACCTGCGCCACGGCCCGGTCGACGCGGCGCAGGAGCGCTACAGCCTGATCGACCGCGAGATCGAGGCCACGCTGGTGCCGCTGTGCAAGGAGCATGGCGTGGCGGTGATGGGCTATTCCTCGCTCGCGCTGGGCCTGCTCGCGGGGCCGATCGATCCCGCGCGCGCCTTCACGGGCGACGACCAGCGCGCGAGCAATCCGCGCTTCAGCGCCGACAACCGCGCGCGGCTCGCGGCCTTCTTCGCCGACCTCGAACCGCTGCGCGCCGCGCTGGGCTGCTCGTTCTCCGAAATGATGATCGCCTGGACGCTCGAGCACGGCGCCGTCTCGCTGTCGCTGTGCGGCGCGCGCAACCGGCAGCAGGCGATCCAGAACGCCGCGGCCGGCACGCTCGCGCTCGGCGCCGACGCGCTGCTGCAGATCGATACCGCCGCGAAGCGGCACCTGGGTGCGCTCGGCTGAGACGCGTCCCGCCCCCTCGAACCATCTTCCACCTTCAAGGAGTTCTTTCGTATGTCGAAAGGCAAAGAGGTCCGCATCGCCCGCCTGCTGAAGGCCGGCCGCGGCCTGGACATCGCGCTCGATCACGGCGTGTGCAACGAGCCCAGCTTCCTCGACGGGCTCGAGGACATGCCGGGCGTCATCGACCGCCTGGTGGCCGCGGCGCCCGATGCGATCCAGCTCAACTACGGCCAGGCCGACCTGCTGCAGTTGCGCCCGGGCCGCGAGCGGCCGGCGCTCGTGATGCGGCTGGACATGGGCAATCCCTACAACGCCACGCGCCACCGCTCGATGTGGGCCGTGCTGCAGAACGAGCACGACCCCGTGCTGCCCGCGGTGCAGATGGACGCAGCCTGCGTGGTCGTCAACCTGTTCATGCTGCCCGATGAGCCCGAGCTGTTCCGCCAGTGCGTGCAGAACATCGCGCGCGTGCGCGCCGACTGCGACCGCTACGGCATGCCGCTGATGATCGAGCCGCTGGTGATGCAGGCGCATGGCGCGGGCCGCGGCGGCTACATGGTCGACGGAGATGCCGAGAAGATCGTGACCCTGGTGCGGCTCGCGCGCGAGATGGGCGCCGACATCGTCAAGGCCGACCCGACCAGCGACCCCAGGGACTTCCACCGCGTGGTGCAGGCCGCGCGCTGCCCGGTGCTGGTGCGCGGCGGCGGCCGCGAGGACCTGCAGCAGGTGTTCGCGCGCTCGCGCGTGCTCCTTGACCAGGGCGCGGTGGGCATGGTCTACGGGCGCAACGTCTACCAGCACGCCAATCCGTCCGCGGTGGTGAGCGCGCTGATGGCGATGATCCACGAGGGCGCCAGCGCGGAAGCGGCCTGGGCCCTGTACGAATCGGGCGGCGCGGCGCGAAGCCCATAGCGCAAAGGCTGCGCGGCTTTCGCGCGGCTTCCGGCGAACAGGTTTTTTTTGCCACGGCAGGCGATGCCCGTCGCCCGCCGGGGTGCGCGCTGCGCGCGCATGTCGTGATTCGAGCCAGAGAAGAACGAGCCAGCAGATTCCCCTGCGAACTTCCAACAACACTTGGAGGCAAACGATGAAGATCCGGTATTACCTGATGGCATTGATGGTGCCGTTCGTCACCCTGTTGACGCACGCGGCGATCACCGGGGTCAGTCCGATGACGACCCTCGGCAACATGGCGACCGCGGTGTCCGAGGCCGTCGCCGATCCCCTCCCGCTGCAGGGGCCGGGGCTGGGCAACCTCACCTACACCTCGGAGGAACTGTTCAAGCCGGTGTCGATGATCACCAGCCCCGCGCATCCGCTCGACCCCGCGCACAGCAACGCCTACGAGTCGCGCGAGGTGCCCGCCACCTATCCGGGCCGCAAGGACTACGGCATGAACGCCGGCATCATGGTCAACGGCTATTTCCTCACGTCCTTCGCTCCCGACAGCGGCCTCGGCCCGGGCGGCTTCCTGCTGTACGACGTGTCGAACCCGCGCCAGATCAAGCTCGTCAAGAAGATCTACGAGCCCGAGGCCCGCACCAAGGAGTTCCGCGAAACCCACTCCTTCGGCACCGCGAAGATCGGCGACAAGACCTACGTGGTGCTGCCCAGCATCAACGGCGTGGAGTTCTGGGACTTCACCGACGTCAACGACATCAAGCAGGTGAAGAAGCTGGCGCTGCCCGGCGTGAATGGCGGCGACTACGAGAACGTCGCCTGGCAGCTCTGGTGGCAGGCGCCCTATCTGTACGTGGCTTCGGCGGGCCGGGGCATCTTCATCGTCGATGCCGCCGACCCCGCGAACGCCGTGCTCGCCAACCGCGGCGCCGGCAAGTCCAACCCGGTGTCCACCGGCGAACTCGGCGGCTTTCGCATCGGCCCGATCTTCACGATGGGCAACCACATGGTGCTGACCGCGATGGAGAGCAACGGCGGCTTCGCGAGCCTCGACATCTCCGATCCGCTCAATCCCAAGGTGCTCGACTCCATCGTGGGCAGCACGCCGTTCTACTACGCGACCTGCTTCGACGGCCGGAACCTGCATGTCTCCACCCGCAACAGCGGCGCGAAGATGTACAGCTACGACCTGAGCGACCGCTCGAAATTCGTGGCCGAGGACAACCGCCTGGTCATCGACGAACAGCTGTACTGCGCCACGCAGGACCACTACGTGATCCAGGGCGCGCAGACGCGCATCCACAAGGTCGACGTGAGCAATCCGCTCAATCACGTGGAGGTGGGCCGCGGCAGCATCCTGCGCGAGGACGATCCGAACTTCTCGCATTCGGACAACGGCCAGGTCGCGATGTTCGGCAACCTCGTGTTCGTGGGCAACGACCACGGCTCGGGCAGCGGATTCGTCGTGCACCAGGTCGACCCCGACACCACCCGGCCCGAGGTCAAGCAGGTCTCCCCCGCCAACGGCGCGAAGCAGCAGGCGCTGACCTCGCGCATCGGCCTGGGCATGACCGACAACATCCGGCCCGAGAGCGTCAATGCCAACACCTTCATCGTGCGGCCCGTGGGCGGCAACACGCTGGCCGGCACCTACAGCGTGCAGCTCGGCATCGTCAACTTCCATCCGACGCAGCCGCTGCAGCCGGGCACCAGCTACGAGGTGTTCCTGCCGGCCAACGGCGTGAAGGACTATGCGGGCAACGCCATCGGCGCCGACTTCAAGTCCACCTTCAACACCGGCAACGCGGCCGAGGTGGGCCTGAGCTATCACTGGGCGCTCAACGGCAAGCTCAGCGACCCGATCTCGAACAACGACGGCACGCCGGCATCCGGCGACGCCTTCGAGAGCATCGGCCTGAACTTCGCGAACCGCGCGGGCGGCGTGCAGCTCAAGAACGACGGCGTGGCCACCGTGCTGGGCGGCACCGCCTCGCTGAGCTTCTACATGAAGACCACGCAGAACGGCAGCGCCAACGCCTGGACCGCGCCCGGCATCTTCGGGCGCGACCAGTCGGGCGGCGCCGACGACGTGTTCTGGGGCTGGCTCGACAACACGGGCCGGCTCAACCTGTCGGTGGCCAACGCGGCCACCAACAACCCGGGCACGCGCTCGACCTCGCCGGTCAACGACGGCAACTGGCACCACGTGGTGCTCACGCGCGACGCGGGCTCGGGCGCGCAGACCATGTACATCGACGGCGCCAAGACCAGCTCGACCGGCCTCACCGGCGTGAAGGGCCTCGCGAACAAGTTCCAGTGGCTGGGCCAGATCCAGGGCAATGCCGACTTCTTCAAGGGCACGCTGGCCGACGTGCGGGTGTTCAGCCGCGTGCTCGGCGACGCCGAGGTCGCGACCCTGCGCGGCCAGGCGGTCATCGGCGACCCCGGCATCGGCAGCGGGCCCAAGGTGGTCAACGGCGCGCTGAACTTCAACCCGGCAACGCTCGGCAGCGGCGGCGCGCAGTTCCGCTGGAACTTCGGCAACGGCACCGTCACGGCCTTCTCGAGCCAGGCCGGCTACAGCTACACCTACACCACGCCCGGCCACTACACCGTGACCCTGACGGTGAAGGACAGCGCGGGCCGCGAGACCTACTACACCTACAACGTGACCATCATCGCGCCCGTCACCGCGAGCGCGCCGCGGCACACCGGCAACATCGCGGGCGACGCGAACCGGGTCTACGCGGTCAATCCCGACAGCGGCACGGTGGCGGCGATCGACGCCCAGAGCCTGGCCAAGCTGTGGGAGGTGTCGGTGGGCAGCGAGGCCAAGACGCTGGCGCTCGGTCCCGACGGCCGGGTCTGGGTCGCGGTGCAGGGCGAGGACAAGCTGGTGGCGCTCAACGCCGCCGACGGCAGCGTCTCGGTCACCGTGCCCTTCGACTACGGCAGCGGTCCCTACGGCGTGGTCTTCACGCCCGACGGCACCAAGGGCCTGCTGACGCTGGAGAGCAAGTCGCGCCTCGTGAGCTTCAATCCCTCCACCGGCGCGGTCACGGCCACCCTGCCGCTCGACGGCACGGTGCGCGGCATCGCGGTCACGGGTGATGCGCAGATCGCCTACGTCACGCGCTTCAAGTCGAAGATGACCGGCGGCGAGCTCTACAAGGTCAACCTGGCCTCGATGAGCACGCTGCCGACCATCGCGCTGCCGGTGGACACCACCACCGTCGACACCGAGGCCGGCGCGCGCGGCGTGGCCAACTACCTGAGCCAGGTCGTGATCTCGCCCGACGGCAAGCGCGCCATCCTGCCCTCGAAGAAGGACAACATCGTGCGCGGCCGCTTCCGCGACGGGAAGGACCTGGTGCACGACCAGACCGTGCGCTCGATCCTGTCGCAGGTCGACCTGCAGTCGGCGGCCCACGTGGCCGGCGAGCAGATCGACTTCGACGACCGCGCGCCGGCGCGCGCCGCGCTGTTCTCGCCCGCGGGCGACTACATCTTCGTGGCGCAGATGGAAGGCAACCGGGTCGCGATCGTCGATTCCTACACGCGCTCGGTGCGCGGCGAGATCGACACCAGCAGCGCGCCGCACGGGCTGTTCCTCGATGCCGCGCGCAAGCGCCTCTACGTCAACAACTTCCTCGCGCGCTCGGTGTCGGTGCACGACGTGGCGGCGGTGCTGGCCTCGGAGAGCAACGCGGCGACCTTCCTGCGCAACGTGCAGACCGTGGCGACCGAGCCGCTGGCCGCGGCCGCGCTGCGCGGCAAGCAGGTGTTCTACAACGCGGCCGACCGGCGCATGAGCAAGGACAACTACATCTCGTGCGCGAGCTGCCATGCCGATGGCGGCGACGACGGCATGGTGTGGGACTTCACCCAGCGCGGCGAGGGCCTGCGCCGCACCATCAGCCTGCAGGGGCGGCGCGGCACGAGCCACGGCAAGCTGCACTGGACGGCCAACTTCGACGAGGTGCAGGACTTCGAGAACGACATCCGCAACGAGTTCGGCGGCACCGGCTTCCTGAGCAATGCCGACTACGCGGCCACCTCCAATCCGCTGGGCACGCCCAAGGCCGGACGCAACGCGCAGCTCGACGACCTCGCGGCCTACCTGTCGTCGCTCGACAAGTTCATGCGCAGCCCGGCCCGCACGGCCGACGGCAACCTCAGCGTTGAGGCCGCGCGCGGCCAGACGGTGTTCAACACCGCGCAGTGCGCCACCTGCCACACCGGCGGCACCTTCCGCGACGGCCAGCGGCACGACGTGGGCACGATCCAGCTCTCGTCGGGCAAGGGAAGCAACCAGCCGCTGGCGGGCGTGGGCTTCGACACGCCGACGCTGTCGGGCACCTGGAGCGTGACCTCCTTCTTCCACAACGGCCAGGCCGCCTCGCTGCAGGCGGTGCTCGACAGCGGCCACGGCAACGCCAACGGCCTGCCGCCGGCCGACGTGGTGGCGCTGCGCGAGTACGTGCGTTCGCTCGACACCGCGCCGCCGCTGGTCGCGCGCATCCGCTCGGACAGCAGCAACCTGTGCGTGAACATCAAGGGCGTGTCGACCGCCAGCGGCGCCACCGCGGTGCAGTGGCCCTGCGGCAACGACGCCAACGAGAAGTTCACCGTGACCAGCAGCGGCGGCTACGTGCAGTTCGTGGCGCAGCACAGCGGCCTGTGCCTGGCGCAGAGCGGCAACGCGACCACCAATGCGGCGGTGGTGCAGCTGGCCTGCACGGCCGGCAACGCGACGCAGTGGACGGTGGTCGGCTCGACCCTGCGCAACCGCGCCTCCGGATCCTGCCTCGACGTCCCGAACGGATCCACCACGCAGGACACGGCGCTGATCACCTGGACCTGCAACGGGGGCAACAACCAGAACTGGACCCAGCTGCCTTGAGCGGGCGGCCGGTAGCGCGCGGGGGCGGTGTTACCGCACCCTGCGCGCTTCGGTCCACACCACGATCAGCAGGCCGGCCAGCACCATCGCGAGCCCCGCGAAGGCCCAGGGGCCCGGGCGCTCGTGCAGCACTACCAGGGCGAGCCCGAAGGCGGTGACGGGCTCGGCCAGTGCCAGCGTGACGCCCGAGGCGCCGGAGATGTGCCGCAGCGCATGGCTGAACAGCAGGTAGGCGATGCCGGTCGACACGAGGCCCAGGTAGGCCACGAGGACCCAGCCCGCGGGCGTGGCCGAGAAGGGGCCGGAGATCAGCAGCGCGGCCGGCATGGCCGCCACGGAGGCCGTCGCGAAGAGCCACAGCGTGACCGTCGCCGGCGGCGACCGGCGCACCAGGCGCTGGCTGACCAGCGTGTAGGTCGCATAGCAGAGCCCCGAGCCCAGGCACAGCGCCAGGCCGCCGAGGTCGACGCGCGAGCCATCGCCCGATCCCGACATCACCATCAGGCCGCCACCGCCGATCGCGAGCAGCGTGCCGGCCCACCAGGCCGGCGCGGGCGGTGTGCGAGACACGAGCGCCTGCAGCAATCCGGCCCAGGCCGGCCCGCTGCCCACGGCGATCGCGGTGCCGATGGCCACGCCCGTGGCCCTGACGCCCGCGAAGAAGCTCAGGTTGTAGCCGGCCATGCACAGGCCCGCGAGCAGCACCCAGCGCCACGTCGGCCGCGCCATCGACAGCGCGACGCGCTCGCCGCGCTGCCGTCGCCAGCCGATGAAGGCCGCGAAGAACAGCGTGGCGATCGCCATGCGCAGCGTGCCGATCCAGAAGGGCGACGTGTCCAGGGGCGCGAAGCTCTGGGCGGTGCCGGTCGTGCCCCAGAGCGCGGCGGCGGCAAGCACCATGGCGGCGCCGGTGAGGGAAGCGTGCTTTGTCATGCGCGCATCCTCCAGCGCCGCGACCGCGGCAACTGTCGAGAGACTCTCGACCTCGTCAGCCCGCGCGCGCGTGCCGGGCGCCCGACTGGCGGTCGCGTCGCAATGCGAAGCCGAGGGCGCTGGCCGAGCGGTAGCCCGTGCGCAGGGCGGTCGCTTCGAGCGGCAGGCCGCCGCGCAGCAGGCGCTGGGCGGCGTCGAGCCGGCGCGCGCGCAGGTAGGCCTGCGGCGACAGCCCCGTCAGTTCGAGCAGCCGCGCATGGAAGCGCTGCGGGCTCAGGAAGAACAGGGCCGCCATGCGCGCGGTGTTCCAGGGCTCGTGCAGCGCGCCGCCGAGGGCGGTGTCGAGCCGTGCCAGGTCGATGCTGCGGCGCGCGAGGATGGAGGGCGCCTCGAGCACGTGCGCCAGGTGCTGCGCGGCCCGGGCCGGATCGACGTCGTTCCTGCAGGCGGCCGTGACCGCGAAGCGCCGGATGCGGTCGACGCCCGTGGCGGGGGGCGTGTCGATGACCACCATGCGCACGCCGCGCGGCGACATGAAGGTGTGGGCCACGCCCGCCGGAATGATCATTCCGCAGGAGGTGTCGGTGAAGGCGGCGCGGCCGCCGATCTCCAGCTCCATGCGGCCGTCGAGCGCGAACATGATCTGCGCGTGCGCATGGTCATGGCCGGCGTATTCGCCGGCGTAGCTGCGCACGCTGTAGGCGATCCCGGGGACGAGCGGACTGTGCATGCCCGCGATTGTGCCCAGGCCTCGCGAACCCCGGCGCGCCGACGGCCGGGTCAGCGTTCCGGCCAGCGCTGCGGCACCCGGCGCAGCTTCGCGAGGTCGTAGCCCAGGGCCTCGATCTTGCGCAGCGCCTGCGCGTAGGCCTCGGGCGCGAGCTCGGGCGTGCGTGCCATCAGCCAGACGTGGTCGCGCTTGCTGCGCGCGACGATGGTGCTCTGGTAGTCGGGCGAGACGTCGGCGATCAGGTACTCGGCCTGGATCGGCCAGATGAACTGCATGCCCCAGACCGCGTTGCCGGTGCCGGGCCGCACGGTGGCCACCGGATGCAGGGTCTTGACCGGCGCGTCGAAGCTGCCGTCGCGGTAGTGGAAGTCGGTCTGGATGCGGCCGTCGGGCCGCAGTGCGTAGGACTCGACGGCGTTGAACGCGTTCTTCTCCGGAAAGGTCGGGATGTTCGCGATCACGTACCAGTCGCCCATGAAGCGCGCGATGTCGACCGCCGGCAGCGGCGCGATCGTCGGTGCCGGCGTGGCGCAGGCCGTGAGCGCGGCGCACGCGCACAGGGCGAGCCAGCCGAGCGGGTGCCTGGGGCGCGCCGCGGGGGCGCGTTCGGGGTGGGGGTGTGGAAGGCGGGTCATCCGGTCAGTACGCGGCGGCGAGCCGACTGGATCCCCTGCCCGTGGCCGCAACCTATTCGGAGAGCCCGGCGCGTGCGAGCTCCACGTCCAGCCGCTCCTTGGCGTCGGCCGGCTGGAGCGCCGCGGCCTTCTCGTAGAGCCGCGTGGCCTCGCCCATGCGCGCGTCGCCATGCAGCATCAGCAGCGCGCGCGCGTATTCCATCAGCGCGCTGGCCGAATGCGGATGCAGCGCGATGCCGTGCTCGAACAGCTCGACCGCGGTCTCGGCGCGCACGCCATAGGTCATGCGGCCGACCAGCGCGCCGACCTTGTCGATCACCTCGGCATGGAAGGCGCCCAGCGCGACATGGGCGTCGGCATGGCGCGGCTCGAGCGCGATCACGCGTTCGAGCGCCTCCTTGAGCCGCGTGCCCAGGCCCTGCGCGAGCGCGCGCGCCACGCTGATGCCCTGGCTGTAGCGGCCCATCGCGTAGGCCTGCCAGTACAGGGCCTGGCAGTCGTCGGGCTCGGCCGCGGCCCGCGCGCCCGCGCGCTCCACCACCTGGCGGAACATCGAGAGCCGCACCGCCTCGCGCGGCTCGAGGTAGTTGGCGTAGATCGCGGTCGCCTGGTTGGCCAGCGCGAGGCCTTCGGCGCCGTGCAGCAGGCCGATGGCCGCGGCGCGTTCGAATTCGCCGCTGTGATAGAGCGCCCAGCCTTCGGCCAGTGCCGCGTTGTGCTCGGGGGCCGGCATCGCGTGGCCGGCATGCAGCCGGCTCCAGTGCGCGATCAGGCTGCTGGCATCGAAGCGCGGCACGTCGGCGTAGGGCAGGGGCGCCCACGGGCCGGCGTGGCCGGAGGCGCCGCCGGCGGGCGCGGCGGACGTCGGCGGGAGCGGTTTGAAATCGTGGGGGGACATGGTTCAGGCAGCCAGATCGGCGGGGGGCGCGGTGGGCGGGCTGCTGGCGGCATCTTCGCCGCCGTAGGCCCGGCCCAGTGTCAGCAAATGGCGCCGTTGCTCGGCGCCCAGGTAGGGCGCGAGCTGGTGCAGGGTGTGGCGGGCGCCGCGCAGCAGCGCGGCCTGCGCATGGGCCGGCTCGAGCGCCTGGCGCGGGTTGCGCACGTACTCGTAGCTGAGCCAGTAGGTCAGCACCACCACCATGCTCTGCGCGAGCGTGTCGACCTCGTGGGCGTCGATCTCGAGGTGGCCGGCGCGGCCCAGGCCGGCGATCAGCTGGCGCATCGCGCGCACCTTGTGCTTGAGCACGAGCTGGAACTGGGTCTCGAGGTGCCGGTTCTTGCTCAGCAGGTCGTTGAGGTCGCGGTAGAGGAAGCGGTGTCGCCAGATCAGCTCGAACAGGCTGTGCATGAAGAACCAGGCGTCCTCCACGTCGTGGATGCCCTCGCTCGCATGGAGCAGCTCGCCGAGCTCGGTCTCGTAGCCCTCGTAGAGCTTGTTGATCAGCTCTTCCTTGGCCGGGTAGTGGTAGTAGAGGTTGCCGGGACTGATGTTGAGCTCGCCGGCCACGAGCGTGGTGGAGACGTTCGGCTCCCCGAAGCGGTTGAACAGGTCCAGCGCGGCTTCGAGAATGCGTTGTGCAGTGCGGCGTGGCGCTTTCCTGGCCATGTCGGTGCTCCCGGGTTGTCTCTTGGAAACACTCTAGCGCAGGAACGCCGCGCGAAGCGCGCAGGGGGACATTGATTTGCGGGGCACTGCGTTTGTGCAGTGCGGCATGCGCATGACGTCGTGCTACGCCTCTTCGCGCATTCGGCGCCGGAATCGGCCGCTTCGAGGCCGGAAAGCGGCTTTATTCGGTGCCGCTCGATTTGCTGCGCCGCACCGTGGCCTTGCGTGCCGGTGTCTCGGCCGACTTGGCGTGGCGCGCGGCGCGGGCACCGCGCGCCGGACTGGCGGCGGGTTTCGCGGCGCCGCGCAGGGCGGCCAGCTCGGCCTCGAGCGCCGTCACGCGTGCCTGCAGCGCGGCCACCTCGGCCGGCGGCGGCATGCCGAGCTTGTCGAGCGCGCGCGCCACGCGTTCCTCGAAGATGTTCTCGAGCTTGCCCCACTGGCCCGCGGCCTTGGTGCCGAACTCGTTCGCGAAGCCGGCCATGCGGGCATGGGCCTGCGACAGGGTTTCCTCGGCCGCCTGCTGGGTGCGCTTCTGCATGCCGGCGCCGTCCTTGACCAGCGACTCGAAGGCCTTGCTGCCCTCCTGCTGCATCTTGGCGAAGGCGCCGAGGCCGGCCAGCCAGATCTGCTGCGCGGAATCCTTGATGCGGTCGGAGGTCTTGTCGAAGCGGTCGTCGTCCTGGGTGGCCATGTGCGGTCCGAATGGAGGAGGGAGGGGGAGGGGCGGTCTGCCGGAAACCGCCGAACTCTAGCCGCGCGGGCCGCGCGCGGTTAGAGCCTTTTGCCTATTCAGGTCTTTGGCGGACCGCTCAGGGGTTGCCCGAGGCCGCGCGGCTCGCGTCGAGGTGCGCCCGCGCGCGCTCGGCCAGCGCCATCTCGCCCGGCGTGCCCGGCACGTAGGCCTCGACCGGCAGCGGCCGGCCGTGCGAGTCGACCGAGACGAAGACGATCAGGCACTCGGTGGTCTTCTCCATCGCGCCGCCCTTCATGTCGCCGCTGCGCACCTCGACCGAGATGTTCATGCTGGTCTTGCCGGTGTAGGCCATGCGCGCCTCGACCTCGACCAGGTCGCCGATCATGATCGGGCGGTGGAAGCGGATGCTGCCGATGAAGGCGGTGACGCAGTAGCGCTTGGCCCAGCTCGTGGCGCAGGCGTAGCCGGCCTCGTCGATCCACTTCATGACCGTGCCGCCGTGGACCTTGCCGCCGAAGTTGACGGTGTTGGGCTCGGCGAGGAATCGCAGGGTGATGGAAGACATGCTGTGCCTTTTGCTTTCGGAAGGGGCCGTGGGGGCCGGAACGGGGGGAGGCGATTATGCGAGGGCGCGCATGACGGTTCGACCGCCGCCCGTCGTCCCGGCATGCCCGCCGGGCTGCAAGCGCCATGCCATCGGCTCAGGCCGGGCCCGCCGCCTCGCCTTCGTTGAACAGCTGCGCCAGCGTGCGCCGCAGCCAGGCATTGCCGGCGTCGGCATGGAAGCGCTCGTGCCAGTGCTGCTTGACCGCGTACGAGGGCAGTTCGAACGGCGGCTCGAGCAGCTGCACCGGTTCCTGCGTGGCCAGCACCTGGCCGAGGATGCGCGGCACCACCACCAGCAGCTCGGTGTGGGCCACGATCCGCGCCACGCTGAGGAAGCTCGACAGCCGCGTCACCACGTGGCGCCGCAGCCCGAGCCGCGCGATGGTCTTGTCGACGATCGCATGGCCGGTGCCCGAGGAGGCCACCACCGCGTGCGCCTCGGCCTCGAAGCGCTTGCGCGTCAGCCGGGCGCCCACGCGCGGATGGTTGCGCGCCGCCAGGCAGACGAAGTTCTGCATGAACAGCGTCTGCTGGTAGAAGCCGGCCTCGAGCTGCGGCATGAAGCCCACCGCGAGGTCGACCGCGCCGTCCTCGAGCCGGCGGCCGCTCTCGGTCGAGATGATCTCGGTCTCGATGCGCACCCCCGGCGCCACCTGCCGCAGGTGGCCGAGCAGGCCCGGCAGCAGCACCACCTCGCTGATGTCGGTCATGCAGATGCGGAAGCTGCGCTCGGCCGTGGCGGGGTCGAACACCGCGCGGCCGCCCTTGGCGCGGTTGAGGCGGTCGAGGATGTCGAGCACCAGCGGCTGGGTCTGGCGCGCATAGGGCGTGGGCTCCATGCCGCGCGAGGTGCGCACGAACAGCTTGTCGCCGAAGTGGGTGCGCAGCCTGGCGAGCGCCGTGCTCGCGGCCGACTGCGAGATGCCGAGCCGCTCGGCGGCGCTCGAGACGTTGGCGGTCTTGTAGACCTCGTCGAACACCAGCAGCCATTCCAGATCGAGTTGTGCCATGGGCGCGGCCCTCGCCGTGTGCGGCCCGCAGGCCACCATTATCGAAAAACAGGATCGGAGCTATCGCCGGTCCCCCATTGCGCCAATAGTAGTGCGGGCGGATGATCCCGTTGATTCGGAAGTTCTAACCAGAAGGCCGGCGCCCGAAGTCGCCGCCGCGCCATGCACCGCGAGAGACACGCCATGAACCCCTCCACCGCCCGCGCCGCGCCCTCCAATGCGGATGAGCGCCGCGACTACTACGACCGCATCCGCCCGCTGCACCTCACGCCGCTGTGGGAATCGCTGCATGCGCTGGTGCCGCGCGAGCCGCAGACGCCCTGCGTGCCCGCGCTGTGGCGCTACGACGAGATCCGCCCGCTGCTGATGGAGTCGGCCGACCTGATCACCGCCGAGGAGGCCGTGCGCCGCGTGCTGGTGCTCGAGAACCCGGCGCTGCCCGGCAACTCCTCGATCACGCAGTCGATCTATGCCGGGCTGCAGCTCATCATGCCGGGCGAGGTGGCGCCCTCGCACCGCCACGTGCAGTCGGCGCTGCGCTTCATCGTGGACGGCCAGGGGGCCTACACCACCGTGGGCGGCGAGCGCACCACCATGTACCCGGGCGACTTCATCATCACGCCCTCGTGGGCCTGGCACGACCATGGCAACGAGGGCATCGAGGGCGTGGTGGAGCCGGTGGTCTGGCTCGACGGCCTCGACATCCCGATGCTGCGCTTCTTCGACGCCGGCTTCGCCGAGAACGACGACGCCAGGGTGCAGCACGTGGCGCGGCCCGAGGGCCACAGCCTCGCGCGCTTCGGCCACAACATGGTGCCGGTGCGGCACGACCACGCCTCGCAGACCTCGCCGATCTTCAACTATCCCTATGCACGCAGCCGCGAGGCGCTGGCGCAACTGCAAAAGCAGGAAGCGCCCGATGCCTGGCTGGGCCACAAGCTGCGCTACATCAACCCGCTGACCGGCGGTTCGCCGATGCCGACCATCTCCACCAACCTGCAGCTGCTGCCCAAGGGCTTCGCGGGCAAGACGCACCGTGCCACCGACGGCAGCGTCTACAGCGTGGTCGAAGGCCATGGCAGCGCCGAGATCGCGGGCCAGCGCTTCGAGTTCGGGCCGCGCGACACCTTCGTCGTGCCCTCGTGGGCGCCGCTCACGCTGCACGCGCCCAACGGCGACTGCGTGCTCTTCAGCTTCTCGGACCGGCCGGTGCAGCAGGCCATGGGGATCCTGCGCGAAGCCTTCCTCGAGAACGCCTGAGTCCCGGCCCTTTTCGTTTTTTTCCTTTCCCTCGACCGTTGCCGCCCCACGCGGCAGGAGCCCTCATGTCCTTCGTCTTCACGCCCCCTTCCATCGTCGGCCTGCCCATCGTCGGCAGCGACAAGCAGTTCCCCGTGCGCCGCGTCTACTGCGTGGGCCGCAACTACGCGGCCCATGCGCGCGAGATGGGCTTCGATCCCGACCGCGAGCCGCCGTTCTTCTTCTGCAAGCCCAACGACGACGCCTCGGTGGTGCCGGTGGCCGAGGGCACGACCGGCGCCATTCCCTATCCGGCGCTGACCGCCAACTACCACTACGAGGCCGAGCTGGTGGTGGCCATCGGCAAGGGCGGGCGCGACATCCCGGTGGAACAGGCCGCGAGCCACATCCACGGCTATGCCGTCGGCCTCGACATGACCCGCCGCGACCTGCAGATGAAGATGCGCGAGCAGGGCCGGCCCTGGGAGATCGGCAAGGCCTTCGACTTCTCGGCGCCGATCGCGCCGCTGCGCACGCTGGCCGAGGTGGGCGAGATCGATGCCGGCGAGATCCGCCTCGAGGTCGACGGCGAGGTGCGCCAGAAGAGCGACATCACGCACCTGATCTGGTCGGTCAACGAAGTGATCGCCAACCTGTCGACCCTGTTCGCGCTGCAGCCCGGCGACCTGATCTTCACCGGCACGCCCGAGGGCGTGGGCGCGGTGAAGCCCGGCCAGACGATCAAGGTCAGCATCGAGCGGCTGCCGTCGCTCCGCGTTCGCATCGACTGAGCGAGCCGCGCATGAGCCCGACCCCTTCCCCCACCGTGCTGCTGGTCGGCGGCGGCATCGGCGGCATGGCCGCCGCGCTGGCGCTCGCGCGCCTGGGCGTGTCGATCGACCTGCTCGAGCAGAGCGCCGCCATCGGCGAGATCGGCGCCGGCCTGCAGCTCGGCCCCAATGCCTTCGCCGCGCTCGACGCGCTGGGCGTGGGCGAGGCGGTGCGCCGGGGCTCGGTGTTCACCGACCGGCTGGTGATGATGGACGCGGTCGACTGCTCGGAGGTAGCCTCGGTGCCGGTCGGCGAGGCCTTCCGCGCGCGCTTTCGCAACCCCTATGCCGTGAGCCACCGCGCCGACCTGCACGGCGCGATCCACGAGGCCGTGAAGCAGCATCCGCTGATCCGCTTCCACACCTCGGCGCAGGTCGAGAGCCTCGACACCCGGGGGCAGGGCGTGGTCGCGGTCACGCGCGACGGCCGGCGCTTCCAGGCCGATGCCATCGTCGGCTGCGACGGCGTGAAGTCGGTGGTGCGCGCCGCGCTCATCGGCGACGCGCCGCGCGTCTCGGGCCACGTGGTCTACCGCGCGGTGGTGCCGGCGGCCGACATGCCGGCCGATCTGCGCTGGAACGCGCCCGTGGTCTGGGCCGGCCCGAACTGCCATCTGGTGCACTACCCGCTGCGCCATGGCGAGCAATACAACCTGGTCGTCACCTTCCACAGCCGCGAGCGCGAGGAATGGGGCGTGACCGACGGCAGCAAGGAAGAGGTGCTGTCGTACTTCGAGGGCGTGCATGCGCGCCCGCGCCAACTGCTCGATCGCCCGACCTCGTGGCGCCGCTGGAGCACCGCCGACCGCGACCCGGTCGAGCGCTGGAGCGAGGGCGCGGCCACGCTGCTGGGCGATGCCGCGCATCCGATGATGCAGTACCTGGCGCAGGGCGCCTGCATGGCGCTCGAGGACGCGGTGACGCTCGGCGAGGCCGTGAAGGCCTGCGACTTCGACCTGCCGGCCGCCTTCCGGCTCTACGAGGCGGCGCGCGTGGCGCGCACGGCCCGCGTGGTGCTGTCGGTGCGCGAGATGGGCCGGCTCTACCATGCCAAGGGCGTGGAGCGCCTGGTGCGCAACAGCCTCTGGCCGGGCCGCACGCCCGAGCGCTTCTACGATGCGGTCGAGTGGCTCTATGCCTGGCGGCCCGAGCGCTGCCTCGACGACGCGCCCGAGGCGCTGCGGCCCCAGGCCACCGCGCTTTCGCCGCACTGACACCCGACGCCTTCAAGATCCACAACCATCGAGGCCCCAGGCCCACGGAGACAAACGACCATGAATTTCCCGCGCGCACTGCTGACCGGCCTTCTCGCCCTGACCTCGCTGGCCATGGCCGGCGGCGCGGCGGCCCAGGCCGGCGACTATCCGAACAAGCCCGTGACCCTGGTCACGCCCTTCGCGGCCGGCAGCGGCCCCGACGCGGTGCTGCGGCTGGTCTCGGACAAGCTCTCGCGGCTGTGGAACCAGCGCGTGCTGATCGACAACCGGCCCGGCGGCGGCGGCTTCATCGCCATCGACCAGGCCCGGCGCGCCGCGCCCGACGGCTACACCCTGCTGCAGCTCGACAGCGAGCACGTGGCCGCGCTGCCGCACCTGTACAAGTCGCGCAACTTCGTGACCTTGCAGCACTTCGACCCGGTGGCCTCGCTGTTCCGCACGCCCTTCTTCGTGGCCGTGGGCAGCGATTCCAAGTGGAAGACCATGGCCGACCTGATCGCCGCCGCCAAGGCCGACCCCGACGCCATCGTCTACGGCTCCTGGGGCGTGGGCAGCCCGGGCCACCTGGGCGCGCAGCAGCTCGAGGCGCTGAGCGGCATCCGCATGCGCCACGCGCCCTACCGCGAGGTCTCGCAGCTGTATTCGAACGTGGGCACCGGCGAGGTGCCGTGGGCCTTCGCGAGCATTCCCTCGAGCCAGGGCATCTACAAGGCCGGCAAGCTGCGCTACATCGCCGTGGCCGCGCCCAAGCGCATCCCGCAGATGCCCGACGTGCCGACCATGGCCGAGGCCGGCGGCCCGGCCGGGCTGGAGGTCAATTCCTTCGTCTCGCTGCTCGCGCCCAAGGGCGTGCCGGCGGCCATCAAGGCGAAGATCAACGCCGACGTGGCGAAGGTCATCGCCGACCCCGAGATCCGCGCCCGCTTCGACACCTTCGCCTTCGAGCCGCTGGCCTGGTCGCCCGAGGAGATCGAGCGCCAGGCCGAGGCCAAGTCCAAGGTCTACGGCGAGCTGGTGCGCAGGGGCAACATCAGCCTCGAATAGCGGCCCGTGCCTTGCTTGGGGCAGTTAAGCTGCCCGCCTGTTTTGACACTTTTTGACATTTCTTCCTCCATGCACGCCACCAAGAGAGCCCTTCTGATCGCCTGCGGCCTGGCTGCCGCCTCGCTGCCGCTGGCCGCGAGCGCGCAGACGCCCGCCTGGCCCACCAAGCCCATCCGCCTGCTCGTGGGCTTCCCCGGGGGCTCCACGCCCGACATCGCCGCACGCACCATCGCCGAGCCGCTGTCGAAGGCGCTGGGCCAGCCGATCGTGGTCGACAACAAGCCCGGTGCCTCGGGCAACATCGCGGCCGACACGGTGGCCAAGGCCACCGACGACCACACGCTGGGCGTCGTCATCAACGGCAACCTCACGTCGTCGAAGCTGCTCTACCCGAAGCTGCCCTACGACCCGGCCAAGGACTTCACCTACCTCTCGCTGCTCGCGACCGCGCCGCTGGTGCTGGTGGCGCAGAACAACCTGCCCTCGGGCGAGGCCTTCTTCGATGCCGGCCGCAAGGCGGGCAACAAGTGGAACTACGGCTCGGTGGGCATCGGCTCGGTCGGCCACCTGGGCATGGAGCTGCTCAAGAGCCGCGTGCCGGGCTTCAACCCCGAGCACGTGCCCTACCAGGGCAATCCGCAGGTCATCACCGGCATGCTCGGCGACCAGATCCAGATGGGCCTGATCCCGCCCGGCGTGGCCATGCCGCAGGTCAAGGCCGGCAAGCTCAAGGCCATCGGCCTGACCGCCGGCCGCAGCGCGCTGGTGCCCGAGGTGCCGCCGCTGGCCAACGCCGGCGTGCGCGACTTCAACCTCGAGGTGTGGGTGGCGCTCCTGGGCCCGGCCAACCTCTCGAAGACCGCGCAGGCGCGCATCGGGCGAGAGCTCGAGGCCGTGATGAAGCAGCCCGAGGTACGCCAGAAGCTGTTCGAGCAGGGCTGGCAGGCCGTGGGCACCTCGCCCGACGGCATGCGCGCGCGCGTCAACGACGAGGCCGCGATCATGACCAAGATCATCTCGACCAAGGGCATCACCCTCCAATGACGGCTGCAATGACGATGGCCGAGCCGTCGCGTTCGCTGCCGGTGTTCGGCAGCTACGACGTGGTGGTGGTCGGCGGCGGTCCCGCCGGCATCGCCGCCGCCGTGAGCGCCGCGCGCCACGGCGCGAGCACCCTGCTGGTGGAGCGCTACGGCTTCCTCGGCGGCATGGGCACGGCGGGCGGCGTCACCAACTTCGCGGGCCTGTACGGCAAGCGCCGCGGCCAGATGACGCAGCTGGTGCGCGGCGTGGTCGACGAGCTGGTCGAGCGCATCGCCGCGCTCAACGGCATGAACGATCCGCAGGACGGCATGGGCGGGCGCATCCGCGTGCGCTCGTACGACACCTCGGCCTACAAGCTCGCGGCCGACCAGTTGCTCGAGGCGGCCGGCGTGAAGCTGCTGTTCCATGCCTTCGCGGCCTCGGTGATCCTCGAGGGCGAGCGCATCGCGGCGCTGGTGGTCGAGACCAAGTCGGGCCGGCAGGCGATCCGCGCCAATGCCTTCGTCGACGCCAGCGGCGACGCCGACGTGGCGGCCTTCGCGGGCGTGCCCTTCGAGGTCGGCGACGGCCACGGCAGCGGCCTGTTCCCGACCACCATGTTCCGCATCGGCCAGGTCGACGCGCCGGCCGCGCTCGAGGCGGTGGGCGAGTTCAAGGCCATCAACGATTTCATGGCGCGCGCCGAGGCGAGCAAGCCCGGCGCCTACCGCTTCCCGCGCGAGGGCGCGATCCTGCGGCCCAACAAGGACCCGCGCGAATGGCGCGCCAACGTCACGCAGATCCGCAATGCCGAGGGCCGCGCGATGAACGGCGTCGATGCGCGCGAGCTCACCGAGGGCGAGCTCGAGGGCCGGCGCCAGATCGCCGAGTACTTCCGCTTTCTCAAGGCCGAGGTGCCGGGTTTCGCGCAGTCGGCCATCGTCGAGATCGCGCCGCAGGTCGGCCTGCGCGAGACGCGGCGCATCCAGGGCCTGTACGCGCTCGAGCGCGAGGACATCCTGTCGTCGGCGAAGTTCGACGACGCCATCGGCCTCAATGCCTGGCCGATGGAGATGCATGCCGATGGCCGCATCGAGTGGGCCTTCCCGCGCGATGCCGACAACGCCTACAACCACCTGCCCTGGCGCATGCTGGTGCCGCGCACCGTCGCCAACCTGCTGGTGGCGGGCCGCTGCGCCTCGATGACGCACGAGGGCCAGTCGGCCGCGCGCGCCAGCGGCGGCTGCTTCGTGATGGGACAGGCCGCGGGCACGGCGGCGGCCACGCTCGGCAGCGGCGCGTTCGCCGACGTGGACGTGGCGGCGCTGCAGGCGAAGCTGGCGGCGGACGGGGTCGATTTGGATCGCTGAGGGAGCGGGATCGGACAGCCGGACGCAGAGGGCGCGAAGGTTTCGCGAAGGACGCAAAAAAGAAACCTGAAAAAGGTGGGCTGTCGTCGAGGCGCCGCCGCGCTCCCTTCGAGGCGAGCCTTGCTCGGGGCGCCGCGGTCGATCGGGCGCGGCCCACATCATTTCGGCTGTTCTTTGGCGTCTTTCGCGAAACCTTCGCGTCCTCTGCGTACGGTTCCCGCTTTCGGGCTTCCTGCGCGACAGCCCCCTGGCCCCATGTTTGCTATCGTTTGCGGTTCTTTCCCGTCCAGACCGCTTCCGATGACCCCCGATCCCGCCACCGCCGCCCGCCTCGTCCAAGACCTCGTCGCCTTCATGCAGCTCGAACCGCTGGGCGGCGACCGCTTCCTGGCGCAGAGCGAGGACATCGGCACGCCGGCCGTGTTCGGCGGGCAGGTGCTGGGCCAGTCGCTGATGGCGGCCAACCTCACGGTCGGCGCCGACCGGCCCGTGCATTCGATGCACGCCTATTTCCTGCTGCCGGGCGAGCATGCGCCCATCGAGTACAGCGTGGACCGCGTGCGCGACGGCCGCAGCTTCACCACCCGCCACGTGGTGGCGCGCCAGCAGGAGCGCATCATCTTCGAGATGTCGGCCTCGTTCCAGACCGTGGACGAGGGCGTCGAGCACCAGATCGACATGCCCGAGCTGGCCGGCCCCGAGGGCCTGGTCAGCGAGCTCGACCAGCGCATCGCGCTCGGCGACCGGCTGCCCGAGCCCTGGCGCAGCAAGGCGATCGAGCCGCACGGCATCGAGTACCGCCGGGTCCAGCCCGACGACCTGCTCGCGCCGGTGCCGCGGCCCGCGTCCGACAGCGCGATCTGGATGCGCGCGATCGCGCCGTTGCCCGACGACCCGATGGTGCACCGCGCGCTGCTGGCCTATGCCTCCGACCACGGCTTGCTGCGCGCCGCGATGCTGCCGCACGGCCTGAGCTTCATGACCGGCCAGGTGCGGCCCGCGAGCCTCGATCACGCGATGTGGTTCCACCGCGACTTCCGTTTCGACGACTGGCTGCTCTACGTGCTCGACTCGCCGAGCGCGAGCGGCGCGCGCGGCCTGTGCCGCGGCAGCATCTACACGCGCGACGGCCGGCTCGTGGCCTCGACGGCGCAGGAAGGCATGCTGCGCATCCGGGCGCTGAAGAAGTAGCCGCGCAGGGCGCCGCCTAGGCGCCGTTGCTCAGGGCCAGCGGCGGATCCTGCGCGACCGCGCTGCCCGCGCGCTCGTCGAGCACGCGCTGGTAGTTGTCGCGCAGCAGGATGCCCGCGTAATACACGTGCTCGCGCATCAGCTGCTCGGCGCGCGCCGCGTCGCCGTCGATCACGGCCTGCACGATGCGGTGGTGGTCGTCGTGCGAACGCAGGATCACGCCGTGGTCGTGCCACAGCATGATGCGGTCGGAGGCGAAGGGCACGGCCTGTGCCTGCGCGCCGAAGCGCACCACCCACGGGTTGCGCGCGCCCTGCATCAGCGCGTTGTGCAGCGTCACGTTCATCTGCTGGTAGGGCGCGAGGTCGTCGAGCAGCAGTTGTCCCTTGGCCAGGATCTCGTCGCCGGTGCGCAGGCAGTCGCGCAGCAGCGCGGCGGTCGCGTCGTCCACGCCGAGCGCCGCGAAGCGCCGGCAGGCCAGGCCCTCGAGCACCGAGCGCACCTCGTAGGCGGCCAGGATGTCCTCGAGCGCGAAGGCGCGCACCAGGTAGCCCTTCTTCGGCTGGTGATCGATCAGCCCTTCCATCGCCAGCGCGGCGAGCGCGGCGCGCACCGGCGTGCGCGACACCTTGAGGGTCTCGGCGATCGGCACCTCCTCCACCCGCGTGCCCGGCGTGAGCCGTCCGTGCAGGATCCAGGTGCGCAGCGTCTCGGTGACTTGTTGAGAGAGTGTGTCCATGTCAGGTATACATGATGCCGTGGAAACTGGTTCAATAGTCGTCGAATAAGGGAAAACGAGAGCGTGCAAAGATGGGCATGTATACACAATGCGGTCCTCGATTCACTTTCACGCCGCATCCGACGCGGCTTCGGAGACCTCGCATCCCATGGCGGAACATCATGCACAAGCCCCCGGCCGGCTGGCCCTCGTGACCGGCGGCGGCCGCGGCATCGGCGAGGCCGTGTGCCGGCGCCTCGCGGCCAGCGGCCTGCGCGTCGTCGTGGCCGACATCGACGGCGACAACGCGCGCGCCGTGGCCGCCTCGCTCGGCGCGGGCCACCATGCGCGCCAATTCGACGTGAGCGACGAGGCCGCGGTCGAGGCCGCCTTCGAGGAGATCGAGGCCGGCATCGGGCCGGTCGGCGTGGTGGTCTGCGTGGCCGGCCTGCTGCTGATGCCCGGCGGCGAACGCTCGCCGATCAAGGACACCTCGCTCGAGGACTGGGAGCGCACCTTCGCCGTGAACGCGCGCGGCGTGTTCCTCTGCGGCCGCGCCTACCTGCGCCGGCGCGAGGCGCGGCCGGTGGCGCATGGGCGCATCGTCACCTTCGGCTCGGTGGCCGCGCAGCTCGGCGGCTACCGCTCGAGCGCGACCTACATCGGTGCCAAGGCCGCGGTGCTGGGCCTGACCAAGGCCATGGCGCGCGAGTCGGCGCACCTGGGCGTGACCGTCAACTCGGTCGCGCCGGGCCTGATCGACACCGAGATGCTGCGCGGCACCGTGCAGAGCAGCGGCGCGCTGACGGCCGCGGCCGCCAACATCCCGCTCGGTCGCATCGGCACGGTGGACGACGTGGCCGGCGCGGTCGACTACCTGGTCTCGGAGCAGGCGGCGTACATCACGGGCAACGTGATCGACGTCAACGGCGGCTACCGCATGCAGTAAGGCCCGGCGCCAGCGACCGGGCGGCGCCTTTCACTCACCCATACCAACGGAGACACGTCATGAAGAAGAACTTCCTCGCCCTGGCATTCGGCGCCGCGCTGTGCGCCCTGGCGGGCACCGCCGCCGCGCAGGCCGAGCCCGGCCTGACCGACAAGACCATCAGGATCGGCATGTTCTCGCCGATGTCGGGTGCGTCGATGAACTACGGCTTCGACGTCATCAACGCCGCGAAGATGTACTACGACAAGATCAACAAGGAAGGCGGGGTGAACGGCCGCAAGATCGAGCTCGTGGTGGAGGACGACCGCTGCAACGCCAACGACCTGCTGGCCGCGGTCAAGAAGCTCACCGAGCAGGACCAGGTGTTCCTGCTCAACGGCGGCTCCTGCTCGGCCGCCGTGGTCGGCGCGCGCGAATACGTCGAGCGCGCGAAGATCCCGCTGGTGATGCTCAACGCCTCGGGCGACGGCGCGCTGTATCCGCCTTCCAAGTACATCTACGGCGCGTTCTCGATCTCGCAGCATGCGGTGGGCGGCTCGATGGTGCAGTTCGCGAGCGAGCACCTGAAGGCGAAGAAGATCGGCTACATCAACCACGACGACGCCTACGGCGGCTGGAACCTCGAGTCGGCCCAGGCGCAGGCCAAGGCGCTCGGCGGCGTCGACCTGCAGGTGCAGTCGGTCAACCCGAACATCACCGACGTCACGGCGCCGATGCTCAAGATCAAGGCCGCCAACCCCGACGTGCTGCTGCTCACCACCTACGCGCGGCCCGTGAGCCTGATCGTCAAGCGCGCCTTCGAGCTCGGCTTCAACAAGCCGATCGTGCTCGCCGTGAACTCCACCGCCGACCTCAAGCAGCTGGTGGAGAACGTGGGCAACAAGGACGCCTTCAAGAACGTCTACATCCAGGAAGTGCTGGCCGACGTGCCCGGCGGCCCCAAGCTCAAGTGGGTCTACGACATGTACAAGGCGGCCTATCCCGAGCTGGCCGCCAAGCCCGGCTATCCGCAGACCTACATGCCCTACGGCATTCCCTCGGCCATGGCGGTGGTCAATGCGCTGAAGGCGGCCGGCCCCAGCCCCACGCGCGAGAAGGTGCTCACGGCGTTGTCGACCATGAAGTTCGACTCCGGCGTGATGGCCGGGCCGATCGAGTTCGGCCCCGACGACCGCGCGGCGCAGGAGGCGGCCATCTACATCAAGTTCGACGCAACCAACATGACGCTCGTGCCCGGCAGCTACAAGAGCGTGTGGAAGTACAAGCCCTGAGGGCGGCTGCGATCCCATGAGCCTTTCCGACATCTGGCTGTTCGTGCAGCAGGGCGTGCTGTCCGGCATCGTCACCGGCAGCGTCTACGCGCTGCTCGCGGTGGCGATCGTCATGGTCTTCAAGACCACCGACGTGCCGAACTTCTCGCAGGGCGAGATCTTCATGGCCGGCGGCTACCTCGCGCTGTTCCCGCTGGTGGTGTGGGGCTGGCCCTACTGGGGCGCGGTGCTCGCGAGCCTCGCGGTCACGGCGCTCGTGGCCGCGCTGTTCCAGCGCGTGGTGATGCAGCGCGTGACCGCCTCGCGCGGCGTCGGCGTGCAGCTCGTGATCGCCACGCTGGGCTTCGCCTACCTGCTCAAGGGCCTGGTGCGCAAGACCGGGCTGGGCGACACGCCGCGCTCGCTGCCCTCGCTGGTGCCGCAGGACCCGATCACCATCGGCCAGGCCTCGCTCACGCTGCTCGACCTCGCGATCTTCGGCACCGCCGTGGTGGTGATGGTGCTGCTGTACCTGATGTTCACGCGCACCCGCACCGGCCAGGCCATGCGCGCGGTCGGCATGAACCCGCGCGGCGCGCAGATCGTGGGCGTGAAGCTGGGCACCATCCGCATGAAGATCTGGGCCCTGACCGGGCTGCTCTCGGCCATCGCGGCGCTGCTGATCACGCCCAAGATCCTGATCACGCCCGACATCGGCCACATCGCGATCCTGGCCTACGCGGCCGCCATCGTCGGCGGCTTCACCAGCCTGCCGGGCGCGGTGGTCGGCGGCTTCGTCATCGGCATCGTCGAGAACCTGGTGGGGCTGTTCATCTCGTCCAACGCCATCGTGGTCGCGCCCTTCGTCGCGATCATGGTGGTGCTGCTGGTGCGGCCGCAGGGTCTGTTCGGCGGCAAGCCGCAGGTGAAGAAGGTATGAGCATGCAGACGACTTCTCCCTGTTGGGATCGAGGCGTGCTGATCGCCATGGCCGTGGTGCTCGCGGTGCTGCCCTTCGCGGCCAGCGGCTACGTGCTGTACGTGGTCAACCTGCTGATGGTGTTCAGCGTGCTCGCGCTCGGCATGCACCTGGTGATCGGCGAGACCGGCCAGTTCGCGCTCTCGCACGCGGCCTTCTTCGGCATCGGCATCTACACGGCCGGGCTCATCAACAACCAGTGGCAGCCGCCGTTCATGGTGTCGATCCTCGCGGGCGCGCTGCTCGCGGCCGCGCTGGGCTGGGTCATCGGCCTGCTGGCGCTGCGCATGCGCGACATCTACCTGGCGCTCGCCACCTTCGCCTTCGGCGAGGCGATGCAATGGGTGTTCCTCAACTGGGAGCAAGTGACCAACGGCTCGAACGGTCTGCAGATGAAGCCGGCCGCGCTCGGCGGCCTGCGGCTGATGAACGACCTGCAGGCCTATCCCTTCGTGGTCGCGATCGCGGCGCTGATGCTGTGGCTCGCGGTGGCGCTGTCGCGCTCGCGGCTGGGCTCGTCGTTCCGCGCGGTGCGCGAGAGCGACGTGGCGGCGATCGCTATGGGCGTGAACACGCGCGCCGTCAAGGTCACGGCCTTCGTGCTGTCGGCGGCCTTCGCGGGCGTGGCCGGCGGCATGTACACGCTGTTCACCTCCTTCATCCATCCCGAGAGCCTGGGCTTCCAGACCACGATCCTGATCCTCACCATGGTGGTGGTCGGCGGGCTGGGCTCGGTGCGCGGCGCGGTGGCGGGCGCCATCGTGTTCGGCCTGGCCTCGGAGCTGCTGCGCCAGGCACCGTCCTACCAGGAGATCATCTACGGCGGCATCCTGATGCTGTTCATGATGTTCCTGCCCAAGGGCATGGCCTCGCTGTTCGCGGCACGCAAGGCCACGCGCCGCGCGGCCCCGGCGGGAGGCGCGCGATGAGCACGACCAATGCCGCCGCTTTCCTCGACGTGCGCGACATCAGCGTGGTGTTCGGCGGCCTCAAGGCGGTCAACGGCCTGTCGTTCCAGGTCGAGCAGGGCCGCATCCATGCGCTGATCGGGCCCAACGGCGCCGGCAAGTCGACCACCTTCAACTGCATCTCGCGCTTCTACACGCCCAGCAGCGGCAGCGTCGTCTTCGAGGGCCGCGAGCTCACGCGCGTGTCGCCCTACCGCATGGCCTCGCTGGGCATCGCGCGCACCTTCCAGAACCTCGAGCTGTTCGCCGAACTTTCAGTGCTCGAGAACGTGCTGCTCGGCACCCATGCGCGCGGCACCGGCACGCTGGGCCGGCTGCTGCGCCGCCCCGACCGCGAGACCGAGGACTTCGCGCTGCACCTGCTCGAGCGCGTGGGCCTGGCCGACGAGCGCCACCAGCCCGCGCGCGACCTCGACTTCGGCCGCCAGAAGCTGCTCGAGCTGGCGCGCGCGCTGGCCATCCGCCCCAAGCTGCTGCTGCTCGACGAGCCCGCGGCCGGCCTGCGCAACCGCGAGATCGAGAGCCTGGACCGGCTGCTCAAGGAGCTGGTGGCGCGCGACGGCATCACGGTGCTGCTGGTCGAGCACGTGATGCAGCTCGTGATGTCGATCTCGGATCGCATCACCGTCATGGCCTTCGGCGAGAAGATCGCCGAGGGCACGCCCGCGCAGATCGGCAGCGACGCGCGCGTGATCGAGGCCTATCTGGGCAAGGGAAGTGCAAAGGGGGCCGCGCATGGCTGAATCGCTGTTGTCGTTGCGCGCCATCTCGGCCGCCTACGGCCGCATCCAGGCGCTGAGCCATGTCTCGGTCGACGTGCCCGAGGGCGAGATCGTCGCGCTGCTCGGCAGCAACGGCGCGGGCAAGACCACCACGCTCAACTGCATCTCGAACATCGTCGACTGCACCGAGGGCGAGGTGCGGCTGGCCGGCGAGCGCATCGACCGGCTGGGCTCCGATGCGCTGGTCCAGCGCGGCATCGTGCAGGTGCCCGAGGGTCGGCAGGTGTTCCGCGACATGAGCGTGCGCGAGAACCTCGACCTGGGCGCCTACCTGCGGCGCGACCGCGCGGGCATCCGCAACGACCTCGAGGCCGTGTATGCGATGTTCCCGCGCCTCAAGGAGCGCCAGGGCCAGATGGCGGCCACGCTGTCGGGCGGTGAGCAGCAGATGCTCGCGATCGGCCGCGCCGTGATGGCGCGCCCGCGCGTGATGCTGTTCGACGAGCCCTCGATGGGCCTGTCGCCGCTGCTGGTGGAGCAGATGTTCGAGATCATCGAGCGGCTGCACCGCGAACAGAAGATCACCATCCTGCTGGTCGAGCAGAACGTGCAGCTCGCGCTCGCGGTGTCGAGCTACGGCTACATCCTCGAGAACGGCGAGATCTCGCTGCACGGCCCCGCCGCGCAGCTGGCCAACGACGAGGCCGTGCGCCGCGCCTACCTCGGCGTCTGAACGGCGCCGCTTTCGCAAAGGAATTCCCATGCTTCTGAAGGACAAGCTCTCGCTCGTCACGGGCGCCGCGCGCGGCCTCGGCGAGGCCATCGCGCGCCGCATGGCGGCCGAAGGCGCGCACGTGCTGGTGGTCGACCGCGACCTCGAGCCCGCGCAACGGGTGGCGGCCTCGATCCGCGCCGCGGGCGGGCGCGCCGATGCCGACAGCGTCGACGTCAGCGACGCGGCGGCGGTCGACGCGCTCGCCGCGCGCATCGCCGCGGCGCACGGCGACATCGACGTGCTGGTGAACAACGCCGGCATCTCCGCGCGCTCGAAGTTCGACGAGCCCGGCGCGCGCGAGGCCTGGGACCGCGTGCTGTCGGTCAACCTGCAGGGCGTGTTCAACGTCACGCAGGCCTTCGTGCCCGCGCTCAAGCGCACGCACGGCAGCATCGTCAACCTGTCGTCGATCGTGGCCTTCGGCGCGGGCATCTCCTCGGCCGGCTACGTGGTGGCCAAGGGCGGCGTGCGTTCGCTCACGCAGGTGCTGGCGCGCGACCTCGCGCCCTGGGGCGTGCGCGTGAACGCGGTGGCGCCCGGACTCATGGTGACCGACATGACGGCCGGCCAGCGCGAGACCGAGCACGGCACCGACTGGTACATGAGCCGCGTGCTCACCAAGCGCCACGGCGAGGCCGACGAGATCGCCGGGCCGGTGGTCTTCCTCGCCTCGTCGATGGCCAGCTACGTCAATGGCGTGGTGCTGCCGGTCGACGGCGGCTACCTCGCGGCCTGAGCGCCGCGCTTCGACGGAACAACGATGAACAACAGCAGTGATGACAACAAGCCGCTGGTCCTGGTGACCGGCGGCGCCAGCGGCATGGGCCGCGCCATCGTGGAGCGCCTGGCGCGCGACGGCTGGCGCGTGGTGATGGCCGACTACAACGGCGCGCTGGCCGAGCGCGAGACCCAGGTGCTGCGCGCCGCCGGCCTCGACGTCGACTACCGCGCCATCGACCTGACCGACGAGGCCGCGGTGCGCGCGATGGTGCAGTCGCTGCCGCCGCTCACCGCGCTGGTGAACAACGCCGGCATCTTCGACGAGCGCGCCTTCATGGACGTGAGCTCGGCCGACTTCCGCCGCATGTACGAGGTGAACCTGCTCGCGGTGGCCACGCTCACGCAGGAGGCCGCGCGCAAGATGGCCGACGGCGCGCGCATCGTCAACATCGCCTCGCGCGCCTACCTGGGCGCGAAGAACCATCCGCACTACGTGGCCTCGAAGGCCGCGCTGGTGGGCTACACGCGCGCCAGCGCGATGGAGCTCGCGCCGCGCGGCATCCTGGTGAACGCGATCGCGCCGGGCCTGATCGACACGCCGCTGCTGCGCGCGCTCACGCCCGAGCGCCGCGCCGCGCAGCTCGCGCTGCAGCCCACGGGCGCGGCCGGCCGGCCCGAGGACATCGCGCAGGCCGTGGCCTTCTTCGCCTCGCCGGCCACTGGCTTCGTCACGGGCCAGGTGCTGTTCGTCGACGGCGGCAAGTCGCTCGGCGGCTCGGGGGCGTGATGGCGCAGCCCCAGGAGAAGACCGGCTACGACGTGGTCGTGATCGGCAGCGGCGCGGGCGGGCTCGCGGCCGCGCTCACGGCGAAGCTCGAGGGCCTCGACGTGCTGGTGCTCGAGAAGACCGACCGCATCGGCGGCTCGACCGCGATCTCGGGCGGCGCGGTGTGGGTGCCGCTCAACGACCAGGCCGAGGCCGCGGGCCATCCCGACACGCCCGAGAAGGCGCTGACCTACCTGCGCAACACGGTGGGCGCGGCCGGCGACGAGGCGCTGCGCCATGCCTTCCTCGAGGCCGGGCCGCGCGCGCTGCGCTATTTGCGCGAGCGCACCGACGTGCAACTGGCCGCGCGCACCTACTCGCCCGACTACCACCCCGACCGCGAGGGCGCCGCGATGGGCGGCCGTTCGCTCGACCCCATCGAGTTCGACGGCCGGCTGCTCGGCCCGCACTTCCGCACCCTGCGCGATCCGCTGCCCGAGTTCTGCGTGCTCGGCGGGATGATGGTCAACATGACCGACGTGAAGCACCTGCTCGCGGTCACGCGCTCGTTCGCGTCGTGGAAGCACGGCATGAAGCTGGTGCTGCGCTACTTCGCCGACCGCCTGGGCGGCCACCACCGCGGCACGCGGCTGCTGCTGGGCAATGCGCTCGCGGGGCGGCTGTTCCACGGGCTGCTGAAGCAGAAGATTCCGTTCTGGCTCGAGACGCCCGCGCTGGGGCTCGAACAGGATGCCGGCGGTGCGGTGACCGGCGTGCGCGTGAAGCGCGATGGCCGCGAGATCGTGCTGCAGGCGCGGCGCGGCGTGGTGGTCGCGACCGGCGGCTTTCCGTGGAATGCGCAGATGCGCGCCGAGCACTATCCCGCGCCGACCGGGCCCTACTCGATGTCGCCGCAGGGCAATGTCGGCGAGGGCATCGCGATGGCGCGGCAGGCCGGCGGCGTGCTCGGCACCGGCCACACGGGCCCGGCGCTGTGGGCGCCGGTGTCGATGATGAAGCGCCCCGACGGCAGCATGCTGCGCTATCCGCACCTGGTGTGGGATCGCGCCAAGCCCGGGCTGATCGCGGTCGACGCGCGCGGCGAACGCTTCGTCAACGAGGCTAGCTCGTACCACGAGTTCGTGCGCGGCATGTACCAGGCCAACGAGGCCGGCACGAGCATCCCGGCGCTGCTGGTGTGCGACAGCGACTTCATGGAAAAGTGGGGCCTGGGCCTCGCGCTGCCGGGCGGGCGCTCGCGCGAGCACCTGGTGCGCGCCGGCTACCTGTACCGCGCCGACACGCTCGAGGCACTGGCACGCCAGGTCGATGTCGACCCCGACGGCCTTGCGCGCACCGTGGCCGCCTTCAACCCACCGGCCGCGCGCGGCGAGGACCCGGCCTTCGGCAAGGGCAGCACGGCCTACAACCGCTACCTCGGCGACCCCGAGCACCAGCCCAATGCCTGCGTGGCGCCGGTCGCGAAGGCACCGTTCTATGCGGTCAAGGTCTATCCCGGCGATATCGGCACGGCCCTGGGCGTGCGCGCCGATGGCCATGCGCGCGTGCTCGATGCACGCGGCACGCCGATCGCGGGCCTGTACGTGGCCGGCAACGACATGCATTCGGTGATGGGAGGCGAGTATCCTGCGCCCGGCATCACGCTGGGACCGGCCCTGACCTTCGGCTGGGCGGCCGGCATGCACCTGGCCCATGGCCACGACGAACACGCCTGACCACACACTTCACACCCATCATGAAGATCTTCTATTCCCCCGCTTCCCCCTTCGTGCGCAAATGCATGGTCGTCGCGCACGAGCTCGGCATCGCCGAGCGCATCGAGCGCCTGCCGAGCGCGGCCGGCCCGGTGAAGCGCGATGCAACCATCCTGCCGACCAACCCGCTGGGCCAGGTGCCGACCTTCCTCACCGACGACGGCCAGGCCCTGTTCGACAGCCGCGTGATCTGCGAGTACCTCAACGACCAGCAGCGCGGCACGCTGTTCCCCGCCTCGGGCAAGGCGCGCTGGGCCCGTCTCGCCGAACTCTCGCTGGCCGACGGCATGACCGCCGCCGCGCTGCTCGCGCGCTACGAGAACGTGCTGCGTCCGCAGGAATTCCGCTGGGCCGACTGGACCGACGGCCAGCTCGCGAAGGTGCGCACCGGGCTCGAATGGCTCGAGAAGGAAGCGGCTGGATTCGGCGAACGTGTGGACATCGGGACCATCGCTTTCGGCTGTGCACTGGGGTACATGGACTTCCGGTTTCCGGATGTGGATTGGCGTGCTCAGGCGCCTCGCAGTGCTGAGTGGTTCGAGGCGTTCAATCGGCGGGCCTCCATGCAGGCGACGTTGCCTACTGCTTGAGGTTGGAGCGGGCTCACGCCGATGGGGTACTCCCCTCCGCGAATGTCCCCCGGCCTTCGGCCTTCTCCTTAATTTCGCTGCGGGGAGTACCCCGCCGACGTGAGCCAGACGCGCAGCAGTTGATCGGCCGGCACCACCGCAGCGTCTCCGTGCACAGGGCAGTGGGTGCTTCCCGCAGCGAAATAAAGGAGGAGCCGAAGGCGGGGGACATTCGCGGAGGGAAGTACCCGCTGTCCTGTGCACGCGCCCCGAACAAAAAACGCCCAACCTGGCAAGACAACCAATTCCTTGGCTAAATGCCACCCTCCGCAAGAAACCAAGGACCCCGAATGTCTTCTGAGCAAAAAAAGGTAGCCATCGTCACGGCAGGCGGCAGCGGCATGGGCGCCGCCGCGGCCCGCAAGCTCGCGCAGGACGGTTTTCGCGTCGCCATCCTCTCCTCCTCGGGCAAGGGCGAGGCCCTCGCGAAGGAGCTGGGCGGCATTGGCGTGACCGGCTCCAACCAGTCGAACGACGACCTCAAGACACTCGTCGACCGCGTCATCGCCGAGTGGGGCCGCATCGACGTGCTCGTCAACAGCGCCGGCCACGGCCCGCGCGCGCCCATTCTGGAAATCACCGACGACGACTGGCACCGCGGCATGGACGTCTACCTGCTGAGCGCCGTGCGCCCCAGCCGCCTCGTCACGCCGCACATGGTCAAGCAGGGGGGCGGCGCCATCATCAACATCTCGACCTTCGCCGCCTTCGAACCCGATCCCGTGTTTCCGACCTCGGGCGTGTTCCGCGCCGGCCTCGCCGCCTTCACCAAGCTCTTCGCCGACCAGTATGCGGAGCACAACGTGCGCATGAACAACGTGCTGCCCGGCTTCATCGACAGCCTGCCCGAGAAGGAAGTGTTCCGCGAACGCATCCCCATGGGACGTTATGGCCGCAGCGACGAGATCGCCGCCACCATCGGCTTTCTCGCTTCCGATGGCGCGGGCTACATCACCGGCCAGAACCTGCGCGTCGACGGGGGCATCACGCGCTCCGTCTGAGGCCGTCATGGGCGCTGCCTACAATCGGCGCCCATGTGCCCGAGGACGTCCCGCCACCCCAACAAGCTTCGCGCGGACGTCCTTCTCTTCAGCCGGCACGCCCGCCAGCGCGCCTCCTGCTATGCGCTCGCTCGCATCGCGCGCGACAGCCAGTCCCGGCAATCGGGCTGCTCGCGGCTGACTCCCCCTTGAGCCTGGCGCATTGAATGAAGCGCGGCGGCAGCGCCCGCCGCTTTCTCCCTTGCGCCGCCAGCCGGCGCGATGCCTTCCAACGTCCCGCGATGCCTTGCCGGCACGCGGGCTGCTTTCCGTTTTCTCCATGTCTTCCCGCTACAGCCGCCTGCGCACCGAGTGGTGCCCGAGCATTCCGCGCGAACTGATGGCCGGCGCCGTCGCCACCTTCGCGCTCATTCCCGAGGTCATCGCCTTTTCCTTCGTCGCCGGTGTCGATCCCGCGGTGGGCCTGTTCGCCTCCTTCGTCATCGGCATCGTCATCGCCTTCACCGGCGGGCGCCCCGCCATGGTCTCGGCCGCGGCCGGATCGGTGGCGCTGGTGGCCGCGCCGCTGGTGCATGCGCACGGCCTGGCCTATCTGCTCGCGGCCGGCCTGCTCGCGGGCGCGATGCAGATCGCCTTCGGGCTGCTGCGCCTGGGCGTGCTGATGCGCTTCGTCTCGTCGTCGGTGCGCACCGGCTTCGTCAACGCCCTCGCGATCCTGATCTTCGCGGCGCAGATGCCGCACTTCATCGGCGCCAATACCGCCACCTGGGCGATGGTCGGCCTCGGGCTCGCGGTCATCTACCTGCTGCCGCGCCTCACCACCGCGGTGCCGTCGCCGCTGGTGTGCATCGTGGTGGTCACGCTCGCGGGCCAGTGGCTGGGCCTGCCGCTCAAGACCGTGGCCGACCTCGGCCAGCTGCCCGATGCCTTGCCCATGTTCGCGCTGCCGGCCGTGCCGCTGACCCTCGAGACGCTGCGCATCATCGCCTTGCCCGCCTTCGCCATCGCGATGGTCGGCCTGCTCGAATCGATGATGACCGCGAGCGTGGTCGACGAACTCACCGACACCCCGAGCTCGAAGAACCGCGAGTGCGGCGGCCTCGGCCTCGCGAACGTGGCGGCCAGCTGCTTCGGCGGCATCGCGGGCTGCGGAATGATCGGCCAGACCGTGAGCAACGTGCGCTACGGCGGCCGCGGCCGGCTCTCGACCCTGTTCGCCGGGGCCTTCCTGCTGATCCTCATGGTGCTGCTCAAGCCCTGGGTGTCGCAGGTGCCGGTGGCGGCGCTGGTCGCGATCATGGTGATGGTCTCGGCCTCGACCTTCGACTGGGGCTCGCTGCGCACGCTGGTGCGCCATCCGCGCCTGTCGAGCGTCGTGATGCTCGCCACCGTGGCCGTCACCGTCGCCACCGACAACCTGGCCGCGGGCGTGGGCATCGGCGTGCTGCTCAGCGGCGTCTTCTTCACCTTCAAGGTGGCGCGGCTGCTGCGGGTGCAGGGGCGGCAGGACGAAGAGGGCGCCTGGCGCTTCGCCGTGAGCGGCCAGGTCTTCTTCGCCTCGGCCGACATGCTGGTCGATGCCTTCGACGTGCGCGAGATCGACGGCGCGCCGGTGAGTATCGACGTCTCGCAGGCCCACTTCTGGGACGTGACCGCCGTGGCGGCGCTGCGCAAGGTGGTCGAGCGGCTGCGCAAGCACGGCAGCGCGGTCGACGTGAGCGGCATGAACCAGGCCAGCCGCGACCTCGTGCTGCGCCTCGACGCGGAGCCCGAGTGAGCCGGCTCAGACTTCGGCGGCCGCCTCGGCGCGCACCTGGCTGCGAAAGCGCCCCGGGCTCTCGCCCACCGCGCGCCGGAAGGCCGCGCTGAACGCCGTCTCCGACTGGTAGCCCACGCGCTCGGCGATGCGCGCGATGCCCTCGTCGCCGTGCCGCAGCGCATGGCGCGCCACCGTCATGCGCCAGCCGCCGAGATAGTCGAGCGGCGTCGAGCCCGTCAGTGCCTTGAAGCGCAGCGCGAAGGCCGTGCGCGACATGCTGGCCGTCCGCGCCAGGCGCTCCACCGTCCAGGGCTGTGCGATGTCGGCATGCATGCGCGACAGCGCGGTGCCGATGCGCGCATCGGTCATCGCGCCGAGCCAGCCCTCGGGCTGCGGCGCATTCGCGAGGTGCACGCGCAGCGCCTGCACCAGCACCAGCGCCGCGAGGTTGGTGCGCGCCAGGGTCGAGCCCGGGCGCAGCTCGGCCGTTTCCCAGCCCATCAGGTCGAGCAGGCCCTCGAGCGGCCGCGCGCCCGGATCGCTCGCGCGCAGGTGGATCAGCGGCGGCAGGTGGCGCAGCAGCAGTTCGCCGGCCTCGCCCGAGAGTGCGAAGCGTCCGCTCGCGAGCACCACGCGCGTCGCGTCGCTCGCGTCCAGGCCGTCGTGGCGCAGCACCCCGTCGGGGCCGCGCTGCTCGCGGCTCAGGCGCGTGCCGTCCTGCAGCGGCCCGGGCGGATCGCTCGCGGCCGAGAAGGGCAGGCCGTTGGTCAGCAGGAAGAAGTCGCCGGCCTCCAGCATCACCGGCGCGGCCGCGCCGTCGACCTCGATGTGGAAGCGCCCCTCGAGCACGCAGCCCAGCTTGATGTGCGAGGCGTAGTGCCCGTAGCGGAAGGCCCAGCGGCCGCGCGCCTCGAAGCGCGACGAGAGCGTGCTGCTCACCGTGAGCATGGCGAGCACATCGGACAAGGGATCCATGATTCTGTACGAATGAATAGGAAATGCGTGCTGATGATTATTCAATCATTCAGTTCAACGCGCGACCATCGGGGCATGTCCTCCTCGAACGCTCCAGTTTTCCGTCACGCCGTCGTGCTGGGCCTGCTCACCACCATCGGCCCCTTCGCCATCGACATGTACCTGCCCGCGCTGCCCGCCATCGGGCGCGCGCTGGGCGCCGATCCGCATGCGATGCAGGCCAGCCTGATGGCCTTCTTCATCGCGGTCGGCGCCGGCCAGCTGGTCGCGGGCCCGCTGTCGGACATGTTCGGCCGCCGCCGGCCGATGGTCGCGGGCCTCGTGCTGTTCATGCTCGCCAGCATCGGCTGCGCCTTCGCGCCCGACGCGGGCGTGCTGGTCGCGCTGCGCTTCGTGCAGGGGCTCGGCGCCTGCGCCTGCATGGTCACGCCGCGCGCCGTGGTGCGCGATCTGTACACCGGGCCCGAGGCGGCGCGGATGATGTCGCTGCTGCTGATGGTCTACAGCGTGTCGCCGATCCTCGCGCCGCTGGCCGGCAGCCTCGTGGCCGAGAGCCTGGGCTGGCGCGCCGTGTTCGTCGCCGTTGCCGCCGTCGGACTCGCGGGCCTCGCGATGCTGCTGGGCCTGCTGCCCGAGACCCGGCCCGCCACCGCGCGGCTGTCGAGCAACTTCCGCAGCGCCATGGCCGGCTACGGCGTGCTGCTGCGCGACCGCCACTTCATGGCGCTGGCCTTCATGGCCTCGTTCACCGTCTCGAGCTTCTTCGTCTACGTGGCCAACTCGCCCTTCGTGATGAGCACGCACTTCGGCGTCTCGCCGCGCATGTACGCGGTGCTGTTCGCGCTCAATGCGGTGTCGCTGCTCGCGCTGTCGCAGGCCAACGGCCGGCTGGTGGCGCGCTTCGGCATCCGGCGCGTGCTGCGCACCGCGGTGATCGCGCAGGCCGCCACCATCGGGCTGCTGCTGGCGCTCACGCTCGCGGGCGTGGACCGGCTCTCCGTGCTGGTGGCGCTGCTGATGATCGGCTTCGGCCTCAACGGCCTGATCGTGCCCGGGGCCTTCGTGCTCGCGATGGAAGGCCATGCTGCGCTCGCGGGCACGGCCTCGGCATTGATCGGCACGATGAACTTCGCGGGCGGCGCGGTGATGGTGGCGCTGGTCGCGCCGTTCGCCGACGGCACGCCGCTGCCGATGGTGGCGGGCATCGCCGGCTGCGCGGCGGTCGTGCTGACTCTGGCCTTGCGCACCCTGCCGCCGGTGCGGCGCGTGCCCGGTGTCATGCAGGGGTTCTAAGTGATTGCCCCGTGAGCAAGGTGCGGCCTTGGGCCTAGCCTTTGCGCGTTCCGTCGGCGCCCGATGGACCGGAAAGGCTCCCATGGACATCCCCGCCCCGGTGCTCGACAGCATGCAGCGAACCCTCCAGTCCTACGAGGCGTCCGCGCGCGACTACGACGCGATCGTGGCGGACCATCCGCCGCCCGAGATCGAGGACGCGCTGCGCCGCATGGTGGCGTGCATGCCCGCGGGCGGCAGCGTGCTCGAGGTCGGCTCGGGCACGGGGCGCGATGCCGACTTCGTCGAGTCCCTGGGCGTGAGCGTGCGGCGCACCGATGCCACGCAGGCCTTTCTCGACCTGCAGGCCGAGCGCGGCAAGCAGGGCGCGCTGCTCAACGTGGTCACCGACCCGCTGGGCGGGCCCTACGACGCCATTCTCGCGATGGCCGTGCTGATCCATGTCGATCGCGCGCAGATCGCGCCGGTGCTGCGCAAGGTGTTCGACGCGCTCGCGCCCGGCGGCGTCTTCCTCGCGGGCATGCGCATCGGCGAGGGCGAGACCAACGGCGACTACCAGACCGTGTACTGGGACCGCGACCGGTTCGCCGCGCAGCTCGCGGCGGCCGGGCTGCGACTGGATTGGGAGCGGCAGTGGATCGGCCGCGAGGACGTGCGCTGGGCCAGCTTCCTGGCCTGCCGTCCGCGCGGATAAGGAAGACCTACACGCCCAGGTAGCGCGTCCACAGCGAACGGTCGGCATCGAGCGCGGCCGAGTCGCCCTGCCACACCACGCGCCCGCGCTCGAGGATCACGTGCCGGTCGGCCAGCGGCAGCAGGCGCTGCACGTACTTGTCGACCACCAGGATCGCCTCGCCCTCGGACTTGAGTGTGGCGATGCAGTGCCAGATCTCCTCGCGGATCACGGGCGCCAGGCCTTCGGTGGCCTCGTCGAGGATCAAGAGGCGCGGATGCGTGGACAGCGCGCGCGCGATCGCCAGCATCTGCTGCTCGCCGCCCGAGAGCTGGTTGCCCGCGTTGGCCTTGCGCTCCGCGAGGCGCGGGAACAGGCCGTAGAGCGCCTCGACGGTCCAGCGCGGCGCGCTGCCGGGGCGCGGGCGCGCGAAGGCGCGCAGGTGCTCGTCGACGCTGAGATTGGGGAACACGTGCCGGCCCTCGGGCACGATGGCCACGCCGCGGCGCGCGATGGCGTCGGGCTTGTGACCACCGATGGCCGCGCCGCCGAAGCGCAGCTCGCCGCGCATCGGCGCGAGCATGCCGGTGATGACCTTGAGCAGGGTGCTCTTGCCCATGCCGTTGCGGCCCAGCAGCGCGAGCACCTCGCCCGCGCCGATGCGCAGGTCGATGCCGAACAGCACCTGGCTCGCGCCATAACCGGCCTCGATGGCGCTGGCTTCCAACAATGTCGTCGAGCTCATGCGTGACCTTCCGCTTCGGTGCCCAGGTAGACCGCCTGCACGTCGGGATGCCCGCGCACCTCGTCGGCCGTGCCGCTCATCAGCACGCGGCCCTGCACCAGCACCGTGAGCCGGCTGGCGAGGCGGAACACGGCGTCCATGTCGTGCTCGATCAGGAGGATCGCCATCGAGGCGCGCAGCGACTCGATCAGGTCCACCATGCGAGCCGACTCGTCGGGGCCCATGCCGGCCATCGGCTCGTCGAGCAAGAGCAGCTTGGGTTCTGCCGCGAGCGCCAGCGCCACGTCGAGCGCGCGCTGCGCGCCGTGCGGCAGCGTGCCGGCGATGCGGTCGCGCTCGCGCGCCAGACCCACGCGCTCGGCCAGCGCGGCGGCGCGGTCGGCCAGGTCCTTCTCGCGCGAGCGCGGCGCGAGGAAGCGCAGGCTGCTGCCCGCGTGCGCCTGCGCGGCCAGCATCAGGTTGTCGTGCACCGTGTCCTTGGCGAACACGCGCGTGACCTGGAAGCAGCGCGACATGCCCGCGGCCACGCGCTGGTGGTCCTTGAAGCCGGTGATGTCCTTCTCGTCGAGCAGGATGCGGCCCGCATCGGCCTTGAGCAGGCCGGTGATGAGATTCACCAGCGTGGTCTTGCCCGCGCCGTTGGGGCCGATCAGCGCATGCACTTCGCCGCGCTCCACCGTGAGGCTCACATGGTCGGTCGCCAGCAGGCCGCCGAAGCGCTTGACCAGTCCTTCGATCCTGAACAGGCTCATGGCGCGGCCTTTGCGAGCGGTGCGCGGCGGCGCGACAGCGCGGCCAGTCCCTTGGGCGCCCACAGGGCGACGGCGATCAGCAGCAGGCCCAGCGGCATGTGCCAGTGTTCGGTGTGCTGCTTGAGCGCCTCCTCGAGCAGCAGCCACACGGCGGCACCGACCGGGCCGCCCCAGCTGCGGCCGAGGCCGCCGATCACCACCATCACCAGCAGCGTGGCCGACTGCGTCCAGTGCATGGTGGCCGGGCTCACGAAGCCGTTGCCGCCCGCGAGCAGCGCGCCCGCCAGGCCGGCGATGGCGCCCGCGATCGCGAAGGCCGCGAGCTGCAGCCGGAACACCGGGTAGCCGAGCGCGCGCATGCGCGTCTCGTTGTCGCGGATGCCCATCAGCGCATGGCCGAAGCGCGATTGCGTGGCGCGCTGCAGCCACCACAGCGCGAGCGCCACCAGCGCCAGCACCACCCAGTAGAAGTTGCTCTCGTTGCCGAGGTCGAGGCCCGGCAGCAGGGTGGGGCGGCTCATCAGCGTGTAGCCGTCGTCGCCGCCGTACTTGCGCAGCGAGACCGCGACGAAGTACAGCATCTGCGCGAAGGCCAGCGTGGTCATGATGAAGTAGACGCCGCGCGTGCGCAGCGCCACCGTGCCGATCAGCGCGGCGGCCAGGCCGGCCACCACCACGGCCGCGGGCCACAGCACCCAGGCCGAGGTCGTGCCGGCGTCGCTGAGCGCCACCACCGTGTAGGCACCCACGCCGATGAAGCCCGCATGGCCGAGCGCGACCATGCCGCCGAAGCCGAGGATGAAGTTGAGGCTGGCCGCGGCCAGCGCGACGATCAGCACGCGGCGCACGAAGCCGATGTAGAACTCGAGGCCGAACAGCGGTGCGATCAGGGGAAAGGCCGCGAGCAGCAGCAGGAGCAGCCCGAGGCCGATGTGACGGGTTTTCATGCGCGTGCCGAGAAGAGGCCCGAGGGCCTGAAGAGAAGGACCGCCACCATCAGCGCGTACATCGCGACCTCTGCCACCAGCGGGCCGAGGTCGGCCGCGGTGGCCGGCGGCAGCGTGGCGCGCAGCAGCATCGGCACGAAGGCGCGGCCGATGGTGTCGACGATGCCCACCAGCAGCGCGGCCACGAAGGCGCCGCGCACCGAGCCGATGCCGCCGATCACCAGCACCACCAGCGCCGGGATCAGGATCTGTTCGCCCATGCCGACCTGCACCGCGACGATCGGGCCCATCAGCGCGCCGGCCAGCGCGGCGAGTGCCGCGCCGAGCAGGAACACGCCGTTGAAGATGCGGCCCACGCGCACGCCCATCAGCTCGGCCATCGGCCGGTCCGAGGCGCCCGCGCGCACCCGCATGCCGATGCGCGTGTGGTTCACGAGCAGGTAGAGCGCCAGCGCGACCAGCATGCCGCCGACCAGGATCACCAGCCGGTACGAGGGATAGGGCAGGCCGTCCATCAGCTCGACCGGGCCCGAGAGCGCGGCGGGCGTCGGCGCCATCACCGGCGACGGGCCCCAGATCATCTTGACGAGGTCGTCGGCCACCAGGATCACGCCGAAGGTCGCGAGCACCTGCGCGAGGTGGTCGCGCGTGTAGAGGCGGCGCATCAGCAGCACCTCGAGCAGCAGCGCCACCACCACGGTGACCGCCACCGCGATGACGATGGCCGCGGCGAACGAGCCGGTGCGCGTGTGCGCCTCGGCCGCGACATAGGCGCCGGCCATGAACAGCGAACCGTGCGCGAGGTTCAGCACGTCCATGATGCCGAACACCAGCGTGAGGCCCGCGGCCAGCAGGAACAGCATCAGGCCGTAGCCGAGGCCGTTGAGCAGCTGCTCGAGAACGAGGATGGGGGTCATTGGATGAGAGTGGAATGCGGGCAGCCGTACGCGAAGGGCGCGAAGGTTTCGCGAAGGACGCAAAAGAAAACCTCGAAAGTTTTCCGCTGTCTCTTTCGCGTCCTTCGCGGATTCTTCACGTCCTCTGCGTCCGGAAGTTCGGGAATCCGAATGGCGCGGGCGCCGCTTACTTCATCGGGCACTTGTCGGCGTAGCTGTCGCCGTAGTTGGTCAAGACGGTGTTGATCAGCTTGTTCGTGACCTTGCCCTGTGCGTCCTTGCCGATCACGCGCAGGTAGAAGTTCTCGATGGGGTAGTGGTTGTTGGCGTACTTGAAGGTGCCGCGCGTCGAGGCGTAGTTGGCTTTCTTGAGCGCCGCGATCACGGCCTCGCGGTTCTGCGCGTTGCCGCCGGCCTGCTTCACGGCGGCGTCCATCGCGAGGATGGCGTCGTAGGCCTGCGCGGCGTAGACCGACGGGTAGCGGCCGTTGTATTCCTTGCGGAACGCGGCCACGAAGGCCTTGTTGGCGGCGTTGTCGAGGTCGTGCGCCCAGTGCGAGGTGTTGAACAGGCCCAGCATCGGCTCGCCCACGGCACCGATCACGTCCTCGTCGGCCGAGAAGCCGCTGGTGACCAGCGTGATGTCCTTCGACAGGCCCGCGCCCACGAACTGCTTGATGAAGTTGATGCCCATCGCGCCGGGCAGGAAGAAGTAGATCGAGTCGGGCTTGGAGGCGCGCAGCTGCGCGAGCTCGGCCGCGTAGTCGATCTGGCCGAGCTTGGTGTAGAGCTCGTCGGCCACCTGGCCCTTGAACTGGCGCTTGAAGCCGCCGAGCGCGTCCTTGCCCGCGGGATAGTTGGGCGCGATCAGCACGATCTTCTTGAAGGCGCGGTCCTGCGCGAACTTGCCGGCGGCCTCGTGGAACTGGTCGTTCTGGTAGGCGGTGCCGAAGAAGTAGGCATTGCACTGCGCGCCTGCGAACTGGCTCGGGCCGGCGTTGGCCGAGAGGTAGGGCACCTTGGCGTTGAACAGGGTCGGGCCGACGGCCAGCGCCACGTTGGAGCCGATCGGGCCGCTGAAGATGTCGATCTTGTCGCGCTGGATCATGCGGTCGACCAGCTGCTTGGCCTGGTCGGGGCTGCCGGCCATGTCGGCCTGCACGAACTCCACCTCCTGCCCGCCGAGCTTGCCGCCCAGCTGCTTGATGCCGAGCGCGAAGCCGTCGCGCGCCTCGGCGCCCAGCGCCGCGAACGGGCCCGAGATGTCGAGCGCGAGGCCGACCTTGACCGGCGCGGCCATGGCCGAGGCCGCGGCGCCGCACAGCAGCAGCGAAAGCAGGGTGCGCGGCAGCGCGGACGATTTCGGGGACGGTTGGCTCATCGGGTTCTCCGGCAGGGATGGGGGTGAAACGGCATCGAACCGTTGATAGCTAAATACTTTAGCCGTAAACAATTCGGTGTCAACGGTGCTAGCACGAATGGTGCCAGTGGCCGCCTCGTGCGCGGCCCCGATGTCCCCAAAAAAAAGAAGCGGCATCGACCTGGATCGATGCCGCCTGCGATGCCCTCGAAGAGGGCGCGGCGCCTGCGTGGTGCGCCGCTTTCCTCGCGCCGATCAGCCGAAGGGGCTGGCCGTCGCGAACCACAGGCCGATGCCGGTGGCGATGATGAAGGCCCCGTCGGTCACGCCCGCGACCAGGAAGAACTTGGTCTGCAGCGTGTCGACCATCTCGGGCTGGCGCGTCGTGCCTTCGAGGAACTTCTGCCCCACCAGCGCGATGCCGATGCACGAGCCCAGTGCCGCGATGCCGATCAGCAGGGCGACCGCGAGGGGGAGGATGTTGAAGCCGTTCATGGTGCTTTCTCCAGTGGTTGATGCCTGGACGTACTGTCCCGCATCGACTGCACCGGGTCCATGACCTCGCGGGTCATGCGCGCGCGGCGATCGCTCAGGTCCGCGCGGCGCGCGAGGGCCACAGCACCGAGGCGATCGCCACCATCATCAGCGCCACCGCCACCCAGTCCTGCCAGTGCACCGCCTCGCCGAGCCACACGGCGCCGCTGAACACGCCGAGCACCGGGATGAACATCACGCTGAGCGTGGAGGCCACGGGCGGCAGCCCGCGCGCGAGATAGAACCACGCCGCGTGCGCGAAGCCGAAGATCAGCACCGCGTTGTAGAGGATCGAACCCCAGGTCACGCTGCCGGGCCAGCGCCACTGGTCGCGTTCGAACAGCGCCGACAGCACCGTCATCACCACCGCGGTGAGCGCCGTCATCCAGAACGAGAGCGTGAGCGTCGGCAGCCCGATGCGCGTGTGGCGCAGCAACTGCGTGCCCAGCGCCCAGGTGGCGGCCGCCACCAGCGCGAGCGCGACGTAGCCGGGCCGGCCCGCGAAGTCGGTGAGCTCGTGCCACAGCAGCAGGCCCACGCCGATCGCGCAGGCGCCCACGCCGGTCCAGGCACGGCGCGAGAGCGCGGCCGAGAACAGCAGCGCGCCGATCACCGCCGAGAACACCGGCATCGTGTAGCCGAGGATGGCCGCGCGCCCGCCCGATAGCGCCTTCACCGCGAGGATGATGCAGGCGTGCCAGACGAACATGTTGGTGGCGCCCAGCCACAGCAGCTCGGGCCAGGCGCCGCGCGGCACGCGGAACGGCACCTTCATCCACGCCAGCGCCAGGCCCAGCACCGGCAGCCCGAGCCAGATCGAGATCGCGCGGAAGGCCAGCGGCGGATAGTCCGCCACGCCGAGCTTCATCACCGGCCAGTTGAGGCCCCAGGCGAGGGTCAGCAGGACGAGGATGACGAACTGGCGCGGGGTGAAGGAAGGCATGGGGCGCGATTGTGGCGCGGACCGTGGTTTCGTGCCTGGAGCCGAGAAGATGCAGCGGGCCTCCTCTACAACGAAATGACCTCGACACCTAGAATGACCCGATGGAAGCGCAAGCCTTGCTGATAGCTTTGCACGACGAGTCGGCCGGATACGAAATCTCGCCGGAGCGGGTGCCGCTGTCCGTGTTGCGCGGCTTCGCCAGGGACGTCGACGAGTTCCTGCGCGGCGATGGCAACGATGTCGACACCAGTGCGCTGGATGTCTCCGTCGAGAAAGGTTCGCTGGCCATCCGCACGGCACCGACGGCCAACCCGGTGCTGATGAACGACCTGCGAAGACTCGCGGGCAGCCAGCAGATGGAAGGCATCGCGGCGAAGCGCCGCGCGGTGGTCGAGCGCTGGCAGAAGAGTGCGCGCGGCGGTCGCGGCTGGCGTGTGAGCATCGCGGCGGATTTCCTGCCCGCCGCGATCGTGATCGACAGCGAGTCGGACTTCAGGGCCGACGATGCGGACCAATGGGTGCGCGTCGAGCGCTATGTGCGTGGCGAGATCGAGGACATGGGCGGGCACACCAAACCCAATGCCCACATTCGCCTGCCCGATGGCAAGACGCTGCTGGTCGATGCGGCGCGCGAGATGCTGCGGGACGAGAAGGTCAACCGCCTCTACAAGCCCGCCATGATCCGGATCGTCGCCGAATACAACGTCATGACGCGCGAATACCGGAACGCGAGGCTGCTCGAATTCGTCGAGCACGAAAGCCGGCTCGACGAGAAGGAGCTCGATCGCCTGACCCAGCGGGGTGCGAAGGCATGGCGCGACGTGCCCGATGCCGGTGCGTGGGTCGACGAGCTGCGGGGAAGCAAGGAGTGAGTGCGATCCTGCTCGACACGAGCTACCTGATCTCGCTCGCCGATCCGGGGCGCGCGCATCATCCGGCGGCGGTCGGCTATCTGCGCGAAGCACTCAAACGCGGTGTGCCGCTGTATCTCTCGGCCGTTGCCGCATCGGAGTTCCAGGTCAAGCAGGCCGTGACCGATCTGCCGCTGCGCAACTTCGAGGTGCTTCCTTTCAACATCGACCACGCGATGACCGCGGGCCTGCTGATGCGTGGGTTGGCGCGGGATCCGGTCGACGATCGAAGCGCCGTCAAGGACGACATCAAGCTGATCGCCCAGGCCATCTGCGAATCGCTGACGCACATCCTCACCGAGGATGCGCATACGCTGGTGAAGTACCTTCGCAGGCTGAATGCGGCGGGCACCTGTGCCGTGCAGCCGATCCTGCTGGCCGATGGCTTCGATTCGGCCTGGTTCGACAACGGGCAACGTGGCCTGCTGAGCGAATAGGCGAAAGGGCTCCCAGAGCCCTCTTCGTATCAGCCCGGCAGCAGCCGCTTGAGGTAATGCCCCGTATGGCTCGCCTCGTTCGCCGCCAGATCCTCCGGCGTGCCCGCGCCCACCACCGTGCCGCCGCCGGCGCCGCCCTCGGGGCCCATGTCGATCAGCCAGTCGGCGGTCTTGATGACGTCGAGGTTGTGCTCGATCACGACGATGGTGTTGCCCGCGTCGCGCAGCTGGTGCAGCACCTTGAGCAGCAGCTCGATGTCGGCGAAGTGCAGGCCGGTGGTCGGCTCGTCGAGGATGTAGAGCGTGCGCCCGGTGTCGCGCTTGCTGAGCTCGAGCGCGAGCTTCACGCGCTGCGCCTCGCCGCCCGACAGCGTGGTGGCCGACTGGCCGAGCTTGATGTAGCTGAGGCCCACGTCGAGCAGTGTGCGCAGCTTGCGCTCGATGGTCGGCACGGCCTTCAGGAACTCGTGCGCGACCTCGACCGTCATGTCGAGGATCTGCGCGATGTTGCGGCCCTTGTACTGGACCTCGAGCGTCTCGCGGTTGTAGCGCTGGCCGTGGCAGACCTCGCAGGGCACGTAGACATCGGGCAGGAAGTGCATCTCGACCTTCACCACGCCGTCGCCCTGGCAGGCCTCGCAGCGCCCGCCCGCCACGTTGAAGCTGAAGCGGCCCGGCCCGTAGCCGCGCTCGCGCGCGGTGTTGGTCTCGGCCATCAGCTCGCGGATCGGCGTGAACAGACCCGTGTAGGTGGCCGGGTTGCTGCGCGGCGTGCGGCCGATCGGGCTCTGGTCGACGTTGATGACCTTGTCGAAGTACTCGATGCCTTCGACCGCCTCGTGCGGTGCGGGCTCCTCGTGGGCGCGGTAGAGGGTGCGCGCGACGGCGCTGTAGAGCGTGTCGTTGACCAGCGTGGACTTGCCCGAGCCCGAGACGCCGGTGACGCAGGTCAGCAGGCCGACCGGGAAGGCCACGCTCACGTTCTTGAGGTTGTTGCCGCTGGCGCCGACCACGCGGATCTCCTGCAGCGCGGTCTGCGAGGCGAGGTGCGCGGCCTCGCGCGCGGCGCGGCGCTCGGCCGCGGGGCTCTGCGGAAAGCGCGAGGCCTTGCGCGGCTCGGCCGGCACTTCCTTCTTCACCACCGGCAGCCAGGGCGTGCGGCGCTTCGGCACCTCGATCTTCTTCGCGCCCGAGAGGTACTGGCCGGTCAGCGATTCGGGGTTGGCCGCCACCTGCGCGAAGCTGCCCTGCGCCATCACGCGGCCGCCGTGCACGCCGGCGCCCGGGCCCATGTCGATCACGTGGTCGGCGGCGTGGATCATGTCCTCGTCGTGCTCGACCACGATCACGCTGTTGCCGATGTCGCGCAGATGCTTGAGCGTGCCGATCAGGCGGTCGTTGTCGCGCTGGTGCAGGCCGATGCTGGGCTCGTCGAGCACGTACATCACGCCGGTCAGGCCCGAGCCGATCTGCGAGGCGAGGCGGATGCGCTGCGCCTCGCCGCCCGACAGCGTCTCGGCGCTGCGGTCCAGGCTCAGGTAGTTGAGGCCCACGTCGTTGAGGAACTTGAGGCGCAGGCCGATCTCGCGCACCACCTTGTCGGCGATCTCGGCCTTGGCGCCGCGCAACTGCAGGCGCTGGAACCACGAGAGGCTGTCGCGCAAGGTGAGCCGGCTCAATTCGAAGATCGCCATGCGCGGCGGCTCGCCGCCGTCCGCCGGGCGCGCCGACTCGTCGACCAGGAATACATTGCGCGCCTCGCGCCGCAGCCGCGAGCCGCCGCATTCGGGGCAGGGCTGGAAGCTGCGGTAGCGCGCGAGGTCCTCGCGCACCATCACCGAGTCGGTCTCGCGGTAGCGCCGCGCCATGTTGGGGATGATCCCCTCGAAGGGATGCTTCTTCGTGAGCTTCTTGCCCGCGAAGTTGCCCGACTCCATGGTGTAGTTGAACTTGATCTCCTCGCCCGCGGAGCCGTGCAGCAGCACCTGCTGCACCGAGGCCGGCAGCGATTCGAAGGGCGCGTCGACGTCGAACTTGTAGTGCTTCGCGACGCTCTCGATCATGCTGAAGTAGTAGCCGTTGCGGCGGTCCCAGCCCTTGATTGCGCCGCTGGCCAGCGACAGCGAGGGGAAGGCCACCACGCGCGCCGCGTCGAACACCTCGCTGTGGCCCAGGCCGTCGCAGCTCGGGCAGGCGCCCACGGGCGAGTTGAACGAGAACAGCCGCGGCTCGAGCTCGGCCAGCGAGTAGTGGCAGATCGGGCAGGAGAACTTGGCGTTGAACAGGTGCTCGCGGTCGGGCTGGCCCTCGGCGCCGAGCTCGAGCACCAGCGCGCGGCCCTCGGCCAGGCGCAGCGCGGCCTCGAAGCTCTCGGCCAGGCGCTGCTGCATGTCGGGGCGCGCGCGCAGCCGGTCGATCACCACGTCGATGTCGTGTTTCTCGGTCTTCTTGAGCTTGGGCAGGTCGTTGTATTCGTAGGTCTGGCCGTCGACGCGAAAGCGGATGTAGCCCGCGGCCTGCATCTCGGCGAACAGCTCGACGAACTCGCCCTTCTTCTCGCGCGCCACCGGCGCGAGGATCATCAATCGCGGCTCTTCGCCCAGGCCCAGCGTCGCGTCGACCATCTGCGAGACGGTCTGCGCCTGCAGCGGCAGGTGGTGGTCGGGGCAGAAGGGCGTGCCCGCGCGCGCATAGAGCAGGCGCAGGTAGTCGTGGATCTCGGTCACCGTGCCCACGGTGGAGCGCGGGTTGTGGCTGGTGGCCTTCTGCTCGATGCTGATCGCGGGCGACAGGCCCTCGATCACGTCGACGTCGGGCTTGTCCATCAGCTGCAGGAACTGCCGCGCATAGGCCGACAGGCTCTCGACGTAGCGCCGCTGGCCCTCGGCATAGAGCGTGTCGAAGGCCAGGCTCGACTTGCCCGAGCCCGACAGGCCGGTGATCACCACCAGCTTGTTGCGCGGGATGTCGAGGTCGACGTTCTTGAGGTTGTGGGTGCGCGCGCCGCGGATGCTGATGCGCTGCTGGGCCAGCACGGCGCCCAGGTAGGCTTCGCGTTGGGCGTCGCGCTCGCTTTCGCGTTCGGCTTCTGCGTTCGCAGTGTCTTCGGTGGCTTTTGAATTCAAGGGGCGATCGTCCGAGGGCAACCGGACATGATAGACCGCCGGGGAATTCATTGCGAGCGGGGCGGTTCCTCGCGGGCGACGGGCTCCTGCGGCTGCGCCGCGAGCCGCCCGGTGGCCACGCCCACCATGTGCTCGGCCAGCGTCTCGTACAGCGGCCGGCTGATCATGCGCGAGACCAGGCTCGCGAGCATGGCCGAGGCCATCAGGCTCAGCACCATGGCGTGTCCGTCGACCATCTCCATCACGATGATGAAGGCCGTCAGCGGGGCCTGCGTCACCGCGGCCAGGAAGCCCGCCATGCCGAGCGCGATCAGTGCCGGCCCGAACTCGGGGCTCGCGAGCCGCGCGATGGCATCGCCGATGCCGGCGCCGATCGACAGCGAGGGCGCGAAGATGCCGCCCGGCGCGCCGCTCCAGGCCGTGAGCCAGGTGGCGACGAACTTCAGCAGCGTATAGAGCGGCGAGAGCGGGGCCTCGCCATGCAGCATCTGCTTGACCGCCTCCGAGCCCGCGCCGTAGGTGACGCCGCCCGTGGCCAGCCCGATCACGGCCACGGCCAGCCCGCAGGCCGCCGCGAAGCGCACCGGGTAACGCCGGCGCCAGTGGTTCAGGCGCTGCGGCGCGCCGGTCAGCGAGGCGATCAGCAGGCGCGCGAACAGCCCGCCCGCCACGCCGCTGAGCAGCGCCACGGCCAGGCCCGGGCCGAGCAGGCTCCAGTCCAGGTGCGGCACGCGGATCACGCCGAAATAGCTGAGGTTGCCGAAGGCCGACACCGCCACCAGGCCCGCGAGCACGATGCCGGTGATGATCACGCCGCTGGCGCGCGCTTCCAGCCGGCCCGACAGCTCCTCGATGGCGAACACCACGCCCGCGAGCGGCGCGTTGAACGCGGCCGCGATGCCGGCCGCGCCGCCGGCCACCAGCAGCGCGCGCATGTCGATCGTGCTGCCGGGCGACAGCCAGCGCTTCGCGTGCTGCATCACGCCGGCCGCCACCTGCACCGAAGGCCCTTCGCGCCCCACCGACAGGCCGGCCGCGAAGCCCGCGGCGCCGAGCCCGATCTTGGCCAGCGTCAGCCGCAGCGAGGCGAACAGGCCGCGCCGCTCCGAGGGCAGCTCGGGGTCGAGCGCGGCCTTGATCTGCGGGATGCCCGAACCCGCCGCGCCCGGGAACCAGCGCCGCGTGGCCCAGACGATGGCGGCCGTGAGCGCCGGCGTCCACAGCAGCACGGCCCAGGGATGGCGGTGGAACAGGCCTTCGAACAGCGCGAAGGCCCATTCGGCCGCGTGCGTGAAGCCCACCACGAACAGGCCCGCGAGCACCGCGTAGCCGAGCACGATGGCGCGGTCGATCCACAGGCGCCAGCCCGAAAACTCGGCGCGCAGGTTCTGCAGGAAGTCGGGCTCGTGATTCATCGGTCCAGCCCGCCATTCTGCCGCGCGGTAGCGGGATGCCTTGCCAGCGGAGGCCGCGTCGCGCGGTCCATCGGGCACAATGCGTGTCCTTCTTTTTCCTTCAAACCTCCTCTTACTCATTCATCAGGGGCAGCGCACATGGCATCGGTCAACAAAGTCATCCTCGTCGGCAACCTCGGCCGCGATCCCGAAACCCGTACCTTCCCGAGCGGCGACCAGGTCTGCAACGCGACCCTCGCGACCACCGACAAGTGGAAGGACAAGCAAAGCGGCGAGATGCGCGAAGCCACCGAGTGGCACCGTCTCGTGTTCAACGGCCGCCTGGCCGAAATCGCCGCGCAGTACCTGCGCAAGGGCTCGCAGATCTACGTCGAAGGCCAGATCCGCACGCGCAAGTACACCGACAAGGACGGCGTCGAGAAGTACGCGACCGACATTCGCGTCGACCAGATGCAGATGCTCGGCAGCCGCCAGGGCCAGGGCGCCCCGGCGGGCGGCGGCTACGACGACGGCGGCTACTCGCAAGGTGGTGGCGGCGGCGGTGGCGGCTACGCCCCCGCGCCGGCGCGTGCGCCGGCCGCCGCGCCACGCGCACCGGCGCCCGCGCCGCGCCAGGCACCGGCCAAGTCCTCGTCGGGCTTCGACGACATGGACGACGACATTCCGTTCTGATCCGACGGGACTTCCTTCGCAAGCAAGGGCCGGCTCTCCAGGGAGCCGGCCTTTTTTCTTGCCGCGCGCCGCGGCTCAGGGCCGGCGTTCCTTTGCGTGGACATCGCCGATGGTGCCGGCGTCGAGGGCGCTGTCGTAGATGCGCACGTTGTCGAGGAATCCGTTGTTCAAGCCATTGCCGCCCATGAAGGCGCCGATCGTGAAGAAGCTGGCCTGGTCGCGCAGGGCCGGGACCCCGGCCCTCTCCGAGACTTTCACGCCGTTCCTGTAGAGCTTCAGCACGCCACCGGATACCGCTGCGTCATAGGTGACCGCGAAGTGGTGCCATGTGTCGAGCTCGGGAGGGCCGGAGGGGTCCGCGACCAGTTCGAAGCCCTGGCCATGTCCTCCGGCGGACACGGGCTTGCCCTGCGGCAGGAAGAAGGTGTGCTGCCCGGCCGTTCGCCCCTGGTTGTCGCTCGACACGAGGTTCTGGGCGCCCGCGTAGGTGCCGAGCTTCACCCACACCGACTTGGTGTAGGCCGTGGCATTGATCGCCCGTGGCACCGTGACCCAGCCCGGCGCACCAGTGTCCTGCGACAGCCGCATGACCTTGCCGCGCACGGCATCGTCCACGAAGCCGACCCCCTTGCCGGCGGCCGTGCCATTCATCGCGGTGCCCAGCGAACCGGTGTTCGCCAGGTCGCCGGCCTCGAAGGTGTATTCGAAAGCCGCCGGCGGCACGCGGACCGTCTGCGCCGGCAAGGTGGCGATGGCATCCAGCTGGGCCGCGGTGCCCAGGCCGGCCTGGCCCACGGCGGCGATGCGCACCGAATAGCTCGCGTCGGGTTTCAAGCCGCTCAGCATGATGGAGGTTGCCAGGCTGGTGGCGAATCCCGTGTCGGTCCAGGCGGCCTCGCCGGACAGGCGGTAGGCGATCCGGTAGCCCGTGATGGCGTTGCGGCCCGAGAGGGCCGGCGCAGTCCAGCGCAGCTCGATCCAGCTGGCTCCCGAGGTGGCGCTCAAGGCCGTCGGTGCCGAAGGCGGTGCGAAGGCCGTCGGTGCATTGGCCAGGGCATGGGGCAGTTGCGCGAAATAGCGCAGCCCGTGTTCCCGTTGGCCCGCCGCGCTGAAGTGAATCGGGTCGCCGGGAGGAGACGGCAAACCGGTGGACGAGGCCACGGCGGTGAATGGAACGCGCTGGGTCGTCTCGTCGATGGCCTGCATGATGTTCGCCTTGGCCGCCGTCGTTTCGCCGGCCGCGTTGAACGTCGTGTCGACCAGTCCCCAGCTGTCGGTGAACTTCCCCAGGATCATCGGTGCCGAAGCCGCCCCGGCGATGCGAGCCCGGAACCCGTAGATCGCCGCATCCAGCGCCGCCGCGTAGCGCGCCGGCTGCGAGCCCCAGAAGCGGACATCGTCCTCGCCCTGGTGCCAGAGGATGCCCGCGAACCTGTTGCTCGGATGCGTGGCCATGGCCGCATTGGCTCGTTCCACGGCTTGTTCGAACAGGTCGTTTCCGGGATTCCAGCGCTGTTGATAGAAGCCGGTGCCGCCGAAAGCCGAGGGCACCAGCAGGATGCCTCGCCCCTTGGGGAGGTCATTGAGATAGGCCCTGGAAAACTGCATGGCCAGACCCACCCCGTTATCGCGCTGAGGATGGTCGAGCGGATCGATTGCGGGAATGACGAAATTGCGGTGATCGTTCCAGAAGCCCAATTGCAGGATGCGCGGGTCCGGTGCGTCCAGAACCGGATCGAAGTTCTTGTCCCAGCCGACCATGTTCGATTGGCCGGCGAGCAGGAATACGTCGAACCCGGTTTCGGCGGAAGTCTCCGGCACCGCCGGATCGGTCGTCGTGCCGCCTCCCGGCCCGGGCCCCCGGGTGTCGCCGCCATTGGGCGCCACGGCAACGGGCACGGGGACGAAGCGCGTGTTCGTATCGCCGCCTCCACATCCCGCGAGGACCAGGCACGCGGCCGCGCAGGCCAGAATATTTCGCAGTGATTTCACGATTTGCCTCCTTTTGCTACCGATCAATACGGCGGGCCGTTTTTTTGATTTTTTGAAAGATGCGGCCTTTGGAAGCCGGGAGTCTTTGGCGATCGGCTGACGGTCTTCTTACGCAATCGATTCAATTCCTGGAGGATTGAATTTCAAGAGTCCCGAATTGCATGAGTGGGCGAAATGGCCGGCGGCTGATCAATCGGCCTCGCCGATGAATTCATTCCATAAAGAAATTTCGCGTGCCGGCCCGCGGCCTCGAACGGGCGAACCGCGGCACCGAGGAGGCGAGGCGGCCGCGGCCCGAGGTGCTCCCGCCCGCCGCCTCCCGGCGGAGGAGGGTAAGTCTTGAGAAAGGAATGAATTTCTATACTGGAAATATTTTCCAGTTCTGCTTATGATTCCTCCCAGCGGGCCCTTCGGCCCCGACTCCCAGTCCTGGAGACGATCCGTGCCACTGCCTCGTCCGTTGTCCGTGTCCGATCTGCGGCGCGTGCCGAACGCGCCGTCCTGAGCGTTCGCCCGCGCCCCGCGCGTCCTTCGCGCCTGCTTCCGTCGTCGCAACCGCAGCTTCCTTCGCTCGCCGAGGGAGGGCGGCCTGCCGCACCCGATCGAAGCAGGGCGCCGCTTTCCCGTCTGAGGCCGGCATTCCTTGGTGCTTCGTCGGCTGCTTCCCCGGCCATCGGAAGCAGTCGAGCCATCCCGGCAGGGCGCGCCCGCGCGGTCCCGGCCACGACTACAAGTAGGAGACTTCGTTGAAACCAGCTCATTCCCTGACCCTCGGCCTCGTGTCGAGCGCGGCGCTCGCCCTGGTCCTGACCGCCTGTGGCGGCGGCAGCGGCGGCGGTGGTGGCTTCGTGCCGATCGCGGTGGCGCCGCCACCGCCGCCGCCGGCCGTGGCGCCCGAGGAACCGGTGGACGACCGGCCCACCGATCCCGTGGCCGAGGCGCCCGACAACAGCTTCGACACCTACTACAACGTCTGCCGCGGCACCGACCCCAAGTGCTACAACGACTGGGGCGCCTTCGCCACCACGCCCGACCGCGTGCTGATCTACTCGCGCACCGCCGGGCCGCGCCACGCCAACCTCGGCACGCCGATGGGCCCGGGCCTCAACCCCGTCATGAATCCCGATAACGTGATGCAGGCGGGCCTGGTGCGCATGCTCAAGGACGCGGCCATCGCGGCCGACTGGACCGAGGACGTGGCCGTGCTCGGCAGCCGCATCAACAACTACAAGGCCGTGATCTTCGCGAGCTCGAACCGCGACACGCTGTGGAACGGCGCGGTCACGACCAGCAACGATGCCGCGCGCACCGCGCTGCGCAACTACATGCGCCGCGGCGGCGGCTTCGTCGGGCTGCACAACGCCTTCGGCGCCGAATACAACTGGCCCTACTACGAAGGCCTGCTGGGCAACGCCAACTTCTACAACCACGGGCCCAACCGCTCGGGCGACGTCGAGATCATTGCCGACGACCCCTCCACCGTGGACCTGCCCAGGCGCTTCACCTTCCAGGACGAGTGGTACAACCTCGCGCCCTTCCCGACCAACGTGAAGTTCCTCGCCAAGGTCGACACCTCCACGCTCAAGCCGCTGACCTCGCCGCCGCATCCGGGCCATGCGGACTTCCATCCCGTGGCCTGGTGCCAGTACTACGACGGCGGCCGCGCCTGGCTCAGCACGCTGGGCCACAACGACCACTCGTTCAGCGCCAGCTCGACCGGACCCGGCGCCGACCAGTTCCAGAAGCTGGTGGTGCAGGGCGTGAAGTCGGCCATGGGCCTGACGCCCTTCTGCACCACGCCCTGAGCTGACCCGACCGGCCTCGCGGCCCGCACGGTGCCTTGGCGCCGTGCGCGCAGCCCTGCGCGCCGCGTTCCTCCTTCCCATCGCGGACAACCTTTTCTTCGGAGCGGAGATCTTCACCATGCGACTCACATCACTGGCAGCGACGCTGCTCGCCTGCGGCGCCATCGGCGCACCCCTGCTGCTGGCCGGCTGCGGCGGCGGCGACTCGGGCGGCGGCGCCTTCCCCTGGTTCTCGGCGCCCCCGCCGGCACCCAACCCGCCGGCCCCGCCGCCGGCACCGCCCGCGGCCGGTCCCTCGGCCGCCGCGCTCGCCGACTGCTGCACCGCGGGCGACCGCGACTTCCCCAAGGTGGGCGGCAACCTCGGCAACCAGAACTACTCGAGCCTCGCGAAGATCGACAAGGCGCGCGTCGGCCAGCTCGGCGGCGCCTGGCTCAACCGCATCGAGGGCGGCACCAACACCGGCAACAGCCAGAGCACCACGGTGGTGGTCGACGGCGTGATCTACATCGAGTCGGCGCTCGGCAACCTGATCGCGGTCGACGGCAAGACCGGCGTCACCAAGTGGAAATGGACCACGCCCTACGGCGCGATCACGCGCCGCGGCGCGGCGGTCGCGAAGGACCTGGGCCTGGTCTACACCGTGGCCACGGGCAACCGGCTGGTGGCGCTCGACACGAACACCGGCAAGCCGGTCTGGATCAAGCAGTACCCGAGCAGCGCCACCGACGCCGACTACCAGGGCGCGGTGCAGAAGGTGGCGCTGGTTTATCACGACAAGCGCCTGTACGTGGGCACCAACGACGGCAACCGCGGCGCCGCCTTCTCGGCCGACGCGGCCACCGGCAAGGTGCTCTCCACCTTCTGGGGCGTGCCGCGCGTGGGCGAGCGCGGCTACGACACCTGGGGCGGCGCGCCCGAGTCGGACCGCACCGGCGCCACGCCGTGGATCCACCCGGCGGTCGATCCCGAGCTGGGGCTGGTGTACTGGACCTTCGGCAACGTGCGCGGTGGTTCGTCGCAGAACGGCTCCACGCGGCCGGGCCTGAACCTGTTCGCCAACTCGATCGTCGCGCTCGACCTCAAGACCGGCGAGTACAAGTGGCACTTCCAGTCGGTGCACCACGACATCTGGGACATGGACAACGTGATGTCGCCCGTGCTGGCCAACGTGAGGATCGCGGGCCAGGAGCGCAAGGTCGTGATCTACGGCAGCAAGACCGGCATGTACTACATCCTCGATCGCAAGGACGGCAGCGCGCCGCTGGGCATCGACGAGATGCCGGTCAAGCAGGACGCCCGCCAGGCGAGCTGGCCGACCCAGCCCTTCCCGCGCCAGGGCGCCTGGACCGAGACCTGCATCGTCGACCAGCCGCTGGGCACCGCGATCCCCGGCGACCCGAACCGCGCCGTGCCCAACTACCTCAAGGGCTGCCTCTACGACGCGCACTGGGACGTGCCGCTGCTGTCGATCCCGGGCCACGGCGGCGGTGCCAACTGGAACCACCAGTCCTTCAGCCCGCGCACCGGCCTGGTCTACACCGGCATGGGCTACGTCTCGGCCGCGCACTCGCTGACCGAGTCGAGCAACGGCCTGCGCCCGCCGGGCACCTACATGACGGGCGCGGTGGTGGCGGTCGACCCGAGCACCAACCTGGTCAGGTGGAAGAAGCCCATGCCCTATTCGCTGGCGCACGGCAACGGCATCCTGAGCACGGCCGCCGACCTGCTGTTCATCGGCCAGCCCGACGGCAACCTGCTCGCGCTCGACGCGGGCGACGGCAGCGAGCTGTGGCGCTTCCAGACCGGCGCGGCCATCGCCGCGAGCCCGGTGGCCTACGAGGTCGACGGCGAACAGTACATCGCGGTGTATGCGGGCGGCACCAGCATCCCCTACGGCGACTCGGCGCCGCGCGGCGACTACCTCTGGGCCTTCAAGGTCGGCGGCACGGTGGCGCCGGCGGCCACGCCGAAGCCGCCCGAGGTGCGCCGGCCGGTGTCGGGCCAGGCGGTGGAAGGCGCGGCGCTGCCCACGCCCAACACCGTGTTCCTCGCGCGCGTGCAGACCGCGGCCAACGCGCCCGGCACCAGCGAGAGCACCGCGGTCAACGCGATGACGCCGACCTGGATGCGCGTGCCCGCGAACACCACCGTGACCTTCACCAACCCCGCCGGCAATGCCAACCAGCACTGCGCCACGCAGTTCTTCGAGGGCCGCTTCGACTTCAAGCTCGCACCGGGCCAGTCGGCGCAGCACCGCTTCGACACGCCCGGCGAGTACTTCTACAACGACTGCCACAGCGCGCGACCGACCGGCAAGATCGTCGTGTACTGAGCCCGCGCGCGATGCAAGAAGGCCCCGGTGCGAACCGGGGCCTTCAGGCTGCTGACGAACCCCATGTTTTCCGGAACATGGGGTTTTGTCTTTCAAGCGAAGCCGATTTCTGCGCGGCGCTCGCCCCATCGAGCTGCAACGAGGTCCGAGCAGGCCTGGATGCGCTGTTGCGCAGTCAGAACGCGCCTGCGATGACGTAAAAGCGCCCTCAGACGCGCCAGCAGCAGCGCGATCTTCTTGATGTTCTGCGCAGCCGCCGCCAGCAAGCACTGCTCGGCCACCTTGCGCAGCCCTCGCATGCGTGCGTAGCGATGCCCGTGCAGCTGCTTGGCATCGGCGAAGCTGCGCTCCACCGTCTCCTTGCGCCGCGCATACAGGCGCTTGCCCTCTTCGGTCAGACGCCTGGTGTCCACCCGCTCCTTGGCCCACTCCCAGACGTGGCGCACCACCACCTTCACCGCATTGGCGCTGCTCGTGCACTGCCCGCGCAGCTCGCAGCGTCGGCAGATTGCCGGATCGGACTTGTACTCGCGATAGCCCACCCGGCTGGTCGTGCTGTACGCCAGCGCCTGCCCCGCCGGGCAGACATACTCGTCGCGGTAGCGGTCGTATTCGTACTGGCGCTTGTAGAAGGTGCCCGGCTTGTGGGTCGGCGTGCGGTAGCCCATTACCCCGGCGATGCCACGCGTCTCCAGTCCCTGGCAGATCGCCGGTGTGAAGTAGCCCGCATCCAGGCCCACGGCCTGCACCTGCAGGCCGAAGCGCTCTCGCTGATGGTCCAGCCGCCCCAGGTACGGCTGGCTGTCGTGCACCGAGGCCGGCGTGACGTGGGTGTCGGTGATGATGGCGTGCTTGGCGTCGACCGTGCGGTGGTCCAGGTAGAAGAAGCCTCGAGGCTTGTCGTCGCGCACCATGAAGCCGCTGTCGGGATCGGTGCGGCTGCGCTTGACTTCCTTGCTCGGCGGCGGGGTATCGTCGTCATCACGCTTCAAGGGCTTCTTGCCCTGCGCGGCGCGATCCGCATCGACCGCCGCGTCCAGCGCTCCCAGGTAGGCCGAGGGTGTCTGCTGGACCTGCACGAGGTCGAACTTGTTCTTGTTGGCGTTGGCCTTCAGGTGGGTGCTGTCGGTGTACAGCACCCGGCCATCGACCATGCCGTGGCCGATGGCCTGGCGCACGATCTCGTCGAAGATCTCCTGGTACACGGTGGTGTCGCTGTAGCGGCGGCGCCGGTTCTGCGAGAAGGTGGAAGCGTCGGGGACCTTGTCGGTCAGGCGAAAGCCGGCAAACCAGCGGTAGGCCACGTTGACCTGCACTTCGCGCATCAGCTGCCGCTCGCTGCGTACGCCGAACAAGTAGCCCACCAGCAGCAGCTTGAACATCACGACCGGATCGAGCGCCGGGCGGCCGTTGTCGGCGCAGTACAGGTGAGCGACCTTGGCCCGGATGAACTCGAAATCGATCGCCGCTTCGATCTTGCGCAGCAAGTGGTCCTGCGGCACCAGCATCTCCAGCGTCACCATCTCGAGTTCTTGCTGCGCGGGGGTGGGGCTCTTGAGCATCCCGCCATTTAAAAGCACAAAGCCCTCGCCGGGGGCGAGGGCTTGGGGTTTGTCAGCAATCTGAAGGCCCCGGTGCGAACCGGGGCCTTTTTTCGTTGGCGCGGGAAAGGAGCCGGCGAGCCGGCGCGGCTCAGCGCAGCCGCTCGCGCAGCGGATCGCCGATCAATGTGGCGCGGCGCGCGCCGCCCTTCGTGCTGCGCGACCACAGGCGCTCGTTGCCGAGGCCGTCGTCGGCCACGAACAGCACCGCGCCGCCGAGCGCGACGAAGCCCAGCGGCATCGCATGGCGCGGTCCGGGCGCGACATCGGCCGCGAGGCGCGTGCCGGCCGCGCTGCCGTCGGTGGACCAGGGCTCCACGCCATGCACGCCGTCGTTCGCCGAGAACCACAGCCGGCCGCCGGCCTGCGCGAAGCGCGCGGGCGAGCCGCTGCCGGCTCCCGGCCCCAGGTCCTTCACGAGCCGGGTGCCGGCCGCGCTGCCGTCGCTGGTCCAGAGCTCGGCGCCCGTCGCGCCGTCGGTGGCGGCGAAGTAGAGCCGGCCGCCGAAGGCCGCGAGCGGGCCGGGCACCGAACTCGCGGCGCCGGGGCGGATGTCCTTCACCAGTTGCGTGCCGGCCTCGGTGCCGTCGCTGCGCCAGAGCTCGATGCCGTGCGTGCCGTCCTCGGCCGCGAAGTAGAGCGTGGCGCCCACGGCCGTGAGATGCGCGGGCCGCGACGCGGCCTCGCCGGGGCGGATGTCCTTGACCATGCGCGTGCCGGCTTCGCTGCCGTCGCTGGTCCAGAGCTCGATGCCATGCCGGCCGTCGCTCGCGGTGAACCAGAGCCGCTCGCCGGTCGCCACCAGGTTCTCGAGGTTGCCGTCCTCCGCGCCGGGCCGGATGTCCTTCACCAGCCGCGTGGTCTCGGGCGCGCCCTCGCTGACCCACAGCTCGTGCCCATGGGCGTGGCTGGTGGCGGTGAAGAACAGCCGTCGGCCGGCCGGGGTGAGCTGGCGCACCACCGCGCCCGGCCCCGCGTCGACCGAGGACACGCGCCGCGTGCTGCGCGCATCGCCGCCGGTCTTCCAGAGCTGGAAGCCGTGGCGGCCGTCGTTGGCGACGAAGTACAGCGCGTCGCGCCAGGCCGTCAGCTCGGCCGGCATGGCGTCGGCCTCGCCGGGGTTGAGGTCGGTCACGCGCTGCGTGCCGCGCGCGGTGCCGTCGCTGCGCCACAGCTCGAGGCCGTGCTCGCCGTCGGTGGCGGTGAAGTAGACGTGCGCGCCGAAGCGCGTCTGCCAGCTCGGGAAGGCGCCGCGAAAGCCGGGGCGGATGTCCTTCAGCAGCACGGTGCCGGCGGTGGTGCCGTCGCTGCTCCAGAGCTCCTGCCCGGTGGTCACGTGGAAGGCCGAGAACAGCACGCGCGGGCCCAGCCGCACCAGGCCGGTCGGCCCGACGAAGGCGCGCGGCTGCAGCTGCTCGGGCAGCACGTCGCGCGCCGGGTCCTGCGCCGATGCCGCCAGCGGAACGAAGAGCGCGAGCGCCGCGCACAGCGCGCGCAGCCGGCAGCGCGCGGGCCGAAGGGCGGGCGCGCGCATCAGCCGCCGAACCATCTGGCGGGCACCGTCACCAGCTGCGGGAACAGCACCATGAGGAACATGATCGCGAACTCCGCCGCCATGAAGGGCAGCACGCCGCGCGTGACCTCGTCCATGCGCATGCGGCCCACGCCCGCCACCACGTTGAGCACCACGCCCACCGGCGGCGTGATCAGCCCGATCGAGTTGTTGATGATGAACATCACGCCGAAGTAGACCGGGTCGATGCCGGCTGCCACCACCACCGGCATCAGCACCGGCGTGAGGATCAGGATGGTTGGCGTCATGTCCATCGCCGTGCCTACCGCCATCACCAGCAGCATGATCGCGATCATCAGCACGATCTTGTTGCCCATGAAGGGCTCGAGCAGCGCGACCACCTTGGCGGGCAGGTCGGCCACCGTGATCAGCCAGGCGCTGACCATCGCCGCGGCGATCAGGAACATCACGACCGCGCTGGTCTTGGCGGCGCTCACGAAGATCTTGTAGAGATCGGGAAAGCGCAGCTCGCGGTAGATGACCGTGGCCACGAAGAGCGCGTAGACGGCGGCCACCACGGCCGCCTCGGTGGGCGTGAACACGCCCATGCGCAGGCCCACCAGGATGATCACCGGCAGCATCAGCGCCCAGCCGGCCTCGCGCGCGGCGCTGGCGATCTGGCGGCCGGACTGGCGCGGCGGCGGCTCGATCTTCTCGTGCCGCACCAGCCAGGCCCAGGTGATCCACAGCGCGCCGCCGATCAGCAGGCCGGGCACGATGGCCGCGAGGAAGAGCTTGGAGATCGAGACATTGGCCGCCACGCCGAAGATCACGAGCCCGATGCTCGGCGGGATCACCGGGCCGATGATGCCGGTGGCCGCGATCAGGCCGCCCGCGCGGGCGCGGTCGTGGCCGGCCGAGACCATCATCGGCAGCAGCAGCGCGGTCAGCGCCGCGGCGTCGGCCACGGCCGAGCCCGACAGCGCCGACAGCAGGCAGCCCGCCATGATCGTCACGTAGCCCAGGCCGCCGCGCACGTGGCCCACCAGCGCGAGCGCCAGCGCGACGATGCGGCGCGACAGGCCGCCCGCGTTCATGATCTCGCCCGCGAGCATGAAGAAGGGCACGGCCAGCAGCGGGAAGCTGTCGGCGCCGCCGATCAGGTTCTGCGCCAGGATCTGGGCATCGAACAGGTCGAGCTGCCACATCAGCGCCACGCCGCTGGCCAGCAGCGCGAAGGCGATCGGCATGCCCAGCGCCATGGCCAGCAGCAGCGATCCGAGGAAGACGGCGATCGTCATGCGCGGCGCTCCCGTTCGTGGTCGAGCACCTGCGCGAGCGCGGCGGCTTCTTCCGATTCCTGGATCGCCACCAGCTGGTCGTCGGCGAGCCGGCCCGTGACCAGGCGCAGCAGCTCGATCAGCAGCAGCGCCGCGGCCAGCACCGAGAACACCAGGCCCGAGGCGTAGACCACGGCCATCGAGGCGCCGGTGACCGGCGCCTCCACGTCCCAGTTGATCCGCGTCTGCGCCAGGCTGCCCTGGAACAGCAGCCACAGGATGTAGAGCATCAGCAGGTGGCTGGCGCCCAGGCACAGCTTGCGGCCCAGCGGCGGCAGCTTGCCGACCACCATGTCCACGCCGAGGTGGGCATGCTCGCGCAGCGCCACCAGCGCACCCAGGAAGGTGATCCAGATGAACAGCCAGCGCGAGACCTCCTCGGACACGGTGATGCCCGAGTTGAGGCCGTAGCGCAGCACCACGTTGCCGAACACCAGCACCACCATCGCGGCCAGGAAGGTCGCGATCAGCGCCTCCACCACGCGGCAGGCGCGATCGATCCATCGATTCATGTCGTCCTCTTCAATCCGGTCGGGGGGCGTGCGCCGTGCACGGGCGCACGCGCGGGCTCACTGCCTGGCGTCGCGCACGATCTCGACCAGCGCGCGCAGCGCCGCGAGATAGGACTGCGGACCGAGCCCCTGCACCGTGCCGCGCACGGCCGGCGAGATGATCGAGTGCGCGCGCCAGGCCTCGCGCGCCGCGATGTTCGACATGTGGACCTCGATGGTCGGGAACGGCATGGCCTTGATCGCGTCGTGCAGCGGCACGCCGTGCTGCGTGAGGCCCGCGGGATTGACCAGCGCGCCTTGCGCCTCGTCGATGTGCTGGTGCAGGAAGTCGACCAGCGCGCCTTCGTGGTTGGACTGGATCGTCGCCACCGTGATGTCGAGCTCGTGCGCGAGCTTGTCGATGCGCGCGTCGATCTCCGCCAGGGTGGTGCGGCCGTAGATGTGCGGCTCGCGGCGGCCGAAGAGATTGAGGTTGGGGCCGTGCAGGACGAGGAACTTCATGATGGATGCTCGCGGTTCCCTTGCACTCACTGCTTGCCGCCGCGGATGCGCGCGAGCTCGTCGTTGTAGAGCTTGACGATGGAGGGGTCGTACTGGGCCGCGAACTTGTCGATCACCGGCTGCGCGATCTCGCGCATGCGCACCTGCTCCTTCGGCGCCACCTCGTTGAACTGCGCGCCCTTGGCCTGCAGCTCGCCCACGGCCTTCTGCGCCGCGGCGCGGCTGGCCTGGCGCTGGTAGCCGCGCGCCTCGTCGGCGGCCTCGCGCATCCACTTCTGCTCGGTGGGCGAGAGCTGGTCCCAGAACTTCCTGCTCACGAGCACGATGTTGGCCGCGTACACGTGGTTGGTCGCGCTCACAAACTTCTGCACCTCGTAGAACTTGTTCGACAGGATCACGGCGAACGGGTTCTCCTGGCCGTCGACCGCCTTCGACTCGAGCGCGCCGTAGAGCTCGGCGAAGGGCATCGGCACCGGGTTGGCCTTGAAGGCCTTGAAGGTGTCGAGGAACACCGGGTTCGGGATCACGCGGATCTTCAGGCCCTGCAGGTCCTCGGCCCTGGCGATCGGGTGCTTGCTGTTGGTCACGTTGCGAAAGCCCAGGTCCCAGTAGCCGAGCGCCACCAGGCCCTTCTCGGGCAGCTTGGCGATCAGCGCCTGGCCCAGCGGCCCGTCGAGCAGCTGGTCGGCCTGCTCGAAGCTGGCGACCGCGAACGGGAAGTCGACCAGGCCGAACTCCTTGACGATGCCCGCGAGCGAGGTGGTCGCGGGCGCCGACATCTGCTGCACGCCGCCCTGCAGCGCCGACTGCTGCTGCATCTCGTTGCCGAGCTGGTTGGCCGGGTACTCCTGCACCTTCATCTTGCCGCCGCTCTTGGCCGCGAGCAGCTCGGCGAAGCGCTTCACGCCCAGGCTCACCGGATGGTCGGTGTTGTTGAGGTGGCCGAAGCGGATGGTGCGTTCCTGCTGCGCCAGGGCGGGCGCGGCGAGGCCGATGCAGAGGCTGGCGAGGGCGAAGGTGCGGAGAAGTTTCACGGAAGGGCTCCAGGGAGGGACGGAAGTCGGCAGGGCCGAAGCGATGGAGCGGATTCTGTGTTGAATCGGAAAATCTTTCCACTATGGAAATCCCTTCCCTTGTTCTGCTAGAGTTCGGCTGTCGCATCGGTCCGCGACATGAACCGGGAGTACTGACATGAGCGAAATGCTGGGACGCAGCTTCAGGGTGCTGGAATATCTGGCGTCCCATCCCGAGGGCGTGCCCCTGTCCCTGCTGGCGGGCGATCTGCAGATCCCGCTGAGCGCCTCGCACCGCCTGCTGACGGAACTGATCCGCTACGGCTACGTGCGACAGGAGCAGCGCGACGGCCACTACGTGCTGACCATCAAGCTGGTGTCGATCGGCCTCTCGTTCCTCAGCAACTCGGGCGTGGTCGACGTCGCGCAGCCGCTGCTCGACCAGCTCGCCAAGGCCACCGGCGAGCTGGTGCGCCTCGCGGTGGTCGACGGCGACGAACTCACCTTCGTGGCCAAGGCCCAGGGCGCGACCCACGGCCTGCGCTACGACCCGGACATGGGCCTGTCGGTGGCGCTGTCGTGCAGCGCGGCCGGCCATGCCTGGCTCTCGACCCTGCCCGAGGACGACGCGATGGCGCTGGTCGCGAAGAAGGGCCTGGGCAAGCCCGAGGACTTCGGTCCCAAGGCGCCGACCACGCTCAAGGCCGTGATGGTCTACGTGAAGGCGGCGCGCCAGCGCGGCTTCAGCCTGATCAACGAGGTGTTCGCACCGGGCATGACCGCGATGGCGGCGCCGGTCTTCGGCCCCACCGGCCCGGCGATCGGCGTCATCACCATCGCCGGCCCCGCGGTGCGGCTGACGGCGCAGCGCATGGAGACGCTCGGGCCCACGCTGATGCAGGCGGCGGCCGAGGTGGCCACGGCGAGCGGGGCCTCGGCGCTGTTCAAGAAGCGCGCTTAGTCGGCGTCTTCGTCCGATGCGTTGCGGATCCGCAGCGCCGCGTCGTAGAGCGTGTTGCGCGGCGCGCCCGTGATCTCGGCCGCGAGCTTCACGGCGCTCTTCACCGGCAGCTCGGCCAGCAGCAGGCGCAGCACGCGCTCGCCCTCGGCGCCGTCGTCGGCCGCCACCGCCACCGGATGCAGCACCAGCGCGAACTCGCCGCGCGTGCGGTCGCGCTCGGCCGCGAACCAGCCGGGCAGGGCGCTGGCCGCCAGCGTCGCGATCTCCTCGAACTGCTTGGTGAGCTCGCGGCCCACGGTGACGCGGCGCTCGCCGAGCACGGCCAGCGCGCGCGCCAGCGGCTCGATGCGGTGCGGGGCCTCGAGCAGCACCACGGCGCGCGGCTCGCGCGCGAGCGCCTGCACGGCGCTGTCGCGCTCGCCGGCCTTGCTAGGCAGGAAGCCCGCGAACACGAAGGCGCTGCTCGCGCTGTCGCCACTGCCATCGGAGACCAGCCCGGCCGCGCCCACCAGCGTGGTGACGCTGCTCGCGCCCGGCAGCGGCAGCGCGCGCAGGCCGGCGGCATGCACCGCGGCCACCAGCCGCGCGCCGGGGTCGCTCACGCCCGGCGTGCCGGCGTCGCTGACGTAGGCGATGCGCTCGCCCTGCGCGAGCCGCGCGACCACGGCCTGCGCGGCCTCGGCCTCGTTGTGCTGGTGCAGCGCGAGCAATTGCGCGCCGGGGCGGTCGATGCCGTAGGCACGCAGCAGGCTCTGCGTGTGGCGCGTGTCCTCGCAGGCGATGGCGTCGACCAGTTGCAGCACGTGCAGCGCGCGCAGCGTGATGTCGGCCAGGTTGCCGATCGGCGTGGCGACCACGTAGAGGGTGCCCTGCGGATAATGCTGCGCACCGGCGGCGTCGCGCGCGGCCCCGAGGGCGGCACCGAAAGAGGCGGGTGCGAGTGAGGCCAAGCGCTTTTCTCCGAGGGACGTCGACACAAGAACAAACGGGAACAGGGAGCGGTCATGAAGACCACGACGACGGCATCGGCCGTCACGACCAAGGGCCGCGGCGACGCGGCCGAGGACGCCGCATTGGCGCACCTGGAACGCGCGGGGCTGCGGCTGGTCGCGCGCAATTATCGGACGCCGGGCCGCGGCGGCGGCGAGATCGACCTGATCATGCGCGATCCGCGCGACCGCACGCTGGTGTTCGTCGAGGTGCGCCAGCGCAGCTCGGGCGGCCATGGCGGCGCGGCCGGCAGCATCACCGCGGCCAAGCAGCGGCGCATCGTGTTCGCGGCACGCCACTATCTCGCGCGTCTGCGCGAGCCGCCGCCGTGCCGTTTCGACGTGGTGCTGGTCGAGGAACGCATCACCTGGCTGCGCGCGGCCTTCGACGCGGACTGAGCGGCGCGGCTCGGCCGCGATGCCCGCAGTTATCATCCCGCCCCATGCTCGAGCAACGGATTCAGCAGCACTTCATCGACAGCGCCGACCTCAAGTACCAGGCCGGCCCGATTCTGAGCAAACCCATTTCGCAGGCGATGCAGGCGATCCTGGCGTGCGTGACCAGCGGCGGCAAGGTGCTGGCCTGCGGGTCGGGCGTGTCGGGCCTGCTGGCCACGCAGTTCGCGTCGCAGTTCGTCGGCCGCTTCGAGCGCGAGCGGCCCGAGCTCGCGGCCATCGCGCTGCCCGGCGACAGCACCGATCCCGCGGCCGACGGCGCGAATGCCGTCGACGGCGACCGCTTCGCGCGCCAGGTGCGCGCGCTCGGCCAGGCCGGCGACGTGCTGCTCGCGCTCAGCGTCAGCGGCCAGTCGGCCCCGGTGCTCGCGGCGGTGCACGCGGCGCACGAGCGCGACATGACCGTGGTGGCGCTGCTCGGCAATGCCAACGCGGGCGCCTCGGCCGCGCCGGGCACGGGCGGCGTGATCGGCCGCGCGCTGCGCGAGACCGACGTGCAGATCAGCGTGCCGCACGAGCGCGGCGCGCGCATCCACGAGATCCACCTGCTCGCGCTGCATTGCCTGTGCGACGGCGTGGACGCGCAACTGCTCGGCGATCCGGACAGCGACGTGCTGTCGCCGTCGAGCTGAGGAATCGAGCGCGGCAAGGCGGCGTAGGCCGCATCCCACAGGCGTGGGCGATCCCTTCCGGGAACTCCGCGGCCGTCTTCATTTCTACCAACAAGCCGTAACGGAGCGGCAAATCCGCTGGGCTAAACTCGCCGCGAACCCGGGCCAGGGCCTCGCGGCAGCGCCCGTCTCGCACCTCCATTCCAGGGAAATCACACATGCAGAAGACCGCCTCGACGCCTCGCGCCATGCACCGCCTCGTATTCGCACTCGCCTCGGGTGCGGCATTGGTCGCGGGCCTCTCGGCCTGCGTGCCGCTGGTGGTCGGCGGCGCGGCGGCGGTGGGCGTGGGCATGGTGGCGACCGACCGCCGCAGCTCGGGCGCGCAGCTCGACGATCAGGGCATCGAACTGCGCGCCGCGGCCCGCGTGCGCGACATCGCCAACGACCAGATGTACGTCAGCGTGACCAGCTACAACCGCCAGGTGCTGCTGACCGGCGCGGTGGGCAACGAGGCCGACCGCCGCCGCGTCGAGGAGGTGGTGCGCGGCGCCGACAACGTGCGCTCGGTGGTCAACGAAATCACGCTGGGCGCGCCCAGCACCTTCCAGGACCGCTCCAACGACCTCTACATCACCGGCAAGGTCAAGGCCTCGCTGCTCGATGCCAAGGACATCTTCGCCAACTCCTTCAAGGTCGTGACCGAGCGCGGCACGGTCTACCTGATGGGCATCGCCACGCGCCGCGAGACCGACCGCGCGACCGAGGTGGTGCGCAGCGTGACCGGCGTGCAGAAGGTGGTGCGCGTGGTCGAGGTGGTGAGCGAGGCCGACCTGAGCGGCGCGCAGCGCGGCGGCACCGGCGTGTCCGCGCCCGCGCCCGTGGCGCCGGCTTCGCAGCCGCAGCCCGGCACCTCGTCGCGCGTGCCGCTGCCGCCGATGGAGCCGCTGCCGGCACCGGCGCCCGCGCCGGCCGGTGGCGTGACGACCAGCCCGATCCGCTGAAGTCTTTCCGCCCGCCAACGAACAAGGCCCCTCGACGGGGCCTTGTTCGTTTCCGGATGAGCCAGGGGCTTGCTACTTCAGCCGCGTGATCAGGCTCGAGGTGTCCCAGCGCTGGCCGCCCGACTGCTGCACGTCGGCATAGAACTGGTCGACCAGCGCGGTCACGGGCACGCGCGCGCCATTGCGCTTGGCCTCGTCGAGCACCAGGCCGAGGTCCTTGCGCATCCAGTCGACCGCGAAGCCGAAGTCGAACTTGCCCTCGATCATGGTCTTGCCGCGGTTGTCCATCTGCCAGCTCTGGGCGGCACCCTTGCCGATGACCTCGAGCACCGCCCGCATGTCGAGCCCCGCGCGCTGGCCGAAGGCAATGGCCTCCGACAGGCCCTGCACCAGGCCCGCGATCGCGATCTGGTTGACCATCTTCGCGAGCTGGCCCGCGCCGCTCTCGCCGAGCAGCGTGACCGCGCGCGCGAAGGCCGCGGCCACCGGCTTGATGCGGTCGAAGGCGGCCGCGTCGCCGCCGCACATCACGGTGAGCGCGCCGTTCTGGGCGCCGGCCTGGCCACCGGACACCGGCGCGTCGATGAACTGCAGGCCGCGTTCGAGCGCGGCCTTGGAGAGCTCGCGCGCCACGTCGGCCGAGGCGGTCGTGTGGTCGACGAAGACCGCGCCCTTGGCCATGCCGGCGAAGGCGCCGTCGTCGCCGAGCACCACCGAGCGCAGGTCGTCGTCGTTGCCGACGCAGCAGAACACGATGCTGGCGCCGGCCACCGCTTCGCGCGGCGTGGCGGCGTGGCGGCCGGGGGCGCCGAATTCGTCGACCCAGGCCCGGGCCTTGGCCTCGGTGCGGTTGTAGACCGTGACGCCGTGGCCGGCCTTGGCCAGGTGGCCGGCCATCGGCCCGCCCATGACGCCGAGGCCCAGGAAGGCCACCGTCTGCGCGGGAACGGATTCGTAGGTGCGGGTGTTGATGCTGCTCATGGGCCCGAGCTTAAAGCCATTCGGCGACAGCCTGCACCCCGGGGGACATGGCCGTGCCGGCCCAAACCTGTACGTGAACGTACACGTTGGAGTAGAATCGCCCCATGAGCTCCCCGGCCCCCCGCCCAAGTCCCTCACCGTTCGCGATGCCGCGGCGCAGCTCGGCGTGACGCCGCGCACGCTCAAGTACTACGAGGAACTGGGCATCGTGGTGCCGGTGCGCAGCGAGGGCCGCTACCGGCTCTACGAACCGGCCGACCTCGAGCGGCTCGCGCGCGTGCTGCGCATGCGCTCGCTGGGCTTCTCGCTCACCACCATCACCGAGATGCTGCGCCAGCCGATGGAGGCGCCGGCCGAGGGCGGCCGGCCGCGGCTGTCGAATGCCTCGCTCAAGTCGCTGCGCGAGACGCTGGGCGCGCAGCTCGCCACGCTCGACACGCGCGTGGCCCAGGTGCGCCGCGAGCTCAAGGAAGCCGCGGCCCTGCAGGCCCAGCTGCGCCGCGACCTCGACTACGTCGAGCGCCGGCTGGCCGGCGAACCGGTGGAGGAGGCTCTCGCGCAGCGGCGCGCGGAGCGTCCGGCGTCATGAACGCACCGGCCCTCGCCCGGCAACCGCACGGCCTCTCGGCCATGGCGTGGATGCCCTGGGCGATCGGGCTGGTCACGGCGGTCGACTACTTCGACAACGCGCTGTTCGCGTTCTTCGCGAGCTACATCGCGGGCGGCGTCAACGCCTCGCCCGACGAACTGGTGTGGGCCTCGAGCGCCTACGCGCTGGGCGCGGTGCTCGGCATCCTGCAGCAGCATGCATGGATCGAGCGGCTCGGCTACCGCCGCTACCTCGCGCTGTGCATGTTCGCCTTCGCCGCGGGCGGCCTCGGCGCCGCCTGGTCCGACAGTTCCACCCAGCTCGCGCTGGCGCGCGGCGTGCAGGGCTACTTCGTGGGGCCGATGCTCGGCGCCTGCCGCATCCTGATCCAGATCGGCATGCCGGCCGAGCGCCGCGCCAGGGCGCTCAAGGCTTTCATGGTGCTGATCGTCTTCGGCGGCGCGCTGGCGCCGGTGGCGGGAGCCTTCCTGGTCTCGAACTTCGACTGGCGCTGGCTGTTCGGCTGCACCGTGCCGGTGGCGGTGCTGATCGGCCTGCTGGTGCTGTGGGCGCTGCCCGATCTCGGCGACGTGGAGCCGCACGAGCGCACCGCGCCGCACCATGCGCCCTACCTGGTGTTCGCGCTGGCGCAGGCGGCGCTGCAGGTGGTGCTCACGCGCACCCACTTCGAGCTGTTCACCGGTTCGCCCGCGCTCGTGGGGCTGGCGCTGGCCGGCCTCGCGGGGCTCGCCTGGTTCGGCTGGCACCAGTGGCACCATCCCACGCCGCTGGTGCGGCTGCATGCGCTGCGGCAGCCGGGCTTTCGCGTCGGGCTGGCGCTCTACGTCGTCTATTACTACCTGTCGACCGGCTTCAGCTACCTGCTGCCGCGGCTGATGGAGGGCGGGCTCGGCTTCAGCGTGGGCAACACCGGTTACTTCACGGGCGCGATGTCGCTCGCCACCGGGCTGCTGGTGTTCGTCTATCTGCGCTACTCGGCGCGCCTCGCGCGCAAGAAGTGGCTGATCGTCGCGGGCTTCGCGATCGCCGCGCTGGCGTCCGCCTGGCTCGCGCGCGTCACGCCGCAGTCGGGGCGCGAGGCACTGGTCGGCCCGCTGCTGCTGCGCGGCCTGCTGATGCTGTTCGTGGTGCTGCCGGTCGCGAACCTCACCTTCCGGCCCTTCGCGGCCGAGGACTTCGCGCACGGCTACCGGCTCAAGAACCTGGTGCGGCAGCTCGCGATCTCCTTCGCCACCTCGAGCGTGATCGCGCTGCAGCAGCACCGGCTCGCGCTGCACGAAACCCGGCTCGCCGAATCAGCCAACGCCGGCAACGCGGGCTTCATGCAGGCGCTCGAGGGGCTGACGCGGAATTTCGCGGCGCTCGGCCATGCGGCCGGCGAGGCGCATGCGATGGCGCTCGGCACCCTGTGGCGCACGCTCGAGCAGCAGGCCACCTTCATGGCCTCGCTCGACGGCTTCACGGCGATCGCGGTGGTCGCGCTCGCGGCGGGCGTGTTCGCCGCCTGGCAGCGGCAGATCGACTGACCGAAGCGGAAGCGGACAGCCGAACGCAGAGGGCGCGAAGGTTACGCAGAAGTCGCAGAAGGAACAGCCAGAATTCTTGGTTCTCCTTCTGCGACTTCTGCGCGCTTTTGTCCTTCTCCTGCGTTCGGCTGTCCGATCCCGAATTCAGACGATCGCGAAGTGCTCCGTGCCCGCGGCCAGGTCGGTGCTGCGCGCGCGCTGGCTGTTGAGCTTGATCTGCAGCCGCAGGTCGTTGGCCGAGTCGGCGTTGCGCAGCGCATCCTCGAAGCTGATCGCGTGGCCCTCGAACAGGTCGAACAGCGCCTGGTCGAAGGTCTGCATGCCGAGGTTGCGGCTCTTCTTCATGATCTCCTTGATCTCGCCGACCTCGCCCTTGAAGATCAGGTCGGAGATCAGCGGCGTGTTCAGCAGGATCTCGACCGCCGCCACGCGGCCCAGGCCGTCCTCGGTCGGCACCAGGCGTTGCGAGACCAGCGAGCGCAGGTTCAGCGACAGGTCCATCAGGAGCTGGGCGCGGCGCTCCTCGGGGAAGAAGTTGATGATCCGGTCGAGTGCCTGGTTGGCGCTGTTGGCGTGCAGCGTGGCCATGCAGAGGTGGCCGGTCTCGGCGAAGGCCACCGCGTGCTCCATGGTCTCGCGGTCGCGGATCTCGCCCATCAGGATGACGTCGGGCGCCTGGCGCAGCGTGTTCTTGAGCGCCGCCTCCCAGCTGTCGGTGTCGATGCCCACCTCGCGCTGCGTCACCACGCAGTTCTTGTGCGGGTGCACGAACTCCACCGGGTCCTCCACCGTGACGATGTGGCCGAAGGAGTTCTCGTTGCGCCAGTCGATCATCGCGGCCAGCGTGGTCGACTTGCCCGAGCCGGTGGCGCCCACCAGGATGCACAGGCCGCGCTTGGTCATCGACACGTCCTTGAGCACCTGCGGCATACCCAGGTCGTCGATGGTCGGCAGCTTGGCCGGGATGGTCCGCAGCACCATGCCGACCTTGCCCTGCTGCACGAAGGCGTTGACGCGGAAGCGGCCGATGCCGGTCGGCGAGATCGCGAAGTTGCACTCCTTGGTGCGCTCGAACTCGGCCGTCTGGCGGTCGTTCATCACCGAGCGCGTGAGCGCCAGCGTGTGCTGCGCGCCCAGCGCCTGCTGCGAGACCTTGGTGACCTTGCCGTCGACCTTGATCGCGGGCGGGAAGTCGGCCGTGATGAACAGGTCGCTGCCGTTGCGGCTCACCATGAGCTTGAGCAGGTCGTTGATGAACTGGCTGGCTTGATCGCGTTCCATGATGGGGGCTCCGGAGGGCTGGGGGTTCAGCCGGGGAAGTTTTCGGGGATCTTCGCTTTGCTGCGGGCTTCCGCGGCGGAGATCGTATTGCGCCGCACCAGGTCCGTGAGGTTCTGGTCCAGCGTCTGCATGCCCTGGCCCTGGCCGGTCTGGATGGTGGAGTACATCTGCGCCACCTTGGCCTCGCGGATCAGGTTGCGGATGGCCGGCGTGCCCAGCATGATCTCGTGCGCCGCCACGCGGCCCATCCCGTCCTTGGTCTTGCACAGGGTCTGCGAGATCACCGCCTGCAGCGACTCCGACAGCATCGCGCGGACCATCTCCTTCTCCTCGCCCGGGAACACGTCGATGATCCGGTCGATGGTCTTGGCGGCCGACGAGGTGTGCAGCGTGCCGAACACCAGGTGGCCGGTCTCGGCCGCGGTCATCGCGAGGCGGATGGTCTCGAGGTCGCGCATTTCGCCGACCAGGATGGCGTCGGGGTCCTCGCGCAGCGCCGAGCGCAGCGCGTTCGAGAACGACAGCGTCATCGGCCCGACCTCGCGCTGGTTGATCAGGCACTTCTTCGACTCGTGCACGAACTCGATCGGGTCTTCCACCGTGAGGATGTGGCCGTACTCGTTCTCGTTGAGGTAGTTGATCATCGCGGCCAGCGTGGTCGACTTGCCCGAGCCCGTGGGGCCGGTCACCAGCACCAGGCCGCGCGGCTTGAGCGCGAGTTCGCCGAAAATCTTCGGCGCATTCAGCTGCTCGAGCGTGAGGATCTTCGAGGGGATGGTCCGGAACACCGCGGCCGCCCCGCGCGCCTGGTTGAAGGCGTTGACGCGGAAGCGCGCCAGGCCGTCGATCTCGAACGAGAAGTCGACTTCCAGGAACTCCTCGTAGTGCTTGCGGTGGGTGTCGCTCATGATGTCGTAGACCATGGCGTGCACCGCCTTGTGGTCCAGCGCATCGACATTGATGCGGCGCACATCGCCGTGAACGCGGATCATCGGCGGCAGGCCGGCCGACAGGTGCAGGTCGGAGGCCTTGTTCTTGACGCTGAACGCGAGCAGTTGGGTGATGTCCACGGGGCTCCTCGAACGGGTTTCGGTGACGTTTTGATACGAATTTGGACGATTATGACGATGATTGGCGACGACCTCCAGCATGTGCGGCAGCGGATCGCGACGGCCTGCGCCGACGCCGGCCGCGCGCCCGGCGCGGTGCGGCTGCTGGCGGTATCGAAGACCTTCGGGCCCGAGGCGGTGCGCGAGGCGCATGCCGCCGGCCAGGCGGCCTTCGGCGAGAACTACGTGCAGGAAGGCCTGGACAAGATCGCCGCGCTGGCCGACCTGCGCGCGGACCTCGAGTGGCACTGCATCGGCCCCCTGCAGAGCAACAAGACGCGGCCCGTGGCCGAGCAGTTCGACTGGGTGCACAGCGTCGACCGGCTCAAGATCGCCGAGCGTCTCTCGGCCCAGCGCCCGGCCCACCTGCCGCCGCTGCAGGTCTGCCTGCAGGTCAACGTGGACGGCGGCGCCAACAAGTCCGGCGTGACGCCCGAGGAGGCGCTGCCGCTGGCGCGCGCTGTGGCGGCGTTGCCACAGCTGGTGCTGCGCGGGCTCATGGCGATCCCCGAGCCGGCGCCCGATTTCGAGGCCCAGCGCGCGCTGTTCCTGCGCGCGACGGCGCTGTTCGACCAGATCCGCGACGCGGGCATCGCGCTCGACACCCTGTCGCTGGGCATGAGCGCCGACCTCGAGGCGGCGGTCAGCGCGGGCAGCACGATGGTGCGCATCGGCACGGCGATCTTCGGCGGCCGGCCGAAGAAGGCGGCCTGAGCGGCCGCGCTCAGATCCCCAGCGGGATCCGCGCGCTGCTCTTCACTTCCTCCATCACCGCGTAGGTGCGCGTCTCGCGCACGCCCGGCAGCTGCCACAGCACCGTGCCCGCGAAGTCGCGGTAGGCCGCCATGTCGGCCATGCGCGTCTTCAGCAGGTAGTCGAAGCCGCCGGCCACCATGTGGCATTCGACGATCTCCTCGCGCACCTGCACCGCGGCCTTGAACTGGTCGAACACGTTCGGCGTGGTGCGGTCCAGCAGCACCTCGACGAAGACCGTGAAGCCGCGACCCAGCCGCTCGGCGTCGAGCCGCGCCTCGTAGCCCTGGATGAAGCCCTCGCGCGTGAGCCGCTGCACGCGCGCGAGCACCGCCGTCGGCGACAGCGCCACCGCCTCGGCCAGCTTGAGGTTGGTGATGCGGCCGTCTTCCTGAAGAATCTTCAGCAGCCGGAGATCGACGCGGTCCAGGTCGGTCATGGAATGTGGGATGGCAAGGGTTCTGGTGAATTATCCGGAACTACCGTCGAATTTTGGTGAAAAATTCGCCATCGAGGCATGGACCATAGCCAATCCAACCAAGGAGAAGACATGCGCCTGCCCGACCCCTACCGACCCGAACCCGAGGTCGTCGCCCATCGACTCGCCCTGCTCGAGGGTGCGCTCGACTGGACCGCGGCCTCGACCGTCGCCACGCCCTGGGTGCAGGCGGTGCGCGACCATCCGCCGCCGTTCTGGGCCATGGAGAGCCTGCTGCGCGAATACCCGATCTCGAGCGCCGAAGGCCTCGCGCTGATGCGGCTGGCCGAGGCGCTGCTGCGCGTGCCCGATGCCGAGACCGCCATCGCGCTCACGGCCGACCAGCTCGGCCGCGCCGATTTCGCGGGCGCGGCCGATTCCACGCTGTCGCGCCTGTCGTCGGCCGCGATCGCGATGTCCAAGCGCTTCCTGCCCGAGGCCGACCATCCGCCGGGCCTGATGGCCCGGCTCGGCGCGCGCACCGTGGTCGCCGCCACGCTGCGCGCGGTGCAATTGCTGGGCCGGCAGTTCGTGCTGGGCCAGACCATCGCCGAGGCGATGGACGAGGCCCGTGCCGCGCACCGCAAGCAGTCCGCCCTGTGCTTCAGCTACGACATGCTCGGCGAGGGCGCGCGCACCGACGAGGACGCCCTGCGCTACCTCGAGAGCTACACCCGCGCCATCGCCGCGATCGCCCAGGGCGCCGATCCCACCGCCGCGCCCGAGCGCAACGACGGCATCTCGATCAAACTCAGCGCGCTGCATCCGCGCTACGAGGACGCGCAGCGCGAGCGCGTGCTGCGCGAGCTGGTGCCGCGCGTGTGGCTGCTGTGCGAGCGCGCGGCCGCGGCCAACATCAACCTCACCATCGACGCCGAGGAGGTCGACCGGCTCGAGCTCTCGCTCGACGTGTTCGACGCGCTCGCGACCCGCGTCGCGGCCGAGCATCCGCAATGGCGTGGCTTCGGCCTCGCGCTGCAGGCCTACCAGACGCGCGCGCTCGAGCTGATCGAGCACGTCACCGCGATCGCCCGCCGCTACGGCCTGCGGCTGATGTGCCGGCTGGTCAAGGGCGCCTACTGGGATGCCGAGATCAAGCGCGCGCAGGAACTCGGCCTGCCGCACTACCCCGTGTTCACCCACAAGCACCACAGCGACGTCAGCTACCTGGCCTGCGCCCGGGCGCTGCTGGCCGCGCCCGACGCGATCTATCCGCAGTTCGCCACCCACAACGCGGGCACCATCGCGGCCATCCTGCAGATGGCGCAGCGCCAGGGCGCGCCGTTCGAGCTGCAGCGGCTGCACGGCATGGGCGAGGGCGTCTACCGCGAGGTCATGAAGCACACCGGCGCCTCGGTGCGCGTGTATGCGCCGGTCGGCCGCCACAAGGACCTGCTGGCCTACCTGGTGCGCCGCCTGCTCGAGAACGGCGCCAACTCCTCCTTCGTCAACCAGCTCGGCGACCCCGGCGTGCCCATCGCCACGCTGCTGGTCTCGCCGCTGTGGCTGGAGCGCGAGAGCCCGCAACTGCCGCTGCCGCCGCTGCTCTACGGCCCGGCGCCCGCGCGGCGCAACAGCGACGGGCTCGACCTCACGGTCGACGCCATGCGCGCGCCGCTGTTCGCGGCGCTGGCCGCGACCGCGGTGCCGGTCGTGCCCGAGGCCGATCCCGCGAGCGCCGCGCGCGCCGTGGCCGCGAGCGCGACGGCCTTCCGCGCCTGGCGCAACACGCCGGTGGCAACGCGCGCCGCCGCGCTGCGCCGCGCGGCCGATGCCTTCCAGGCGCAACTGCCGCGCCTGTGCGCGCTGCTCGTCAAGGAAGCCTTCAAGACCTGGGGCGACGCGGTGTCGGAGGTGCGCGAGGCGATCGACTTCCTGCGCTACTACGCCGACGAGGCCGAGCGCCTGATGCAGCCCGTGCTGCTGCCCGGCCCGACCGGCGAGCGCAACGAGCTGCGGCTCACCGCGCGCGGACCCTGGGTCTGCATCAGCCCGTGGAATTTCCCGCTGGCCATCTTCACGGGCCAGGTCGCGGCCGCGCTCGCCACCGGCAACACCGTGCTCGCCAAGCCCGCCGAGCAGACGCCGGCCATCGCGCGCGAAGCGGTCGCGCTGCTGCATGCGGCGGGCATTCCGGCCGACGCGCTGCAGCTGCTGCACGGCCCCGGCGAGACCGTGGGTGCCGCGCTGGTGGCCGCGCCCGGCGTGGCCGGCGTGGTGTTCACCGGCTCGACGCAGGTGGCGAAGATCATCCATCGCGCGCTGGCGGGCAAGGACGGTCCGATCGTCCCGCTGATCGCCGAGACCGGCGGCATCAACGCGATGCTGGTCGACTCGAGCGCGCTGCCCGAGCAGGTGGCCGATGCCGTCGTGCAGAGCGCCTTCCGCTCGGCCGGCCAGCGCTGCTCGGCGCTGCGGCTCCTGGTGCTGCACGAGGGCATCGCCGACGGCACGATCGAGATGATCCGCGGCGCGGCGGCCGAGCTGTCGGCCGGCGACCCCGCGCTGCTCGCGACCGATGTCGGCCCGGTGATCGACCGCGAGGCGGCCGACAACATCCGCCGCCATCTGGCGCGGCTGGACCGCGAAGCGAAGCGCGTGCTGGCGCCCGCTGCAATGGACGACGCAACGTCCACCCTGATCGCGCCGGCGGCCTATGAAGTGGGTGCCATCGAGGACGTGCGCAGCGAGATCTTCGGCCCCGTGCTGCAGATCGTGCGCTGGGGCTCGGGCGCGCTGAGCGATCCGGCCGAGGTCATCGAGCGCATCAACGCGCTCGGCTACGGCCTCACGCTCGGCATCCAGACGCGCATCGATTCGCGCGCCCAGGCGCTGGCCGTGCGCGCCCACGTGGGCAATGTCTACGTCAACCGCAACATCATCGGCGCGGTGGTCGGCGTGCAGCCCTTCGGCGGCGAAGGGCTCAGCGGCACCGGGCCCAAGGCGGGCGGGCCGAACTACCTGCCGCGCTTCTGCGCCGAGCAGACCGTGACGGTCAACACGGCGGCCGCGGGCGGCAATGCGGCCCTGCTGAGCACGGTGGCGTAGCGCCGTCGCGCCACGCCACCGCGCGACCTCAGCGCACCGTGCTCTGGCCGTGCGCGGCGGCCTGGCGATCGAGCTGCTCGATCAGCGCGCCGTAGGCCGGGCTGGCGCGCAGCCGCGTGTACTCGGCCTGTGCCTGGCGATAGCCCGCGCGGGTCGGGTCGGCACCCGCTTCGCCCGACTGCTTCGCGGCCAGGCCCGACTGCATCCACAGCCGCGTGTCGGCGGCCACCGCGGCGCGGCTGTTGGCCGACACCGTGGCCACCTGCTGCTGCGGCGTGCCGTCGGTGTAGCCCTGCGTGGGCGCGGTCTTGAGCCATTGGCGCGCTTCGGCCGTCACGGCTTCGCGCGTCGTCGACGAGCTGAACGATGCGGGGCGCGGATCGCCCTCGGCGTAGTTGCCCGCGAAGCTCGGCGCGGCGGCGGCGGCCAGCAGCGCGGCGAAGGCGGCGGTGCCCAGCAGGCGGGTGGTGCGGACGGTGCGGTGTTGCGAGGTCTTCATGTCGTCGTTCCTTTCAGTGGTGGGACGTGGTGGTTGAACCCGGTGGGAGCGAAGCGGGCCGGTGGGCCGCGTGGTCTTCGTCTTTCCTTGCCACCGACTCTAGGGAACGCAAACCGGCGATCGATAACCCGTTGATGACGATTTCGTCATCTGCCGCACCGCAGCAGGAAAGCCCTGCGCGGGGGCGTCAAGCGACTCTTGCATAACCGCCCGTCGCGGCATGCATAAGCCATGGCGCGGCGCGCGGGACGGGACTATCGTTCGCCCATCATTCCAACCAAGGGACTCTCATGAGCGAAAAACTCTCCTTCGTCGCGCCGACGGCCAACAGCCCCTGGGGCACCTACCTGTCGCAGGTCGATCGCGTGGTGCCCTACCTGGGCCCGCTCGCCCGCTGGGTCGAAACCCTCAAGCGTCCCAAGCGCGCGCTGATCGTCGACGTGCCGATCGAGATGGACGACGGCACCATCGCCCACTTCGAGGGCTACCGCGTGCAGCACAACATGAGCCGCGGCCCGGGCAAGGGCGGCGTGCGCTTCCACCCCGACGTCACGCTCGAGGAAGTGATGGCCCTGTCGGCCTGGATGACCATCAAGACGGCCGCCGTCAACCTGCCGTACGGCGGCGCCAAGGGCGGCATCCGCGTCGATCCGAAGAAGCTGTCGCAGAACGAGCTCGAGAAGATCACGCGCCGCTACACCAGCGAGATCGGCATCATCATCGGCCCGCACACCGACATCCCCGCGCCCGACGTCAACACCAACGGCCAGATCATGGCGTGGATGATGGACACGTACTCGATGAACGTCGGCGGCACCGCCACCGGCGTGGTCACCGGCAAGCCGCTGCACCTGGGCGGTTCGCTGGGCCGCGTCAAGGCCACCGGCCGCGGCGTGTTCGTCACCGGCCGCGAAGCCGCGCGCCGCCTCGGCCTCGACCTGCGCGGCGCGCGCATCGCGGTGCAGGGCTTCGGCAACGTGGGCTCGGTCGCGGCCGAACTGTTCGCCGAGGCCGGCGCGAAGATCGTCGCGGTGCAGGACCACACCGGCACCATCGTCAACGACAAGGGTCTCGACCTCGCGAAGCTGGTGCCGATCTCGCGCACCGACGGCGTGGTCGGCTTCAAGGCCGGCGGCGACATCGTGCCGAACGAGGACTTCTGGAGCGTCGGCTGCGACATCCTGATCCCCGCCGCGCTCGAAGGCCAGATCACGGCCGAGCGCGCGAAGAAGACCACCGCCAAGCTGGTGCTCGAGGGCGCCAACGGCCCCACCGTGCCGCAGGCCGACGACATCCTCGCCGAGCGCGGCGTGCTGGTGGTGCCCGACGTGATCTGCAATGCCGGCGGCGTGACCGTCAGCTACTTCGAGTGGGTGCAGGACTTCTCGTCCTTCTTCTGGGACGAGGACGAGATCAACGTGCGCCTCGATCGCATCATGATGAACGCCCTCAACCAGATCTGGGACACGGCCGACAAGCACAAGATCACCTTGCGCACCGCGACCTACGCGGTGGCTTGCGAGCGGATCCTGATGGCGCGGCAGGAGCGCGGTCTGTACCCCTGATGTTTTTTTGACGGCGCGCGCGGCTACGCTCGGGGGATGAGCATTTCTCCCCCGCAGTCTCCTCTCTCGCTTCCCGCCGACAGCCTCGCGCGTCTGCGGTCCCTCACGGCCGGCGGCCAGCGCAAGCTGCTCGGCCTGGTCGGCGCCCCCGGCGCCGGCAAGTCCACGCTCGCGGCGCTGCTGCGCGACGCGCGCGGCGCCGCGCGCGCGCAGGTGGTGCCGATGGACGGCTTCCACCTCGCCAACGTCGAGTTGAAGCGGCTCGGCCGCGCCGACCGCAAGGGCGCGCCCGACACCTTCGACAGCGCCGGCTACGTGGCGCTGCTGCAGCGGCTGCGCGAACAACGGCCCGGTGGCGACATCGTCTATGCGCCCGAGTTCCGGCGCGAGATCGAGGAGCCGGTGGCGGGCGCGATCGCGGTGCTGCCCGAGACGCAGCTCGTGATCACCGAGGGCAACTACCTGCTGCACGACGGCGGGCCCTGGGCCGGCGCGGCCGCGCTGCTCGACGAGGTCTGGTACGTGGACATCGACGATGCGCTGCGCGAGGCGCGGCTGGTGCGCCGGCACGAGCAGTTCGGCCGCAGCGCCGAGGCGGCGCGCGCGTGGGTGGCGCAGACCGATGCGCCGAACGCGCGGCTGATCGCGGCCACGCGCGCGCGGGCACACCACGTCGTCGTGCTTTCCTGACCGCTGGCTGATCCCCGGGAACGCGCGGCTGCTCATCGCGCTCGAAGCCGGGCCGGCAGCCCGCCGGTTAGCATCCGCCACGCCATGCCGACCCTGCCTTCGATCTCCCTTCGCCCCCGTCCTTCCGTCCTCGTCCTGGCGCTGCTGTCGGCGCTGGTGCTCGCGGGCTGCGGCAGCGGCGGCTCGCGCCGCGTCTCCTACGACACCGAGGAGTTCGACTCCACCACCACCCATACGCGCAGCTACGAGGCCACCGAGGCCCAGACCTGCGAGGCCGCGCGCCGCGCGTTGCTGAGCCAGGGCTACATGGTCACGGCCGCCAATGCCGACCTGGTGACGGCCCGCAAGAGCTTCCAGCCCGCGGCCGAGGTGCATGTGGAGGTCGAGTTCCGCGTGGTCTGCGCGGCCGAGGGCGGCCGGGGCGGCAAGGGCGCCAGGCCGAAGAGCACGGTGGCCTTCGCGACCGCGCTGCAGGACCGCTACGGCCTCAAGAAGGTCAACAACTCGGCGAGCCTGGGCGTGGGCGCCTTCGGCTCGCTGTCGCTGCCGCGGACGGGCAGCGACGACGCGATGGTCAAGGTGGCGAGCCAGACGCTGACCGACGAGCGCTTCTACGACCGCTTCTTCGCGCTGCTCGACCGCTTCCTCGAAGGGCAGGAGCCGGGCGCGGAAGAGCCCGAGGACCTGCCCGAGCCCGCGCCGCCGGCACCCGCCGCTACGCCGGGCCCGGCCACCACCTTTCCGGTGCCCTCGTCGCCCAACCGCGGCTGACCCATGGCCAGCCTCTCGTTCACGGACCGCCTGGCCTTCCTGCGCGAGCCGGCCGCTGGCGCGCGGGCGCGCAGCTCGCGGCGGCGGTCGCCATCGCCTGGGGCGTGTCGCGCCTGGTGGGGCTGCCCGAGAGCTTCTGGGCCGTGATGAGCGTGCTGATCGTGATGCGGCCGAGCGCCGGCTCCACGCTCGAGGCCGGCTGGGACCGCGTGCGCGGCACCTTCGCGGGCGCGCTGGCCGGGCTCGCGGGCGTGTGGCTCGCGCACCATGGCGTGCCGATGCAGGCCGACGCGCTCGCGATCGTGCTGCTGCTGGCCTTCGTCGGCGCCGCCTTGCCGGGCCTGCGCAGCGCGCCGGTGGCGGCGCTGATCGTGCTCTCGGCCGGCAGCCTGCCCGGCCATTCGGCGTTGCAGGTGGCGCTGCTGCGCATGGCGCAGATGGGCATCGGCGTGGGCGTGGCGCTCGCGATGGCGCTGGTGACGGCCGAGTACCGGGCCGGCGCGCGCTTCGACGCGGGCTGCGCGGCGCTGCTGCGCGGCATGGCGAAGCGGCTGCTGGCGCTGGCCGCGGGCGACGCGGCCGAGGGCGACGGCGAGCGCGCCCGCGCCGCGCTCGCGCGGCTCACGGTGCTGGCGGGCGGCGCCGACCTCGAATCGCGCTGGCCCTGGCGCCACCGCACGGTCGGTGCGCCGAAGGACGCGCACCGGCAGCGCGCGCGCACCATGGCGCGGCTGATGCAGGACGTGGCGCTGCTCGGCCGTGCCATCGGGCAGCAGCAGCCGGCATCGAACGAAGAGATTGCGAAGGCCGCGCGCGCCTCGGCCGGCGCGCTCGCCGCGCTGGCGGATGCGCTCGAAGGCAAGGGCATGGCGCCCGACCTGTCGGTGCTCGAGCGGCTCGCCGCGCGCCATGCGTCGCGCGACGACGCGGCCCGGCCGCTGCTGGCGGCACCGCTCGCGCTGCTGCTGGAAGATCTGCGCGCGCTGCAGGCCACGCGCGTTGCGGCCTAACGCACCAGCGTCGACTTCCCGAACAGGCTCTCGATCAGCTCCACCGCGATCTCGGCCGTCTGGTTGCGCACGTCGAGCGCGGGATTGAGTTCGACCACGTCGACCGAGCCGAGCCGGCCGGTGTCGGCGATCATCTCCATGCACAGCTGCATCTCGCGGTAGGTCGGTCCGCCGCGCACGCCGGTGCCCACGCCGGGCGCGATGTTGGGGTCGAGGCAGTCGAGGTCGAAGCTCACGTGCAGGTGCGTGTCCTCGTCCACGTCCTGCAGCGCCTCGGTCATGGTGGTGCGCATGCCGTGCTCGTCGATGTGGCGCATGTCGAACACGTTGAGGCCCAGCGTGCGGATGGCCTCCTTCTCGTCGGCATCGACGCTGCGGATGCCGATGAAGCGGATCGCCTCGGGCGGCAGCGCCGCGCGTTCGCCGCTCCAGCCGGTCAGCACAGCGGGCCCGTGGCCCAGCAGGCACGACACCGGCATGCCGTGCAGGTTGCCGCTGGGGCTGGTGGTCTCGGTGTTGACGTCGGAGTGCGCGTCGAGCCACAGCACGCGCAGCTTGCGGCCGCGCTTGCGCGCATGCCAGGCCACCGCGCTGATCGAGCCGATCGCCAGGCAGTGGTCGCCGCCCAGCATCAGCGGCACGTGGCCCGCGCCCAGCACCTCGTCGACCGCCGCGTACACGGCGCGGTTCCAGGCGATCACTTCGTCGAGATGGCGCAGCCCGTTGGCCGGCGGCGCCCAGGGCGTGGCCGGGCCCGCGAGGTTGCCGCGGTCGACCAGCGCGAAGCCCTGGCGCACCAGCGCCTCCGCCAGCCCCGCCACGCGCAGTGCGTCGGGGCCCATGCCCGCGCCGCGCACGCTGGCGCCGACGTCGGTGGGAGCGCCGATCAGTTCGAGGGTGAGGTTCATGCGTGGGCCTTCATGTCCTGCCGATCCGGTCCCCGGCATCCGGGGGGCTCGGCGGACCATTGTGCCGAGGAACCGGTGACAGGCCCATGATCCGCCGCGTGCCCGACGCGGTGAAGGGCTGCGCCAGTTGCGCCAGGAAGCCGGCCGCGATCTCGCCGTCGATGCCGATGTCCGCCGGCGGCCGCCGCGCCGGGCGGTACCAGGTGCCGAACAGCAGGTCCCACAGCACCAGGTTCTCGCCGTAGTTGCGGTTGCCCTCGGCCGGCGAGCGCGAATGGTGCCAGCGGTGCAGCGCCGGTGTGCTGAAGACGCGGTCGAGCCAGCCGGTGCGCAGCTCGATGTTGCAGTGGGTCAGCAGTCCCGTGACGGCCGTCACCGCGCCCACCCACAGGAACACCGCGAGCGGCGCGCCCAGCAGGTACAGCGGCAGTTGCCCGAGCAGGGCCTTGAAGGCGCTGTCGACCACGTGGAAGCGGCCGGTGTTCGCCACCCACAGCCGCCGCACGCCGTGATGCAGCGCATGGAAGCGCCACAGCGGCGGCCATTCATGCGCGCCGCGGTGCGCGATGTAGAGGCCCAGTTCCACCACCGCGAGCGCAAGCACCACCTGCGCGGCCAGCGGCCAGTGCACGGGCCAGGCCGTGCCGTGCGCCGAGGGCCGCAGCGCCATCGCACCGGCCAGCGGCAGGCTCGCCGCGAGCGCGGCCACGACCTGGGCCGCGCCCTTGGTCAGCAGCGTGTGGGCCAGGTCGCAGGGCGTCTGGCCGTCGTCCGCGAGCCAGCGCGGCTCGTGCGGCAGCCAGCGTTCGAGCAGCGCGATGGCCAGCGCGAGCGAGAGGTAGGCCGCGTTGAACCACGCCAGCGGCGCCGCGCTCGCGAAGGCCGCCGCCGCGGCCAGCAGGCCCGCGGCGTAGAGCGCCGGCCACAGCAGCCACGGCAGCCAGCGGCGCGCGGCCTTCATGCCGGCGCCTCGCCGCTTCGCCCGGGCCGCAGCCGCAGCCGGAACAGCGCGCCGCCGCCCGGCGCGTCGTGCACCGTGACCTCGCCGCCATGCAGGCGCGCGATCTCCTGCACCAGGCTCAGGCCGAGCCCGGCGCCGGGCCCGGTCGCATGCCCGCGGTGGAAGGGCTTGAAGATCTGTTCGCGCAGCGCGGCCGGGATGCCGGGGCCGTCGTCGATGACCTCGATGTCGCCCGGCGGCATCACCCGCACCGTCACGGCTCCCATGCCGCCCGCGTGCTCGATCGCGTTGCGCACCAGGTTGGCCAGCGCGCGCGCGATCGCGTCGCGGTCGCCTTCGATCTCCACGCGCGCGGCCAGCGGCTCGAACGAGACCTCGTAGCCCGCGGCGAGCGCCAGCGGCGCCATCTCGGCCACCACCTCGCGCGCCAGCGCCACCAGCTCGATGCGCTGGCGTCCCGTGCCCTGGGCCTTCATGCGCTGCAGGTCGAGCAGCTGTCCCGCCAGCACCGACAGCCGCGCGGCATCGGCCAGCAGCCGCGTGCGTTCGGCGCCCTCGGCCAGGTTCTCGATGCGCGTGTGGAGGATCGCGATCGGCGTGCGCAGCTCGTGCGCCGCGTCGGCCAGGAAGCGCTCCTGCCGCGCATGGCCGTCGTCCAGCCGCTGCAGGGCATCGTTGAAGGCACCCACCAGCGTCGCCACCTCGGCCGGCACCTCGGCCAGCGGCAGGCGCACGCCGCGCTGCTCGGCGTCGATCTGGCCGGCGCGCGCCACGATGGCGTGCAGGCCCGAGAGCGTGCGCCGCACCACCACGTGGCTGGCCAGCAGCGTGGCCGCCACGGTGATCGCCAGGATCGGCAGCACCACCTCGAGCAGCACCAGCAGCAGCGACAGGCCGAGGTTGCGCCAGGTGATCGGGCTGTCGGCGCCGGTGAGGATCTGCACCGGGCCGGCGGCGGAGTCGACCCAGCGCATGCGCGCCGACTGCCGCGGCGGATCGCCCATGTTCCAGCCCAGCCGGGCCTGCCCCACGCCGTCGAGCGTGGCGCCGATGTCGGCGAATTCGTCCGGGATGCGGCCCTCGACCAGCCGGCCGCCCTGGCGGTCGCGCACCGAGAACCACAGCGGCGGCTGCGCCTCGCGCAGCGCGGCGAGCCGCTGCGTCGCGCGCATCGAGAGGCGGCCGTCGGCCCCGCGCATCACCGCCTCCTGCAATATCTCGACGGTGTTCTCGGGCGAGCTGAAGTTGATCAGGTGTCCCGTGGCCACCAGGGCGCCGATCACCAGCAGCTGGATCGCCGCCTGCAGCAGCACCAGCCGGCGGACCAGGCGGCGCTTGAGTGAGGAGGGCGAGGAGGGCGCCGCGTTCGCCGCTGTGCTCATGGCACGGCCCGCAGCAGGTAGCCCACGCCGCGGATGCCGCAGATCTCGACGCCGGCGCCGGTGTCCGCGAGCTTCCGGCGCAGCCGCGAGACGTGGGTGTCCAGCGCGTTCGACTGGATCTCGACGTCGAAGCCGAACACCGCGCGTTCCAGCGCCTCGCGCAGCACGGTGCGGCCGCCGCGGCGCATCAGCAGCTCCAGCGCCAGCAGCTCACGTCGCGGCAGCTCCATGCGATGCCCCGCCACGCTGGCTTCGCGGTGCGCGAGGTCGAAGCGCAGGCGCGCGACCTGCAGCAGCTCCTGCCGGGTCTCGGCCGGGCGCCGCAGCAGCGCGCGCAGCCGCGCCAGCAGTTCCTCGACCGCGAAGGGCTTGCCCAGGTAGTCGTCGGCGCCTGCGTCGAGGCCGCGCACGCGCTCGTCGAGCGCATCGCGCGCCGTGAGCATCAGCACCGGCACGGGATCGCCGGCGGCGCGCAGCCGCGCCACCAGCGCGAGGCCGTCGCCGTCGGGCAGCCGGCGGTCGAGCACCAGCGCGTCGTAGGGCGTGGCCTCGACATGGCGCGCGCCGTCGGCCAGCGTCGTGGCATGGTCGACCAGGATGCCGCGCCGGTGCAGCGCGGTGAGCAGCACCGAGGCCATTTCGGGTTCGTCTTCCAGCAGCAGGATGCGCACGCGCGTGTTCCTTTCAGGGCGGCGCCGGAGCTCCGGCGTGCCGCACTGTAGGGAGGCTGGATTGCGCGAGTGTTGCGTGCGCGCGCCCCGCGCGACGCAATGCTGGCTCCATGTTGGCGGTCGATGCTGGCGTCAGGCCCGCGGTCGCGGGTCATCTGCCAAGGAGCACCGCATGCATGTCCTTCATGTCCAGACCACCCTGCTGCCGGAGGCGATCGTCCTGGCGCTGTCGCTGATGCTCGCCTCGGTCGCGGCGGCCGAGGTGGTGTCGGGTTTCGACGTGCCGCCGCCCGTCCACGACCCCTGCCACGATGGCCGCTACAGCCAGGGCCGCGCGATGAGCTGCGGCGAGCTGTTGCGCCAGCTCGACCGCGAGGAGGCGTTGCGCCGCTCCGAGCGCTGGCGCAGCGATCCCTGCCGGGATGGCCGCTACAGCACGGGCCGGCCGATGACCTGCGCCGAGCTGCGCGAGCGGCTGGACCGCCGCGAGCGGCGCCTGCCCCCGTGGCGCGACGAACGGCCCTACGGCCTGGGCGAGTCGCCGCGCGACAGCGGCTGACGCGCGTCGCCGCTCAGGCGATGTGGTCCCAGAGGTAGGCGTAGCCCAGCGCGTCCATGAAAGCGGACTGCTTGTTGTCCGAGGCCGCGCTGTGGCCGCCCTCGAGGTTCTCGTAGAAGGCCGTGTCGTGGCCTTGCGCGGCCAGCTTCGCATGCATCTTGCGCGCATGCACCGGGCCCACGCGGTCGTCGCGCGTCGAGGTGGTGAACAGCGAGGGCGGGTACTTGGCGCCGGGCTTCGCGCTCTCGTAGGGCGAGAAGTGGCGGATCCATTCCCACTCCTCGGGCACTTCGGGGTCGCCGTACTCGGCGATCCACGAGGCGCCGGCCGACAGCTGCGTGTAGCGGCGCATGTCGAGCAGCGCCACCTCGCTCACGATCGCGCCATAGAGCTCCGGATGGCGCGTGAGCATGTTGCCCATCAGCAGGCCGCCGTTGCTGCCGCCCATGGCGCCCAGGTGCGCGGGCGAGGTGATGCCGCGCGCGATCAGGTCCTGCGATACCGCGGCGAAGTCCTCGCTGCTGCGCAGGCGGTTCTGCTGCAGCGCGGCCTGGTGCCAGCGCGGGCCGTACTCGCCGCCGCCGCGGATGTTGGCCACCACGTACACGCCGCCCTGCTCGAGCCAGGCGCGGCCGATGCCGCCGCTGTAGCTGGGCGTGAGCGAGATCTCGAAGCCGCCGTAGGCGTACTGCAGGGTGGGGTTGCGGCCGTTGGCCACCAGGTCCCTGGGCGCGATCTCGAAGTAGGGCACGCGCGTGCCGTCCAGCGAGCGCGCGAAGTGCTGGCTGACCGTGTAGCGCGAGGCATCGAAGAAGCCCGGGCTGTGCTTGAGCGGCTCGGCCTCGCCCTGGCCCAGGGTGCCGATGTAGAGCGTGGTCGGCTGCAGGAAGCCGCTCACGGTGAGGAAGTAGTCGTCGCTCTCGTCCTCGTCGATGGCGCCGGCCGCGATGGTCGACAGCGCGGGCGCGCCGCCCAGGCTCTCGCGTTGCCACGGGCCCTTGCCGTCCGCTGGCGGCGTGAGCACCTCGATGCGGTTCACCACATCGTGCATCGCGTTCACGATCAGGTGATGGCGCGTCCATGAATGGCTGTCGAGCGCGCTGGTGTCGGTGGGCTCGAACAGCAGCGTGAGTTCGCGCGCGCCGGCCATGTAGGCGTCGAAGTTCGCGGCCAGCAGCGAGCCGGCCTTGTAGCTCGCGCCGCCCACCTCCCAGTCGCTGCGCGGCTCGATCAGCAGCCATTCGCGCGTGACGTCGACCACCGCGTCGTCGGGCACCTCGATCCTGGCGAGCGTGCCGTCGGCCGCGCGCACCCAGGTCTCGCTGTCGTAGAAGTCGATGGCGCGCGAGACGAAGTCGCGCTCGAAGCCCGGCGTGGCATCGCGCCAGCCCGAGGCCGAGAGGTCCTCGGTGTCGGCCTCGTAGACCGTGACGGCCTCGGCCAGCGGCGTGCCGCGCTTCCATTCCTTCACGATGCGCGGATAGCTCGAGGTGGTCATCGAGCCCGGGCCGAAGTCGGTTGCCACGTAGAGGTGGTCGATGTCCTTCCAGGCCACCGTGTTCTTGGCCTCGGGCAGCGCGAAGCCGCCCTCGACGAAGGCCTTGCGCACCGGGTCGAACTCGCGCACCACGTCGGCATCGGCGCCGCCGCGCGAGAGCGAGACCAGGCAGCGGCCATAGCCGGGGTAGAGCCAGTCGGCACCGTGCCAGACCCAGTTCTCGCCCTCGGCCGCGGCCAGTGCGTCGAGGTCGAGCACCGTCTCCCAGGCCGGCTGCGGCTTGCGGTATTCGGCGAGCGTGGTGCGGCGCCACAGGCCCTTGGGATGGGCCTTGTCGCGCCAGAAGTTGTAGTAAAGGGTGTCGACCTTGTAGACCATCGGGATGCGGTCGTCGGAGTCGAGCACCTCGAGCAGGCCCTGCTCGATCTGCTTGAAGCGCGCCGACTGCGCGTGGCGCTGCACCGTCTCGGCGTTGCGGGCCTTGGCCCAGTCGAGGGACTGCGTGCCGTCGATGTCCTCGAGCCAGAGGAAGGGGTCTTGGTCTTGCGCTTGCGGGCGGGGGGAAGAGGTCATGGGCACAGTGTACGAACGCACCGTGAAGGCCCCGGGTCGGATGGACCTTTCGCATTACCCGTGGCCGGTCCCAGAACATCGCTCGGTGCAAACCCGGGTGCGCTCCCCGGTGGAAACACTGAAGGGCGCGGCCCCCCGGCGCAGCGGCCGCACGGTATCCTGCCGAAGCCGAATGCGACGGCATTCCACGACCTAGGAGACACAACACATGAAACACCTGAGCGGTCTCGATGCCACCTTCCTGCATCTGGAAACACCGGAGATGCCGATGCACGTGGGCTCGCTCAACGTGCTCGACCTGCCCAAGGGCTACAAGGGCGACTTCTACGAGGATGCCAAGCAGTTCATGGCCAGCCGCATCCACCTGGCCGACGTGTTCACGCGCAAGCTCGCGCTGATGCCCTTCGACATGACGAACCCGGTGTGGGTGGAGGACGACGACATCGACCTCGACTACCACGTGCGCCACATCTCGCTGCCGCGGCCCGGCACCAACCGGCAGCTGCAGCAGTACGTCGCGCGTCTGCATTCCTCGCTGATCGACCGCAGCCGGCCGATGTGGGAGTTCTACATCATCGATGGCCTCAAGAGCGGCCAGGTCGCGCTCTACACCAAGGTGCACCACGCGGGCATCGACGGGCAGGCCGGCGTGGAAGTGGGCAAGGCCATCTTCGACCTCGAGGCCACGGGCCGCGTGGTGAAGCCGCCGCGCTCGCGTCCGCGCGGCAGCGGCTACCAGCTCGGCATGGCCGAGCTCGCGAGCGCCGCGCTGCGCAACACGGCGCAGCAGTACGTCAAGCTGTTCAAGATGGCGCCGGCCATCGTGCGCGCCATCAGCGGGCTCGCCAGGCCCGACGAGAAGGCGGCCGAGAAGCTCACGACCACGGCGCCGAAGAAGTTCAACCTGTTCGCGCCGCGCACCTCGCTCAACGTCTCGATCACCAACCAGCGCACCTTCGCGGGCCGCACCATCTCGCTGGCCGAGACCAAGTACATCGCCAAGCACTTCGGCGTGTCGCTCAACGACGTGGTGATGGCCACCGTGGCCGGCGCGCTGCGCCACTACCTGGCCGACAACAACGAGCTGCCGGCCAAGCCGCTGGTGGCGGGCGTGCCCGTGAGCCTGCGCGAGGCCGGCGACGACACGGCCAACAACCAGGCCAGCATGATCCTCGTGAGCCTGGCCACCGACATCACCGATCCGCTGCAGCGGCTCAAGGCCATCAATGCCTCGTCGACCGCCTCGAAGTCGACCATGAACCGCTTCAAGGCCGTGATCCTCGACGACTTCCCGACCTTCGCCGCGCCCTGGCTGGTGTCGGGCATCGCGTCGATGGTGGGCCGCTCGGGCCTGGTCAACATGCTGCCGCCGGCCGCCAACGTGGCGATCTCCAACGTGGCGGGCGCGCCGTTCCCGATGTACTTCGCGGGCGCGCTGGTCACCTGCTACTACCCGGTGTCGATCGCGAGCCACGGCACGGCGCTCAACGTCACGGTGCAGAGCTACAACGGCCGCATGGACTACGGCCTGATCGCCTGCCGCCGCGCCGTGCCCGACATCACTGAGATCGGCGACTACCTGCTGGCCGAGCACAAGCTGCTGATGGAGCTGACGCAGAAGCATCCGTCGGTGGCCGGTGCGCCGGCGCCGAAGCCCGCAGCCGTCGTCGAGGCGCCCGCCGATGCGCAACCCGCGGCCAAGGTTGCCGCGAAGAAGGCCCCGGCGCGCAAGGCCGCGGCGAAGAAGACGCCGGCACCGGTGGTGAAGAAGGCGCCCGCGAAGAAGGCGGCTGCCAAGGCCGCTCCGAAGCCCGCCGCCAAGACCCCCGCCCGCAAGGCTCCCGCGCGCAAGAGCGCGCCACGCGCCGCGGCCGCCGCCGCTTGAGGACCGCCCGGGTCCGGAAAATTGGGGCAGTTGGACTAGTTTTCCGACGCTTCTAGTTTTCCAGGCCTAGGCCCTCGGGAAGAAGATCACCCCATCGCGAATCCCGCGACCGATCAACTTCCAGGAACAAACCATGCCCACCTCGCAAACCTCCATCGCTTCCGCCGCCGTCCACGTCATCGGCCAGTACAACGACGCCGGCAAGACCCTGGTCGGTGCCTACCGAACCGGCGTGCAGCGCCTGCTCGACGGCGCCGCTTCGCGCTACAGCGACTTCCTCGGCCAGCGCGAGCTGCCGCTGGTGAACGACAAGATCAAGGCCAACCTGATCGGCGCGCAAGCCAAGGTCAACGGCTTCCTGGCCAACCGCCTCGAGATCGACACCGGCCGCATCGTCTCGGTGATGGACCGTGTCGCCACCGGCACCACCAGCGGCATCGAATCGGTTGCCAACCGCGTGGCCCAGGTCGAGTCGCCGGTCGCCACCTCGGTGATCAACGCCCTGTCGGCCGTGAACCAGCCCTTCGCGACCGTGTCGGTGCAGATCGCCGACCGCATCGCCGCCGGTGCCAGGCAGATCGAAGTCCGCGTCGCGGGCAGCGAGGAAGCCAAGCCCGTGCGCACCGTGAAGGCCAAGGCCGCCGCGGTCAAGAAGCCGGTTCGCCGCGCTGCCGCCCGCAAGGCGGCCTGAGTTCCGCAGGCGCCTTCGGGCGCCTTTTTCTTTTGCGGTACCTTCGAAGGTACCGAGTTCCCCTGGAGTGATGCATGGCGACCCGCCGCGATGAACCCGCAGAACTGAAGAAGAAGGCGACGCCCGCGAAGAAGACCGCCGGCGCCAGGACCGCGGCGAGAAAAACGGCGGCGCCGCGCAAGCGCACCGCCGCCAAGGCCAAGCCCGCATCCTCCGGCGAAGGCCTGCTGCGCGCCGGCCTCAAGGCGCTCGACACCGTGCGCAACGACGTCGCCAAGCGGCAGGCCAGCGTCACCAACGTGATCGAAGGCCTGCTGGGCATCGGCGGCAAGGGCGGCGAGGAGGCGAGCGGCGCCAAGGCCGTGCTGACGCGCGGCTTCCCGGGCCTCGACAGCTTCGGCATCCGCAAGTTCGAGGACGTGTTCGACCAGCGCGTGGCCACCGCGCTGCAGCGCCTGGGCATGCCCACGGCCGAGGAGGTGCAGGCGCTGCAGTCGCAGATCGCGGCGCTCGCCGAGCGGCTCGATCGGCTCGAGAAGGCCGCGCGCGGCGGCAAGCGCTGATCCCCGCACGACCCGCAGAACCGCCAGTGGCCGGCTCCAACACCACGCGCGACCGCATCCTGCTGACCAGCCTCGCGCTGTTCAACGCGCAGGGGCTCGCGGCGGTGTCCACCCACAAGATCGCGGCCGAGCTCGGCATGAGCCCGGGCAACCTGCACTACCACTTCAAGGCCAAGCAGCTGATCGTGGAGTGGCTGTTCCGGCGCTTCGAGCAGCGGCTCGAATCGCTCAACGGCTCCTCGGCCGGCATCGCGGCCATCGACGACCTGTGGCTCGCGCTGCACCTGCGCTTCGAGGCGATCAACGAGTACCGCTTCATCTACCGCGACATGGCCTTCCTCGCGAGCGAGTACCCGGTGCTGGGCCAGCGCGCGCAGGCCCTGACCGCGCAGAACCTGCTGGCGGCCCAGTCGCTGTGCGAAGGGCTGGTGGCCTCGGGCGTGATCGAGACCAGCGCCGAGCAGGCGCGCATCCTCGCGCTGCAGATGGTGTTCACCACCACCTGCTGGCTGTCGTTCGAACGGCTGGTGCCGGGCCGCGACGCGCTGGCGCAGGCCGATCCGGGACTGGCGGCCTTCTACACGCTGACCCTGGTTTCCCCGTATGTTTCGGGCGAATCGAGGGCTTACCTCGATTACCTGAGGGCCAAATACCTCGGATAACAGACGACACCGTCCGACGGGGGGCCGCGTGGCGGAACCCCAGACTGGCAACGAAGAACCAACAGAAGCGCAGAGACACGCAAGAAAGGACCCGCACATGACCACCGCCACCCGTGAACACATCTCGCCGCCCTCGCGCCTGCTGCTGCTGGCCGAAGGCCGCGCGCTCTGGGAAACCGGCGCGGGCCTCGCCATGTGGCCGCTGCTGCAGCTCACGCCGCGCGGCGATGGTCATCCGGTGCTGGTGCTGCCGGGCCTGGTGGCCGGCGATGCCTCCACGCTGGTGCTGCGCCGTTATCTCGCGAGCCGCGGCTACGACGCGCACGGCTGGGGCCTGGGCCGCAACTTCGGTCCGCGCGAAGGCGTGGAGGACGGCATGGTCGAGTTGCTGCACAAGCTGCACGACGACAGCGGCCAGAAGGTCAGCCTGGTCGGCTGGAGCCTGGGCGGCGTGTATGCGCGGCTGTTGGCGTCGGCGCATCCCGGTGTGGTGCGCAGCGTGGTCACGCTGGGCAGCCCGTTCTCGGGCAGCCCGCGTGCCACCAATGCCTGGCGCGTCTACGAAGGCGTGAGCGGCCAGAGCTCGCACGACCCGCGCCGCATGAAGTTCGTGCAACCCACGCCCTCGGTGCCCACCACCTCGATCTTCAGCCGCACCGACGGCGTCGTGGCCTGGCGCTGCAGCATCGAGAAGACCGGGCCGAAGTCCGAGAACATCGAGGTCATCGCGAGCCATCTGGGCCTGGGCGCGCATCCCGCGGTGCTTTATGCGCTGGCCGATCGGCTGTCGCAGCCCGAGGGCGGCTGGAAGCCCTTCGACCGCGGCCTGCTGGGGCCGCTGGTCTATCCGGATCCCGATCGTCGGAACTGAAGTGCGCCGCCGGGGCCTTCAGGCCTCGGCGTAGCTGGCCGGCTCGCAGGCGAACGCCGCCTGCGAGCGCACTTCCTGCAGCATGTAGCCGCGCCCGTAGGCGGCGCGCAGCACCAGTCCGCCATCCTCCTGCAGCGCGAGCTTCTTGCGCACGCTGGCCGCCGCGATGTTGAGCGCGCGGGCGCCCTCGTGCGGCGGCCGCTTCCACAGCGCGATCCAGAGGAACTCGCGCGTCAGCAGCTGGCCGAGGTGGCGGAACAGCATCAGCGCGAGGTCGAACTCGCGCGGATCGAGGCGCACCTCGCGCCCGCGCCGCAGCACCAGCCGTTCGTCCTCGAGAAAGCGGTAGTCGCCGCAGACCAGCTCCCGCGCTTCGGCGCCCGGCCGCGCCGGCGTGCGCGAGCGCGACAACAGCGCGCGCAGGCGCCATTCGAGTTCATGGTCGGCCAGCGGCAGCGGCGCGAAGTCGACCAGGCCGTGGCCATGGCACAGCGCCTCGACCGCGGGCGGCGTGCGCCAGGCCGAATCTTCCGCGAGCAGCAGCACCGGCATGCGCCGCAGCCGGCAGGCGGCCGAGAGGTCGGCCCAGGCGGTTTCGTGTTCGGGATGGAGCAGCAGCAGGTCGAAGCGCCAGCCGCCCCGCAATGCCTTGAGCAGGCCGGTGGCGCCATGGAACGGCATCGCGCCGTAGCCGCGCCGCGCCATGCGCTGCGCGAGCGCCGCGCCCCGGACGGCATCGCCGTCCACCACCGCCGCGCGCGGCGGTTCGTCTGCCCTGAGCATGCCCCATGCCTCCCGGTTGTTGATCGGATCGCGGATCCCGTGGATCTCGCGAGCCTTCGATCTTCAGCGGGAGGGTCTAGGCGTGAAAAACCAGAACCGGCGGAAAGTTAGTCCAACTGCTCCAACTTTTTTCGCGCGGCGACGGGCGCGTCAGCTGCCGGCCCAGACGTCGAGCACGTAGCGCTGGTCCGCGATCATCCGGTCCATCCACGCGGCGCTGTCCTGGCCGTGCTCGCGCGCGATGTCGGACAGCGCGCGCCGCACGTCGGGCTCCATGCGCGAGCCGTCGCCGCAGACGTAGACCACGGCGCCGGCTTCGAGCAGCGCCCACACCTGCGCCGCCTGCTCGCGGATCAGGTCCTGCACGTAGACCTTGCGCTCGCCCGCGCGCGAGAAGGCGGTGTGCAGCTTCATCAGGCCGCGGTGCGACCAGGCCTTCAGCTCCTCGGCGTAGATGAAGTCCTGCTCGGGATGACGGCAGCCGAAGAACAGCAGCGCCTCGCCGAGCGCGGTGCCGGCCTCGGCCTGCGCCGCGCGCTCCTGCAGGAAGCCGCGGAACGGAGCCAGCCCGGTGCCCGGGCCGATCATGATCAGCGGGCGCCGCGCGTCCTCGGGCAGCCGGAAGCCCTCGGCCGTGGTCTCGCGCACCACGCCGTGCACCGTGTCGCCGGCCTCGGCGCGCGCCAGGAAGTTGGAGCACACGCCCTCGAAGGTGCCGAGGCCCGACCTGGCCGGGCCGCTGACCACGCCCACCGTCACGCTGCACTTGCCGGGCGTCATCGTGGGCGAGGAGGAGATCGAGTAGTAGCGCGGCGACAGCGGCGACAGCATCTCGAGGAACACGGCGAACGGCACCTGGCAGGCGCGGTGCTCCTCGAGCAGGTCGAGCAGCGACTTGCGCTTGTGCAGCACCTCGGCCTTGTAGGCCGCCTGCGAGGCCTCGTCGCTGCCCGACAGCGCCACCAGCTTCGGCCTGGTGAACGGGCACTCGGTGTAGGCCGCGAGCGTGGCGATCTGCTTGCGCGTGGCCACGTCCTGCAGCTCGACGTAGTCGCCCAGCAGGCGGTCGACCGCGATCACCTGCTCGACCGGCAGCGCCGGCTTGCGGCCCGCGATCGCATGCAGCCGCACATGGGCCGTGCGGTCGAAGCCGAAGCGCGCCATCGCGCGCTCGACCTGCTTCGGGCTGTTGCGCGGCACCACGCTCAGGTGGTCGCCGGCGCGGTAGACCAGGCCCTCGGGCAGCATCAGCTCGACGTGGCGCGTGGAACGGCCGGCCTCGCCGCCGGCGTGCTGCAGCTCGCGGTTCTCGATCACGCGCAGCGCCACCGCGCCCAGCGCGTCGACGATGGCGTTGTTCTGCGGCGGCGGCAGTTCCTCGAGCGTGTAGAGCGGCTCGCTCTGCGCGGGCGTGTCGGCACCGGTCTTGATGTCGAAGGCCTTCACCAGCTCGGGCCACAGCGCGTCGCTCCAGTCCTGGAAGGCGCCATCCATGTCCTCGCGCGCATCGCCCTCGCCGCGCGGATGCACGCGCGTGGCGCCCAGCGCCTCGAGCCGCTCGTCGATGCGCCGCGGCACCGCCTGGTAGGTGGCGGCCCAGTCGGTGTTGCCGCAGCCGAACACGCTGAAGCGCACGCCGTTGAGCGCGTCGTCGGCCTTGTCGAGCCAGCGGTGGAACTCGGCCGCGTTGTCGGGCGCCACGCCGTTGTACGAGGCGCAGACGATGGCCACCGCGCCGTTGGCCGGCAGCCGCTCGGCGTAGTCGTCGAGCGAGGCCAGCTGGGTCGAGAAGCCGCGCGCCTCGCCGGCCTCGGCGAGCTGGCGCGCGAGGTCCTCGGCGGTGCCGAGGTTGGAGCCCTGCAGCACCAGCAGCGAGGTGCCGTGGCGCGCGGCCTGCGGCTTGCGCGCCGCCGGCTGCACGGGCTGCACCGGCGCGGCCGCCGCGTCGTTGATGTTGCCGCGCGGGCGCGTCGCGGGGTCGCGCAGCAGCGCCTTGATCCTGAAGCCCTCGGGCTTGATGGTCAGCGCTTCCTTGATCTTGAGCTTGTAGCCGGTGTGGTCCACCAGGGTGAAGCGCTGCAGGATCATGCCCAGCGTCAGCACCGCCTCCTGTAGCGCGAACTGGCGCCCGATGCAGGCGCGCTGGCCGTTGCCGAAGGGCTTGAAGGCATTGACCGGGCGCTCGCGCTCGGCCTCGCGGCTGAAGTTGTCGGGATCGAACTGGTCGGCGTTCTCGCCCCAGATGCCCTTGTCGCGATGCAGCGCCAGCGCATGCATGATGACCATGTTGTTCTTCTTGATCGTGTACTGGCCACCGATCTTGGTGTCCTCCTTCGCGCGCATCGAGATCGCGGGCGCGGTCGGGAACATGCGCAGCGACTCCTTGAGCACCTGCATCACGTACTGCAGCCTATTGACCTGCGCGTAGGTGGGCTTGAGCGAGGTGTCGGGCCCGAACACGTTGTCGACCTCGGCCTGCGCCTTGGCCAGCGCCTCGGGGTTCTTCAGCAGGAAGTAGATGGCGAACGAGAGCAGGCCGCTGGTGGTTTCGTGGCCCGCGATGAGGAATTCGATGCACTCGTCGCGGATCATCTTGTCGGTGAGCTGCTCGCCGCTCTTCTTGTCCACGCCCGCGATCATGTAGCTCAGCAGGTCGGGCTTGGTCGCGATGTCGGCACCGCTCGCGCGCCGCTCCTCGATGATGTCCTCCACCATCTTGTGCATGTAGCGGATGTCCTTGCGCTGCTGCGCCAGCTCCTTCTTGAGCATCAGCTCCTCGAGCGGCAGGCCGCGCCGGTTCTGCACCGTCTCGAGCGTGCGCACCATCGCGTCGACGAAGGGATGGAAGCCCTCGCGGTAGAAGGAGTTGAAGCGGTAGCCGAAGCCGCACAGGCCGATGGTGTCGAGCGTGAGCGCGGTCATGTCGCGCACCACGTCGACCTCCTCGTCGAAGTTCAGCCGCTCCCACTTGGTCACGAGCTGCCCCGCGATGTCCAGCATCATGGGGTGGTAGGCCTGCATCGCGCGCTGGCTGAAGTTGGCCAAGAGGATGTTGTGCGGCTTCGACCAGGTCTCCTCGTGGGTGTCGGAGGTGAACAGGCCGTGCGAGGCGGCGCGCAGCCGGCGCAGCGCGCCGCGCGTGCTCTTGTCGAAGCGCGCCTCCTCGCAGAGTTCGTCGACCAGCGCGGGCGACGACACCACGATCACCGGCATGCCCGGCATGTCCAGCCAGTAGATGCCGCCGAGCTCCTGGGCGATCTTCCACATGTCCAGCACCGGGGAGTCGGAGCCGATCGACAGCAGGTTGCCCACGAAGGGCTTCTTGGCGGGATGGGGGATCGGGTGGAGCGAGTTCTTGCCTGCCATGGGTCTGGATGTTGTGCTGCTGCGGGAGGCGGCCGCGGGGCGCGCCGAGGGGGAACGACCACTGGAGTATCGAAGCGGCTCCCCCGGCGGCAGGACGGGGTTTCCCTTAGCAAATGTCAGGGCCGCGGCCGAGGCGCCGCCGCGGTCCGTCCGCACGTATTCGGGTTTTCAGCATGCATCATTGTTGGGCATGCGCACTAGCATTGTTCAACAATTCGTGTGAACGGCATGCCTCCATAGTTTGAAATTGTTCATCTATTTGGCACGAGGCTTGCATCGGGGTGGGCAGGCCGGGGGACCGCGCCTGGATCACGTCGCACCGTTTTCCATCAACCCGGCCATGCCACTTCCTGGAGGATCTTTTTCCATGTTCCGAACGTCTCTTGCCGCCGTCGCGCTTTCCTGCCTGGCCGCTTCCGCGCTCGCGCAGACCAAGTGGGACCTGCCCACCGCCTATCCGTCCAACAACTTCCACACCGAGAACATCGCGCAGTTCGCCAAGGACGTCGACACGGCGACCGGCGGCAAGCTCAAGATCACGGTGCATTCGAACGCCTCGCTGTTCAAGGCGCCCGAGATCAAGCGCGCGGTGCAGGGCGGCCAGGCGCAGCTCGGCGAGATCCTGCTGGTGAACTTCCAGAACGAATGGCAGGTGTTCGGCACCGACGGCATTCCCTTCCTGGCCGACAGCTACGACGCGGCCTGGAAGCTCTACCAGGCGCAGAAGCCCGTGCTCGACAAGAAGCTCGCCGAGCAGGGCATCCAGCTGCTCTACACGGTGGCCTGGCCGCCGCAGGGCATCTTCGTGAAGAAGCCGATCGCCTCGGCCGCCGACCTCAAGGGCGTGAAGTGGCGCGCCTACAGCCCCGCCACCGCGCGCATCGGCGAACTGGTCGGCGCGCAGGCCGTCACCGTGCAGCAGGCCGAGCTCTCGCAGGCCATGGCCACCGGAGTGATCGAGTCGTACATGTCCTCGGGCTCCACCGGCTACGACACCAAGACCTACGAGTACATCAAGAACTTCTACGACACCCAGGCCTGGCTGCCGAAGAACGCGGTGCTGGTGAACAAGAAGGCCTTCGAGGCCCTCGACAAGCCCGTGCAGGACGGCCTGCTGAAGGCGGCGGCCGAGGCCGAGAAGCGCGGCTGGGAGCTGTCGAAGAAGAAGAACGTCGAGTACCTCGACCTGCTCAAGAAGAACGGCATGACCGTGCTCGCGCCTTCCGAACAGCTCAAGAACGACCTCAAGAAGGTCGGCGACACGATGCTCAAGGAATGGGTCGAGAAGGCCGGCCCCGAGGGCCAGGCCGTGGTCGACGCCTACCGGAAGATGTGAGCGCGCGGGGCTGCACCGATGAATGCGAACACCATGCGGGCCAGTGCGCCGGCCTCCGGGGCGGCCTCGATGCGCAGGTCCCTGGACTTCCTCTACGACAGCGCCGCCGCCCTGGCCGCGTTCTTCCTGTTCGCCTTGCTGGTGATGGTGCTGCTGTCCATCCTCGGGCGGCAACTGAGCTTCAACGTGCCCGGCATCGATGCCTACGCGGGCTACATGATGGCGGCCAGCGGCTTTCTCGCGCTGGCGCACACGCTCAAGCGCGGCGAGCACATCCGCGTGACGCTGGTGCTCTCCAGCCTCGGCGCCGGCGCGCGCCGCTGGCTCGAGCGCTGGGCCATGGGCGCCGGTGCGCTGCTGGCGGCGCTGTTCGCCTTCTACTGCGTGCGGCTGGTGTGGCAGTCCTGGGCCTTCCACGACGTGTCGACCAGCAACGACGCCACGCCGCTGTGGATTCCGCAGCTGTCGATGGCGCTCGGCGCGCTGGTGTTCGCCGTCGCGGCGGTGGACGAGTTCTTCATCGAATGGAACGGCCGCCCGCAGCGCGCCGACGGGGAGGCCTTGCGCCATGAGTGACATCGCCATCGCCGGCCTCCTGATCCTCTCGCTGTTCCTGATCCTGGGCAGCGGCGTGTGGATCGGCCTCACGCTCTCGGGCGTCGCGTGGATCGCGATGCAGCTGTTCTCCTCGCGCCCCGCGGGCGACGCGATGGCGGTCACCATCTGGGGCTCGGCCTCGGGCTGGACGCTCACCGCGCTGCCGCTGTTCGTGTGGATGGGCGAGATCCTGTTCCGCACGCGGCTGTCGCAGGACATGTTCAGGGGCCTCGCACCCTGGATGCAGGCCCTGCCGGGCCGGCTGCTGCACACCAACGTGGTGGGCTGCGCGATCTTCGCGGCCGTCTCGGGCTCGAGCGCGGCGACCTGCGCCACCATCGGCAAGATGAGCCTGCCCGAGCTCAAGCGCCGCGGCTATCCCGACGACATGGTGATCGGCACGCTGGCCGGCGCCGGCACGCTGGGCCTGCTGATCCCGCCGTCGATCATCATGATCGTCTACGGCGTCAGCGCCGACGTGTCGATCGCGCGGCTGTTCATCGCGGGCATCGTGCCGGGCATCCTGCTGGCGCTGCTGTTCTCGGGCTACATCGCGTTCTGGGCCCTGCGCCATCCCGAGCGCGTGCCGCCCGCGGACGCCAGGCTGCCCTTCGCCGAGAAGCTCAAGGCCTCGATGTCGCTGATCCCGGTGGCGCTGCTGATCCTCGGCGTGCTGGGCTCGATCTACGCGGGCATCGCCACGGCCACCGAGGCCGCGGCCGTGGGCGTGGTGGGCGCGCTGATCATCTCGGCCTCGCAGGGGGCGCTGAGCTGGACGACCTTCAAGGAAGCGCTGCTGGGCGCGACGCGCCTCTATTGCATGATGGCGCTGATCCTCGCGGGCGCGGCCTTCCTCACGCTGGCCATGGGCTACATCGGCCTGCCGCGCCACCTGGCCGAATGGATCGGCTCGCTGGGCCTGTCGAAGTTCCAGCTGGTGGTGATGCTCGCGCTGTTCTACATCGTGCTGGGCTGCTTCCTCGACGGCATCTCGATGGTGGTGCTGACCATGGGCGTGATCATGCCCACGGTGATCTCGGCGGGCATCGACCCGATCTGGTTCGGCATCTTCATCGTGCTGGTGGTCGAGATGGCGCAGATCACGCCACCGGTGGGCTTCAACCTGTTCGTGCTGCAGGGCATGACCGGCAAGGACCTGCTGTACATCGCGCGCGTGACGCTGCCGATGTTCTTCCTGATGGTGGCCGCGGTGCTGCTCGTCTACTTCGTGCCGCAGCTCGTGACCTGGCTGCCGCAGCAGATGACGCCCTGACCCGCTGACGCACGCCATGCGCCGCTGCCCGTTCCTTCGCACCGCCGGTCGCAGGCGCCTGCGTGTCGCGCAGCTGCATGCGGCGGAGCGCGCGCCGCCCGCGTTCGCCGCGCCCTGAATCCTCGCGCTCCACGACGAGCACCCGCCCCCCGGGGCGGCGTGCGGGACGCGCTCGTCCCGCACCACCGAAAAAAGTGCAAAGCAAAAGGGAGTCTGTTTCACGCACCGCCGCGCGGTGCGGCCAGGCCGGAGGGATTGCCATCGAGAAAGCCATCGACGACCCATCGCAGAACGACCAGGGAATGAGAAGGCGCCGCAGTGCGCCATGCCCGGACAGTTTTCAGAAGGAAATCGAATCATGTTGACACGACACAGAGTGAAGCTTTCGGCCGTTTCGGTCCTCGTTGCGGCCGTGGTTGCGGCCTGCGGCGGCGGTGGAGGAGGGGACGGCTTCGTGCCGATCGTGCCCACCGGCACCGGCAATCCGCCGCCACCCCCTCCGCCACCGCCGCCCCCGCCGCCTCCCCCGGCCGGCCCCACCGCCAAGTGCGCCTGGGACACCGGCGTGGAGCTCGCCTTCGAGGAGCGCCGGCTCGGCACGCCGCTGCCCTTCAGCGGCGCGAACGTGGTGGGCACCGACGAGACGCCGCTGGCCGAGCGCATCGTCAAGGACACCGGCTTCGACACCTTCGCGCCGGCCTTCTCGGCCAAGCTGTGCGGTTCGGAAGGCGTGACCAGCGTCACCAGCTACGACCAGGCTCTGAGCCTCGTGAAGACCGAGGGCGCGGGCCTGTGGCGCGCGGCGGTCGACCGCGTGCAGGGCCGCCGTGCCTCGCCCGCGGGCAGCAAGCTGCCCAACAGCGACGACCGCATGCTCTACTGGACGCGCGTGCAGATGACCAAGGTGCTGCGCCAGTGGGCGCCGGACTTCGCGCTGTCGGACGAGCAGAAGAAGTCGCTGCAGTGGGAGTTCGAGCGCTCCTCGCGCGGCCAGTACGACATCAACCTGCCCGAGGGCAACGCCCCCGGCGGCGGCAAGTACCGTCGCATGATCATGAGCGGCTTCGACACCTTCACGCTCGGCGCGCCCGGCACGCCCAACACCGGCCTGCGCAACGGCAATCCCTCGGGCGCCACCGCCCTCGAGATGGACGGGCGCGAGTTCACGCTCGACGACGGCACCGTGCTGCATGTGGAGAGCTACATCCTGCCGGTGAGCTACGACCCCTTCCATGCGGGCATGCAGGAGGACACGCTGGGCCCGTGGTTCAAGCCGGGACCGAAGCGCGTCGATGCGTCGATCACCATGAGCCAGGGCAGCGCCAACGTGTTCAACCTCGAGCAGTGGAACGGCCGCTACCACGGTCCCTCGGCCGGCAACGACGGCATGATCTATTGCCCGGTCGGCAACCGGCTGCCGAGCTACGTGCTGCCGCTGGGCACCATCACCGCGACCGGCACCGCGCCGATCACGATGCCGGGCTCGGGCTGCGACATCAGCCCGCCGGCGCGCTGGCTGGGCTACGACGCGATCAGCAACTGGATGAAGGACTATCCGCCGCAGTTCACCACCGCATCGCTGCCGATGGCCGCGATGGTCACGGGCAAGACCGGCATCGGCATCGTGCGGCCGCCGGGCGCCACCAGCCAGGGCACCGAGGGCTTCGACGTGACCTGGCACACCAACTACACCTACTTCGCGGATTGCGGGGTGGCCACGACGACCAGCGTGGCGTCCAACGGCGTGATGAACCTCATGCCCGATGCCTCGCTGGTGACGCCGCCCAACCTCGCCACCTGCGCGCAGAGCGGCGGCGGCGGCAATTACCTCTCCAACGAGAGCGCCTACCGCAACACGCTGCTGCGCGACACCTTCGGGATCGACATCCCGGCGGGCCACATCCACGTGCCGGTGATGACCAACTTCTACACCGCGGCCACCGGCGGCGTGCGCGACGACAACGCCATGAGCGACGCGCGCTTCGAGGCCTACCGCACCGCGATTGTGGCCCAGGGCAAGCGCTTGCTGGTGGCAGTCGGCAACAGCCTCATCTATAAATGATCAGGCGCGGCACCCGCCGGATCCTTCTTCACGAACACACGAAAGCATCACCATGAAACTCAAGCTCACCCTCGCCGCCGCCTCGCTGCTGCTGGCCGGCCTCGCCATCGCGCAGCCCAGCGAGTACTACCTCTGGAAGAACAAGAGCTCGGGCCAGACCGTCTGCGAGCCCGACATGCCGGCCGACAAGTGGACCAAGCAGTCGGGCCCCTACGAGGACCCGACCTGCAAGATCCGCATCCCGACCTGAGGCCGGTCCGCAGCGGCCCCGCGCCGCGGGGCCGCTGCGCGGCTCAGACGCTCCAGCCCGAATCGTTGATGTGCCGCGCGTAGACCGCGAGCACGATGCGTTCGGAATGGACCAGGTAGTCGTTGAGCGCCGCGGCGGCGCGGGCGAATTCGCCGGCCTCCGCGAGCGCGAGGATGTTCTCGTTCATCTCGACATAGGGCGCGTGCAGGAACTCGGCGTCGCGCAGCAGGCCGAAGGCCAGCCGCAGTTCGGCCAGCACCGAGCCGAACAGCAGGTTGAGCCGCTCGCTGTCGGCGAGCTCGACCACGGCCATGTGGAAGGCCATGTTCGCCGTGCCGACGCCGAGCCACTCGCCCGCGTCGCGGCAGGCCTTCGCGGTATCGACCGCCTCGCGCATCTTCTTCTTCGCGGGATGCCGCGGGTAGGCCTGCGCGAGCGCCTGGCACTCGATCAGGCGGCGCACGCGATAGATGTCGATGATCGACGCGATGCTCGGGATGACCACGAACACGCCGCGGTTCGGCGCGTGCTTCACGAGGCCGTCCTTGGCGAGCATGCGGAACACCTCGCGCAGCGTGTTGCGCGAGATGCCGAGGCTCTCGCTCAACGACTGCTCGGACAGGCGCTCGCCGGGCATGAACTCGCCCTGCGTGATCTTCTGCCGCAGCGCTTCGGCCATGCGCTCGCTCAGGGCCTGGGCGGGGGGAGTCAGCGGTTCGGAAGCTGGGGAGGTCATGCGGATGGGGGATTCCAGGGGTGAGGGGTTGTAGCAGATTCCGTTCCTCGCGCCGCGGTGCCTCGGGCACGGAACCAGGGTTTGCCCCTGAGAGTCAGCATAGATATTGCTCAACTGATTGATTGAATTGTTCAACAATCAAATAAACTTCGTTCCAACAAAACGGCCAGATTCGAGTCGATCCCATGTTCTTCATGCGCCTTCCGAAGCCCTCCCTCCCGCGCCCGGCCCGGTGTCCGCTTCGTCCGGGTACAGCGACGTGAGCACGCTCGACCTCAACAGCGACCTGGGCGAGAGCTTCGGCGCCTGGCGCATGGGCGACGACGCGGCGATGCTCGGCATCGTGAGCAGCGCCAACGTGGCCTGCGGCTTCCATGCCGGCGACGCGGCCGGCATCCTCGACACGCTGCGCCATGCCAAGGCCCATGGCGTGGCGGTCGGGGCCCATGTGTCCTATCCCGACCTCGCGGGCTTCGGCCGCCGCGCGATGGCGATGGGCAGCGCCGAACTCGTGGCCGACGTGATCTACCAGATCGGCGCGCTGCAGGGCCTGGCCCGCGCCGCGGGCACCTCGGTGCGCTACGTCAAGCCGCACGGCGCGCTCTACAACGCCATCGCGCACGACGAGCGGCAGGCGCGCGACGTGATCGCCGCCATCCGCGCGATCGACGACCGGCTCTGGCTGGTCGGCCTCGCCGGCTCGCCGCTGCTCGGCTGGGCGCGCGCGAGCGGGCTGCGCACGGTCTCCGAGGCCTATGCGGACCGCGCCTACCGCGCCGACGGCACGCTGGTGCCGCGCAGCGAGCCGGGCGCGGTGCTGCACGACGCGCAGGCGGTGGCGCGGCGCATGCTGAGGCTGGCCACGCACGGCGAGGTCGAGGCGATCGACGGCAGCACGCTGCGACTGCAGGCCGATTCGGTCTGCGTGCATGGCGACAGCCCCGGCGCGGTGGAGATGGCACGCGAGGTGCGCGCCACCTTCGAGCGCGCGGGCGTCGCGGTGCGGGCCTTCGCGCGCGACGAAGAAGAGCCGGCGGGAGCGCCGCGATGATGCGTTTCCTGCCGGTCAACCTCGACGCGCTGCTGGTCGAACTCGACGACCTCGCGCAGACGCTCGCGCTGCTGGCCTCGCTGCAGGCCGAGCCGATAGCGGGCATCGAGGAACTGGTGCCGGCCGCGCGCACGATCCTGGTCCGCTTCCGTCCCGGCGCGGTCACGCGCGATGCGCTCGCGCGGCGCATCGGCGAGCGCCGCCTCGACGGCAGCATCGAACGCGCGGGCCGGCGCATCGAGATCCCGGTCGACTACGACGGCGAGGACCTCGGCGAGGTCGCGCGGCATCTGGGGATCTCGCGCGAGGAGGTGATCCGCCGCCACACCGGCCACGACTACACCGTGGCCTTCACCGGCTTCGCGCCGGGCTTCGCCTACCTGAGCGGCGGCCACCCCAGCCTCGACGTGCCGCGCCGCACCACGCCGCGCACCCGCATCCCTGCCGGCGCGGTCGCGCTCGCGGGGCGCTTCAGCGGTGTCTATCCGCAAGCCAGCCCCGGCGGCTGGCAGATCATCGGCGTGACCGCCACGCCGATGTGGGACCTGGGCCGCGCGCAGCCGGCGTTGCTGCAGCCGGGCTGCACGGTGCGCTTCGTCGATGTCTCGGGGCAGGCCGCGCCAGCCATCGCGCCACCCGTTCCGGCCCCGGCGCCATCGGCCGCGCGCGAAGGGCCGGCCCTCGAGGTCCATGCCACCGGCCTGCAGGCGCTGTTCCAGGACCTGGGCCGCCACGGGCTCGCGGGCCAGGGCGTCTCGGCCTCGGGCGCGATGGACCGCGGCGCACTGCGCGCGGCCAACCGCCTCGTGGGCAATGCCAGCGACGCGGCCTGCATCGAGATCGTCGGCGCGGGCTTTCGCTTCAGCTGCCGCGGCGATGCGGTGGTGGCCTTCGCGGGTGCCGACGTGCCGCTGCAGCTGCGCAGCGCCGGTGGCATGCGCTGGACGGTGCCCACGCACGAGGCGATCGCGCTGGCCGACGGCGACAGCCTCACGGTCGGCGAACCGCGCGCGGGCCTGCGCAGCTACCTCGCGGTGCGCGGCGGCTTCGAGGTGGCGCCCGTGCTCGGCAGCGCCGCCACCGATACCCTGGCGCACATCGGCCCGCCGCCGATCGTCGCGGGCGACCGTCTCGCGCTGCGTTCCGTGGCGCGCGGCGCCATCGTCGGCCTGCCCGACGCCGCGCCGCCCGCGCTGCCGACCGTGCACGAGGAGGTGGTGCTCGACGTGGTGCTGGGCCCGCGCACCGACTGGTTCACGCCCGAGGCGGTCGCGCTGCTCGCGAGCCAGCGCTGGACCGTCACGCCGCAATCCAACCGCGTCGGCCTGCGGCTCGCGGGCGAGACACCGCTGGCGCGCCTCGACACCGCCGAGCTGCCCAGCGAGGGCACCGCGCTCGGCGCGATCCAGGTGCCGCCGAGCGGCCAGCCCGTGCTGTTCCTCGCCGACCATCCGCTGACCGGCGGCTACCCGGTGATCGGCGCCGTCGCCACCCACCACCTCGATCGCGCCGGCCAGATCCCGGTCGGCGCGCGCCTGCGTTTCAACCCGGTGCGCGCCTTCGACGCGCACTGCCTTCCCGCTCCTTCCTCCGACACGCCATGAAGAAAGTCCTGATCGCCAACCGCGGCGAGATCGCCGTGCGCATCGCGCGCGCCTGCGCCGACTACGGCGTGCGCTCGGTGGCCGTCTATGCCGACGCCGATTTCGACGCGCTGCACACGCGCGTGGCCGACGAGGCCCATGCGCTCGAGGGCACGCGCCCGGCCGACACCTACCTGGCCATCGACAAGCTGCTGGCCGCGGCCGCGCGCAGCGGCGCCGACGCGGTGCATCCGGGCTACGGCTTCCTCTCGGAGAGCGCGGCCTTCGCGCGCGCCGTGATCGAGGCCGGCCTGTGCTGGATCGGCCCGCCGCCGTCGGCCATCGAGGCCCTGGGCGACAAGGTGCAGGCGCGCCGCATCGCGCTCGAGGTCGGCGCGCCGCTGGTGGCCGGCACGCCGGCGCCGGTGCGCGATGCGCAGGAGGTGCTGGCCTTCGCCGAGGCGCACGGCTTGCCGATCGCGATCAAGGCGGCCTTCGGCGGCGGTGGCCGCGGCCTCAAGGTCGCGTGGCGGCTCGACGAGGTGGCCGAGCTCTACGAGTCGGCGGTGCGCGAGGCCGTCACCGCCTTCGGCCGCGGCGAGTGCTTCGTCGAGCAGTTCCTCGACCGGCCGCGCCATGTCGAGGCGCAGGTGATCGCCGATACGCACGGCCGCGTGGTGGTGCTCGGCACGCGCGACTGCTCGCTGCAGCGGCGCAACCAGAAGCTGGTGGAGGAGGCACCCGCGCCCTTCCTGAGCGATGCGCAGCGCGAGCGCATCCACCGCGCCGCGCACGACATCTGCGCGCGCGCCGGCTATGTCGGCGCCGGCACGGTCGAGTTCCTGCTCGGGCCGACGGGCGCGATCTCCTTCCTCGAGGTCAACACGCGGCTGCAGGTCGAGCATCCGGTGACCGAGGAAACGACCGGCATCGACCTCGTGGTCGAGCAGCTGCGCATCGCCGACGGGCTGCCGCTGTCGGTCAGCGAGACGCCCGCGCCGCGCGGCCATGCCTTCGAGTTCCGCATCAACGCCGAGGACCCGGGCCGCGGCTTCCTGCCCACGCCCGGACCGGTGCGCCTGTTCGAGCCGCCCTCGGGCCCCGGCGTGCGCGTCGACACCGGCGTGGTCTCGGGCTCGAGCGTGCCGGGCAGCTTCGACTCGCTGATGGCCAAGCTGGTCGTCACCGGCGCCACGCGCGCGCAGGCGATGGCACGCGCGCGCCGCGCGCTGCGCGAGTTCCGCATCGAGGGCGTGGCCTCGGTGCTGCCGTTCCACCGCGCCGTGGTGGAGGCGCCCGACTTCGTGGCCGAGGACGGCTTCAAGGTCCACACGCGCTGGATCGAGACCGACTTCGCGCAGCCGCTGGCCGCGGCCGTGCGCGCCGAGCCCGTGCGCGATGCCGCGCTGCTGCGCACGGCAGTGGAGATCGACGGCCGGCGCGTGACGCTGGGCCTGCCGCCGGCGCTGCTGCGCGGCATCGGCGATGCGCCCGCCGCACCGTCGTCATCGCCGCAGCCCGAGGAGGCCGCAGACCCCGCCGCCGTGGCCGCGCCCATCACGGGCACGCTTCAGGCGTGGACCGTGGACGAAGGCTCGCTGGTCGCGCAGGGCGACCCGATCGCGGTGATGGAGGCGATGAAGATGGAGGTGCAGGTCGTGGCCCACCGCGCGGGCCGGCTCGCGCGGCTGGCTGCGGGCGCGGCGCCGGTGGTGGCGGGCGCGCCCATCGCGCGCATCGGCTGAGCGTTCAAGGGCGGACCATCTTGCAGTCGGTACCCTGCGCCAGTTCGTTGCCGCTGTAGACCGCGTCGGTGCGGAAGCCGTAGTTCGTGCCTTCCCAGCCCAGCTTCACCGTCTTGCCGTCGACCGGCGCGATGGTGTTGACCACCTGCGGCAGCAGCAGCTGGTGGTCCTCGCCGCGCATGCGAACCGGGCCCACCACCGAGTCGTAGCTCAGGTCCTCGAGCGCGCGCGCCACCTTCACCGTGTCGGTGCTCGCGGCCTTCTCGATCGCGGCCGCGAGCAGGCGCGGCGTCATGTCGATGCGCGGCGCGAGGAAGTCCTTGCCGGTCTTGGCCTTGTAGGCCTTGGCCAGCGCATCGACCTTCGGCGTGCCGGCCTGGCCCGGATGCCATTCGGCGACCCAGGTGAGCTGGCCCAGCTTCGCCTGCGACACCGCCGTGACCGTGCCCGGCACCGAACCCGCGCTGTGGTTGAAGTAGCGCAGGTCGTAGCCGGCATCGCCCGCGGCCTTGAGCAGCAGCGTCATGTCCTGTCCCCAGTTGCCGGTGATGACCGAGTCGGCGCCGCTCTGCTTGATGTTGGCGATGTAGGGCGAGAAGTCCTTGACCCGGCCGATCGGATGCAGCGCCTCGCCGACGAACTGGATGTCGGGCCGCGCCAGGCCCACGAGCTGGCGCCCGTAGCTGGCCCACTGCTTGCCGTGCGCATAGTCCTGGTTCAGCAGGTAGACCTTCTTCACCTCGGGCGTCTTCTTGATGTAGTTGGCCAGCGCCTTCATCTTCATCGCCGTGTTGGCCTCGGTCTGGAAGTGCCAGAAGCTGCAGGCCTTGCCGGTCATCTCGGGATCGATCGACGAGTGGTTGAGCACCAGCAGTTCCTTGCCCGGGTTGCGCTGGTTCCAGCGCGCCACCGCCTGCACCAGCGCCGTCACCACCGAGGAGCCCGAGCCGCCGGTCACGATGGCCTTCGCGCCCTGGTCGATCGCGGCCTGCAGCGCGCTCTGGCTCTCCTGCGCCGAGAGCTTGCTGTCGAACTGCAGCAGCTGCAGCTTCGTGCCGCCGAGCACGCCGCCCTTCGCGTTGATCTCCTCGATCGCGTACTGCGTGTGCATCAGCATCAGCTCGCCGACGTTGGCGAAGGGACCCGAGAGCGGGTCGATGTAGGCGAGTTTGTAGGTCTGCTGGGCCTGCGCGGTGCCGGCGGCACCGGTGGCGATCAGGCAGGCGAGCGCGATCCGCGCCAGGGGCGCCGGGTGGAACTTCATGGTGTGTCTCCTGGGATGGGTGGTCAGTGGCCGGTGCGCAGCCCGATCACGCGGCTCGCGAGCTTCGTGAGCTCGGCCACCACCTCGTCGGGCGAGAGCCGTCCGCCCGGGCGGTACCAGCTGTAGAGGAAGCCCGGCAGGCTGCAGGCCGCGAGCGCGGTGATCTTGGTCTCGTCGAAATCGAGGTCGCCGTCGCGCCGCGCCTGTTCGAGCAGCGGGCACAGCAGGTCGTAGAAGTGGTGCGCGAGCTTCTTCTGCGCGGCCAGGTATTCGGGCCGGTAGACCTGCGGTTCGCGGTACGGGAAGAAGGCGGCGGGGTGATGCGCGACGGTGGCGCGGATCAGCCGCTCGATGCCCTCGAGCACCTTCTCGCTCGCGCGGCGCGGATCGTCGGCCGCGAAGTCGAGCGCGGTGAAGCAGTCGACCGCGGGGCGCCAGGAGATGGTCTCGAAGATCTCCTGCTTGTCGCGGAAGTAGTAATAGACGAAGGGCTTCGTGACACCGAGCGCGCGCACGATCTGCGCCATGGTGGTGTTGGCGTAGCCCTGCGCCGCGAACAGCTGCGTGGCGGCCTGCAGGATGCGCTCGCGCTGCAGGTCGGTGCCCTGCGTGGCGGCGCGCTGGCGGCCGGTGCCCTGCGGCAGGTCGGGACGCGCCGTGAGGGCCGCGGCCTCTGTCGCATGCGCCTCGTGCATGCCCTGCATGCCTGGCACGCGTGGGGGATCGTCCTGCTCCGCGCGCGCCTTGCGCCCAGAGGGTTTGTGCCGTGTCGCGGAAGTTATACCCATGGGTAGGATTGTTCGTGCACCATCCGGCGATGGCAAGCGCCCGCCAGGCGCGAGCGGCTATCGATAACCCTGAGAAAGTGACGCCATGGAGACAACCGACGAACCCTTGCTGCGCGCGCTCCCGCCGCGCGCGCAGCAACCGCTGCACGACTACCTGCGCGCCCATGCGCGCGAGCGCGGCGAGCATCCGGCCTGCCACTGGTACGGCCATGCGATGAGCTGGCGCGAACTCGACCGCGCGAGCGATGCCTTCGCCGCGCGGCTGCAGGCCCTGGGCGTGCGCAAGGGCGAGCCGGTGGTGCTGTTCCTCAACAACTGCCCGCAGTACCTGGTGGCGCACTTCGGCATCCAGAAGATCGGTGCCATCGTCTGCCCCAGCGGCCCGCTCAACAAGGAGCACGAGCTCGCCTACCAGGTCAACGACCTGAAGGCGCGCGTGATCGTCGCGGCCGCGCCGCTGCTGCCGGTGGTCGAGAAGGTGAAGCCCGGCAGCGCGCTCGAACACGTGTTCGTCGTGCACTACGCCGACCTGCTGCCTGGGACGCCCGCGCTCGACCTGCCGGCCGAACTCGCCGCAGAGCGCAACACCGAACGCACGGTGCCCGCGGGCTGCGAGGACTTCCTCGCCGTCATGAACGCCGACGCGAAGCCGCAGCCGGTGGCGATCGCCATGGACGACGTCGCGCTCATGACCTACACCTCGGGCACCACCGGCTTGCCCAAGGGCGCGATGCTCAGCTACGGCAATGCGCTGTTCAAGACCCGCGCCGCGGCAGACTGCAACGGTGTCGGGCCCGACGACGTGCTGCTGTCGATCGCGCCGCTGTATCACATCGCCGGCATGCTGATGGGCGTCAACGTGCCGGTGCTCACGGGCGCGGCCTCGGTGCTGCTGCACCGCTTCGATCCGCGCGCGGCGCTGCAGGCCATCGCGCGCCACCGCGTGAGCTGGTGGTACAGCATCGCGCCGATGAACGTGGCCTGCATGCAGCTGCCCGACATCGCGGGCTTCGACCTCGCGAGCCTGCGCATGAACCCGGTCACCAGCTTCGGCATCGCCTTCACCGAGCCGCTGGCCGCGCAGTGGCGTTCGCATGCGCCGAACTGCACCTCCTTCGAGGCCGCCTACGGCCTGAGCGAAACCCACACCTGCGACACCTACACGCCGCGCCATGCGCCGCGCTGGGGCACGCAGGGCGTGGCGGTGCCGGGCGTGACGATCCGCATCGTCGACACGGAAACGCAGGCCGACATGCCCACCGGCGAGGTCGGCGAGATCGTGCTGACCAGCCCGGGCTCGTTCAAGGGCTACTGGAACAAGCCCGAGGCCACGGCCGCCACGCTGCGCGACGGCTGGGTGCACACGGGCGACATGGGCAAGCTCGACGCCGACGGCTACCTCAGCTTCATCGGCCGCTTCAAGGAGATGATCAAGGTCTCGGGCTACAGCGTGTTCCCCGAGGAGGTGGAAACCATCCTCATCAAGCATCCGGCCGTGGCGCAGGCCGCCGTGATCGCGCAGCCCGATCCCGAGAAGGGCGAGGTGGTCAAGGCCTTCGTGGTGCGCAAGCCCGGCGCCGAGATCGCGGCCGAGGCACTGATCGCCTGGTCGCGCGAGAACATGGCGAGCTACAAGGCGCCGCGCTTCGTGAGCTTCATCGACGCATTGCCCACCACCGGCGCCGGCAAGGTGCTGCGCCGGCTGCTCAAAGACAAGAACTGAAAGACCCCGCGTGTTTTCCAAAGTCCTGATTGCCAACCGCGGCGAGATCGCCGTGCGCCTGGTGCGCGCCCTGCGCGACCTCGGCATCGCCAGCGTGGCCGTGCATGCGCGCGACGACGCCTCGGCCCTCCACGTGCAGCTGGCCGACGTGGCGCTCGCGCTCGACGCGACCGGGCCCGCGGCCTACCTCGACATCGGCGCGCTGATCGCGGCCGCGAAGGCGCAGGGCTGCGACGCGGTGCATCCGGGCTACGGCTTCCTCAGCGAGCGCGCCGACTTCGCGCAGGCCTGCGCCGATGCGGGCCTGGTCTTCATCGGGCCCACGCCCGAGCAGCTCGCGCTGTTCGGCGACAAGGCGCGCGCGCGCGAACTGGCCACGCGCTGCGAGGTGCCCGTGATGCCCGGCAGCGCGGGCGCGGTGACGCTCGCGCAGGCGCAGGCCTTCTTCGCCGAGCAGCAGGCGCAGGGCGCGGGCGTGATGGTCAAGGCCATCGGCGGCGGCGGCGGGCGCGGCATGCGCGCGGTGCTCGAGGCCGGCGAGCTGGCCGAGGCGCATGCGCGCTGCATGTCGGAAGCGCGCGCGGCCTTCGGCATCGAGGGCGTGTACGTCGAGCGGCTGATGCGCGATGCGCGCCACATCGAGGTGCAGGTGCTCGGCGACGGCCAGGCCGTGGCCAGCCTCGGCGAGCGCGAGTGCACCCTGCAGCGGCGCTTCCAGAAGCTGGTGGAGATCGCGCCCAGTCCCTCGCTGCCAGAGGCGCTGCGCGCGCAGCTCACGCAGGCCGCGCTGCGCATGGCCCGGGCCGTGGGCTATCGCGGGCTCGGCACCTTCGAGTTCCTGGTCGACGCGGCCTCGGCCACGCTGCCCTTTGTCTTCATCGAGGCCAATCCGCGGCTGCAGGTCGAGCACACGGTGACCGAGGCCGTGACCGGGCTCGACCTGGTGCAGCTGCAGATCGCGGTGGCGGCCGGTGAGTCGCTGGCCGCGCTCGGCATCGAGGCCGACCGCACCGCGGCGCAGCGCGGCTTCGCGCTGCAGTGGCGCATCAATGCCGAGACCCTCGATGCGCAGGGCCAGGCGCGGCCCTCGGGCGGCATGCTCGCGCGCTTCGAGCTGCCCGCCGGGCCCGGCGTGCGCGTCGACACGCATGGCTATGCGGGCCTGGCGCCCTCGCCGCACTACGACACGCTGCTGGCCAAGCTGATCGTGCATTCGCCCTCGGCGCGCTTCGCCGATGCACTGCGCCGCTCGCTGCGCGCGCTCGACGAGTGCCGCATCGAGGGCATCGCCACCAACCTGCCGCTGCTGCGCGCGATCGCCGCGCGGCCCGAGTTCGCGACGCAGGCGGTGCACACGCGCTTCGTCGAGGCGCACCTGGGCGACCTGCTGGCGGCCGCAACGGCGTTCGAGAAACGCGCGAAGGAGATCGCGCCGGTCGTCGCGCAGGTCGCAACTCCCGAGATCGATGACGTGGACGACGGCCTCACGGTCAAGGCCCCGATGCCCGCGAAGCTGGTGCAGTTCGAGGTCGCGGTCGGCGACGTGCTGCCCGCGGGCGCGCAGCTCGGCGTGCTCGAGGCCATGAAGATGGAACACCTGCTGCACGCGCCCACCGCGGGCCGCGTGGTGGCGCTGCTGGCCGCGCCCGGCGACTACCTGGTCGAGGGCCAGTCGCTGCTGCGGCTGGAGGCGGTCGACGCGCAGGCCGTGCACAACGAGGCGCGCGCCGCGCACGACCTCGACGCGATCCGGCCCGACCTGAAGAAGGTCATCGACCGCCATGCGTTCACGCTCGACGAGAACCGCCGGGCCGCCGTCGACAAGCGCCATGCGCAGGGCGGGCGCACCGCGCGCGAGAACATCGCCGACCTCTGCGACAGCGCGTCCGATCCCGGCAACTTCATCGAGTACGGCGCGCTCGCCATCGCGGCGCAGACGCGCCGCCGCACGCTCGAGGATCTGGTCGCCAACACGCCGGCCGACGGCATGGTGACCGGCATCGGCAGCATCAACGCGAGGCAGTTCGGCCCCGAGAAGTCGCGCTGCGCCGTGCTGGCCTACGACTACACGGTGCTGGCCGGCACGCAGGGCATGCGCAACCACCACAAGACCGACCGGCTGCTCGCGGTGGCGCACCAGCTGCGGCTGCCGGTGGTGCTGTTCGCCGAGGGCGGCGGCGGCCGGCCCGGCGACACCGACATGCCAATCGTGGCGGGCCTCAACAACCACACCTTCAGCCAGTTCGCCGCGCTCTCGGGCAAGGTGCCGGTGGTCGGCATCGTGCATGGCCGCTGCTTCGCGGGCAACGCGGCGCTGCTGGGCTGTGCCGACGTGATCATCGCCACGAAGGGCAGCAACATCGGCATGAGCGGCCCCGCGATGATCGAGGGCGGCGGCCTCGGCAGCTTCGCGCCCGAGCAGATCGGGCCGAGCAGCGTGCAGTCGCGCAACGGCGTGATCGACATCCTGGTGGAGGACGAGGCCGCGGCGGTCGCGGCCGCGAAGCAGTACCTGTCGTACTTCCAGGGGCCGGTCGCCGACTGGCAGTGCGCCGACCCGCGCGCCTTGCGCCACGTGGTGCCCGAGAACCGGCTGCGCGTGTACGACGTGCGCGCCGCGATGCGCGGCGTGGCCGACACCGGCTCGCTGCTCGAGCTGCGCGCGGGCTTCGGCGCGGGCATCGTGACGGCGCTCGCGCGCATCGAGGGCAGGCCCGTCGGGTTGATGGCCAACAACCCGCACCACCTGGGCGGCGCGATCGACGTGGAGGCGGCCGACAAGTCGGCGCGCTTCATGCAGCTGTGCAATGCGCATGGCCTGCCGATCGTCTCGCTGTGCGACACGCCGGGCTTCATGGTCGGCCCCGAGATCGAGGCGCAGGCGCAGGTGCGCCATGTCTGCCGCATGTTCATGGTGGCCTCGCACCTGCGCGTGCCCTTCTTCGCGGTGGTGCTGCGCAAGGGCTACGGCCTGGGCGCGCAGGCGATGACAGCCGGCGGCTTCGACGCGCCGGTGTTCACCGTGGCCTGGCCCACGGGCGAGTTCGGCGCGATGGGGCTCGAGGGCGCGGTGCGGCTGGGCTTCCGCAAGGAGCTGGCCGCGGCCGCCGAAGGGGCCGAGCGCGACGCGCTGTTCAAGCAGCTGGTGGCGCAGCAGTACGAGAACGGCGAGGCGATCCACATGGCGCAGACGCTGGAGATCGACGCCGTGATCGATCCCGCGCAGACGCGCGACTGGCTGGTGCGCGGGCTGGCCTCGGCCGCCGGGCGGCGCGAGGAGGCGGTCGCGCCCTACGTCGACACCTGGTAACCCGAGCGCAGACCTTGTCACGCGCAGTGACAAGGCGGCTCCGTACACTCTGGCGCTTTCGCCCGAGGAGCACGACGCTGGTTTCACATGGATTCGCCGGGATCGGCGCCAGGCTTGCGGCGGGCACGCTGTGCCTGGCGCTGCTCGCCACCGCCGCCTGCGCGGCGCCGTCGGGGGATGCCCCGGCATCTTCCGCTTCCGCGCCCGCCTCGCATTCGCCGGTGGCGGCCGACCACTGGGTCGGCAGCTGGGCCTCGGCGCCGCTGGACTTCCGCCAGATCTCGCCGCTGGGCACGCCGCCGCCGGTCGCGCCCGACGACCGCGCCTTCCCCGGCCTCACCTTGCGCCAGCAGCTGCAGCCCAGCGTGGGCGGCGAGCGGCTGCGCGTGCGTTTCTCCAACCGCTTCGGCACGGCGCCGCTGGGCGTGACGGCCGCGAGCGTGGCGCGCGGCACGGGCGGCGGCGCGATCTCTCCGTCCTCGCTGCGCGCGCTGCGCTTCGACGGCCGGCCGGGCATCGTCATCGCGCCCGGCGCCGAGGCCTGGAGCGACGGCGTCGACTTCGCGGTCGAGGCCGGGCAGACGCTGGTGGTCAGCAGCTACTACGAGCGCTCCACGCCGCTGTCGACGGTGCATCTGCAGCCGAGCAACGCCACCTGGATGTCGAACGGCAACGCGGTGGCGGCGGCGCGGCTGCCCGAGGTGCAGCGGGTGCCGGTCAACGCCTTCGTGACGGGCGTGGACGTCTGGGCCCCGCGCGCGATCCGCACCGTGGTGGCCTTCGGCGATTCGATCACCGCGGGCGGGCTCGACGGCGAGGGCGGCGGCAATTCGTACCCGCAGCAGCTCGCGACGCTGCTGCGCAAGGGACCGGGTTCGGCGCGCGAGGTGGCGGTGCTCAACGTCGGCATCGGCGGCAACCGGCTGCTCTACGGCGGCGCGGGCCGCAGCGGCCTCGCGCGCTTCGGCGACGACGTGCTGGGCCAGAGCGGCGTCACGCACGTGATCGTGCTGATGGGCACCAACGACATCGGCCGCACCGCCTTCATCGGGCTGCCGGGGCAGGCCGTGCCGGCCGGCGAGATCCCCACGCCCGAGCAGCTCGAGGCCGGGCTGCAGCAGCTCGTGCGGCAGGCGCGCGAGCGCGGGCTCAAGGTGCTGCTGGGCACCATCCCGCCGTTCAAGGGTTCGTCGTACTGGAACGAGCACACCGAGGCGCTGCGCGGCGCGGTCAATCGCTGGATCCGTGGCCGCCAGGACGTGGACGCGGTGGCCGACTTCGATGCCGCGCTGCGCGATCCCGCGCAGCCGCTGGCGCTGCTGCCGGCCTACGACAGCGGCGACCACCTGCATCCCAACGCCGCGGGCTTCACGGCCATGGCCGGCGCGGTCGATCTGCAGGAATTGCGGGAATAGGCCTACGCGCGTCGGCCGCCGCCTGCAGGCGGCGCGCCGGGCGGCGCGTCACAGCTCTACACAAGATTTCGCGTGGCGCTTACAGGCGGTTCACAAGGCACCGGCAGCATGAAGGCTCCTCCAACAACTCATGGAGCCTAGCCATGAAGAAACTCGCAGCCATCGCTTTTTCCGTTGTCGCCACCTCGCTGTTCTCGGTGGGCGCGCTCACGCTGCCGACGGCCGCCCAGGCGCAGCCGGTGGTGACCATCCAGGTGCCGCCGCCGCCGCCGCGCTACGAGCGGGTGCCGCCGCCGCGCCGCGGCTATGTCTGGGCCCCGGGCCACTACGAGTGGCGTGGCGGCCGCCATGTGTGGATCGGCGGCGTCTGGGTGCGCGCCCGCCCGGGCTATGCCTACCGCGCGCCCGAATGGCGCCAGGACGGCGGCCGCTGGGTCTACAGCTCGGGTCGCTGGGACCGCGACGGCGACGGCGTGCCGAACCGCTACGACCGTCGGCCGAACAATCCGAATCGCAACTGACGCGGCCGGCACGAAAAAGCCCCCGGGCGGCCTGCATGGGCCGCGCCGGGGGCTTTTGCTTTCGGGCCGGCGCCCGCTCAGCGGAACACGACGGTGCGATGCCCGTTGAGCAGCACGCGGTGCTCGCTGTGCCACTTCACCGCGCGCGCCAGCACCTGGCTCTCGGTGTCGCGGCCGCGGGCCGTGAGGTCCTCGACGGTGTCGGTGTGGTCGGCGCGCGCCACGTCCTGCTCGATGATCGGGCCCTCGTCGAGGTCGGCCGTCACGTAGTGGGCGGTGGCGCCGATCAGCTTCACGCCGCGGTCGTGCGCCTGGTAGTAGGGCTTGGCGCCCTTGAAGCTCGGCAGGAACGAGTGGTGGATGTTGATCGCGCGGCCGGCCAGGCTCTGGCACAGGTCGTTGCTGAGGATCTGCATGTAGCGCGCCAGCACCACGAGCTCGGCGCCCTCGGCCTCGATGATCTCGAGCTGCTTCGCCTCGGCCTGCGCCTTGGTCGCGGCCGTCACCGGGATGTGGTGGAAGGGCACGTTGTAGCTGGCGGCCAGCTGGTAGAAGTCGCGGTGGTTCGAGACGATCGCGCGCACGTCGATGGCCAGGAGGCCGCTCTTCCAGCGGAACAGCAGGTCGTTGAGGCAGTGGCCTTCCTTGCTGACCAGGATCACCGTCTTCATCGGCTGGGCGGCGGCCTGCAGCTGCAGGGTCATGCCGAAGCCCTGGGCGAAGGCGGCGAGCTGCTCGCGCAGCGCGGCCTCGCCGTGCTCGGCGCAGGCGAAGCGCACGCGCATGAAGAACAGGCCCGTGTCGTGGTCGTTGTACTGGGCGGCCTCTTCGATGTTGCCGCCGCGCTCCAGCAGGAAGCCCGAGACGGCATGCACGATGCCCGTGCGGTCCGGGCAGGAGAGGGTGAGGATGTAGGCAGGGGTGGTGGTCATGGTCAGGGGCGTGATTGTCGCAGGGGTGCCAGAATGCCGTTCTCCCCGTCCGCCACGTCCCTTTTTCCCGGGGCGCCGGCCGTTCGGCGACGGGGCCTTCCACATCCCGACGAGACACACAGGAGCACGCGCATGGCCTACCAGGACTTCAACATGGACAACCAGTGGTTGCCCTTCACCCCGAACCGCCACTTCAAGAAGGACCCGCGGGTCTTCGTGGCGGCCGACGGGATGGAGTTCACCACCCACGACGGCCGCAAGGTGATCGACGGCATCTCGTCGCTGTGGTGCGTGGGCGCGGGCCACAACCGCAAGCCGATCAACGAGGCGATCAAGCAGCAGCTCGACACGCTCGACTACGCCACCGCCTTCCAGATCAGCAACGACAAGGCCTTCCGCGCGGCCGAGATGATCGCCGCGCTGGCCCCCGGCGACCTCAACAAGGTGCTGTTCTGCAACTCCGGCAGCGAGGCCGCCGACACCTCGATGAAGGTGGCGCTGGCCTACCACCGCGCACGCGGCGAGGGCCACCGCAACGTCTTCATCGGCCGCGAGCGCGGCTACCACGGCGTGGGCTTCGGCGGCATGTCGGTGGGCGGCATCCCGGGCAACCGCAAGGTGTTCGGCTCGGCCTTCCTGCCGCGCGTGGACCACATGCGCTTCATCCACGACCCGGTCAACAACGCCTACATCCACAACCAGGAACCGGTGTGGGCCGAGGACCCGCTGGTCGAGCTCGAGACCCGCATCCTGCCGCTGCACGACCCGAGCAACGTGGCCGCGATCATCGTCGAGCCGGTGGCCGGCTCGGCCGGCTGGTACCTGCCGCCGCAGGGCTACCTCAAGCGCCTGCGCGAGATCTGCGACAAGCACGGCATCCTCCTGATCTTCGACGAGGTCATCACGGGCTTCGGCCGCATGGGCACCAACTTCGCGTCGGACTACTTCGGCGTGGTGCCCGACATGCTGAACTTCGCCAAGTGCGTGACCAACGGCGTGATCCCGCTGGGCGGCGTGATCTGCCGCGACAAGCTCTACGACGCGATGATGAAGACCGATGCGCCCGAGCACGTGGTCGAGTTCTTCCACGGCTACACCTACTCGGGCCACCCGGTGGCCTGCGCGGCGGCGATCGCCACGCTCGAGCTGTTCGAGAAGGAAAGCCTGTTCCCGCGCGCCGGCGAGATGGGCAAGCTCCTGGGCGACGCCTTCCACGGCACCTTCAAGGGCCTGCCCAACGTGATCGGCATCCGCAGCCTCGGCCTGGCCGCGGCGGTCGAGCTGGCGCCGATCGCGGGCGCGCCCGGCAAGCGCGCCTACGACGTGTTCCTCGACTGCTTCCACAAGGGTTCGCTGGTGCGGCCCGCGGGCGACGTGCTGGTGATCGCGCCGCCGTACATCGTCGAGAAGTCGCACATCGACACGCTGGTGAACACGCTGGCGGATTCGATCAAGGCGCACGCCTGATCCTGGTCTTTCCCGCGGCCCGCAACGGGCCGCGGACGCACTCTCGCCACGGGGGCGCGCCCCCCCGATCGGCACCCTGCGAGGTGCACAAGATCGGGGCGACCGCACTGTCCGGCCATCCAGTGCTCACCACTGGTTTGTACTCATAGGTACTACTGGTTTCCGGAATAGCCAGCTTGGTGGCCCGATCCATAGCATTCTCTTTACAAAGAAGTAGCACTTTTCGTTTAAGTGTTCTTCCTCCTGAAAGGAGAGCTGCCATGCCTCGTGCAATCCGTGCCGCCGTGTCCCGGTGTCCCGATCTCCGCCGTGGTGCGCGCTGGGCCGCCACGGTGCACGTGGGCCTGATGGTGGCGCTGCTGCTGGTGGCGGCGCCGCGCGCGCAGGCCAACAACGTCGGCGAGAACGCCGCCTGGCAGTTCCAGACCAGCACCGACAAGGTCAACCAGGCCGCGGTGCAGGACATGGTCCGCAAGCAGAAGAGCGGCTACTACGCGGCGCCGGTCTACAACACCACGGTCGGCCGCCAGTACAACTGCAACGTCTCGGCGACCTCGACCGGCAACGACGGCAACAACAGCACGGTCGCCAACTCGCCCGCGAATGCCGGTGCGCGCTCGGGCGCCACGGGCAACGACAGCAACAGCGCGGTCGGCACGCTCGGCGCCGCGGTGGTGGGCACCAACCAGGCCAACGCGGGCACGGTGGGCTCGGCGGTCGTCGGCGGCACCAGCACGCAGGTGCAGGGCGCGGCCTGGCAGGCGCTGAACTCGGCCCAGGGCAACACCGGTGCGCAGACGGCGGGCGTGAGCGGCAGCGCCGCCTGCGCCTTCGGCGTGCTCAACTGAACGGGGGCGCCATGCAGCACATCTCGCCCCACGCCCGCCGGGCGGTCTTTCTCGCGGGCCCTCTCGCCGGCGTGCTGGTGCTGGCCGGCTGCGTCTCGGCGCCGCAGCAGCGCTTCGCGCCCAACGAGGCGCCGGTGGTGCTCGGCCCCTCGGTGCGCGACAACGTCACGCCGATGGAGCCGGTGCTGGCCTGCTTCGCCGACCACATCGCGGCCACGCGCCGGCCCGAGGTGGTGATCGGCGTGGGCGACGTGAAGGACTACACCGGCAAGTACAGCATCAACGAAGGCAACGCGATCACGCAGGGCGGCGCGCTGATGGTCTATTCGGCCCTCGGCAAGCTGGGCGGCGCGGTGCGCATCGCCGAGCGCTTCGACCCGGTGATCGCCGAGCGAGAACTGGCCTACGCCGACCGGCGCCAGCTCGGCGACGGCCGCACGCACCAGCTCGGCGGCGGGCCGGGCGGCGGCGCGCAGGTGGTGCCGTGGATGCCGTACTTCGGCGGCACGATCAACAAGTCCGACTACTTCATCGTGGGCGGCATCACCGAGCTCAACTACAACATCAACTCGGGCGGCGCCGAGGTGGCGGTGAACCAGGTCGGCGTGAAGGCGCGCACCTTCACCCAGTCGGTGGGCGTGGACCTGCGTATCGTCGACACGCGCTCGCTGATGGTGGTGCGCACCGTGAGCCTCACCAAGCAGTTCAACGGCTACGAGGTCGGGCTCAACGTGTTCCGCTTCTTCGGCAGCCGGCTCTACGACGTCGACATCGGCGCCAAGGGCCAGGAGCCGGTGCAGATGGGCGTGCGCGCCGCGCTCGAGGAAGGCGTGGTGCGGCTCATGGCCGCGGTCACGCAGGTCGACCACCGGCCCTGCATGACCCTGCGCCCCGGTGGCGGCGAGCAGATCCCGCTGGTGCCGGCCGAGCAGCTGCGCAAGGTGCAGAACCCGGCCGACGCGAGCACCGGTGCCGGCGCCGCGCCGCCGGTGGTGCAGGCGAGCCCCGGCGTGGCCGTCAACGCCGCGGGCTCGGGCGGCGCGCGGCTGACCGGCGCGGCGCTGCAGGTGGCCTTCGACTTCGGCGCCACCACGCTCGGCGGCAGCGCGCTGGCGCAGATCGACCAGGTGGCGGCGGCCGCGAAGAAGGGCGCCACCGACATCGTGCTGGTGGCGCGCGACACCGAGAACTGGGACGCGCGCAAGCGCGACGAGCTCACCGACCAGCGCATCGCCGCCGTGACCTCGGCACTGGCCAACCGCGGCATCGCGCCGGGCGCGATCACGGTGCTGTGGCGGCCCGACGCGGCCGACACCTCGATCCACCGCGACGGGCCCGGGCTGCAGGAGGTCGCGAAGCTGCGCGTGGGTGCCGCGGTGGTGGGCGGTTTGCAGGCGCCGGCGCCGGCGGCCGCATCCGCCGCGCCCGCGCCGAGCGCCGCTTCCTCCGCACCGGCGACCAGCGCGACCAGCGCGACCGGCGCGCCGGCACCCGCCACCGGCGGCGACCGCGCCGCCGCACCGCCGGCCGCGCAGGCCGAGCCCACCGCGGCCTCCGAAACCGTCGAGAGCCGCGCGGCCACGGCCGCGGCCAACCCCGACCCCGCCGCCGGCCCGGGCCGCGGCAGCTGATCCATCCGCGAACCGTCCCGGCGCGTCCCGTGCAGCGGGCCCGCGCGGGGGCGCTCGCGCCCGCCGTTTTCTTCCTGGCCTTCGTTCTTCTTCCTTTCCGTCCGTTCGTTCATCCGTTTTCCGTCGTCCACACCGCCATCCCACCCGAGGAGTCACTCCATGAAAGCACGCAAGATCCGCAGCCGGGGCGCACGCCAGCCCGCCATCCGCCTCAACCGCATCGGTTCCGCCGTCGCGGCGGCCCTGCTCGCCGCCGGTGCCGCGCAGGCTGCCGACACCTCGGTCGATGCGGCCCTCAACGGCTCGGTGGCCGGCACGCCGATGGTCAATTCGCAGCCCACCAACAGCGGCGCGGTGAGCGCGGGCATCACCGGCGCGACCGGCGGCACCATCGTCACGGGCACGCCCTCGAATCCCAACCCGGTCGCGGCCGCCACCAGCGGCAACCTGATCGGCGCGAGCGCCACCGGCAACGCCTTCGCCAACGCGATCCAGCCGCTGTCGAGCACGCCGCCGGCCACGCCGGTGGACAACGCGGCCTCGCTGGGCGTGGCGAACAACAGCGGCGCGATCACCAGCGGCGTCGCCAGCAGCAAGCTCGCGGTCGAGCTCAACAACTTCCAGAGCGGCAGCGCGAGCGCCACCGACAACACGATCTCGGCCTCCAGCACCATCAACCAGGGCAGCTCGCTCGTGACCGGCAGCGCGATGGCCGGCGCGACCGGCATCACGGGCAGCGCGGCGCTGAGCTTCCCCGGTGGCGCCCCGCTGTTCGACGCCCAGGGCAACCTGGTCGTGACCTCGCTGCAGCGCGGCGTCGGCGGCCCCTCGGGCGCGACGCTGGCCGGCAACATGATCGACCTGATGCTGACCTCCAGCGGCGCGAACACCGTGACCGCGGCGGCAGCGCTCGACCGCAACACGCTGTCGGCCACGCTCAAGGGCAACAGCGCCAGCAGCGCGGCCGAGGTCCAGGCCGGCGGCGCGCCGAGCTTCGCGGGCGCGGCCGTGGTGTCGAACCTGCAGGTCAACGGCGACGGCATCCTCGCCGCGGTCAAGCACGTGGCCGACAACAGCGGCTCCACCGTGCTGGGCCTGGTCAACGGCCTGGGCGGCGGCGCGGTCAACACGCTGCAGGGCTCGCTGTCGGTGCAGGGCAACGCGATCTCGAGCGCGGCCACCGGCAACGAGGCACTCTCGGCCACCGCCGGCACGGCCGGCAACCGCGTGGTGGTCGGCGCCGGCGTGTCGGTCGCGGGCACGGGCACCGCGGGCATCAACAACAGCGTGCACGGCGGCGTGGCCGTCGCGAGCAAGCTCGACGCCGATCTCGCGGTGCTCAACAGCCAGGGCAACCTGCGCACCGAGCTGGTCGCGCAGACGGTGAGCGGCCAGGTGCTCGCCGGGGTGCAATCGCTCGACAAGGGCGGCCTCGCGCTCAAGGACAACGCGGTCGGCGCGGCGGCGACCGGCAACATCGCCTCGAGCGCGATCGTGCCCGGCGCGGGCGCGGCCTCGTTCGCGGGCACCGCGGGCATTTCGAACCAGCAGTCCAACTCGGAATCGGCGGTGACGGCCCGGATCGGCACCACGCCAGCGGACGGCGCGGTGATCGCGGCCCAGACCGGCGACGGCGTGACCGGCCTGACCAATGCCAGCACGGTCGCGGTCTCGGGCAATACCGCGGCCGCCACCGCGCGCGGCAACCAGGCCGACCAGCGCCTCGCGCTCGAGGCCAACACCATGACGCTGGGCGGCGGCAGCGACAGTGTCGCGCTCACCGGCGGCACCAGCGCCGACGGGCGCGTGTCGGCAAGCGGCCCGGCCACCCTCACCAACCTGCAGGGCAACTACAACAACAGCACGACCACCGCGCTGAACCAGGGCTCGAAGATCTGGCTCACCGCAAACTCGCTCGGCGGCGTGACCGACAGCGCGCTCTCGCTGACCGGCAATCGCCAGGAGGCGGTGGCGGTGGGCAGCGGCGCGACCAGCGACCTCTCGCTCAAGGGCAACGCGGTCGGCACTGGCGCCGGCATCGCCAGCGTGCAGATGAACGACGGCAGCTCCTCGACCGGCGCGCTGCTCAACGTCGCCGAAGCGCGCATCGCGGTCGGCTCCGACCTCGTGCGCGGCTCGGCCGCGCTGACCGACAACCTGCAGCGCGGCATCGCCTACGGCAACTCCGTGACCAACACGCTGGGCGTCGCGGGCGGCGACCTCGCGGTCACGGCCGGCAAGGACCCGGCCTCGGTCGTCAACGTGAACGTCGCGAACAACCTGCCGTTCGACAACACGCTGGCGACGCAGCCGGCCGTGAACGCCTCCTACGGCATCCTCAGCAGCCAGTCGGTGCAGTCCACCGTCGGCGCCACCGCGGTCGGCGTGAACGCCTTCGCGGTCACGGTCGCCGGTGCGAACGGCGTCGACGCGGGCAGCGTGGCGAACGACCGCAACGTCTTCGTGGCGGCCGCGTACGGCAACGACGGCGCCAACGCGCTCAAGCTCGGCGCCAACAACATCGACGCTGGCGGCGGCTACGCGGCCGTGGCCAACGTGACCAACCTGCAGTCGGTGGCGGGCGCCTCGACCAAGATCGAGGCCAGCGCGGTCGGCGGCAACGCGGTGCGCACCATCGTCAGCGGCGGCTTGTCGGATGCATCGGTGTCGAGCAGCGGCAACCTGACCGAGGCGCTGGCCTACGGCAGCCGGGCCACCGGCAACACCGTGCAGGTGAGCGCGACCGGCATCGACACCGCGGGCCCCGTGATCCCGGGCGCCACGGTCGCCGGCGGCGCGATGACCACCGAGGCCTCGTTCAGCGTGCAGAACGGCCAGTCGGGCCAGGGCTCGGTGCTGGCCACGCGCAGCGGCGGCCCCGAGGTGCTGGTGCAGGTGGCGCAGGTCGCGGGCTCGGTCGGCGGCTCGAAGATCGACGCCGACAACAACGCCACCGTCGCCGCGGCCACGAGCAACAGCGCGGTCAACGGCGTGAGCGTGGACGCGCTCGGCATCGCCACCACCACCGCGGTGCAGAACCTGCAGTTCAGCAGCGCCAAGGTCGCCTCGGTCATCGGCCAGGAAGGCGCCCCGCTGGCCCTGCAGGGCGGCGTGCAGGTGCAGCTGGGCGGCAAGGGCGTGACCGACTCCCAGCTCTCGGTCGACGGCAACACGCTGCACGGCTCGGCCACGGGCAATGCCGCGGCCAACAGCATCGCGGTCAAGGGCAACGACATCGCCGCGGCCAGCCTGCTGCCGGTGGCCGGAGCGGCCAACACCACGATCCTGAGCGGCGCGATCGCCGACCACTCGCTGTCGAACGCGCAGCTCGCGATCGGCACGGCGCCGATCTCCTCCAAGGCCGCGGGCGCCTTCGGCATCTCGACCGCGGCGGGCATGCTGGTGGCGGACACCACGCTCAGCGTCTCGAACAACGACCAGAGCGCGAAGGCGGTGGCCAACACCGCGGCCAACGACCTCTCGCTGCAGGCCGCGAACGTCTCGGGACGCAGCGCGCTGCAGTCGGGCCAGGCCAGCATCGCGCCGGTGGAGGCGCGCTCCTTCGCGCAGGCCTACGCGCCCGGCTCGGTGAGCGACTCCTCGGTGCGCATCGCGGGCAACGCGAACACCGCGCTGGCCGTGTCCAACGACGCCACCAGCCGCATTGCGATCGCGGCCGACACCACCCCTGCCGGCGCGCCACTGCCGACCATCGTGCTGCAGGCCGCGCTGCCGGGCGACGGCGGCGTGGTCTCCGACCATGCGCTGATGAACCGCCAGTCGGCCGTGGGCGGCGCCAGCGCGCGCGCCGACACCGCGATCTACAACGCCGATCGCGCCGTGCCCGCCGCGGCGGGCGTGACCGACAGCGCGATCGCGATGACCGGCAACCAGACCCAGGCCGAGGCCGCGGGCAACCGCGCGGGCAATGCCGTCTCGCTGGCCGGCGGCACGGCGCAGGGCGCGAAGACCGGCCTGCTGAACGCGCAGGACAGCATCGGCGCGGTGGCCGCGACGGCCGCCAACGTCACGCAGCTCACGCTGACCGGCACCAATGCCCTGACCCGCAGCGCCGCCACGCTCGAGGGCAACGCCACCGGCAGCGCGGCCACCGGCAACTCGGCGACCAACAGCATCGCGGTCAAGGGCGGCAGCGTCGCCACCGGCGACCCGGCCACGGCGCAGGCCGCGGGCGGGCCGGGCCTGGGCGTGGCGATCACGGCCGACCATGGGCTGGGCAACGCGCAACTTGGCGTGGGCCCGGTGTCGGCGGTCGCGACCGGCAGCATCGGCGTCGACAGCACGGGCACGGCCACGGTGCAGGCCTCGACGATCAGCGTGTCCGACAACCGCCAGAGCGCGCGCGCGGTCACCAACACCGCGACCAATTCGCTCAGCCTCGAAGGCGCGGCCGTCGATGCGCGCGGCGCGATCCAGTCCACGCAGTCCGCGCAGGCGTCGGTGTCGGCCAGCTCGAGCGCCGAACTGTTCGCGCCGGTCGCGTCCACGGATTCGTCGGTGCGCTTCTCGGGCAACACCAACACCGCGCTGGGCGTGATGAACGACGCCACCAACACGCTCGAGGTGTCCGCGGCCAACATCAAGCCCGCGGCCGCCACCGGCAGCGTCTCGCTTGCCGAGACCGGCGGACCGGCCAACGTGGTGGCGACCGGCGACCAGCTGGTGTCGAACCGCCAGACCGCGGCGACCAGCGTGACCAGCACCGCGAGCACCGCGATCTACAACGACGACCGCGCGGTGGCCGGCACCGCCGGGCTGTCGAGCGGGGCGGCGACGGTGTCGAACAACAGCACCCTGGCCGAGGCCTCGGCGAACCGCGCCGCCAACAGCGCGACCGTGACCGGCGATGCCACCCAGGGCGCGAGCGTGGGCGTGTCGAACGTGCAGACCAGCAGCGCGACAGTGAGCGCGAGCGCCACCACCGCCGCGGGCATCACGCTCGCGGGCGCGGTGCCGCTGAACGCGGGCAGCATCGCGCTCAACGGCAACACCACCTCGGCGCTGGCGCGCGGCAACGCGGCCACCAACGTGGTCGACTCGAGCGCGGGCAGCGGCTACGGGGGCGCGGCCTCGACCGGCAGCGCGACGCTGACGGCCTCGCCGCTGGCGCTCAACGTCGGCGCCAGCGCCGGCGTGCTCAACAGCCAGGTGAACACGGGCGCGGTCAGCGCGACGAGCAGCGGCGTGAGCTACCAGGTGGCACTGAACGCGACCGGCCCGGGCACGCTCAACGGCAGCATCGGCGTCACCGGCAACTCGCTGGCGGCGCAGGCCTACGGCAACAGCGCCACCAACCGCGTGACGCAGACCGCGCTGAACACCGGCACGCCGAGCGCGGCGGTGGGCAGCTACCAGGTCAACACCGGCGCGGTGACGGCCACGGTGACCGCCGTGAACTTCGGCGCCGGCGTGACTTCGACGGGCGCGGTGGGCAGCAGCACGCTGCGCACCACGGGCAACCAGGTCACGGCCTCGGCCACCGGCAACTCGGCGACCTCGTCGATCCTGGCGCGCTGAAGCGGGGGCGGGCCCGCGGGCCCGTCGCGCGAAGAAAGACGAAGGCCGCGGCCGGACGCACGTCCCGCCGCGGCCTTCGCACGTCCGGACCGCTCAGGACTTCTTCGCCGGGCCCATCGACTTGCGGAGCTCCGCGCAGTAGTCCTTCTCGGGCAGCGGCGCCGTGCGCCAGGTGCGGTCGTAGCCGACCGACGTCGCCGCGGCATCGGCGGGCGCGGCGAGCAGGCGCACGGTCTTGAACGAGACCTCGTCGGGCAGGTGCTGCGCCACGCCGAGCTGGCGGTCGACGTGGCCCGCGCCCGCGATCAGCAGCACGGTGCGGCCCGGCTGGCGCGCCTTGACGATGGCCTGGGCCATGGCGCGGTCGCGGCCGACCTGGATCCGGGTCATGGGCACGATCTGCGATTCGGGCAGCAGCTTGCAGTGGCCCTCGCGCACGGCGTCCTGCTGCGCGGTGTAGGCCTCGCCGTTGAGCTGCACGTCGAGCGAAACGTCGGCCATCGCGTCCTTCATGCGCGCGCGCGGCAGGTTGGCGCCGAGCACCGGCACGCCGGCGCGCACCGCGGCCATCACGGCCGGACCGTAGTCGGCCCAGGGCCAGGCCTTGTCGTTCCAGCTCAGCGCGGTGCGCACCTGGGCCTCGGTGGCCGCGGCCGGCAGGTGCGCGGTGCCGTTGCCTTCCTCGGCCATCTCGAGCGCCAGCGCCGCGAGCCGGCCGCGCGCGGCCAGCGCCTCGACCGTCTCGCGCTCGATCGCATGGTGCTCGGGGGCATCGTGCTGCTCGCCGAGCAGCAGGGCGTCGGTGGGCAGCAGGGCCTCGACGCGGCGGGCGATGGGGGCGTCGGGCGCCTCGGCGCCGCCGGGCCAGCCCGCGCAGCCGGCGATGAGGGTGCTGCCCAGAAGAGCAAGCAGGAGGGCGGAGACGGGCCGGTGCGCGAAAGACATCGCGCCATACTACGCAACGGCGCCGCGCGCGCTGCCGTCCTTTGCCCCTACCGCCTGTCCGTCCGTTCCGCGTGTCCCTTTCCTTCCCGGTCCGCGTGCTGGCCACGCTGCTGCTCGCCTTCGTGGCGGCCCAGATCTGCCTCGCGCTCCATACCCCGCTGCCCTGGATGATCGGCCCGCTGCTCGCGGTGTCGCTGGCCTCGATCGCGGGCGCGCCCACGGCCAGCCACGTGCCGTTGCGCAACGCCGGGCAGTGGACCATCGGCACCGCGCTGGGCCTGTACTTCACGCCGCATGTGGTCGCGCTGGTGGCCAGCGTCTGGTGGGCGATCGTGCTCGCGATCGCCTGGGCGCTGTTGCTGGGCTGGGGCTTCGGGCGCTGGCTCTACGGCCTGCATGCGTCGCGCATGCCCCAGGTGCCGGAGCGCTCCATGAGAGCCACGACTTACTTCGCGGGTGCGATCGGCGGCGCCTCGGAGATGACGCTGCTGGCCGAGGCCCAGGGCGCGCGCACCGACCTGGTGGCCGCGGCCCACAGCCTGCGCGTGCTGATCGTGACGGTGACGATCCCGTTCGCGATGCAGTGGAGCGGGCTGCATGGGCTGGAGCTCAGCCCGCCGAGCGCGCGCGAGGTGAACCCCGGCGGCCTCGCGCTACTGGCGGTGGCCACGGGCGCGGGCGGCTTGGCGATGCGCGCGCTGGGCCGCACCAACCCGTGGTTCATGGGCGCGCTGCTGGTCGCGATGGCTTTCACCGTCGCCGGGCTGTCGCTGTCGGCGGTGCCGGGGTGGATGTCGAATGCCGCGCAGCTGGTGATCGCCGTCAGCCTGGGCGTGCGCTTCAGCCGCGAGTTCCTGCACACCGCGCCGCGCTGGCTGGGCTCGGTCACGGTGGGCACGCTGGCCATGCTCGTGGTGTGCGCCGGCGTGGCCTGGCTGCTGGCCTGGGCCACCGGGCTGCATCCGGCCACCATGATCCTCGGCACCTCGCCGGGCGGCATCGCCGAGATGTCGATCACGGCCAAGGTGCTGCAGCTCGGGGTGCCGGTGGTGACGGCGTTCCAGGTCTGCCGGCTGGTGGCCGTTTTGCTGCTTGTGGGGCCGATGTTCCGGTGGATCTACCGGTAAGGCCCAAAGAAAAAGCGCCCCGCGGGGCGCTTCGTTACTGGCACGGGGCTCGGCTCAGTGCACCAGCAGCGGCGTCTGCGCCAGCTCGGCATAGCCCTCGAGCGTGTCCTCGACCTCTTCCTGGGTCGGCGTGTTGAGCTGCCAGGCCGCGATCTGCTGGCGGAACAGCTCGGCCCAGGAACCGTCGAGGTAGAGCTCCTTGCCGGAACGCTTGTCGACGATCTCGAAGCCGTGGCGCTCGAGCACCGGCACGTTGGGTTCGGCAGGAACCTCGCCTTCGTTCGGCTGCACGTGCACGACGACGAAGGAATCCGAGTCGTAAAGCATGTTCATGGCGGGGCCTGTGAGGATGTCGAGGGCGTTCATGAGGGTTACATAGCAATCAACGCGCCAGTTTCAAGATGGGTTGTCGTGTTGCCATTAAAACGTTTGGATGCCTGGTTTTTCGCATCAACCGGGGGGCGTGGCGGGTAGGGGTTTGCGCAATTGGGCGTCGGCGAAGTCGCCGTTCGGCTCGGTCTGGCGAATCCGCACCGGCAGGTAGCCATAGGCCGGGGCCAGCCAGAGCTCGACTTTCCGGTCGAAAGGCTTGCGTGGATCGCGCGTGAGCTTGCGCGCCAGGTACTCGCCGGCCGGCAGGTTCAGTTTCTCTTCGTCGCCGACCACGAACACCCAGACGTCGGCATCGCGCGCGCCCACGGTCTGGATCGCGATCCGCGTGCCGGCCGGGTAGCGCTCGGGGCTGGCCGCCAGCAGGCCGCCGAGCTGCATCATGACGCTCATGCGGTCCTGCGCGCCGGGCTGGAGCGGCACGGGCGGCGCGTTGTTGCTGAACACCACCTCGCCGCGGTCGCGCGCGAAATGCGAGGCCACCTCGGCCTTGCGGCTCTCGGAATAGCGCTCGGGCTCCAGCCCCGAGGGGCCGATCACTCCGGTGCTGCGCCAGTTCAGCAAGGTGAAGAAGACGGCCTTGAGCGTCAGCCGGCCGTCGTAGCGGGTGCCGTCCTGCAGCCACACCAGCTCGCCGAACACGCCGCGCTGCGGCGAGGCGCCGATCTGGCCCGTGGCCTCGAAATCGAGCGTGACCGAGCCCGGGATGCGCAGCGACTGGGTGCCGGCCATCGTGGGGGGCGCTTCGCCGGCGCCGGTGGCGGGCGCGCTGCCCGGTGTGGCGGGGGGGCGGCCGCGCTGGCGGGCGGCTCGGGCGCGGGTGCTGCTCCTGAATCGGGAGCAGCCTGCGCCACCAGGTCGGGTGTTTCGGGATCCTTGGGCGCAGTGGCCTCGGGCGCGGGATCGGGCGAGGGCGCGGCCGCCGCAGGGACCGGATCGGGCTTCGGACGCGGCGCGTGCACCGCGCGCGGCCGCAGCGGCCGGGTCGGCGCGGGCGGGGCCGTCGCGGCGGGCGGCGGCGCCGCCGCGGGCGTTTCGGCCACCGGCGGCGCGATCACGATGGTGCGCGTGCTGAACTTGGTGATCGGCGACGCGGGCTCGGCCCCGAGCCCGGCCGGCGCGAGGCCCAGCAGCGCCATGTGCGCGAGCGCCACCAGCAGCGTCAGCAGCGCCAGCGCCCGCCACGAGGGCCGCCAGGGCGCCGGGGAGGAGGGTGGGGGAGCGACGGTCGTCGGCATGGAAGGTGGAGTGGGCGCCGCCACCGAGGTTCATCGGGGCCACCTCGGTACACTGCCGCCCGTCCAACCAGTTTAGGGGAGCGGCGCGGGGCCCGGCGCGGCGCCCCGTCGCCTTTTTCCCAGCACCGCACCATGAAACTCGCCACCCTCAAGGACGGCTCGCGCGACGGCCAGCTCGTCGTCGTGTCGCGCGACCTCACGCTCGCCCACTACGCGACCGGCATCGCCCACCGCCTGCAGCAGGTGCTCGACGACTGGGGTTTCATGGCGCCGCAGTTGCAGGACCTGTACGCCGCGCTCAACGCCGGCCGCGCGCGCCACGCCTTTCCCTTCGATCCCGCCCAGTGCATGGCGCCGCTGCCGCGCGCCTACCAGTGGGCCGACGGCTCGGCCTACCTCAATCACGTCGAGCTGGTGCGCAAGGCGCGCAATGCCGAGGTGCCCGAGAGCTTCTACCAGGACCCGCTGATGTACCAGGGCGGCAGCGACGACTTCATCGGCCCGACCGACGACGTGGTCGTGCCCAGCGAGGCCATGGGCATCGACTTCGAGGCCGAGATCGCGGTCGTCACCGGCGACGTGAAGATGGGCGCCACGCCCGAGCAGGCGCTCGACGGCATCCGCCTCGTGATGCTGGCCAACGACGTCAGCCTGCGCAACCTGATCCCGGCCGAGCTCGCCAAGGGCTTCGGATTCTTCCAGAGCAAGCCCGCCACCGCCTTCAGCCCCGTGGCCGTGACCCTCGACGAGCTCGGCGAGGCCTGGATCGGCGGCCGCGTGCACCTCGCGCTGCAGAGCAGCTGGAACGGCCGCAAGGTCGGGCTGTGCGAGGCCGGCCCCGAGATGACCTTCCATTTCGGCCAGCTCATCGCGCATGTCGCCAAGACGCGCAACGTGCGCGCCGGCAGCATCGTCGGCAGCGGCACCGTGAGCAACCAGGGCGTGGAGAAGAACGGCCGCATGGAATGGCCGCGCGGCTATTCGTGCATCGCCGAGAAGCGCTGCATCGAGACCATCCAGGACGGCGTGCCCTCGACCGAGTTCATGCGCTATGGCGACACCATCCGCATCGAGATGAAGGGGCTCGACGGGCGCTCGATGTTCGGCGCGATCGACCAGGAGATCGTGGCGCCGGGCGGGCGCGCGAAGGCGGCGGCGGACGAGGCCGCGAAGCCCGCGCCGGTGGCCGTGCCCGACGACGCGGCCGAGCCGCAGGCTTCCGAGGACTGAGCGCGCCCGCTCACTGCGCCGCGGGCCAGCCGCGCAGCAATTCCTTCTGCGACCGTATCCCCAGCCGCCGGAACGCCCGGTACTGGTGGGTGCGCACGGTCGTGAGCTCGACCCCGATCTCGCGCGCCGCCTCCTTCGCGGTGCGCCCGGCCATCAGGTGCCCGATGACCTCGCGCTCGCGCAGGCTCAGCGTGAGCAGCCGCGAGGCCAGCGCCGGTGCCGTGGCCTCGCGCGCGGCCACGGCGCTGCGGCCGTGGGCGGTGGTGGCGTCGGCCAGCAGGGTGGCGTGGCGCTCGATGACGGCGAAGTCGCCGGCGCCGAACTCGGGCTGCGCCAGGCTGCGGTAGAAGCTCACGGCCACGCGCTGGCCCGTGGGCAGCAGCAACAGCACCGAGGCGCGCTCGCGGATGCCGACGTCGCCATAGCAGGCGGCGCGGTAGGCCGGATCGGCCACCTCGTCGCCGAGCTGGTGGCCCAGCCACAGCTGCGCGCGCCGCGGCAGCTTGCGCGCGGCCAGCCAGGCCATGTTGGGATCGAGCAGGTCGAAGCGCTGCGCCACGTAGCGCTCGGCCGTGCGCTCGGCCGTGCTGCCGTAGCTGCTGGCCGCCGACACGGTCTCGATGCGGCCGCTGGCGCCGACCGCGAACACGGTGCAGAAGGTGACGGGCATCACGCGCTGCATCGCGGCGAGGTAGCTGGCCGCGAGGTGCGGCGTGCCGACGCCGGCGAGCACGTCGCCGACCACGCTGGCCGACAGCGTGGCCTCGGGCGCGGCGGGAAGGCGCCAGCGTTTCATGGGGCGGGGAGAGGGCAGGGGATTCGGGTAAACACTTCGTACGAAGTTATGACAATGCGGCGCCGGGCGCGTCGGGACAATCCCGGGCATGAACCGCCCCGTTGCTCCCTCGAATCCCTCGCCGGCCGCGCGCCCCGGCGACGCCGCCGGCGGACCGCTGCCGCCGGCAGCGGCCGGCCTGCCGCCCTCGGTCGGCGCCTTCGACTACACGCGCTACCCGGTGCGCCTGCCGGCGCTCGCGGCCGACGGCCTCGAGGCCGTGGCGGGCGGCAGCCATCCGGTGGTGATCGCGGGCGGCGGCCCGGTCGGCATGGCGCTCGCCCTGGGGCTCGCCAACCACGGCGTGCGCAGCGTGATCCTCGAGGCCGACGACACGGTCTGCGTGGGCAGCCGCGCGGCCTGCATCTCGCGCCGCAGCCTGGAGATCATGGCGCGCCTGGGCGTGCTGCCGGCCTTCCTGGCCAAGGGCCTGCCGTGGACCGGCGGGCGCAGCTTCTACAAGACCGAGGAGGTGTTCCGCTTCGAGATGCCGCACGACGCGCGGCAGAAGCTGCCGCCGATGATCAACCTCGAGCAGTACTACGCCGAGCACTACCTGCTCGAGGAGATCGAGCGCCGCAACGCCGCGGCGCCGGGGCTGATCGACATCCGCTGGGGCACCGAGCTCACCGGCCTTTCGCAGGACGACGCGGGCGTGCTGCTCGAGGCGCGCAACGCGCAGGGCGAGTACAGGCTGCGCGGCCGGTGGCTCGCGGCCTGCGACGGCGGCCAGAGCTTCGTGCGCAAGGCGCTGGGCCTGGCGCTCGAGGGCACGGGCTACGAAGGCCGCTACGTGATCATCGACATCGAACTCAAGAGCGGCCACCCGACCGAGCGCCGCGCCTGGTTCGACCCGCCGTGGAACCCGGGCTCGACCGTGCTGATGCACCGGCAGCCCGACGACATCTGGCGCATCGACTACCAGCTGCGCGCCGGCCAGAGCACGGAGGAGGCGCTGCAGCCGCCGGCCGTGGCCGAGTTCGTGCAGCGCCATCTCGACGCCATCGGCGAGGGCCACCTGCCGTGGAAGACGGTCTGGACCTCGGTCTACCGCGCCGGCGCGATGACGCTCGCGAGCTACCGCCATGGCCGCGTGCTGTTCGCGGGCAACGCGGCGCATGCGATGCCGATCTTCGGCGTGCGCGGCCTCAACTCGGGCTTCGACGATGCCGACAACCTGGCCTGGAAGCTGGCCTTCGTGGCGCGCGGCCTGTCGGAGGCCGCGCTGCTCGACAGCTACTCGGCCGAGCGCATCGCCGCCTTCCACGTCAATGCCGAGAACGCGATGCGCAGCACCGAGTTCATGTCGCCGCCCTCGCGCGGCTTCGACCTGCTGCGCGAGGCCGCGCTGTCGCTGTCGGGCGCGCACCGCGGCATCGCGCAACTGATCAATCCGCGCCAGACGCAGGCGGTGCGCTACGAGGATTCGCCGCTGTCGAGCGAAGATGGCGACGCGCTGCCCGCGGGCCCGCTGCCCGGCGAGGCGATGCCCGAGCAGCAGCTCGCGCAGGGCCATCTCACCGACCGGATCGGCGCGTGCTTCACGTTGCTCGTGCTGCGTTCCGCGGGCGCGGATTTCGAACTGCCGGCCGGCGACATCGCCGCGGCGCGCGCCGGTGCCCTGCCGTTCGCGCTGTGCACCGTCGCGGCCGACGGCCCCGCCGATGCCCATGCCGACGCGCGGGTGTTCGAGGCCCTCGGCGCGCGCGAGGGCGCCGTCTACCTGCTGCGCCCCGACGGCCACGTGGCCGCGCGCTGGCGCCGCCTGGGCGCGGGCGTGCTGCCGCGCGCGCTCGAACGCGCGGCCGCCGCCGTGCAACTGGAGACCCTCGCCGCATGACCACCGCACTTCCCACCCTGGCCCCCGAGGCCCGCGACCGCCTCTACGCCGACTGCGCGAACGCCATCAGCGAGGCCGGCGCCGAGCGCGAATCGCTGTTCCTCGCGCGGCTCGCGCTGCTGCTGTTCGAGCAGGTCGGCGACGAGGCGCGCTGCCGCGCCGCGCTGGCCGACGCGCTGCATGCGCTGCCCGTACCATCGCTGTCCGCAACCGAATGACAACCTGGAGATGACACTCATGGACCGCCGTACCCTTCTTGCCACGCTCGCCTCGGGCGCCGCCGTGGCCGCCGCGCCCTTCGCCCGCGCGCAGGACTATCCCTCGCAACTGATCCGCTGGGTGGTGCCCTATCCCGCGGGCGGCGGCACCGACGTGATCGCGCGCGCGCTGGCCGAGGCCATGCGCCAGACGCTGGGCCAGCAGATCGTGATCGACAACCGTCCCGGCGCCTCGACCAACATCGGCGCCGACATGGTCGCCAAGAGCAAGCCCGACGGCTACACCGTGCTGTCGGCCGACAACGCGGTGCTGGCCTTCAACGAACACCTGTTCGGCAAGCTGCCCTTCAACCCCGAGAAGGACTTCAGCTACATCGGCGCGATCGGCAAGTTCCCGCTGGCGCTGGTGGTGCATCCGGACTTCCCGGCCAAGAACTTCAAGGAGTTCCTGGCCTACGTGAAGGCCAACCCGGGCAAGGTCAACTACGCCTCGCCGGGCAACGGCTCGCCGCATCACCTGGCGATGGAGATGTTCAAGGTGCGCACCGGCACCTTCATCACCCACATCCCCTACCGCGGCGCGGCCCCGGCCATGGCCGACGTGATGGGCGGCCAGGTGCCGTGCATGTTCCTCGACCTGGCCTCGGGCCTGTCGATCATGAAGGGCAACAAGGTGCGCGTGCTGGCCATCGGCTCGGGCGCGCGCAGCAAGCTGCTGCCCGAGGTGCCGACGCTGGCCGAGGTGGGCGTGTCGAACTCCGAGGTGTTCGCGTTCCAGGGCGTGCTCGGCCCGGCCGGCCTGCCAGCGCCGGTGGTGAACAAGCTCAACGGCGACCTCAACCGCGCCTTCGGCAATCCGCAGGTGCAGAAGCGCTTCGAGGACTTCGGCATGGAAGCCATGCCCGGCACGCCGGCGCAGTTCGCGGCGCTGTCGCGCGCCGAGTCGAAGCGCTGGGGCCCGATCATCAAGCAGGCAGGCATCAAGCTCGACTGATCGCCCCCGAGGGGGCCCGTCAGCGCGCGTAGGCCTTGCGCGAGCCGTCCTCGAACACCTCGTCGTCGCGCACCAGTTCGCCGTTCTCGTCCCAGCCGCGCTCGCGCGTGACGCGGCCGCGCGCGTCGAAGCTCGATTCGGCGACCAGCGTGCCCTTCTCGTCGAAGCGCTGGTGCGTGCCCTGCGGCAGTTGCCGCGCGCCGCGCCCGCCCACGAGGTAGCGGCCCAGCGCGGCGCGCTGGCCGTTGTCGTGGAACTCGGTGACCAGCACCGTGCGCGCATTGCCCGTGCCGCTGTAGACCGACCTGGTGTGCGGCTGGCCGTTGAGGTAGTAGCTGTCGTCGCCGATCGGCTCGCCGGCGCTGTTCCAGCGCTGGTCGCGCACCAGCGTGCCGCGCTCGGAGAACTCCTGGTCGCGCAGGCGGATCGCCGAGCGCGACGCCCCCAGCAGCGAGACGGTCTCGCGGCGCTTCACGCCCTCGGAAGAGAACTGGCGCTCGGTGCGCTGGTTGCCGTTGATCTCGTCGAGCTGCGAGGGCTTGCCGTTGTCGTAGAAATCCTGCGTGCGCACGCGCTTGCCGGCCAGGTAGGACTGGCGCGAGCGCAGGATGCCGCGCGCGTCGAACAGCTCGACCTGCGAGGGCGCGCCGCCGAAGCCGCACAGCCGCGCGTCGTCGGCCGCGGGCGCCAGCATCGGCGCGTTGCCGCAGCGCAGCGCCGAGAGCTGGCCGCGCTCGGTGAATTCGGCCGAGGCCCGGTCGCCGCCCTGCTCGGGATAGAAGCTGGCGCGGCGCAGCTTGCCGCTGGCATGGAAGCTTCGCACCAGGCCGCGTTCCTGGCCGTCGTCGTAGGTGGCTTCGCGCAGCACCTGGCCGCCGGGCGCGAACTCGCGCGCCAGGCCGTGCATGTTGCCCTTGGCGTTGAGCGTGTGCTCCTTCGCGAGCCGGCCGTTCTCGTAGACGCGCACCAGGCCCATGAAGACGCCGTTCTGGATCTGTTCCTCGCGCAGCAGCTGGCCGCTGCCGCGGTCCTTGCAGCGCAGCACGCCGGTCTTGCGCGCGGTCTCGCTGCCGTTGGCGGGGTTGACCGGCTGGCCGTTGAGCTCGCAGTCCTGCGCCGCGCGCGCGGCGGTCGCGCCGGCGAACAGCAGCGCCAGCGATGTGGCCAGGGCCAGCCGCGCCGCGAGCCGCGGAACATCGACCGGCCGGACCGGAGCGTGGGTCACTTGTCGTAAAGCGCGTCGAGCGAGCGGAAGCCCTTGGCCTCGATCGGGTTGCCGAAGGGGTCGCAGAAGAACATGGTCCACTGCTCGCCCGGCTGGCCTTCGAAGCGCACCTGGGGCTTGAGCACGAAGTCGGTGCCGGCGGCCTCGAGCCGCGCGGCCAGCGCCTGCCAGTCGGGCAGGGCCAGCACGATGCCGAAGTGCGGCATCGGCACCATCGCATCGCCGACGCGGCCGGTGCGCGTGGTGGCGAAGGGTTCGCCCAGGTGGAGCGAGATCTGGTGGCCGAAAAAGTCGAAATCGACCCAGGTGTCGGTGCTGCGGCCTTCGGCGCAGCCGAGGGCCTCGCCATAGAAGCGGCGCGCGACGTCGAGGTCGCGCACGTGGAAGGCGAGATGGAAGATGCTCTGCATGTTCCGGATTATGGGCAGCGGTGCTGTTGTAATGCCGGACTTTCTTTCTTCATGGAGCGAGCCTTGCGGATACTCCGGGCACTGGTTGCACCGAGGCGCGAAATCGACAAGCCGTCCGATCGGTCGGCACGGCGCATGCGCCTGGTCTCCTCATCTTTCCTCTCTTCCTTTCGTTTCTCCTTCTCCTGGGCGCGCGGCGCGTTGCCGGCCCTGGTCGGTGCCTGCTGCGCGCTGGCCGGCGTGGCGGCGCAGGCAGCCTGCCCGCCCTCGGCCATCGGCAGCCTCGAGCGCTCGCGCAGTTCGAGCGACCAGCGCAGCGGCGCCGACCGCGGCCTGCTGTGGCGCATCGAGAAGGACGGCCGCACCTCGTGGCTGTACGGCACCATCCACCTCGGGCGCGCGCCCTGGCTGCGCCCCGGCCCGACCGTGCAGCGCGCGCTCGGACAGAGCGACGCGCTGGCGCTCGAGATCGACGTGCGCGATCCCGCCGCGATGAAGCCGCTGACCCAGCCGGCCGACCCGGCGCTGGTCGCGCGGCTGCTCAGCGGCGAGCGCGCGCGCCGGCTCGCGCGGCAGAACGAGATCGCCTGCGTGACGCCGGGCGCCAACGCGGCGCTGCAGCCGATCCTGCAGGTGACGGCGCTGACCGGCCTGGCCGGGCGGGCCGACGGCCTCTACCCCGATTTCGGCATCGACGAGATGCTGGCCGTGTGGGCGCGCAACGCCAACAAGCCGGTGTTCGCGCTCGAGAACCCGGCCGCCCAGCTCGAGATGCTGACCGGCGGCTCCGAGGAGGAGGAGGCGGCGCAGATCGACTCGGCGCTCGACGAACTCGAATCGGGCCAGTTGCGCACCCAGCTCAAGGAGCTGGCCGACGCCTGGGGGCGCAGCGACCTCGCGCGGCTCGCGCGCTATCCGGAGTGGTGCGACTGCATGCGCACGCCGGCCGAACAGCGGCTGATGACGCGGCTGCTCGACGACCGCAACCCGATCCTGGCGGCCGGCATCGCGCGCATGCACGACGGCGGCCAGCGCGTGTTCGCGGCCGTGGGCGCGCTGCACATGATCGGCGCCCAGGGCCTGCCGACCCTGCTGGCGGCGCGCGGCTTCACGGTGACCGAAGTGCTGCCGGGCGAGCGCGGCACGCTGCCCACCGCGGCCGAGGAGCCCGAGGCCGAGGCGGCGGCGGTGGCACCGCCCGTGCGATCGGCGCGCGGCAGCCGCTCGGCCAAGGCCGCGCCGGTTCGCGGCAAGGCGGGCGCGCGTGCGGCGGCGCCGGCCAAGGGCGGCAAGGCGGCGCCGAAGGGCGCCAAACCGGCAGCCAAGGCACCGGCCAAATCGGCGGCCAAGCCGGCCGCGAAGGCACCGGCCAAGCCCGCCGCGTCCAAAACGCGCCGATAATCGCGCCCGCCATGCACCTGATGCGCCGCCACACCCGCTTCCTCGGCCTCGCCGGCCGCTGGGTGCTGCTGTGGTTCGCGCTCTCGCTGGGCGCGGCGATCGCCTCGCCGCTCGTGCATCCGCAGGCGATCGAGCTGGTCTGCTCGAGCGCCGGTGCCGTCAAGGCGGTGGTCCACACCGAGGACGGCGTGCAGGAAATGGGCGTCTCGCACATGGACTGCCCGCTGTGCGTGCTGACCGGCGCGCCGCCGCCGGTGCCGCCGGTCGCCACCCTCGACCTTCCCCTGCCGCTGGGGCGCGTGCTCCAGCCGATTCCCGCCGCGCGCCTGGCCGCGGCCACCGCGGCGCCGCTGCCCGCGCGCGGACCGCCTTCGCGCTCCTGAAACCCTCGAGTCCATGGCTGGATGCGCCCGTTCGACGGGCGTCTCCGGTCCTTCCTGGCCAGCGTTTCGTGGAGCAGCCTCCCTGTGAACAAGCATTCCCGCGCCGTGGCGATCGCCATGGCATTCCCGCTGAGCGCCTCGCTCGGCGCGCCCGCCTGGGCGCAAACCGCGCCGGCGCCGTCGGCTGACGCGGCCCCCGGCGCCGAGCGCGCGCTCGGCGCCATCACCGTCACCGGCGGCCGGCCGACCTCGCTGCCGGCGCAGATCCCGACCACCATCGAAGGCACGACGCACGCGCAGATCGTCGAGACGGTGAACGCCACCGACAGCGAGGACGCGCTCAAGTACCTGCCGAGCCTGGTCGTGCGCAAGCGCTACATCGGTGACTTCAACCATGCGGTGCTGGCCACGCGCGCCTCGGGCACCGGCAACAGCGCGCGCTCGATGGTCTATGCCGACGGCATCATGCTGTCGAACCCGCTGGGCAACGGCGCCACCTACGCGCCGCGCTGGGGCATGGTCTCGCCCGAGGAGATCGAGCGCGTCGACGTGCTGTACGGACCGTTCTCGGCCGCCTACCCCGGCAACTCGGTGGGCGCGGTGGTCGACTACGTGACGCGCATGCCCGAGAAGTTCGAGGCCCATGTCAAGCTCAGCGGCTTCGTCTCGAACTTCGATCTCTACAACAGCCATTCCTCGCCGGCCGGCCAGCAGCTCGACTTGTCGCTGGGCAGCCGCAGCGGCGACTGGTCGTGGTGGCTCAGCGCCTCGCGCACCCAGAGCAAGGGCCAGGCGCTGGTGTTCGGCAACCGGCTGCTGAGCGCGGGCACGCTCGGCAATGCCGGCACCCCGGTCGCCGGCGCGGTGCTGGGGCTCAACCCCTCGAACCAGCCCTGGTGGCTGGTCGGTGGCGCGACGATCTACGACACCACGCAGGAACAGGCCAAGCTCAAGCTGGCCTACGACTTCTCGCCCACGGTGCGCGCCACCTACACGCTGGGCGCCTGGAACAACAGCACGCACGGCAGCGTCGACACCTGGCTGCGCGATCCGCTGGGCCAGCCGGTCTATGGCGGGCGGGTCAACATCGCCGGGCGCAGCTACAACCTCGACGCACCCAGCGGCGCGCTGGTGCCGACCGAGACCCGGCTCACCCACTACATGCACGGCCTCTCGGTCAAGAGCCACAGCGGCGGCGTGTTCGACTGGGAGGTGGCGGCCAGCCTGTTCGACTACGCGAGCGACACCTCGCGCACGCCGACCACGCCGCTGCCCGGCGCCTTCCTCGGCGGGCCGGGCCGCACCACCGACATGGGCGGCAGCGGCTGGCGCACCTTCAAGGCCGCGGGCACCTGGCGGCCCACCGGCTCGGCCGAGGGCGTAGGCGCGCACGTGGTCGACTTCGGCTTCCAGCAGGACACGGCCAAGCTGCGCACCAGCGTCGGCAACACCCTCGACTGGATCGGCGGCCCGCCGGTCACGCCGTTCTCGGCCTTCAACGGCAACACGCGGCTGCAGTCGCTCTACCTGCAGGACACCTGGCGCTTCGCGCGCGACTGGAAGACCACCCTGGGCCTGCGCCACGAGCGCTGGGAGGCCTGGGGCGGTCAACTCGGCAACGCGACCCGGCTGCTCGACTTCGCGCCGCGGAAGAACAGCTACGACTCGCCCAAGGCCGCGATTGCCTGGCAGGCCACGTCCGACTGGCTGTTCAAGGCCTCGACCGGCCGCGCGGTGCGCATGCCGACCGTGAGCGAGCTCTACCAGGGCTCGATCGACGGCAACCGCATCGTCAACACCGACCCCAACCTGCGGCCCGAGCGCTCTTGGACCACCGAGCTCAGCGCCGAACGCGGCCTCGATGGCTGGGGGCTCGACGGCGTGCTGCGCACCACGCTGCTCTTCGAGCGCACGAAGGACGCGCTCTACAGCCAGGCGCTGACCAACCTCGTGAGCACGGTGCAGAACGTCGATGCCATCCGCACCCGCGGGCTCGAGGTGGCGCTGAACGCCACCGACGTCGGCCTCCGCGGGCTCGACCTCGGCGGCAGCCTCACGCTCGCGAACTCGAAGATCACGGCCAACCGCGGCTTTCCGGCCAGCGTCGGCCAGCAGCAGCCGCGCGTGCCCAAGGTGCGCGCCACCCTGCTGGCCACCTACCGGCCCGACGCCAACTGGAGCTACACCCTGGGCATGCGCTACAGCGGCAAGCAGTACGGCACGCTCGACAACAGCGATCCGAACGGCTTCGCCTACATGGGCTTCTCGAAGTTCTTCGTGGCCGACCTGCGGGTGCGCTATCGCATCGACCGCCAGTGGAGCGCATCCTTCGGCATCGACAACCTGAACAACAACAAGTACTGGGCCTTCCATCCCTATCCGCAGCGGACCTACGTGGGCGAACTCAAGTTCGACCTCTGACGCCTGCCCTGTCTTCCACCGTCTTTCCTCAAGGAGTAACTCTCATGAACCGTCACCTCACCCTGCGCAGCGTCGCCGCCGCCGTCCTGCTGACCGGCAGCGCCGCCGCCGTGCTGGCCCACGTCACCTTGCCGCCCGGCGGCGTCACCGTGGGCAGCGACTACGACGCCGCCTTCCGCGTCGGCCATGCCTGCGAAGGCGCCAAGTCCACCACCGGCCTGGCGGTGAAGCTGCCCGCGGGCTTCGTGCTGAGCGAGGCGCAGGCGCGCAAGGGCTGGAAGCTCGATGTGCAGAAGGGCGCCGGCGGCGAGGTGCGCTGGACCGCCGAGAACGCGCAGGCCGCGCTGCCCGCCACCGAGAAGGCCGAGTTCGTGGTGCGCGGCAAGGCGCCGGCCACGCCGGGCACGCTGTGGTTCAAGGTGCTGCAGACCTGCGACGTGGGCAGCGCCGACTGGGCCGAAGTGCCGGCCTCGGGCAATTCCACCGCGGGCCTCAAGCGCCCGGCCGCCAGGCTGGACGTGGTGGCGCAGGGCGTCGCGACCGTCGACGTGCGCGACGGCTGGGTGCGCCAGTCGGTGCCGGGCCAGAGCGGCACCGGCGCCTTCATGAAGCTGACTTCGCCCACGGGCACCAAGCTCGTGGGCATCTCCACGCCCGCGGCCGGCGTGGCCGAGGTGCACGAGATGAAGATGGAAGGCGACACCATGAAGATGCGCGAACTGAGCGCCGGCCTCGACCTGCCGGCCGGCCAGACGGTGGAGCTCAAGCCGGGCGGCTTCCACGTCATGCTGATGGACCTGAAGGGCGCGGTCGCCAAGGGCACCAACGTGCCGCTGACCCTGAAGTTCGAGGACGCGAAGGGCGTGAAGACCGCGCTCGACGTCACGCTGCCCGTGGGCGCGCCGGCCGGTGCCGACGCGGGCGGGGCCGCGCATCAGCACAAGCATTGAGGCCGCTTCCGCGGCGCCGGGCTGACTAGAGCAACTGGTCCGGCGCCAGCGGCCCGAAGAGCTTGAGCAGCAGGCGCAGGCTCAGGCTGGCATCGGGCTCGGTCCGGCTGTCGGACAGGCCGCTGCCCTCGGGCGCATGCCAGACCAGCGAACCGTCGACCAGCTCGACGTGCCACGCGCGCTCGCGTAACCCGCGCTCGATCTGATCGGCGGCCAGGCGCGACAGCTCGGTGCTGCGGATCAGCAGCGCGATCTCGGTGTTCTGCAACTGCGAGCGCAGGTCGAGGTTCATCGAGCCGACCACCAGCAGCCGGCCGTCCATCACCAGCACCTTCGAATGCAGCATCGCGCGCGACTCGCCGGTCACGCTGCTGCCACCGGTCGAGCCGGTGGAGCCGCCGAAGGCGCTGCCCAGGCCGGCCTGCTCGCTGCGCAGTTCGTAGAGGCCGATGCCCATCTTGAGAAGTTCCTCGCGGTGGCGCGCATAGCCCACGTGGGCCACCGGCGCGTCGTTCGAGGCCAGCGAATTGGTCAGCACCCGGATGCGCACGCCGCGCGCGCGGGCGGCGGCGAAGGCCTGCTTCATGTCGGCGCCGGGCACGAAGTAGGGCGAGATGATCAGCAGGTCGGAGCGGGCCTGGCCGATGAGCTGCAGCAGTCCTTCGACCACCGTCTCGCTGCCGGCCGCGAGGTCGGAGTCGGCCGTGAGCGCGGCCGCGCTGCGCGAGACCCTGGCCTTGTCCTCGGGCTGGCTCACCACCAGCCCGGGCGCGCGGGCGCCGTCCGGGCCGCCGGGCACGTCGGCCGGGATCTTGCCGGGCTGGTCGGCCAGCATCGCGGCCGGCGCCCAGACGAAACGCGCGCTGCGCAGGTCGAGCGGCTTCTCGTCCCAGGCGCGCGCGCGCTGCTCGGCGGTGGGCGGGCCGTCGGGGCGGGGCTCGCCGTCGGGCGGCTTGGGCTGGTCGCCGGAATTGGCGGTGGCGGGGTCGCGCGCGCGGGCCGATTCCTCGGCCAGCTCCTTGTCGGTCTGGCGCGCGCGCTCGCGGATCGCCTGCAGCTCCTCGCGCGAGACCAGCGACTGCGCCGGGTAGGCGCGCTCGTTGTTCCAGTAGCTGTCGAAGCTGCGCGAGAGGTCCTGCACGATCGGGCCGGCCGCGAGCACGTCGACGTCGATGAAGTTGCCGTTGAGCGAGTTGCCGAAGTAGGCGTCGCCGAGGTTGCGCCCGCCGGTCACGCCCAGCACGTTGTCGGCCAGGAACAGCTTGTTGTGCATGCGCTGCTGGATGCGCGAGGCGTCGCCGGCCGAGTTCAGCAGCCGGCTGAAGGTCGAGCCGCGCGCGCCGGCGAGCGGATTGAACAGCCGCAGCTCGATGTTCGGCACGAAGGCCAGGCCCAGCACCAGCGCGTCGCGGCCGGTGCTGTGGAAGTCGTCGAGCAGGATGCGCACCCGCACGCCGCGCTCGGCCGCGGCGCGCAGGCCGCGCACCAGGCGGCCCGTGCTGGCATCGACGTGGATGGCGTAGTACTGGAGGTCCAGCGTCTTCTGGGCGCCATCGATCAGCGCCAGCCGGCTGCCGTAGGCCGCCTGCGGGCCCGCCAGCAGGAGGAAGCCCGATTCGTAGCGCGCCGCGTCGGCTCGGCGGCGTTCCTGGACCAGCGTGGCCAGTGCCGTGCCGGCCGGGGAGGCCAGGGCATTGGACACCGGGCGGTCCACGTCCTGGGGCAGTTGGGCGCAGGCGCCGAGGACGAGCAGCACGGTCGCCGCCATCGATCGGCCGAGGAACGCTGGAATGAACGGCATGCGGTGGACTCCCCCGGGGCGCTGTCTGTGGTCTGGATTGGGTGGGAGCCGCATGTATAGCCGAGGTCGCGGCCGTCCGGCGTCGGACGGCAGGCGGACTCAGCGGCTCGCGCCCAATTCCTCCTGTCGTTCCATCGCGCTCAGCAGTTCGTCGTCGATCTGCGTATGGCGGGCCGCCAGCTCGGTGGCGCGCGAGGCGTCGGTGGCGTAGATCGCGCCGCCGTCGAGCGCGAGGATTTCCGCGATGCGCTTCTGCTCGGTCTCCAGCGATTCGATCAGCGCGGGGAGGGCGTCGAATTCGCGCTGCTCCTTGTAGCTGAGCTTCTTGCGCGCCGCGCCGGTGGAGGCCGGGGCCACGCTGGCGGCGGGCGGCGGAGGCGCCACGGCGGGCGTGGCGGTCGCGGCCAGGCGCTGCTCGGCGATCTCGCGCGCGCGGCGGGACTGGATCAGCCAGTCCTGCACGCTGCCTTCGTACTCGCGCCAGCGGCCGTCGCCCTCGTAGGCGATGGTGCTGGTCACCACGTTGTCGAGGAAGGTGCGGTCGTGGCTCACGAGGAACACCGTGCCGTCGTAGTCCTGCAGCAGGCCCTCGAGCAGCTCCAGCGTGTCGATGTCGAGGTCGTTGGTCGGCTCGTCGAGCACCAGCACGTTGGCCGGGCGGGCGAACAGGCGCGCCAGCAGCAGCCGGTTGCGCTCGCCGCCGCTCAGCGAGCGCACCGGGGAATTGGCGCGCGCCGGGGAGAACAGGAAGTCCGACAGGTAGCTCTTGACGTGCTTGCGCTGGCTGCCGATCTCGATCCATTCGCTGCCGGGGCTGATGAAGTCCTCGAGCGTGGCATCGAGGTCGAGCTTGTCGCGCATCTGGTCGAAGTAGGCGACCTCGAGGTTGGTGCCGCGGCGGATCTTGCCGCTGTCGGGTTCGAGCTCGCCGAGGATCAGCTTGAGCAGCGTGGTCTTGCCCGCGCCGTTGGGGCCGAGCAGGCCGATCTTGTCGCCGCGCAGGATGGTGCCGCTGAAGTTGCGGATCACGGTCTTCTCGCCGAAGGACTTGGAGGCCTCGGTCAGCTCGGCCACGATCTTGCCGCTGGCCTGGCCGGTGGCCACGTCCATGTTGACGCTGCCCTGCACCTCGCGGCGGGCGGCACGGTTGGCGCGCAGCGCCTCGAGGCGTCCGATGCGGCTCTGGCTGCGGGTGCGGCGGGCTTCGACGCCCTTGCGGATCCAGACCTCTTCCTGCGCCAGCAGCTTGTCGGCCTTGGCGTTGATCACCGCTTCCTGGGCCAGCTGCTCTTCCTTCTGCAGCAGGTACTGCTCGAAGTTGCCGGGGTAGGAGCCGAGCTTGCCGCGGTCGAGCTCCACGATGCGGGTGGCGACGCGGTTCAGGAAGCTGCGGTCGTGGGTCACCGTGACCACGCTGCCCTTGAAGTCGATCAGCAGTTGTTCCAGCCACTCGATGGAATCGAGGTCCAGGTGGTTGGTGGGTTCGTCGAGCAGGAGCACGTCGGGCGCCGCGACCAGGGCCTGGGCCAGGGCCACCCGCTTGCGGGTGCCGCCCGACAGGTTGCCGACGCGGGCATTGCGGTCCAGATGGAGGCGATGCAGGGTTTCTTCGACGCGCTGCTCCCAGTTCCAGGCGTCGAAGGCCTCGATCTGGGACTGGAGGGCGTCCAGGTCCAGGCCTTCCGCGCCCGATAGATAGAGGTCCCGCACGGCGATCACCTCGGACAGCCCGGCACTGGCGGCGGTGAACACGTCGGCCTCCATGTCGAGGGCGGGTTCCTGCGCCACATAGGAGACACGCAGGTGTTGCTGGTATTGGAGGGCGCCGTCGTCGGGCTTCTCCAGTCCTCCCAGTATCTTGAGCAGGGAGGACTTGCCCGCGCCGTTGCGGCCGATCAGGCCGATACGCTCCGATTCGAGCAGCGAGAAGTCCGTGTGATCGAGCAGCGGGACGTGACCGAACGCCAGTTGGGCGTCGAGGAGTGTGATGAGTGCCATGTGGGGCGGATTATCCGAGGAGCCTGTTCTGCCTGCGGCAGCGCGCAGCGCTGCCGCAGGCAGGAAGCCGGGCGGTCGATTTGTTTGCGGCGCTCTTGCAGGGCGGAAGAAATGGCATATACTCGCTGGCTCGGCTGACGATGCGGCAACGCAAATCAGATCGACCAGCCCGAAGGCGAAAGCCGAGGGCAAGTCGATTAAGAAAGTCGAAAAAACTTCTCTCGAAGTTGACGCATGGTGAGAATTCTGTGCATAATCGAGGGCTTCGCTGACTGGCTTCGGCGGTGATGACGAAAGTTGTTGCTCTGGGGTTGGATGGTGAAGGGGATGAAAAAAGTTTTGACGGTTCTTTAAAAACCGTGTTAGACTACAAGGCTTCGCTGATCGCAGCGAGCAAGACGAAGCAGACGTTAAGTTGCTTCGGTGATCGTTAAAAAATTACAGCCGATAAGCGTGGGCGTTTGAAGGTAATTGCGTAAGTTCTTCGGAACAAGTCGCAAGACTTAAAACGCTCATGAGAATAGAAGTGAAGTTCACTTCAATTTCTTTTTTATGAGTTTTGCCTGGTCGCGAGATCAGGCGCAAATCAAGATCGAACTATAGAGTTTGATCCTGGCTCAGATTGAACGCTGGCGGCATGCCTTACACATGCAAGTCGAACGGCAGCGCGGGAGCAATCCTGGCGGCGAGTGGCGAACGGGTGAGTAATACATCGGAACGTGCCCAATCGTGGGGGATAACGCAGCGAAAGCTGTGCTAATACCGCATACGATCTACGGATGAAAGCAGGGGATCGCAAGACCTTGCGCGAATGGAGCGGCCGATGGCAGATTAGGTAGTTGGTGAGGTAAAGGCTCACCAAGCCTTCGATCTGTAGCTGGTCTGAGAGGACGACCAGCCACACTGGGACTGAGACACGGCCCAGACTCCTACGGGAGGCAGCAGTGGGGAATTTTGGACAATGGGCGCAAGCCTGATCCAGCCATGCCGCGTGCAGGATGAAGGCCTTCGGGTTGTAAACTGCTTTTGTACGGAACGAAACGGCCTTTTCTAATAAAGAGGGCTAATGACGGTACCGTAAGAATAAGCACCGGCTAACTACGTGCCAGCAGCCGCGGTAATACGTAGGGTGCAAGCGTTAATCGGAATTACTGGGCGTAAAGCGTGCGCAGGCGGTAATGTAAGACAGTTGTGAAATCCCCGGGCTCAACCTGGGAACTGCATCTGTGACTGCATTGCTGGAGTACGGCAGAGGGGGATGGAATTCCGCGTGTAGCAGTGAAATGCGTAGATATGCGGAGGAACACCGATGGCGAAGGCAATCCCCTGGGCCTGTACTGACGCTCATGCACGAAAGCGTGGGGAGCAAACAGGATTAGATACCCTGGTAGTCCACGCCCTAAACGATGTCAACTGGTTGTTGGGAATTCACTTTCTCAGTAACGAAGCTAACGCGTGAAGTTGACCGCCTGGGGAGTACGGCCGCAAGGTTGAAACTCAAAGGAATTGACGGGGACCCGCACAAGCGGTGGATGATGTGGTTTAATTCGATGCAACGCGAAAAACCTTACCCACCTTTGACATGTACGGAATTCGCCAGAGATGGCTTAGTGCTCGAAAGAGAACCGTAACACAGGTGCTGCATGGCTGTCGTCAGCTCGTGTCGTGAGATGTTGGGTTAAGTCCCGCAACGAGCGCAACCCTTGTCATTAGTTGCTACATTCAGTTGGGCACTCTAATGAGACTGCCGGTGACAAACCGGAGGAAGGTGGGGATGACGTCAAGTCCTCATGGCCCTTATAGGTGGGGCTACACACGTCATACAATGGCTGGTACAAAGGGTTGCCAACCCGCGAGGGGGAGCTAATCCCATAAAACCAGTCGTAGTCCGGATCGCAGTCTGCAACTCGACTGCGTGAAGTCGGAATCGCTAGTAATCGTGGATCAGAATGTCACGGTGAATACGTTCCCGGGTCTTGTACACACCGCCCGTCACACCATGGGAGCGGGTTCTGCCAGAAGTAGTTAGCTTAACCGCAAGGAGGGCGATTACCACGGCAGGGTTCGTGACTGGGGTGAAGTCGTAACAAGGTAGCCGTATCGGAAGGTGCGGCTGGATCACCTCCTTTCTGGAAACAAGCAATTTAATTTAAACGCCCACACTTATCGGTTGTTGGAAGAAGTCGGTTGTCTTCGGTTTTGAAGGCGATTGGCGAATGGGTCTGTAGCTCAGCTGGTTAGAGCACCGTCTTGATAAGGCGGGGGTCGTTGGTTCGAGCCCAACTAGACCCACCAAATCTTCTGATACCTCGTGTGAGAGAAAACTGAGGGATTTGGGGGATTAGCTCAGCTGGGAGAGCACCTGCTTTGCAAGCAGGGGGTCGTCGGTTCGATCCCGTCATCCTCCACCACAACCAATCATCGGTTCCCCTCGGAACGTTTCAACACCAAAGCGGCTTCCTGCGAAAGCATGAGGCTTCTTTGTTGTTGATCGGGATCTCCTGATCAATCGGCTGTTCTTTAAAAATTCATAGAGTTGAATCAGCGTTGCTGACGGAAAGAGCTTCATGGCTCACCGTGCCGTCAGCAACTTGAATTTTTGATTGCGTCAATATGAACTTCAATTTCGAGAAATCGATTTATGAAGACGGCATAACGCGCCAGGTGAAAGACCTGGCGATTCCTTGATTGACTTTGGTTTCTGTGAAGAAACGTCAAAGTTATAGGGTCAAGTGAATAAGAGCACGTGGTGGATGCCTTGGCGATGATAGGCGACGAAGGACGTGATAGCCTGCGATAAGCTTCGGGGAGCTGGCAAATTAGCTTTGATCCGGAGATTTCCGAATGGGGAAACCCACCGAAAGGTATCGCATGATGAATACATAGTCATGCGAGGCGAACCGGGTGAACTGAAACATCTCAGTAGCTCGAGGAAAAGACATCAACCGAGATTCCGAAAGTAGTGGCGAGCGAAATCGGAAGAGCCTGCTAGTGATAGCACAAGACTTATCAGAACGGCTTGGAAAGGCCGGCCATAGTGGGTGACAGCCCCGTACGTTAAAAGACTTGTGTGGTACTGAGCTAGCGAAAAGTAGGGCGGGACACGTGTAATCCTGTCTGAATATGGGGGGACCATCCTCCAAGGCTAAATACTCATCATCGACCGATAGTGAACTAGTACCGTGAGGGAAAGGCGAAAAGAACCCCGGGAGGGGAGTGAAATAGATCCTGAAACCGCGTGCTTACAAAAAGTAGGAGCCCGCAAGGGTGACTGCGTACCTTTTGTATAATGGGTCAGCGACTTACATTCAGTGGCAAGGTTAACCGAATAGGGAAGCCGTAGAGAAATCGAGTCCGAATAGGGCGATCAGTCGCTGGGTGTAGACCCGAAACCAAGTGATCTATCCATGGCCAGGATGAAGGTGCCGTAACAGGTACTGGAGGTCCGAACCGACTAGTGTTGCAAAACTAGCGGATGAGCTGTGGATAGGGGTGAAAGGCTAAACAAACTTGGAAATAGCTGGTTCTCTCCGAAAACTATTTAGGTAGTGCCTCAAGTATTACCTTCGGGGGTAGAGCACTGTTTTGGCTAGGGGGTCATGGCGACTTACCAAACCAAGGCAAACTCCGAATACCGAAGAGTACAGCTTGGGAGACAGAGCACCGGGTGCTAACGTCCGGACTCAAGAGGGAAACAACCCAGACCGCCAGCTAAGGTCCCTAAAATTGGCTAAGTGGGAAACGAAGTGGGAAGGCTAAAACAGTCAGGATGTTGGCTTAGAAGCAGCCATCATTTAAAGAAAGCGTAATAGCTCACTGATCGAGTCGTCCTGCGCGGAAGATGTAACGGGGCTAAGCCAGTTACCGAAGCTGCGGATTTGCAATTTATTGCAAGTGGTAGGAGAGCGTTCTGTAAGCCTGTGAAGGTGCGTTGTAAAGCGTGCTGGAGGTATCAGAAGTGCGAATGCTGACATGAGTAGCGTTAAAGGGGGTGAAAAGCCCCCTCGCCGTAAGCGCAAGGTTTTCTACGCAACGTTCATCGGCGTAGAGTGAGTCGGCCCCTAAGGCGAGGCAGAGATGCGTAGCTGATGGGAAACAGGTCAATATTCCTGTACCGATATACAGTGCGATGTGGGGACGGATCTTAATAGGTCATCCGGGTGTTGGATATCCCGGTTTAGTTGGATGTAGGCGTGCATTAGGCAAATCCGGTGCACATATACCGAGGCCAACGATCGAGCGAGCTTGCTCGCGAAGTGACTGAACGAGGTTCCAGGAAAAGCCACTAAGCTTCAGCTGTATACGACCGTACCGCAAACCGACACTGGTGCGCGAGATGAGTATTCTAAGGCGCTTGAGAGAACTCAGGAGAAGGAACTCGGCAAATTGACACCGTAACTTCGGAAGAAGGTGTGCCCTATTAGTGTGAAGTGAACAACGGAGCATGAATGGGTTGCAAAAAATCGGTGGCTGCGACTGTTTATTAAAAACACAGCACTCTGCAAACACGAAAGTGGACGTATAGGGTGTGACGCCTGCCCGGTGCTGGAAGATTAAATGATGGGGTGCAAGCTCTTGATTGAAGTCCCAGTAAACGGCGGCCGTAACTATAACGGTCCTAAGGTAGCGAAATTCCTTGTCGGGTAAGTTCCGACCTGCACGAATGGCGTAACGATGGCCACACTGTCTCCTCCTGAGACTCAGCGAAGTTGAAATGTTTGTGATGATGCAATCTCCCCGCGGAAAGACGGAAAGACCCCATGAACCTTTACTGTAGCTTTGTATTGGACTTTGAACAGATCTGTGTAGGATAGGTGGGAGGCTTTGAAGCAGGGTCGCTAGATCTTGTGGAGCCAACGTTGAAATACCACCCTGGTGTGTTTGAGGTTCTAACCTAGGTCCATTATCTGGATCGGGGACAGTGCATGGTAGGCAGTTTGACTGGGGCGGTCTCCTCCCAAAGCGTAACGGAGGAGTTCGAAGGTACGCTAGTTACGGTCGGACATCGTGACGATAGTGCAATGGCATAAGCGTGCTTAACTGCGAGACTGACAAGTCGAGCAGATGCGAAAGCAGGACATAGTGATCCGGTGGTTCTGTATGGAAGGGCCATCGCTCAACGGATAAAAGGTACTCTGGGGATAACAGGCTGATACCGCCCAAGAGTTCATATCGACGGCGGTGTTTGGCACCTCGATGTCGGCTCATCTCATCCTGGGGCTGTAGCCGGTCCCAAGGGTATGGCTGTTCGCCATTTAAAGAGGTACGTGAGCTGGGTTTAAAACGTCGTGAGACAGTTTGGTCCCTATCTTCCGTGGGCGCTGCAGATTTGAGGAAGCCTGCTCCTAGTACGAGAGGACCGGAGTGGACACACCTCTGGTGTATCGGTTGTCACGCCAGTGGCATTGCCGAGTAGCTAAGTGTGGAAGAGATAACCGCTGAAAGCATCTAAGCGGGAAACTCGTTTCAAGATGAGATCTGCCGGGGCCTCGAGCCCCCTGAAGAGTCGTTCAAGACCAGGACGTTGATAGGTCAGGTGTGGAAGCGCAGTAATGCGTTAAGCTAACTGATACTAATTGCTCGTGCGGCTTGACCCTATAACTTTGATCAGTCAGATCAAGGTGTTATGCCAAGTTGACGCATTCAAAAACACATTCAAATAACGCCACCGCGCGTGCTGATTCAAAACTCTATGAATTCGCCAGGTTGATCACTCGATCAGCCCGGCAACCCTTTATGCCTGATGACCATAGCGAGTTGGTACCACTCCTTCCCATCCCGAACAGGACAGTGAAACGACTCAGCGCCGATGATAGTGCGGGTTCCCGTGTGAAAGTAGGTCATCGTCAGGCTATTACAGCCCGGAAAGGCCCAGCACAGTGTGTTGGGCCTTTCTTATTTATGTGAGCACCTCATAAGTGCAAGCAAGACAAGCGAAGCATCCGGCACTCTGCAGGTTGTCAGCACTGTCGGTAGCGAGTCTTCGGGCGAGCTGCAAGCAGGTCGAAAAAACTTCTCTCGAAGTTGACGCATGGTGAAAATTCTGTGCATAATCGAGGGCTTCGCTGACTGGCTTCGGCGGTGATGACGAAAGTTGTTGCTGTGGGGTTGGATGGTGAAGAGGATGAAAAAAGTTTTGACGGTTCTTTAAAAACCGTGTTAGACTACAAGGCTTCGCTGATCGCAGCGAGCAAGACGAAGCAGACGTTAAGTTGCTTCGGTGATCGTTAAAAAATTACAGCCGATAAGCGTGGGCGTTTGAAGGTAATTGCGTAAGTTCTTCGGAACAAGTCGCAAGACTTAAAACGCTCATGAGAATAGAAGTGAAGTTCACTTCAATTTCTTTTTTATGAGTTTTGCCTGGTCGCGAGATCAGGCGCAAATCAAGATCGAACTATAGAGTTTGATCCTGGCTCAGATTGAACGCTGGCGGCATGCCTTACACATGCAAGTCGAACGGCAGCGCGGGAGCAATCCTGGCGGCGAGTGGCGAACGGGTGAGTAATACATCGGAACGTGCCCAATCGTGGGGGATAACGCAGCGAAAGCTGTGCTAATACCGCATACGATCTACGGATGAAAGCAGGGGATCGCAAGACCTTGCGCGAATGGAGCGGCCGATGGCAGATTAGGTAGTTGGTGAGGTAAAGGCTCACCAAGCCTTCGATCTGTAGCTGGTCTGAGAGGACGACCAGCCACACTGGGACTGAGACACGGCCCAGACTCCTACGGGAGGCAGCAGTGGGGAATTTTGGACAATGGGCGCAAGCCTGATCCAGCCATGCCGCGTGCAGGATGAAGGCCTTCGGGTTGTAAACTGCTTTTGTACGGAACGAAACGGCCTTTTCTAATAAAGAGGGCTAATGACGGTACCGTAAGAATAAGCACCGGCTAACTACGTGCCAGCAGCCGCGGTAATACGTAGGGTGCAAGCGTTAATCGGAATTACTGGGCGTAAAGCGTGCGCAGGCGGTAATGTAAGACAGTTGTGAAATCCCCGGGCTCAACCTGGGAACTGCATCTGTGACTGCATTGCTGGAGTACGGCAGAGGGGGATGGAATTCCGCGTGTAGCAGTGAAATGCGTAGATATGCGGAGGAACACCGATGGCGAAGGCAATCCCCTGGGCCTGTACTGACGCTCATGCACGAAAGCGTGGGGAGCAAACAGGATTAGATACCCTGGTAGTCCACGCCCTAAACGATGTCAACTGGTTGTTGGGAATTCACTTTCTCAGTAACGAAGCTAACGCGTGAAGTTGACCGCCTGGGGAGTACGGCCGCAAGGTTGAAACTCAAAGGAATTGACGGGGACCCGCACAAGCGGTGGATGATGTGGTTTAATTCGATGCAACGCGAAAAACCTTACCCACCTTTGACATGTACGGAATTCGCCAGAGATGGCTTAGTGCTCGAAAGAGAACCGTAACACAGGTGCTGCATGGCTGTCGTCAGCTCGTGTCGTGAGATGTTGGGTTAAGTCCCGCAACGAGCGCAACCCTTGTCATTAGTTGCTACATTCAGTTGGGCACTCTAATGAGACTGCCGGTGACAAACCGGAGGAAGGTGGGGATGACGTCAAGTCCTCATGGCCCTTATAGGTGGGGCTACACACGTCATACAATGGCTGGTACAAAGGGTTGCCAACCCGCGAGGGGGAGCTAATCCCATAAAACCAGTCGTAGTCCGGATCGCAGTCTGCAACTCGACTGCGTGAAGTCGGAATCGCTAGTAATCGTGGATCAGAATGTCACGGTGAATACGTTCCCGGGTCTTGTACACACCGCCCGTCACACCATGGGAGCGGGTTCTGCCAGAAGTAGTTAGCTTAACCGCAAGGAGGGCGATTACCACGGCAGGGTTCGTGACTGGGGTGAAGTCGTAACAAGGTAGCCGTATCGGAAGGTGCGGCTGGATCACCTCCTTTCTGGAAACAAGCAATTTAATTTAAACGCCCACACTTATCGGTTGTTGGAAGAAGTCGGTTGTCTTCGGTTTTGAAGGCGATTGGCGAATGGGTCTGTAGCTCAGCTGGTTAGAGCACCGTCTTGATAAGGCGGGGGTCGTTGGTTCGAGCCCAACTAGACCCACCAAATCTTCTGATACCTCGTGTGAGAGAAAACTGAGGGATTTGGGGGATTAGCTCAGCTGGGAGAGCACCTGCTTTGCAAGCAGGGGGTCGTCGGTTCGATCCCGTCATCCTCCACCACAACCAATCATCGGTTCCCCTCGGAACGTTTCAACACCAAAGCGGCTTCCTGCGAAAGCATGAGGCTTCTTTGTTGTTGATCGGGATCTCCTGATCAATCGGCTGTTCTTTAAAAATTCATAGAGTTGAATCAGCGTTGCTGACGGAAAGAGCTTCATGGCTCACCGTGCCGTCAGCAACTTGAATTTTTGATTGCGTCAATATGAACTTCAATTTCGAGAAATCGATTTATGAAGACGGCATAACGCGCCAGGTGAAAGACCTGGCGATTCCTTGATTGACTTTGGTTTCTGTGAAGAAACGTCAAAGTTATAGGGTCAAGTGAATAAGAGCACGTGGTGGATGCCTTGGCGATGATAGGCGACGAAGGACGTGATAGCCTGCGATAAGCTTCGGGGAGCTGGCAAATTAGCTTTGATCCGGAGATTTCCGAATGGGGAAACCCACCGAAAGGTATCGCATGATGAATACATAGTCATGCGAGGCGAACCGGGTGAACTGAAACATCTCAGTAGCTCGAGGAAAAGACATCAACCGAGATTCCGAAAGTAGTGGCGAGCGAAATCGGAAGAGCCTGCTAGTGATAGCACAAGACTTATCAGAACGGCTTGGAAAGGCCGGCCATAGTGGGTGACAGCCCCGTACGTTAAAAGACTTGTGTGGTACTGAGCTAGCGAAAAGTAGGGCGGGACACGTGTAATCCTGTCTGAATATGGGGGGACCATCCTCCAAGGCTAAATACTCATCATCGACCGATAGTGAACTAGTACCGTGAGGGAAAGGCGAAAAGAACCCCGGGAGGGGAGTGAAATAGATCCTGAAACCGCGTGCTTACAAAAAGTAGGAGCCCGCAAGGGTGACTGCGTACCTTTTGTATAATGGGTCAGCGACTTACATTCAGTGGCAAGGTTAACCGAATAGGGAAGCCGTAGAGAAATCGAGTCCGAATAGGGCGATCAGTCGCTGGGTGTAGACCCGAAACCAAGTGATCTATCCATGGCCAGGATGAAGGTGCCGTAACAGGTACTGGAGGTCCGAACCGACTAGTGTTGCAAAACTAGCGGATGAGCTGTGGATAGGGGTGAAAGGCTAAACAAACTTGGAAATAGCTGGTTCTCTCCGAAAACTATTTAGGTAGTGCCTCAAGTATTACCTTCGGGGGTAGAGCACTGTTTTGGCTAGGGGGTCATGGCGACTTACCAAACCAAGGCAAACTCCGAATACCGAAGAGTACAGCTTGGGAGACAGAGCACCGGGTGCTAACGTCCGGACTCAAGAGGGAAACAACCCAGACCGCCAGCTAAGGTCCCTAAAATTGGCTAAGTGGGAAACGAAGTGGGAAGGCTAAAACAGTCAGGATGTTGGCTTAGAAGCAGCCATCATTTAAAGAAAGCGTAATAGCTCACTGATCGAGTCGTCCTGCGCGGAAGATGTAACGGGGCTAAGCCAGTTACCGAAGCTGCGGATTTGCAATTTATTGCAAGTGGTAGGAGAGCGTTCTGTAAGCCTGTGAAGGTGCGTTGTAAAGCGTGCTGGAGGTATCAGAAGTGCGAATGCTGACATGAGTAGCGTTAAAGGGGGTGAAAAGCCCCCTCGCCGTAAGCGCAAGGTTTTCTACGCAACGTTCATCGGCGTAGAGTGAGTCGGCCCCTAAGGCGAGGCAGAGATGCGTAGCTGATGGGAAACAGGTCAATATTCCTGTACCGATATACAGTGCGATGTGGGGACGGATCTTAATAGGTCATCCGGGTGTTGGATATCCCGGTTTAGTTGGATGTAGGCGTGCATTAGGCAAATCCGGTGCACATATACCGAGGCCAACGATCGAGCGAGCTTGCTCGCGAAGTGACTGAACGAGGTTCCAGGAAAAGCCACTAAGCTTCAGCTGTATACGACCGTACCGCAAACCGACACTGGTGCGCGAGATGAGTATTCTAAGGCGCTTGAGAGAACTCAGGAGAAGGAACTCGGCAAATTGACACCGTAACTTCGGAAGAAGGTGTGCCCTATTAGTGTGAAGTGAACAACGGAGCATGAATGGGTTGCAAAAAATCGGTGGCTGCGACTGTTTATTAAAAACACAGCACTCTGCAAACACGAAAGTGGACGTATAGGGTGTGACGCCTGCCCGGTGCTGGAAGATTAAATGATGGGGTGCAAGCTCTTGATTGAAGTCCCAGTAAACGGCGGCCGTAACTATAACGGTCCTAAGGTAGCGAAATTCCTTGTCGGGTAAGTTCCGACCTGCACGAATGGCGTAACGATGGCCACACTGTCTCCTCCTGAGACTCAGCGAAGTTGAAATGTTTGTGATGATGCAATCTCCCCGCGGAAAGACGGAAAGACCCCATGAACCTTTACTGTAGCTTTGTATTGGACTTTGAACAGATCTGTGTAGGATAGGTGGGAGGCTTTGAAGCAGGGTCGCTAGATCTTGTGGAGCCAACGTTGAAATACCACCCTGGTGTGTTTGAGGTTCTAACCTAGGTCCATTATCTGGATCGGGGACAGTGCATGGTAGGCAGTTTGACTGGGGCGGTCTCCTCCCAAAGCGTAACGGAGGAGTTCGAAGGTACGCTAGTTACGGTCGGACATCGTGACGATAGTGCAATGGCATAAGCGTGCTTAACTGCGAGACTGACAAGTCGAGCAGATGCGAAAGCAGGACATAGTGATCCGGTGGTTCTGTATGGAAGGGCCATCGCTCAACGGATAAAAGGTACTCTGGGGATAACAGGCTGATACCGCCCAAGAGTTCATATCGACGGCGGTGTTTGGCACCTCGATGTCGGCTCATCTCATCCTGGGGCTGTAGCCGGTCCCAAGGGTATGGCTGTTCGCCATTTAAAGAGGTACGTGAGCTGGGTTTAAAACGTCGTGAGACAGTTTGGTCCCTATCTTCCGTGGGCGCTGCAGATTTGAGGAAGCCTGCTCCTAGTACGAGAGGACCGGAGTGGACACACCTCTGGTGTATCGGTTGTCACGCCAGTGGCATTGCCGAGTAGCTAAGTGTGGAAGAGATAACCGCTGAAAGCATCTAAGCGGGAAACTCGTTTCAAGATGAGATCTGCCGGGGCCTCGAGCCCCCTGAAGAGTCGTTCAAGACCAGGACGTTGATAGGTCAGGTGTGGAAGCGCAGTAATGCGTTAAGCTAACTGATACTAATTGCTCGTGCGGCTTGACCCTATAACTTTGATCAGTCAGATCAAGGTGTTATGCCAAGTTGACGCATTCAAAAACACATTCAAATAACGCCACCGCGCGTGCTGATTCAAAACTCTATGAATTCGCCAGGTTGATCACTCGATCAGCCCGGCAACCCTTTATGCCTGATGACCATAGCGAGTTGGTACCACTCCTTCCCATCCCGAACAGGACAGTGAAACGACTCAGCGCCGATGATAGTGCGGGTTCCCGTGTGAAAGTAGGTCATCGTCAGGCTATTACAGCCAAAAAAGCCCCAACCAAAACGGTTGGGGCTTTTTTCTTTGCGCAAGCAAAAGCAAAAGCAAAGCAGAAGCAAAAAACAAAAAGCGCATCGCTTGAAACGATGCGCTTTTTTTATTGCTGGATCAATTCAGAGATTCCGGACTTCGTATTCGGTTAATTCAGCCGCCTTTGCCGCGACGAGCTCGCCTAGGATCTCCTGTGCCAAGACATCCAATGCCACACCCTGGAAGAACCGCGCGCACACCATGGCTAGATAAGGCGTCTCGCGCACCCAAGCCGTCCAATCCGAGCGCGACATCCTCTGCTTTTCCAGCAGCTTGAACTTGATCAGTACCTTGATCGCATGCCGCGCATGCTTTGCGGGATCCCGCTGCAGCCCCTCGAGCCGTCGCCGCGCCACCTTCAACGCACCTGCCACGTCCGTGAAGATCGTTCCGTGTCCCGGAATCACGATCAATGGCGCCAGGCGCTCGATCAGATCCAGGGTGACCCCCATCTCTCCAAACGACGGTTCGCCCTTCAGTTCCGGAAAAGCGATGCCGAACCCGTTCTCCCACAGCGCATCCGCCGACACCAAGGTCCGCGACACAGGCTCGAAAAGAATGACCGAGTGCGGATCGTGACCAGGCGCCGCATGAATCTGCCAGTGCAGCCCGCCGACCTCGCGCTCCGTCCCAGGCTGCAGCAGCCCTGAGGCGCGAAACCGAGGGCAGCTCTGCCCCGTCGCCCGGAAGCTCAGCGCTTCTTCATCCCAGCGCTCCACCAGCGCCGCCTCGCCCGGCGGGATCTCGATGCGAAGGGCCGGATAGCGCGCCTGCAGCGCCGCATTCCCGCCGCAATGGTCGCTGTGCAGGTGCGTGTTGAGCACCCGGTCCAACTGCCGCCCGTCCAATGCCGACTCGACCAGCGCCACCGTCTGCTCGGCATGCGCCACATAGCCGGTATCGATCAGCGCCGTCTCATCGGCGCCGATCGCGAGGATGTTGTTGGAAGACAGCCACCCACGCTCGAGCACGACGACATTCGCCGGCAACCCGGCGACCGCCGCCGCGCTCATTCAATGGCCCGCGGAGGCGGTGGTGCGGAGTTCGCGGCGCAGGATCTTGCCGACGTTGGTCTTGGGCAGCGCATCGCGAAACTCGATGTGCCGTGGGCGCTTGTAGCCGGTGAGTTGTCCATTGCAGTATTGCAGCACAGCCTCCTCGGTCAGGCTCGGGTCCTTGCGCACCACGAAGACCTTGATCGCCTCGCCCTGCTTCTCGTCGGGCACGCCGATGGCCGCGCATTCCACCACGCCGGGGCACAGCGAGATCACGTTCTCGAGCTCGTTCGGGAACACGTTGAAGCCGCTGACCAGGATCATGTCCTTCTTGCGGTCGACGATGCGGCTGTAGCCGTCCTCCTGCATCACGGCGACGTCGCCGGTGCGCATGAAGCCGTCGGCGGTGAAGGCCGCCGCTGTCTCGGCCGGCTGGTTGTAGTAGCCCTTCATCACGTTCGGGCCCTTGATACAGAGCTCGCCCGATTCGCCGATCGGCATCGAATTGCCCTCATCGTCCTTGATCGCGATCTCGATGCTCGGCAACGGCAGGCCGATGGTGCCGGTGAACCTGGTGTTCGACACCGGGTTGTTGGTGCCGATCGCGCAGGTCTCGCTCATGCCCCAGCCTTCGATCATGGGGCAGCCGGTGGCCTCGAACCAGCGCTTCGCCGTGCCTTCCGAGGCCGCCATGCCGCCGGCCTGCGAGACGAACAGCGTCGAGAAGTCGATGGTCTTGAACTCGGGATGCATCAACAGCGCGTTGAACAGCGTGTTCACCGCCGGCAGCATGTGGAAGGGCCGCTTCTTCAGCACCGCGATGAACTTGTCGAAGTCGCGCGGGTTCGGCACCAGCGTCATGTGCGAACCCTGGCGGATCACGAGCAGGCACAGCGTGAGCGCGAAGATGTGATACAGCGGCAGCGCCGCGATGCTGTTGACCTTCGCGAGGTCGCCCGCGCGCGCGAGCGCCGGCGTGAACCAGGCCTCGGCCTGCAGGGTGGCGGCCACGATGTTGCGATGCGTGAGCACCGCGCCCTTCGACAGCCCGGTCGTGCCGCCCGTGTACTGCAGGAAGGCGATCGAATCGAGCGTGCTCTCGTCGGCTGCCAGCGTGCGGCCGCGTCCTTCGGCGAGCGCCTGCGAGAACGGCGTGACCGTGCGGCCATCGCTCAGCGGCAGCTTGAACGGCGGCACCATCTTCTTCAGGTGCCGCACCGCGAGCGTGATCCAGCTGCCGTAGAGGCCGCCGAGCAGGTCGCCCATCGCGGTGATGACCACGTGCTTCACGGGCGTCTTCTCGATCACCTGCTCGAGCGTGGAGGCGAAGTTCTCGAGGATCACGATCGCGGTCGCGCCCGAGTCCTTGAGCTGGTGCTCGAGCTCGCGCGCGGTGTACAGCGGATTGACGTTCACGCAGGTGTAGCCGGCGCGCAGCACGGCACACATGGTGACCGCGAACTGCGGGATGTTCGGCAGCATGATCGCCACGCGCGCGCCGGGCTCGAGCCCGCGCGATTGCAGCCAGGCGCCGAGCGCCTTCGATTGCGCATCGAGCTCGCCGTACGACATCCAGCGTTCCATGCACACCGAGAACGGGCGGTCGGCATAGCGGCCGAAAGCCTCGTCGAACATGTGGGAAAGCGATCGGTACTGCTCGGGATCGATCTCGTGCGGTACGCCGGCCGGATAGTGCTGTCGCGCGGATGTCTGCATGCAAGCTCCTTTGGCGCGGATTGTGGGAGCCGCAAAGGACAAGCGACCAGCGGGCTTGTCCTAGGTAAATGCATCGGCTGTCGCCTGCGCGATAGCTGCCGATCGATGCATGGAGCCGGCGCGAGCCGCGCACTTCGGCACGGCTGCCGAGAAGGAAGCTCAGGCCTTGCCGGATTCGCCGGGCTGCAGCACGCCTGCGGGAATGTCGGCCGCGGTTTCCAGCGCCCGGTACAGCGGCGCGAAGTCGGGCTCGGTCAGGTCGAACAACTGCGCGAAGCTGTCGATGACGAAGTAGTTGGCCTGGTAGGTGTCGATCTTGTAGAGCGTGCGCATGGTGCGCAGCAGGTCGAGCGGCAGCCGCAGCGGCTCGTTCGAGCGCACCGCGTGCTGCAGCTCGCCGACCGAGCTCAGGATGCCGGCGCCATAGGCGCGCAGTCCATCGGGCTGGCGGATCAGCCCGAACTCCACCGTGTACCAGTACAGCCGCGCGAGCTTCTCGCCGGCATCGAGCTCATGGGCCTTGATACCGCCCGCGCCATAGCGCTGGACGTAGTCCGCGAAGGTCGGGTCGAACAGCATCGGCACGTGCCCGAACAGGTCGTGGAACACGTCGGGTTCGACGATGTAGTTGAACTCCTCGGGCTTGCGGATCCAGTCGGTGACCGGAAACTTTCGGTTCGCGAGCAGCGTGAAGAAGGGCAGCTCGGGAATCAGCCCCGGCACCGCCACGATCTCCCAGCCGGTGGCCTTGTGCAGCCGCTCGTTGAGCTCCTCGAAGCGCGGGATGCGGTCCTTCACACCCAGCAGCGGCAGCGCCTTGATGAAGGCATCGCAGGCCAGCCCCGGAAGTTGCGCGGCCTGGCGCTCGTAGAGCCGCTTGTAGGTGTCGTGGTCGGCTGCCGTGTAGCTGGTCCAGTCCTGCGCGCAGGTGTAGTCGGCCTGCACCGTGCCTCCGCGCGAATAGTCGCCGCGCGGCGGGCGATCGGAGGCGCCGTAGACGGCGGGCGTGACGACGGTGGCAGGGGTGTCCATGGGTGCTTCGGTTGATTACTTGAGCCAGCGGTCCATGACGCGCTGGAACTCGCCGCCGGCCTGCTGAAGGTGCAGCCATTGGTCGACATAGGCCTTGAAGGCCACGTCGTCGCGCGGCAGCATCCAGGCCATTTCGCCGTATTGCAGCGGCTTGTCGGGATGGATCGCGCACAGGCCCGGCTTGAGCTTCTGCTGCACGATCGCCTCGGCCGACTCGGTCACGAACACGTCGGCGCGATTGGCGAGGATCTCGTCGAAGATCGTCACGTTCTCGCCGTGCAGCGTGAGCCGGGCCTGCTTGAAGTTGGTGCGGGCGAAGCGTTCGTTGCTGCCGCCCGGATTGAAGATGACGCGCGTGGTCGGCTTGTCGATGTCGGCCACGCTCTGGTACTTGGCCACGTCGGCGCAGCGCGCGATCGGCGTCTTGCCGTTGACCATGTAGGGCGCGCTGAAGAAGGCGCGCTTCTGGCGATCGGTGGTCACCGACACGCCGCCCACGGCGATGTCGCACTTGCCGGCCGCGAGGTCGGGCAGCAGGTTGGCCCAGGTGGTCTTGATCCACTCGGGCTTCGCGCCCAGGCTGCTGCTGAAGCCGGCCATCAGGTCGACGTCGATGCCTTCGAACGAGGCATCGGCCTTCTGGAAGCTGAACGGCCGGTAGTCGCCCGGCGTGCAGACGCGCAGCACGGCCGCCTTCTGCACGCTGTCGAGGTGCGAGCCCGCGGCGACGCCGGCCGGCGCGCCTCCCGGCCCCGCCGCGCATCCCGAGAGAACGACCGCCGCGGCGAGGGTGGTCAGGCCGATCGAGAGGATGTTGCGCATGCGGAGCTCCTGGAGGGTGGAAGGAGCGCTTATTTTGCGGCGGTCAGCACGCCGCGGCGCATCTGGTCGAGCTCGATGCTCTCGAACAGCGCCTTGAAGTTGCCGTTGCCGAAGCCGTCGTCGCCCTTGCGCTGGATGAACTCGAAGAAGATCGGGCCGAGCTGGTTCTCGCTGAAGATCTGCAGCAGCAGCGCGTCCTTCTTGCCGTCGATCAGGATCTTGCGCTTCTGCAGCTCTTCCACGCTCTCGCCGTGGCCCGGGATGCGCTTGTCGACCAGCTCATAGTAGGTATCGATGGTGTCCAGCAGGGTCACGCCCTTGGCGCGCAGCGCGTCGACCGTCTGGTAGAGGTCGTCCGAGCCCATCGCGATGTGCTGGATGCCTTCGCCCTTGTACATGTCCAGGTACTCCTGGATCTGGCCGGCCTGTTCCTTGCCCTCTTCGTTGATCGGGATGCGGATCTTGCCGCAGGGGCTGGTCATGGCCTTGCTCTTCACGCCGGTGACCTGGCCCTCGATGTCGAAGTACTTGATCTCGCGGAAGTTGAACAGCTTCTCGTAGAAGCCGGCCCAGGTGTTCATGCGGCCGCGGTAGACGTTGTGCGTCAGGTGGTCGATGTAGGTCAGGCCGTTGCCCTTGGTGGTCAGGGCGTCCTGCGAGGCCACGCCCGGCAGCGGTTCGAAGTCCACGTCGTAGAAGCCGATGTTGCCGATGTCGCCGGGCTTCGCGCCGTTCTTGCCGGGCCAGCGGTCGACCAGATAGATCAGGCTGTCGCCGATGCCCTTGATGGCGGGAATGTTCAGCTCGCCCGGGCCGGCCTTGTCGGCGAAGCCCCAGGCGCCCAGCGAGGTGGCGCGCTCGTAGGCGGCCTTGGCGTCGTGCACGCGGAAGGCGATGGCGCACACGCTCGGGCCGTGCTCGCGCGCGAAGCGCTGCGCGAACGAATCGGGCTCGGCATTCAGGATGAAATTGATCTCGCCCTGGCGGTACAGCAGCACGTTCTTGTGGCGGTGCTTGGCGATGGCCGTGAAGCCCATGCGCTCGAAGACCTTGCCCATGGCGACCGGATCGGGTGCCGCGTATTCGATGAATTCAAAGCCGTCGGTGCCCATGGGGTTGTCCCAGGGCGTGAAGGCGGGCGCGTCGGCGTGGCTCATGGCAGTCTCCGAAGAAGTGGGGATCGAGGGGGGAAGGAAAAGGATGGCGGCTCGGCCAGTGCAGCAATGTAGGTCGATTGCCGCTCATGATTTCAGCGTTTGCGGGCGCCTTCTTTGGTCATGTTGCAGGAAAAGTGCAAAAATCCAATGATGGAAGCACTCGACAAGATAGATCGGCTGATTCTGCGCACTCTGCAAGCAGATGGCCGCGCCACCTACGACCAGATCGCCGAGCAGGTCAGCCTCTCGCCCAGCGCCGTGCTGCGGCGGGTCAAGCGGCTCGAGGAGCAGCGCGTGATCGACCGCTACGTGGCGCTGGTCAAGCCCGAGGCCGTCGGGCTGGGCCTCACGGCCTATCTCAACGTGCGGCTCGAAAAGCACACCGAGAGCCACAAGCGCAACCCCATGGACCTGTTCCGCGCCAGCGTGCAAACCTGGCCCGAGGTCGTCGAGTGCGCCGCCCTCACGGGCGAGATGGACTACCTGCTGCGCGTGGTCGTGGCCGACATGGCCCACTACAGCCGCTTCATCATGGACACCCTGCTCAAGCACCCGAGCGTGCAGGACTGCAAGACCAGTTTCGTGCTCGACCGTGTCAAAGCCACCACAGCCGTGCCGGTCTAGGCAGGAAAAAGTTGCTCCATGCACACGCTTTCGGGTATTGATTCACAAATGAGTCACGAAAGTGTCCCGCCGGGCTTGCGGGTTAAGGGAAAACCCTTACATTCAAGCCATGCTTACCGCCAAGGACCTCCTCAGGGCATCCCTCGGCCTCGGCTCTTTTCTGAAGGCGCCGATGGTTGAGGCCCAGCCACGCGCCGCCACCGCGCCGCAGCCCGTCATGGTGCCGATCCGCTCGATCGGCCCGCGCGAGCGCGACCGCATCGCCAGCCACCTGCTGGCGCTCAGCGCCCACGACCGCTACCTGCGCTTCGGCTATGCCGCGGGCGACGAGCAGGTGCAGCGCTATGTCGACGGCCTCGACTTCGACCGCGACGAGCTGTTCGGCATCTACAACCGCAAGCTCGAGCTGATCGCGATGGCCCACCTGGCCTTCGCGCCCGACCACCAGCCCAGCGACTGCGCCGAATTCGGCGTTTCCGTCTCGGCCCATGCCCGCGGACGCGGCTATGGCGCCCGGCTGTTCGAGCGTGCCGTGGTCGTGGCGCGCAACGAAGGCGTGGGCATGCTGTTCATCCATGCGCTCAGCGAGAACGCCGCGATGCTCAAGATCGCGCGCAACGCCGGCGCCACCGTGGTGCGCAGCGGTTCCGAATCGGAAGCCCACCTGCAGCTGCCGAGCGCCACCTTCGACAGCCGCATGAGCGAGATCGCGCTCGAGCACTACGCGGCGGTCGACTTCCACCTCAAGACGCGCGCCAAGCAGTTCTGGGCCTTCCTCGCGAGCCTGCAGGAAGTTCGCAGTGGCGTGCGCGACGCACGCGGCAAATCAGCGCAGTAAGGCCCTCGAGCGTCCGGGCCCCGTCCGGGAACGCTCCTTGCATACCCCCAGGCGGACCCGGTAGAGCCTGTCACATGCAATCCGGTATCCTTGCACTCCCCCCAACTACGCCCTCCCGCAGTGGCCGAACCTCACCCTGAACGCGCACCCGTCGAACGGGAAGACAAGCGAGGCTTTCTCCAGAAGCTCGCCGAATTCATCCATCCCGGTCCGGACTCGCGCGACGAGCTGATCGAAACCCTGGCGGATGCCGAAGACAACCAGGTGATCGGCGCCGAATCGCGCGTGATGCTCGAAGGCGTGCTGCGCATGGCCGACATGACGGCCGGCGACGTGATGGTCGCGGCGCCGCGCATGGACCTGGTGAACATCGACGCGCCCTACGACGCGCTGCTGCACCTGGTCATCGACACCGCGCACTCGCGCTTCCCGGTGTACGAGGGCGAGAAGGAAAACATCATCGGCATCCTGCTCGCGAAGGACCTGCTCAAGCTGCAGCGCGCGCCGGGCCTGAACATCCGCGCGCTGCTGCGGCCCGCCACCTTCGTGCCCGAGAGCAAGGGCCTGAACGACCTGCTGCGCGAGTTCCGCGGCAACCGCAACCACCTGGCGATCGTCATCGACGAGTTCGGCCGCGTGGCCGGCCTGATCACCATCGAGGACGTGCTCGAGCAGATCGTCGGCGAGATCGAGGACGAGTTCGACATCGCCGAGGACGAGGGCGACATCTTCGGCCTGGCCGACCACACCTACCGCGTCTCGGGCGACACGCCGATCGAGCGCGTGGCCGAGGCCTTCGGCATCGTGTTCGACGAGGAACAGCTCAGCGAGGACTTCGACACCATCGGCGGCCTGATCGCGCACGAGATGGGCCACGTGCCCAAGCGCGGCGAGCACCATGCGATCGGCGGCTTCGACTTCGTGGTGCTGCACACCAAGGGCGGCGCGGTGCGCTGGTTCAAGGTGTCGCCGGCCCGCGGCGGCGACGCGGCCGACTGATGCGCGCCGCACTGCTGGCCCTGGCCTTCCTGCTGGCCGGACTGGCGCAGGCCGCCTCGATCGCCATGCCCGGCTCGGGCCGGCCGCTGTGGCTGCTGCAACTGGTGTCGCTCGGCGTCCTTGCCTTCGGGCTGCGCCGACTGCGCGACGAGAACGCGGGCTGGCGCCGCGCCGGATTGCATGCCTGGCTGTTCTCCACCGCCTGGCTCAGCGGCACCTTCTGGTGGCTCTTCATCTCGATGCACACCTACGGCGGCCTCGCCGCGCCGCTGGCCGCGATCGCGGTGCTCGCACTCGCCGCCGCGCTCGGCCTGTACTACGCCCTGGCCGGCGCCTGGTTCGTGCGGCGCGGTCCGCGCGGCACGGTCACCGGCGCGCTGGTCTTTGCCGCGCTGTGGACGCTGGCCGAACTGGTGCGCGGCAGCTGGTTCACCGGCTTCCCCTGGGGCGCGGGCGGCTATGCCCATGTCGAGGGCCCGCTCTCGGGCTGGGCGCCGTGGATCGGTGTCTACGGCATCGGTGCCGTGGCCGCCCTGGCCGCCGCGCTGGTCGCGCTGGCTCGGCCCGCGGCCCGCGCCGAACTCGCGGGCGCCGCGTTGCTGGTTGCGGTCGCGTTCGGCTTTCCGCTCGTGGCCCAGCCCTCGCGCGGCGAAGCCGCGGGCACGCTGCAGGTCGCGCTGCTGCAGGGCAACATCGCGCAGGACGAGAAGTTCGTTCCCAACGGCGGCATCGAGAACGCGCTGCGCTGGTACGGCGAACAGCTGCGCGATGCCAGGGCCTCGCTGGTGGTCACGCCCGAGACCGCGATCCCGCTGCTGCCGCAGCAACTGCCCGCGGGCTACCTCGAGGCGATCCAGGCGCGCTATGCGAGCGGCAGCCAGGCGGCCGTGGTCGGCCTGCCGCTGGGCGACCGCCAGGGCTATACCAACACCGTGCTCGGCTTCCGGCCCGGCGCCACCTCGGCCTACGCCTACAGCAAGCACCACCTCGTGCCCTTCGGCGAGTTCATTCCCTTCGGCTTCCGCTGGTTCATCGACATGATGAGCATCCCGCTCGGCGACTTCCGCAGCGGCGGCCTCGCGCAGCCCGCGCTCGCCTGGCAGGGCCAGCGCATCGCGCCGAACATCTGCTACGAGGACTTGTTCGGCGACGAGATCGGCGCAAACTTCCGCGACGCGGCGACGGCACCGACCATCCTGCTCAACGTCAGCAACATCGCCTGGTTCGGCGACTCGATCGCCATCGACCAGCATCTCGCGATCTCGCGCATGCGCGCGCTCGAGTTCGCGCGGCCGATGGTGCGCGCCACCAACACCGGCGCCACCGTGGTCATCGACGCCGAGGGCCACGTGACCCATGCGCTGCCGCGGCTCACGCGCGGCGTGCTCGAGGCCCCGGTCGAGGGCCGCACCGGCCTCACGCCCTATGCGCGCTGGGTCGCGCACCTCGGGCTGTGGCCGCTGTGGGGCCTGGCCTGCGCGATCGTCGCGGTCGCCTTCGTGCGGCGTCGCCGCGCGGCCTGACTCAGGCCGCCACCGCGGCCGCGCGCGGCTTCACCGGCCAGTCGCGCAGCTTGCCGGGGTTCAGCAGGCCCAGCGGATCGAAGCGCCGCTTCACGGCGATCACCTCGGGCGGCAGCGGCCCGCCGGCCTTGCCGTCCTCGACGATGTTCACGTGCGGGTTGTTGATGTGCACCTCGTGCTCGCGGTGGATCTGCATGATCTCCTGCAGCCGTTCCTCGGTGCTGAAGCGCACCAGCTGCAGGCCGCTGCAGGTCATCAGGCCCGCCACGTTGCGGATGAACTCCAGGTGCATCATCACCTCGCCGCCCAGCAGCTTCTCCATCTCGATGACCTGCGCCACGTGGCGCCCCGGCACGAAGCCGCTCTGCAGGTAGGTCAGGGTCGGATCGACCTTGAGCGCGTGCAGCGTCGTGTGGTTCCAGGTGAACTCCATCAGGGTGCGGTTGCTCTTCTGCACCTCGGCCGCGGTCTTGCGGTAGCCCACCGTGCCGCCGAAGCTCTCGACCAGCTGCAGCAGCGCCGGCTCGCTGGCCTCGGCCACCAGCGACAGCACCGTGTGGCAGCCCTTGGGCAGGTGCGCCGCGAGCTGCGCCAGGTGGTCGGAGATCGGCGCCGCATAGAACGACACCTCGCGCTTCACGATGCCCGGCGCGTTCGCGAGCCGGTCGGCGAAGTTCAGCGCGCCCTCGAAATCGGAGAAGGTCACGAGCGTCTCGAGCCACGGATGCGCGGGCGCCAGCGCGACCTCGAGCTCGAGCACCAGCCCGTTGGTGCCCCACAGGTGGTGCATGCGCATCGCCTCGGCGCCGCGCAGCTCGACCACCTGGGGTTCGGGCTCGATGGTCATCGCGCGGATGCCGAGCACGTTGCCCGGCGCGCCCAGCGGGCCGTAGTTGATCGAGCCCACGCCGCCGAAGCCGCCGCCGAACAGGCCGCCGAGCGTGGCGCTGCGGTAGGTCGAGGGCACGCAGCGCATCTCCTGGCCGCTGGCCCTGGTCTGCTTCTCGAGTTCGCCCAGGCGGATGCCGGCCTGAGCGCGCGCCACGCCGGGCTGCACCCAGAGGCAGGCGTTGTAGCCGGTCATGTCGAGCACCACGCCGCCGGCCAGCGGCGTGGTCTGGCCGTAGTTGCCGGTGCCGCTGCCGCGCACCGTGATCGGCACGCCGTGGCGCGCGCAGGCGCCGACCACCGCGCGGATCTCGTCCTCGCTGCGCGGGCGCACCACCACCTCGGCATGCTTGCCCTCGAGCTGGCGCTTGAGCACCGGGCTGAACCAGGAGAAGTCCTGCGACAGCCGCACGACGCGGCCCTCGTCGGTGATCCAGTCGAGGTCGGGGAGTTCGAGCAGCAGCGGCCCGATGGAGGATTCTTGTGCGTTCATGTTGGAGTCAGTCCTGGGAAAGTTCGCTCGCATGCCACGAGCCCAGCGCCACCTTGGTGAGCCAGGCCATCAGCACGAAGAGCGCGACGCCGGTGAGGGAAATCAGCAGCAGCGCGGCGAACATCCGCGGGATGTTCAGCTGGAAGCCCGCCTGCAGGATCTGGTAGGCCAGTCCCGCGCCCGAGCCGCCGGTGCCGGCCACGAACTCCGCCACCACCGCGCCGATCAGCGCGAGGCCGCTGGAGATGCGCAGGCCGCCGAAGAAGTAGGGCAGCGCGCTCGGGATGCGCAGCCGCACCAGTTGCTGCCAGCGCGTGGCGCGGTTGAGCTTGAAGTAGCTCTGCAGGTCGGGGTCGATGCTGCGCAGGCCCAGCGTGGTGTTGCTGATGATCGGGAACAGCGCCACCAGCGCCGCGCACACGGTCATCGCGGCCGTCGGGTTCTTGACCCAGATGATGATCAGCGGCGCCACCGCCACGATCGGCGTGACCTGCAGCAGCACGGCGTACGGAAAGAGCGCGGTCTCGATGCGCTTGCTCTGCACGAACAGGAACGAGATCAGCACGCCCGCCACCGTGGCGAGCACGAAGGACAGCACCGTGATCTTGAGCGTGATCAGCAGCGCGCTGCCCAGCGGCGCCCAGTCGGTCACCAGCGTCTGCAGCATCAGCCAGGGCGAGGGCACGAGGTAGGGCGGCAGCTCCATCGCCACCACCATCCATTGCCACAGCGCGATCAGCAGCAGGCCGATCGCCATCGGATAGAGCACGCGCTGCACGCGCGGCTGGCTCAGCAGCGGCGTGCGGCTCATCGCGCGTGCTCCTCGTCGACATGGCTGGCGCGCAGCAGGCTGTCCTGCAGCCGCTTGGCATGGCGCGCGAACTCGGGCGTGACCATGAAGTCGGCGCTGCGCGGATAGGGTTCGTCGATCTGGAACTGCTCGACCACGCGGCCCGGCCGCGCGGCCATCATCACCACGCGGCTCGATAGGAACACCGCCTCGTGGATCGAGTGCGTCACGAAGATCACCGTGAGCTTCTTCTTGCGCCAGAGCTCGAGCAGGTCGGCGTCGAGCTTGTGGCGCGTGATCTCGTCGAGCGCGCCGAAGGGCTCGTCCATCAGCAGCAGCTCGGGCTGCGTGACCAGCCCGCGCGCGATCGACACCCGCATCTGCATGCCGCCCGAGAGCGCGCGCGGCAGTGCGCTCGCGAACTTCTCGAGGCCCACCAGCGCCAGCGACTCCATCACGCGCGCATCGGCCTCCTTGCGCGGCACGCCCGCGAGATCGAGCGGTAGCCGCACGTTGGTCTGCACGCTGGCCCAGGGCATCAGCGTGGGCGACTGGAACACGAAGGACAGCTTGTGCGGGCAGTCATGCAACTGCGCCACCGGCTTGCGCCACACCAGCAGCCGGCCGTCGCTGGGCTCGAGCATGCCCGCCACCATCTTGAGCAGCGTGCTCTTGCCGCAGCCCGAGGGACCGAGCAGCGTGACGAACTCGCCCTCGGCGATCGACAGGTCGACCGGCAGGAGCGCCTGCGTGCCGTTGGGATAGGTCTTCTCGGCCGAGAGCACTTCCACCGCGGGCACGGCAGGCACCGTCGGCGGCGCGAGGGTGTGGGGGTCGATGCGGTTCATGGCGTGGCGACGGTCAGGGCAGCACCTTGGCGTCCTTCACGAACTCGGTCGTGTAGGTCTTCGCGAGCTCGACCTTGGCCGGGTCGAGCAGCTTGGCGCTCACGAGGAAGTCGTAGCTGGCCTTGGCGCGCGCATCGGTCATCACGCCGATGCCGAGCTTGCCGGCGTCGCCGCCCGTGATCATTCCCATCTCCTTGAGCTTGGCCACGCTGTAGGCGAGCTGGTCGTCGGTCATGTTGGGGTTGTCCTTCTTGATCAGCGCGTTGGCGGGCGCGGGATCGGCGAGGTAGCTCTTCCAGCCTTCGGCCGAGGCCTTGACGAAGGCCGCCACCTGCTTGCCGCGCTCCTTCACCGTCTTCTCCATGCACGAGACGGTGGTGGCATAGGCCGGGAAGCCGTGGTCGCTGAACATCAGCACGGTGCTCTTCACGCCGGCCTTCTGGATCGCGTAGGGCTCGGAGGTCAGGTAGCCCTGCTGCGCCGTGTTCTTGTCGGCCACGAAGGGCTGGATGTTGAAGGTGTAGGGCCGGGTCTGCTCGTCCTTGAGGCCGAACTTCGCCTTGAGCCAGGGCCAGTAGCCGCGGTTGGCCTGCGCGCCGATCAGCAGCGTCTTGCCCTTGAGGTCCTCGAAGCCCTTCACGTCGTCGTGCGCGATCAGCACCTGCGGGTCCTTCTGGAAGAAGGCCGCCACGTTGACCACCGGCACGCCGCCCTCGCGCACCTGCATCATCTGGATGTCGCTCGAGCCCATGATGCAGTCGGCCTGGCCGGCCGCCATCATCTGCGTGATGTTGACCTGCGGGCCGCCCATCTTGATGGTCACATCGAGCCCGTACTTCTTGTAGATGCCCTGCGCCACGGCCTGGTAGAAGCCGCCGTGCTCGGCCTGCGCGTACCAGTTGGTCATGTAGGTGAACTTGTCCTCGGCCTGCGCGGGCGCGGCGAGGAAGGCGATGGCGGCGGCGCCGGCCAGGGACAGTGCGAAGGAGCGCATGGGAGGACCTCTCTAGGGCGTGGGTGAAGAAAAAGGGAAAGACGGGCCGATGCAAGAAGCAGGCTCAGGCCGGCGCGAAGGACTGCTGCACGAAGCCCTGCTGGTGGCCGCGCTCCCAGGTGGCTTCCTCGCGCACCACCCAGCGCAGCGCATGCAGCTCGGTCAGCGCCTGCACCCAGCTGTCGGACAGCGTGTCGAGGATCGCCTCGCCCTGCTCGCGCGTGGCGGTGGTCGGGTCGCCGATCACGCCGCTGGGGCCGAAGTCGCGCGCGGTCCAGGCGCAGGCCGGGCGGCCGTCGGCCGACAGCAACTTGATCGGGAACGGCGGCGGGAAGTTGGCCACCGCGCGCTCCATGTGCACCGTCTCGGGCGCGAGCGCGAGCATCAGCGCGGTCTCGGAATGGCCGGCATGCATCGCGAGCTTCTTCTCCTGCTCGCTGACCTGCTTGCTGGCCGCGCTCGGCAGCCGCGACACGCCGTGCGGCACCACCACGAAGTCGCCATGGCGCAGCCGCAGCTCGCGCGCCGCCATCTCGAGCACCTGCGGCTGGCCGCCGTGGCCGTTGGCGAACAGCAGCTTGCGAAAGCCCGAGCGGTAGACCGACTCGCCGATCTCGGTCACGGTCGACAGCAGCGTGGTGCCGGTCAGCGTCATCGTGCCGGGGAAGTGCAGGTGCTCTTCCGACTTGCCGTAGGTGATGGTCGGCAGCGCGAAGGCGCGCACCTCGGCCGGCAGCTTCTCGAGCGCCTTGCCCATCACGCCCGAGCTGATCACGCTGTCGACCGAGCACGGCAGGTGCGGGCCGTGCTGCTCGATCGCGCCGCAGGGCAGCACGATGACCGTGTTCTCGCGGTCGGGCAGCGCGGCGATCTCGGTCCAGCTCAGGTAGGGCAGGAAGCGGTGGGGAGGGATGTAGCCGTGGAGCATGGGGGCGGTCCTTGGAGTGGTTCTGTTCGTCGAAGGGGGTTCAGGCGTGCCAGGTCGCCGGCACCTCGCCGTGCGCGACGCGGCCCGCGCGCAGCACCACGCGCGATGCGCTGCGCGAGGGCCAGCCGAAGCGGTCGGCCGCGCCGAAGAGCACGAGGTCGGCGGGTGCGCCGACGAGCGTCGGGCGTTGCACGGTGGCGTCGCGGCGCAGCCAGTCGGCGCGGCACAGCGCCTGCGACCAGGTCTCGAACGGCTCGTCGAGCTGCGCCACCAGCGCGGCCGTGCCCAGCGCTTCCACCGGATCGAAGCTGCCGAGCCGGCAGAACGGGTCCTGCACGTTGTCGCTCGCGAACAGCAGCGGGATGCCGCGCTCGCGCGCCTCCTTCACCAGCGTGATGCCGCGCCGGCGCGGCGTGCGGCCGGTCACGGCGTCCTGCAGCAGCAGGTTGGTGGCGGGCAGCGAGACCACCGTGATCGGCGCGCGCGCCACCGCGTCGAGCGTGGCCAGGGCCTGCGCCTCGGGCTGTTCCGCGAGCGCGCAGACGTGGCCGCAGACCACGCGGCCCTCGTAGCCGATCTCGGCCAGGATGCGCGCGGTGGCCGCCAGGCCCGTGGCCGAGGCATTGAGCTCCTCGTCCACGTGCAGGTCGATGTCGAGCTCGCAGGCCTGCGCCGAGCGCAGCAGGTTGCGCAGCGCGTTCTCGCTCCAGTTGGTGGAATGCACGAAGCCGCCGAGCAGCGCATGCGGCCCGGTGGCCTTCACCTGCTTCGCGAGCCGCAGCGCCTGCGCCGCGTCCTCGAACAGCGGCAGCTTGATCAGGCTCACCTGCTCGAGCCGCACGCGGCCTTTCCATTCCTGCGCCAGCTCGGCCATCACCGGCCAGGCCATCGGCAGGGCATCGGGTTCCCACCAGTCGACGTGCGTGCGCAGGTGCGTGCTGCCGCATTCCCAGGCCCATTGCAGCCCGCGTGCCGCGCGTTCGCGCACGTCGGCGGGCGTCCAGTTCACGCGGTCGGCCAGCATCGCGTCGATGGCGCCGAGCAGGCCCGGCTGCACCGTCTTCATGCGCGGCAGCGTGAAGACCTTGTCGAGGTGCGTGTGGGCGTCGACGAAGCCCGGCAGCGCGAGCGTGCCGCCGAGGTCCCAGCCCGCGGCGGGCGTCGGGGCATCGTCCGCGGGTTGCAGCGACTGCACGCGGCCGCCCTCGATCGCGAGCCGCGCGAGCACCGGCACGCCGTCGCGCTGCGGCCAGTCGGCCGGCAGCAGCCAGCGCGGCAGGCGCAGCCGGTCGAGCAGCGCGGGCGCGCTCATGCGAAGCGCGCCATGGCGTTGCCGACCTTGGCCATGAAGCGCTTGAGCTGGGGCTCGGTCGCCACGTTCATGTGGTAGTGGGCGTGGTAGTCGACCCGGGCGCCGTGGCCGGTCAGCCGTTTCATGTAGCGCGTGACGATCTTGCGCGGGGGGTCGCCCATGTACATCGCCACCCAGCGCGGCCGGCCGTAGGTGACCACGGCGCTGATGCGCTTGATGTGCGTGAGCATCGGCTTCACGTTGGCGGGGTCGCTGATGTCGAAGGCCACGCCGGGCATGAAGAGCCGGTCGAAGTAGCCCTTGAGCATGGCCGGCAGGCCGAAGCACCAGGTCGGGAAGCAGAACACGATGCCCTCGGCCCACTGCAGCCGCTCGACGTAGGGCTTGAGCGGCAGCTGGTTGGCCGGCACCTCGTGGTAGCCCAGCCGCTCCTCGCGCGAGAGCACCGGATCGAAGCCCTCGGCATAGAGGTCGCAGTCGTCCACCTCGTGGCCGGCCGCGCGCAGGTTCTTCAACACCTCCTGATGCAGGGCGGCATGGAAGCTGGTTTCGACCGGATGGCAGTAGACGACGAGCACGCGCATAGTGTTTGACCGCTTAATCAGAGCAAGTGGTCAGGTTTAGCAAGCGACGTGCCAGCGCGGGCGCACCGGATTGGGGCCGGTGCGGTTTTGGAGGGGAGCAATGCGCCCGGAAGGCGCGTGAGTGCTAGCTTGCGCGGATGCCGCAGCCGGCCAGCACGAAGGCCACCAGCTCGCGCGCGATCGGCTCGCGGTCGATCGGCGCGTCGCTCGGCAGGCCCAGCATCACGCGCGTCTGGATCGCGTAGTCGGCGTAGCTCTGGGTCATGGCCCAGACGTGCATCAGCAGGATGCGCGCATCGAGCGGGCGCATCTGGCCGCGCGCGATCCAGCCGTTGATGATGTCGACCTTCTTCTGCGTCCAGGCGCGCGCATTGGGCCAGTAGCGGTCGAGATTGCGGCCGCCGTCGAGGATCTCGCGCGTGAAGATGCGCGACATCTCGGGGCTGTCGATCGCATGGTCGAGCTTCTTGCGGATGTAGTCGCCGAGCACCGTCGCCGGGTCGCTCGCGTCCTCGAACGAGAACACCACCTTCCACGCATGCAGCACCTGCATCAGCAGTTCTTCGTACAGCTCTTCCTTGCCGACGATGTAGTAGTGCAGCTGCGGCTTGGTGAGGCCGGCGCGCGCCGCGATGGCCTGGGTCGAGGTGCCCTTCAGGCCGTGCAGGCTGAACTCCGCGATCGCCGCGGCGCGGATCGCCGCCATGATGCGCTCGCGGCCCGGGCGCGCGCGCGACAGCGGCCCGTCGGGCGCGGGCATTTCCTGGGCGGTCGAGACGGGAAGGGCGGCGGAATCGGCGTTCATGGCGAGGGAGTGGCGCGGCGTGCGCGCGTTGGATGGTAATGCCTGCTTCCTCGCAGCCGCATGACCGCATGCCATGCCGGCATGGCCGCGCCGGGCAGCCGGGCATGGTTCATGTATCTTCTCGCCGCCTCGAAAAATTCATTCAACACAAGGAGTTCTCCATGTACCTTTCCCCCCGCTTCAGGGCCCTCGCGGCCGGTGCCGCGATGCTGGCGGCCAGCGCGCTCGCTCAGGCGCAGCAGGCGCTTCCCAACGTGGTGATCCTGGCCACCGGCGGCACCATCGCGGGCGCGGGCGCCTCGGCCGTCAACAGCGCCACCTACGCGGCCGCCAAGGTCGGCGTCGACAAGCTGATCGCGGGCCTGCCCGAGCTCTCCAAGGTCGCCAACGTGCGCGGCGAACAGGTGTTCCAGGTCGCCTCCGAGAGCCTCACCAACGACAACCTGCTCACGCTCGCCAGGCGCGTGTCGGCGCTGTCCAAGCAGAGCGACGTCGACGGCATCGTGATCACGCACGGCACCGACACGCTGGAAGAAACCGCCTACTTCCTGACCCTGACCGTGCACACGCCCAAGCCGATCGTGGTGGTCGGCTCGATGCGTCCGGGCACCGCGCTGTCGGCCGACGGCGCGCTCAACCTGTACGACGCCGTGACGGTGGCCGGCAGCAAGGACGCCGCGGGCAAGGGCGTGCTGGTGACGATGAACGACAACATCGACACCGCGCGCGACGTGAGCAAGAGCGTGAACATCAAGACCAGCGCCTTCTCGAGCCAGTGGGGCCCGCTGGGCATGGTGGTCGAGGGCAAGAACTACTGGTTCCGCGCGCCGGTCAAGCGTCACACCATGTTCTCGGAGTTCAACATCGACCAGATCAGCGCGCTGCCGCCGGTCGAGATCGCGATGGGCTACGAGGGCGTGTCCTCGACCGCCATCGACGCGCTCGCCAAGAGCGGCATCAAGGCGCTGATCCATGGCGGCACCGGCAACGGTTCGGTCGCCGACCGCATCGTGCCGAACCTGCAGAAGGTGCGCGCCGACGGCATCGTCGTCATCCGCAGCTCGCGCGTGCCCGACGGCTTCGTGATCCGCAATGCCGAGCAGCCCGACGACAAGTACGACTGGGTAGTGGCGCACGACCTGCGCCCGCAGAAGGCGCGCATCCTCGCGATGGTCGCGCTGACCAAGACCAGCGACACCAAGGAACTGCAGCGCATCTTCTGGGAATACTGATCGCTCGATCCGCGCCGGTCGCCGGGGCCGCGTTCCTTCCGCAGGGGAGGGCGCGGCCCTTTTTTCATGGGCAAGGGTTTCAGCGCGCGCGCCGCCGCTGGCGGTGCCGCGCGAACTCCAGCCCGCCCACGCACACCAGCAGCCAGGCCAGCCCGGTCAGCAGGCCCGCCACCACGTCGCTCGCGAAGTGCACCTGCAGGAAGATCCGGCTGCAGGCGATGGTGACGATCGCGGCGGCGCCGGCCATCGCCGCCGCCACGTGCCAGCGCGGCGGCAGCAGGCGCAGCGCGAGATAGACCAGCATGCCGTAGCTCACGATCGCGCCCGCGCTGTGGCCGCTCGGGAAGCTGTAGCTGGTCTCGTGCGCCAGGCCGTGGTCGTGCAGCGGCCGGGCGCGCGCGAAGATCTGCTTGAGCGCCGGGTTCAGCAGCACGATGCCCACCAGCGCCATCGACCAGCCGAGCGCCAGGCCGCGGTGCGAGCGGTGCCACAGCAGCAGCGCCACCAGCACCGCCACCGGCGCCAGCGTGGCGAAGTCGCCCAGCCGCGTGAGCCAGCTGAACGCGAGGATCACGCCGTGCGGCATGTGCTGCGCGATCGCGTCGGTCAGTGCCTGGTCGGCCAGGCCCAGCGTGCGGCCGTCGCCGAGGTTCGAGGCGATCCAGGCGAACAGGCTGGAGGCACCGAGGATCGTCGCGAAGCCCAGCACCAGCGCGAACACCAGCCGGGGCTCGTCGGGTTCTTCTTCCGCGGCCAGCGCGAGCCGGCGGCGCTGCGCCATCCAGCAGGCCAGGCCGGCGGCCAGCACCGAGGCCAGCAGCAGCGAGAGGAAGCCGCCCAGCGCATGGGCGCCGAGCTGTTCGGCATGCGCGACCAGGGCGGGCGGGGTGGGGAGGGGAGAGGAAGAAAGGGAGGAAGGGACGGGGACTGCCGATGACATGCGGCGCACCCTAAAGCGGCGCCGCCGCGCTGGCAAGCGAAAGCCTTACGGCGTCGGCGAGCACGAAGGCCTGGCGCTCGGCTGCGTAGTCCCAGCGCTCGACCATGCAAGCGTGCGCGCCATCGTCGCGCCGCACCACGTTGACCGAGTTCGGATGCCCCGCGCGCACGCGCCACGACACCGCCGTGCCCGCCTGCACCGCCCACATCGGCCGCGGGACATCGACGAGGCATTCGTGCAGCGGCAGCACGAAGGGCAGGTGGATGTGGCCGCCGAGCACCAGGTCGGCACCGGCCTGGGCCCAGCGCGCCGCGGCGGCCTCGCCGCCATGCAGCCGGTTGCCGATGTCCTCGCGCCGCGTCACCGCCACCGGCTGGTGCGTGACCACCACGCGCAGCTGCGAAGGCGTCGCCGCGGCGAGCCGTCGCGCCACGCGCTCGACCTGCGCGCGCGACACCTCGCCGTCCTCGTGGCGCCAGCGGCGCGTGGTCTTGACGCCGATCGCCAGCCAGTCGGGCAGGTCGACCACCGGCTCGAGCTCGTCGCCGAAGGCCTCGCTGTAGCGGCCGTAGGGCGCGAAGGCGCGCGCCGCGAGCTGGAACAGCGGGATGTCGTGGTTGCCCGGGATCGCCAGCAGCGCCCGCGGCGCCAGCCGGTCGACGAAGGCACGCGCTGCCGCGAACTGCGCGCGCGTGGCGCGCTGGGTGATGTCGCCCGACAGCACCAGCAGCTCGGGCGCGAGCTCGCGCGCCAGCCGCTCGAGCGCCGCCAGCACCGGCGGCTGCTCGGTGCCGAAGTGCGGGTCGGACACCTGCAGCAACACGCTCATTGCTTGGCCGCCTCGAGCTCGGGCGCCACGTCGGGCCGTATCAGCCACAGCGGCTCGGGCGAGACGCGGAACAGCAGCGGCATCTCGGCCCAGCCGATCTCGCCGTCGGTCGCCACCTTCACGCGCCGCGGGCCGCGGCTGCCCGCGCGGCCGATGCGCACCGTCATCGATTCGAAGGGAAAGCTCAGCACCTCGTCGGCCTCGCCGAGCCGCCCGAGCGCGCCGCGCAGCAGCAGCCCCGGCATCGACAGCAGGCCATGGGGCTTGAGCGCCACCGCCGCCAGCTGCCCCTGCTCGGGCGCGTCGGCATGCTCGATGCCGATCTGCAGCAGCTGCAGCGGGTTGTTGCCCACGAACAGCGTGGGCGTGCGGATCGCGCGCTCCTGGCCGCGCCAGGCCATGCGCAGGTCGAGCGTGCGGTGGCCGCGCAGCACCGTGAGCAGGCCCGCGCCGAGCGCGATCAGGCGGTTGCGCCCGTAGCGCGACTTGTAGTGCTCGCGCTCCTCGAGCAGTTGGGCATACAGGCCCAGGCTGGCGTTGACCAGGAAGGCGCGGTCGTTGAGCAGTCCGACCTGCACCGGCCGCGGCGGCTGGGTCAGCAGCACCTCGAGCGCCTGCGCGGTGTCGCGCGGGATGCCGTGGGCGCGGCTGAAGTAGTTGAAGGTGCCCTGCGGCAGCACGCCGAAGGCGCAGCCGCTGCCCAGCGTGGCCTGGGCCACGGCATTGATCGTGCCGTCGCCGCCCGCGGCCACCACCACGCCCCCGGCGGCCCGCGCGCGCTCCACCGCCTCGCGCGCCAGCGCGCGCAGGCTGCCGGGGCCGTCGTCGGCGCTGCCGCGGTCGACCGTGAAGATGCGCAGCCGGCGGTCGGCCGCGGCGCAGCCTTCCTCGATGACCTCGCGGGCCTGGACGGCGTCCTCGCTGCCGGAGGCGGCATTGAGCACGATGAAGAGCGGGGTGTTCGGGCCGGTCTCGGGCACTGGCATGGGGTCGTTGGGGGCTGGGGGCTCGTGGGAGGGAGTCGGATCGGCGCGGCGGGCGGGCGTTCCCGGCCGGCTGAAAAAGCGTCGACCGCGCGGCCGTGGAAGACAGGGGCCCGCGCGGACCCCGGTTTGTCGCACGGCCCGCGCCCGGTCCGTGGCAGGCGCCTTCCCGACCCGCTGTGGGAGAGTTGCCCTCCGCCCGTAAAATCGCGGGCTTTCGCGGCGCACCGCCGCGCTTTCGTCCAACGCCCGGCCGCGCCGGCCGGCACCCTTCATGTTGACCTTCCAGCAAATCATTCTCAAATTGCAGTCGTACTGGGCCGACAAGGGCTGCGCGCTGCTGCAACCGTACGACATGGAAGTGGGCGCGGGCACCTCGCACACCGCCACCTTCCTGCGCGCGCTCGGCCCCGAGCCCTGGAAGGCCGCCTACGTGCAGCCCAGCCGCCGCCCCAAGGACGGCCGCTACGGCGAGAACCCGAACCGCCTGCAGCACTACTACCAGTACCAGGTCGTGCTCAAGCCCGCGCCCGCGAACATCCTCGAGCTCTACCTCGGCAGCCTCGAGGCGCTGGGCTTCGACCTCAAGAAGAACGACATCCGCTTCGTCGAGGATGACTGGGAGAACCCCACGCTCGGCGCCTGGGGCCTGGGCTGGGAGGTCTGGCTCAACGGCATGGAGGTGACGCAGTTCACCTACTTCCAGCAGGTCGGCGGCATCGACTGCAAGCCGATCACCGGCGAGATCACCTACGGCCTCGAGCGCCTCGCGATGTACCTGCAGGGCGTGGACAACGTCTACAACCTCGTGTGGACCGAGGGCCTGAGCTACGGCGACGTCTACAAGCAGAACGAGGTCGAGCAGTCGACCTACAACTTCGAGCATTCCGATGCCGAGTTCCTGTTCACCGCCTTCGCCGCGCACGAGAAGCAGGCCAGGCACCTGATGGCCGAGCAGCTCGCGCTGCCGGCCTACGAGCAGGTGCTCAAGGCCGCGCACAGCTTCAACCTGCTCGACGCGCGCGGCGCGATCAGCGTGACCGAACGCGCGGCCTACATCGGCCGCATCCGCAACCTCGCGCGCAGCGTGGCGCAGAGCTACTACGACAGCCGGGAACGGCTGGGCTTCCCGATGGCACCGCGCGAATGGGTCGCGCAGATCGCACCGAAGAAGGCCGCCTGAGCGATGACGACCCCCATGAACAAGACCTCCCTGCTGGTTGAACTGTTTGTCGAAGAACTGCCGCCGAAGGCGCTGAAGAAGCTCGGCGAGGCCTTCGCGGGCGTGCTGCGCGAACAGCTCGTGGCCCAGGGCCTGGCCGAGGCCGGCTCGGTGCTCACGCCCTTCGCCTCGCCGCGCCGCCTGGCCGCGCACCTCACGCACGTGGCCGAGCGCGCCGCCGACAAGGCCGTCTCGCAGAAGCTGATGCCCGTGGCCGTGGGGCTCGATGCCTCGGGCCAGCCCACGCCCGCGCTGCTCAAGCGCCTGGGCGCGCTCGGCGCCGACGCCTCGGCCGTGCCCGGCCTCAAGCGCGCCATGGACGGCAAGGCCGAAGCCCTGTTCTACGAGAGCACCGCCAAGGGCGCCACCCTGGCCGAGGGCCTGCAGAAGGCGCTGGCCGAAGCCATCGCCAAGCTGCCGATCCCGAAGGTCATGAGCTACCAGCTCGAGAGCGGCTGCGAGCTGCCGGGCTGGAGCAGCGTGAGCTTCGTGCGCCCCGCGCACGGCCTGGTCGCGCTGCACGGCGATGCCGTGGTGGCGATCGAGGCGCTGGGCCTCAAGGCCGGCCGCGAAACGCATGGCCACCGCTTCGAGGCCGCGGTCGATCCCGTGGTGCTGCGCAATGCCGACAGCTACGCGCTGCAGCTGCGCGACGAAGGCGCGGTGATCGCGAGCTTCGAGGCGCGCCGCGCCGAGATCGCGCGCCAGCTCGCCGCGGCCGCGGTCCAGGTCGGCGGCGGCTCGGTGCCGATCCACGACGACGCGCTGCTCGACGAGGTGACGGCGCTGGTCGAGCGCCCCAACGTGCTGGTCTGCAGCTTCGAGCGCGAATTCCTCGAGGTGCCGCAGGAATGCCTGATCCTCACGATGAAGGCGAACCAGAAGTACTTCCCGCTGCTCGATGCGTCGAGCAAGCTCACCAACCGGTTCCTGGTCGTCAGCAACATCAGCCCCGACGATGCCAGCGCCGTCATCGGCGGCAACGAGCGCGTGGTGCGCCCGCGCCTGGCCGACGCCAAGTTCTTCTTCGACCAGGACCGCAAGAAGACGCTGGCCTCGCGCGTCGCGTCGCTGGGCAAGGTGGTCTATCACAACAAGCTAGGCACCCAGGGCGAGCGCGTGGAGCGCGTGATGCGCATCGCGCGCGCCATCGCCGAGAAGCTCGGCGATGCCAACGTGGCGCGCCAGGCTGTGCAGGCCGCCCAGCTGGCCAAGGCCGACCTCGTGACCGACATGGTCGGCGAGTTCCCCGAGCTGCAGGGCATCATGGGCCGCTACTACGCGCTGCACGACGGCCTCGACGCGGCCGTGGCCGATGCCATCGAGGACCACTACAAGCCGCGCTTCGCGGGCGACGAACTGCCGCGCGACAGCGTGGGCCTGGTGGTCGCGCTGGCCGACAAGCTCGAGACCCTGGTCGGCATGTTCGGCATCGGCAACCTGCCCACCGGCGACCGCGATCCGTTCGCGCTGCGCCGCCATGCGCTCGGCACGATCCGCATGCTGATCGAGAAGAACCTGCCGCTGGACCTCGACGCGCTGCTGGCCGGGGCCGCCGCGCAGTTCCAGGGCATCGCGGGCTTCGATGCCTCCAAGGCCACGGTCGAGCTGCAGGACTTCATTCTCGACCGCCTCGCCGGCAGCCTGCGCGAGCAGGGCGCCAGCGCGCAGGAAGTCGACGCCGTGCTGGCCCCGCGCCCGCAGCGCCTGGGCCAGGTGCCCCAGCTGCTCGCCGCCGTGCGCGCCTTCGCCGTGCTGCCCGCCGCCGCCGCGCTGGCCGCGGCCAACAAGCGCATCGGCAACATCCTCAAGAAGGCCCCCGAGGCCGACGCCCACGTCAGCGAGCTGCTGCTGCAGGAGCCCGCCGAGAAGGCGCTGCATGCCGCCATGGCGCAGGTGGTGCCCGCCGCCAACGCCCAGTTCGATGCCGGCGACTACACCGCCTCGCTGCAGACCCTGGCCGCGTTGCGCGAACCGGTCGATGCCTTCTTCGACGGCGTGATGGTCAATGCCGAGCAGGCCGACCTGCGGCTCAACCGGCTGGGGCTGCTGATGTCGCTGCATGCCGCGATGAACCGCGTGGCGCAGCTCGAGCGGCTGGCTGTCTGAAGACCGTCGCTCGATAATCCGATCGCGCATGAACCGCCAACAGCAACTGGATCAGTTCTCCCTCGCCCTGCACCAGCGGGCGGTGGCGGTGCTGCGCCAGGAGCCCGCATTGCGCGAGCAGGCCCGCCGCACCCTCGAACGGTGGCGCCAGCAGTCGGGCCCCACGCGCTCCGACGTGCTGTGGGACGAGTGGGAGCGTCTTCTCGCCGGCGATGCCGGCGTGCTCGAAGATGCCGCGCTCGTCGAGTCCGAGCATGGACAGCTCATGCGCAGCGTGTCGCCACTCGGCGGCCTCGTCTCGCAGGTCGAACGAATGGCATTGCTCAAGCAGGCGCGCGAGCAGGCCGCGACCCCATGAAGCTCGAAGAACTGCAGCATGTATTGCGCGCTTCCGCGGCGATCTCGAAAGAAAGTTCTTTTGTGGTCGTCGGCAGTCAGGCCGTGTTGCTGCTGCTCGATCAACCGCCCGAGTCGCTGCTGGTATCGCGCGAAATCGATCTCTACCCCGCGCTGCATCCGGAGCGCGCCGATCTGATCGACGGTGCGATCGGTATGCACTCGAGCTTTCACGAGACCTTCGGTTATTTCGCCGATGGTGTCGGGCCCGAGACCGCCGTCATGCCCGGCGACTGGATGAGTCGTGCCAGCCTGCACTACGTCGGCGAGATCACGGCCATCTGTCCGGAACTGCACGACCTGGTCGTCTCCAAGTGCGTGGCCGGTCGCGAGAAGGACGCCGATTTCGTGCGCGAGCTGTTGAAGCAGGACCTGGTATCGCTCGATACGCTGGTGCAGCGCATCGGCATGCTGGACGCGGCGAAGTACCCGCTGCCGCATCTGGTCGCCTGGGTGAAGCGACGCAAGCTGGAGTCTGAAGGAACACCTCCATGAAACTCGTGATCCTCGACCGCAACGGCACGATCAACGTGCACCGCGAAGACTTCGTGAAGAGCGACACCGAGTGGACGCCGCTGCCCGGTGCGCTCGAGGCCGTGGCGCGGCTCAACCATGCGGGCTGGCACGTGGTGATCGCGTCGAACCAGTCGGGCCTGGGGCGCGGCCTGTTCGACATGGCCTCGCTCAATGCGATGCACGCCAAGATGCACAAGATGCTCGCGGCCGTGGGCGGGCGTGTCGATGCGGTGTTCTATTGCCCGCACAGCCCCGACGAGGACTGCGAATGCCGCAAGCCCAAGCCGGGCCTGTTCCAGCAGATCGGCGACCGCTTCGGCATCGACCTGGCCGGCGTGCCGACCGCGGGCGACAGCCTGCGCGACCTGCAGGCCGGCGCGGCCGCCGGCTGCGAACCGCACCTGCTGCTGACCGGCATGGGCGCGGCCTGCCGCGGCTTCGATCCGCTGCCTCCCGAATATCCGGCGGACACGAGGGTGCACGAAGACCTCGCCGCTTTCGTCGACTTCCTGCTCGCGCGCGAGGCGCGGGCCGAATCCATGCAGGTGGCTCTCTGATGGCGTTGCTCCGTTCCGTTCTCCACGCGCTGTGGATGTTCGTCACCGTCGTCCCCTGGGCGATCATCATGCTGGTGTGCTCGATCTGGATGCGCGGCATACCGCTCTATTGGATGGCGGCGCGCTGGCTCTCCTGGGCCGTCGGCAGCGGCGCGCGCGCGCTCCTGGGCATCCGGCTGCGCGTGAGCGGCATGGAGAACCTGCCGGCCGACAAGCTCGCGGGCGCGATCCTGCTGGTCAAGCACCAGTCCACGCTCGAGACCTTCCTGATGCCCACGCTGATGCCGCATCCGCTGGCTTACGTGTTCAAGAAGGAGCTGCTCTACGTGCCCTTCTTCGGCTGGGCCATGGGCCGGCTGGACATGATCCACATCGACCGCAGCCAGCGCGCCCAGGCCTTCAACAAGGTGGTGAGCCAGGGCCGCAAGCTGCTCGCGCAGGGCATCTGGATCATCATGTTCCCCGAGGGTACGCGCATCCCGCGCGGCCAGAAGGGCACCTACAAGAGCGGCGGCACGCGCCTGGCCTGCGAGACCGGCGTGCCCGTGATCCCGATCGCCGTGACCTCGGCCAAGGTCTGGCCGCGCAAGGCCTTCATCAAGCGCTCCGGCGTGGTCGACGTGTCGATCGGCGTGCCGATCTCGAGCGCGGGCCGCAAGCCCGACGAACTGATGCGCGAGGTCGAGGCCTGGATCGAGGCCGAGATGCACCGCCTCGATCCCGAGGCGTACCGCGATGCCGATGCCACCGGTGGCGTGGCCGGCGGTGCCGCGGTCGAGAAGGTGGGTTGAAGGCGTTCGCGCCTTCGACCGTCGTTTCTTTCTTGTCGATCACCGGACATCGAGCATGCGGGAGCTGATGCAGCTGGCGCTGGACCTGTTCGGCGATGGCGCCGTGGCCGCGCCGCCGCCCGCCGCGCCGCGCGCCCGCAAGAGCCCGGGCCCGGCACGGCCGCGCGCGCGCCAGCCCGGCAGCCTCGTGCCCGACGCGCTGCCCTTCGCGGTGCCGCCGGTGGTGGCCGTGCCCACCACCACGGTGCCGCTGGTCGAGGACCCGCGTCCGGCCGTGCCGCTGGCCGACACCCTGGCGCCCGCGAGCTTCGTGCATCCGCAGGCTTCGCGCGAGCTGATGCTGGGCGCGGCGCGCGTCGCCTACGAATTCAAGCGCGGCAAGCGCCGCACCATCGGCTTCGTCGTCGGCGCCGAAGGCCTGTCGGTGCGCGCGCCGCGCTGGGTCGCGCTGCGCGACGTCGATGCCGCGATCCGCGAGAAGGGCGACTGGATCCTGCGCAAGCTCGCCGAGACGCAGCAGCGCCACGCGCGCGTCGAGGCCACGCGCATCGACTGGAAGGACGGCGCGGGCTTTCCCTTCCTCGGCGAACCGGTGGTGGTGCGGCTCGATCCGAAGCATGGCTTCGAGGGCGTGGGCGGGGCGCTCGATGCGGGCGACGGCACGGGTCCGCGGCTGCTGCGGCTGGCCGTGGCGCAGAACGCCGAGCCGTCGCAGATCCGCGATGCGGCGCAGGCCTGGCTGATGCGGCAGGCACGCAAGCTGTTCATCGAGCGGCTCGATCACTTCGCGCCGCTGCTGGGGGTGCGGTGGGCGAAGCTGTCGTTGTCGAATGCGGCGACGCGGTGGGGGAGTGCGAGTGCGGATGGGTCGATTCGGCTGAACTGGCGGTTGATCCACTTTCGGTTGTCGGTGATCGACTATGTGGTGGCGCATGAGTTGGCGCATCTGCGGGTGATGGATCACTCGCATCGGTTCTGGGAGACCGTTGAAAGCGTGGTGCCGGATTACGATGTGTTGAGGCAGCAGTTGAAGGATGAGGCTGTGCCTCGGTGGGGGTGAGTTTTCTTTTTTAGGCTGTCGGCCGGGTCTCGCCCCGGCGGGCGAGTCACTTTCTTTTGCTTCGTGTATGGACCGGAGACATGGGTGACACATGTGCGAGGACATGGTGGACACATTCTGCATGGTGGCTCAGGCCTCGCGCAGGTCGATCTCGCGCAGCTTGTGGTGCACGAAGTAGACGTCGTAGCAGCCCTCTCGCCCGGGCTGCGCGCGCAGCGCGATCTCGTGGTCCTTAAGTGCTGCGGACACCTTGAAGCGCTTGCTCTTGAAGCGCACCTCCCCCAGCCAGCCGACCTTCACCACCGTGTCGTTCGGGCCGTACTCGAGCGGTGGCAGCGTCCTCGGATAGGCCCTCTCGCTGGCGCGATACCGGCTCGCCGGGGTGTTCATGCCCAGCGCCTGGTGCGGGCGCTCATGGTTGTAGATACGCCTCCAGCGATCGAACTGCTGCTGTGCCTGCGCCAGATCCTGGAAGCTGCGCCCGGCCAGCAACTCCGCCTTCAGGCTGCGATGGAAGCGCTCGTCCTTGCCGTTGGTCTGCGGGTGATAGGGGCTGCTGAAGCTCACCCGCACGCCCAGGCGGATGAGCCACAGCGCGAGTTCGCTGAGCTGGCCCGGCTCGCGCGGACTGCCCCAGGGTGCGCCGTTGTCCGCATTGATGCGCACCGGCAGACCGTAGCGGGAGAAGACGTCCTGCAACTGCTCCTTCACGCTGGCCGTTTGCTGGCGGGCACAGGCGCGCAGGGCCAGGTTGTAGCGAGAGTGGTCGTCCAGCAGCGTCAGCGGATGGCAGGGCCCCGCTGCGGTGGACACGTAGCCCTTGAAGTCGATCTGCCAGAGGCTGTTGGGCGCCTCGTGCTCGAAGCGCTGCCAGGCGGTGGCCGCACTGCTGGCCTGGACGCTGATGAGGCCGTGGCGCTTGAGGATGGAGTTGACGGTGCTCGGAGCCAGGCAACCCTGTCCGAGGTCACTCAGGCGCCGTGCGAGCTTGCGTGCGCCCCAGGCAGGGTGCTGCTGGCGCAGCGAGACGATGGATTGTTGAAGTTCGGGCGAGGTCTCGCCGGGGCTGTGGTGCGGGCGGCGACTGGCATCGCCCAGGCCGGCGGCACCCAGCGTGGCGCTGCGTGCGAGCCATTTGTAGCCGGTCTGCGGGCTGATGCCGAAGCGCCGGCACAGCTCACGCCGATTGGCACCTTCCTGGCGTGCCAGGGCAACGAACTCTTCTCTCAGGCTCATGGTGTCTCGGGTGCTCCAGGGCATGGTCGTCTTCCGATCGGGCGATACGCCCGATGGTGTCCACCATGTCCTCGCACACCTGTCCACCATGTGCCCGGTCCATACAGCTTCGCCAAAAGAAAGTAACCAAAGAAAAGGCGACCCACTGTCTGCGACCCCTTCGCTGCGCTACGGGGCAACCTGCGGTGCTCGCGTTTCGCGGGGTCTCGCAGAACTCGCTCCGCTGCGCTGCGCTCAGACAGCTGCGAGCCCTTATCCGCGAAACGCTGCGCTCCTCGGCGCAGCCAGAGGGGGGGGGTCGGGCCATCGCGATGCTCGGCCCAGCAGACCCTTCGGGCCTTTGCTTCGCTCGGCCTTAGTGGAAGATCCAGGGCCTACGCATGCGCACTCCCCACACAAGGACGCGCCACGGCGCGTTGACCCTAGTCCCCTCTGGCTGTGCCGAGGAGCGCAGGGGAAAGCGGGATAAGGGCCGCAGCTGTCTGAGCGGAACGAAGTGCAGCGAGTTCTGCGGACCCCCGCTTTCTCCGAGCACCGCAGGTTGCCCGCAGCGAAGCGGAGGGACACAGACAGCGGGGTCGCCTTTTCTTTGGTTACTTTCTCTTGGCGAGACAAGAGAAAGTGACTCGCCCGCCGGGGCGAGACCCGGCCAACAGCCTCAACAAAAACGCAGCAAGAAAATCAACGCGCGTGCGTCACACCCCCATCGACAACCAACGTAGACCCCATCACATAGTCCCCCGCATCAGAAGCCAGATAAATCGCCGCCCCCGCCATGTCCTCGGGCTTCCCGATCCGCCCCGCCGGAATCCGCCCCTTGATCTCATCCCCATGGTCCCGGGCATCCTTGTTCATGCTCGAAGCAAAGGCCCCCGGCGCAATCGCACTCACCACGATCCCGTCCTGTGCCAGCCGCAGCGCCATGCGCCGCGTGAGTTGGATCAGCCCCGCCTTGCTCGCCGCGTACGAGTAGGTCTCCTGCGGATTCACCGAGATCCCGTCGATCGAAGCGATGTTGATCACCTTCGCCAGGTGATCGCCCCCCGCGGCCGCCTTCTTCAGCAACGGCGTCAACGCCTGCGTCAGGAAGAACGGCGTCTTGAGGTTCAGGTCCACCACCTTGTCCCAGCCGCTCTCCGGAAACTCCGCATAGGGCGCCCCCCAGGCGGCACCGGCGTTGTTGACGAGGATGTCCAGCGACGACTCATGCTTCGCGAACGCGGCGACCAGCGCCTGCGCACCTTCGAGCGTCGACACGTCGGCCGGCAGCGACACGCAATGCCCGAAGGCCGACAGTTCCTGGGCGGTCTGGTCGCAGGCCTCGGCCTTGCGCGCCGAGATGTAGACCCGTGCGCCCTGCGCCAGGTAGCCCTCGGCGATCATGCGGCCGATGCCGCGCGAGCCGCCGGTGATGAGGGCGGTGCGGCCCTGGAGCGAGAAGAGTCGGGTGGTGTCCATGTGCGGCGTCTCCTGGTGTGCGTGGGGCCGCCCGATGGAGGAAAGGCAAGGGCAGCCGGAGGCCGCAGCTTAGTGCCGGCGTCGCGCCGCGGGCGTCACCTTGGCGCCAGCAGCAGGCGCAGCTGGCTGTCGAAGCGGCGCGGTTCGCCGGTCAGGGGATCGGTGAAGGCGATGGAGCGCGCCAGCAGTTGCAGCGGCCGGTCGAAGTCGTCGGTGTCGACCGGCGTCAGTACCGGATAGAAGGGGTCGTTCACGATCGGCATGCCCAGCGCCAGGCAATGCACGCGCAACTGGTGCCGCCGGCCCGTGACCGGCGAGAGCGCGAGGTGCGCGAGCCCGTCGAACGCCTTCAGCACCGCGATGCCGGTCTCGGAGTTGGGCTCGCCGGGCGCTTCCTTCACCTGCATGAAGTGCGCGTCGTCGACCAGCCGGCTGCGGTAGACGGGCGGCAGCGCGGCCGCGGCGGCCTCGCCGCCGGGCAGCGGCACGATCGCCTCGTAGTCCTTGTGCACCGTGCGCTGCGCGAACATGGTCTGGTAGGCGCCGCGTGTCTCGGGCCGCACGGAGAACAGCACCAGGCCCGCGGTGCTGCGGTCGATGCGGTGCAGCGGCGACAGCGCCTCGATGCCGAGCTTGCGCTTGAGCCGCACCAGCAGGCTGTGGTGCAGGTACTTGCCGGTGGGCGTGACCGGCACGAAGTGCGGCTTGTCGACCACCAGCAGGTGCTCGTCGCGGTACAGCACCTGCTCCTCGAACGGGATCGCCGGCTCGGTGTCGAGCGCGCGGTAGTAGAAGACGCGCAGCGGCGCCTGGTAGCGGCGCTCGGGCGTGACGGGCACGCCGTGCTCGTCGACCACCTCGCCGTCGCGGATGCGCTGCATCCAGGCCTCGGGCGCGATCGCGGTGAAGCGCGCGATCAGGAAGTCGGCGATGGTCGGCCAGTGGTCCTCGGTCGGCAGGCCGACGCAGCTCGCGCTCACGCCGTCGCGCATCGGCAGCGGCGGATGGGCGAGGCGGCCGCGGCTCATGCGAGAGTCTCTTCGAGCAGCGCGGCGATCTCCGCGGCCGAAGGGCGCGAGGCCACCTCGGGCTGCAGGCAGCGATCGCGCAGCGCCATCATCGCAGGAGGCGGTTCATCGCAGCGCGCGGCCAGTTCCTCGAGCAGGCAGCCGAAGGCGCGCACCTCCAGTTGCCGCGCGCGCGCCGCGTCGCCGGCGGGCAGCGCATCGGCGAACCAGGCGGCGCCGAAGTCGCCCAGGCGCGCACCGTCTTCGGGATGCCAGAGGATGTTGTGCGCATAGAGGTCGCCATGCACCAGGCCGCGCGCATGCAGGTGCCGCATCGCCGCCGCGATGTCGCGCGCGATGCGCAGCGCGGTGCCTGCGGACCAGCGGGCGTCGTCGGCATAGACGTCGCGCGTGCACGAGGCGAGGCTCGGCGGCCCCGCGAGCGTGCGGAACGACGCCGGCACGCGCGCCATCACCAGGCCCTGCGTGCCCTCGGGATGGCCATCGATGCGGCCCTGCGCGCCGATGAGGGTGGCGTGCGCGCCGGCTGCGATGCTGGCCGCGAGCTCGCTGCGCGGCCAGCCGTCGCTGGTGACGGCCCCCTTGAACAGCTTGACCGCGACCGGCTCCCGCTCGTTCAGCAGCGCCTCGTGGATCACGCCCGAGGCGCCTTCGCCGAGCCGTGTGCCCAGTTGCAGCGCGTGCCAGTCGATGCGCGGCACCGCGAGCGCGAGCGCCGCGGCCTCCTCGTCGCGCGCATCGAAGGCATTGCCCGCGGCGGCCAGCCACGACAGCCGCGGCATCGACCACAGCCAGCCGGGCGGCGTGGCGAAGCGGTTGGCGGAGATGCGCAGCAGCTCGAGCCGCGTGCAGCCGGCCAGCGTCTCGGGCAGGCTGCTCAGGCGGTTGCCCGCGAGCATCAGCTTCTGCATGCGCGTGCAGTCGCCCAGCGTGTCGGGCAGGCGCTCGATCGCGTTGTCGGTCAGGATCAGCCAGCGCAGCGAGGGCGCGAGCGACGCGGCCGGCACCTCGGCGATGCGGTTGGCCTTGAAGCCGACGATGTCGAGGTTCGCGCAGTCGCCGATCGATTCGGGCAAGCGCGTGAAGCGGTTGTCGGAGCAGAACAGCACGCGCAGCCGGTGCAGCCGGCCCAGGTCGTCGGGCAGGCGGTCGAGCGCATTGCCCGTGAGGTTCAGCACCTCGAGCGTGTCGGCCAGCTCGAAAACTTCGCGCGGAAATTCCTCGAGGCCGCAGCTCAGGTCGAGCCGCGTGGCGCCCGTCAGCCGGCCCGCGCGCAGATCGGCCAGCGTGTGCGACATGTTCATGCCCGCGAGTCTATGCGCGGCCGTGCGCCGCGCTGTGCCGGAACTCAGGCCAGGGCGCCGAAGCGGTAGATGCCGTCCGCGCCCAGCTCGCGCTTCACCTGCCCCGAGAACCAGAGCAGGTGCAGGTGCGCCACGGTCTCGCCCATCGCGAAGGTCATCTGGTGCAGGTCGAGTTCGCGCTTGAACAGGATCGGCAGTCCCTCGAAGGCCGTGATCGGCCGCGCCAGCGCGACCTCGAGCAGCTCGGCCAGGCGGTCGCGGTGGTGCTCCTGCAGCTGCTCGACGCGGCGGTGGATGCCGGTGAAGGGCTTGCCGTGCGCGGGCAGGCCGAGGGTGTCGGCGGGCAGCGACTTGAAGCGCTCGATGCTGTCGAGGAACAGGCGCAGCGAATTCGCCTCGGGCTCGCCCGCGTACACGCTCACGTTGGTCGAGATGCGCGGCAGCATCATGTCGCCGCCCAGCAGCAGCTTGAGATCGTCGCAGTACAGCGCGATGTGCTCGGGGGCATGGCCGTAGCCGCTGATGCAGCGCCAGGCATGGCCGCCGATGTCGATGCTCTCGCCGTCGAGCATGCGCACGAAGCTCTCGGGCACCGAGGGCACCATGTTGGCGTAGTAGTTGGTGCGGCCACGGATCTTGTCGAGCGCCTCGGGGTTGGCCAGGCCGTGCGCACTGAAGAAGCGCGCGGCATGCTCGCCGCCGGCGAGCGTGTCGCCGCTGCTGCAGAGCACGCGCGCCACGTGGTAGTCGGTGGAGCTGATCCACAGCGGCACGTTCCAGCGCTTGCACAGCCAGTCGGCCAGGCCGATGTGGTCGGGATGCATGTGGGTGACGATCACGCGCACGATCGGCAGGCCCTGCAGCTGGGTCTCGAAGATCTGCTCCCACTGGGCCCGCGCCTCGTCGCGCGAGATGCAGCAGTCGACCACGGTCCAGCCCTCGACGCCGCGGTAGTTGTCGCGCAGCAGCCAGAGGTTGATGTGGTCGAGCGCGAACGGCAGCCGCATCCGGATCCAGCGCACGCCGGGCGCCACTTCGAGGGCCTCGCCGGGGGCGGGCAGGGTGTCGCCGAGGGGGTAGTGGAGTTCGCGTTCGAGCAGATTCATGTAGGATTGACGTTTACGTAAACGTCATGGGTTGAGGGCACCATTGTAGAGAGCGCGGCGCAAATGTGCTGTCGCCCCCGCAACGCCCCCTTCCCGGCGCCTCCCGTGTTCCCTGAACAAGCCCTCATGCCAGCGCAAACCTTCACCATCAGCCAGCTCGCGAAGGAATTCGACCTGACGACGCGGGCGATCCGCTTCTACGAGGACATGGGGCTGCTCACGCCCGAGCGCGCGGGCCTGCAGCGCATCTACAGCGCGCGCGACCGGGCCCGGCTCACGCTCACGCTGCGCGCCAAGCGCCTGGGCCTGAGCCTGACCGAGGCCAAGGACATCCTCGACATGTACGACAGCCCGCGCGACACGGTGCCGCAGCTCGAGCGCTTCCTCAGCATCCTGGGCGCCCACCGCGCGCAGCTCGAGGGCCAGCTCGCCGAGCTGCAGGCCAATATCGCGGAAGTGCGTGCTCACGAAAAGAAGGGCCAGACGGCGCTGGCGCGCGCGCAGAAGGCCGAAACCGCCGGCAAGCCCAAGGCCAGGCCACCGCGACCGGCCCGAACCACCGCCTGAGAGAGAGCCCCCGGCGCCGGGCGCCGCCGCACCGAATCCCCCTCCACCTCACCGACAATCCCCGCATGTCCGAATCCCTCGACGACCTCTTCGCCCACAACCGCGCCTGGTCCGCGCAGATGGAACGCGACCGGCCTGGTTTCTTCACCAGCCTGGTCAAGCAGCAGACGCCGCGCTACATGTGGATCGGCTGTTCCGACAGCCGCGTGCCGGCCAACCAGATCACCGGCCTCGAGCCCGGCGAGGTGTTCGTGCACCGCAACGTGGCCAACATCGTGGTGCACTCCGACCTCAACGCGCTGTCGGCGATCCAGTTCGCGGTCGAGCACCTGAAGGTCGAGCACATCATGGTGGTGGGCCACTACGGCTGCGCGGGCGTGAAGGCCGCGCTCAACGGCACCCGCATCGGCCTGGCCGACAACTGGATCCGCCACATCCAGGACGTGCGCGACCGCCACCACGTGATGCTCGACGGCTTCTCGGAAGAAGTGCGCGCCGACGCGCTGTGCGAACTCAACGTCGCCGAGCAGGTGGTCAACGTGGCCGTCAGCACGGTGATGGTCGACGCCTGGAGCCGCGGCCAGAAGGTCACGATCCACGGCTGGACCTTCGGCGTGCACGACGGCCTGCTGCAGGACCTGGGCATGAGCGTGGAAGGCGACAAGTCGCTCGAATCGCTCTACAGGGCCGCGGTGCAGCGCGTGCGCCACAAGTACAGCCGCCCCGGCGAGCTGGTGACCCGGCTCACCGGCAAGCCCGCCGCGGCGCCGACGCCCGCCGCCGGCTGAAGGCGCGCCTTCTCCCCGGTCCATGTTCCCGCAGCGCCTCGACTCCCCGCTGGCCTACGACATCGCGAAGGCGATGATGGACGGCTTCAACCGCCATTACAGGCTGTTCCGGGCCGAGTCGTCGCGCGCCAAGCACCGCTTCGAGACCGCCGACTGGCACGGCCAGCAGCGCGCGCAGCGCGAGCGCATCGAGTTCTACGACCTGCGCGTGAGCGAGGCGGTGGCGCGGCTCGAGAAGGAGTTCAAGGCCGGCGAGCAGCCGATGGACGTCTGGCACCAGGTCAAGCTGCACTACATCGGCCTGCTGGTCGACCACCACCAGCCCGAGCTGGCCGAGAGCTTCTTCAACTCGGTCACCACCAAGATCCTGCACCGCGCGTACTTCCAGAACGACTTCATCTTCGTGCGCCCGGCGATCAGCACCGAGTACATCGAGCCGCGCGGCATGCCCACCTACCGCGCCTACTACCCGGCGCACGCCACGCTGGCCGACCACATCGAGCAGATGCTCGACGACTTCGCGCTGCTCGGCAGCTGGGCCCACAAGCGGCGCGATGCCGAGCGCGTGGCGGACGCGATGCAGGCGCGCTTCCACCAGGTCAAGCTGCGCGCCAACTTCCAGCTGCAGGTGCTCTCGGGGCTGTTCTACCGCAACAAGGGCGCCTACGTGGTCGGCAAGATCATGAACGGCTTCGTCGAGCTGGCGTTCGCGCTGCCGATCCTGCACGACGGCCAGGGGCGCTTCCACGTCGACGCGGTGCTGTTCGGCGAGGACGACCTGCAGATGCTGTTCAGCTTCGCGCGCGCCTACTTCATGGTCGACATGGAGGTGCCCTCGGCCTGCGTGCAGTTCCTGCGCTCGCTGATGCCGCGCAAGCCGCGCGCCGAGATCTACAACGCGCTGGGCCTGGCCAAGCAGGGTAAGACGCTGTTCTACCGCGACTTCCTCTCGCACCTCAACTACTCGAGCGACCGCTTCCGCATCGCGCCCGGCATCAAGGGCATGGTGATGCTGGTGTTCGACCTGCCCTCGTTCCCGTTCGTGTTCAAGGTCATCAAGGATTTCTATCCGCCGCCGAAGGACACCACGCGCGAGCAGATCAAGGGCAAGTACATGCTCGTGAAGCAGCACGACCGCGTGGGCCGCATGGCCGATACGCTCGAGTACAGCGACGTGGGTTTTCCGCTCGACCGCTTCGAGCCCGCGCTGATCGAGGAGATCCGCAAGTTCGCGCCCAGCCAGCTCGAGATCGGCGACCGCGACGGCAACGGGGAGATGGAACTGGTGCTCAAGCATGTCTACATCGAGCGCCGCATGATCCCGCTGAACATCTACCTGCAGGAGGCCTTTGACATGCTCGCGCATCCCGAGAGCCCGGCGCAGGCCAGGCGCGCCAGGGAGCAGCTCGAGCAGGCGGTGATCGAATACGGCAATGCGATCAAGGACATGGTGGCCGCCAACATCTTCCCGGGCGACATGCTGTGGAAGAACTTCGGCGTCACGCGCGGCGGCAAGGTCGTGTTCTACGACTACGACGAGATCGAATACATCACCGACTGCCAGTTCCGCAAGGTGCCCGCGCCGCGCAACGAGGAAGAGGAGATGAGCGGCGAGGTCTGGTATTCGGTCGGCCCGAAGGACGTGTTCCCCGAGACCTTCGAGCCCTTCCTGCTGGGCAACAAGGACGTGCGCGAAGCCTTCATGGCGCACCACGCCGACCTGCTCGACGCCGCCTTCTGGCAGCACCACAAGGAACGCATCCAGGCCGGCCAGATGCTGGACGTGTTCCCGTACGAAGAGTCGCAACGCTTCCACGACGAGGAGCAGGCGGCGAACACCTGAAGACCGAACGCAGAAGTCGCGAAGGTCGCGCAGAAGTCGCAGAAGAAATTCCCGAAGCCCGATGTCTTCTTCTGCGACCTCTGCGTCACTTTTGTATTTTTTTCTGCGTTCGGCTGTCCGAATCTTTCATCCAACCAGGAGCACTGAAATGTCCGAATCCATCGTCATCGTCGGCGCCGCCCGCACCCCCATGGGCAGCTTCCAGGGCGACTTCTCCTCCCTCGCAGCGCACGACCTCGGCGGCGCCGCGATCAAGGCCGCCGTCGAGCGTGCCGGCATCGCGCCCGACAGCGTGGGCGAGGTGCTGTTCGGCAACTGCCTGATGGCGGGCCAGGGCCAGGCGCCCGCGCGCCAGGCGGCCTACAAGGGCGGCCTGCCCGACAGCGCCGGCGCCGTCACGCTCAGCAAGATGTGCGGCTCGGCCATGAAGGCCGCGATGCTCGCGCACGACCTGCTCCTGGCCGGCACGCACGACGTGATGGTGGCCGGCGGCATGGAGAGCATGACCAACGCGCCCTACCTGATGCTCAAGGGCCGCGGCGGCTACCGCATGGGCCACGACCGCATCTTCGACCACATGATGCTCGACGGCCTCGAGGATGCCTACCAGCCGGGCCGCTCGATGGGCACTTTCGGCGAGGACTGCGCGGCCAAGTACAAGTTCACGCGCGAGCAGCAGGATGCCTTCGCCATCGCCAGCGTCGAGCGCGCCAAGAAGGCCACCGACACCGGCCTGTTCAAGGACGAGATCGTGCCGGTCACCGTCAAGGGCCGTGGCGGCGACACGCTGATCGCCATCGACGAAGGCCCGGGCAAGGTCAAGCTCGACAAGATTCCGACGCTCAAGCCCGCGTTCAAGAAGGAGAACGGCACCATCACCGCCGCCTCGAGCTCGTCGATCAACGACGGCGCCGCCGCGCTGGTCATGATGACCGAGTCGCATGCGAAGAAGATCGGCGCGAAGCCGATCGCGCGCATCGTCGGCCATGCCACGCACGCGCAGCAGCCCGAGTGGTTCTCGACCGCGCCGGTGGGCGCCGTGGCCAAGCTGTTCAAGAAGACCGGCTGGGCCGTCAAGGACGTGGACCTGTGGGAAGTCAACGAGGCCTTCGCGGTGGTGCCGATGGCGCTGATGCACGAGCTCGACGTGTCGCACGACCGCGTCAACATCCACGGCGGTGCCTGCGCGCTGGGCCATCCGATCGGCGCCAGCGGCGCGCGCATCATGGTCACGCTGATCCACGCGCTCAAGGCGCAGGGCAGGAAGCGCGGCGTGGCCACGCTGTGCATCGGCGGCGGCGAAGGCACCGCCGTGGCGCTCGAGCTGCTGTAAAAAGCACGGCGCCGCGTCCGCCGGCCTGCATGGCCGGCGGACTTTCATTGTTTCAGAGAACGAATCGCAGAAAAGCAGGAGGTCCCATGCGTCCCTTTCATTCACGCAACGTCATCGCCGCCGTGCTCGCGGGCGCCCTGCTCGCGCCGGCCGCCTGGGCGCAGAAGCGCGACAACGTGCTGTTCCAGGCCGCCACCGACGAGCAGCCCGCCGTCATCAAGACGCTCGAGAAGCTGGTCAACATCGAGACCGGCACCGGCGACGCCGAGGGCATCGCCGCGGCGGGCAACTTCCTCGAGGCCGAACTGAAGAACCTGGGCTTCACCGTCACGCGCAGCAAGTCGGCCGGCCTGGTGGTGGGCGACAACATCGTCGGCAAGCTCAAGGGCCGCGGCGGCAAGAACCTGCTGCTGATGTCGCACATGGACACCGTCTACCTCAAGGGCACGCTCGCCAAGGCGCCGTTCCGCATCGAGGGCGACAAGGCCTACGGCCCCGGCATCGCCGACGACAAGGGCGGCAATGCCGTGATCCTGCACACGCTCAAGCTGCTCAAGGACTACGGCGTGCGCGACTACGGCACCATCACCGTGCTGTTCAACACCGACGAGGAGAAAGGCTCCTTCGGCTCGCGCGACCTGATCCAGGAAGAGGCCAAGCTGGCCGACTACGTGCTCTCGTTCGAGCCCACGGGCGCCGGCGACGAGAAGCTCTCGCTCGGCACCTCGGGCATCGCCTACGTGCAGGTCAACATCACCGGCAAGGCCTCGCACGCGGGCGCGGCGCCCGACCTCGGCGTGAACGCGCTGGTCGAGGCCTCGGACCTGGTGCTGCGCACCATGAGCATCGACGACAAGTCGAAGAACCTGCGCTTCAACTGGACCATCGCCAAGGCCGGCAACGTCTCGAACATCATCCCGGCCAGCGCCACGCTCAACGCCGACGTGCGCTATGCGCGCAACGAGGACTTCGATGCCGCGATGAAGACGCTCGAGGAGCGCGCGCAGCAGAAGAAGCTGCCCGATGCCGACGTGAAGGTGATCGTCACGCGCGGTCGCCCGGCCTTCAATGCCGGCGAAGGCGGCAGGAAGCTGGTCGACAAGGCGGTGGGCTACTACAAGGAAGCCGGCGGCACGCTGGGCGTGGAAGAACGCACCGGCGGCGGCACCGACGCGGCCTACGCGGCGCTGTCGGGCAAGCCCGTGATCGAGAGCCTGGGCCTGCCGGGCTTCGGCTACCACAGCGACAAGGCCGAGTACGTGGACATCAGCGCGATTCCGCGCCGGCTGTACATGGCCGCCCGCCTGATCATGGACTTGGGTTCCGGCAAGTAACGACGACGAGAACGACACGAGGAGACACGCCATGCTGCTGAGCACCGACCAGGAAGCCATCCGCGACGCCGTGCGCGACTTCGCGCAGGCCGAACTCTGGCCCCACGCGCCGAAGTGGGACCGCGAACACAGCTTCCCGAAGGAAGTGCACCAGGGCCTCGCGGCACTCGGTGCCTACGGCATCTGCGTGCCCGAGGAGCACGGCGGCGCCGGCCTCGACTACCTCACGCTCGCGCTGGTGCTCGAGGAGATCGCGGCCGGCGACGGCGGCACCAGCACCGCGATCAGCGTGACCAACTGCCCCGTCAACGCGATCCTGATGCGCTACGGCAATGCGCAGCAGAAGAAGCAGTGGCTCGAGCCGCTCGCGCAGGGGCGGATGCTCGGCGCCTTCTGCCTGACCGAGCCGCAGGCCGGCAGCGATGCCTCGAGCCTGCGCACCACCGCGCGCAAGGACGCCGACGGCTATGTGATCGACGGCGTGAAGCAGTTCATCACCAGCGGCAAGAACGGCCAGGTGGCGATCGTGATCGCGGTCACCGACAAGGCCGCGGGCAAGCGCGGCATGAGCGCCTTCATCGTGCCGACCGACGCGCCGGGCTACCAGGTGGCGCGGCTCGAGGACAAGCTCGGCCAGCACAGCAGCGACACCGCGCAGATCAACTTCGACGGCTGCCGCATCCCGGCGGAGAACCTGATCGGCGCCGAGGGCGAGGGCTACAAGATCGCGCTGGGCGCGCTCGAGGGCGGCCGCATCGGCATCGCGGCGCAGAGCGTGGGCATGGCGCGCAGCGCCTTCGACGTGGCCGTGGCCTATGCCAAGGAACGCCAGGCCTTCGGCGGGTCCATCTTCGACCAGCAGGCCGTGGGCTTCCGGCTCGCCGACTGCGCGACGCAGCTCGAGGCCGCGCGCCAACTGATCTGGCATGCCGCGAGCCTGCGCGATGCGGGCCGGCCCTGCCTGAAAGAGGCCGCGATGGCCAAGCTGTTCGCGAGCGAGATGGCCGAGCGCGTGTGCAGCGCCGCGATCCAGACCCTGGGCGGCTACGGCTACGTGAACGACTTCCCGCTCGAGCGCATCTACCGCGACGTGCGCGTGTGCCAGATCTACGAAGGCACCTCGGACATCCAGAAGCTGCTGATCCAGCGGGCACTGTGAGCCGGCCGCGCTGATGCGCCGCCCCGGATGGCGCGCCTTCGCGGCGCTCGCGCTGGCCGCGCTCGGCCTCTGGAGCGTCGCGATCGAGCCGCGCTGGGTCGCGGCGCGCACCGAGACGCTGGACAGCGCCGCCTGGGGCGCGCAGCCGCGGCTGCGCGTCGCGGTCGCGAGCGACTGGCACCTGACCGAACGCAGCCTCTGGCGCGTGACCGACGTGGAGCGCGCGCGCCGCATCGTCGACGCCATCAATGCCGCGCAGCCCGACCTGGTGCTGCTGCCCGGCGACTTCCTGGCCGGCCACGGCGGCGACGAGCCGCTGCCGATCGAGACCATGGCCGAGGTGCTCGGGCGGCTGAAGGCGCCGCTGGGCGTGTACGCGGTGCTCGGCAACCACGACTGGTGGCACGACGGCGCGCGCATCACGCACGCACTGTCGGCGCAGGGCATCGTGGTGCTCGAGAACGATGCCGTGTCGCTGCCCGGGCGCGAGCTCTGGGTGGTGGGCATCGGCGACCACTCCACCGGTCATTCGCGGCCCGATCGCGCCTTGTCGCGCGTGCCGGCCGGCGCTCCCACGCTGGTGCTGATGCACGACCCCGCGAGCCTGGCCGGGATGCCGCGCCTCGCCGCGCCCGCGCCGGTGCTCACCGTGGCCGGCCACACCCATGGCGGCCAGGTCTGGGTGCCGGGCTATGGCGCGCCGATCGTGCCCGGCGCGGCGCCGCGCACCTGGGCCTATGGCTGGATCGAGAACCGCGGCCGGCGCATGTACGTGACCAGCGGCCTGGGCGTGAGCATCCTGCCGGTGCGCCTCAACATGCGGCCCGAGTGGGTGCTGTTCGAGTAGGAACCACCGATCGCGCACCCGCGCCTTGTCATCGGTTTCGACGACAGACAGCCGCCGCGCGGCGGCGCACGATGGCGGCCTTCCGTTCGTTCATCGAGGCCGCCGCCATGACCCGTTCTTCTTCCGCCCCCTTGCGCCGCCCGGCGCGTCTTGCAGCGTGTGCGCTCGCCGTGCTCGCCATGGGCGCCCAGGCCCAGCAGCCCGCCGCGCCCGACATCGCCACCCTGACCGCCAGCGAGGCGGTGCGCGAGCTCTGCGCCGGCCGGCTGACCAGCGAGCAGCTGGTCACGGCCTATGTCGCGCAAGCCAGGGCCAAGGCGAACCTCAACGCCTTCATCACGCTCGACGAACAGGGCGCGCTCGCGGCCGCGCGCGCCGCCGATGCCGCGCGCAAGCCTGGCGCGGCCTGCAAGTCGCTGGCCGGCCTGCCGGTGGCGATCAAGGACAACATCCAGGTGCGCGGCCTGCCCGCCAGCGCCGGCACGCCCGCGCTCAAGGGCTTCGTGCCGGCGGCCGACGCACCGGTGGTCGCGAAGCTGCGCGCGGCCGGCGCCATCGTGCTGGGCAAGACCCACATGCACGAGCTGGCCTTCGGCGTCACCGGCTACAACCCGGCCTTCCCCTCGGGCCCCGAGGTCGGCGTGCGCAATGCCTACGATCCGCGCCGCATCGCGGGCGGTTCCTCGTCGGGCAACGGCGCGGCGCTGGGCGCGCGCATGGTGCCGGCCGCGCTGGGCACCGACACGGGCGGCTCGGTGCGCATTCCCTGCGCCTTCAACGGCTGCGCGTCGCTGCGGCCTTCGATGGGGCGCTATCCGCAGCAGGGCATCGCGCCGATCTCGCACACGCGTGACACCGCCGGCCCGATGGCGCTGTCGGTGGCCGACCTGGTGCTGCTCGACCGCGCGATCGCGGGCGGCGCGGCGGTGCGTCCCGCCGACCTGAAGCGCGTGCGGCTCGGCGTGGTGCCGGCCTTCTTCGCCAACCTCGATGCCGACACCCGTGCCGCCACCGATGCCGCGCTGGCCAAGCTGCGCGCGGCCGGCGTCACGCTGGTCGAGCTCGAGATGCCGAAGCTCGCCGAACTCAACGGCGCGGTGGGCTTCCCGGTCGCGCTCTACGAGGCGAACGACGACATGGCGGCCTACCTCGCGAAGTACGACACGGGCATCGACCTCAAGCAGCTCGCCGCGGGCATCGCGAGCCCCGACGTCAAGGGCACCTTCGACGGCCTGGTGCTGCCGCGCAAGCTGCCGGCCGCGAACGGCACGGTCGACGCCAGGCCGGCCTACGACAACGCGATGCGCGTGGCGCGCCCGGCGCTGCAGAAGCTCTACCGCGACACCTTCACGAAGCACCGGCTCGACGCGCTGGTGTTCCCGACCGTGCCGCAGGTGGCGCTGCTGGCCGCGCCCGAGGCCAGCAGCCCCGAGAACTTCGGCGCGCTGATCCAGAACACCGACCCCGGCAGCAACGCCGGCATCCCGGGCCTGCAGCTGCCCTCGGCGCTGGGCGCGACCAGCGGTTTGCCGATCGGGCTCGAGTTCGATGGCCCCGCGGGCAGCGACCGCCGCCTGCTGGCGCTGGGCCTGGCGATCGAGCCCTTGCTGGGGCGGCTGCCGGCGGCGAAGTAGTTCAGTCGCGCGGCAGCACGCCCGCGAGCGCCGAGCGGCGCTCGATGCCGAGCTTGTCGAAGATGCGCCGCAGGTAGGTGCGCACCGTGGGCACGCCCACCGCCATGCGGCGCGCGATGTCCTTGTCGGTGAGGCCCTCGCGCACGGCGCGCGCCACCTGCTGCTCGCGCGCGCTGAGGCTGGCCCAGGGCGAGGCGGCGATGTCCTGCGCCGCGGCGCGGGGTGCCTGCGCGCGCTGCCGGGCCCGCAGCAGCGCGCCCGCGAAGGCGGGCTCGATCAGGTCGAGCATCAGCGTCTCGCGCGCGCCGAAATCGCCGCGCTCCTTGCGGCGCCAGATGCGCAGGTCGCCGAGCGCGCGCTCGCCGTCGAAGGTGTGAAGGTTCAGGCCCCAGTGCAGGCCGTCGCGCGCGAGGAAGTCGTTGAAGAAGGGCGTGCGCATCAGTTCGCGCTGCGGCATCACCTCGGTCACGCGCGTGGCGCGGCGGCGCGACTGCAGCACGAAGGTGATCGGGTCGTGGTGCTGGTGCCACTGCGCATAGGTGTCGAGGTTGGCCGGCGCCATGTTGATCGCCACGCGCGAGCCGAAGCCGCCGCGCTCGGCGTCCAAGGGCCTGTTAACGCTATTCAAGGGGTCGCGAAGCTCGCCAGAGCCTGCCCATCAAGGCGCGCGACGCCGCGTGTGCGTCCGCACACGCTAGGAGGGCAACGCCGAGGGGCGGGCTCTGGCGAGCTTCCCTCCGGGCTGCTTCGCCAAGGGGCCGTCTGCGGCGTTGCCCGCGCTTGCAAGGCGGACGCCTTGCTGCGCGCGGGCGCCTTGCATCCAGCCCCTTGGCGAAGCAGCGCGACCCCTTGAATAGCGTTAACAGGCCCTGCGAAGGACGCGAACTGGTCGGCCCGCAGCAGGCCGAGCAGCGCATGGCCGAGGCGCTCGCGGATCTCGCGCTCGCCGCATTCGTCGCGCGCGAGCAGCGTGAACACGCCGCGCAGGGCCTGCTGTTCGGAAGCGCTCAGGTACATGGCCGTTGTTCCTCGATGGTGTGCGTTGTCTTCCCGTGGTCAACCCCGGTCTCCGGGGCGCCACGTTAGCGGGTAGCAAGCGGCACGCCAAGGGTGGATGCCCGCGGCCCCAGGGCTTGCCCTCTGGAGGGCCCGGCCCGCACGGTGTTCCAATAGGGGCCTCCATGCCCAGCGTTCCCGATCCCTCCACCGCACCCTGCCCCTGCGGCCGCACCGACCGCCGCGACAAGCCCATCGCCTACGCGATGTGCTGCGGCCGCTACCTCGACGACTTCGAGCACACCCCCGCCCCCGATGCCGAATCGCTGATGCGTTCGCGCTATACGGCCTTCGTGCGCGAGCGTGCCGAGTACCTGCTCGGCACCTGGCACGCGAGCACGCGGCCGGCCTCGCTCGACTTCGAGCCCGGCGTGCGCTGGCTCGGGCTCGACGTGCGCGGCCGCTCGATGAGCGATGCCGACCATGCCGAGGTCGAGTTCGTCGCGCGCCAGCGCGGCGCCTCGGGCACGGCCTCGCGGCTGCACGAGCGCAGCCGCTTCGTGCGCGAGTCCGACGCCGCGGGCCTGTCGCGCTGGTATTACGTCGACGGCGACCTGCAAGCCCGGGCCTGATACCCCGCATTGACGCGGGCGGTTGACGGCGAACGCCGGCGCTCGCACAATCGGCCCCGCTCCGGGGTGCACGCATGTGGCGTGCTGAGATGGCAAAGCTGCCGACCCGCGAACTTGATCCGGGTCATACCGGCGTAAGAAGAGCTGCACTCCCTGGCTTCGGTCCGTCGTCCCTCCCCACCCGGGATGGCGCCCACAGCCCACCGAGCGATTGCGGAGCACCCTTTCCATCCACAAGGAGTGCCCCGCATGAATGCCCCCGACAAGTTCACCTCCCTGCTCTCGCTCACGCGCGAGCCCTTCCCCGCGTCGCACAAGTGCGTCATCCCCGGCAGCCGGCCCGACCTGTTCGTGCCGGTGCGCGACGTGAAGCTCACCAACGGCGAGACCGTGTCGCTCTACGACACCTCGGGTCCCTACACCGACCCGAAGGTCGAGATCGACGTGCGCCGCGGCCTGCCCGACGTGCGCGGTGCCTGGATCGCCGAGCGCGGCGACACCGAGAGCTACGAGGGGCGCGTGCACCACGCGCTCGACGACGGCGCCAAGAACGAGGACCGCGACGCGCAGCGCCTGGCCGAGCTGCGCGCCGGCGCCTCGGCGCTGCAGCGCACGCCGCGCCGCGCGAAGTCGGGCGCCAACGTCACGCAGATGCACTACGCGCGCCGCGGCATCGTCACGCCCGAGATGGAGTACGTGGCGCTGCGCGAGAACGGCAAGCGCGAGTGGATGGCCGAGTACCTCGCCAACGAGGAGCGCGCCAGGCGCGTGGCCGGCAACCCGATGGGCGCGAGCATCCCGCGCATCATCACGCCCGAGTTCGTGCGCGACGAGGTGGCGCGCGGCCGCGCGATCATTCCCGCCAACATCAACCACCCCGAGGTGGAGCCGATGGCGATCGGGCGCAACTTCAAGGTGAAGATCAACGCCAACATCGGCAACTCGGCCGTCACCTCGAGCATCGAGGAGGAAGTGGAGAAGCTGGTGTGGGCGATCCGCTGGGGCGCCGACAACGTGATGGACCTGTCGACCGGCAAGAACATCCACACCACGCGCGACTGGATCGTGCGCAACAGCCCGGTGCCCATCGGCACCGTGCCGATCTACCAGGCGCTCGAGAAGGTGGGCGGCGTGGCCGAGGACCTGACCTGGGAGATCTACCGCGACACGCTGATCGAGCAGGCCGAGCAGGGCGTCGACTACTTCACCATCCACGCCGGGCTGCGGCTGCCGTTCATCCACCTGACGGCCGACCGCATGACCGGCATCGTCTCGCGCGGCGGCTCGATCATGGCGAAGTGGTGCATCGCGCACCACAAGGAGAGCTTCCTCTACACGCACTTCGAGGACATCTGCGACATCATGAAGGCCTACGACGTGAGCTTCTCGCTCGGCGACGGCCTGCGCCCCGGCAGCGGCGCCGATGCCAACGACGAGGCGCAGTTCGCCGAGCTGCGCACCCTCGGCGAGCTCACGCAGATCGCCTGGAAGCACGACGTGCAGACCATGATCGAAGGCCCGGGCCATGTGCCGATGCACATGATCCAGTCGAACATGGACGAGCAGCTCAAGCACTGCCACGAGGCGCCGTTCTACACGCTGGGCCCGCTGACGATCGACATCGCGCCGGGCTACGACCACATCGCGAGCGCGATCGGCGCGGCGATGATCGGCTGGGCCGGCACGGCGATGCTGTGCTACGTGACGCCGAAGGAGCACCTGGGGCTGCCCGACCGCGACGACGTGAAGCAGGGGATCATTGCCTACAAGATCGCGGCGCATGCGGCGGACGTGGCGAAGGGACACCCGGGAGCGCGCTCGCGCGACGATGCGCTGAGCAAGGCGCGCTTCGAGTTCCGCTGGCAGGACCAGTTCAACCTGGGGCTCGACCCGGATACGGCGCGCGAATTCCACGACGAGACGCTGCCGAAGGATTCGAGCAAGGTGGCGCACTTCTGTTCGATGTGCGGGCCGAAGTTCTGCTCGATGAAGATCACGCAGGAGGTGCGTGAGTACGCCGCGGCCAAGGGGGTGGCGGAGGCACTGGCTGTGGAGAAGGGGATGGAGGAGAAGTCGAAGGAGTTCGTGGCGGGTGGGGGGGAGATGTACATCCCTATTCGGGCTGTTTGACTTCTTTGAGGTTGTCGGCCGGGTCTCGCCCCGGCGGGCGAGTCACTTTCTTTTGCTTCGCCAAAAGAAAGTAACCAAAGAAAAGGCGACCCCGCTGTCTGTGTCCCTCCGCTTCGCTGCGGGCAACCTGCGGTGCTCGGAGAAAGCGGGGGGCCGCAGAACTCGCTGCACTTCGTTCCGCTCAGACAGCTGCGGCCCTGATCCCGCTTTCTCCTGCGCTCCTCGGCACAGCCAGAGGGGAGTGGGTCGGGCCATCGCTTCGCTCGGCCATTGCATGGTGGCCGGGCCTTCGCTTTGCTCGGCCGGTACCATCTCCCCATGTCTTCTTTTCCTTTCGCCGCGGTTCTCTTCGACTGCGACGGTGTCCTCGTCGACTCCGAACCCATCACCAACCGCGTGCTTGCCGAGATGCTCGGCGAACTGGGCTGGCCTCTCACCACCGACGAATCGATGCGCATCTTCACCGGCAAGGCGGTGAAGGACGAAGCCGACCTGATCGAGTCGAAGACCGGCTTTCTCATCACGCCCGAATGGCTGCATGGCTTTCGCGAGCGCCGCAACGAGGCGCTCGAGCGGGACCTGACGGCGATTCCGAATGCGCCCGCCGCGGTGCGCGCGCTGTTCGAGCAGCTCGACGGGCGCATCGCCTGCGCCTCGGGCGCGGATCGCTTCAAGGTCGAGCTGCAGCTCGAGAAGGTCGGCATCCTCGACTGCTTCGCGGGGCGGGTCTTCAGCGGGCACGAGATGCCGCGCTCGAAGCCGGCACCCGACGTGTACCTCGCGGCGGCGGCGGCGCTGGGCGTGGACCCGAAGCGCTGCGCGGTGGTCGAGGACACGGTCACGGGCGCGATGGCGGGCGTGGCGGCGGGCGCGACGGTGTTCGGCTACAGCACGGGCGAGTCGGGCCACAGCGGGCCCGAGGCGCTGCGCAGCGTCGGCGCGGTGCAGGTGTTCAGCGACATGGCCGAACTGCCGGCACTGCTGGCGGCGCACCGGCCCGTCGGCTGAAGCGAACACCCACCGGCGGCAGGGCTGCCGGCTTTCTGTTCGAATCGAATCACGACCGGCCGCCGGCGGCGGCTGCACACCATCCAATGCCCACCAGGAGCCCCCGCGCATGACCTCCGAGTACAAGACCGAACAGCCCGAACGCAGCGAGATCGACGCCCTGCAAGGCCCCGCGGTGGTCGAGTTCGGCACCAACTGGTGCGGCGTCTGCAAGGCCGCGCAGCCGGACATCGCCGCCGCCTTCGCGCAGCATCCGGGCCTGCGCCACATCAAGGTCGAGGACGGCAGCGGGCGTCCGCTGGGCCGCTCGTTCGGCGTGAAGCTGTGGCCCACGCTGGTGTTCATGCGCGACGGCCGCGAAGTGGCCAAGCTGGTGCGGCCCACCGACAGCGCCTCGATCGCCGAGGCGCTCGCGAAGATCGCTCAGCCGGCCTGAGCGCGCCGGCCGCGCGCCGGCTTCGCCATCGACAGGATCAGTCGGTAGAGCGCCTGCGCGGCGGGCGACAGCACCGCGCCCTTGCGCGACAGCAGCGCGAAGCTGCGCCGCACCGTGGGCTGCGCGAGCGCGATCAGCACGATGCGCGGGTAGGTGCCGGCCTGCACGGCCAGCCGGGGCACCACGGCGGCGCCCACGCCCTGCGCCACCAGCCCGACGGCGGTCGAGCTGCGCTGCACCTCGTAGACGAAGGGCAGGTTCAGTCCGCTCGGCGCCAGCGCCGCATCGAGCAACGGGCGGTTGCTGCTGCCCGGGCCCGGCACGATCAGCGCGTGGCCCTCGAGCTGCGACCAGGCGATGCTGCGGCGGCGCGCCAGCGGATGGTCGTCGCGGCAGGCCAGCACGAAGCGGTCGTCCAGCAGCGGCACGCGCTCCAGAGCGGGGTCGTAGGACTCGGCGATGCTGATGCCGAACTCGGCCTCGCGCTGCAGGATCGCTCCCGCCACGCCGGCCGAGGCGTGGTCGAGGATGCGGATGTGGTTGCCCGGGTGCAGCGCGCTGTAGGCCTGGATCACCGCGGGCAGGAACTGCACGCCCACCGTCGGCACGCAGGCCAGCGTCACGTTGCCACGCGAGGCCTGGCCGGCCTCGCGGATGCCGAGCATGGCCGAGGAGATGTCGGCGAGCAGCCGCCGCGCCTGCGGCAGGAAGCTCTGGCCGATCGCGGTGAGTGCCAGCGAGCGCGTGGTGCGTTCCACCAGCCGTACGCCGAGCACCGCCTCGAGGTTCTGCAGCCGACGCGTCAGCGCCGTGGAGCTGATGTGCAGCGAATCGGCACCGGCATGGAAGCTGCCGTGCTCCGCCACGGCGAGGAATGCCTGCAGGCCGAGCATGTCCACTTTCATGAGGCGATTGCAGCAATGGTCCAGATAAATTCATTTTACGCAGCCGGGTTGCGGGCACAGAATCCGCCGCATGAACATCACGGTGCTGGACGACTACTTCGACACGCTGCGCACGCTGCCCTGCTTCGCCAAGCTCAAGGGGCACGAGGTGACGGTGTGGAACGACCACGTGGACGAGCCCGACGAACTGGTGCGCCGGCTGTCGCAGGCCGACGCGGTGGTGCTGATCCGCGAACGCACCGCGCTGCGCGCGCCGGTGCTCGAGCGGCTGCCGCGGCTGCGGCTGATCAGCCAGCGCAGCGTCTATCCGCACATCGACGTCGAGGCCTGCACGCGGCTGGGCATCGTGCTGTCGTCGGACCAGCACGCGGGCACGCCTTCGTACGCGGCGGCCGAACTCACATGGGCGCTGCTGCTGTGTGCGGCACGGCGGATTCCGCAGCAGATGGCGTCGCTGCAGCGCGGCGGCTGGCAGACCGGCGTGGGCGGCACGCTGCGCGGCAGGACGCTCGGGATCTACGGCTACGGCCGCATCGGGCAGGCGGTGGCGGGTTATGCCGAGGCCTTCGGCATGAAGGTGCGCGTGTGGGCGCGGCCCGAATCGATGGCCCGGGCGCGCGCGGACGGCCGCGAATGCGCGCCCGACCGCGAGAGCTTCTTCGGCGACTGCGACGCGGTCTCGCTCCACATGCGGCTGGTGCCGGCCACGCGCGGCATCGTGCGGCGCGAGGACCTCGCGCGCATGAAGCCCGATGCGATCCTCGTGAACACCAGCCGCGCCGGCCTGATCGAGCCCGGTGCGCTGGTGGCGGCGCTGCGGGCCGGCCGGCCCGGCATGGGCGCGGTCGACGTCTACGAGACCGAGCCGCTGCTCGATCCCGCCGATCCGCTGCTGCGGTTGCCGAACCTGGTCTGCACGCCGCACATCGGCTACGTGACGCGCGAGGAGTACGAGCTTCAGTTCTCCGACGTGTTCGACCAGATCGTGGCCTTTGCCGGCGGGCAGCCGAGCAACGTCGTCAATCCCGAGGTGCTCGGCCGCCTGCGCGCCGCGTCCACCCCGGCATGAACGAGGCGCTGCAGCGGCTCGCCGCCGCGGCCCGGCTGGAGGATGCGGCGCAGGAGCCGCTGCGGCTGCGCTTCGGCTTCGCCTGCGTGCAGCGCGTGCGGCATCTGCTCGAGGCGCCCGAGGCGCTGCGGGGCCTCGACGTGCTCGGCGCGTACCTCGAAGGCCGCGGCAGCCGCGTCGAACTCGCGCAGGCGGCACAGCGCATGGCGCGCATCGCCGCCAGCCATCCGGGCTCCGGCTCGATCGATGCGTCGGCCCATGCGGCGGTGTCCGCGACCTACGCGGTGTTCCAGGCCGTGGCCGGGCGCGCGCTGCAGGCCGCGGAGTACGCGGCCTACGCCACCGTCTATGCCTATGGCGCCTACGCGATCGCGGACCCCGAGGCCTTCGCCGAGGAGTTCGCGTGGCAGGCCCGGACCTTCGCCGCGTTGAGCCGCGGCCACGCGGCGGCCGCCTGAAGGCCGCCGCGGGTTAATCCCGATCCGCCGCCGCTTCGTGCGGCGCGCCCGCGGGGGGACAATTTCCGCATGCAAGCCATGTGGCGCGTTCCGGCCCTCGCCAGCCAGCAGTCGCTCGACCTGCGGGCCGTGTCGCTGCTGCTCGACGTGCCGCGCGACCTGGCGCCCGCGCGCGCGATGCTGCACTTCCTCAATGCGCTGCTGCCGGTGGAGTACATCTCGCTGGTGCAGCATGCGCCCGATGCACCGGTGCAGATCGAGGGCCACTCCCATGGCGCGGGGGTGCGTAACGTCACGCGCGACTGCTTCGCGCAGTACCGGCGCCATTTCTACGGTTTCGACGATGCGACGGGCATCGCGCAGCGCATGGCGGGCACGGGCGGCGAGGTCGACGAGGTGACGGCGCTGCACATGCATGCCGAGCAGATCCCCGACCCCGGCTGGCGGCGCCAGATCTACGAGCGCGAGCACCTGAGCGACCGGCTCGCGCTGCTCTACCTGCCGGTGGCCCGCGGCCGCGCCTTCTCGGTCAACCTCTACCGGCGCGACTCGATGGGCCGCTTCGCGCCCGGCGAGATCGAGCGCGTGCTCGCGGTCGCGCCGCTGCTGCGGCAGGTGCACCGGCATGCGCTGGGCACCGGCGCGGGCGCGCTCGACATGGACAGCCGCATCGCGCTCGCGCAGGCCCGGCTCGCCGACACGCCGCTGAGCCGCCGCGAGCGCGAGGTCTGCGCGCGCATCGCCTGCGGGCTCACGGCCGACGGCATCGCGGCCGACCTCGACATCGCGCTGTCGAGCGTGCACACGCTGCGCAAGCGCGCCTACGGCAAGCTCGGCATCCACGACCGCGCAGCGCTGGTGCGGCTGGCCGGCTGAGGCCGCATACCCACCAACGTCCCCTGCGCGGGGGACGCGCGCCGCGGCGCATGCGACCACCATCGAAGACAGATCATTCGATGGAGACGAGAAGCGCATGTTCATCCGCAACTGCTGGTACGTGGTCGCCTGGGACCACGAGATTCCCGCCGAGGGCCTGTTCAACCGCACCGTCATCGGCGAGCCGCTGCTGCTGTACCGCACCGCGCAGGGCGAGGTGGTGGCGCTCGAGGACCGCTGCTGCCATCGCCACGCGCCGCTGTCCAAGGGCCGGCGCGAGGGCGACTGCGTGCGCTGCGGCTACCACGGGCTCAAGTTCGATGCGCGCGGCCTCTGCGTCGAGGTGCCGGGCATGGCGACGGTGCCGCCGCGCGCACGGGTGCGCAGCTACCCGGTGGCGGTGCGCAGCCGCTGGGTGTTCGTGTGGATGGGCGAGGCCGAGCGCGCCGACACGGCACTGCTGCCCGACAACTTCTCGTGCGACCACCCCGAGTGGCGCCACATCCCGGGCTACCTGCACTACGACACGCCCTACCTGCTGATCTGCGACAACCTGCTGGACTTCTCGCACCTGAGCTACGTGCACGAGAAGACGCTCGGCGGCTCGACCGCGATCGCGCAGGCGCGGCCCGAGATCGAGAAGATCGAGCGCGGCCTGCGCGTGACGCGCCGGGTGGAGAACGTGCCGCCGCCCGCGCACTGGGCCGGCGCGCGGCCCTTCGCGCCCGGTGCGCGCTTCGACCGCTGGTTCGTCTACGACTTCGTGCTGCCGGGCACGCTGCTGATGCAGTCGGGTGGCCGGCCGGTGGAGGACGCCGAGGGCGACATGCGCCATGCCGTCGAGCTGCACAGCTGCCAGACCCTGACGCCCGAGACCGAGACCAGCACCCACTACTTCTTCCAGCAGGCGCACCGGCCCTCGCTGGGCGGCGAGCAGCTCACGCGCACGCTCTACGACAGCCTGATCGTGGCCTTCAACGAGGACCGCGACATGATCACCGCGCAGGCCCGCAACATCGAGCACGCGCCCTTGCTGCCGATGCTGCCGCTGGCCATGGACTCGGCGCTGGTGCAGTTCCGCCGGCTGGTGGCGCAGGCGCTCGAGGACGAGCGGCGCAGCGATGCGCCCTCGCAGCGCGCGCAGCCCGAGCGTGCCGCGAGCTGCTGACACGCGCCGCCAGACAACACAAGAACCCACGAGGAGACAAGACCATGTTCAAGCTGCTTTCGATCGCCTGCACCGCGCTGGCCTTCGCCGTTCCCGCCGCCGCCCAGGAGGCCTACCCGTCGCGGCCGATCCGCATCGTCGTCCCCTATCCGGCCGGCGGCGCCACCGACTACGTAGCGCGCACCGTCGGCGAACGCCTGTCGAAGGCGCTGGGCCAGCCGGTGGTGGTCGACAACAAGGCGGGCGCGGCCGGTGCCATCGGTGCCGCCGAGGTGGCGCGTGCCAAGGCCGACGGCTACACGCTGCTGATGACGATCACCGACTCGCAGATCAACAACACCGCGCTCTACCGCACGCTGGCCTACGACCCGCGCAAGGACTTCGCGCCGATCACGCAGATCGTGCGCAGCCCGGCGCTGATCTCGACCCATTCGGGCTCGGGCCTGCGCAGCCTCGCCGACCTCAAGGCCAAGGCCGGCTCCGGCGGCGCCAAGCTCAGCTATGCCTCCTGGGGCATCGGCGGCCTGGGCCACCTGGCCGGCGAGAGCCTCAACCGCGGCCTGGGCGGCGGCATGGTGCACGTGCCGCAGCGCGGCGAGGGGCTGGTGGTCACCGACCTGCTGTCGGGCACGGTCGACATCGGGCTGTCGTCGGTGGCGAGCGCTATGCAGCACGTGCCGGGCGGCAAGATCGTGCCGCTGGCCGTGCTCGGGCGCCAGCGCTCGAGCACGCTGCCGCAGGTGCCGACGATGCACGAGCTGGGCTTCGACGACCCGCTCTACGACAGCAACGTCTGGATCGGCCTGCTGGCGCCCGCGGCCACGCCGAAGGCCATCGTGGAGCGGCTCGCGAAGGAGGTGCGCGAGGTGGTGGGCGCGCCCGAGGTCGGCCAGCAGTTCGTCGCCCGCGGCTTCGAGATCATGAACAGCACGCCCGAGCAGTTCGCCAGCGCCTACCGCGCCGAGTTCGACGTCATCACGCGGCGCATGCGCGAACTGAGCATCGAGGCGCAGTGAGCGCCGCGGCCGCCGCGGCGTTCACGTGGAGGCATCCCGGCTTCGCGACGGCCCGGGTCCGGGCGCGGGCGTGGCCGCCTGCTGCCGGAAGTCCCTGGGCGCGAGTCCCGTCCATTGCAGGAAGGCGCGCGAGAAGCTCTTCTCGTTGCGAAAGCCCGCCGCCAGCGCGACCTGCTTGATCGGCCGGTGGGTGCGCCGCAGCAGGTCGACCGCGAGCTCGTGCCGCACCTCGTTCTTGAGCGCCTGCAGCGAGCTGCCTTCCTCCTGCAACTGGCGGTGCAGGGTGCGGCTCGACACGTTGAGCAGCGTGGCCAGCGCCTCGGCGGTGGTGGTCTCGGCGGCGCGCGAGCGCAGCAGCTCGCGCACGCGCTGGCCCAGCAGCCGGTCGCGCCGGTACTGCAGGATCGTGAGCGGCAGCGCGCGCTTGAGCATGGTGCGCAGCGCGCGCTCGTCGCGCTGCAGCGGCAGCGCGAGGTAGCGCTCGTCGAAGGCGATGCTCGCGCGCGCCGCGTCGAAGCGCACCTCGGGCGTGAACATCGCCGCGTAGGCGTCGCGGTGCGCCGGCGCCGGAAAGGGAAAGCCGGCCTGCCGCAGCGAGATGCGCGAATCGATGGCCCAGCACATGTAGCCGTGCATGAAGCGCAGGCTGGTCACGAGGCAGAACTCGCGGAAGGCCGGGGCCAGCGGCCGGTTCTCGGCGATGCGCAGCGTGGCCACGCCGCCCGCCACCTCAAGCGCGAGGCCGATGTCCTCGGTCAGCAGCCGGTGGTGGCGGCACCAGCGCTTGATCGCCACGCCGAGGTCGGGCGAGGTCAGCGAGGCGCGGCACAGCATGCCGTAGCTGCCCCAGGGCAGGCGGCGCGAGAACCAGCCCAGCGCCTCGTCGTCGAGCTCCTGCATCGCATGGCCCGACAGCGCCTCGAACTGCGCCGCCGTCACGCGCGCGCCGGGCCGCGCGAGCTCGCGCGGCGTGATCTGTGCCGCCTTCAGCGCCTCGGACGGGTCCTGGCCGTAGCGCTCGTAGCCCTTGACGATGGCTCGCACGAAGGCCATCGGCGTGACGGCGCGGGCAGGTCGGAGGAAGGAGGGGGAGGACATGGCGAGGCGGTGCCGGCGTGGCGCAAATTGCAACCATTGTGGCGCCAATTGCGGCGCGACGAGGCGTAAGCTGCGACCTTTCCAGCGCGTCGTGGCGCGGGCAGCCCCACGCGCCGGCCCCCTTCAGAGGAGACAACACCCATGCACGATCCCGGCCTGAACTTCGACCTGGGCGAGACCATCGACTCGCTGCGCAGCGCGATCCAGGACTTCGCCGCGAATGAAATCGCGCCCCGCGCCGCCGACATCGACCGCGAGAACCTGTTCCCGCACGACCTCTGGAAGAAGCTCGGCGACCTCGGCCTGCACGGCATGACCGTGAAGGAGGAGTACGGCGGCACCGAGCTCGGCTACCTCGCGCACATCGTGGCGATGGAAGAGGTGTCGCGCGCCTCGGCCTCGGTCGGCCTGTCGTACGGCGCGCACTCGAACCTGTGCGTGAACCAGATCCACCGCAACGGCAGCGAGGCGCAGAAGAAGAAGTACCTGCCCAAGCTGGTGAGCGGCGAGCACGTGGGCGCGCTGGCCATGAGCGAGCCCAATGCCGGCTCCGACGTGGTGAGCATGAAGCTCAAGGCCGAGAAGAAGGACGGCTGCTACGTGCTCAACGGCGGCAAGATGTGGATCACCAACGGCGGCGACGCCGACACGCTGGTGATCTACGGCAAGACCGAGCCCGAGATGGGCGCGCGCGGCATGACCGCCTTCATCGTCGAGAAGGGCTTCAAGGGCTTCTCGGCCGGCACCAAGCTCGACAAGCTCGGCATGCGCGGCTCCAACACCTTCCCGCTGTTCTTCGACAACTGCGAGGTGCCCGAGGAGAACGTGCTCGGCGGCGAGGGCCAGGGCGCGAAGGTGCTGATGAGCGGCCTCGATTACGAGCGCGCCGTGCTCTCGGGCGGCCCGCTGGGCATCATGGCCGCCTGCATGGATGCGGTGCTGCCCTTCATCCACGAGCGCAAGCAGTTCGGCCAGAGCATCGGCGAGTTCCAGCTCATGCAGGGCAAGATCGCCGACATGTACTCGACCTGGCAGGCCACGCGTGCCTACGTCTACGCCGTGGGCAAGGCCTGCGACCGCAACGACCATGCGCGCACCTTCCGCAAGGACGCGGCCGGCGCGATCCTCTACTCGGCCGAGAAGGCGACCTGGATGGCCGGCGAGGCGATCCAGGCGCTCGGTGGCGTGGGCTACACCAAGGAATTCCCGGTCGAACGGCTGTGGCGCGACGCCAAGCTCTACGAGATCGGCGCGGGCACCAGCGAAATCCGGCGCATGCTGATCGGGCGCGAGCTGTTCGCCGAGACCGCATAAGCCGTCGTTCCCCCTCCCCGCGGGAGGGCGCAGACCAGGAGACAAGGACATCAACATGACTGCAGCACTGACCGAGAGCTACGGCAAGGGCGCCACCGACGTCCCCCTCATCGAACAGACCATCGGCGACTTCTTCGACGACATGGTCGAGCGGCAACCCGATCGCGAGGCGCTCGTGAGCCGCCACGAAGGCCTGCGCTTCAGCTACCGCGAGCTGCAGGCCGAGTCGGACCGGCTCGCCAGCGCGCTGCTGAAGCTGGGGCTCGCGCCGGGCGACCGCGTGGGCATCTGGTCGCACAACAACGCGCCGTGGGTGCTGATGCAGATCGCCACCGCCAAGGTCGGCCTGATCCTCGTCAACATCAATCCCGCCTACCGCACCGCCGAGCTCGAGTACGCGCTCAACAAGGTCGGCTGCAAGGCGCTGGTGACGATGGCGCAGTTCAAGACCAGCGACTACCTCGGCATGCTGCAGGAGCTCGGCCCGAAGCGGCTGCCGCAGCTGGCCCACACCTTCTGGATCGACAAGGCCGGCGAGGGCGCCGAGGTGCCCGGCATGCGGCGCTTCTCGGCGCTGCTGGCCGGCGGCGACGCGGCTGACCCGAAGGTGGCCGCGGTGCAGAAGACGCTGAAGGCCACCGACCCGATCAACATCCAGTTCACCAGCGGCACCACGGGCTTTCCCAAGGGCGCGACGCTGACGCACCGCAACATCCTCAACAACGGCTTCTTCATCGGCGAGTGCATGAAGCTCGGGCCGGACGACCGGCTGTGCATCCCGGTGCCGCTCTACCACTGCTTCGGCATGGTGCTCGGCAACCTGGCCTGCCTCACGCACGGCTCGGCCATCGTCTATCCGAACGACGGCTTCGATCCGCTGACCGTGCTCGAGACGGTGCAGGCCGAGAAATGCACCGGCCTGCATGGCGTGCCCACGATGTTCATCGCCGAGCTCGACCATCCGCGCTTCAAGGAGTTCGACCTCTCGACCCTGCGCACCGGCATCATGGCCGGCTCGCCGTGCCCGATCGAGGTGATGAAGCGCGTGGTCAGCGAGATGCACCTCGAGCAGATCACCATCGCCTACGGCATGACCGAGACCAGCCCCGTGAGCTGCCAGAGCAGCACCGACACGCCGCTCGACCGCCGCGTGTCGACCGTGGGCACGGTGCAGCCGCACCTCGAGGTGAAGATCGTCGACCCCGAGACCGGCCGGACCATGCCGCCGGGCCAGTCGGGCGAGCTCTGCACGCGCGGCTATTCGGTGATGCACGGTTACTGGGACGACGAGCCCAAGACGCGCGAGGCCATCGATGCCGAGCACTGGATGCACACCGGCGACCTCGCGACCATGGACGCCGAGGGCTACGTCAACATCGTGGGCCGCATCAAGGACATGGTGATCCGCGGCGGCGAGAACATCTATCCGCGCGAGATCGAGGAGTTCCTCTACCGCCACCCCAAGGTGCAGGACGTGCAGGTGGTGGGCCTGCCCGACCGCAAGTACGGCGAGGAGCTCTGCGCCTGGATCATCGCCAAGCCCGGCCAGAGCGTCACCGAGGAAGAGGTGCGCGACTTCTGCAAGGGCCAGATCGCGCACTACAAGGTGCCGAAGTACATCCGCTTCGTGCCGGCCTTCCCGATGACCGTGACCGGCAAGATCCAGAAGTTCAAGATCCGCGACGAGATGAAGGCCGAGCTCGGCCTCGACGAAGCGCGCACCGCCTGAACACGGGGCCCCGCGCGCCCCGTTCCCGACATTGACTGCACCATGACCCAACTCGAAACCAAACTCAACGCCCGCTCGGCCGACTTCCAGGCCAATGCCGCCGCCATGCGCGCGCTGGTCGACGACCTGCAGTCGCAGTTCGCCGCGGTTGCGCAAGGCGGCGGCGAGGCCGCGCGCGCCAAGCACACGGCGCGCGGCAAGCTGCTGCCGCGCGAACGCGTGGCCGAGCTGCTCGATCCGGGCACGCCCTTCCTCGAGCTGTCGCCGCTGGCCGCGCACGGCATGTACAAGGGCGACGCGCCCGGCGCCGGCATCATCGCGGGCATCGGCCGGGTCAACGGCGTCGACTGCATGGTGGTGTGCAACGACGCCACCGTGAAGGGCGGCACCTACTACCCGATGACGGTGAAGAAACACCTGCGCGCGCAGGAGATCGCCGAGCAGAACCGCCTGCCCTGCATCTACCTGGTCGACTCGGGCGGCGCCAACCTGCCGAACCAGGACGAGGTGTTCCCCGATCGCGAGCACTTCGGCCGCATCTTCTACAACCAGGCCAACATGAGCGCCCAGGGCATCGGCCAGATCGCCGTGGTCATGGGCTCGTGCACCGCGGGCGGCGCCTACGTGCCGGCGATGAGCGACGAATCGATCATCGTGAAGAACCAGGGCACCATCTTCCTGGGCGGCCCGCCGCTGGTGAAGGCGGCCACCGGCGAGGTGGTGACGGCCGAGGACCTGGGCGGCGGCGACGTGCACACGCGGCTGTCGGGCGTGGCCGACCACCTGGCGCAGAACGACCTGCATGCGCTGGCGCTCGCGCGCTCGGCGGTGGCCAACCTCAACGCGAAGGCGGCCGAGGGCCCGGCCAAGGCCGCGGTGCGCGAGCCCGCGTTCCCGCGCGAGGAGCTCTACGGCGTGATCCCCACCGACACGCGCAAGCCCTTCGACGTGCGCGAGATCATCGCGCGCGTGGTCGACGGCAGCGAGTTCCACGAGTTCAAGGCCCGCTTCGGCGCCACCCTGGTCTGCGGCTTCGCCGAGATCGAGGGCATGCCGGTGGGCATCGTCGCCAACAACGGCATCCTGTTCTCCGAATCGGCGCAGAAGGGCGCGCACTTCATCGAGCTGTGCTGCCAGCGCAAGACGCCGCTGGTGTTCCTGCAGAACATCACGGGCTTCATGGTGGGCCGCAAGTACGAGAACGAAGGCATCGCGCGCCACGGCGCCAAGATGGTGACGGCCGTGGCCACCGCCAACGTGCCGAAGTTCACCATCATCATCGGCGGCAGCTTCGGTGCCGGCAACTACGGCATGTGCGGCCGGGCCTACAGCCCGCGCTTCCTCTGGATGTGGCCCAACGCGCGCATCAGCGTGATGGGCGGCGAGCAGGCCGCGAGCGTGCTCGCGACCGTGCGGCGCGACGGCATCGAGGCCAAGGGCGGCCAGTGGAGCGCCGACGAGGAAGAGGCCTTCAAGGCGCCGATCCGCCAGCAGTACGAGGACCAGGGCCATCCCTACTACGCCACCGCGCGGCTGTGGGACGACGGCATCATCGATCCGGCCGACACGCGCCGCGTGCTCGCGCTGGGCCTGGCGGCCGCGCGCAACGCGCCGATCCCCGAGCCGAAGTTCGGCATCTTCCGCATGTGAGGAGGAACGCGGCATGAGCGACTTCACCAAGCTGCAACTCACGATCGACGGCACCGTCGCGCGCATCTGGCTCGACCAGCCCGAGGCACGCAACGCCTTCGACGACGTGGTCATCGCCGAGCTGACGCGGGCCTTCACCGAGGCCGGCGCGGCGGCGCAGGTCAAGGCCATCGTGCTGGGCGCCAACGGCCCGGCCTTCTGCGCCGGCGCCAACCTCAACTGGATGCGCCGCATGGCCGACTACAGCCGCGACGAGAACATCGCCGACGCCGGCAAGCTCGCCGCCATGCTGCGCACCATCGCCGAGTGCCCGAAGCCGACCATCGCGCGCGTGCAGGGCGACGTCTACGCGGGTGGCATGGGGCTGGTCGCGGCCTGCGACATGGCCGTGAGCGTGGACAGCGCCTGGTACTGCCTGAGCGAGGTCAAGATCGGCCTGGTGCCCGCCACCATCAGCCCCTACGTGCTGCGCGCCATGGGCACGCGCGCCTCGCAGCGCTACTTCCTCACGGCCGAGCGCTTCGGCGCCGCCGAGGCGCACCGCATCGGCTTCGTGCACGAGGTGGTGGCGGCCGATGCGCTCGATGCCAAGGTCGACGAGCTGCTGAAGGCGCTGACCGGCGCGAGCCCGGCCGCCGTGCGCGCCTGCAAGCAGCTGGTGGCCGACGTGGCGGGCCGCGAGATCGACGACGCGCTGATCGCGAAGACGGTCGAGGGCATCGCCGACATCCGCGCCAGCGACGAGGGCCGCGAGGGCGTGCAGGCCTTCCTGCAGAAGCGCAAGCCGTCCTGGCTCGCGGGCGCGTCGTCCTGACCGGCTCCTTCATCCCATGACCGCGCTCGACATGCCCCAGCTGCTCGCCCTGGCCGCCGCCATCGGCTGGGCCAGCGGCGTGCGGCTGTACCTGGTGGTGTTGCTCACGGGCCTGGTCGGCTACCTCGGCTGGGTGCCGCTGCCGGGCGGGCTGCAGCTGCTCGCGCACCCGGTGGTGATCGCGGCCAGCGGCTTCATGGTGTTCGTCGAGTTCTTCGCCGACAAGATCCCGGGGCTCGATTCGCTCTGGGACGTGGTCCACACCGCGATCCGCATCCCCGCGGGCGCGGCGCTCGCGGCCAGCGTGTTCGGCGTCGACCATGGCGCGATGGCGCTGGTGGCGGCGCTGCTCGGCGGCGGCTTCGCGGCCACCGCGCATGCGGCCAAGGCCACCACGCGCGCGGCCATCAACACCTCGCCCGAGCCGTTCTCGAACGTGGGCGCCTCGCTGGTGGAGGACACCATGGTGCCCGCGGGCCTGTGGCTGGCCGTGGCGCATCCCTTCGTCTTCCTCGTGCTGTTCGTGCTCGTGCTGGTCGCGAGCGTGTGGCTGATCCGCAAGAGCTGGCGCTTCCTCAGGGCGCTGTTCTCCCGCGTCGCCCGCATCTTCAGCGGCCGGCCCGATCCGGGCGTCGTGCCCGCGTTTCAACTGAAAAAGAATCCTCCGGGAGACTCGTCCAATGTTTAAGAAGATCCTGATTGCGAACCGTGGCGAGATCGCCTGCCGCGTCGCCGCCACCGCGCGCCGCATGGCGATCCGCACGGTCGCCGTGTACTCCGATGCCGACGCGCATGCCAACCACGTGCGCGCCTGCGACGAGTCGGTGCACCTGGGCGGCAGCGCGCCGAAGGACAGCTACCTGCGCTGGGAGAAGATCCTCGAGGCCGCCAAGGCCACGGGCGCCGAGGCGGTGCATCCGGGCTACGGCTTCCTCAGCGAGAACGAGGAGTTCGCGCAGGCCTGCGCCGACGCCGGCCTGGTCTTCATCGGCCCGCCGCCCTCGGCGATCAAGGCCATGGGCCTGAAGGCCGAGTCGAAGCAGCTGATGGAGAAGGCCGGCGTGCCGCTGGTGCCCGGCTACCACGGCCACGACCAGGACCCGGCGCTGCTGCAGCGCGAGGCCGACCGCATCGGCTACCCGGTGCTGATCAAGGCCAGCGCGGGCGGTGGCGGCAAGGGCATGCGCGCGGTCGACAAGGCGGCCGACTTCGAGGCCGCGCTGGCCTCGTGCAAGCGCGAGGCCATCAACAGCTTCGGCGACGACGCGGTGCTGATCGAGAAGTACGTGCAGCGCCCGCGCCACATCGAGATCCAGGTCTTCGGCGACAGCCACGGCAACTACGTCTACCTGTTCGAGCGCGACTGCTCGGTGCAGCGGCGCCACCAGAAGGTGCTCGAGGAAGCGCCCGCGCCCGGCATGACCGAGGCGATGCGCCAGCAGATGGGCGAGGCCGCGGTGGCCGCGGCGCGCGCCGTGGACTACGTGGGCGCGGGCACGGTGGAGTTCATCGTGGAGCAGCGCGACGGCGGGGAGATGAACTTCTTCTTCATGGAGATGAACACCCGCCTGCAGGTCGAACACCCGGTGACCGAAGCCATCACCGGCCTCGACCTCGTCGAATGGCAACTGCGCGTCGCCGCGGGCGGCACGCTGCCCGCGCAGCAGTCCGATCTGCGGATCCACGGCCATGCGATCGAGGCGCGCATCTGCGCCGAGAACCCCGACAACAACTTCCTGCCGGCCACCGGCACCCTGCGCATCTACCGCAAGCCGCAGGCCACGGCCTTCCAGCGCAGCCGCGCGCGCATCGACGACGGCGTGCGCGAGGGCGGCGAGATCTCGCCCTTCTACGACTCGATGATCGCCAAGCTGATCGTGCACGGCGCCACGCGCGACGAGGCGCTCGCGCGGCTCGACGCGGCACTGGCGCAGACCCACATCGTGGGCGTGGCGACCAACGTGCAGTTCCTGCGCGGCGTGCTGGCGACCGAGTCGTTCTCGAAGGCCAACCTCGACACCGCGCTGATCGAGCGCGAGCGCGCCGTGCTGTTCGACCGCGAGACCCTGGGCCTGCCGCTGGCGGCGGCCGCGGCCGTGGCGCGTACCGCGCTCGCGGCGGCGCCGGCCGGCAGCATCGATCCCTTCGCGCGCCGCGACGGCTGGCGCGCGCTCGGCGAGTACACGCGCCGCTTCGACTTCGAATTCCGCGGCGCCGAGCAGAGCGCGCTGCTGACCTACAAGCGCGACGGCAGCCTGTGGCTCGAGGCCGGCGGCGTGGCCGGTCCGCTGGTCGTCGGCCGCCTGCCCACGGGCCAGATCGAGCTCGAGTTCGCGGGCCAGCGCCAGACGCTCGACGTCTATCTCGACGATGCCACGGCCCATGTCTTCGCCGCGGCCGGCGCGACCCGGATCACCGCCATCGACCGCCTCGCCCATGCCGGCGACACGCAGGCCGAGGGCGGTCGCCTCACGGCACCGATGCCGGGCAAGGTCGTGTCCTTCGCGGTCAAGGCCGGCGACAAGGTCAGTCGCGGCCAGCCGCTGGCGGTGATGGAGGCGATGAAGATGGAGCACACCATCGCCGCGCCGGCCGACGGCACGGTCGAGGAGCTGCTGTTCGCGCCGGGCGAGCAGGTGGCCGAGGGGGACGAGCTGCTGCGCATGGCCAAGACGGCCTGAATCCGCGGCCCCGGTCACGGGGCTTGCAAGCTGTTACCAGATGGCGGCGCCGGTTTTAACCCCGGCGCCGCCCACAGGCCGTATCACCGCGATGCCCACTTCTCTTGAAGGATTCTTCATGACGCATCGCCAGCCGCAGCCTTCCTCGTTCTCTCCCTTCCAGCGCCTCGGCGCCCGCCCCCGCATGCTGCTGCTCGCGCTGGCCGCGGCCCTGACGCTCAGCGCCTGCGAGCGGCGCGACGCGGCCGCGGAAGTCGATGCCGCCGTGGCCCGGCCCACGGGCAACTACGCGGCCGGCGGCGCGATGGAGTCCAGGCGCATGCGCATGGCCGAGCCGGCACCGCCCGCGCCCGCCGCGATGTCGCTCGACCAGCAGGCCGGGAAGCAGGTGGGCGAGAGCGCGCCGCTGCAGCGCTACCTCGCGATCCGCCAGGACCTCAACGTCGAGGTCGCGCCCGACCAGCTCGCCGAATCCTGGGGCAAGGTGCGCGACCTCTGCGGCACCCTGCGCTGCGAGCTGCTGTCGTCCTCGCTGCTGCGCGAGACGCCGCAGCAGGCCGGCAATGCCACGCTCGAGATGCGCGTGGAGCCGGCCGACGTCGAGAAGCTGCTGGCCGGCCTCGCGGGCGTGGCGAAGGTGGTGGCGCACAACACCACCAGCGAGGACAAGACCGCCGAGGTGATCGACGTCGAGGCGCGCATCAAGAACCGCACCGAGTTCCGCGACAGCCTGCGCGTCATGCTGCGCGACACCACCACCAAGCGCACCATGGCCGACCTGCTGCAGATCCAGCGCACGCTGGCCGACACCCAGGCCGAGCTCGATGCCTCGGCGACGCAGCGCAAGGTGCTGCAGCAGCAGACCAGCAAGCAGCACATCCAGATCCAGTTCACGACAGTGCGCGCGCTGGTCGGCGGCGGCGAGAGCTACAACCCGATGACGCAGGCCCTGCGCAACGCGGGCCGCGTGCTGGCCGAGAGCGTGGGCAGCCTGATCACTTTCGTGGCGGCGGTGCTGCCGTGGCTGCTGTTGCTGGTGCCCGTGCTGTGGGGCGTGCGCCGGCTGTGGCTGCGCCGGCGCCAGGCCAGGGCCGCCTGAGGCGGCGGCACCGGCACGAGGGAAGCGAGGGTGCGTGGGTGGCCGTTCAGCCGACCACGACCTCGCTGATCTGCATCACCGGCGCGATGTCGGTGTAGTTCCTCACATCGCCGAGGATCTCCTTGGCATGCGGGCCGAAGGCACCCTGGAAGGCCTCGACGGAATCGCAGAACACGTGGCACATGCCGACGTAGGTGGGCTTGGCGCCGGGCGCGCCGCCGGCCAGGCCCTTGTCGATGGTGTAGGACTTGCAGGCATCGCCCATGCGCGCCTTCAGCAGGGGCATGTGCTTGTCGCGGTAGTAGTCGTGGTCGAAGCGGGCGCCTTCGGTGTAGGGGTACATCACACTGACTTTGATCATGGGTAGGGTCTCCGGATTGAACGATCGAGCATAGGAGATGGCGCATGGGCACACAAGGCGTGGGCTGTCGCCATCGGTACGACCCCTGGACCCACCGAGTGACGCAACCATGACACCCGAACTGCAAGCCCTGAAGGACAAGACCCTCGCGAGCATGGTCGACTACATGCGCAACGACGAGGAGGACCCGGACCACGATCCCGAATTCGATCCCGGCTACACGCAGGCCGAGGTCGACCGCTGCGCCGAGATCGTCGACGAGTACCTCGCGACGCTGACGGCGATCGACGAGGCCTCGGAGGCGAAGCGCGACGCCGCGATCCTCGCGGCCGTCGAGCGCGTGGTGCTGCAGCTCAACCGCCTCAACGAGGACAGCGAGGGCAGCCTGATCGAGACTGACCAGCGCGAGGACCTGTGCGAGCTGATCATCGCGGCCGCGAGCCATGCGGGCCTGGAGACCGAGGGCGAGGACATCACCGAGGAATGGCGCGAGTGGTGACGCGGGCCGCCTCGGCGACGGCGACGTTCGCCGTGCGCGCCTAAGATTCGTTCCATGCGAATCACCGTCTACCTCACCGACAACCGTCCCGACCCCTGGATCGAAGGCCTGAAGGCCGAACTGCCCGACGCCGAGATCGAAGCCTGGCGCCCCGGCGCGCCGCAGGCCGACCATGCGGTCGTGTGGGCGCCGCCGCAGCAGTTCATCGACGAGCAGCCCGCGCTGCGCGGCATCTTCAACATCGGTGCCGGCGTCGACGCGCTGCTCAAGCTCCGCATTCCAACCAGCACGCGCATCGTGCGGCTCGACGACGCGGGCATGTCTGTGCAGATGGCCGAGTACGTGTGCCACACGCTGATCCGCCACTTCCGCGAGTTCGATGCCTACGAGGCCGATGCGCGCGAAGGCAAGTGGAGCTACCGCCGGCCCAAGGCGCGCAGCGACTTCCCGGTCGGCATCATGGGCCTGGGCGTGCTCGGCGAACGGGTCGCGAAGGCGGTCGCGCAGTTCGAGTTCCCGGTGCTGGGCTGGAGCCGCTCGCCCAAGCAGATCGAGGGCGTGCGCGTGTTCAGCGGCGAGGCGCAGTTCGACGAGTTCCTGTCGTCCACGCGCGTGCTGGTCAACCTGCTGCCGCTGACCGAGGCCACGCGCGGCATCCTCAACCGCGAGACGCTCGGCAAGCTGCGGCCCGAGGGTTACCTGATCAGCATCGCGCGCGGCGCGCACCTGGTCGAGGACGACCTCATTCCATTGATCGACGGCGGCCAGCTCGCGGGCGCCACGCTCGACGTGTTCCAGGTCGAGCCGCTGCCGGCCGACCATGCCTTCTGGCGTCATCCAAGAATCGTCGTGACGCCGCACGGCTCGGCGCGCACGCTGCGCGAGGAGTCGATCGCGCAGATCGCCGGGAAGATCCGCGCGATGGAGCAGGGGCTGCCGATCGCGGGCGTGGTCGACCCGGTGCGCGGCTACTGAGCCAACGCATCCTTCCGTCGCCCGCCGGAATGCACCGCGGGCAGGGGAAACCCTGGGGCAATAATTTTTCACAAGCATGAAAATATTTTCATGACTGTGAAAACTGCCTTCCGGGTGATCGAGATCGTCGAGCTCTTCGCCCGCGAGAAGCAGCCGCTCGCGCTCTCGGAGATGGCGCGCCTGCTCGACATGCCGGTGTCGAGCTGCCTGGGCCTGATCCGCACGCTCGAGGAGCAGGGCTACATGTACGAGACCGGCCGGCGCCAGGGCTACTACCCGACCGGCCGGCTGCTCGCGATGGCGCAGGTCATCGCGGCGCACGATCCGGTGCTCGACCGCGTGAAGGCCACGCTCGAGGAACTGCGCGACGCGGCGCGCGAGACGGTGGTGTTCGGCAAGTTCCGCGACGCGGGCCAGGTGGTCTACCTCGAGGTGCTGAGCGCGCCGCAGAGCATCCGCTACACGGCCGAGTCGGGCGAGACGCGCCCGGCCTACGCCAACTCCATCGGCCGCGCGCTGCTGTCCACGCTGGCGCCCGACGCGCGCCGCCTGCTGCTCGAGGGCATGGCGCTGGTACCGCTGACCGAGGCCACGCTGACCACGGTCGAGGCGATCGAGGCCGAGCTGCAGCGCTCGGCCACGCGCGGCTGGTACGGCAACCTCGGCGAGAGCATTCCCGACCTGATCGGCCTGGCCTGGCCGCTGCGCATCGGCGGCGAGGCCTATGCGATCTCGGTCGCCGGCCCGCGCTACCGCATGGAGGCGCGCATCGAGGAGATCGCCGCGATGCTGCGCTCGGCCTGCCTCGCGATCGAACCCAAGACGGAGAACCCCCGATGACGACCGCCGCCGCCCCCCGCTATTTCGTGCGCGAAGCCGAGATCGAGGGCTACCACCCCGCCAACCACACGGGCACGCTCAACAAGCGGCTGATCGGCCCCGAGACCGTGGGCGCGAAGCAGCTCGAGGTGCTGGTGGGCCGCATCCAGAAGGGCAAGGGCGCGCTGCCGCATGCGCACCCGGGCATCGAGCAGGTCTGCTACCTGCTCGAAGGCCGCGCGGTGGCCGAGGTCGGCGGCCAGCGGCAGGAGCTGCACCCGGGCGACAGCTGTTTCTTTCCGGCCGACGCGATGCACACCTTCACGGTGGTGAGCGACGAGCCGGTGCGCGTGCTGGTGATCTACAGCCCGCCCTACGAGGAATCGCCGGAGCGCGTGATCCGGCCCTGACCACAACCACCCGGAGACAACCACCATGCAGACGAAGAACGCGACAGAACCGGTCGCGGTGGCGCAGCGCCGCCGTTTCATTGCCATCGGCGCCGCCGCCGGCCTCGTGGGCGCCGCGCCCTGGGCCTTCGCGCAGGACGGCTATCCGAAGCAGCCGATCAAGATGATCGTGCCCTTCGCGGCCGGCAGCGGCACCGACGCGGTGGCACGCATCACGGCGCAGATGCTCGGCGAGGCGCTCAAGGGCTCGGTGATCGTCGACAACCGCGCGGGCGCCAACGGCGTGATCGCGGCCGAGCTCGTGGCCAAGGCGCCGCCCGACGGCTACACGCTGTTCATGACCACCAACACCACGCACTCGGCCAACCCGAGCCTGATGAAGTCGCTGCCCTACGACCCGGTGAAGGACTTCGCGCCCGTGAGCCGCATGGGCAACCTGCCGTTCATGCTGGTGGTCAACAACGAGCTGCCCGTGAAGAACGTGGCCGAGCTGCTGGCCTGGGGCCGCGCGCATCCGGGCAAGCTCAGCTACGCGAGCGGCAACAGCACCGGCATCGTGAGCGGCGCCACGCTCTCGCGCATGAGCGGCGTGCCGATGCTGCACGTGCCCTACAAGAGCACGCCGCCGGCCATCGCCGACCTGATCGGCGGGCAGGTGTCGATGATGGTGGTCGACCTCGCGGCCGGCCTGGCGACGGTGAAGGCCGGCAAGATGCGCGCGATCGCGGTCACCACGCAGGAGCGCACCCAGCTCTTTCCCGAGCTGCCGCCGCTGGCCGACACGCCCGAGCTCAAGGGCTTCGACATCACCTCTTGGAACGGCGTGTTCGCGCCGGCCGGCACGCCGCGCGACGTGGTGCAGAAGCTCAACAAGGTGCTCGCGGCGATGGCCAACGGCGCGGCCTTCCGCGAGCGCGTGAGCAAGCTGGGCTTCGATGCCTTCGGCAGCACGCCCGAGGAACTGGGCGCGTTCACGGTGGCGGAGCTCGCGAAGTGGAAGAAGCTGATCCAGGCCGCGGGGATCCAGCCCGAATGAGCGAAGCGTCCGCCGCCACCGGCCCGCTGCAGGGCATCCGCATCCTCGACCTCACGGCCGTGGTGATGGGGCCCTACGCCACGCAGACCCTCGGCGACCTCGGCGCCGACGTGATCAAGGTCGAGCCGCCCGGCGGCGACAACCTGCGCGCCGTCGGCCCGATGCGCCATGCGGGCATGGGCGCGATGGCGCTGCACCTCAACCGCAACAAGCGCTCGATCGTGCTCGACCTCAAGCAGCCCGAGGGCCGCGAGGCCTGCCTGCGGCTCGCGGCCGGCTGCGACGCGCTGATCTACAACACGCGGCCGCAGGCGATGGCGCGGCTCGGCCTGGGCTACGAGGCGGTGGCCGCGGTCAACCCGAAGATCGTCTACCTCGGCGCCTTCGGCTATGGAGAAGACGGCCCCTATGCCGGCAAGCCCGCCTACGACGACCTGATCCAGGGCGCGGCCGGCGTGGCCTCGCTGTTCGCGCAGCAAAGCGGCGGCGAGCCGCGCTACGCGCCCGTGACCCTGGCCGACCGCGCGGTGGGCCTGCAGGCCGCGATCGCGTTGCTCGCGGCGGTGCTGCATGCGCAGCGCACGGGGCGCGGCCAGGCGGTCGAGGTGCCGATGTTCGAGGCGCTGTCGCAGTTCGTGATGGGCGACCACCTCGGCGGCCACAGCTTCGAGCCGCCGCTGGGCCCCACCGGCTACGCGCGTCTGCTGGCCGCGCACCGCAAGCCCTACGCCACGGCCGACGGCCACCTCGGCGTGCTGATCTACAACGACAAGCACTGGCAGGCCTTCTTCGCGCTGATCGGCCGGCCCGAGCTGCGCGACTCGCCGATGTTCGGCACCCACACCGCGCGCGCCGCGAACATCGGCGCGGTCTATGCGTTCGTGGCCGAGGTGATGGCCACGCGCGGCAGCGAGGAATGGATCGCGCTGCTCGAGGCGGCCGACATCCCGGTCGCGCGGCTGCACAGCACCGAGAGCCTGCTCGACGATCCGCACCTGCGCGCCGTCGGCTTCTTCCCCGAACTCGACCATCCGAGCGAGGGCCGCATCCGCACGCTCGCGCCGGTCGGCCGCTACGGCGCCACGCCGGCCTCGATCCGCCGCCCGGCGCCGCGCATCGGCGAGCAGAGCGTGGAGCTGCTGCGCGAGGCCGGCTATGCCGAGGACGCGATCGCCGGGCTGCTCGCGCGCGGCGTCACCCTGCAACCGGATCCCGCGAAGGACAGCGAATGAACTTCTCCCTCAATGACGACCAGCGCTCGCTGGTCGCGGCCATCGAACGGCTGTGCGAAGACTTCCCCGCCGAGTACTGGCGCGAGCACGACGACCGCGCCGAGTTTCCGCACGAATTCCACCGCGCCGTGGCCGACAGTGGTTGGCTCGGCATCGCCATGCCCGAGGCGCAGGGCGGCGCGGGCCTGGGCATCACCGAGGCGGCGCTGATGATGCGCGCCATCAGTGCCTCGGGCGCGGGCATGTCGGGCGCGTCGTCGGTGCACATGAACATCTTCGGCCTCAATCCGGTGGTGGTGTTCGGCAGCGAGGCGCAGCGCCAGCGCTTCCTGCCGCCGCTGATCGCGGGCCGCGAGAAGGCCTGCTTCGCCGTGACCGAGCCCGACGCGGGGCTCGACACCACGCGGCTGAAGACGCAGGCGCTGCGCCAGCCCGACGGCGGCTACCGGCTGCACGGCCGCAAGATCTGGATCTCGACCGCGCAGGTGGCCGACCGCATGCTGATCCTCGCGCGCACCACGCCGCTCGAGCAGGTGAAGAAGCCCACGCAGGGCCTCACGCTGTTCTACACCGCGCTCGACCGCGGCAAGGTCGAGGTGCGCGAGATCCACAAGCTCGAGCAGGTGAAGAAGCCCACGCAGGGCCTCACGCTGTTCTACACCGCGCTCGACCGCGGCAAGGTCGAGGTGCGCGAGATCCACAAGCTGGGCCGCGCGGCGGTCGACTCGAACATGCTGTTCATCGACGGGCTCGAGGTGCCGCAGGAGGACCGCATCGGCGAGGAGGGCCGCGGCTTCGAGTACATCCTGCACGGGCTCAACCCCGAGCGCATCCTGATCGCGGCGGAAGCCATCGGCATCGGCCGCGCGGCATTGCGCATCGCCTCGCAGTACGCGCAGGAGCGCGTGGTGTTCGGCCGGCCGATCGGCCAGAACCAGGGCGTGGCGCATCCGCTCGCGCGCGCCTGGGCCAACCTCGAGGCGGCCGACCTGATGATGCTCAAGGCCGCCACGCTCTACGACGCGGGCGAGCCCTGCGGCATCGAGGCCAATGCCGCCAAGTACCTCGCGGCCGAGGCCGCGCACGACGCCTGCCAGAACGCGGTGCTCACGCTCGGCGGCATGGGCTACGCGAAGGAATACCACGTCGAGCGGCTGCTGCGCGAGAGCTACATCCCGCGCATCGCGCCCGTGAGCCCGCAGATGATCCTGAACTTCATCGCCGAGAAGGCGCTCGGGCTGCCGAAGTCCTACTGAGCTCAGTCGACGCGGATGTTCTTCGCCTTCACGATGCGGCTGTAGATCTCCGCGTCGCGCCGCAGCGCCGCGGCCATCTCGGCCTGCGTGAGGCCCAGCGGCTCGCTGTTGAGCTCGCGGATGCGCTTCGCCAGATCGGGGTCCTTGCTGGCCTCGATCATCACGGCGTTGAAGCGCTGCTGGATCGCCGCCGGCGTCGCGGCCGGCGCCCACAGGCCGTGCCACGAGGTCATCGTGAGGCCCGGCACCACCTCGGCGAGCGTGGGCACCTCGGGCATGGCCGGATGCCGGCTCGGGCCCGAATAGGCCAGCGCCTGCACGCGGCCGCTGCTGATCAGCGGATAGCCGGTGGCGATCGGCTCCATCACCGTGTCGACCTGGCCGCCGATCACGTCGGCCACCGGGCTCGCTCGGTAGGGCACGTGCAGCATGTCGGTGCCGGTCTCGTCCTTGAGCCATTCCACGATCAGGTGCGAGGGACTGCCCGCGCCGTAGGAGGCATGCGAGATCGAGCCCGGCTTCGCCTTCGCGGCGGCCAGCAGTTCCTTGATCGACTTCGCGGGCAGCTTCGGGCTCGCGATCAGCACCAGCCCCTGCCGCATCGTGGTGGCGACCGGCACCAGGTCCTTCTGCGGATCGAAGGGCAGCCTGGCGTAGATGTAGGGATTGATCGTGAACGCGGTCGAGAGGTTGTAGAGGAAGGTGTAGCCGTCGGGCGGCGCCTTGGCCACGGTGTCGGAGGCGAGGTTGCCGGCCGTGCCCGGCTTGTTGTCGATGACCACCGGCACGCCGAGCTGCTTGCCCATGTAGTCGCCGTAGAGCCGCGCGAAGATGTCCGGCGGCGTGCCGGGCGCGAAGCCCACCACGATGCGGATCGGCTTGCCGGGCCAGGCCGCGCCCTGGGCCAGTGCGAGGCTGCAGGCCAGGGCAAGGAAAAGGCCGGCCAGCCATTGGAATCGGGTACGCATGTCTGTCTCCTGTCGCGGGAGGTCCCGCTTTTTTTATCGAACTTCCTGTCGGACCGATCAATCGACCTGAGCGCCCGAGCGCTGCACCGCCTCGCCCCACTTGGCGATCTCGGTGCGCGCGAAGGCGTCGAGCTGGTCGGCATTCATCTCGGCCTGCTCGATGCCCTGCTGCGCGAGCTTCTCGCGCACCTCGGGCTGGGCCAGCACCTGGCGCGTGGCCTCGCGCAGCCGGTCGCGCTGCGCGGCGGGCATGCCGGCGGGCGCGTACAACATGAACCAGGCGACGAGGTCGAAGTCCTTCACGCCCTGTTCCATCAGCGTGGGCACCTCGGGCGCGGCGGCGCTGCGCTTCGCGCCCGAGGCGCCGATCGCGCGCAGCTTGCCCGCGCGCACCTGCGGCAGCACCGCGGCCGGGTGATAGAACATGAACTGCACGTTGCCGGCCATCAGCTCGGTCATGGCCTGCGCGCCGTCGCGGTAGGGCACGTGCATGAAGCTCTTGCCGAGCCGCACGTTGAGCAGCTCGCCGGCCAGGTGGCCCGAGGTGCCGTTGCCGGCCGAGGCGAAGTTCACGTTGCCGCTCGCGTTGCCCAGGTCGGCCACGCGCTTCCACGGCGAGCCGGCGGGCACCACCAGCAGCGTGGGCGTGGCGCCGATGAAGCCCAGCGGCACGAAGTCGCGCAGCGGCTGGTAGCTCAGCCGCTTGTAGAGCGAGGGGTTGATGGCGTGCGTGCCGACCGTGCCCAGCAGCAGGGCCTGGCCGTCGGCGCCGGCGCGCGCGACCTGCTCGCTGCCGATGGAGCCGCCCGCGCCGGGCTTGTTCTCGACGATCGCGCCGGTGCCGAGCTGGCGGCCCAGCGCATCGGCCAGGATGCGGCCGACGATGTCGGTCGAGGTGCCGGCACCGAAGGGCACGACGATCTTCAGCGGCCGCGCGGCGCCCGGCGCCTGCGCGAGCGCCGCGCCCGTGGCCAGCAGCGCGCCGGCCAGCAGCAGGCGGCGCTTCATGCCGCGCTCCCGAAGCCGGCGGGCAGCTCGCCCTCGTACTGCAGCTCGCGCGTGGCCTGGTAGGACAGCGCGAAGCCGCTCGGCGTCTCGGCCTCCTCGGCCAGGTGCGCGATCAGTCCCGCGGTGCGCGCGAGGATCGGCACGCCGCGCAGCGAGGCCACCGGGAAGCCCACGCCCAGCAGCACGGCCGGGATCGCGGCCGAGACGTTCATGCGCAGCTCGCGGCCCACGATGGCGGGGATGGCGCGTTCGAGCGCCTGCGCGATCTGCACGTAGCGCAGGTCGGCGCCGGCCTCGGTCGCGACCTCGATCAGCCGGTCCACGCGCGGATCGTTGGCCTTGTGCAGCGGATGGCCGTAGCCGGGGATGGCCTGGCGGCCTTCCTTCAGCGCGCGGATGGTGTCGGCGGCCACGGCGTCGAGCGACTCGCCCGCGTCGATGCGCGCCGCCACGCCGGCGAACAGCCGGCCCGCGGTCTCCGAGGCGCCGAGGATCACCGAGCCGCAGCCCAGGATGCCCGCGGCCACCGCGCCCTGCAGCGCATCGGGCGCGGCCGCGAAGGTCATGCGGCTGGCCTGCACGCTGGGCACCAGGCCGTGCTCGGCGATCGCCACCAGCGTGGCGTCGAGCACCGCGCTGCAGGCGGCATCGGGACGACGGCCGGTGAGCAGCAGGAAGAAGTAGTCCGAGAACGAGACGCGGCCGATCAGGTCGCGGCAGAGGTCCTGGCCGCGCACGACGATGGTGTGTTCGTCCGAGGTGCAGATGGCGGTGCGCGGGACGGTGGATTTGCCGATTTTCATGGGAGGGCGTTCGCGGTGGCGGGTTGCAGATGGAAGTCGTAGTGCGCGGACCAGTACGGCTGCTCGAGCGCGCGGCCGTCGGGCGCGCGGCCCGGCGCATGGGCCTCGAAGTCGACGACGAGGCTGGGCCGCACGCCGAACACCGCGTCGGAGTCGATGTAGGGGCTGCCCGCGACGAACAGGTGCGTGGTCACCGGCACGTGGCCCTCGGCCGCCACCTTCATGTGGATGTGGCCGGGCCGGTTTGGATGGCGGCCCATGCCGTCGAGCATGCGGCCGACCGGGCCGTCGACCGGCACCGGGTAGTACGAGGGCTTGATCGACCAGAACCAGTAGCGGCCCTCGGCGTCGGTGCGGATGCGCGCGCGCGCCGCCATGCCCGCGCCCTCGACCTGCATGTCGTAGACGCCCTCGCCGTCGCCCGACCAGATGTCGAGCAGCGCGTTCGCGAGCGGCTCGCCGCGCGTGTCGCTCACGCGGCCGCTGTAGAAGGCCGGCTCGCCGCGCACGCCCGGCGCGATGTCGGCGCCCAGCGGCAGCTCGGGCGCGCCGTCCCAGTAGTAGGGGCCCTGCACGGTGGCCTCGGTGGTCTCGGTCGCGGGCAGCGCCTCGCCGTTCCTGCCGGCGCGCGCGGCGGCGCGCAGTTGATCGAGCATCACCACCATCATCGAGGCGCCCAGCGTGTCCGACAGCAGGATGAACTCCTGGCGCTTGTCGTCGCAGGCCTGGCCGACGGCGGTCAGGAACTCGATGCCGGCCATCCATTCGTCGGGCTGCAGGTCGACCTCGCGGATGAAGGCGTGCAGGTGCTCGATCAGCGACTGCATGATGCGCGCGAAGCGCGGGTCGGCCGCGCCGTCCAGGCGCTGCAGCGCGGCCCGGGTCAGTTCGTCGGCGTTCGATGGGGTCATGGGGCTTGTCTCCGTTCTTTTCTTCTGGGGTGGGAATGCGTCAGCGCTGTTGCAGGCGCCGGCGTATGGGTTCGACGATCGCCGCGTTGTCGGCGCCCAGCACCGGCGGCGCCGTGACCTCGAGCGCGCGCGCGCCGTCGAAGCTCACGGGCGAGCGGATGGTGCGCCAGTCGCCGCCCTCGGGATGGGGCGCGCTGACCTCGAGCTGCAGGTGGCGCGCCTGCGGGTCCTCCATGGCCTCGCGCGTGTCGTACATGGGCGCATGCGGCACGTCCTCGGCCTCGAGCCGCGCGCACCAGTCGGCGCGCGTGCGTGCGCGGAACAGGCCGTCGAGCAGCGCGATCAGGTCGTTCTGGTGCGCGATGCGGCCCTCGCGCGTGGCGAAGCGCGCGTCCTGGAACAGCTCGGGCCGCTCGATCGCGTTGGCCAGGCCCTGCCAGAACTTCTCGGGCGAGGACATGTGCAGCGCGATCCACAGGCCGTCGGCGCACTCGAGCACGTACGACTGCGAGACGCTGGGCCGGCTGAACGGACCCATGATCTCGTTCTCGGAGAAGTAGTGCGTGAAGGCGTCGAGGTTGAAGTGGCACATGGCCTCGAGCATCGAGACCTCGACCTTGCGGCCCTGGCCGGTGCGCCCGCGCTCGACCAGCGCGCCGAGCACGCCGTAGGCCGCGTAGAAGCCGGTCATCGCGTCGGCCACGGCCGGGCCCACCACGCGCGGATTGGCCGGGTTCACCAGCAGCTTGAGGAAGGCGCTGGCCGCCTGCGCCACCGTGTCGTAGGCCGGGCGCGCCGCGGCCGGGCCGGTCTGGCCGAAGCCGCTGATGGCGCAGTAGATCAGCCGCGGATTGAGTTCGCGCAGCCGCGTCTCGCCCGCGCCCAGCCGCTCGGCCGCGCCGGGGCGGAAGTTCTGGATGTAGACGTCCGAGTCCTTCACCAGCTCGTCGAACACCGCCGCGTCCTCGGCCAGCTTGGGGTTGAGCGTGACGCTGCGCTTGTTGCGGTTGTAGGTCTGGAAGTGCGGGCTGTAGAGCCCGCCGCGGAACGAACGGAACGGATCGCCGCTGCCGGGCTGTTCCACCTTGACCACCTCGGCGCCGAGGTCGGCCAGGAACATGCCGGCGGCCGGCCCCGTGATGAACGTGCCTTGCTCCAGCACCTTGATGCCGCTGAGGACCTTGTGCACTCGTGTGTCTCCTGCTGTCGTGTCATGCCCTCGCGGGATGGGAGCGAACTCTATGCAGGCGGTCCGGTTTTTAACAATGATGGTTTTGCATGGATACCATCGACGGCATCGATCGTTCGATGCAACGGAAGGCCTCCATGGAACTGCGGCACCTGCGCTACTTCAGCGCCCTGGCCGGCTCGCTCAACTTCACGCGCGCGGCCGAGCGGCTGCACGTCACGCAGTCGACGCTGTCGCACCAGATCAAGCAGCTCGAGGAGGAGCTGGGCCGGCCGCTGTTCGACCGCATCGGCAAGCGCGTGGCGCTGACCGAGGCCGGCGAGGCCTTCCTGCACCACGCCACGCGCGCGCTGCAGGAGATCGACCGCGGCCTCGGCGCGCTGCGCGAGGACCCGCAGGAGGCGGCCGGCGAACTGCGCATCGGCTCGACCCACACCTTCAACCTCGGCTTCATTCCCGACTGCATCGCGGGCTTCCAGCAGCGCTATCCGCGCGTGCGCGTGAGGGTCGACGAACTCGCGGCCGACCTGATCGGCCAGCGGCTGCAGCAGGGCACGCTCGACCTCGGCATCGCCTACCGGCCGGCCCAGCCCGGGCCGCTGCAGTTCGAGCCGCTCTACAACGAGGAGATGGTGCTGGTGGTGGCGCACGACCATCCGCTGGCGCGGCGCAAGCGGCTGCGCATGGTCGAGCTGCACCGGCTGCCGATGGCGCTCTTGCCCGCGAGCTTCGCCACGCGGCAGATGCTCGACGAGTGCTTCCGCTCCTGCGGCGCCGAGCCGCAGGTGGTGGCCGAGATCAACACGCTGGCGCCGATCATGGGCCTGGTGGCGAAGACGCGGCTCGCGGCCATCGTCTCGGCCAACGCGGTGCTGCCGAACTCGGGGCTCGCGACCGTGCGGCTCGAGAGCCCGACGCCGGTGCGCACGCCCGGCATGCTGTGGGCACCGAAGGCGCGCGAGGCGGCGCCCACGCGCGCCTTCGCGGCCATCGTGCGCAAGATGGCGTTCCGCACCAGCATGCTCGAGCGCAGCGACGGCTAGCCAACGACTGGCACCATTTGCAACCGCTGTGGCGCGCATTGCTACCTTCCGCGCCTTGTGTACCAGGCAGGCCGTGCCCATCTGCCGGACAATGGATCCCGCTGTTCCATCCTCCCGCGACACCAGAGACAAGCCATGAAACTCCCCACCCGCGTCCAGATCGTCGACGTCGGCCCGCGCGACGGGCTGCAGAACGAGAAGCAGCCGGTTTCGGCCGAGACCAAGATCGGCCTGGTGCACCGGCTGCAGGACGCCGGCCTCGAGGAGATCGAGGTCACCAGCTTCGTGAGCCCGAAGTGGGTGCCGCAGATGGCCGACAACGCCGAGGTGATGCACGGCATCCAGCGCAAGGCCGGCGTGCGCTATTCGGTGCTCACGCCCAACCTGAAGGGCTTCGAGGCCGCCATCGCCGCGCCGCGCGAGGAATGGCCCGACGAGATCGTGGTGTTCGGCGCCGCGAGCGAGGCCTTCAGCCAGAAGAACATCAACTGCTCGATCGCCGAGAGCATCGAGCGCTTCGCGCCCGTGGTGGCCGCGGCGCTCGACAAGGGCATCCGCGTGCGCGGCGCGATGTCGTGCACGGTCGGCTGCCCCTACGAAGGCGAGATCGCCCCGGCCAAGGTCGGCTACCTCGCGCAGCTGATGAAGGGCATCGGCGTGCAGCGCGTCGACGTGGCCGACACCATCGGCGTGGGCACGCCGCGCAAGGTGCAGGCGGCGATGGAGGCCACGCTGGCCCACTTCGGCGTCGACGCGATCTCCGGCCACTTCCACGACACCTACGGGCAGGCGCTGGTCAACACGCTGGCGGCGCTCGAGCTGGGCGTGTGGAATTTCCAGTCCTCCTCGGCCGGCCTCGGCGGCTGCCCCTATGCCAAGGGCGCGACCGGCAACGTGGCGACCGAGGACGTGGTCTACATGCTGCACGGCATGGGCATCGAGACCGGCATCGACCTCGACAAGCTGATCGACGCCGGCGTCTACATCAGCGAGGCGCTGGGCCGCGAGCCGAACTCGCGCGCCTCGAAGGCGATCCGCACCAAGCGCGCGGGCTGAGCGCCGTCAGCGCCCGAAGGCGCGCAGACCGAGCAGCACCACCACCGCCACGGCCAGCAGCACCGTGGTGCATTGCCAGAACAGCACCGGCCGGCGCTCGATCAGCGCCGGCGCTCGCGCGCGCAGGAACTCGGCGCCCGGTGACTGCAGGTCGTGCGCGAACTCCGACACCGCCTGCTGCCGCTTCGCGGGCTGCGGATGCAGCGCCTTCTGCAGCACCGCGTCGACCCAGGCCGGCAGCTCGGGCCGGAACTGGCGCAGCGGCACATAGCGCAGGCGATGGGCATCGGCCGTGCCGCGGATGCGCGAAGCCTGCAGCCCGTAGGGCAGCTGCCCGCTCAGCATGCGGTAGGCGATCACGGCCAGCGAGAACAGGTCGGAGCGCGCCGTGCCGCCCTGGCCCGTGAAGTACTCGGGCGCGGTGTACTGCGGCGTGCCCTCGATCGCGAGCGCGCGCGGCTCGCCGCCGCCGTCGTCGAGCCCGGCCACGTGGGTGGCGCCCAGGTCGATCAGCTTGACCGTGCCCGCGCGGTCGATCATCGCGTTCTCGGGCCGCAGGTCCTGGTGCAGCATCTCCTTGCCGTGCATCGCCTGCAGGCCGCGCGCGAGCTGCGCGACGATGGCGCGCACGCTGTCGAGCGAGGGCCGCGGATGGTCGACCATCCACTGCGCGAGCGTCTGGCCCTCCACGTATTCCATCGCCACGAACAGGTGGCCGCGCGTGCGTTCCAGCGGCCAGGCCTTGAGCACGTGCGGGCTGTCGATGCGCCGCGCCACCCATTCCTCGAGCACGAAGCGGTCGAGGTAGGCGGCATCCTCGCGCAGGTCCACCGAGGGCAGCTTCAGCACCGCGGGGCGGCCGCTGGCGTCGTCGGTGGCGAGGTAGACGTGGCTGCGCGAACTCAGGTGGATCTCGCGCACCAGCGTGAAGCCCTCGAAGCGGTCGCGCGGCGCCAGCGCCGGCGGCAGCGCGAGCCCTTCGCGCTCGAGCGGCAGCGCCGGCGCATCGGGCGCGGGCAGCTCGTCGATGCGCAGCAACTGCACGGTGGCATCGTCCTGGCCGCCGCGCGCGCGGGCGATCTGCACCAGGCGCAGTGCGGCCGCGTCGAGGTCGCCGGCGCAGCGCGCCAGTGCGTCGTTGACGGCGGCGGCATCGAGGTGCGCATGCGCGCCGTCGGTGGCCAGCAGGTAGACCTCGCCGGCCTCGGCCTCCCAGCAGCGGTAGTCGATCTCGACGTTGGGGCCCGCGCCCAGCGCGCGGCCCAGGTACGACTCCACCGACGAGACATGCACGCGGTGGTCGTCGGTGAGCTGCTCGAGCGCGCTCGCGTGCACGCGGTAGATGCGCGCATCGCCCACGTGCAGCAGGTGCAGCTCGCGGCCCTTGAGGATCAGCGCGCTGAAGGTGCAGACGTAGCCGCTGTCCTTGTCGAAGCGCGCGTCGCTGCGCATGGTCTGCGCATGCAGCCAGGAATTGGTGGCGCCCAGCACGCGCTGCGCCGCGCGGCGCACCGACCAGGCGTCGGAGGTGGCGTAGTAGTCCTCGAGGAAGCCGCGCACGGCCGCCGCACTCGCGACCTGGCTCACGCGGCTCGAGCCGATGCCGTCGGCCAGCGCGAGCGCGATGCCCTTGGCGGCGCGCAGCGACCCCTCGGGCAGCATCGCGCCATGGAAGTCCTGGTTGACCGCCGACCCGACGCCGGCCAGCGAGTGCTGGCCCAGCGTGACGCGCGGCGCCTGGCGCCCGGCGGCCATGGAGGCGCGATCAGCCTGCGACGCGCTTGGGCGCCGTCTTGTAGTGCGTGGCGTAGAGCGTGAGGCCGACGAAGCTCAGGCCGCCGACCAGGTTGCCGATCACCGTGGGCAGCTCGTTCCAGATCAGGTAGTCCATCAGCGTGAACTTGCCGCCGAGCATCAGGCCGGTGGGGAACAGGAACATGTTGACGATCGAATGCTCGAAGCCCATGTAGAAGAAGATCATCACCGGCATCCACATGCCGATCGCCTTGCCCGAGACGGTGGTCGACATCATGGCCGCGACCACGCCGGTCGACACCATCCAGTTGCACATCACGCCGCGGATGAACAGCGTCAGCATGCCGGCCGCGCCGTGCGCGGAGTAGCCGACCGTGCGGCCCTCGCCGATGTGGCCGAGCCGCTCGCCGATGGCGTTGGGCGCCTCGCTGAAACCGAAGGTGAAGATGATCGCCATGAACACCGCGACCGTGAGCGCGCCCGCGAAGTTGCCGACGAACACCAGGCCCCAGTTGCGCATCACGCCGCCCCAGGTGGCGCCGGGGCGCTTGTCGAGCACGGCGAGCGGCGCCAGCGTGAAGACGCCGGTCAGCAGGTCGAAGCCCAGCAGGTACAGCATGATGAAGCCGACCGGGAACAGCATCGCGCCGACCAGCGCATTGCCGGTGTTGACCGTGATGCTGACCGCGAAGGCCGCGGCCAGCGCCAGGATGGCGCCGGCCATGAACGAACGGATCAGCGTGTCGCGCGTGGACATGAGCAGCTTGGATTCGCCGGCATCGACCATCTTGGTGACGAACTCGGCGGGGGCTAGATAGGCCATGGGGATCCTTGGGGAGAAATGAAATGCCGGGGAAGAAGGGGGATGAGGCTCAGGCCAGCGCGACCAGCACGCGGCCCTCGTGCTCGCGCACCGCATGCGCGCGCACCGAGTGCTCGGGCGCCTCGAGGCATTCGCCGCTGCGCAGGTCGAAGTGGTTCTTGTAGAGCGGCGAGGCGACCACGACGCGGTCGCCGAGGCTGCCGACCAGCCCGCGCGAGAGCACGCTGGCGCCGGCCTTCGGGTCGACGTTGTCGATGGCGTAGAGCGTGGCCTCCCGGCCGACGCGGAAGATCGCCACGTGCACGCCCTCGACCAGCGCGCACACGCCGGTGTCGGGCAGGATGTCGGTGGCCGCGCACACGGCGGTCCAGTGCAGGTCTTGCTGGGTCATGGGGCTTCCTCTTTCGTTGTGCTTCAGGCCATCGAGACGTCGGCCGCCTCGGTGCGCTCCTCGGCGCGTGCCGGCCGCTTCTGGCCGCGCTCGCTCACGAACACGATGTGCTCGTCGGGCTTGTCGCTGTTGACGAAGGAGCGGAAGCGCTGGCGCGTGGCCGGGTCGTTGACGGCGGTCTTCCACTCGCACTGGTAGGTGTCGACCACGGCCTGCATCTGGGTCTCGAGCTCGGCGTGGAGGCCCAGCGTGTCCTGCAGCAGCACGCCCTTGAGGTACTCGAGGCCGCCCTCGAGACTCTCGCGCCAGGTGCTGGTGCGCTGCAGCCGGTCGGCGGTGCGCACGTAGAACATCAGGAAGCGGTCGATCAGGCGGATCAGCTCGGCCTTCGACAGGTCGCTCGCGAGCAGCTCGGCATGGCGCGGCTTCATGCCGCCGTTGCCGCAGACGTAGAGGTTCCAGCCCTTGTCGGTGGCGATCACGCCCACGTCCTTGCCCTGCGCCTCGGCGCATTCGCGCGTGCAGCCCGAGACGCCGAACTTGATCTTGTGCGGCGCGCGCAGGCCCTTGTAGCGGTTCTCGAGTTCGACCGCGAGGCCCACGCTGTCGTCCACGCCGTAGCGGCACCAGGTCGATCCGACGCAGCTCTTCACCGTGCGCAGCGACTTGCCGTAGGCATGGCCCGACTCGAAGCCAGCCGCGATCAGTTCCTCCCAGATCGCGGGCAGCTGCTCGACGCGCGCGCCGAACATGTCCACGCGCGCGCCGCCGGTGATCTTGGTGTAGAGGCCGTACTTCTTCGCCACCTGGCCGACCGCGATCAGCCCGTCGGGCGTGACCTCGCCGCCCGGCATGCGCGGCACCACCGAATAGGTGCCGTCCTTCTGGATGTTGCCGAGGAAGTAGTCGTTGCTGTCCTGCAGCGCGGCCAGGTCCTTCTTGAGCACGAACTCGTTCCAGCACGAGGCGAAGATGCTCGCGGCCACGGGCTTGCAGATGTCGCAGCCCAGGCCCTTGCCGTGCCTGGCGAGCAGGTCGGCGAAGCTGCGGATCTCGCCCACGCGGATCAGGTGGTAGAGCTCCTGGCGCGAATAGGGGAAGTGCTCGCAGAGGTGGTTGTCGACCGCCATGCCGCGCCTGGCCATCTCCATCTTCATGACCTGCGTGACCAGCGGCACGCAGCCGCCGCAGGTGGCGCCGGCCTTGGTGCAAGCCTTCATCGCGGCCGGGGTGCAGGCGCCCTGGCCCACGGCCTCGCAGATCCGGCCCTTGCTGACGTCGTTGCACGAGCAGATCTGCGCGCTGTCGGGCAGGGCCTCGACACCCAGGCCCGGCTTGGCCTTGCCGTCGCTCGAGGGCAGGATCAGGAATTCGGGATCCTCGGGCAGCGCGATGCCGTTGAGCGCCATCTGCAGCAGGGTGCCGTATTCGGCGGCATCGCCCACCAGCACCGCGCCGAGCAGCAGCTTGCCGTCCTCGCTGACGACGATCTTCTTGTAGACCTTCTTGCGCTCGTCGATGAACTGGTAGGCGCGCGACTTCGGCGTCCTGCCGTGCGCGTCGCCGATGCTCGCCACGTCCACGCCCATCAGCTTGAGCTTGGTGCTCATGTCGGCGCCGGTGAAGGCGGCCTCGTGCTCGCCCGCGATGTGGCGCGCCGCCACGCGCGCCATGTCGTAGCCGGGCGCGACCAGGCCGAAGGTCTGCTCGTTCCACGAGGCGCATTCGCCGATCGCGTAGACGTTGCGGTCGCTGGTGCGGCAGTGGTCGTCGACCGCCACGCCGCCGCGCGGACCCACGGCCAGCAGGCACTGGCGCGCGAGCTCGTCGCGCGGGCGGATGCCGGCCGAGAACACGATCATGTCGGTCTCGAGGTAGCTGCCGTCGGCGAACACCATGCGGTGGCGCGCGGCGGCGCCGTCGACGATCTCCACCGTGTTGCGGCCGGTGTGCACGTGCAGGCCCAGCGCCTCGATGCTCTCGCGCAGCGCGCGGCCGCCGCCCTCGTCGACCTGCACCGCCATCAGCCGCGGCGCGAACTCCACCACGTGGGTCTCGAGGCCCATGTCGCGCAGCGCCTTCGCGCATTCGAGGCCGAGCAGGCCGCCGCCCACCACCACGCCGCTGCGCGAGCGCGCGCCGCATTCCTTCATCGCCTCGAGGTCCTCGATGGTGCGGTAGACGAAGCAGTGGGGCCGGTCGCGGCCCGGCACCGCGGGCACGAAGGGGAAGGAGCCGGTGGCCAGCACCAGCTTGTCGTAGGCCACGACCTCGCCGTCGGCCGTGGTGACGGTGTTGTTGCGGCGCTCGACCGTCACCGCGCGCGCCGCGAGGCGCAGCGTGAAGCCGCTGCGCTCGAAGAAGCCGGGCTCGACCAGCGAGAGGTCTTCGGCCGTCTTGCCCGCGAAGAATTCGGACAGGTGCACCCGGTCGTAGGCCGGCCGGGGTTCCTCGCACAGGACGGTGACCTCCGCGCCGGGAATGCCGAGCGCATGGAGCTGCTCGAGGAACTTGTGGCCGACCATGCCGTGGCCGATGACTGCGATTTTCATGCTGAGGTCCTGCGGGGGCAGCCGGTCCTCGAGGGCGGGCCACCAAGGCTGTCGGGCGACAGCGGCAGGAGGCCTCCGCGACGGAACGGATGCGAATAATCGGATGGACAAACGAATCCGGCGGCTCATCGCCATCGGGTCGTTCGAACCCCGCCGTCGTTAGCGGAGGCACTGCGGACCCACCCAGGCCGGGAGGTCCGCGACGAGGTTCAGCAATATCCATGCCGCCCCAAAAGACCGGCCGCGGCCCGCGCGTGCACCGGAATCGCACCTGAATCGGCGCGGCGGCGGTGCCGCGTTCTCCGCATTGGTGCGGTGCCGCAGGCTTTTTCGTATGCTCGGGAGCCTGCAACGCGGGGCACGCGCCCCCACGAACCTCCGAAGACCCAAGCCATGTGCGGCTCCGAACTCCATTCCCTTCCCGACGGTGTCCAGCGCGTCGCGCGCGTGCTCCAGGACGCCGGCCATCCGCATGCGCCGCGCATGCTCGACGACGCCTGCCGCACCGCGCAGCAGGCGGCCGACGCGCTCGGCATCGCGGTCGGCCAGATCGCCAAGAGCATCATCTTCCGGCGCAAGAGCGACGAGGTCGCGGTGCTGGTCATCACCTCGGGCGACCGGCGCGTCGACGAGAAGAAGGTCGATGCGATCGTCGGCAAGACCGGCCGCGCCGACGCCGACTTCGTGAAGGCGCGCACCGGCTTCACCATCGGCGGCGTGTCGCCCGTGGGCCATGTGACCAAGCCGGTGGTACTGATCGACCGCGAGCTGTTCCGCTTCGAGGAGATCTGGGCCGCCGCGGGCCATCCGCACGCGGTGTTCCAGCTGCGCCCGCACGACCTCGAGACGCTCACGGGCGCACCGGTGGCCGACGTGGTGGTGGCCGCGGCGTGAACGTCGCCGAAGCGCAGGCCCTGGCCGACCGCGCCGCCGACCTGCGCGAGCGGGCCGAGCCGGTGCCCTCGCCCTGCAGCTCGGTGTGCCGCATGGACCGGCTCAGCGGCTTCTGCGAGGGCTGCCTGCGCACCATCCCCGAGATCGCGGGCTGGAGCCGCATGGAGGACGGCGAGCGGCGGCAGGTCTGGCGCGCGATAGAGTGGCGGGCCCGGGCCGGCATCTGGCGGGCGCCGGCCATCGGAGACATCGACGCATGAAGCACATCGACTTCTACCTGGACTTCATCTCGCCCTATGCCTACCTCGCATTCGAGCAACTGCCGCAGGCGCTCGAGGGCCTGAGCTGCAGCGTGGACTACCGCCCGGTGCTGCTGGGCGCGGTGCTCAAGGCGCACGGCCAGCTCGGGCCGGCCGAGATTCCCGCCAAGCGCGGCTGGACCTACCGCCACGTGCTGTGGCTGGGCCACCAGCACGGCATCGAGATCGCGATGCCGGCCTCGCATCCCTACAACCCGCTCGCGCACCTGCGGCTCGCGCTCTCCACCTCCGACGACGGCCGCGTGAGCCGGCTGGTGGCCGAGACCGTGTTCCGCCATGTCTGGCGCGGCGGCCTCGAGGCGGCCGATCCCGCGCGGCTGGCCGCGCTCACCGCGCAACTGCAACCGCGTCGCGATGCCGGCAGCGACGGGAGCAAGGCCCTGCTCCAGCGCAACACCGCGGACGCGATCGCGCTCGGCGTGTTCGGCACGCCCGCCTATGCGGTCGACGGCCGGCTGTTCTGGGGCTTCGACGGCCTCGCGATGCTGCGCGCCTACCTCACGGGCGATGCCTGGTTCGATGGCCCGCAATGGGCCGAGGCCGACCAGCGTCCGGCCCTGCTGCGCAGCAGCAAAAACTGAGCATCCGCAGCACCGACGCTGCATTTCTTACAGGCTGAAACGGGCGTCGAGGGTTTCACCTTAATCCGTAAGCGCCCGTTCAGTTTCGCGAAAGGCTCGGGTCAGTCGCGCCTCCAAGAATGCCCCACGGTCCCGAATTCGGGCGCCGCATGAACGCATACACAGGAGACGATCAATGGCAGCCACACTAGATTCACGGGGAGTGCCGCATCCGGCCCCCCGGCCCATGTCGGCGGAGGAGAAGAAGGTCATCTTCGCTTCTTCGCTGGGAACCGTGTTCGAGTGGTACGACTTCTACCTCTACGGTTCGCTCGCGGCGATCATCGCGAAGCAGTTCTTCAGCGGCCTCGATGCGGGCGCGGCCTTCATCTTCGCGCTGCTGGCCTTCGCGGCCGGCTTCCTGGTGCGTCCGTTCGGCGCCATCGTGTTCGGCCGGCTCGGCGACATGATCGGGCGCAAGTACACCTTCCTGGTCACGATCCTGATCATGGGCCTGTCGACCTTCATCGTCGGCCTGCTGCCCAGCTACGCGACCATCGGCGTCGCGGCGCCGGTGATCCTGATCGCGCTGCGCATGCTGCAGGGCCTCGCGCTCGGCGGCGAGTACGGCGGTGCCGCCACCTACGTGGCCGAGCACGCGCCGCACGGCAAGCGCGGTGCCTACACCTCGTGGATCCAGACCACGGCCACGCTCGGCCTGTTCCTGAGCCTGATCGTGATCCTGGGCGTGCGCGAAGGCCTGGGCGAAGCGGTGTTCAACGACTGGGGCTGGCGCATTCCGTTCCTGGTCTCGATCCTGCTGCTGGGCATCTCGGTGTGGATTCGCCTGTCGCTGTCGGAATCGCCGGCGTTCCAGCGCATGAAGGCCGAGGGCAAGACCTCGAAGGCGCCGCTGGCCGAATCCTTCGGCCAGTGGAAGAACCTGAAGATCGTGATCCTGGCGCTGGTGGGCCTGACGGCCGGCCAGGCCGTGGTCTGGTACTCGGGCCAGTTCTACGCGCTCTTCTTCCTGACCGCGCAGCTCAAGGTCGATGCGACCACCGCCAACCTGATGATCGCCGCCGCGCTGCTGCTGGGCACCCCGTTCTTCGTGGTCTTCGGCACGCTGTCGGACAAGATCGGCCGCAAGCCGATCATCATGGCCGGCTGCCTGCTGGCCGTGGTGACCTACTTCCCGGTCTTCAAGATGCTGACCGAGGCCGCCAACCCCGACCTCGCCAAGGCCCAGGCCACCGCCGGCGTGACCGTGACCGCCGACCCCGCGACCTGCTCGTTCCAGGGCAACCCGGTGGCGCGCGAGATCGACTTCCGCAGCTCCTGCGACATCGCCAAGCGCTACCTGGTGCAGAACTCCGTGAGCTACGAGAACGTGGCCGGCGCGCCGGGCTCGAAGGCCGTCGTGAAGATCGGCGACAAGACGGTGGAAGCACCGATCGGCAACGTCGTGAACCTCAAGTTCGACGAGGCCTCGGCCAAGGAGATCGCCGCCTTCAAGAAGGGCGTGGCCGAGGACCTGAAGATCGCGGGCTACCCGGCCAAGGCCGACCCCGCGAAGATGAACAAGGTGCTGACGGTGCTGCTGCTGTTCTGGCTGGTGCTGCTGGTGACCATGGTCTACGGGCCCATCGCCGCGATGCTGGTCGAGCTGTTCCCCACGCGCATCCGCTACACCTCGATGAGCCTGCCGTACCACATCGGCAACGGCTGGTTCGGCGGCCTGCTGCCGACCACCGCCTTCGCCATCGTGGCCTCCACCGGCAACATGTACAACGGCCTCTGGTACCCGATCATCATCGCGGGCATCACGCTGGTGATCGGCACGCTGTTCATCCGCGAGACCAAGGACGTGGACATCTACGCCCACGACTGAGCGCCGCGGCGCCATCGAACAGAGAGGAGGGCGCCGCGCGCCCTCCGTTCAACAAAGAGGCTTCATGCCGACCCTCGGCATGAGGCCTTTTTCTTGAACCCCGCATTACCCATCTCAGGAGACAGAACCCATGTGGAAAATCGCAGTCGGCTTCGCCATCTTCGCGGCCATCGCGCTGTACGTGATCTCGAAGGCCGGCGACAAGGTCGACATGTCGGGCGAGAAGCACGGCGTGACGCACGAAACGGCGCCTGCGGCGCCCGCGGCTGCGGCGAGCGCGCCGAAGTAAATCTCCGAAGCGCTGCCTAGCGCTTGAAGCGGCCGTCGCTCACGATCGAGAGGTCGACGTATTCGATGCCGGTGTGATCGGTCGGCGAATACGAGATATCGAGCCCGCCGCCCGGGTCGTACTGGAAGGCATTGAGCGTGGCCAGCAGCCGCGCGCGCGTGGGCTTGGGCCCGGTGCGGCGCAGCGCCTCCACCAGCACCTTGGTCGCGACGAAGCCTTCGAGCAGCGCGGGCGACAGCTCCTCCTGCCCCTTGGCCTTGGCGAGCGCCAGGGCCTCCTTGATCAGCGGGTTGCCGAACGAGCGCTCGTAGGGGAACACCTGCGTGACGATCACGCCGCGGCTCGCGCTGCCGAGGTCCTTGATGAAGCCCGAGGCCGCGTTGTTCGACAGCGTGACCACCTGCGCGGCCGAGCCCGCGGCGCGCAGCGCCTTCACGCCATCGGACACCGAGGTGCCCGAGCCGATCCACAGCACGGCCTGCGCATTGGCCTCGACCAGCTTCGGCACGATGGCCGCGAAGTCGGGCTTGTTGCGGTCGGCCAGCGCGATCACCACCGGCTTGAGGTTGGCCTTCTCGAAGCCGCGGTTCGCGCCCTCGAGCCCGTCCTTGCCGAAGGAGTCGTCGGCCTGCACCACCGCGATGCGCTGGATGCCCGTGGTCTGCAGGTGCACCACCGCCTTCTCGGCCTCGCGCTGGTAGGTGGAACGCACGTTGAAGATGTTCTTCTGCACCGGCTTGTGCAGCGCCATCGCGCCGGTCGAGGGGCCGACCAGCGGCACGCCGTGCTTGTCGAGCAGCGGGATCACCGCGAGCGTGTTGGGCGTGCCGCGGTTGAGCAGCAGCGCGACCACCTTCCTGTCCTCGATCAGGATGCGCGAGTTCTCGAGCGAGCGCTTGGCGTCGAGGCCGTCGTCCATGCGGATGACCTCGATCTGCTCGCCGTTGATGCCGCCCTGGGCATTCACCTGGTCGATGACCAGCTGCGAGCCCATGATCGTCTCCTTCACGCTGGCCGCCACCGGTCCCGACAGGTCGGCCGACTGGCCGATCACGATCTGGGCCGAGGCGCCGGTCGCCGCGAGTGCGAGCAGCAAGGCGGCGGCGCGCAGGCGCGGGTTGCTTTTCTTCTTCTTCATCGACAAAACCTTTCCCGTCGGGATTCGTGTCCATGTCAGCAAATGCAATTATGTGTAGCCAGACGTGACATGCAATTCCTCGTGCAAACCCTGTCAAACCGTTGTTTGCAAAAGCAAAAAGCCGGGCACGCGGCCCGGCTTGGTCAAGGGGGAAGGGCGGCGCTTCAGCGCTTGAAGCGGCCCTCGCTGATGATCGCGAGGTCGGCGAAATCGATGCCGCTGTGGTCCTGCGGCGAGTAGCTGACCTCGAGGCCGCCGAGGTCGTAGTCGCGCAGGCCGTCGAGCGCGGCCACCACGCGGGCGCGTGTGGGCTTGGGGCCGGCGCGGCGCAGCGCCTCCACCAGCACCTTGGCCGAGGCGAAGCCCTCGAGCGCCGCGGGCGAGAGCTCGTTCTGGCCCTTGGCCTTCGCGAGCGCGATCGCCTCCTTCACCATCGGGTAGCTGATCGAGCGCTCGCTCGGGAACACCTGCGTGACCACCACGCCGCGGCTGGCGTCGCCCAGCTGCTTGATGAAGCCCGAGGAAGCGTTGTTCGACAGCGTGACCACCTGCGCCGCCGAGCCGGCCGCGCGCAGCGCCTTGATGCCGTCGACCACCGCGCTGCCCGAGCCGATCCACAGCACCGCCTGCGCCTTGGCCTGGACGATGGCGGGCACGATGGCCGCGTAGTCGGGCTTGTCGCGGTCGGCCGGCACGGTGGCCGCGGGCTGGGCCTTGGCCTTGCCGAAGCCGGTCATCGCGCCCTCGAGCGCGTCGGCGCCGAAGGAGTCGGTCACGTGCACGACCGCGATGCGCACCATGCCGATGGTCAACAGGTGCTGTACCGCCTTCTCGGCCTCGCGCTGGTAGGTGGCGCGCACGTTGAACACGTTCCGCTGCACCGGCTTGTGCAGCACCATCGCGCCGGTGGAAGGCCCGATCAGCGCCACGCCGTGCTTGTCGAGCCAGGGAATGATGGCCTGCGAATGCGGCGTGCCGCGGCTCATGAAGAGCGCGAGCACCTTCCTGTCCTCGATCAGCGCGCGGCCGTTCTCGCCCGCGCGCTTCACGTCGAAGCCGTCGTCGAGCCGGATCACCTCGATCTTCTCGCCGTGCACGCCGCCCTGCGCGTTGGCGGCATCGATCACGAGCTGAGCGCCGCCGATGGTCTCGTTGACGCTGGCGGCCACCGGGCCGGTCATGCCGGCGGTCTGGCCGATCAGGAGCTGCGCCTGCGCGGGCAGCAACAGCAGCGCACCGAGCGCGATCAGGACCGCGCGCAGGCGGCCGTGCTTCTTCGTCATGTGGTCGTCCCCCGTTGTCGATGGCGTCGCCACCGTTGCAAACCAACGCCTTATTTGTTTCCAAAAGTATTCCGAAGGCCATTCGGACAAACCCCTGCGACCGCACCGACCTTGTGACGCAGTGCACGGGAGCGTCATGGACCACTCCCTAGAATGTTTGCCCCACCCCCAAGGCACTCATGACACAGGGCTCCATCCGCATCCGTGGCGCACGCCAGCACAACCTCCAGAATCTCGACCTCGACATCCGCACCGGCGAGATGACCGTGGTCACCGGGCCCAGCGGCTCGGGCAAGTCGAGCCTCGTGTTCGACACCCTGTACGCCGAGGGCCAGCGGCGCTACGTCGAGACCTTCTCCGCCTACGCCCGCCAGTTCCTCGACCGCATGGACAAGCCGGCGGTCGACAAGGTCGAGGGCGTGCCGCCCGCGATCGCCATCGACCAGACCAACCCGGTGCGCTCCTCGCGCTCCACGGTCGGCACGATGACCGAGCTCAACGACCACCTGAAGCTGCTCTACGCACGCGCGGCCGACCTGTTCGACCGCGAGACCGCGCTGCCGGTGCGCCACGACTCGCCCGACAGCATCTATGCGCAGATCGTCGAGCGCGCGGCGGCCGCGGGCGATCCGCGGCTGGTCGTGACCTTCCCGGTCGAGCTGCCCGCGAGCACCACGGCCGACGAGGTCACGCAGTGGCTGTCGGCCAGCGGCTTCACGCGCGTTCAGTCCGAGCGCGAGGTGGCCACGCCCACCGGGCCGCGCAAGGTGCTCGACGTGGTGGCCGACCGCTTCCGCGCCTCGAGCGCCGAGCGCTCGCGCGTGGTGGAGGCGATCGAGGTCGCGCTCAAGCGCGGCAGCGGGCGCGTGACGGTGCATGCGACGGGCGCCGAGGAGAACGCGCCGACCGATGTATGGAAGTTCTCGACCGGCCTGCATTGCCCCGAGAGCGACATCCGCTACGGCGACCCGATCCCGTCGATGTTCTCGTTCAACTCGGCCGTCGGCGCCTGCGACACCTGCCGCGGCTTCGGCCGCGTGATCGGCGTCGACCTCGGCCTCGTGATCCCGAACGACAAGCTCACCCTGCGCGCGGGCGCGATCAAGACCATCCAGACCCCGGCCTGGAAGGAGGCGCAGGACGACCTCATGCGCCACGCCGAGGCCGCCGGCATTCCGCGCGACACGCCGTGGAACAAGCTGACCGCCGAGCAGAAGCACTGGGTGATCGAGGGCACACCCAACTACAAGGAGGGCAACTGGAACAAGCAGTGGTACGGCATCCGCCGCTTCTTCGGCTACCTCGAGAGCAAGGCCTACAAGATGCACATCCGCGTGCTCTTGTCGAAGTACCGCAGCTACACGCCGTGCCCCACCTGCGCGGGCGCGCGGCTCAAGCTCGAAAGCCTGCTGTGGCGCATCGGCAGCAAGGAAGACGCCGACGCGGTGCTGCCGCCCGAAAAGCGCTTCATGCCGGTCGGCGTGAAGTGGACGCGCGCGCAGCTCGAGGCGCTGCCGGGCCTGTGCCTGCATGACCTGATGCTGCTGCCGATCGAGCGGCTGCGCCAGCTGTTCGACCGCATGACGACCGGCGGCGCCGCCGCGGCCGGCGAGACGCAGCGTCCGAGCGCGGCCGGCGAGGCCCAGGCGCTCAAGCTGCTGTTCGAGGAGATCACGACCCGGCTGCGCTACCTGCACGACGTCGGCATCGGCTACCTCACGCTCGACCGCCAGAGCCGCACGCTCAGCGGCGGCGAGGTGCAGCGCATCAACCTCACGACCGCGCTCGGCACTTCGCTGGTCAACACGCTGTTCGTGCTCGACGAGCCCAGCATCGGGCTGCATCCGCGCGACATGAACCGCATCACCGAGGCCATGCTGCGGCTGCGCGACGCGGGCAACACGCTGGTGGTGGTCGAGCACGACCCGGCCGTGATGCTGGCGGCCGACCGCGTGATCGACATGGGCCCGGGCCCCGGCGCGCGCGGCGGCCAGATCGTGTTCGACGGCAGCACCGACGCGCTGCGCGACGCCGACACGCTGACCGGCCAGTACCTGGGCGGGCGCAAGAAGATCGGCATGGGCTTCAAGCGGCTGGTCAGCGAGAACACGCACCGGCTCATCCTCGAGGGCGTGCGCGAGCACAACCTCAAGGACATCAGCGTGGAGTTCCCGCTCGCGCGCCTGGTCTGCGTGACCGGCGTCAGCGGCTCGGGCAAGTCGACGCTGGTGCAGGACGTGCTTGCGCCCGCGCTGATGCGCCACTTCGGCAAGGCCACCGAGACGCCCGGCGCGCACGACCGCCTGCTCGGCGCCGACCACCTCGGCGACGTGGTGTTCGTCGACCAGTCGCCGATCGGCAAGACCGCGCGTTCCAACCCCGCGAGCTACGTCGGCGCCTGGGACGCGATCCGCGAGATCTTCGCCACCGCGCCGATCTCGCGCCAGCGCGGCTACACCGCGAGCAAGTTCAGCTTCAACTCGGGCGACGGCCGCTGCCCCACCTGCGGCGGCTCGGGCTTCGAGCACGTCGAGATGCAGTTCCTCTCCGACGTCTACCTGCGCTGCCCCGACTGCGACGGCAAGCGCTATCGGCCCGAGATCCTCGAGGTGCGCATCGAGCGCCACGGCAGGAGCTACAACGTGGCCGACATCCTCGAGCTCACGGTGGCCGAGGCGGCCGCATTGTTCGACGCGGACCGCGATGTGCTCCGCGTGCTGCAGCCGATCTCCGACGTGGGCCTCGACTACGTGAAGCTGGGCCAGCCCGTGCCCACGCTGTCGGGCGGCGAGGCGCAGCGCCTCAAGCTCGCGGGCTTCCTGGCCGAGGCCGCCAAGGGCGCGACCTCGAGCAAGCAGGCGGTGGCGCGCAAGGGCACGCTGTTCCTGTTCGACGAGCCCACCACCGGCCTGCACTTCGACGACATCGCGCGGCTCATGCGCGCGCTGCGCAAGCTGCTCGACGCCGGCCATTCGCTGATCGTGATCGAGCACAACCTCGACGTGATCCGCGCCAGCGACTGGTGCATCGACCTCGGCCCCGAAGGCGGTGAGGGCGGCGGCCAGGTGGTGGCCGAGGGCACGCCCGAGCAGCTGCGCGAGAACCGCGCCTCGCTCACGGGCGCCGCGCTGGCCGACTACGAGCTCGCGATCGGCCCGGGTGCCTACAAGGTGGCCGAGCGCGCGGCGCGCCGCTACATCGCGCAGGCCAAGAAGGCGCCGGGCGCCGACGCGGTCGAGATCGTGAACGCGCGCGAGCACAACCTCAAGAACCTCAGCGTCGACATCCCGCGCGGCAAGTTCAGCGTGGTCACGGGCGTGAGCGGTTCGGGCAAGTCCACGCTGGCCTTCGACATCCTGTTCAACGAGGGCCAGCGCCGCTATCTCGAATCGCTCAACGCCTATGCGCGCAGCATCGTGCAGCCCGCGGGCCGGCCCGAGGTCGATGCCGTCTACGGCATTCCGCCCACGGTGGCGATCGAGCAGCGCCTGTCGCGCGGCGGCCGCAAGAGCACCGTGGGCACCACCACCGAGGTCTGGCACTTCCTGCGCCTCCTGTTCGTGAAGCTCGGCGTGCAGCACTGCGTGAAGGACGGCGCGGCCGTGCAGCCGCAGACGCCCGACAGCATCGCGGCGCAGCTGATGCGCAACTTCAAGGGCCAGCACATCGGCTTGCTCGCGCCGCTGGTGAGCAACCGCAAGGGCGTCTACACCGAGCTGGCCGACTGGGCGCGGCCGCGCGGCTTCACGCATCTGCGCGTCGATGGCGACTTCCTGCCGACCGCGGGCTTCCCGCGCATCGACCGCTTCAAGGAACACAGCATCGAGCTGCCGGTGGCCAGCCTCGACGTGCTGCCCACGAACGAGAACCAGCTGCGCGAGGCGCTCACGAAGGCGCTCGAGCACGGCAAGGGCGTGGTGCACGTGCTCAGCGAGATGGACGGCCTGCGCGCCGCCATGATGGCCGGCGTGACGGCCGCGGGCATCGGCCGCGTCAGCGTGTTCTCGACCCTGCGCGCCTGCCCGGTCTGCAGCACCAGCTACGCCGAGCTCGATCCGCGCCTGTTCAGCTACAACAGCAAGCACGGCTGGTGCCCCGACTGCGTGGGCACCGGCGTCAAGCTCAGCAAGGAGCAGCGCAAGATTTTCGACGACTCGGTGATGGCCGACGACCAGAAGGGGCGCGAGCAGACCTTCGCCGAGCCCGACGCCGAGGACGTGGGCGACGTGGCCTGCCCGACCTGCAAGGGCACGCGGCTCAATCCGACCGCGCGCGCGGTGCTGTTCGGCGGCGGCGCGGTCCATGCGCATGCCGGCACGCCGGGCTGGGGCGAGGGCGGCATCGGCATCACCGAGCTCGCGCGCATGAGCGTGACCGACATCCGCACCTGGTTCGAGAACCTCTCGCTCTCGGGCCGCGAGGCCGAGATCGCGCGCGACCTGGTGCCCGAGATCAAGAGCCGGCTCGAGTTCCTCGAGGAGGTGGGCCTGGGCTACCTCACGCTCGACCGCGGCGCGCCCACGCTGTCCGGCGGCGAGGCGCAGCGCATCCGGCTCGCGGCGCAGCTCGGCAGCAACCTGCAGGGCGTGTGCTACGTGCTCGACGAGCCGACCATCGGCCTGCATGCGCGCGACAACCGCATCCTGCTCGACGCGCTGCACAAGCTCGGCGACAAGGGCAACACGCTGGTGGTGGTGGAGCACGACGAGGACACGATCCGCCGCGCCGACCACATCATCGACATCGGCCCGAGCGCCGGCAAGCGCGGCGGCCGCCTGGTGGCGCAGGGCGCGGTGGCCGACATCGAGCAGGCGGCCGAGTCGCAGACCGGCCGCTACCTGCGCGACGCGATCAAGCACCCGCTGCAGGCGCGCCGGCTCATTCCCTCGCCCGACCCGAAGGCGCCCGACAACGGCCAGTGGCTCACGGTGCGCGGCGCCGACATGCACAACCTGCAGGACGTGACGGTCACCGTGCCGCTGCAGCGGCTGGTGGTGGTCACGGGCGTGAGCGGCTCGGGCAAGTCCACGCTCGCGCGCGACGTGCTGCTGGCCAACGTGCAGGCGGTGGTGCAGCAACGCAGCACCAAGGCCGGCCGCGACGCCGATGCCGCGGGCAAGCGCCCGGCCTGGGCCGGCTGCAAGGGCGTCGAGGGCTACCAGAGCGTGGACCGCGTGCTCGAGGTCGACCAGACCCCGATCGGCAAGACCCCGCGCAGCTGCCCCGCGACCTACATCGGCTTCTGGGACACCATCCGCAAGCTGTTCGCCGACACGCTCGAAGCCAAGGCGCGCGGCTACGGCCCGGCGCGCTTCAGCTTCAACACCGGCGAGGGCCGCTGCCCGGCCTGCGACGGCGCGGGCGTGCGCACCATCGAGATGAGCTTCCTGCCCGACGTGAAGGTGCCCTGCGAGGTCTGCCACGGCGCGCGCTTCAACCCCGAGACGCTGGCCGTGAGCTGGCGCGGCAAGAGCATCGGCGACGTGCTGCAGATGGAGGTGGACGAGGCGGTCGAGTTCTTCGCGAGCATGCCCAACATCAGCCATCCGCTGCAGCTGCTCAAGGACGTGGGCCTCGGCTACCTGACCCTGGGCCAGCCCTCGCCCACGCTGTCGGGGGGCGAGGCGCAGCGCATCAAGCTGGTGACCGAACTCAGCAAGGTGCGCGACGACATCACGCGCCGCGGCCAGAAGGCGCCGCACACGCTCTACGTGCTCGACGAGCCGACCGTGGGCCTGCACATGGCCGACGTCGAGAAGCTGATCCACGTGCTGCACCGGCTGGTGAACGGCGGCCACAGCGTGGTGGTGATCGAGCACGACCTCGACCTGATCGCCGAGGCCGACTGGATCGTCGACCTCGGTCCCGAGGGCGGCAACGGCGGCGGCCGCGTGGTGGCGGCTGCTGCGCCCGAGGAAGTGGTGCGGCTGGGCACGCACACGGGCGTGGCGCTGGCGCCGGTGCTGGCGCGCTGAGGCTTTCTTCGGCCGGCACCAACGCCGGACGGTAGCCCCGAACCGTCCGGCGCGGGAGCTTGCCCCTGCGCTCGACGCGGTCGGGGCCTCGGGCCTCGCCGCGGCCGCGCGCGCGGCGCAGAATGCTTCGAACCCTTGGCGCAGGCGCTCATCCTGGACCCGCCATGGTGGAACGGATCGGGTGCGGCGCCGGCCGGGGCTCGCAAGGAGCCATGCCATGACCCGCTTCATCGATGTCCACAGCCTGGTCCGCCTGGTCGATGAGACCGGCGTGCCGCAGTTCCTCACGGCCCTGGCCGACGCGCTGCGCGACGACTTCCTGCGCTGGCGCGAGTTCGACAAGAAGGCCCGCGTGGCCAGCCATTCGCACCTCGGCGTGATCGAGCTGATGCCGGTGGCCGACGACGGCGCCTATGCCTTCAAGTACGTCAATGGCCATCCGCACAACACCGCGGTCGGGCTGCCCACCGTCATGGCCTTCGGCGTGCTCGCCGAGGTCGACACCGGCTATCCGGTGCTGCTGTCCGAGCTCACCCTCACCACCGCATTGCGCACGGCAGCCACTTCCGCCATGGCGGCGCGCGCGCTCGCACGGCCCGGCTCGCGCAGCCTGGCGCTGATCGGCAACGGCTCGCAGAGCGAGTTCCAGGCGCTGGCCTTCCATGCGCTGCTGGGCATCGAGGAGGTGCGCGTGTTCGACATCGACCCGCATGCCACCGACAAGCTGGTGCGCCATCTCTCGGCCTGCTCGCCGATGGCGATCGTGCGCGCGCATTCGGTGGCCGAGGCGGTGCGCGGCGCCGACATCGTGACCACCGTCACCGCCTACCAGGGCCATGCGACGGTGCTCGAGCCCGGGATGATCGAACCGGGCATGCACATCAACGCGGTGGGCGGCGATTCGCCCGGCAAGACCGAGCTCGACCCCGGCGTGCTGCGCGGCGCGCGCGTGTTCGTGGAGTACGAGCCGCAGACCCGCGTCGAGGGCGAGATCCAGCAACTGGCGGCCGACTTTCCGGTGCACGAGCTCTGGAAGGTGCTGCTCGGCGAGGTGCCGGGCCGCGAGCGGCCGGACCAGGTCACGGTGTTCGATTCGGTCGGCTTCGCGCTCGAGGACTACACCGCGCTGCGCTACATCCACCAGCTCGCCATCGAGCGCGGCGTGGGCCGGCAGATCGCGCTGGTGCCCGAGCTCGACGATCCCAAGGACCTGTTCGGGCTCACGGCCGCGGGCCGGCGCCGGGCCGTGCTGCGGCGTGCGGCATGATGGGCGGCTGTCCAGCCACGGCGCCCGCCGCCGACCCCGTTCCATGCTCACCATCTACAACGACCGGCACTCACTGCACCAGGGCAAAGTCGAGATGTTCCGCGGCGAGCTCGTGCCGTGCTTCGAGGTGCCGGCACGCGCCGACCACGTGAAGGCCGAGATCGAGCGCCGCGCGCTCGGCCCGCTGCTCGCACCCGATGCGCTGCCCGACGCACTGCTCGCCAAGGTGCATGCGCCGCGCTACCTCGACTTCATCGCCGGCGCCTGGGACGAATGGGTGGCGCTCGATCCCGCCAATGCCGGGCGCGACGCGCTGCCCTCGTACTGGCCCACGCGCGGCATGCGCACCGACGTGCTGCCCGCGAGCTTCCCAGCGCGCCTGGGACTGTTCGGCTTCGATGCCGGCACGCCGCTGACGGCCGGCAGCTGGGCCGCCGCGCGCCATGGCGCGGCCAGCGCCTTCACGGCCGCGCAGCGCGTCATCGGCGGCGAGCGCGCCGCCTTCGCGCTGACCCGGCCGCCGGGCCATCATGCGGGCGCCGATTTCTTCGGCGGCTACTGCTTCCTCAACAACGCCGCCGTGGCCGCGCAGGCGCTGCGCGACGCGGGCATCGAACGCGTGGCCGTGCTCGACGTCGACTACCACCACGGCAACGGCACCCAGGCCATCTTCTACGCGCGCGACGACGTGCATTTCGCGAGCCTGCATGCCGATCCCGTCACCGACTATCCCTACTACCTCGGCCATGCCGACGAGCGCGGCGCCGGCGCGGGGCTGGGCTTCAACCACAACCTGCCGCTGCCGCGTGGCACCGACTTCGCGCTCTGGCGCGCGGCGCTGACGAGCGCGCTCGCGCGCATCGCCGAGGTGAAGGCCGGCGCGCTCGTGGTCTCGCTCGGCGTCGACACCTTCGAGGGCGATCCGATCTCGGGCTTCAGGCTGCGCGGCGACGACTACCTGCGCATGGGCGAGGACCTCGCGCGCGCGGGCCTGCCGACGGTGTTCGTGTTCGAGGGCGGCTATGCGGTGGCCGAGGTGGGCGTCAACGCGGTGAACGTGCTCGAGGGCTTCGAGCAGGCCTGAATGTCCTTGCGGCCTTGAGGAAATCAGGGCTGCCCCGGTTGTCTCGTGCCGATCGGCGGGGCCCAATCGCGCTCTTTCAAATTCAGCCGGGACCCCCGCCGCCATGCTCCGCCGCCACACCTTCCTCCGCGCCGCCGCGCTCGCCGCCTGCGGTTTCGCCGCGCCCCTGGCCGCCTTCGCGCAGCAGGCCTTTCCGGCCAAGCCGGTCAAGCTGGTGATCGCCTTCCCCGCGGGCGGCCCCACCGACATCACCATGCGCCAGCTCGCCGACAACGCAAGCCGCATCCTCGGCCAGCCCGTGATCGTCGACAACAAGCCCGGCGCCGGCGGCACCCTGCCCGCGCAGGCGCTGCAGACTTCGCAGGCCGACGGCTACACCATCGCCCAGATCCCGCTCGGCGTGTTCCGCCTCGGCTACACCACCAAGATCAACTGGGATCCGCTCAAGGACATCAACTACGTCATCAACGTGACCGGCTATGCCTTCGGCATCGTCGTGCCCGCGAACAGCCCGTTCAAGACCTGGGCCGACTTCGTCGCCTATGCCAAGGCCAATCCCGGCAAGCTGACCTACGGCTCCACCGGCACCCTGACCAGCCCGCACCTGACCACCGAGCTGGTCGCGCAGAAGGCCGGCATCGAGCTGCAGCACGTGCCCTACAAGGGCAGCGCCGACCTGATGCTCGCCGTGGTGAGCGGCCAGCTCATGGCGGCGGCCGACAGCACCGGCTTCGCGCCGCAGGTCGAGGCCGGCAAGCTGCGCGTGCTCAACACCTGGGGCGAGAAGCGCCTGGCCAAGTTCCCCGACGCGCCCACGCTCAAGGAGCTGGGCTACGACATCGTGCAGAACTCGCCCTTCGGCATCGGTGCCCCCAAGGGCACGCCGCCCGAGGTGGTGAAGAAGCTGCACGACGCCTTCAAGCAGGCGATGGAGGAGCCGAGCTATGTCGCCGCGCTGGGTCGCTACGACATGCTGCCCGACTACATGAGCTCGGCGCAGTACACGAAGTTTGCGCAGGACACGGTGGCGCGGGAGAAGGTGCTGATCGAGAAGCTGGGGTTGGCGAAGGAGAAGTGAGGCGGGCGCCCTGCTTCTTTGCCAAACATGTTTAAAAACTAGAGATTTTTAAACATGACAAGGCGGACATGCATAAGAATTGGCGGTTTCCTGTACACATCCGGCCTTCCGAATGGAATTCGATCGCCTGCAACCCTTCAATGCGCTGCCCTTGCTGCCGCCTGCGATCGAGCTCGAAAGCAAGGTGGTGCTCAAGCAGGCGATCTCCGCCAACCGGGTCCTTGCCAATCTTCGAGGACTTGCCGCGCAGATTCCGAACCAGGACGTCCTGATCAGCAGCATCGTCCTGCAGGAGGCCCGACTCTCGTCCGAGATCGAGAACATCGTCACCACCAACGATGAGCTGTATCGCGCGGACGCCGATGCCGATGGCAAGGCCGATGCGCACACCAAGGAAGTCCTGCGCTATCGCGAGGCGCTGTACCTGGGGCTCGAGGCCCTGAAGACGCGCCCGCTGGCTACCAATCTCTTCATCGAGATCGCGCAGCGGATCAAGCAGATCGAGTTCGGCGTGCGCGCCATTTCCGGCACCGCGTTGAAGAACAACGTGGGTGAAGTGATCTACACGCCGCCGGTCGGCGAAGCCTTGATCCGGGAAAAGCTCGCGAACCTGGAGGGCTTCATCCATGGCGACGACGATCTCGACCCCTTGCTGAAGATGGCGGTGATGCACTACCAGTTCGAGGCCATCCATCCCTTCGCGGACGGCAACGGCCGAACGGGGCGCATCCTGAATCTGCTGTTCCTGGTCGACAAGGGATTGCTGGACAGCCCAGTACTCTTCCTGTCGCGCTACTTCATTGCGAACCGGGTCGGCTACTACGATGGCTTGCGCCGGGTGACCGAATCGCGGGACTGGGAGAACTGGTTGCTCTTCATGTTGCGGGCGGTGGAGAGCACGGCCCAGCAGACCTTCGATCAGGTGATGCGCATCCGAGCGCTGATGGAGCGGGTCCGGGAGCGGGTGCAGCGGGAGGCGCCGAACGTCTACAGCAAGGATCTGGTCGAGGTGATCTTCCGTCACCCGTACACCAAGATCCAGTTCGTGGTCGACGCCGGTATCGCCAAGCGGCAGACGGCATCGGGCTATCTCCAGGTGCTGGCCAAGCTGGGCGTGCTGCGCGAAAGCCGCCACGGCCGCGAGAAGTACTACGTCAACGACGCGCTTTTCGACGAACTCGTGGCGTGAGACATGTCGATGTCATCGACATATCGCGAAACCGTGTCGATTTTTGATGAATTTTTAAACATGATCGGCATGGACACGGCGCTCACTGCCTGATCGCGAACAACTCCCCCACCAGCCGCTCCCCCAACTCCGCGCGCACCGGCTCCCCCCCGAACACCAGCCGGAACACGATCGGCGCGATCAGGTGATCGATCACCTGTTCGGCCGTCGGCGTGGTCTCGCCGCGCGCGCGGGCCTGTTCGACCAGGGCCAGGGCCTCGCGGCGGCGGTTGCGCAGGCAGTCGGTGTCCTCGTCGCCGTTGGCCAGCGCGGCCGCGGCCTTCAAGAGCGAGGTGTTGCACGGCTTGGCCAGGTGCTCGATGAGTTCGCGCGCCCAGGCCTCGAGGTCGGCGCGCAGCGTGCCGGTGTCCGGCAGCGGGCGGTCGGGGTCGAGGCGGTGGGTGGCGGTCTCGGCCAGCAGGCCGGAAAGATCGCCCCAGCGGCGGTAGATGCTGGAGGCGCTGACGCCCGCGCGTTCGGCCACGGCCGGTACGGTGACGCGCTCCCGGCCCTGTTCGGCGACCAGTGCCTCGAGCGCGGCCCGCACCTGCGCCTGCACCTGCGCGCTGCGCCCGCCGGGGCGCCTGGCGGAAGAAGAAGGAATGGCGGACGGGACGGCGGTGTTCATGGTGAATCGAATTTAACGCAAAGATATTTGCTTTAACAGCGGGAGAGGCCTAGAATCGCAAACGCAAAGATTTGTGCGTTAAGAGCCGTTTCGCGCCAAGGAGTTCACCGTGTCCCAATGCCCCGACCTCGCAAGCCGCCCCGGTACCGCCGCCGCCCCTGTCCGCGCGGCGCCGCGGCGCATGCCCGCGGCCCTGGCCTTCCCGCTGCTGGCGGCGGTGCTGTTCGCCTTCTTCTTCGCGGCGGCCGCGCCCTCGCCGCTGTTCGTGGTGTTCCAGCACGCCTGGGGCTTCTCGTCCTCGATGCTGACGGTGGCGTTCGCGATCTACGCCATCGCGCTCCTGATCTCGCTGCTGGTGGCCGGCTCGCTGTCCGACCACATCGGCCGCCGCCCGGTGGTGCTCGCGGCGCTGGTGCTGCAGGCGGTGGCGATGGGGTTGTTCCTGCTGGCGGGCGACATCGGCGGGCTGATCCTCGCGCGCGTGGTGCAGGGCGTGGCAACCGGCATCGCGAGCGGCGCATTGAGCGCGGCCGTGGTCGAGGCGGCGCCGGCCGCGAAGAAGCGGCTGGGGGCGTTGATCACCAGCGTGTCGCCGCTCGCGGGGCTGGCGCTGGGCGCGCTGCTCACGGGCATGGCGGTGCGCTGGACCGGGCAGCCGGTGACGTGGGTGTTCGGCGTGCTGGCGCTGGTGTTCGCGTTCGGCGCGGCGCTGGTGCTGTGGATGCCCGAGACGGTGACGCCGCGTGCCGGCGCGCTGGCCTCGCTGGTGCCGCGGGTGTCGATACCGGTGCGGGCACGCGCCGAGTTCGCGCGCGGGCTGCCGGTGTTCGTCGCGGTGTGGGCGCTCGGCGGCTTGTTCCTGTCGCTCGCGCCTTCGCTGATGCACCACGTGTTCGACATCGACAGCGGCGTGGTCAACGGCCTCACGATCGCGGTGCTGTCGGGCGTGGGTGCCGCGGCGCCCACGCTGCTGGGCCGCTTCGCGGCGCCGCGCCCGGCGATCCTCGGCATGGCCAGCCTGGCGCTCGGGCTGGTGCTGCTGCTGGCGGCGCTCGCCACGCGTTCGCTGGCGCTGTTCTTCGTCGGCACGGCGGTGGCCGGCATCGGCTTCGGCGGCGCCTTCTCGGCGCTGGTGCAGACGCTTGCGCCGCTGGCCCAGTCGCACGAGCGCGGCGAGCTGTTCGCGGCGATCTTCGTGGTGAGCTACCTGGCCTTCAGCCTGCCGGCGATGCTCGCGGGCTTCCTGGTCGCGCCGCTGGGCCTGCTGGCGACGGTGGAGGGCTACGCGGGCGTGCTGCTGCTGGTCGCGGCCGTGGGCACCTGGAACCAATGGGCGCCGCTGCGCCGGCGTGCCGCGCCCTAGTTCGGTCGCGCCGCGAGGATCGCTGCCACCGCCTCGCCGAAACCCGCGCCACGCTCGCTGCGCGTCACGTAGTGCGGCAGGAACTCGAGCTGCGGCACGAAGCGCGCGACGTTCGCCACGCCGATGCTGTGCGCGAAGCTGCGGAACATCAGCTGGTCGTTGGTCGAGTCGCCCACGTAGGCCCAGCGCGCCATCTCGTCGTCGAGCCGGCGGCCCCAGAGTTCGCGCACGATCCAGCGCGCGCCCTCGAGCTTGTCGTTGCCGCCGTACCAGCCGTTGACGTGGATGCTGCTCACGGTGGCATGCATGCCCTCGCCGCGCATCAGCGCCACCACGCGCGCGATGGTGGCCTCGTCGAGCCGTACGAACTCGCTGTGGTCGATCGCGATGTCGGTCTCGCGGCCCGGCGAGTCGGTGGCGCGGCCGGCGCCTGGAATCTCCGCCTCGATGCGCGCGAGCACCGCCTGCATGCGTTGATAGTTGGCGGCACGCGTGGGCGCGTCCTGCTGGTAGCGCCTGGCGATGCCGCCGCCGGGCAGCGGCAGCAGCGCCACCGCGCCGTTCTCGGCCACGATCGCATCGACCGGCCAGGCGTTGACGAAGGGTTCGCTCCAGCCCACGGGCCGGCCGGTGATCGCCACCACGTGCAGCCCCGCCGCGCGCAACGCGCCGAGCGCGGCGAGTGCATCGGCGGTGATCGCGCCCTCGGTGGTCAGCGTGTCGTCGATGTCGGTGAACACGCCCGCGAGCGTGGCGCGCGCGGTGGCGGGCCACTGGCCCAGCGGCAGCAGGCGGTCGGGCGAGGCGGGGAGGGAAGAAGACGCGGTGAAGGAGGACATGGCGGACGGCACGGCAGGAGCGCGGATCGTACCGGTGGCCGCGCGCGCCGCGCTTTCGTGTAGCATCCCGCCCCCGCCGGCCGGTCGCGCAGACCGCCCCGGCGCGGCCCGCACATGTCCCAGATCGTCGTCGACCGCCTCCTCAAGACCTACCGCATCGCCGAACGCGACCCCGGCGTGCTCGGTGCCGTGCGCGGCCTGCTGCACCGCCGCCATCGCACGGTCGAGGCGCTCGCGGGCGTGTCCTTCGCGCTCGAGCGCGGCGAGCTGCTGGGCTTCATCGGTCCCAACGGCGCGGGCAAGTCCACCACCATCAAGATCCTCTCGGGCATCCTGCGGCCCGACGGCGGCAGCGTGCGCATCGACGGGCGCGATCCCTTCGCCGACCGCGAGCACCACGTGGGCCGCATCGGCGTGGTGTTCGGCCAGCGCACGCAACTGTGGTGGGACCTGCCGGTGGGCGAGGGCTTCGACCTGCTGCGCGACATCTACCGCGTCGACCGCGAACGCTACCGCCGCACGCGCGACGAGCTGGTCGCGCTGCTGAGCCTCGAGCGCGTGCTCGACCAGCCGGTGCGCCAGCTCTCGCTGGGCCAGCGCATGCGCGCCGAGATCGCGGCCGCGCTGCTGCACGAGCCCGAGATCCTGTTCCTCGACGAACCCACCATCGGCCTCGACGCGCCCTCGAAGCTCGCGGTGCGCGACTTCGTGCGCCGCGCCAACCGCGAGCGCGGCACCACGGTGCTCCTGACCACGCACGACATCGAGGCGCTCGCGCGGCGCGTGATCGTGATCGGCCATGGCCGCGTGCTGGCCGACAGCCCGGTCGAGGCGCTGCGCGCGCAGGTGCTGGCCGAGCGCCGGCTGGTGGTCGATTTCGCGCAGGAAGCGCAATTGCCCGACGACCTCGGCACCCATTGGCCCGGCGTGCGCGTGAACGCGCGCGACGGCCGCACGCTGGTGCTCGACTTCGATCCCGCGGCCGTCTCCGCGCCGGCCTTGATCGCGCGCATCGCGGCCGAGCATGCGGTGGAGGACATCCGGCTCGAGGGGCTGGCGATCGAGGCCGTGATCGCGCGCTTCTATGCGATGCATGGAGCGGCCGACGCATGAAGGCCGGATGGCGCGAGGTCGCGCGCCCCTACACCGCGGCCTTCGCCTCGCGCTTCCTGCAGATGCTGCAGTACCGCACCGCCGCGCTCGCGGGCTTCGGCACGCAGTGCTGGTGGGGCGGCATCAAGGTGATGGTGTTCGCGGCCTTCTACGGCGGTGCCTCGGCCGCCGCGCAGGCGCCGATGACGCTCGAGCACGCCATCACCTACACCTGGCTCGCGCAGGGCCTGCTGGTGCTGATGCCCTGGCTGGTCGATCCCGAGGTGGCGCAGTCGGTGCGCACCGGCTCGGTGGCTTACGACCGGCTGCGGCCGGTCGACGCCTATGCGCTCTGGTATGCGCGCAGCGCGGGCTGGATCGCCGCGCGCCTGCTGCCGCGCGCGGCGCTGATGCTGGGCTTCGCCGCCGTCGCGCTGCCGCTGCTGGGGCTCGGCGCCTGGGCCTGGCAGCCGCCGGTGGGCGTGGCGGCCGCGCTGGCCTTCGCGCTGTCGATGGGGCTGGGCCTGGCGCTGTCGACTGCGATGGTGATGCTGCTCAACGTCGCGACCTTGTCGGCGCTCAACGAGCGCGGCATCAACGCGCTGTCGGCGCCGCTGGTGATCGTGCTGTCGGGCAACCTGCTGCCGCTCGCGCTGCTGCCCGATGCCTGGCAGACGGCGCTGCTGGTGCAGCCGTTGGCCGGTCTCATGGACATTCCCGCGCGGCTGTACTTCGGCCAACTGCGCGGCGTCGATGCGTTGCTGGGCCTGGCGCTGCAGTGCTTCTGGATCGCGCTGCTGATGACGGTCGGGCGCTGGCTGCTGGTGCGCACCATGCGCCGGCTGCAGGTGCAAGGTGGGTGAGCGCGGCATGAGCGGTTCCCCGGGTTCGATGACGATGTTCCTGCGGCTGGTGAAGGCCTCGGTCGGCGCGCAGGCGCGCTACCCGGCCTCGGCGCTGATGCTCACGGTGGGCCAGTTCCTCGTCACCGGCATCGAGGTGGTCGCGGTCTGGGCCATGTTCCACCGCTTCGGCGAGGTGCGCGGCTGGACCCTCGGCGAAGTCGCGCTGTTCTATGGCCTGGTCAACTGCATGTTCGCGCTGGCCGATGCCCTGGGCCGCGGCTTCGACGTGCTGGGTACCGAGTTCCTGCGCAGCGGCGCCTTCGACCGCCTGCTGCTGCGCCCGCGTCCGCTCGCGCTGCAGCTCATGGGCCACGACTTCCGCATCAGCCGCATGGGTCGGCTGCTGCAGGGGCTGGCGGTGATCGGCTTCGCGACCGCGCAGGCCGGCATCGCCTGGACGCCCGAGGCCGTGGCCGTCGCGCTGTTCGCGCTGGCCGGCGGCGTGGCGCTGTTCCTCGGCATCCTGGTGCTGCAGGGCACGCTGGCCTTCTGGACCGTCGAGAGCCTGGAGATCGCCAACGTGCTGACCTACGGCGGCGTGCAGGCGGCGCAGTACCCGCTCGCGCTCTACGCGCGCTGGTTCCGGCGCCTGCTTACCTTCGCGGTGCCGCTGGCCTGCGTGGCTTATTACCCCGCGCTGCTGATCCTCGGGCGGCCCGATCCGCTCGGTGCTCCGCACTGGGTGGGCTGGGTGTCGCCGCTGGCGGGCTTCGTGTTCCTCGCGCTGGCGTTCCGCGTCTGGGGGCTCGGCTTGAGGCACTACGCCTCGACGGGCAGCTAGCTGATCAGGAAACGCACGCGAAAGCGCAGCCGGCGCACGCGCGAGGCACCGTCGATCGCTTCGAAGTCGTCGGCCGCGGAGGCGGCCAGCGGCGCGGCCGCGGCCATCGCGAAGCCGTAGTCGCCATAGGAGCCCGTGCGTTCGGCGTCGGCGCCGAGTTCCTCGACCTGCGCCACCGAGCCGAGCGACACGCCGGCCTCGCGCGCGATCACCTGCGCCCGGGCGCGCGCCTGCTGGATCGCGGCCGCGCGCGCCGCCGATTCGGCCTCGGCCGAGGCGTCGAAGCGCGGCTGCAGCATGTCGACCGAGAGCGAATGGCGCGCGTTCTCGAACAGCGGCTGCAGCGCATCGATCGCGAGGTACAGGCGCTGCGTGTCGCGGCAGCGCAGCAGCACGCGGTGCGAGACCTCCTGCCCCGCGCTCTTGCGGCGGTACCACGGCTGCCAGGTGTCGCGGCCGCCCTCGCTGATCTCGTCGGAGCCGAGGCCCGCGGCCTTGAGCGCGCGGATGGTGTCGTTGCGCAGCCGGGTCGCCTCCTCGAAGGCCGCTTCCGCCTTCGAGGCCTTCACGGTGAGCGTGAGCGCGGCGCGCTGCTCGACCACGGTCTCGGCGATGTCGCCCTGGCCGGCGACTTCGATGTAGGTGTCCATCGGGTTCTCCTGGTTGGCGCGCGAACCCCGGCAGCCTGCCTGCTCAGCCCGCGCTCTGCAGCGCCAGCCCCGCGTGTTCGCGCAGCGGGTGGAAATGGATCTTCGGGAAGCGCTCCTGCGCCAGCCGCACGTCGTACGGCGAGGTGCACAGGAAGGCCAGCGTGTCGGCCGCGTCCTTGGCCATGCGCTGCGGATAGGCGTTGACGAACTCGCGCAGCTCGGCCGGCGTGTCGGCCGTGATCCAGCGCGCGCCGGTGTACTGGCAGCCCTCGAGCCGCACGTCGGCGTCGTACTCGGCCTTCAGCCGGTGCTGCACCACTTCGAACTGCAGCTGGCCGACCGCGCCCAGCAGCATCGGGCCGCCGATCTCGGGACGGAACACCTGGATCGCGCCCTCCTCGCCGAGCTGGGCCAGGCCCTGCTGCAGCTGCTTGGTGCGCAGCGGGTTCTTGAGGATCACGGTCATGAACAGCTCGGGCGCGAAGAAGGGCAGGCCGGTGAACTGCAGGCTCGCGCCGTCGGTGATGGTGTCGCCGAGCTGCACGCCGCCATGGGTGGTGAAGCCCACGATGTCGCCCGCGTAGGCTTCCTCGACCGCCTCGCGGCGCTGGCTCATGAAGGTCACGACGCTGGTGGGGCGCAGTTCCTTGGCGGTGCGCTGCACCTTGAGCTTCATGCCCGGCGTGTACTTGCCCGAGGCCATGCGCACGAAGGCGATGCGGTCGCGGTGGTTGGCGTCCATGTTGGCCTGCACCTTGAAGACCACGCCCGCGAAGTCCTTGTCCTCGGGCTGGATCTCCTTGGTCACCGGCTGGCGGTTGACCAGCGTGGTGCTGGTGCGCGACTGCGGCGAGGGCGCGAGGTCGACCAGCGCGTCGAGCACCTCCATCACGCCGAAGTTGTTCACGCCCGAGCCGAAGAACACCGGCGTCTGTTTGCCCGCGAGGAAGGCCTCTCGGTCCCAGGTGGGCGAGGCGCCGGTGGCGAGCTCCATGCTCTCCATCGCGGTCTCGAAGTCGGCGCCGAAGCGCTTGGCGAGGGTGTCGCGCTCGCTCAAGGGGATGGTCTCGAAGTCCTGCGGCAGGCGTTCGCTGCCCGACTCGAACACCGTCATGGCCTGCGTGCGCAGGTTCATGATCCCGCGGAAGCTCTTGCCCTGGCCCACGGGCCAGGTCATCGGCACGCAGGGCATGCCGAGCTCGCGCTCCACCTCGTCGAGGATGTCGAGCGGCTCGCGCACCTCGCGGTCCATCTTGTTGACGAAGGTGATGATCGGCGTGTCGCGCTGGCGGCAGACCTCGATCAGCCGCCGCGTCTGCGCTTCCACGCCGTTGGCCGCGTCGATCACCATCAGCGCCGAGTCGACCGCCGTGAGCACGCGGTAGGTGTCTTCCGAGAAGTCCTTGTGGCCGGGCGTGTCGAGCAGGTTGATCACGTGGTCGCGGTACAGCATCTGCATCACCGACGAGGCCACCGAGATGCCGCGCTGCTTCTCGATCTCCATCCAGTCGGAGGTCGCGTGGCGCGAGGCCTTGCGCGCCTTCACCGAGCCGGCGATCTGGATCGCGCCGGAGAACAGCAGCAGCTTCTCGGTCAGCGTGGTCTTGCCGGCGTCGGGGTGGGAAATGATCGCGAAGGTGCGGCGGCGGCGGGTTTCGGAGGCGAAAGACACGGTAGGGCCAGGTAGAAGGGGTCGGTCGGGCGAACCGGCGATTGTCGCAGGTCACCCCGCGGACCGCACCCCTGTCCCTCAGTTGTGCCCGTGGGGCAGCGACAGCGCGTCGTCGGCCGCGACGAAGCGCCGCGAGGCCTTCGGATCGCGAAACACCAGCGGCTGCGCCGGCAGCTCGCCCGCGTCGGCGCGGCGCACGGCCTCCAGCACTTCGCCGTGCGCGGGGCTCTTGGCGCACACCGGGTCGGCCGCCGCGGCGTCGTGCGCCAGCATGTAGGCCTGGCAGCGGCAGCCGCCGAGGTCGCGCTCCTTGTGCTCGCAGCTGCTGCAGGGCTCCTTCATCCAGCCGGTGCCGCGGTAGCGGTTGAAGCCTTCCGAGTCGCGCCAGGCGCTGCGCACGCTGGTCTCGCGCAGGTTCGGGAACGCGAGGCCCGGCAGCATGCGCGCCGTGTGGCAGGGCAGGGCGGTGCCGTCGGGCGCGACCGTCATGAACATGCTGCCCCAGCCGTTCACGCATTTCTTGGGCGCGGCCTCGTGGTAGTCGGGCGCCACGAAGAAGATCCGCATGCGGCCGTCGAGCTTGCGGCGCCAGGCCTCGGTGGCGGCCTCGGCCCTTTGCATCTGCTCGCGCGTGGGCAGCAGGTGGGCGCGGTTCTCGCGCGCCCAGGCGTAGTACTGGGTATTGGCGAGCTCGAGGTACTCGGCGCCCATGGCCTCGGCCATCTCCACGATGCGGTCGATGTGGTCGATGTTGAGGCGGTGGATCACCACGTTGAGCACCATCGGCCAGCCATTGGCCTTGATCAGGCCGGCCACCTTGCGCTTGAGATCGAAGGTCTTCGTGTGCGAGAGGAAGTCGTTCATCTCGCGCGTGGAATCCTGGAACGAGAGCTGCACGTGGTCGAGGCCCGCGGCCTTGAGCGCCGCCGCGCGCGCCTCGCTCAGGCCCACGCCCGAGGTCAGCAGGTTGGTGTAGTAGCCCAGGCGCCGGGCCTCGGCCACCAGCAGCTCGAGGTCGTCGCGCAGCAGCGGCTCGCCGCCCGAGAAGCCGCACTGCACCGCGCCCAGTTCGCGCGCCTCGCGCAGCACGCGCAGCCAGTCCTCGGTGGGCAGCTCGTCGGCATGGCCGGCGAAGTCGACCGGGTTGTAGCAGAAGGCGCAGTGCAGCGGGCAGCGGTAGGTGAGCTCGGCCAGCAGCCACAGCGGCGGACCCGGCGGTGCCGCCGTCGCGCTCACTTCAGCACCACCCAGCGCTGCGCGAGCGCGATCTCGAGGAAGGCCAGCACCTCCTTGCCGAGGCCGGTGGTGTCGAAGCATTCCTCGAGCTCGAGCACGATCGCGCGCACGTCGCTTCGGCCGTCGCAGCGCTGGAGGATCTCGCCCGCGCTCTGGTTGAGCTTGACCATGCCCTCGGGGTAGAGCAGCACATGGCAGTCCTGCGCGGGCTCCCACTGCAGCCTAAAGCCCTCGGCGATGCCGGGCCGGCTGTCGAGCGTGGGCGCGCTCATGTCGCACCTCCCTCGGCGGCCGGCGTCACGCCGTAGGCCAGCGCCATCGCATCGTTCATGGCCCAGAGGATGTCGAGCTTGAACTGCAGGATGTCGAGCGCGCGCTCCTGCTGCGCGCGCGTGGCGAAGTGCTCGAGCGTGAGCGCCAGGCCTTGCTCGACGTCGCGCCGCGCCTGGCTCACGCGGTTGCGGAAGTAGGCGAGGCCGCCGGGCTCGATCCACGGATAGTGCTCGGGCCAGCCGGCCAGCCGCTGCTTGTGGATCTCGGGCGCGAACAGCTCGGTCAGCGAGGAGCACACGGCCTCCTGCCAGGGCGCGCGGCGTGCGAAGTTCACGTAGGCATCGACCGCGAAGCGCATCGCGGGCGTCACGTGGCGCAGGTCGACGATCTCCTCGCGCGCGAGGCCGGTCGCGACGCCGAGGCCGATCCAGGCCTCGATGCCGCCGGGATCGTCGCCGCTGCCGTCGTGGTCCACGATGCGCTGCACCCAGCCGCGCCGCACCTCGCGCTCGGGGCAGTTGGAGAGGATCGCCGCGTCCTTCACCGGAATCGCGATCTGGTAGTAGAAGCGGTTCGCGGCCCAGCCGCGCACCTGCGCGGGCGTGGCGCGGCCCTCGTTGAGCATGCGGTTGAACGGATGGTGGATGTGATAGGCCTTGCCCCTGGCGCGCAGCTGCGCCTCGAACTCGGCGTGGCTCCAGGCTGGCTCGCCGCTGGGCGTGCGCGGCGGCGCGAGGGAGATGTCGATGAGGGCGATGATGGGCTCCTGGGTGCTGCGTGCTCAGAGCACGACCTCCATGCCGTCGAAGGCGACCTCGATGCCGCGCCGGTCGAGCTCGGCGCGCTCGGGCGAGTCCTCGTCGAGGATCGGGTTGGTGTTGTTGATGTGGATCAGCACCTTGCGCGTGCGCGCGGGCAGGTCGGCCAGCCATTCGAGCATGCCGCCCGGTCCCGACTGCGGCAGGTGGCCGATGCTGCGGCCGGTCTTGCGGCTGAAGCCCAGCGCGATCATCTCGTCGTCGCGCCAGAAGGTGCCGTCGACCATCACGCAGTCGGCCGCGCGCATCGCGGCATCGACCTCGGGGCTGTGCGCGCCGAGGCCCGGCGCATAGAAGGCGCTGCGGCCGCTCGCGGTGTCGGTCAGCGTGAGGCCGATGTTGTCGCCGGGCACGGGATGCTCGCGGTGCGGCGAGTAGGGCGCGGCCTTGCCGACCAGCGCGAGCGCGCGCAGCGCCAGGCCGCTCACGCCCGGCACCTCGAAGCCGCGGCCGTCGAGCGGCAGCTCGTGGTGCGCGACGCCGCAGAAATGCGAGAGCACGCGCAGGATCGGGTTGCCCTGCGTGAGGTCTTCGTACACCGGCCCGGTGCACCACAGCGGCAGCGGCGCGCCGCGCTCGCGCAGCATGTAGAGGCCGGTCGAATGGTCGACCTGCCCGTCGACCAGCACCACGCCCGCGATGCCGGTGTCGCGCGGGCCGCGTCCGGGCTGCAGCGCGGGCGTGGCCTTGATCTGTTCGAGGATGTCGGGCGAGGCGTTGACCAGCACCCAGTCGTCGCCCGTGTCGCCCTTGGCGCAGATCGAGGACTGCGTGCGCGCGCGGGCGCGCACGGTGCCCGCGCGCAGGCCGGCGCAGTTCGCGCAATTGCAGTTCCACTGCGGAAAGCCGCCACCGGCGGCGGCGCCCAGGACGCGGATGTGCATGCGGTGCGGCGCCGCGCGGCGGCGCGAGAGAAGGGGGAGGGGAAAGCGAAACCGGCACGGACCGCCGAAGCGGGCCGTGCCGGAAAGGGCGTGGCGCTCAGCGCGCCGCCACGTACATCGTGATCTCGAAGCCGAAGCGGAAGTCGGTGGCTTGAGGGGTGGTCCAGGTCATGAAGTCTCCTTGAGGAATTCCATTCGCAGGCGAAGGCCGATGGGCGCCTTCGGAAGCGGCGAAAGCGCGCTCCGCGGACAGCATACCCAGTTTGAGGGGGGCGCGCAGCGTGGTTGCAGTACCCGTCGCGGCGTGGGCGCGGTCCGACGGCGTAGCATCGGCCGCATGCTGGAGGCACTTGGTTCTACAGGCGATGGCACGGGCCGGCTCGACGTGGGCGAGGGCCATCGGCTGCACTGGGAGACCACCGGTGCCGTCGAGGGTCGCGCCGCGCTCGTGCTGCATGGCGGGCCGGGCTCGGGCGGTTCGCCCGCACTCGCGCGCGGCTTCGATCCACAGCGCTATCGCGTGGTCGCCTTCGACCAGCGCGGCGCGGGACGCAGCACGCCGCGCGGCGAGACGCGCCACAACCGCACCGAGTTGCTGATCGCCGACATCGAGGCACTGCGGCACCACCTGGGCATCGAGCGCTGGCTGGTGGTCGGCGGTTCGTGGGGCGCGACGCTGGCGCTGGCCTATGCGGCGCGCCATCCCGAAGCGGTCGACGGGCTGCTGCTGCGCGGACTGTTCGTGCCGAGCGCATCGGAGTTGCATTGGAGCTTCGAGGGCGCGCGCGCGACCCATGCCGAAGCAGGGTCGCGGCTGGCCGGCGCGGTCTCGCTGGCCGGGGGCGCGCCGTTGCTGCCCGCGTTGTGTCGCGTGTTCGCGGGCGACGACCTCGCAACGCAATCGCGCGCGACGCTCGCCTGGCTGGCCTGGGAGCATGCGCAGGGCGGCCAGTCCGGCGCCGCGCCCGAGCCGCAGGGCGATGCGCTGCAACGCGCGATCGATCGCTACATGGTGATGGCGCACTACCTCGCACACCGCTGCTGGCTCGCGGACGGCGACGCGGTGAGGTGGGGCGCGCTCGACGCGCTGCGCGACCACCCGGTGCTGTTCCTGCACGGTGAACTCGACCGGACCTGTCGCCCGGCCGCCGCTCGAGCCGTACAGCGCCTGCTGCCCGCGAGCCGCTTCGAAACCGTGCCCGGCGCGGGCCACGATCCCTTCCATCCCGCGATGGCGCAACGCATGGCGCGCGCGCTCGATGCCTTCGCGGCACGAGGCCGCTTCGACCCACCCGTTCAGAACGCCTCGGTCACCCCGTAGGCCCGCATCTGCGCCTCGACCTGCGCGACGTCCTGGCACAGCACCACGAGATCGTGCGCGCGGCCCTCGCGATCCTTCACGTGCTTGCTCAGCAGCGCCTCGGGCCGGAAGCCCAGCGCCTGGAACACCGCGATCGCGCCGCGCTGGTCCACGGTCATCTGCGCCACCACCTTCTCGTGGCCCTGTTCCATCGCGAGCGCGCAGCCCTCCTGCGCGAGCTGCTGGCCCAGGCCGCTGCCGCGCAGGGCAGGCTCGACCAGCACGCGCAGCTCGGCCACATGGCGCGACCACGAATGCGGATCGCGGATCACCGCCGCGCAGCCCAGCACCTTGTCGTCGCGCACCGCGAGCACGCTGTCGATGTCGCCGCGCGCGATGGCGCGCACCCAGGCGTCCATCACCTTGGGCTGCGTGATGTCGCGCGGCAGGAACAGCAGGTCGTGCGTGGGCAGCGCCTGCGCGAAGGCCAGCACCGCGCCGGCATCGGCGGCGTCCATGCGGCGCAGCGCGATCTCGCCGTCGGCATGCGGCAGCGTGCGCGGATAGAGCCGGGTCGAACCCGGGTTCGTCGGGGTGTCTGCGGTATTCGTCATGTGGATCGCACTCCCAGCCATTCGTCGAGCTTCGGCCACAGCCGGCGCACCGCGTTCGGTCCCGCGGCCAGGCTCACATGGCCGCCCTTGAGCACCACTTCCTCCTTGTCCGCCGATCCGATGCCCGCGATCAGCGGCGCGCCCGCCTCATAGGGAACGATGTGGTCGTGCTGCGCGAGCGCATGCAGCACCGGCACCTCGATGTCGGCGAGGCGTACCGGCCGCCCGCCGATCGAGAGCTCGCCTTTCAGCAGCTTGTTGCCCCACATCAGTTCCTTCACGGTCTGGCGGAAGTACTCGCCCGCCAGCGGCAGCATCTCGGCGCCCCAGCGGTCGAACATGCGGTAGGACTTGACGAACTCGTCGTTCGCCATGTTGTCCCACAGCTGCACCAGGCCCGCGCCGCGGCCCGCGGGGCGCAGCATGTCGAAGGAGGCGAACAGCATCTCGGGCGGCACGTTTCCCACGCTGTCGACCAGCCGGTCGACGTCGAAGTAGCGCTGGTCGGACCAGGCATGGAACATCGTCATGCGGCTGAAGTCGATCGGCGTGGTGAACAGCGCGAGGTTCTTCAGCGGCCCGCCGGGATGCAGCGCGGCATAGAGCGTGGAGAGTACGCCGCCCATGCAGTAGCCGACGATGCTCACGTCCTCCTCGCCCGAGCGTTGCTGCACGCGGCGGATCGAGTCGGGAATGAAGTCGAGCACGTAGTCCTCGATGCGCAGCCGCTTCTCCTGCGGCCGCGGCGCGTTCCAGTCCATCATGTAGACGTCGTAGCCCTGCTTGAGCAGGTGCTCGACCATGCTCTGGCCCGGCGCGAGGTCGAGGATGTAGCCCTTGTTGGTGGTGGCCATCACGATCAGCACCGGCACGCGGTAGATCTCGTCGACCATCGGCCGGTAGTGGTAGAGGCTCAGCGTGCCGCGGCGGTGGATCTCGTCCTTGGGCGTGAGCCCGACCGCGGGCGTGGCGCTGGTCAGGAACTCCAGGCCCTTGATGTTGCGCTGGATGGTGCGCTCGATCTCGGCGCGCAGGTCGGGCAGCACCGGCAGCTCGGCGGCGGGCGTGCTCATGGGCGCGGGCGGCGGGTGCGGGCCGGGGCCTTCTTCGCGGGTGCTGGCGGCGCGGCCGCCATCGAGGGTGGCTGTTTCGTGCGCCGCGGTGCCGCGGGCCGCGGTTGCGGCGCCGTACCGCCCTCCTCGAGCTGTCGCGCGATCCGCGCCAGATGGTCGTCGATGTGCTGCAGCTGCTCGGACAGCGCCTGCAGGTCGGCGCGCGTGGGCAGGTTCAGCATCGTGAGCAGCCGCGCCATCAGGTCGGCCAGCGCCTTCTGCGCGCCCAGCGAGGCATTCATGCCGCCGTGCATGCCCTGCCGGAACGGATCGGAGGCCATGGCCTCGTTGGCGAACGCATTGGTGCTCTTTTCCCATTGCGCGCTGAGCTCGCGCCAGATCGCCATGGGGTCGAGGGGAGAGGAGGACTGGGTCATGGCCGCACACCGAGGTTCGTCGTCGGAAGGCCGCGCCGTGCGCCGGCGCGGCGCCTGGGCCGCGCGCTACTTGCGCTGCAGCATCTTCGTGACCTCGTCGACGTTCGACTGGATGCGCTGGCGCACCACCTCGAAGGCATCGGCCTGCGACTTGGCCGCGAGGTTGGCGAGTTCCTTGATGTCGTCGACCGCGCGCTGGAACGACTGGCGGCCGAGCGCGTCGAGCTTGGCGAGGCTTTCCTTCGGGTCCTTGCCGGGGATGTCCTTGGCGGCGGCCTGCCAGTCGGTGATCGCGCTCTTGATCATCTCGGTCTGGCGCTGCACCACGGTCTGCAGGCCCTGGAACGATTTCTCGTTGGCCTGCATCAGCGCCTGCAGGTCCTTGCGGCCGCTGTCGAGCAGCTTGCTCGCGCCGTCGGTCATGTTGAGGTTCTGCAGCCGCTCGGCCATGCCCTTGAGCGGGTTGAGCATGTCGGCCGCGCTCGGGGCCGCCTTTTTCGCGGCGCTTCCGCTGCTGCTGGCAGTGGTCTTCTTGGCGGCGGCTTTCTTGGCAGTGGCCATGGTGCGGAATCTCCTGAGGACGTTGGACAAGATGGTGGCGGGACCGGCCGCGCACGCGTGCGGTCCGCCGCCACGATACGCCGCGGCGACCCTGCCGCGGCGGTCGCGGCCGCGGATTTGCCTGGGGGATTTCCCGAAGGGATGGTGTGCGCCGCGGCGCCGGCGATCGATGCGGTGTCGCCGGGTAGCGGCAACGGCTTACATCGGCGGCGTGAAGCCGTCGCGCCCGGCCACCACGCGCAGCGCGGTCGGCGTGCCATTGCGCTCCTGCGCATTGACCAGCACCCTGGCGCCCGGCACCAGCAGCGCCTCGGTGCCGGGGCGGAAGGTCACGACCGGCACGTCGCGCGGCACGATCACGGTCTTCTCGCCGCCCTTGTAGGTCAGGCGCAGCTGCTGTCCGCCGCGCACCGAGCGCGGCGCGGCCGCGAGGTCGGCCACGGTCGCGTTGGTCATGGTGCTCCGCGGCTGCAGGTCCCACGGATAGTGGCCCTCGCCGCTGCCGCGCGCGGCCTCGGGGAACACCAGCACCTCGAGCGCCTTCTGGGTGCCGTCGGGCTGCGGCATCGCGGCGGTGCCGACGAAGCTGCCCTTCCTGATGTCGGACAGCTTGATGCGGTAGACCTCCGACAGCGGCATGTCCGCGGGCCGCGCGAGGCTCACGACCTCGCCGTCGCGGTCCTTGACGACGAGCTTCTTCGCGTCGGCGTAGACCAGCGTGCCGCGCACCCGCACCACCGGTTGCGTGGCCGAAGCCTGCTGTGCGAGGGACAGGCCCGGCAAGGTGGCGAGGCCGAGCAGGGCTGCCGTGCAGAGCGCACGGCGCGCGGTGGGGGACGGGGGCGCGGACAGGCGGGATGAGGGCATCGGAGGGCTTTCGCTGAAAAGGAAAAGAAGGCAAGCCGCGTTGTACGCCCCGACTCTGAGCCCTGCATGACGCGGGGTGCCGGCGCCTCCGCGCGTTCCGTGATGTGGGAAGCCCCGGCCGTTGGCGCCCGTGTCCGGCACGTCTACAATCCGCCGCTTCCGAGGAGCGTTGCAGCGCCGCCAGGCGTGAGGCTCGGACCCATCGCAACCACGCTCATCCGCTGTTCTCGCGGTGAGTCTTTTCCCCCGATCGCAGTGGCCTCGTTCAAACACAGTTCTGGAGTTCACTTCACATGAGCGCTGTTCTCAAGCCCACCCCTGTTTCGTCCGCCGACCAGGCGATCGCCGACCTTTCGCTCGCCGCCTGGGGCCGCAAGGAAATCCGCATCGCCGAAACCGAGATGCCCGGCCTGATGGCCATCCGCGAGGAATTCGCCAAGAGCCAGCCGCTCAAGGGCGCGCGCATCACCGGCTCGCTGCACATGACGATCCAGACCGCGGTGCTGATCGAGACGCTGCAGGCCCTCGGCGCGCAGGTGCGCTGGGCCTCGTGCAACATCTTCTCGACGCAGGACCACGCGGCCGCCGCGATCGCCGCGTCGGGCACGCCGGTGTTCGCGATCAAGGGTGAGTCGCTCAAGGACTACTGGGACTACACCCACGCCATCTTCGATTTCGGTCCCAAGGATTCGAAGGGCGAAGGCCCCAACATGATCCTCGACGACGGCGGCGATGCCACGCTGCTGATGCACCTGGGCCAGCGCGCCGAGAAGGACCTGGGCGTGATCGCCAACCCGGGCAGCGAGGAAGAGCGCATTCTCTTCGCCGCGATCAAGGCCAAGCTGGCCGTCGATGCCACCTGGTACACGCGCAAGTCGGCCGAGATCATCGGCGTGACCGAAGAGACGACCACCGGCGTGCACCGCCTCAACGAGATGAGCGCCAAGGGCACGCTGCTGTTCCGCGCCATCAACGTCAACGACTCGGTCACCAAGAGCAAGTTCGACAACCTCTACGGTTGCCGCGAATCGCTGGTCGACGGCATCAAGCGCGCGACCGACGTGATGATCGCCGGCAAGGTGGCCTGCGTGGCCGGCTACGGCGACGTGGGCAAGGGCTCGGCCCAGGCGCTGCGCGCGCTGTCGGCGCAGGTGTGGGTCACCGAGATCGACCCGATCAACGCGCTGCAGGCCGCGATGGAAGGCTACAAGGTCGTGACGATGGAGTACGCGGCCGACAAGGCCGACATCTTCGTGACGACCACCGGCAACAAGGACGTGATCCGCCACGAGCACATGGCCGCCATGAAGGACCAGGCCATCGTCTGCAACATCGGCCACTTCGACAACGAGATCGACGTCGCGTCGATCGAGAAGTACGAATGGGAAGAGATCAAGCCGCAGGTCGACCACATCACCTTCCCCGACGGCAAGAAGATCATCCTGCTGGCCAAGGGCCGCCTGGTGAACCTGGGCTGCGGCACGGGCCACCCGAGCTTCGTGATGTCCTCGTCGTTCGCGAACCAGACCATCGCGCAGATCGAGCTGTTCACCAAGCCCGACGCCTACCAGGCCGGCAAGGTCTACGTGCTGCCCAAGCACCTCGACGAGAAGGTCGCGCGCCTGCACCTGAAGAAGGTCGGCGCCATGCTCACCGAGCTGACCGACGCCCAGGCCGCCTACATCGGCGTGAGCAAGAACGGCCCCTACAAGCCGGACACCTACCGCTACTGATCGCCGCGCATGCGAGCCGACCAGTTGCTGGTGGAACGCGGCCTCGCCGCCTCGCGCTCGCAGGCCGTGCGGCTCATTGCCGGCGGCATGCGCTGGCGCGATGCGGGCTCGACCGATGCGTGGCGTTCGGTCGCGAAGAACCGCGACGAGGTGCCCGAGTCGGCCGAGCTCGAGCTCGACGACGCCGCCGAGGCGCGCTATGTCTCGCGCGGCGGGCTCAAGCTCGAAGGCGCGCTCGAGGCCAGCGGCGTCGATGCCGCCGGCAAGCTGTGCCTCGACGTGGGCCAGTCGACCGGCGGCTTCACCGACTGCCTCCTGCAGCGCGGCGCCGCCCGGGTGGTGGGCGTCGATGTCGGCCACGGGCAGCTGCATGCGAAGCTGCGCGAGGACGCGCGCGTGCTCGCCATCGAAGGCGTCAATGCGCGCGCGCTCTCGGCCGACGACCTGCGGGAAGAGGGCGAGGAGCCCTTCGTCGAGCGCTTCGACCTGATCGTCGGCGACCTGTCCTTCATCTCGCTCACGCTGGTGCTGCCGGCCGTGGTGCAGTTCCTCGCGGACGACGGCCAGCTGCTGATGCTGGTCAAGCCGCAGTTCGAACTGCAGCCGGGCCAGGTCGGCAAGGGCGGCATCGTGCGCGACGCGGCGATGTACGAGATCGTCGAGAAGCGCCTGCGCGATGCCTGCGCCGCGCTCGAGCTGCGCGTGCTGCGCTGGTTCGACAGCCCGATCGCCGGCGGCGACGGCAACCGCGAGTTTTTCATTCACGCCGTGCGCGCGACGGGCGCGGGCGGTTCCTAAGGAGACGCAGGTGCGCCTTCCGCTGAGTTTCGAATTCTTCCCGACCAAGACGCCCGAAGGCGCGGTCAAGCTGCGCGCGGCGCGCCAGCAGCTCTATGCGCGCAAGCCCGAGTTCTGCTCGGTCACCTACGGCGCGGGCGGCTCCACCCACCAGGGCACCTTCGGCGCGGTGCAGGAGATCCTGTCCGAGGGCGTGGACGCGGCCAGCCATTTCTCGTGCATCGGCGCCACGCGCGAGACGGTGCGCGCGCAGCTCGCCGAGCTCAAGGCCATGGGCGTGAAGCGCCTGGTGGCGCTGCGCGGCGACCTGCCCAGCGGCTACGGCGCGGGCGGCGAGTTCCAGTACGCGAGCGACCTCGTGGCCTTCATCCGCGCGGAGACCGGCCGCGACTTCCACATCGAGGTGGCCTGCTATCCCGAGGTGCATCCGCAGGCGCGTTCGCCCGAGGCCGACCTGCAGGCCTTCGCGGCCAAGGTGAAGGCCGGCGCCGATTCGGCGATCACGCAGTACTTCTTCAGCGCCGACGCCTACTTCCGCTTCGTCGACGAGGCGCGAGCGCTCGGCATCGACACGCCGATCGTGCCCGGCATCATGCCGATCACCAGCTCGACGCAGCTGATGCGTTTCTCGGACGCCTGCGGTGCCGAGATCCCGCGCTGGATCCGGCTGCGGCTGCAGGCCTTCGGCGACGACACGGCCTCGATCAAGGCCTTCGGCCTCGATGTCGTGACCGACCTGTGCGCGCGGCTGCGCGAGGGCGGCGTGCCGGCGCTGCACTTCTACACGATGAACCAGTCGGCGGCCACGCTGGCTGTCCTGGAGCGCCTGGATTGAGAGGGGCGGCGCGGGCGCCTGGCTCGCTGCGCGGGGCGCTTCGCGCCGCGCTCGTGGCCTGCACCTGCGCGCTCGCGGGCTGCGCCATGCCGCCGGCGACCGAGGGCGGCGCGGCGCCGGACACCGTGGCGCAGGAGAGCCTGTCGCCGATCCCGCGCCAGATGACCGTGCCACCCGGCGCCGAGCCGCGTTCGAACGTGCCCTCGGTGCGCTACGACCTCGCGGTGACCGGGCCCGATGAACTTCCCGCCGACGGCCTGCCGGGCGACGAACCGCGTGGGGAGGTGTTCGAGCGCGGCGGCGCCTCCTGGTACGGCATCCAGTTCCACCAGCGCCGTACCGCCAGCGGCGAGCGCTTCGACATGGGCGCCCTGACGGCCGCGCACAAGACCCTGCCCTTCAACACGCGCGTGTGCGTGCGCAGCCTCGTCAACGGCAAGGAAGTGCTGGTGCGCGTGAACGACCGCGGCCCCTACACCCAGGGCCGCGTGATCGACCTGAGCCGCGCCGCGGCCGACCGCATCGGGCTCGCGAGCCTGGGCATCAAGCAGGTGGCGCTGACCGTCATCGACCGCGAGGGCATGCGTTGCGACGGCGAGCTCGCGGAGCCGGGCGAGGCCGACGCGCCGTCGCTCGAGGTGGCGCCGGTGCGGCCGCCGCAGGCCCGGCCCGCGGCAACGCGCAAGGCGCCGGTACGCCGCGCGCCGGCACGGCGGCGCTGAGCGGATCAGCCCGCGGCGTCGATCGTGAAGCCCGCGTTGCGGTCCTGCCCCAGCTTCTGCACCAGCTGCGGCAGCGCCGCTTCGAGCAGCGGCTTGAGCGTGTAGGGTGGATTGATCAGGAACATGCCGCTGGCCGGCAGGCCCGGGCGGCGCGTTTCGCCGCTGGGCGCGGTCGTGATCTTGCTCGACTTGACCGTCAGCGTGACGTTGAGCGAGGACTTGCCGGCCTTGGTGGCCATGGTCTTGAGCCGGCGCGGCAGGTCGTGCGCCTCGGGCCGCGGGATGATCGGATACCAGACCGCGTAGGTGCCGGTGGCGAAGCGCTTGAGCGCCTCGGCCATGAAGTCGAGCACCCGGCCGTAGTCGGTCTTGAGCTCGTAGCTCGGGTCCATCAGCACCAGCGCGCGCCGCGAGGGCGGCGGCAGGAACTTGGTGGCACTGCCGAAGCCGTCCTCGTGCAGCACGGCGATCTGGCGGCCGGCCTCGAGCTGCGCGATGTTGGCCGTGAGCGTGCGGCTGTCGGTGGGATGCAGCTCGAACAGCTTGAGCCGGTCGTGGTCGCGCAGCAGGTGCTGCACGATGAACGGCGAGCCCGGGTAGACGCGGGCGCCGCCCTTGGCATTGAAGTCGTGGATCACCTCGAGGTAGCGCGCGAGCGCGTCGGCCAGCGGGGCCTCGGCTTCCTGGGCGGCCTTCTTGGCGGGGGCGCCCGCCGCGGGAGTCGACGCGGGCGTGGCCTTGGGGTCGGCGACCAGGCGCAGCACGCCCTCGGCGGCCTCGCCGCTGGTGCCAGCGTAATCGCCATCGAGCCGGTACAGGCCCGCGCCCGCGTGGGTGTCGACCACCGTCAGCGCGGTCTCCTTTTCGAGCATGTGATCGAGCGTGGCGATCAGCACCAGGTGCTTGAGCACGTCGGCGTGATTGCCGGCATGGAAGGCGTGGCGGTAGCTGAACATGAGAAGAAATACCTAAAAGGTGGAGGCATGCATCCGGTGGGATCGCTAGACTCGCGCGCCGGAAACATTAATTAACAAGAGGGACGCCAATGCGTGGAGCAGGGTGGAGATTCTGGGGCCTGTGCGTGGGTGCGGGCGTTTTGTCCATTTTGACGGGGTGTGCGTCGGTGACGCACGGCACCCAGCAGAGCGTGAAGATCGAGACGCTGACGGAGGCCGGAAAGACCGTCGAGGGTGCCAAATGCACGCTCACGAACGACCGCAACGGTATCGTGATGCGCTCGGGCGAAAGCGTCTCGGTGCGCCGTTCGGGCGCGCTGCTGAACATCGAATGCACGCAGCCGGGCCTGGCGCCGGCCACGGGGCAGGCGATTTCGCGCGTCAACACGGGCATGGTGGGCAACATCCTGATCGGCGGCGTGCTGGGCGCGGCCATCGATTCGGGCACCGGCGCCGGCTTCAACTACCCGAGCTGGATGCAGCTGGTGTTCGGCGAGGTGCGCAGCTTCGACCGCAGCGGCCAGACCGGCGACCAGGCGCTGGCGGGCACCCGCATCGGCGAGACCAGGCTGGCGGCGCCCTCCGTCGTGCCGCCGCCGCCCACGGCCATCGCGGTGACGCCACCGCCCCAGGTCGCGCCCGCACCCGCGCCTGCACCGACACCGCCGGTGGCCGCCGTGCCGCCACCGGCGCCACGCGCCGTCGGCGCGCGCGTTTCGATGGACGATCTCGGCGCGCTGCTTCCCGCCAAGCCATGAGGACTCGCGTTCTCTGCCTGGCGGCACTGCTGGCCGCCGGCCCCGCCGCGGCGCTCGAGCCCGACGTGCTGTTCGCCAAGGTGTCGGGCAGCGTCTGGGCCATCCGCACCTTCGACGCCCAGTCCCGGCCGCTCAGCGCCGGCAGCGCGGTCGTGATCGCGCCCGGCCGGCTCGTGACCAACTGCCATGTGCTGGCCAAGGCCAGCAGCTTCGTCGTGCGCCAGGAGAACGTGGCCTACGGCGCCACTCTCGAGTACCCCGATCCGCAGCGCGACCTGTGCCAGGTCAAGGTGGCGAACTTCACCGCGCCGCCGGTGGCGCTGGCGCCCGCGGGCAGCGCGCGCGTGGGCCAGCGCGTCTATGCCATCGGCAATCCGCGCGGCCTCGAGAACACGCTCAGCGACGGCATCCTGTCGGGCCTGCGCGGCGAAGAGGGCGAGCGCCTGCTGCAGACCACCGCGGCCATCGCACCGGGCTCGAGCGGCGGCGGGCTGTTCGACAGCGAAGGCCGACTGCTGGGTATCACGACCTTTGCCGCCAAGGACGGCGGCAGCCTGAATTTCGCGGTGCCGGCGGAATGGCTGGCCGAGTTGCCGGCGCGCGCGAAGACCGCGCTGGAAGCACGCACCAGCGGCGCCGACGGCAACGGCCGCGGCGCGCCCGCGGCCGGCCGTCCGGGGGCGCCACGGCTCGGCGAGGTGTTCGAATACGTGCTGATCGACGGCCTCACGGGCACCCGGACGCCCGTGCTCTATCGCGTGGACCGGATCGACGGCGAGAACGTCTCCTTCAACCAGGGCGGACGGGTCGAGAAAGCCGACGGGCGCGTGGTCTCGATCGGCGCACCGATCGGCGGCGCGTTCGAGACGGCATCGCCGCCGGGCGGTTGGGGCCGGCCGGACCTGTCGGCCGGCATGCGCTGGAGCGCCGATTACGTGGGCCCGGGCAGCGATCGCCTGCGCTACCAACTCGATGCCGCCGTGCTCGGCACCACCGAACTGCGCGTGGAGGGCGCGCCGCTGGCGGCCTGGCGCATCGCCTACACGGGCTGGATGTACGTGGGCGTCGGTTCCACGGCGCCGGCGCCGCATCCCTTCAGTGCCACGGTTTTCTATTCGGCCGAGCTGGGTCGTGTCGTCAAGTTCGATGCCGAATACCGGCGTGGAGCGGCCGGCATCAACAGGGAAGCGGTGGAACTGGTCCGCATCCAGCGCTGAATCGGGCACCCGAACCCTAAAGTTGGACTGAAGCGGATGCGCAGCATATAATCGCGGGCTTCGCAGCGTTTTTGTGGCCCCGCGGCGAAGACATTTCACCACCTAAGAGATTCCCACCAGAGGAAAACCGACCGTGGAAAAGGGCCCGCCAAACCCTCTTACGAAAAGAGAAATCTCATGACCACGTTCAGCGCAAAACCCGCTGACGTGAAGCACGAGTGGTTTGTGATTGACGCGACCGACAAGGTCCTCGGACGGGTAGCCAGCGAAGTTGCCCTCCGTCTGCGCGGCAAGCACAAGGCCATTTATACGCCTCACGTCGATACCGGTGACTTCATCGTCATCATCAATGCAGCCCAGCTGCGCGTCACCGGCGCCAAGTCCATCGACAAGGTGTACTACCGTCACTCGGGCTACCCGGGCGGCATCACGGCGACGAACTTCCGCGACATGCAGTCGAAGCACCCCGGCCGCGCGCTGGAAAAGGCCGTCAAGGGCATGCTGCCCAAGGGCCCGCTCGGCTACGCCATGATCAAGAAACTCAAGGTGTACGGCGGTGCAGAGCATCCGCACACCGCCCAACAGCCCAAAGTGCTGGAACTGTAAGGAGCCTTGAGAATGATTGGTGAATGGAACAACGGCACCGGCCGTCGCAAATCCAGCGTCGCTCGCGTGTTCCTGAAGAAGGGCACCGGCAAGATCACGGTCAACGGCAAGGACATCCAAGCGTTCTTCGGCCGCGAAACCTCGATCATGATCGCCAAGCAGCCGCTGGCGCTGACGAACAACCTCGAAACCTTCGACGTCATGGTGAACGTGCACGGCGGCGGCGAATCGGGCCAGGCCGGCGCGACCCGCCACGGCATCACCCGTGCGCTGATCGACTACGACGCGGCCCTGAAGCCGGTGCTGAGCCAGGCTGGCTTCGTCACCCGCGACGCGCGTGAAGTCGAGCGTAAGAAGGTCGGTCTGCACTCCGCACGCCGCCGCAAGCAGTTCTCGAAGCGCTGATCTCCAGCCTTCGCCTGCCGAGAAAACCGCCTTCGGGCGGTTTTTTCATGGGGCCTGCTTCCCGGCCCGGCCTTGCCCTCGTGTGGCTGCGACCCCACTTGCATTGGGTGCACCGCCCGCGGTCCCGGCCCCGAGGCCCGCATTGCAGTAGCATTCCTTCCCTTGGCCGCATGTTCCGGCCCCCTCTCCAGGAGTATTCCCTCATGAGCGCCGTTGCCGAAAACATCCAGACCCAGATGCCCGAACCGATCGTCTTCACCGACAGTGCGGCCGCCAAGGTGGCCGACCTGATCGCCGAAGAAGGCAATCCCGACCTCAAGCTGCGCGTGTTCGTCCAGGGCGGCGGCTGCTCGGGCTTCCAGTACGGCTTCACCTTCGACGAGATCACCAACGAAGACGACACGACCATGACCAAGAACGGCGTGTCGCTGCTGATCGATGCCATGAGCTACCAGTACCTGGTCGGCGCCGAGATCGACTACAAGGAAGACCTGCAGGGCGCCCAGTTCGTGATCAAGAACCCGAACGCCACCAGCACCTGCGGCTGCGGCTCCAGCTTCTCGGCCTGATCCTACCGATGGTGCCTGCCCGCAGCGCACCGTCCCCCCACGAAGCCGCCTCCGGGCGGCTTTTTGCTTTGCGCCTCCATTCCCGCCCATGCCGCCCGACACCGCCGTAGCCAACACCGCCGTCGCCCCCGTCCGCAAGAGCCTGCTGTGGCTCGTGGCGGTGGGCTTCTTCATGCAGACGCTGGACGCCACCATCATCAACACGGCGCTGCCGGCGATGGCGGCCAGCCTCGGCGAGAGTCCGCTGCGCATGCAGTCGGTGGTGGTGGCCTATGCGCTGACCATGGCGATGCTGATTCCCGCCTCGGGCTGGATCGCCGACCGCTTCGGCACGCGGCGCGTGTTCTTCGCGGCCATCGTGCTGTTCGCGCTGGGCTCGGTGCTGTGCGCGCTCTCGCACGGGCTGGGGCAACTGGTGGCCGCGCGCGTGGTGCAGGGGCTCGGCGGCGCCCTGCTGCTGCCGGTGGGACGGCTGGCGCTGCTGCGCACCGTGCCGCGCGGCGAATTCCTGCAGGCGATGAGCTTCGTGGCGATTCCGGGCCTGATCGGCCCGCTGCTCGGGCCCACGCTGGGCGGCTGGCTGGTGCAGTACGCCTCGTGGCACTGGATCTTCCTGATCAACGTGCCGGTGGGCCTGGCCGGCTGCATCGCCACCCTGCGCTTCATGCCCGACCTGCGCGGCGCCGCGCTGCGGCGCTTCGACGCCGTGGGCTACGGCCTGCTGGCCTTCGGCATGGTGACGATCTCGCTCTCGCTCGACGGCGTGGCCGAGCTGGGCCTGCGCCAGGGCGGGGTGATGGTGGTGCTGGTCTTCGGCTTCGCGAGCGTGGTGGCCTACTGGCTGCGCGCGGCGCGCACGCCCGAGCCGCTGTTCGCGCCCTCGCTGTTCAAGGTGCCGACCCTGAGCATCGGCCTGCTCGGCAACCTGTTCTCGCGCCTGGGCAGCAGCTGCATGCCCTTCCTGGTGCCGCTGCTGCTGCAGGTGTCGATGGGCTATTCGCCGCTGCGCGCGGGCCTGATGATGCTGCCGGTGGCGCTGGCCGGCATGGCGATGAAGCGCTTCGCCACGCCGTTGATCACGCGCCACGGCTACCGCAAGGTGCTGGTGGTCAACACGGTGCTGGTGGGGCTCGCGATGGCCAGCTTCGGCCTCACGGCGCCAGGCCAGCCCTTCGCGCTGCATGTGCTGCAGCTGCTGTTCTTCGGCGCGGTCAATTCGCTGCAGTTCACCGCGATGAACACCATCACCCTCAAGGACCTCGACGGCAGCATGGCCAGCAGCGGCAACAGCCTGCTGTCGATGGTGCAGATGCTCGCGATGAGCATGGGCGTGGCCGCCGCGGGCGCGGTGCTCGCGGGCTACAACGGCGTGTTCGGCACCGACACCGCAGTGCGCACGCTCGATGCCTTCCAGGCGACCTTCGCCAGCATGGGCCTGATCACGGTGGCTTCGGCGCTCATCTTCTGGCATCTGCCGGCGGAGGTGCGGGCATCGCGGCCCGCGCAGCCCGAAGTCTCGGGCCAGGGCTGAGTCAGGCCGGGTAGATCGCGCCCAGCACGCGGGCGCCGCGGGCGCCGGTCACGCTGGCGAGGTTGCCGCTCTCGCGCCGCACCGTGGCGCGCGCCAGCCAGGCGAAGGCGGCCGCCTCCACCTGTTGCGGCGGCAGGCCCCGTTCGTTCGAGGCCACCACGGCGATGCCCGGCAGCAGGGCGCGCAGCCGCGACAGCAGGTGGCCGTTGAGCGCGCCGCCGCCGCAGACGATCAGCAGCTTGCTCTCTTTTCCGTAGCGCAGCAGGTCGGCGGCGCAGGTGCTGGCCGTCAGCTCGGCGAGCGTGGCCTGTACGTCGACCGGGGCCTCGCCCGCGCCGGTGCCCACGTGCGCGGCCAGCCATTCGGGATTGAACAGGTCGCGCCCGGTGCTCTTGGGCGGGGCCTTGGCGAAGAAGGGCTCGCCCTGCAGCCGCGCGAGCAGCTCGGGCAGCACCTGGCCGCTCGCGGCCCACTGGCCGTCGAGGTCGAAGGGCTGGCCGTGGTAGCGCTGGCACCAGTGGTCCATCAGCGCGTTGCCCGGGCCGCAGTCGAAGCCCAGCACCACCGCGCCCTCGGGTGCGTCGCTGGCCGGCAGCAGGCTCAGGTTCGAGATGCCGCCGAGGTTCAGCACCGCGATCGGCTCGCCGGGTCCGGCGAACAGCGCCCGGTGGAAGGCCGGCACCAGCGGGGCGCCCTGGCCGCCGGCCGCGAGGTCGCGGCTTCGGAAGTCGGCCACCACGTCGATGCCGCAGAGCTCGGCCAGCAGCGAGGGGTTGTTGAGCTGCAGCGTGTAGCCGACCTCGTCGAATTCGCCGGGCCGGTGGCGCACGGTCTGGCCATGCACGCCGACGGCGCGCACCGCGCCGGGCTCGAGGCCGGCATCGGCCAGCAGTTGCCGGACCACGCCCGCGTAGACGCGCGCCAGCCCGTTGCCGGCGAGCGCCGCGCGATGCAGTTCGTTGTCGCCCGGGGTGTTGAGGGCCATCAGCTCGCCGCGCAGGCCGACCGGGAAGGTGGCGCTGGCGTAGCCGGTGACCGCGATCCCGCCTTCGGAGAAGTCGGCGAGCACGCCGTCCACGCCATCGAGCGAGGTGCCCGACATCAGTCCGATGTAGAGGTCGCCGGTGGCCATGGGGCTGGGGAAACCGCCGGAATGGCTCCGGCGCTTCATCTGTCTATCTGGAAGCGCGGCGCTCAGTCCGCGCTGGCCTGGACCACCGAGAACGCGGCGGCCAGCTCGGTGCGCGCGCCGACGGCGATGCGTTCGAAGGCCGGGCGCATCGCCGCGGTGATCGGGGCGCCGCCTTCCTGCGCGATCGAGGTCGGGTTCTGGTAGACGCCGTTGACCCGGAATTCGAAGTGCAGGTGCGGACCGGTGGCCCAGCCCGTGGAGCCCACGGCGCCGACGGTCTGGCCCTGGCTCACGCTCTGGCCGGCCTTGACGTCGATGCGGCTCAGGTGCGCATAGGCCGTCTGCTGGTTGTTGCGGTGGTTGATGATGACGATGTTGCCGTAGCCGTTCTGCGTGCCGGCGAAGTCGACCGTGCCGTCGCCGACCGTGCGCACGGCGGTTCCGGTGGGCGCCGCGTAGTCGATGCCGTTGTGCTGGCGCCAGCTGTTGAGGATCGGATGCATGCGCATCGCGAAGCCGCTCGACACGCGCGTGAATTCCACCGGCGTCGCCAGGTAGGCCTTGCGCAGGCTGTCGCCGTTCGGGCGGTAGTAGCTGCCCTTCTGGCCCGCGCCCGGCGGCTGGAACCACACGGCCTGGTGCACCTTGCCGTTGTTCTCGAACTCGGCCGAGAGCACGCGGCCGCTGCGCAGCGCCTGGCCGTCGGCCTCGAAGGTCTCGTAGACCACGGCGAAGCGGTCGCCCTTGCGCAGCTGGCGCACGTCGACGTCGCCCGCGAAGATGTCGGCCAGCTGGCTGGCGACGGCATCGGGGATGCGCGCCTCGTCGGTGGCGGCGAACAGCGAGCTGCGGATGGTGCCGCTGGCCAGGCGGGCGCCCGGCGTGAGGGTGTCGCGCTCGGTCAGGGCCACGAAGCCCACGGGCGTGCGTTCGACCACGAAGCGCTTGAAGCCGCCGTCGCCGTCGGGAATCCAGCGCGCGCTGAGCTTCTTGAGCTGGTTGTCCTGCGTGGCCTCGGCGGTCACGGTGCGGCCGGCGCGCGCGAACAGCGCGGTGCGGGCCTCGCCGCTGCCGCGCACGAAGGCGCTGGCGGCCGGATCGGAGATGCCCAGGCGCTTGAGCAGCGCCTCGGCGGTGTCGCTCGAGCGGGTGACGTCGGTGCGGAACAGCGTGAAGCTGAAATCCTCGAGCGACGTCGCCTGTTCGGCGAACGACAGGGGGGCGGAGGTGGCTTCGAGCACCTGGTGGACCGGGAGGTCCGAGGCATCGGGTCCGAGCGAAGCCACGGCGAGGGTTCCGGCGCTCAGCAGCGCCGCCGCGATGACCGCGGTGATCTGCTTGGGGTAGGTCCGGAACGTATAGGCCACGCGAGAAGCGAGAAGCTCCTCGGCGGCAAGAATGCCGTTGATCAAACTATGAATTCCAGCTCAGGTTTCTGCAGATCCGTCTGCAAAGCCCAGAGCGGTCAGGGCGGCGGGACGGTGCGGAAAAAGCGCCGCTTAGAATCCGGCGCTTGAAAAAGTCGGGCGAGTATAGCTTCCGCACTCCAAAAGTCAGCCAAAAAAAGCCCATGAACGCCGAATCTGTTACATCCGTGGCCCTTTCAAATAGTGTAGGACGCGCGCTCGAAATTTCCCTCCGCGGGACTGACGAGCTGCTCCCCCAGGACGAGTGGGTGCGCAAGCTGCAGCGCTCCGAAGCCACCGGAACGCCGCTGCGCATCAAGCTGGGCCTGGATCCGACGGCGCCCGACATCCACATCGGCCACACGGTGGTGCTCAACAAGATGCGCCAGCTCCAGGACCTGGGGCACCGCGTGATCTTCCTGATCGGCGACTTCACCACCACCATCGGCGACCCCTCGGGCCGCAACAGCACGCGCCCGCCGCTCACGCGCGAGCAGATCGAGGCCAACGCCCAGACCTACTACAAGCAGGCCAGCCTGGTGCTCGATCCCGAGAAGACCGAGATCCGCTACAACTCCGAGTGGAGCGACCCGCTGGGCGCGCGCGGCATGATCCAGCTGGCCGCCAAGTACACGGTGGCCCGCATGATGGAGCGCGACGACTTCAACAAGCGCTTCAAGGCCGGCCAGTCGATCTCGGTGCACGAGTTCCTCTACCCGCTGATGCAGGGCTACGACTCGGTGGCGCTCAAGAGCGACCTCGAGCTCGGCGGCACCGACCAGAAGTTCAACCTGCTCGTGGGCCGGCACCTGCAGCAGGAATACGGCCAGGAACCGCAGTGCATACTCACTATGCCGCTGCTGGAAGGGCTCGATGGCGTCGAGAAGATGTCCAAGAGCAAGAACAACTACATCGGCATCAGCGAAGACGCCAACACCATGTACGCCAAGGTGCTGTCGATCTCCGACGACCTGATGTGGCGCTGGTACACGCTGCTGAGCTTCCGTTCGCTCGAGGAGATCGCCGCGCTCAAGGCCGAGATCGAGGCCGGGCGCAACCCGAAGGACGCCAAGGTCGCGCTCGCCAAGGAGATCACGGCGCGCTTCCACAGCCCGGCGGCGGCCGACACGGCCGAGCAGGACTTCATCAACCGCAGCAAGGGCGGCGTGCCCGACGAGATCGCCGAAGTGGCGCTGGCGGGCGCTCCGCTGGGCATCGGCCAACTGCTCAAGCAAGCCAACCTCGCGGCGTCGTCCGGCGAGGGCAACCGCCTGATCGATGGCGGCGGCGTGCGCATCGATGGCGCGGTGGTCAGCGACAAGGGTCTCAAGCTGCCGGCCGGCAGCTACGTGGTGCAGGTCGGCAAGCGCAAGTTCGCGCGCGTGACCTTGTCCTGAGCCGGGCGCTCCCAAAGAAAAAGGCCGGGTCGATCCCGGCCTTTTTTGCTCGAGGGGCGTGCCTCAGCGCACTTCGATCGTCACGCGCCGGTTGCGCGGCTCGTCGACCTCGTCGGCCGTCGGCACCGCCAGTTCGCGTTCGCCGCGGCCTGCGGCCTCGATGCGGTTGGCCGGGAAGCGGCGCTCGATGAAGAGCTGGGCCACTTCCTGCGCGCGGCGCAGCGAGAGCGCGTCGTTGTTCTGCAGCGTGCCCTTGGTGTCGGTGTGGCCGACCACGACGATGTCGCCGCCGGGGCGCGCCTGGGCGGCCGCCAGCGCCTCTTCCATGATCTTCTGCGAGGCGGTCGTCAGCGTGATGGTGCCGAGCTCGAAGTACACGGTGTAGCGCTGCGACGGCGGCGGGCGCATCTCGAACAGCGGCTTGTTCTCGGCCTGGACCTTGGCCGGATCGGCGGCGTCGACCACCGGCGCGCCCGAGGCGCCCTGCTTGGCCGTGGCGCGCTGGTAGGGCCGCGAGAGCACCTCCTCGCCGTCCTTGGCGCGCACCACCACCGCCGAGGCGGTGCCGTCGGCCTGCGGCAGCAGCACCACGCGGGTGGCGGGCGAGGAACAGGCCGCGAGCAGCGCAACCAGCAACGCGGCGCCGAGGAAGCGCAGGCGGGAGAAAAAGAGGGGGCTGGAACCGGAACGCATCATGGCTGGCCGTCGGTCTGGACGATGAAGTCGGTGCCGCGGATGCCGATGGTCGCCGTCTGCGTCTCGACGCGCACCGCGTCGGGGTTGGTCTTGCCGATCAGGCCGGTGATCATGCGCATCGAGCCGCGCAGCAGCGAGACGAGCAGCCCGCCTTCATGGGTGGTGGCATCGAAGTGGAACTGCTTGAGGTCGAGCCGCGAGGAGGGGCCGACCACCAGCGTGGTGTCGTCGCGCAGCACGACCGCGGCCGAGGAGTCGGGGCCGGTCACGATCCGGTCGACCGAGGCCAGGGCGTCGCCGGGCACGGCATTGCGCGCGGCGGCGGCGGCGCTCAGCAGCTTGACGTCGCCGCGCACCGACTTCACGAAGCCGGCCTGGCGCTCGGGGGCCGCCGTGGCGGGAGCGGCGGCGGGGGCCGCGGGCGTGGACGGGGCGGTCTGCGCCTGCGAAATCGCCGCGGCGCCGAGCAGCGCGCAGCCCAGCAGGGGCAGGAGGAATTTCTTGTGCATCATCGGGTTTTCCGCGAACTGTTTCGGGGCGGACACAATTATTAATGCGAAGGCGTTACACCTGGACACGAACATGATAATTCGGCGGCTAACTGCGGCCTTTTACCGTTTTTCCTGTCGCCTGTCGCCGTCATCACCCTGCGCGTTCGCATGAATCTCACACCCAAGACCTTGTTGCGGGCCTCCATCGCGGTGGCGCTGGTCACGATCGTGCTCAAGAGCCTCGCGGGCTACATCACCCATTCGATGGGCTTGATCTCGGACGCGATGGAGTCCTTCGTCAACCTGGCGAGCGCCACCTTCGCGCTGGCCATGGTGACGATCGCGGAGCGCCCGGCCGACGAGGGCCATCCCTATGGCCACCACAAGGCCGAGTACTTCTCCTCGGGCTTCGAGGGCATCCTGATCGTGGGCGCGGCCGTCGCCATCTTCTGGGTCTCGGTGCAGCGGCTGCTGGCGCCGCAGCCGCTCGAGCAGCTCGGCTGGGGCCTCGCGCTGTCGATCGTCAGCTCGGGCCTGAACGCCGGGCTCGCGTGGCTGCTGTTCCGCGCCGCCCAGGCCCGCCGTTCGATCGCGCTGGAGGCCGACGCGCGCCACCTGATGGCCGACGTCTGGACCTCGGCCGCGGTGCTGGTGGGCATCGTCGCGGTGCATTTCACCGGCTGGCTCTGGCTCGATCCGCTCCTGGCCATCGGCGTGGCGCTCAACATCGCGCGCGAGGGCGCGAAGCTGGTCTGGCGCTCCTCGCAGGGCCTGATGGACCAGGCGCTCGAGCCCGAGACCCAGGCACTGCTGCGCGCCACGCTCGAGCGTTTCGCCGCCGGCGTGCCCGAGGGCGGGCGGCTGTGCTTCGACGACATCTTCACGCGCAGCGCCGGCCAGCGCCGCTTCGCCGACCTGCACATGCACGTGCCCGGCGACTGGACCCTGGAGCGCGCCGCCGCCCTGCGCGATGCGCTCGAGCAGGCCCTGATGGACGCCGTGCCCGGCCTGCGCGTGACCATCCAGCTGCTGCCGCTGGGCATGGAAGCCCGCGCCACCCGGCTTCCGTCAGACACCCTCGAGGAATCCCATCCATGAAAGCAGTGCTCCAGCGCGTGGCGCAGGCACGCGTCGACATCGCGGGCCGCACCGTCGGCGAGATCGGCGCCGGGCTGCTCGTGCTGCTGTGCGCCGAGCGCGGCGACACCGATGCCGCGGCCGACCGCATGCTCGCCAAGATGCTCAAGCTGCGCATCTTTTCCGACGCGGCCGGCAAGATGAACCGCAGCGTGCAGGACATCGGCGGCGGCCTGCTGGTGGTGAGCCAGTTCACGCTCGCGGCCGACGTGAGCGGCGGCAATCGCCCGAGCTTCACGCTCGCGGCGCCGCCCGACGAGGGCCGCCGGCTCTATGACTACTTCGTCGCCCAGGCGCGCGCCGCGCATCCCGTGGTGGCCACGGGCGAGTTCGGCGCCGACATGCAGGTGCACCTGCTCAACGACGGGCCGGTCACGATTCCGCTGCAGATGAGCTGAGGGCGGCGCGGGCCTCGTTCAGTCGCGCCGCAGCAGCGCTTCCCACGCCACTTTCGGGTGCTCGTAGCGGTCGATGGTCAGCTCCTCGAGCTGCGCGATGCGCCAGCCGCGCGCGAACAGCCGCTGCACGGTGGCGCGCTCGAAGAAGCGCTTCGGCGCGCCATCGACGAGGTAGAGGTTGTCCTCGTCCGAGCGACCCGGGCCGCGCCCGCCGTAGTGCCGGTCGTTGACCGAGTTGAGCCGGCACAGCAGCACGCCGCCGGGCCGTAGCACCGCGTGGATGCGCGCGACCAGCTCCAGCGTCTGCTCCCATTCGAAGTAGTGCAGCGACAGGCTCGCGAGCACGACGCCGATGCGCTGCCCCTCGGCCAGCGGAAAGGGCGCGCGGAAATCCTGGTTGTGCACGCGCACGCCCGCCAGGCGCCGCTCGCGCGCCGCGTCCGCCGCCCGTGGCGACAACTCGATCGCCTCCACGCGCAGCCCCGCGGCCGCCAGCGTGGCGCTGTCGCGGCCGTCGCCGCAGCCCAGCTCGAGCACCGGGTCGGCGCCCGCGCATTCGGCCAGCAGCGGCAGCCAGGGCCTGAGCCACGGATCGGTGTCGGCGCCGGTCATCGGTGCGCGTTCCCTCAGCGGTTGTAGGGATCGCGGATGCCCAGCCCCGCGAGGATCTCGATCTCGCGCGCCTCCATCGCCTCGGCGTCTGCCTCGCCGGTCTCGTGGTCCCAGCCCTGCGCATGCAGCGTGCCGTGCACCAGCAGGTGCGCGTAGTGCGCGGCCAGCGTCTTGCGCTGCTCCTTCGCTTCGCGCGCCACCACCGGCGCGCACAGCACCAGGTCGGCCATGACGAGCGGCGCCTGCGCATAGTCGAAGGTCAGCACGTTGGTCGCGTAGTCCTTGCCGCGGAACTCGCGGTTGAGCTGCTGGCCCTCGTCGGCATCTACGATGCGCACCGTGATCTCGGCGTCGGCGTCGAGCGCATGGCGGATCCAGCGCGTCACGCCGTGGCGCGGCAGCGCGGCGCGGTGCCGTTCCACGCCCTTGAAGCGGCCGAACTGCAGCGACAGGGCGAGTGCGTGGAGCGCCATCTCAGCGCCCGCCCGCGGCCGTGCGCTTGCGCTGGCCGTCGTAGGCGTCGACGATGCGCGCCACCAGCGGATGGCGCACCACGTCGGCGCTCGTGAAGTGCGTGATCGCGATGCCGTTCACGCGCCGCAGCACGCGCTCGGCGTCGATCAGGCCGCTCAACTGTTGCTTGGGCAGGTCGATCTGGCTCACGTCGCCCGTCACCACCGCCTTGGCGCCGAAGCCGATGCGCGTGAGGAACATCTTCATCTGCTCGGGGGTGGTGTTCTGCGCCTCGTCGAGGATCACGAAGGCGTTGTTGAGCGTGCGCCCGCGCATGAAGGCCAGCGGCGCGATCTCCAGCGCGTTGCGCTCGAAGGCCTTCTGCACCTTCTCGAAGCCCATCAGGTCGTAGAGCGCGTCGTACAGCGGCCGCAGGTAGGGGTCGACCTTCTGCGTCAGGTCGCCGGGCAGGAAGCCCAGCCGTTCGCCGGCCTCGACCGCCGGGCGCGTGAGCACGATGCGCTGCACCGCGCTGCGCTCGAGCGCATCGACCGCGCAGGCCACCGCGAGGTAGGTCTTGCCGGTGCCGGCCGGGCCGATGCCGAAGGTGATGTCGTGCTTGGCGATGTTGTCGAGGTAGATGGCCTGGGTGGGCGTGCGCGCGCGCAGGTCGGCGCGCCGGGTGGCGAGCGCGATCGCGCCGTCGCCGTCTTCGTCCATCGAGCCGTCGCCGGCCAGCGTGAGCTGTACCACCGCCGCGTCGATCGGTCGCTGGGCGATCTCGTAGAGCGCCTGCAGCACGTCCATCGCGCGCTGGGCGTTGACCTTGGGGCCGTCGATCTTGAACTGCTCGTGGCGGTGCGCGATCTTCACCGCGAGCGCCTCCTCGATGCGGCGCAGGTGGGCGTCGAGCGGGCCGCACAGGTGGCCCAGGCGCGTGTTGTTGGGCGGGGCGAAGGTGTGTCGCAGAATCACGCGGTTTCCATTTCCATCTTTATTGGTAGCCCATGCAAGACCGGCCCTGCTCCAGAAAATGCAACCCAAGGCGGGAAGCGCCGCAAGCGTCGGGGGGGCGCCAATGATAGGCAAACTCACCGGGATTCTTGCCGAACGCAATCCGCCGCAGGTCGTGATCGACTGCAACGGCGTCGGCTACGAGGTCGACGTGCCGATGAGCACCTTCTACAACCTGCCCAACGTGGGCGCCAGGATCTCGCTGCTCACGCACTTCATCGTGCGCGAGGACGCGCAGATCCTCTACGGCTTCGGCAGCGCCGAGGAGCGCGCGGCCTTCCGCCAGCTCATCAAGATCTCGGGCGTGGGCCCGCGCACCGCGCTGGGCGTGCTCTCGGGCATGAGCGTGGGCGAGCTCTCGCAGGCCGTCACCCTGCAGGAGGCCGGCCGGCTGGTGAAGGTGCCCGGCATCGGCAAGAAGATCGCCGAGCGCCTGCTGCTCGAGCTCAAGGGCAAGCTCGGCGCCGACATCGGCCTGCCCGCGCACGCGGCCTCCGATGCCCAGGCCGACATCCTGCAGGCGCTGGTGGCGCTGGGCTACAGCGACAAGGAAGCGGCCGCCGCGCTCAAGGCACTGCCGAAGGACGTGAGCGTGAGCGACGGCATCAAGCTGGCGCTGAAGGCGCTGGCGAAGTAAGGCCTAGGCGCGCAGCGCTGCCACCAGCGCGCCCAGCAGCGCGTGCGTCTCGACCAGGCTCGGCCCGTGCACCGGTTGCGGCCAGGCGCTGTGGATCGCGACCACGAGCCGTTCCTTCGGGTGGATGTAGAGCTGCTGCCCGAAGATGCCGAGCGCGGCGAACAGGCCGCCATCGAGTTCGGGCAGCGCCTGCGCGCCGCTCGGGAAAGTCCACCACTGGTAGCCGTATCCCATCGGCTCGTAGCCCTCGAGCGTGCCGGGCGCGAGCCGCTGCGCGGGGTCGGCGCGCGTGGCCTCGCCCAGCCAGTCCTCGGGCAGCACGCGCTGTCCGCCGGCCATGCCGCCGCCGAGGATGAACAGGCCGAAGCGGCCGAAGTCGCGCAGGGTCGCGTTGACGCCGCTGCCCGCGAAGGCCTGGCCGCCCGGCGCGTCGAGCTGCCAGTAGGCATCGGCCTCCATGCCGAAGGGCGCCCAGATCTTGCGCGACAGGTAGTCGCCGATCGGCTCGCGCAGCGCGCTGGCCAGGATCCTGCCGACCAGGTAGGTCTCGCCGGTGCTGTAGTTGAAGCGCGTGCCGGCCGGTGCCGCGCGCGGCAGCGTCGCCATGAAGGCCAGCACCGCGCCCGCGTCCTGGTCGAGTTGCGCGCGCAGCATGCGGCGGCGGTCGGAGGCCGGGTCGAGGTAGTCCTCGTTCCAGGCCACGCCCGAGCTCATCTGCAGCACCTGCCGCAGCGTCACGCCCTCGTAGGCCGAGCCGGCCAGCACGGGCACGTAGCGCACGACCGGCTCGTCCAGGCTCGCGATCAGGCCGTCGTGCAGCGCCGCGCCCACGAGCGTGGAGGCGATCGACTTCGCGACCGAGAACGACATCCAGCGCGTGGCCGCGTCGTTGCCCATCGCGTAGCGCTCGAGCACCACCTGGCCGTCCTTGATCGCCAGCAGGCCTGCCGTGCGGTTGCGCGCCATGAACGCGTCGATGCCGAACTGCCCGTCGCCAGCGCGGTAGCGCACGTCGACCGCGGGGCCCGCGGGCAATGGATGGACCTGCGCGCCGCGCTGGATCGTGCGCGTCGCATAGAGCCGGTCCATGTGGCGGTAGGTGGGCGCCTGCAGCTCGGGCGCCAGCGTCATCAGGTCCTCGAGCCGGCCGATGGCCTCGGTGTCCGTCATGCGGCAGCTCCCTACTTTGCCGGCTTCGCCGGCCGGTTCAGCCCCAGCGTCGGCGTCTCGTCGAAGAAGTTCCAGGGCTTGAGCAGCGCATGCACCCACTCGGTGGGCATGATCGGCCACTCCTCGGCGCGCGCGACGTGCGTGGTGCCGGTGGTGAGCCAGACCACGTTGTCGGTGTTCACGATCGCCTGGTCGTCGGCGGTGAACTGGCCCAGGCCGGTGTCCTTGTTCGACCGGTTCGGGTACTTGCCCTCGGGGAACTGCTCCTCGGGGTCGTAGCGCGTCACCCAGAGCTGGCGATCCATGAAGCTCAGGCGGTGGTTGATCCACTCGTCCTGCGCGAAGTTGGCGCCCTTGGCGATCGGGTGCGTGCCGCCCGCGTAGGGAATGAGCTGGTACGAGACCGGGTTGCCGACCTTGTTGCTCTTCGACGGATTGCTCAGCAGCCGGATCGTCGAGGGATCGAACTTCTGCGCCGCCTGCCGCTCGGTCGCCACCGTGCGCTGCACCGTCTGCATGGTGCTGGTGCGCGGGCCGCCGCGGGTGTTGGGCAGCACCACCGGGTCGACCTCGGTCAGCGAGTTGTTCTCGCCGTCCACGTCGAGGTCGAGCCGGAAGTTGTAGATGTGCTGGTGCGTGGTGCCGACGATGTGGTGGTCGAGCAGCGTGCCGTAGCGCGTGTCCTCGGCGGCGGTCGCGTCCTGCATGGTGCGCGACTTCACGCCCTTCACGGCCTCGATGCCGGTGGCGCCCGCGTTGATGCCGATGGTGCCGTTCTCGGCGAACACCCAGTCGAACAGGTAGTCGTAGTTGCCCACCGTGCTGATCCAGCGCACCACCAGTTCGCGCCGCTCGGTACTCACGTTGGGTTTGCCCATCTCCTGGTGCTTGAACTCGGGATCGGCATAGCGCTCGAAGACCGCGATCGCGCGCGGCACCTTCACGGGCGCGCCGGTGTAGTCGGCCAGCGTGGCATCGAGCAGCACCGCGTTCTGCGGCGCGTCCTTCTCGGGCTCGATCGGCGAGGTCAGCGTGCCCATGCCGTACTCGCCCGAGTCGAGGTAGGCCTTGAAGTACCAGCCGGTGTCGGGGTCGCCGTAGGGCACGATCATTCCGCCCAGCGAGCCCTCGTACATCACCTTGCGCTTGGTGCCCTTGTCGTTGTAGGTCACGGTCGAGAGCACCAGGCCCACGCGCGAGTCGAGCCGCAGGTGGAAGTCCCAGTTGCGCCAGTGCAGCATGTTGCCGGCGATGGTGTAGTTCTTGCCCTCGGGCTCGGTGATCTCCAGCGGCTTGGGCGCGGGCGTGCCGGCGCGGTCGCGGCCGTCGTAGGGCGTGGGCTTGAGCGGCACCGGCACCAGGCCGCCGTCCTCGATCTTCAGCACCTTCTTCTGCTCGAGGTCGACCACCGCCACCAGGCCCTCGATCGGGTGCGCCCAGTAGTTGCCGTCGCCCACGTCGAGGTAGCTCACCACCTTGAGCAGGCGGTCCTCCTGGCGCAGCGAATCCTTGCCGTCGAAGTAGCCCACGGTCAGCGGCGTGGCCACCACCTTCTTCACGTCATCGATGCCGCGCGTGGCGAGCGCCTTCGCATAGTCGGTGCTGGCCTCGATCGCGCTCTGCACGGTGGCGAAGTCGTCGAGCAGCACCATGCCGTGCGCGCCTTCCACCGGCTTCCATTCGAGCAGCCTGCGTGCCGCGAGGTCGATGCTGCCCTCGATCACCTTCTTGCCGTCGAGCGCGACGAAGCTCGCCTGCCGCGCGGCGCGCACCGGCTGGCCCGAGAGCGCGAAGGCCCAGACCTGGTCCTTGGGCGGGCGCTTCAGGGTGATCTCGGTGAAGCGCAGGCCGGGCTTGTAGTTGCCCGAGGCCTTGATCGTTTCGAGCGCGGCCTGGATCTCCTCGGCCGACAGCGGATTGAGCGGATTCGGCGTGCGCTCGACCACGAAGGTGCGGTCCAGGCTGGACTGGAACACCTGGTTGATGAAGTCGTGCGGCACCCAGGCCGCGCCCTTGCGCAGCACCACGGGCACGTCGAGCTGCAGCGGCTGGCCGTTGATCAGCGCGGTCTTCGAGCCGGGCTTGATGCGCACCAGCGTGCCGTTGCGCGCCACCGTGTAGACGTTGGCGAAGCTGTCGAAGCGCACGGTGGCGCCGAAATCCTCGACCGTCTTCTTGAGCGGCACCATGTGGGCCGCGCCGCCATGGGCCTGGGCGCCGCCGGCCGCGAGCGGGCCGAGGGCCAGCGCGAGCGCGGTGGCAAGAAGGGTGCGGGTGGTGCCGCGGACCGGCGTTCGATGGTGGCTGCTGCGCATGGCCTGCTTTTCCCTTTTCTTCGCGTGTTGTCTGAAACGACGACGAAGTTAAGGGCGCGGCCCATACGGCGGTTAGCCGGATTCGGCAAGCCAGCGCGCGCGCGTGGCGGAAGGCAGCTCGCCGAACAGCCGGCTGTAGTCGGCCGCGAAGCGCGACAGGTGCCAGAAGCCCCAGCGCGCCGCCACGTCGCCGATGCTGTCGCGCCGGTGCGTCTGCAGCTCGCGCCGCACCCGGTTCAGGCGCATCACGCGCAGGTAGGTCACGGGGCTCAGGTGCACCACGTCCTCGAAGGCGTACTGCAGCGCGCGGCGCGACACGCCGGTGGCCGCGCAGAGGTCGGGCACGCTGATGGCCTCGTCGGCATGGGCGCGCATGTACTCGCGCGCCAGCGCCACGATGTGGCGCCGCGCCACCGTGCCGGGCGGCAGCCGGGTTTCGAAGGCGTCGCAGCCGATGCAGTGCAGCACCGCGTCGGCCAGCGACAGCGACAGCATGTGGCGCGCCGCCGGCTGCTCGAGCTGCGCGAGGTTGCCGCGCGCCAGCGACAGCGCCGCGCCCAGCAGCTTCGACAGCTCGCTCTCGTCGAAGCCCGGCTGGCGCACCGGCGCCGGCTCGGGCAGGCGCAGCTCGAAGTCGGCGCCGAACAGCGTGGCCGCGAGCTCGGCCAGCGGCGCGGTGTCGATGCACACCGCCATCAGGTCCATGCCGGCGCCGGCCAGCAGTTCGAACTCGCGCTGCGGCGACAGCGCGATCAGGCGCCGGCCCTCGATCTCGTGGCCGCAGTACCAGCTGCCGCTGCCCGCGACCTCGGTGACGGCGAACGAGACCGTGCCCGGGCGGCCCTGGCCGTTCTGCAGCAGGGTCTGGTTCGCATGCTCGTGGAAGACCTGGACGAAGCCCAGGTGCAGGTCCTCGGACAGGCCCTCGAAGCGGCCGTTCGAGAGCTGCTCGTAGTGCTGGTCCCAGTGGTCCAGGCTCGAGGCCTGTGCCTGGGCCTCGGCGTTCAGGTGGCGGGAGAAGTGAAGCTCGGTCATGGTCGGCGCGGACGCTGGCACGGCGGCCGTCGTCGAGCCGACGAGCAGGAACCGTGCCGATCAGCGCGCAGTCTGCAAGAAGCGCGGGCGCTTGACCATCTTGCTTACCCTCGGTCCGGCCGCCGCCTCATTCGGGCTGGAGCCCGATGTCCTTGACCAGCGCGCCCCAGTCGCGCAGGTCCTGGCGCAGGGTCGCCGCGAACTGCTCGGGCGTGTTCTGCGGCAGGTCGGTGAAGTTGAGCTCGCGCAGGCGCTGCACCACGGCCGGGTCCCGCAGCGCGCGGTTCACCGCCTCGTTGAGCTTCTTCACGATCGCCGGCGGCGTCTTCGCGGGCGCCAGCACGCCGTACCAGGCATAGGTGGTGAACGGGTAGCCGGACTCGGTCATCGTCGGCACCTCGGGCAGCATCGGGATGCGCGAGGGGCCGCTGTTGGCCAGCGCCCGGAGCCGGCCGGCGCGCACCAGTTCCACCGTCGAGGACATGTCGGCGAAGGCCGCCTCGACCTGGCCGCCCATCAGGTCCTGCACGCAGGGGCCGCTGCCCTTGTAGGGCACGTGCTCGATCACCAGGCCGGCCTGCTTCTTGAGGCTTTCCATCGCCAGGTGGCCGCCCGAGCCGTTGCCCCAGGAGCAGTAGCTGAGCTTGTCGGGGCGTGCCTTGGCATAGGCGACGAAGTCGGCCAGCGTCTTCACCGGCAGGTCGTTGCGCACCAGCAGCAGGTTGCCGCCGCGGCCGATCTGCGCCACCGGCGCGAAGTCCTTCACCGGGTCGTAGGGCAGCTTGCGGTAGAGGCTGGGGTTCACCACCATCGCGGCGGCGTAGGTGAACAGCAACCGGTAGCCGTCGGGCGCCGCGCGCGCCACCTGCTCGGTGCCGAGGATGCCGTTGGCGCCGGGCCGGTTGTCGACCACGAAGGGCTGCTTGAGCGACTTGCCCAGCGCGTCGGCGACCAGCCGCGCGATGGTGTCGGTGCCGCCCGCGGCGGCCGTGGGCACGACCAGCGTGACGGGCTTGTCGGGATAGGCCTCGGCGCCCTGCGCGGCGGCCGTGGCCAGCAGGCCGGCGAGGCCGGCAAGGAACAGGCCGGTGCGGAGAAGGGATGCGGTCATGGGTATGCGGGTCCTCGGGAAGTCATTGGATACCGAAGCGCGCCTGCGTGCCCTGCTCGAGCATGTCGGCGCTCACGCGGTAGAGGTTGCGCGACACGTAGCTGGGCACCTGGCGCGCGCGCTCGCGCAGCCATTCGGCCTTGAGCGCGCGCGCCTCGGCGAGCTCGGGCGCGTCGCCGCGCGCGGTGGCCAGCAGGTCGATCACGTGCAGCGCGAGCTGCCATTGCCCTTGCCGCGCGAGCGCGCGCGCCCGCGCGATCAGGCCGGCCTTGTCGGTGATGGCCTCGGCCACGGCCTGGCCGACGGCCTCGGGCGGCTCGGGATGCAGGCTGGTCGGGTTGCGGTCCCACCAGCCGTTCTCCGAGCGGTAGATGTCGCGCACGATGTAGGCCGGGTCGCCGTAGGTGGGCTTCATCCAGTCGACCGCGAACAGCTCGTCGGGGCAGCGGATGCGCGCCAGCAGCTCGCGCTCGTTGAAGCCTTCGTTCATCAGCCGCACCACCTCGGCGCGCAGCCAGCGCAGGGCGCGCGCCGTGTGCGTGAGCACGTGCCGCACCTGGTCCTCGCCCTCGAGCGTGGCGCCGAACTCGCGCACCGCCTTGCGCGCGCCGAGCGCGGCCAGCGCATCGAGCGTGTCGGCCCAGCGCACCGTGTCGCGCAAGGTGCGAAAGGGCGTGCCGATGTTGGGGATCGAGTCGATCAGCGCCGCGCCGCCGTAGAGCACGCGCTGCGCGGGGCTCCACAGCGCGATCGCGTCGTCGGTCTCCGAGGGCGCCCAGCGCAGCTCGACGGCGCGCTCGCCGTGACCGATGACCAGCCGCTCGTCGAAGGTCTCGGTCGGCGCATGCATCGACAGCCGCTGCGCGAAGAAGCCCGCGGGCCGGTTGAACTGGATCTCGGCCATGCGGTGCTGCAGCGCCTCGGTCTCGCGGTAGCGCGCGAGGCGCCGCGGCACGTTGCGGTGCGCGATCACGCGCGGCGGCGCGTCGCCGCGCTGCGCCGCATGGGCGAGCCACATCGGCACGCCGACGTTGTAGCCCACATGGCCGTGGCTGTAGCACAGCGCATGCAGCGGCGCGTCGCTGAGTTCGCGCACCGCGTCGATCATGCCCTGCGTCACCGAGCCGCCCGGGCCGGCGTCGATCACCACCAGGCCGACATCGGTCTCGGCCACGAAGGACTGTCCCTGCCCGCGCAGGATGTGCAGGCCCGGCGCTACCGTCTCGGTGCCGCTGCCGACGATGAGGAAGGGTTTCTCTTGTTCCTGTGTGTTGTTCATACGGTGTCTCCGATGCGGACCAGCGGCGGCAGCGCATGGCGGCCGTCGAGCATCTCCGCGCGCGGCACGTAGGCGCGCAGGCAGAGGTAGAAGGCGCCCGCGGGCGCGGGCAGCCAGTTCGCACGCGCGGCCTCGTCCGCGGGCGCCGCATGCTGGATGCGCAGCGTGAGGCCACCGTCGGCATCGCGGCGCAGCGCCGGCGTGCGGTCGCCGATGGCGTAGCGGTCGATCGGGTTGTCGACCAGCATGCAGTCGCGGCTGTCGTACATGGTGAGCGACCAGAAGGCCTCGACCGGCGGCAGCTCGCCGGGCCCGAAGCGCAGCGTGTAGCAGTGGCTGCCGTGCAGCGCGCGGCCCGCGGCGTCGTGCCAGGCGAGCGGGTAGGTGGCCTCGCGGCTCTCGAGCATGCCGATGTACTTGAGCGCGACCAGCGCGCGCATCCGGTGGTCGTCGCCGAAGCTGGCCTCCACCAGCGGCATGGCCACCCAGCCGCTGGCGGCCGCGCGGCCGGCTTCCGTGGCGCGCAGCCGCGGCAGCACGCGGGCGATCGCATCCTGCAGCAGGTCGCGCTGCGTGCCGTCGAGCGCGCCGGCCTCGGGGTGCAGGCCGAGCGTGGCGTAGCGCGCGAGCCGGTCGGCATCGCGCGCGGGCGGCGGGTTCTCGCGCAGCGCGCGCTGCACCTGCGCCGCGAAATGCCCGGCATCCGGCGCCGCCTTCGGGTCGCAGGCCGGGTCGAAGGCCATGGGCCGGGGCGCCGCGCCGGCCTGCCAGTCGGCCAGCGTGCGCACCACGAAGCCGTCCTGCAGCGCATGCACCGCGGGCAGGTCGTGCGGCCCGTCGACCAGGATGCGGCCGATGACCCAGAGCCAGCGCGTGGGCGCCTCGATGCGCGCGCCGGGCGTGTCGAAGGCGGGCGGCAGCTCGCCGCGCCAGCCCGGCGGCACGAGCACGAAGGAACGCGCCGCCGTGCCCGTGAGCCGCTGGCCGATGTGGGCGAAGGGGTTGGTGTAGAAGTCGAGCAGGCCCAGCACGTAGTAGCGCCCCGCGGTGTCGGGGACGTCGATCACCAGCGGGCCCGCGCCGAGGTCGAGCCAGGCGTTGGTGTAGAGCGTGTCGTTGTTCGGCGTCACGACGCGGCTCTTGCCCGGCCCCAGTAGCTTGCGCGCATGGGTGAACACGTTGCACCAGCGTTGCGGCGCCGGTGCCTCGCCGGCGGTCTCGCAGCGTTGCGGCGAGGTGGCCGCGCGCATGCGGCACATCTCGTACAGCGGCCAGGCGTAGACCACGGCCTCCTCGGCCAGGGTGTCGATGTCGGCATCGATCGTGGCGGCCATGGCGTCAGTCCTCCCGCGGCTGCAGGGCCGGGATGCGCCAGGTGCGCACGCCTTCGCGCGGGTGGTACATGCGCAGGATCAGGTAGAAGCGGCCGGCGGGCGCGGGCAGCCAGTTGGCGGCATCGGCGGGCCGCGCATGGCCCAGCACCAGTTCCAGGCTGCCATCGGCACCGCGCGCGAGGCCCTGCGTGCGGTCGCCGATCGCATGGCGGCCGATCGCGTTGGGATAGAGGAAGCGGTCGCTGTCGTAGAGCGTCACCGACCAGAAGGCGTCGGCCGGCGGCATGTCGTCGGCCTCGAAGCGCATCGCATAGCGGCGCCGGCCATCGAGCGGCTCCAGCTTCGCGTCGTGGTGCGAGGCGGCGTACACGGCCTCGCTGGTGGCCAGCGCGCCCAGGCCCAGGTAGGCGGTGCGCGCGCGGCCGAGGAACTCGCTGCCGTAGCGGCCGGTGGCGGGCGTCATGGCCCAGGCCTTGGGCCGGTGGTGCCGGCCCACCGCGCCGACCGCGCGCACGCCCTCGGCGAAGCCTTCGACCAGGCCCTCGCGCAGCGGCGCATCGAGCGCGTCCCACGCGAAGCCCGCGTCGGGCCGCAGCCCGGCCTGGCCGAACCAGGCCACCAGCGCGCGGTCCTCGACGCGGCCCGGCGCCTCGGCGAGCGCCTGGCAGAGGTTGGCGAAGAAGCGCGGCGCGACCTGCGCGGCCGGCTCGCCGTCCTCGAAGGCGGCCGCCATGGCATCGACCGGTTCGCCGACCCAGCGTTCGATCGCCGCCGGGCGGCCGCGCGGCACCGTGCCGGGCGCGGGCGCGAGCCGGATCTCGGACTGCAGCGCGCGCGCCGCGGGCCAGTCGGCCTCGTCGCCGACCAGGATGCGGCCGATCAGCCACACCAGGTCGGTCGGGCAGCGCACCACGCGGTGCGCGGCCAGCGCCTCGGGCACCGTGCCGCCGGGGCCCACGAGCACCACGGTCTCGCCCGCGGGATCGCAGTTGCGCGGCCCGAGGTTCTCGAAGTTCTCGGTGTAGGCGTCGTACAGCGGCAGCACGAAATAGCGCCCCGGATGGCGCGCGGCCGCGGGCACGCTCAGCAGCATCGGGCCGTCGGCCAGGTGGATCCAGGCGATGGTGTAGAGCAGGTCGTTGGCCGGCGTCACCACGTCGCGGTCCTCGTGGGTCGAGGGGCGCGGCGCATGGTGCAGCGTGTTGATCGGCGCGCGCACGTCCGAGCCGGCCGAGGTGCCGATGCGGCGTTCGGCGCGCGGCGCGGTCTGCAGCGCGCAGGTGCGATAGGTCTCGGTCAGCGGATAGCCGTAGACGAAGGCGGCGAGGCCGATCGAGCGCGCGAGCGCCTGGCGCGCGGCGTCGACGGTGGCCTGGGAGGCGGGAGCATTCATGGGGACGAAACCTCTTGGCTGGTGGCGATGAAGGAAGGGGAAAGAAATCAATCGAGCTTCACGCCCGTGGCCTGCGTGAGCCGCAGCGTCACGGGCAGGAAGGCGCGGTAGGCGGCGCTGGCCTCGGCCGGCAGGTTGCCCACGGGCTCGGCGCCGAGTTCCTCGATGCGGCGCGCGACCTCGGGCTGGTGCACCACCGCGGCGACCTCGCGCCCGAGCCGCTCGACCACCGCGTCGGGCGTCTTCGCGGGCGCCATCAGCGAGGTCGGCCCGGTCAGCGCGTAGACCTCGTCGGCGAAGCCCTGCTCGGCGAAGGTCGGCACCTCGGGCAGCGCCTTGGCGCGGCGCGGCCCGGCGACCGCGAGCGCGCGCAGCTTGCCGGCCGCGATGTAGGGCTGCAGCGTGGCGATCGAGCCCACGGTCAGCTGGATCACGCCGCCGATCAGGTCGATCGCCATCGGGCTCTCGCCCTTGTAGGGCACGTGCAGCGTGCGCAGGCCGTAGGCGCGGTCCATGTAGACCTGGATCTGGTGCGGTTGCGTGCCCGGGCCCCAGGAGCCCATCGCGTACTTGCCGGGCGCGGCCTTCAGCACCGCGATCAGGCCGGCGACATCCTTGGCCGGCACCGAGGGATGCACCGCGAGCACGGTGCGCGTGGTGGCGATGTCGGAGACCATGCGCAGGTCGGTGCGCGGGTCGTAGGGCAGCTTGCCGTAGAGCACGATGTTGGCCGTGACCGGGCCCGGCACCGTCAGCAGCAGCGTGTGGCCGTCGGGCGCGCTCTTGGCGACGTAGTCGGTGCCGATGATCCCGCCCGCGCCGCTGCGGTTCTCGACCACCACGGGCTGGCCCAGCCGCTTCGACAGGCCCTCGGCGACCAGCCGCGCGAGGATGTCGGAGGAGCCGCCGGCCTGGTACTGCACGACGATGCGCAGCGGCTTCGACGGGAATTCGGCGCGGGCGCCGGCGGCCGCGAAGGCCGCGAGCGCGCACAGCAGCAGGCGTCGTTTCGAAAGCGTCATGCGATGCCTCCTTCCGCCGGCGACGGGTCGCGGCCCACGATCAGCGCATCGACCGCCACGCAGCCGCCCTCGGCCTGCGGCCGCGCGATCAGCGGATTGATCTCGGCGCTCGCCAGCGAGTCGCCGGCACGCAGCGCGAAGTCGGCGAGCGCGCACAGCGCATCGGCGATCGACGCGAGGTCGACCGGCGCCTTGCCGCGCGCGCCGTCGAGGATCGCGAAGGCGCGCAGCTCGCGCACCATCGCCAGCGTGTCCTCGCGCGTGACCGGCAGCACGCGCAGCGCCACGTCGCGCAGGGTCTCGACGTGGATGCCGCCGAGGCCGAACATCAGCACCGGCCCGAACACCGGGTCGCGGAGCACGCCCGCGATGCATTCGACGCCGCCGCTCGCCATGCGCGCCACCAGCGCGCCCTCGAGCCGTGCCTCGGGCCGCGCGCTCAGCGCATGGTCGCGCGTGCGCTCGAAGGCCGCGCGCGCCTGCGCCGCGCCGCGCAGGCCGAGCGCCACGCCGCCGACGTCCGACTTGTGCGGGATGTCCGCGCTCACGATCTTCAGCGCCACCGCACCGCCGAAGGCTTCGGCGGCCGCCGCGGCCTCGTCGGCGCTGTGCGCCACGCGGTGCGCGACCACCGGCACGCCGGCCGCGGCGAGCAGCGCGAGCGCCGCGGGCTCGGCCATCGCGCCGGGCGCGAGCGCGATCGGATCGCCGGCCGGGCGCGTGTCGGTGGCATGCGGCGCATCCGTCTTCAATCCCGCGAGCGCGGCGATGGTGCGGATGCCGTCCGACGGATCGGCGAACACCAGGCAGCGCAGGCCTTCGAGCTCGGCGCGGCGTTCGGGCGAGAGCAGCGTGCTGATCGCGAGCAGCGTGTCGGGATAGGCCGCGCGCAGCGACGCCACCAGCGCGCGCAGCGTGGGCCAGAACGCATCCGACGCGCCCGCGGCCGCGAGGAAGCCCATCCACGAGGCGAAGCCGCGGTCGTCGAGCATCAGGCGCGCGCTGCGCTCGAGCAGGCTCATGTCGTTGGTCACCTGGCCCGTGATGTCGACCGGGTTGCGCGGCGCCGCGAACGGCACCCACTCGCGCAGCGTGGCCTGCGCGGCCTCGCCGAGCGGCTGCACGTCGAGGCCCTGCGCCGAGGCGTCGTCGGCCATCAGCGCGCCCACGCCGCCCGACAGCGTGAACAGCCCGATCGAGCGGTCGCGCGGCCGGCCGGCCACGGCGGCGCTGTGCGCCAGGTCGAAGAACTCGCCGAGGCTGCGCGCGCGCAGCACGCCATGGCGGCGGAACACCGCGTCGTACACCGCGTCGTCGCCCGCGAGCGCCGCGGTGTGCGAGGCCGCCGCCTGCGCGCCCAGCGCGGTGCGGCCGACCTTGACCATCACCACCGGCTTGCCCGCGGCCTGCGCGAGCGCCAGCGCGGCGCGCAGCCGGGGGCCGTCGCGGCAGCCTTCCATGTAGCCCATGATCACGTCGGTGGCCGGGTCCTGCGCGAGCCAGGCCAGGCAGTCGGCGAACTGCAGGTCGGCCTCGTTGCCGGTGGTGGCCCACAGCGACAGGCCGACGCCGCGCTCGCGCGCCATCGCGTAGGCATAGGCACCGAAGGCGCCCGACTGGCTCACCAGCCCGATGCGCCCCGGCGCCACGCGGCCCACGCCGGGCGCGGGCGAGAAGGTGGCGTAGACCTTGTGCGCGATGTTCATGAAGCCCAGGCAGTTGGGCCCGATGAGCCGCAGGCCGGCCGCGCGGGCCTTGGCGCCGAGCCGCGCCTGCGCGGCCGTGCCTTCGGCGCCGGTCTCGGCGAAGCCCGAGGAGAACAGCACCACGCCCTTGACCTTCGCTTCGATCGCGTCGTCGAGCGCCGCATCGACCAGCGCGGCCGGCACCGAGAGGATCGCGAGGTCCACCGGCTCGCCGATGGCGCGCAGGCTGGGCCAGGCCCGCAGCTCCTGGATGCGTTCGGCGTTCGGGTTGACCGGGTAGAGCGCGCCGTCGAAGCCGAAGCGGCGCTGGTAGTCGACCGGGATGCCGCCGATCTTCTGCGGGTTGGAGGAGGCGCCGACCACCGCGATGGAACGCGGCGCGAACAGGGCCGACAGGGATTCGGTCTGGGAGCTGAAGAAATCCATGGAAGAGGCGACGAGGGGTTTCAGAAGTTGTGGCGGATGCCGGTCGCGAGCACGCGCACGCCGTTGCCGCTGTCGGGCGCGACCGCGACCGTGGCGAGCGTGGCCGAGGCGCCATGCCGGTTGAGCAGCCGCAGCCAGCGCGCGTAGAGCACGGTGCGCTTGCTCAGGTAGTAGTCGTAGCCCAGGGTCCAGGCCAGCTGCGAACGCTCGCTCGCGTCCACCTTGCGCTGCATGGCCTCGAACATCAGGTTCGAGGCCGGCGTGATGTTGTAGGTGAGGCCGAGGCTCGCGAGCTTCGCGCTCGGCACGCCGGGCAGGCTCGAGCTGTTGCGCACGTAGTTGGCGTAGAGCTGCAGCCCGATCGCCTCCCAGTCGTAGGCCGCGCTCAGCGCCTGGTAGGTGCTGGTGCTCGGCTCGGCCACGGGCGCGGCGGCCGAGCCCGAGCGCGCGCGCTGGAAGGCATAGCCCACGTAGTAGGGCTTGCGCCCCCAGCTGAGGCTGCCGCCGTAGAGCGTGCCGCTGCTGTGGCTCGCGGCGCTGGCCTCGCCGGGCGCATAGGCGATGTCGGCGTAGAAATCGGCGATGGCCGGCGTGCGGTAGCGCACCATGTTGCTGGCGCGCGCCGCGAAGGGCAGCAGGCCGGGCTGCGCGTCGGTGGCGGCCACCAGGTTGATCGGCGAGAACACCGAGTTCACGCCATAGGGATCGGCCTTGAACAGCGTGTAGAACATCGGCGTGTACATGCGGCCCGCGTCGACCTGGCCCCAGGGCGTCGACAGGCCGACGAAGGACTGGCGCGTGAACGCGATCTCGGGACCGGCCAGCGTGCCCTTGCCGGTGTCGGGCGCGAAGCCGGCCTCGAGCGTGAAGTGCGCATCGAAGCCGCCGCCCAGGTCCTCCGCGCCGCGAAAGCCGAGGCGCGACGCGGTCTGGCCGCCGTCCTCGAGCCGCGTCGAGGAGCTCGGTCCCGACTTCGCGTGGGCCAGGTAGAGGTCGGCGGTGCCGAAGATCGTCACGCTGCCCTGGGCGAGCGCGAGCGAGGAGGAGGCCGCGAGCGCGAGGCCCGCGGCGGCTGTCTTCTTCATGTCGTCTTGTCTCCGGTGAGGCTCGCCGCCCGTCGAGGGCGGCTGCCGCTTGTGTGCTTGTCGGTGTCCGGTGCTTACGATAGAAACGACCGCCCCCCGAATCTGTCAATGCGTTGACAGATTCCCGAACATCGCCGCAGGGAGAACCCGCTGACCCGACCGCGCAAGACCGCCGAACGAGATGCCGAGGAGAACGCGGCGCTGCTCGAGCGCGCGCTGCGCTGGAACGAGCTGTTCTCGCGCTGGCCCGACGCGCGGCGCGCCGAGCTCATGAAGTCGGCGCGCCTGGAGCGCTACGGTCGCCGCACGCAGGTGCTCGCGCACGACCGCCATCGGCGCGAGTTGCTGGTGGTGGTGTCGGGCTGCCTCGAGATCAGCAGCATGAGCCCCAACGGCCGCAAGTACGTGAACGCGCTGCTCGGCCCGGGCCAGGTGGCGCCGCTGGTGCGGCTGCTCGACGAGGTGCCGCTGGCCTACGACTACCACGCGCACGAGGATTCGGTGATCGTGCACCTGCCGAGCGACGCGGTGCTGGCCGTGCTCGATGCCGAGCCGCTGCTGTGGCGCGACGTGGCGCGGCTGGGCCTGCAGCGCCAGCGCCTGAGCATCGTGCTGCTGCAGAACCAGATGCTCAACTCGATCCACGGCCGGGTGGCCGCGGCGCTGATGAACCTGGTCCACTTCTACAACGGCCAGGGCGAGGACGGCGCGCCGCCGCTGGTGCGGCTGTCGCAGACCGACCTCGCGGCCATGCTCGGGCTGTCGCGCCAGACCGTCAACAAGGAGCTGGGCCGGCTGGTGGAGGAGGGCGCGATCGACATGCGCTACAAGCGCATCCGTATCGTCGACGCCGAGCGGCTCGCGCGCATCGCGGCCGGGACCTGAATCAGGGGTGGATCTTCTCGCCCCTGGCGAGCATCTCGACGAACTGCGCGATGCGCCGCGCGCGGGTCTCGGGCTTCTTCGCGCTCTGGGTGCGGAACAGCACCGCGAAGCGGTTGCGCGCATCGAGCGCGGCGAAGAACTTCGCGGCCTTCCTGTTGGCGTCGAGCGCGGCCCGCAGGTCGGGCGGCACGGTTGCTACGCTCGAGGCCTCGTAGGCGGCCTCCCAGCGGCCGTCGGCCTTGGCGCGTTCCACCTCGGCCAGGCCGCCGGGCTGCATGCGGCCTTCCTCGATCAGCCGCAGCGCCTTGGCGCGGTTGATCTGCGACCAGGTGCTGCGCTTCGTGCGCGGCGTGTAGCGCTGCAGGAAATGCGTGTCGCTCTCGCTCTTGCGCTGGCCGTCGATCCAGCCATGGCACAGCGCGAGATCGAGCGCCTGCGCGGTATCGACCGAGGCGATGCCGCTGGCCTTCTTCGCGAGCCGCAGCCAGACGCCGGCATGGCTCGCGTGGTGGCGCTCGTACCAGCGCGCGAGCGCGGCGGCGTCGGCGCATTCGACCGGCGTGTCGTCGACGATGCGCTCGGCCGCGGTGGACGCCTTCTTCGCCGGAGCTTTCTTTGCTGCCGTCACGGCACCCACCAGTAGCGCAGCGCGTGGAAGAAGATGGGCGCCGCGAAGATCACCGAGTCGAGCCGGTCGAGCATGCCGCCGTGGCCCTCGATCATCGAACCCCAGTCCTTCACGCCGCGGTCGCGCTTGATGGCCGACATCACGAGGCCGCCGAAGAAGCCCATCAGGCAGATGGTCAGCGACATCAGCGCGGCCTGCCAGGGGTTGAAGGGCGTGGCCCACGACAGCGCGGCGCCGAGCGCGGTGGCGCTCGCGATGCCGCCGATCAGGCCCTCCCAGGTCTTCGAGGGCGAGAGCTCGGGGGCCACCTTGCGCTTGCCGAACAGCTTGCCCCAGATGTACTGCAGCACGTCGCTGCCCTGCACCACGATCACGAGGAAGGCGATCAAGAGCAGGTTGCGGCCCTCGAAGCCCGGGATCTGCAGGGTGAGCAGCGCCGGCACGTGGCTGATGCAGAACACGCAGACCATCAGGCCCCACTGGATCTTCGAGGTGCGCTCGAGGAAGCGCCGCGTGTCGCCGCCCACGGCCGCGAGGATCGGCAGCACCAGGAAGGCATAGACCGGAATGAAGATCGAATAGAGGCCGTACCAGTCGATCCAGACCAGGAAGTACTGCACCGGCAGGCCGATGTAGAAGGCGGCCGCGATCGCGTGGTGGTCGCCGCGCCGGGTGTAGGCCAGGCTGATGAACTCGCGCAGCGCGTAGAACGAGATCAGGTAGAACAGCACGATCACGCCGCCCTTGCCGAAGGCGAAAGCGAGCCCGATCGCCGCCACCATCACCCACCAGGCATTGACGCGCGCGTTGAGGTTGTCGATCACCGAATGCGGCTGGCCGTGCGCCACGCGCCACTTGAGCACGGCGCCGATGCCCGAGGCCAGCAGCAGCACGCCGAGCACGCCGCCGAACAATTGCAGGGTGGTCTGCGCGAAGGGCGAGAGCTCGATCATGCGGCGCTCCCCGGGGTCGGCTGCGGCGTCTCGTCGAGGCGGTCGTACTCGGGCCGCAGGTCGAGCATGGCGGTGCGCGCACGCGCCAGGAAGCTCAGCTTGTCCTCGCCCTCGGCCAGCACGATCGGCGTGCCGAAGCGCACCGTGCAGGCCAGCGGGATCGGCACCAGCGTGCCCTTGGGCAGCACGCGCTTGAGGTTCTCGATCCACACCGGCACCAGCCGCACGTTGGGGCAGGCGCGCGCGAGGTGGAACAGCCCGCTCTTGAGCGGCAGCAGGATCTCGTCGCCGGTGTTGCGCGTGCCCTCGGGGAACATGATCAGCGAGTCGCCGGCCTCGAGCGCGGCCTTCATTTGCTCGACCGGGTTGTCGCCCTGGCCCGAGCCGTCGCGCCGGATCATCAGCGCGTTGAACACGTCGGCGCCGATGAACTGGCGCAGCTTCGAGGCCATCCAGTAGTCCAGCCCCGCCACCGGCCGCGTGAGCGCGCGCAGGTCGGGGGGCAGCGTGGCCCACAGCAGCACGAAGTCGCCATGGCTGGTGTGGTTGGCGAAGTAGAGCGTCTGCTCGGCCTTGGGGCTGGTGCCCGACCAGATGGCGCGCACGCCGGTCAGGAGGCCCGCGGCGCCGATGATCAGCTTGCCCGCGACCACGGCGAGCGCGCGGCGCACGATGCCGGACGAAGGTTCGGGGGAGGGAGCGTCGTTCAAGTGAGGTCCTGTGTCATGAGGGCGAGCAGGAACATCGCGCTCTGGCAGGCGACCACGATGGCGTGGCGCTGCAGCAGCTGGCGGGTGCCCTGCGCGCGGTCGGCCAGCGGCCGCGCGGCGGAAGAAGCGTCGTCGGCGCGCAGTCCGAGCCGCGCCAGCGCCTGGTCGAGCGCCTCGAGCGTGGCGATGGTGCCGCGCGCGAGGTCGTCGAACAGTGCCTGGTCGAGTCGCAGCCGGAACGCGAAGTAGCGCTCGAGCACGCCGAGGATGGCGACGGCGCCGAAGGCCATGCTCGGCGTGGTGGGCAGCGAGCGCAAGGTGAGCGCGAGCACGAGTGCCGCGATCGCGCTGAGCGCGAAACCCCAGAGGGCCAGCACGCCGGCCGCGCGCAGCAGGCCGGCGAGCGCGGCGCAGGTGGCGCGGTCGGTGTCATTCATGGGGCGCTGCTCCGGTGGTGACGGTGGGAGCGCCGAGCGGCGCGAGCGCGGCGAACCAGGCCGGCCGCAGCACGATCTGCGGCCGCGCGCGGCGCACCGCGGCCTCGGCCGTCGCCAGCCCGTCGGCGGCACTGGCCACGCCATGCGTGCCGAGCCAGGCGATGGTCGCGGCCGCGCTGCGCGAGAAGCCGAGCGCGCAGCAGACCCAGACCGGGCCGCCACGCGCGGCGCGCCGCTGGCCCTCGATCGCCGCGGCCGCGCGCCGCAGCCGCTGCGAGGGCGGCACCACGAGGTCGAGCAGCGGCACGCAGCGCGCGCCGGCGGCATCGCGCGGCACCTGCAACTCGGCGCTGAGGCTCACCAGCCGCGGCCGGCCCGCGGCCTGCCATTCGGCCGGCGTGGGCAGGCGACCGAGCCAGAGCCCGGGCACCACCTCGGCCGCGGGCGGCAGGCCGCGCGTCCACAGCCGCGCGTTGAGCGCCGCGCCGAGCCGGTAGGGCGCGAGCAGCCAGCGCGCGGCCCAGCCCATGCGGCCCTGGCCGTCCATCTGGAAGCCGCGCGCGCCGAAGCCCGCGTAGTTGAGCGCCACCAGCGCCAGCGAGGCCGCGGGCCAGGCCAGCCACAGCGCCCAGCCGCCGCCCCACAGCGCGAGCGCGAGGCAGGCCAGCGCGCCCAGCGCATAGCAGGCCGCGAGCTTCCGGCGTTGCGGATCGCGCGCGAGCCGCCAGGCGCGCGGCATCGAGACCGTGCGCCGCAGCGGCCACAGCCAGATGCAGAAGAGGCCCAGCAGCGCGCCGGTCGGGATGTCGATGAAGTGGTGCTGCCAGGTGGTCAGCACCGAGGCGCAGATCGCGAAGGCCCACAGGTGCAGCACGGCGCGCGCCCAGCGCGGCCGGATGAACTGCCGATACCAGTCCCACAGGATCACCGCCAGCGCGATGTGCAGCGAGGGCGCCTGGTTGTAGGGCTGGTCGAAGCCGCGCAGCGCCGCGAACAGGAAGGCCGGCGGGCCCTCGACCGCGGGCTGGCCGAAGCTGAAGTGCAGCGGCCAGATCACGAAGCAGCTGCAGGCGATCAGCGTGGCGCTGACCAGCCGCGCGCCGTGGCGGTCGAGCGTGTGGCGGTCGCGCGCGAGGAACAGCGACAGCGCATAGAAGACGTTGATGGTCCAGTAGGGAAAGATGGTCCAGGGCCAGAACGGCACCTGGCGTTCCCACGCGAAGGCCATCGATGGCACCTGCGCGCGCGTGGTGGCCCACCAGTTGGCGAGGCCGTAGGTCAGGTAGAACAGCGGCCCCAGCAGCACCAGCCAGCCGGCGGCGCGCTTCCAGGGTCTCGCCGCGAACCAGGCGCGCATGGCGTCGCTCAGTGCTCGGTGCGCCGGGCCAGCGAGACGGTGAAGATGCCCCACTCGTCGCTGCGCTGGTCGATCTTGCGGAAGCCCGCCTCCTCCACCAGCTGGTCCATCTCGACCTGCGTGCGGCGGCGCATCACCCAGGCCTCGCCCTGGCGGTGGCTGGTGAGCGCGCGCGCGATCATCTCGAGCTGCGGATGCCAGGGCTGGCCGGTGTAGACCAGGTAGCCGCCGTCCTCCACCGCGTCGCCCACGCCCGCGAGCGAGCGCCGCACCATCTCGTTGTCGGGGAACAGCTCGTACAGCCCCGACACCACCGCCAGCGTGGGCCGCGGCGTCACGCTCGCGAGGCTCATGCGGTCGAAGGCGTCGGCCTGCACGAACTGGGCGACGTCCTCCAGCCCCTTCTCGGCGATCAGCGCGCGGCCGTCGCGCACGTTGATCTCGCTGTAGTCGCGCAGCAGGATCGAGCTGGCCTTGACCGGGCTCGCGAGCACCGCGTCGAGCACGTAGCGGCCATGGCCGGCGGCGATGTCCATCAGCCGCACCTCGCGGTGCATCTCGGCCAGCCGCTCCATCGCGATGCGCAGCAGCTCCTCGACGTGGATCTTGCGCTGCCGGATGCCGCGCCAGCCGATGGCATCGAGGTAGTTGCGGTCGATGGCGCGGCCCATGGCGCCCTTGCCCTGCGCGACGTTGCGGTAGACGTAGTCGAGCGTGCTGCCCGAGTCGAAGCCGGTGTCGTGGCCCAGCTTCACGCCCTCGGACAGCCCGCCGCCGAAGCGCAGCCCGGCGCGCGTGAGCGACCAGTAGAGGCCGCGCGGCGACAGCGCCGGCAGCGGCGCGGCCAGCGCGCGCGATTCCTCGGCGGTCTCGCCCTCGAGGTGCGCGCCGCGGCGGTCGACCGGCGCGGGCGCCTCGTCGAACAGGCGCAGCACGAATTCGCGGATGGCCTGCACCGCGGGTGCGCGGTCCTTCTCGCCCAGCGTGTCGTGGAAGAAGCCCGGCAGCACCGTCTTGGTCTTGACCGCGCTGCCCAGCCGTTCGAAGAACTGGTGCTGCGGCTTGTGGTGCACCACCCAGTCGGCGCCCGAGATCAGCAGCTGCACCGGCAGCGTGATCGCGTTGGCGTCGGCCACCACGCGCTCGGCCGCCTCGTACAGGCCCAGCAGGATGTTGACCGCGATCGGCCGCGTGATCAGCGGGTCGCTCTCGTAGCTCGCGATGCGCGCGGGGTCGTGCGTGAGGAACCTGGCCTTGACGTAGCTGTTGACGAAGAACAGGCCGCGCAGCTTGTGCATCAGCGCCAGGCCCGGCCGCGCGAAGGGCACGTAGAGCTTGACCTTGAAGGCCGGCGAGGCCAGCGTGAGGCCGCGCACCTTGGGCGCGTAGTCGTGGGCCCAGGTCGCGGCCAGCACCGCGCCCACGCTCTGCGCGATCACGTGGATGTCGTGCTCGGCCACGCCGTGCGCGCCGACGATGTGCTGCACGAAGGTCTGCACGTCGCGCACCGAGGTGCCGAAGCTGGGGCTGTAGCCGCGCTGGCCCGGCGAGCGGCCGTGGCCGCGCGCGTCCCAGGCGAAGAAGTCGAAGTCGGGCAGGTCGAGCTCGTCGACCAGGTGCGCCATGCGCGCGCCGTGCTCGTGGCCGCGGTGGAACAGCACGATGGCGCCGCGCCGCGCGGGGCCGGTGGCCGGCCAGTGGCGGTAGAACAGCGACTCGCCGTCGTGGGTGCGGAACTGGCGTTCCGCGAGCGGTCGCCGGGTGATGGAAGACGGCGAGGCGCCGGTGTCGAAATCGGTGGTGTTGTCGTTCATTGAATCCCTGTTGTTTCTTTTAGCGTGGCGGCGGTCGCGCCTTCGGCTTCGGCGAGCGCGCGGCGCACGCGGTTGACCACGGTCCAGGCCACGAGCAGCGCCACCAGCGGCATCAGCCAGGCGGTCCAGCCCGGCAGCGGGCCGCCGAGCGCCACGTAGAGGCCGAGCGCGCCGAACACGAAGGCACGGTCGCTCTTGCCGAGCGGCCCATCGTAGCGGCGCGAGGCACCGACCGTGGGGCCGAGCGCGCCGGCGAATTCGCTGAGCCCGGCCAGCACGATCACGGTGCCGACCCAGAACGGGCTGAAGGGCTGCACCAGCACGAAGGGCAGGTACAGCGCGGCGTCGGAGACCACGTCGGTGAGTTCGTTGAGGAAGGCGCCGAGCCGGCTTTGCTGGTGGTGCTCGCGCGCCAGCATGCCGTCGATGGCGTTGAAGGCCATGCGCACGAACATCCAGGCCGGGATCAGCCCGAAGGCCGCGAGCGAGGGCGCGGCCAGGTAGAGCCACAGCCCGAGGGCCAGCGAGACCGCGCAGGCGCTCAGCGTGACCTGGTTGGCGGTGACGCCCCGTGCATGCAGGCCGACCACGAGCGGCCGAAGCAGGGCCTGGAAACGCGGCTTCAGTTCGTAGATCGACACCGTCGTGATCCCCTCTTCATTCTGGTCGGGGCATTCTGCCAGCGCAGGCGAGCGCTCCTGTAGGCGCAGGTCCCGCCTGCAAAAGCCCGCGGAAACCCGCGAAAGGCCCTCGTGGCGCCGTGGCCGCGGGCCGTCCGCGGCGGCGGGGCAGCCACTAAACTCGCCGCACCCCCCGCGCCCATGACCATCCAGACCGACGACTTCGCCCCCGCCCCGCAACGCGTGGTGTCCGCCGCGCCCGCCTCGCCCAACGAGGAGGCGATCGAGCGGGCCCTGCGCCCCAAGCTGCTCGACGAGTACGTCGGCCAGGCCAAGGTGCGCGAGCAGCTCGAGATCTTCATCGGCGCCGCGCGCAAGCGCCGCGAGGCGCTCGACCACGTGCTGCTGTTCGGCCCGCCGGGCCTGGGCAAGACCACGCTGTCGCACATCGTCGCGGCCGAGCTCGGCGTGAACCTGCGCCAGACCTCGGGCCCGGTTCTCGAGAAGCCCAAGGACCTGGCGGCGCTCTTGACCAACCTCGAGCCCAACGACGTGCTGTTCATCGACGAGATCCACCGGCTGAGCCCGGTCGTCGAGGAAATCCTCTACCCGGCGCTCGAGGACTACCAGATCGACATCATGATCGGCGAGGGCCCGGCCGCGCGCAGCATCAAGCTCGACCTGCAGCCCTTCACGCTGGTGGGCGCCACCACGCGCGCGGGCATGCTCACCAATCCGCTGCGCGACCGCTTCGGCATCGTCGCGCGGCTGGAGTTCTACACGCCCGAGGAGCTCGCCCTGATCGTGCGCCGCAGCGCCGGCCTGCTCAAGGTCGAGACCGACGAGGCCGGCGGCTTCGAGATCGCGCGCCGCTCGCGCGGCACGCCGCGCATCGCCAACCGGCTGCTGCGCCGCGTGCGCGACTATGCCGAGGTCAAGGGCGACGGCCGCATCACCGAGGAGATCGCGCACAAGGCGCTGGCCATGCTCGACGTCGACCCGCAGGGCTTCGACCTGATGGACCGCAAGCTGCTCGAGGCCGTGGTGCACCGCTTCGACGGCGGCCCGGTGGGGCTCGACAACGTCGCGGCCAGCATCGGCGAGGAGCGCGACACCATCGAGGACGTGATCGAGCCCTACCTGATCCAGCAGGGCTACCTGCAGCGCACGCCGCGCGGGCGCATCGCCACCCTGGCCGCCTACCGCCACCTCGGCGTGGCGCCGCCCTCGGGCCGCGCCGAGGGCCAGGACCTTTTCGGAACTTGAGAGACTTTTCAGCATGCACACCCATGACCTGAGCGCGTGGCAGCACGAGCACCACTTCGGCACCGACAACGAACGCGCGGAGCGCAGCACCCGGCTCGTGATGTGGATCACCGCCGCGATGATGGCGGTCGAGATCGGCGCCGGCTGGTGGTTCAACTCGATGGCGCTGCTGGCCGACGGCTGGCACATGAGCTCGCACGCGCTGGCCATCGGCCTCAGCGCCTTCGCCTATGCGGCCGCGCGGCGCTATGCGCGCGACCCGCGCTTCGCCTTCGGCACCTGGAAGATCGAGGTGCTCGGCGGCTTCGCGAGCGCGCTGATGCTGCTGGGCGTGGCGGCGCTGATGGTGGTGGGCTCGCTCGAGCGGCTGTGGTCGCCGGCGGCGATCCACTATCCCGAGGCGATCTCGGTGGCGGTGCTCGGGCTGCTGGTCAACCTGGTCTGCGCGCGGCTGCTGGGCGGGGCGCATCACCACCATGGGCATGACCACGGGCATGCGCACGACCATGATCATCACCACGCGCACGGCGAGCATGGCCACGACCTGAACCTGCGCTCGGCCTACATCCACGTGGTGGCCGATGCCGCCACCTCGGTGCTCGCGATCGCGGCGCTGCTCGGCGGCTGGTTCTACGGCTGGGCCTGGCTCGATCCCGCGATGGGCATCGTGGGCGCCGTGCTGGTCGCGGTCTGGGCCAAGAACCTGCTGAAGGAAACCGGACGCGTGCTGCTCGACCGCGAGATGGATCACCCGGTGGCCGAGGAGATCCGCGAGGGCATCGAGACCGGCCTGGCCGATTCGCTCACGCGCGTGGCCGACCTGCACGTGTGGCGCGTGGGCCGCGAGGCCTATGCCTGCGCGCTCACGGTGGTGACCCATTCGGCCACGCTCACGGCCGACCAGGTGCGGGCCTGCTTCTCGATGCACGAGGAGATCCGGCACTCGACGGTCGAGATCCAGCGCTGCCACGACTGACGCGACCGCCGGCGCACGGCGTCAGTCCGGCGGCCGCGCGTGCCGCACGATCAGCGTCTGCGCCACGTAGTAGGTCGCGAGCACCCACAGCTGCGCCAGCGGCAGCGGCGCCACGAAGCGGTTGGTCGCGAGCAGTGAGTCGCTCAGCATGAAGAAGCAGGCGCCCGCCGCCACCCAGCCCGCGGCGGCGTCGCGCAGCACGAAGGCCCGGCCCAGCGCCTGGGCCGCCATGCAGGCGATCACCAGCACGTAGAGCGCGACCGGGATGCGCAGCGCGGCCGGCAATCCGCCCAGCCACAGGAAGGCGTACATCGCCGCGCCGATCGCCAGCGTGACCGCCAGCGCCGTCGGCCGCGGGAAGAAGCCCACGCCGAGGCGGAACACGCCGATGTAGGCCAGGTGCGCGAGCAGGAAGCACACGAGGCCGGGCACGAACAGCGAGGCCGGGCCCATCAGCAGCACGTCGCCCGCGAGCGAGCCGACCAGGCCCGCGACCAGCAGCGCGTCGAAGCGCGTCATGCCGCCGGGCCGCGCCAGCGCGCGCCGCGCGGCGATGAAGACCGCGATCGCGAGCGCCAGCGGCTTGGTCGCGTGGTGCAGCCAGGGCAGGCCGAGCGCGGCGCTCGCGGTGGCCAGCGCTGCGGCTTCCACCAGCAGCGCCTCGGCGATCGAGAGCCGCCCCTGCAGCACGCCGCCGATGGCCCACAGCGCGGCGGTGAGCGCGGCCAGCCACACGCTCGAACGCGAGAGCGGCATGCCGTCGGAGAACCACAGGAACACCGCCACGGCCGCGAGCAGCAGCAGGAACTGCACGCCCGCGAACCACTGCGCGCCGCGGCCCACTTCGGGCTCGTAGCGCCGCACCTGCGCGATGTCGAAGGCCGGCTTCGGAAAGCGCGCCGCCACGTCGGCCGGCCGCCAGCCCGGCGGCTTGAGCCACACGCGCAGCTTGTCGGCCCAGCTGCGCGCATGCCATGAATCCCTGGCCAGGCCCCAGTAGACCTCGGCGTTGGCCCACAGCGGGTCCCAGCTCGCGAGCGGGCTGCGCGTGCCGTAGACGCAGCGCTCGTCCTCTTCCTTGAAGCTGCCGAACAGCCGGTCCCACACGATCAGGATGCCGCCGTAGTTGCGGTCGAGGTAGCGGTCGTTGACCGCGTGGTGCACGCGGTGGTTCGAGGGCGAGCAGAACCAGCGGTCGAACCAGCCGAGCTTGCCGACCTGCTCGGTGTGGACCCAGAACTGGTAGAGCAGGTCGACCAGCGAGACCACGGCGAACACCAGCGGCGGCACGCCCGCGGCCGCCATCGGCAGGTAGAAGATCCAGCCCAGCAGCGCGCCGCTCGAGGTCTGGCGCAGCGCGGTCGAGAGGTTGTAGTGCTGGCTCTGGTGGTGCACCACGTGCGCGGCCCACAGCACGGCCGACTCGTGGCCCATGCGGTGCAGCCAGTAGTAGCAGAAGTCGTAGAACACCAGCGCCAGCAGCCAGCCGTACCAGGTGGTCCAGAAGTCGGTGTCGGGGAACAGCGCCACGGCCGAGTACACCGCCGTGTAGATGCCGATGCGCAGCAGGCCGGTGAGCACCGCGCTGATCTGGCTCAGCATGCCCAGGCCGATGCTGTTGACCGCGTCGGCGAGGCGGTAGGTGTCCTGCCCCGTGCCGCGGCGCGCGCGCACGCGGCCGACCGCGAACTCGATCGCGATCAGCAGGAAGAAGACGGGGGTCGCGAGGACGATGATCTGGCCAGGGCGCATCGCGCGATTGTGGGCCGCGCCTGCGTGGGGACGTCATCGGGATGTCACGCACTTGCCATGGCCGGGTCATGCGGGACCGCCAATCTATCGGTCCATGCAACGCGACGATGCTTTTCTGCGCGCATGGCGCGACACCGCGGTCCAGCCCCCCGAGGCGGAGGACGAGGACGTTTCGCGTCCGGTTCAGCGTTTCAGGACGCTGTGGATCTCCGACCTGCACCTCGGAACGCCAGGCTGCCAGGCGCGGGCGTTGCTGGACTTCCTCAAGCACACCGAGTGCGAGACCCTGTTCCTGGTCGGCGACATCATCGACGGCTGGCAGCTCAAGCGGCACTGGTACTGGCCGCAGGCGCACAACGACGTGATCCAGAAGCTGCTGCGCAAGGCGCGCAAGGGCACGCGCGTGATCTTCATCCCGGGCAACCACGACGAGTTCGCGCGCAAGTACCTCAATCACAACTTCGGCGGCATCGACGTGGCCGAGGAATGGATCCACGAGACCGCCGACGGCCGCAAGCTCTGGATCATCCACGGCGACCTGTTCGACGGCGTGATCCAGTGCGCCAAGTGGCTGGCCTACGTGGGCGACTCGCTCTACGAATTCACGCTCAAGCTCAACCGCCACCTCAACTCGCTGCGCGCGCGCCTGGGGCTGCCGTACTGGTCGCTGTCGAAGTACCTCAAGGGCAAGGTCAAGCGCGCCGTGAGCTACGTCGGCGACTTCGAGAACGCCGTGGCGCGCGAGGCCCGCAACCGCGGCGCGCAGGGCGTGGTCTGCGGCCACATCCACCATGCCGAGATGCGCGACATCGACGGCATCCTCTACTGCAACGACGGCGACTGGGTCGAGAGCCTCACGGCGCTGGCCGAGCATGCCGATGGACAGCTCGAGATCATCGAATGGTCGGCGCACATGCCGGTGCCGTCGAAGGTCGCGCCGGCGCGCGAGGCCGTGGCGGCCTGAGACCCGTCCCGTTCAGGGATAGGCGGCTTCGCACAGCGCCAGCACCTCGCCGCGCAACCAGCGGTGCGAGGCATCCTGGTCGAGCCGCGGATGCCAGATCGCCGAGACGTTGAAGGGCGGTGTCGGCACGGGCAGCTCGAAGTGCCGCAGGCCCAGGGCCGCGGCATGGCCGGGCGTGAACGGATTGCCGAGGCAGGAGTGCGGGACAACGGCCAGCAGGTCGGACTGCCGCGCGACCTGCATCGCGTGGGTGTAGGCCGGCACCACCATCGCCACCTGCCGCGACAGGCCGCGCGCGGCCAGCGCGTCGTCGACCGGATGGTCCATCTCGCCGGCGCGCGAGGCCACCACGTGGCCGCAGGCCGCATAGCGTTCGGCGGCGATCTCCGTCTCGTCGAGCAGCGGATGGCCGCTGCGGCACACGCCCACGTAGCGGTCGCGGAACAGCCGGCGCGTGCGCAGTTCGGGCGCCGTGGTTTTCACCGTGCCGAGCTCCAGGTCGATTCCGCCCTCGCGCAGCGGCCGGGCGTCCCAGTCGGGCTTGGGCGCGAAGCGAAGCCGCACCCGCGGCGCGGCCTGCCGGATCCGCGCCAGCAAGGGCGCGGCGAGCAGGTCGATGAAGCCCTCGCCGGCGCGCAGCGTGAAGCATTGGTCGAGCGTGGCGATCTGCAGCGCATGGTCGGCCGGGGCCAGCGCGGCCTGTGCCTCGCGCGCCAGCGCCGGGATGCGTTCGCGCAGCCGCATCGCGTAGGGCGTGAGCACGAGGCCGCGGCCGGCCTGCAGCAAGAGCCGGTCGCCCGTGGCCTCGCGCAGGCGCGTGAGCGTGCGGCTCATGGCGGACACGCTGAGCTCGAGCCGCCGCGCCGCGCCGGTCACGCTGCCCTCGGTCAGCAGGGCATCGAGGGCGGGCAACAGGTTGAGGTCGACGCGGGGCATGGCGCCAGCATAGGGCAGGAGCGGCCATGCGTGGCGTCTGGCGCAATCATTGGTTGCAGTCCAGGCGTCTGGTGCAAATGACAGGGCGTTCCCAGAATTCGAGGCATCGCAGCCAACAAGGAGCACGCCTCATGTCCCACCCACCACACAGCATCCTCGTCGTCGGCGCCTCGCGCGGCCTCGGTCATGCCATCGCGGCCGAATTCCTCAAGAAGGACTGGAAGGTCATGGGCACGGTCCGGGGAACGGCCCGCACCCTGCTGCACGATCTGGCCGATGCGCATCCCGGCCGCGTCGAGATCGAGTCGCTCGACATCACGGACCCCGGGCAGATCCAGGCCCTGCGCGAGCGGCTGGCCGACCGCCGGTTCGACATCCTGTTCGTCAATGCCGGCACCACCAATCCCGATCCGACCCAGACCATCGGCGAGGTCTCGACCGAGGACTTCGTGAACCTCATGGTCGCCAATGCGCTGAGCCCGATGCGGGTGGTCGAAAGCCTCGCGGGCAACGTCCCGCCGGACGGCCTGATCGGCGTCATGTCGTCGGGGCAGGGCAGCATCGCCGACAACGAGACGGGCCAGCGCGAGGTCTATCGCGGCAGCAAGGCGGCGCTGAACCAGTTGCTGCGCAGCTTCGCCGCGCGGCAGGCCGGAACGCCGCGTGCCCTGCTGGCGATGGCGCCCGGCTGGGTGCGCACCGAGCTGGGCGGGCCCGAGGGCCGGCTGACGATCGAGCAGAGCGTGCCGAGCCTGGTCGAAGTGATGCTCGCGAAGCGTGGGCGGCCCGGGCTCGAGTACCTGGACTACCGGGGGCGCACGGTGGCGTGGTGAGGCGGGTGCGCCGCGCTAGGGTTGCGCGCTGCCTTCGTTGAGCCTGCGACGTCCCAGCGGCGTGATGGCAAAGATCACCGCGGGGCGGCCATCCGGCCGTTCCGGACTCGGCAACTGCGCCTTGATCATCCCGGCGGCCTCCAGGACGATGGCGCTGCGGACGTCCTTCTCGTCGGCGATGACCAGCGGGAACGAGGCGTCTTCGATGCGGCGAAGAAGCTCCATGGGCATTTTCAGGTCTCCAAGGCTGTGACACAGACCGAATGCACGAAAAGTGACTCGAGCGTCGCGAAACAGACTTTACGTCTGGATGGCATTCATGCCGTGACTTTTGTCACATGGTGGCGCAATAATACGGGTTCACCATTAATACGCAGGTATCAACAAATGTCGGTTTTTACCTGCTGCCAATGCAGTGTGACCCACCTGAACCGGATCCAGCGCAGCACCTGGATGCGTTTCTTTCCCTGGCTGCGCGCCTACCAGTGCAGCCGCTGCGGCAAGGTTCAGCTGCTGTCGAAGCGGGCGGTCGACGAAGCGCTGGCGGCGCATACCTCGAGGGTTGCGCGCCATTCGGGGGGACGCCCCGTCGATCGAAAATCCCAGGGCCTTGGCGATGCGTCGAAGCGCAGTCCCGACATGAGTTGACGCGCCGGCAGGCGCCGAGGAAAAAGCCCCCAAAGAACCCCGCAAAGGAAAAGCCCGCTTGTCCAATGGACAGCGGGCTTTGCTTTGTGTGGTGGCTCTTCACGGACTCGAACCGCGGACCTGTGGATTATGATTCCATCGCTCTAACCGACTGAGCTAAAGAGCCGAGCCTGTGATTATAGCCCAGGCTTTTCGCACAGTTCAACCACCGCGCGAAGCTTGTGCGCCCGGCAGCTTGCCGAGCTCCTCGGACACCAGCCGCACCACCAGCTTGTCGAGCGTCTGCACCGAGTAGTTGCCCACGTCGTGCACGGTCTGCGTGCCCGGGCCGCTCGCGGGATCGGCGGCGTTCCGGTAGGTCAGGAACACGAAGCGCCCGCCGGTGTATTGCGCGATCTGGCGCTGGATGTATTCGCCCTGCCTGTCGAGGCCCGAGGCGCCCACGCTCAGCACCTTGATGCCCTTGCCGAGCGCGGCGACCATGCTGTCGTCGTACTGCGGACCGGGATAGTCCAGGTGCGGCGGCGCGTCGGCCAGCAGCATCACGAGCCGCGTGGTGTCGTCGCCGCGCCAGTTCATGCGCTGCACCGTCTCGTGCAGGGCCTCGTTCATCGCCTCGGGATAGTCGCCGCCGCCCGCGGCCTGCAGCGCGTCGAGCACGCCCTGGAAGGCATCGAGGTCGTTGGTGAAGTCGTGCCGGCGCACCACGAACTCGTCGTGGATGTCGCGGTAGGCGACGAGGCCGAAGCAGGTGTCGGGCCGGCTCGGCAGGCGCGCGACCTGGCCGGCGATGTCGCGCAGCGTGCTGCGCAGGCGGGCGATCTCGTCGCCCATCGAGCCGGTGGCGTCGATCAGGAACACCAGGTCGAGCTGCGCGCGCGCGGGACGGGCGCCGGGGCGCTCGAGCACCACGTCGACCGCGTTCTTCTGGCCGCGGCGCAGGAACGAGCTCGCCTGGCGGCCGTTCTTGCGCACGGTCACTTCGTAGACCGCGCTCGGCTCGGCATCGAAGGCCCTGGGATGCAGCCAGGCGCGTCCGCCCGCATCGGTGCGGGCCCACATCGCGGCGCCGTTCGCGGCCTGCACGGCGACCTCGGCATCGGGCACCACGTTGCCCTGCGCATCGCGCACCTGCAGCAGGTAGCGCTCGCCGACGTCGCGCTCGCGGTGCGCGACCCGGGTGCGCTGGCGGAAGGCCAGGTACTCGCCGAAGTCGGCGTTGTCGTCGACCATGCCTGCCGTGACGGGCTCGTTCGCGGGGCGTGGGGCGACGGCGATCGGGGCCGGGGCGGGCGGCGGCGGGGCTTCCATGGTCGACGGGCTTGCCAGCCTGGCGCTGGCGTCGGCCATGGGCGCCGTTCTGGACGCGAGGGCTTCCATGGCGGGCGCGGACCGCAGCGCCGGCTTGGCGACAGCTCCCACGACGGGCCGGTGCTGCGCGATCCGGCCGGTGCCCGGCGTCTCGCTGGTCTGGATCGGCCGCGCGCAATGCTTCGCCGATGGCGCCTCGAAGTTCGGCATCGCCGGTTCGATGCGGCGCGCCGGGGTCGCCGCTTCGGTCGCCGGCACGGCCGGGGCCGGCCAGCGCGCGGCGGTGGCGCCGTCGTCGCGGCGGATGGGCGCTTCGGTGGCGCCACAGGCGCCCAGGAACAGCGACGCGCACAACAGCGCGACGAGGGGGCGGCGAAGGCGAGAGGCTCGGATCGGGATCATGAAAGCGGCTCCGTGGAGTGATCGGTGCAGGCTGTTACGGCCCGCCGCCGCCAGCGGGGTTAAGCCGTTGCATCTTTTTTCGGGCCGCGCCAACCCCGCGCCGCGCAGCCATGCGTACAAGTCGAGGTGAGAATCCACCGATGTCCGCGCTGCCCCGCGCCCGTTCCGCCACCGCCAGCCCGGCCGCGCCCGATGCGACCGGCCGCGACGCCATGCCCGACGATCAGCTGATGCTGGCCTACGCGCGCGGCGACGCCGCCGCCTTCGACGTGCTCTATGCGCGCCACGAGGGCGGTCTGTTCCGCTTCGTGCGGCGGCTGCTGGGCGCGCGACTCGCGTCGCAGGCCGACGAGGTGTTCCAGGACACCTGGGTGCGGATCATCACGGCGCGCGAGAGCTTCTCGCCGCAGGGCGCGGCCTGGCGCACCTGGGCCTTCACGATCGCGCACAACCTCGCGATGGACCGGCTGCGCGTGAGCGGGCGCGAAGTCGCGCTCGACGGCCACGCGGGCGAGGACGACGAGGCCATTCCGGCGCTCGAGCGCGGCGTGCACGGTGCTTCGGACGACGTGGCCACCCATCCCTCGGCCGAGGAGCTCGCGTTCTGGCGCGCCGCGGGCCGGCGCCTGCTGGCCTGCCTCGACGAGCTGCCCGCCGAGCAGCGCGCGGCCTTCCTGCTGCACCACGAGGACGGCCTGACGGTGGAGGCGCTGTCCGCCAGCCTGCAGATCGGGTTCGAGACGGTGCGCAGCCGGCTGCGCTACGGGCTGCAGAAGCTGCGTGGCTGCATGGAACGCTACCTCGCGGTGCTGGAGGGCGCGCGATGAGCACGGGATTCGACGACGACGAGCTGCGCGACGCGCGCCTGCGCCGCGCGCTCGAGCATGCGCCGGACGCCGGGGCGCTGCCCGATCCGCGCACGCGCGAGGCGATCCGCAAGATGGCGCACAACCTCGTGGCAGCGACGCCGCCGGCCGCCGCGCCCACGGCACAGCCCTGGTGGCGGCGGCTCTTCGGCGGCGGCGGCCCGCGCGGTCGCATGCCATGGAACGCGGCCTTCGCGACCTTGCTGGTGGTCGGCTTCGTCACCGTGCTGTGGCGGCAGGAGCCGGTGCCCGATGCGCGGCTCGATGGCGAGGCGCGCGTGGGTGGCGCGGCGGCGGAAGCGCCGTCGGCGCCCCCTCCCGCGCATGCCGCCGCGCCCGCCGAGCCTGCCGCTTCCGTCGACGCCCCAAGCCCGGCGCCCGAGGCACCGACCGCCGACGCGGTGCGCAAGCAGGCCGAATCGGCCGTGGCGCCTCGGCGTGCGCCGACGCCCTTGCCCGAGAAGCGGCGCGCACCGGACGAGCCGGCGGCCAAGCCGCGCGAACCGGCCGCCGAGACCGCTCCGCTGGCGGCCGAGTCGTTCCGCAAGAGCGAGAGCGAACGCGCCGCCGTCCGTCGCGATGCCGATGACGCGGCCGGCGCCCTCGCGCGGCCCGCGCCTCCGCCGCCCCTGGCGTACGCGCCGGCGCCGCAGGCCGAACTCGCTGCGCCTTCGGCGGCGCCGCGAGCACGCCTGGCGGCCGCGCCGAGCGCCACGCCTTTTGCCGTGCTGGAGCGCTGGACCACCTGGTCCACGACGGACGACCCCGCCGGCGGCCACGCCCGCGATGCCATCGAGGCCTTCCCCGCGCTGCTGGGCGCGGTCGCGCGTTCGGCCACCGCGCCCGATGCGCCGCTGGCCGCGCCGGTCGAGACGCGCATCGCGCTCCATCGCGGCCGCAGCCTGGTCGCGGTGCTCGAGATCGCGGGCGACCAGGTGCGCTGGTCGCCGCAGCCCGGCGGCGCGGCCTTCGTCGGCACGCCGCCCGCGCAGGCGCTCGCCTCGCTGCGCGCCGCGCTCGAGCGCGCACGCGAAATGCCTTCGACGCCGCGGCGTTGAAGGCGTCGGGTTTCGGGGCAAAAAAAAGCGGGCCGTCCGGCCCGCCCGCCCTCAGGCGTTCTTGAAGTCCGGCTGGCGCTTGGTCAGGAAGGCGTCCATGCCTTCCTTCTGGTCCTGCGTCGCGAACAGCGCATGGAACAGCCGGCGCTCGAACATCACGCCGTCGCTCAGGCCGCTCTCGAAGGCGCGGTTGACCGACTCCTTGGCCGCGATCACCGAGATCTGCGAGAAGCCGCAGATCACCAGCGCGGCGCCCAGCGCCTCGTCGGCCAGCTTCTCGAACGGCACCACGCGGCTCACGAGGCCCGCGCGCTCGGCTTCGGCGGCGTCCATCATGCGGGCGGTCAGCACCATGTCCATGGCCTTGCTCTTGCCCACCGCGCGCGGCAGGCGCTGCGTGCCGCCGGCGCCGGGGATCACGCCGATCTTGATCTCGGGCTGGCCGAACTTGGCGTTGTCGGCCGCGATGATGAAGTCGCACATCATCGCGAGCTCGCAGCCGCCGCCGAGCGCGAAGCCGGCCACGGCGCCGATCACCGGCTTGCGGATCGAGCGGATGGTCTCCCAGTTGCGCGTGATGTAGTCGCCCTTGTAGGTGTCGATGAAGCTGTACTTGGCCATCGCCGCGATGTCGGCGCCGGCCGCGAAGGCGCGCTCGCTGCCGGTGAGGATGATGCAGCCGATGGCGTCGTCGGCGTCGAAGGCCTTCAGGGCCTGGCCCAGCTCGGTCATCAGCGCGTCGTTGAGCGCGTTGAGCGCCTTCGGGCGGTTGAGGGTGATGATGCCGACCTTGCCAGCTTCGGTCCGCACTTCGATGTTCTCGTAGCTCATGGTGTCTCCGGGGAAGGGAAGAAAAACGCGCTTCACTATACCCACGGTGCCGTGCGCCACCGTGGCACGGGGCTGCTGGCCGCGGCCTTCGCCCTTCCCGCTGCATGGCTTTGTTGAGAATTGTTCTCAACTAGAATCCGCGGCCATGGAGTTCCCGATGCAAGAACATGCCGTGTTGCTGCGGGCCTATGCCCGCGTGCAGGAGCGCTGCTCGCAGCTGCTGGCAGAGCAGGCCGCGCTGGTGGAGCGGCTGGAGGCGCAGATCGTGCGCCTGCGTGGCGCGCTGGTGGCGCGCGATTCGGCGATGGCGATGGTGCGCGAGGAGCTGGCCGCGCGCGCGGCCGTCGGCGCGGCCCTGCCCAAGCGGCTGCATGCGCTGCTCGCGCCGGGCGCCGCGCGCCGCCTGGCCGTTCCGGTGCAGGCACCGGTGCCCGCCGACTTGCGCGAGAAGTCCGTGCTCTGCGTGGGCGGCGACGAGCGCACGCCCTCGCTCGCGCGCCAACTGGTCGAGATCGCGGGCGGCCGCTTCCTGCACCTCGAAGGCGCGGACGGCACCGACGATCCCGCGTTCGAGGCCAGCCTGCGCGCGGCCGACCTCGTCATCTGCCAGACCGGTTGCCTGAGCCACGATGCCTGCTGGCGCGTGCAGGACCATTGCCGCCGCACCGGCAAGCCCTGCGTGATGGTGGGCGAGCCGCAGCCCATCCATTTCGTGCGCCGCGAGACGGCCGAGGAGGCCGCGGCCGAACGGGCCTTGCCCGCGGGCTAAGCCTTCGTCGCCGCGATCGCCACCGGCGCCAGCCACTTCGAGACCCGGCCCGTGTCCTGCGCGAGCAGGCGCCAGGTCGTGACACCCGTGGGCAGCACCAGCGGCAGCTTCACCAGCTTGCGGTCGCGCGCGACCAGCGCGGTGCAGCGCTTGCCCGCGCCGAGGTAGAGCGCGAGATCGTCGAGCCGGCCGATGCGCCAGCCCTGCGCGCTCTTGCGTCCCGCGGCCGGCAGCTCGATGCCGATCCATTCGTCGCCGGCCGCGAAGCCGGCCTTCTCGGCCGCGCCGCCGCGCAGCACCACCTTGACCTGCACGCTGCCGCCGCTTTCCGCCACGCGCAGGCCCAGCGTCTGCGCGGGCTGCGAGGGATCGTCGAGCGTGGCCACGCCGTGCAGGCGCAGCAGCTCGGACAGCGGCAGCTCGGCGGTCGAATGCACCCAGGCCGCGAGCTCGGCCGCATACGAGCGGCCGCCGGCGGCCTCGAGCGCGGCCGCGATATCGGCTTCGCTCACCGGCCCGCCGCCGCTCGCACTCCACAGGTGGCGCATCGCGTCGTCGAGCGAGCCGCGGCCCTCGGCGCGCAGCTTGAGGTCGAGGCACAGCGCGACCAGCGCGCCCTTGGTGTAGTAGCTGACGGTGCCGTTGGGCGTCTGCTCGTCCTGGCGGTAGTACTTGACCCAGGCGTCGAAGCTCGCGTCGGCCACCGACTGCACCTGGCGCCCCGGCGTCTGCTGCACCTGGTTGATGGTCTTGTTGACCAGCCGCAGGTAGGCCGCGTCGTCGATCAGTCCGGCGCGGCGCAGCAGCAGGTCGTCGTAGTAGCTGGTGAAGCCCTCGAAGAACCACAGCAGCTTCGTGTAGTTCTCGCGGCCGTAGTCGTAGCGCGCGAACTCGGCGGGCCGCAGCCGCTTCACGTTCCAGGTGTGGAAGTACTCGTGGCTGATCAGGCCCAGCAGCGTGACGTAGCCGTCTGCGGCCTTCTTCATGCCGAGCTGCGGCAGGTCGCGGCGGTTGCAGATCAGCGCCGTCGAATGGCGGTGCTCGAGGCCGCCGTAGCCGTCGTCGACCGCGTTGAGCATGAACACATAGCGGTCGATCGGCGGCTTCGCTCCGCCGCGCTTGCCGACCTTGTCGCCGTGCCAGAAGCGCATCTCGGCTTCGCAGATGGCCTTCGTGTCGGCCAGCAGCCGCTCGCCGTCGAACGAGGCCGCGGCGCCCGCGACCACGAAGCGGTGCGGCACGCCGCCGGCCTCGAACTCGCCGCTCCAGAAGGCGCCGAGCTCGACCGGGCTGTCGGCCAGCTCGTCGTAGTCGGCCGCGAGGTAGCGGCCGAAGCCGTGGCGGTCGGTCTTCAGCGGCGGCAGCGCGGTGGCGCAGGACCAGGGCGCGGCGCCCTCGGGCAGCGCCGAGGCGGCGGGTGCGACGATCTCGAGCGCATGCGGCGCATCGGTCTGGCCCTCGACCCGCAGGCACAGGCTGGTGCCGTTGAAGAAGCCGCGCTCGGCGTCGAGCCAGGCGGTGCGCACCGAGTTGTCGTAGGCGCAGACCTTGTAGCGCAGCACCAGCGGCTGGCCGGCCGCGCATTCGACGCGCCAGCTGCACTTGTCGAGCTGCGTCAGCACCGGCGCCTTGCGCCGGCCCTGCGAGGCCTGCAGGCCCTGCAGGTTCTTGGCGAACTCGCGCACGAGGTAGCTGCCCGGGATCCACACCGGCAAGGTCAGCTGCTGCTCGGCCGCGGGGCGATCGATGGTGAGCGTGACCTCGAACAGGCGCGCATGCAGGTCGGCGCATTCCACGCGGTAGTGCACGCCGGGCGCGGCCACGGCCGCGGGCGCCGCGGCCGCGCGCCGCGAGGGGGACTTCGTCGCCATCAGCTGGCGGAGGCGGCGAGTTGCTTCTCGACCTGCTCGGCGGGCACGGCGCCCGGGGTGCGGGTGCCGTTGCTGTAGATCAGGGTTGGCGTGCCGGTGATGTTGTAGCGGCGGCCGAATTCGACGTTGCGCTGCAGCGCGGTCACGTCGCAGCTGCCGGGGGCGGTGGCCGGCCGGGTGCCCGATTCCATCCAGTCGCTCCAGGCCTTGCCCTTGTCCTTGCTGCACCAGATGTCGCGCGACTTGACGGTCGAATCGGGACCCAGCACCGGATAGAGGAACAGATAGACGGTGACGTTGTCGACCGACTTCATGTCCTTCTCGAAGCGCTTGCAGTAGCCGCAGTTCGGGTCCTCGAAGACCGCGAGCTTGCGCTTGCCGTTGCCGCGCACGATCTTGATCGCGTCCTTCACGGGCAGCTTGTCGAAGGCCACCTCCGACAGCTTCGCCACGCGTTCCTCGGTGAGGTTGCGGCGCGCGTTCACGTCGATCATGTTGCCCTCGAGCAGGTAGTTGCCCTGCTCGTCGGTGTAGTAGATCTGCGCGCCGTTGACGCGCACTTCGTAGAGGCCGGGCATCGGCGTCTTGGTGATTTCCTCGATGGCCGGGAACTGCGGGATGCGTTCCTTGAGGTTCTTGCGGATCTCGGCTTCGCCGGCATGGGCGCCGAAGGCCGCGAGGATCGCGAGCGACGCGAAGGCGGCGGGAAGCAGGTGGCGTGCGAGTGTCTTCATGGGTTCGAGGGAGTCGTTGTTCGGATCGTGCGGCGTCAGGCTTTCAGGCCCATGGCCTGCCGCGTGACCCAGTGCTTGACCAGGCGCGTGCGGTCGAAACCGCGCATGCCCCAGTTGCGCAGCGCGGGCAGCGGGCCCAGGCCGTGCGAGAAGAGTTGCTGCAGCCCGTCGGTGGCCAGGCTCATCTGCAGCACCTCGGTGCGGCGCGCGCGTTCGTAGCGGCGCAGCAGGCGCGGATCGCCCACGCTGCGCCAGTAGTCGCGTTCCTTGATGACGGCGGCCAGCGCGGCCGCGTCGGCCAGGCCGAGGTTCAGGCCCTGGCCCGCGAGCGGATGCACGGTGTGGGCCGCGTCGCCGGCCAATGCCCAGGTGCGTGGCGCCTGACCGCTGGTTTGCGCCGCAGTCTGTGCGGAGGCAGGCAGGGTGCCGGTCCAGCGGTCGGCGATGGCGCGAGCGAGCGGCCAGGCGCCGCGCTCGCTCGCCAGCCGCAGCGCGCCGAAGGCCTGGTGGCTGGCCTCGGTCACGGCGGCGTTGAATTCCTCGGCCGATTGCGCAAGCAGCGCCGGCGCGCGCAGCTGGTCGACCGACCACACCAGCGCCAGCCGGCGGCCGTGCACGCCGTCGAGCGGCAGCAGCGCGAACACCTCGCCCTTGTCGTTGAACCACTGGCGCGCCGTGCCCTCGTGCGACTGCTCGGCCTCGAGCCGTGCCGCGATCGCATGCTGCGGATAGCGCGTGACCGCGTAGCTCACGCCGAGCGCTTCGCGCGTGGCGCTGGCCTTGCCTTCGCAGACCACGGTGAGCGGCGCGGCGACCGGTTCGCTCACCACCTCGATCTGGGGCTGGAAGCGCACCGCGTCGGCCAGCTGCTTCTCGAGCGCCGGCACGTCGACGATCCATGCCAGCGCCTCGACCTTCTGGCGCGCGGCGCTGAACTGCACGCGGCCGCCCTCGTCGCCGTCGACCACCATCTCGCGCACCGGCGTGGCGCTGATGCCCTCGGGCCAGGCGCGCAGCGAGGCCAGCAGCTCGCGCGAGGCGGCGTTGAGCGCATAGGCGCGGACATCTTCCCGCTCGGCGGCGACGGGCGGCGCCACCAGCGCCACGCGCACGCGTTCGCGCGCGAGCAGCAGGGCCAGCGTGCGGCCGACGATGCCGGCGCCGCGGATACAGACTTCGGGGGGGAGGGCCATCGCGGCATTGTAGGAGGAGGCTCCCGCGGCCGACCCCGTGGGGAAACCGGCCATTGGGGGTATGCCCGGAGCGAGGACAATCGAGCCCCCATCCGAGGAGCCCCCGTGACAGATTTCGATCTCCAGGCCACCATCGCGCGCCTGTTCGTGTACCCCGTCAAGTCGTGCGCCGGCGTCGAGCTGCCCGAAGCGCTGCTGACCGAGACCGGCCTCGAGTTCGACCGGGCCTGGATGGTGGTCGACGAAGAGGGCGAGTTCGTCACGCAGCGGCAGCTGCCGCGCATGGCGTTGATCAAGCCGCAGATGAAGCACACCGAGGTGGTGCTGCGCGCGCCCGGCATGCTGGCGCTGCACCTGGCCTTCGACCGGGTCGAGCAGCCGATGCGGGTGCGGGTCTGGAAGGACGAGGTCGATGCCTACGACATGGGCGACATCGCGGCCCAGTGGTTCAGCGACTTCCTCTCCGAGCCCGGCAAGCCGCGGAAGCTGCGGCTGGTGCGCTTCGATCCCGAGGTGAAGCGGCTGTCGAGCCTCAAGTGGACCGGCGGCATCGAGGCCCAGACCCAGTTCGCCGATGGCTATGCGCTGCTGGTGGCCAGCGAGGGCTCGCTGGCCGAGCTCAACGAGCGGCTGGCGCGCGACGGCCATGGCCCGGTGGGCATCGAGCGCTTCCGGCCCAACATCGTGCTGGCCGGCATCGAGTCGCACGACGAGGACCGCGTCGAGATGCTGCACGTGGCCAGCGGCGCCGACGGTTCGGCGGACGGCGCGCAGCTGCAGCCGGTCAAGCCCTGCTCCCGCTGCCCCATTCCCGACATCGACCCGGCCACCGCGCTCAGCAGCCCCGAGGTCAACGACACGCTGCGCACCTACCGCGCCGACCCGCGCGTCGACGGCGCCATCACCTTCGGCATGAACTGCATCGTGATCCAGGGCGTGGAGCAGATGCTCAAGGTCGGGCAGCCGGTGGGGGCGAACTACAAGTTCGAATGAACGGCTAGAAGGTCACGCCCGCGCACAGGATGATGTTCGCGTAGGGCGTGCATTCGCCCGTGCGCACCACGGCCCTGGCGCGCGCGCTCAGGCGTTTCAGTTCCTCGTGCGACACCGTCTCGGGCACGACCGCGAGCTGTCCCGCGCACCATTCGGGCAGTTCGCCCGTGGCGCGGCCCTCGACCGCCTCGCGCGCGAGCAGCGCGCGCTCGACCTGCAGTTCGCTCAGCACCGCCTTCAGCACCTCGGCCACGCGCGGCACGCCGGGCGTGAGCGCGAGGTCGATGCGGCGCGGGCCGTCGGGAATGGGCAGGCCGGCATCGCCGATCACGAGCATGTCGCCATGGCCCATGGTGGCGATGACCTGGGACAGTTCGGAGTGCAGCAGGGCGGTACGTTTCACAGCGGAATCCAGTCGGGAGGCAGGGGGCTGCGCAGCACGGCCTCGCGCTGCGGGATGGAAGGCTGGGCGCCGGGCTGCTGGATGCACAGCGCGGCGGCGCGGATGCCCAGGCGCACGGCCTCGTCGAAGGACTGGCCCTCGCCGAGCGCGGTGGCGAGCGCGCCGAGGAAGGTGTCGCCGGCGGCCGTGGTGTCGACCGCCTGCACCACCAGCGCCGGATGGTGGCGCGCGCCGTCGGCATCGACCGCCACCGCGCCGCGCGCGCCGAGCGTGACCACCACGCGCGCGATGCCGCGCGCGCGCATCGCCTGCCCGGCGGCCGCGGCCTCCTGCGGGCTGTCGGCGCCCAGGCCGCTGAGCGTGCGCGCCTCGATCTCGTTGACCACCAGCGTGTCGATCTTCGGCCACAGGGGCTCGGCGATGGCCTGCACCGGCGAGGGATTGAGCAGCACCTTGCAGCCGGCCTCGTGCGCCACCGCGATCGCGCGCTCGACCTGCGCCATCGGGGTCTCGAACTGGGTCACGAGGAAGGCCGCGCCCGCGAGCCGGGTGCGCAGGTCCGCCGCGTCGAGGTCGACGCCGGCATTCGCGCCCGCGATCATCACGATGCGGTTCTGGCCGCTGTCCTCGACCATGATCAGCGCGGTGCCCGTGGGTTCGGCGGCATCGGTGCGCAGGGCCTCGGTGTCGATGCCGTCGCGTTCAAGCGCCTGGCGCAGCGCGCGGCCGTGGTCGTCGTCGCCCACGCAGCCGATCATGCGCACCTGCGCGCCCTCGCGCGCGCAGCTCACGGCCTGGTTGGCGCCCTTGCCGCCGGGGATGGTGGCGAAGGAGCGGCCCAGCAGGGTCTCGCCCGCGGCGGGCGCATGCGGCACGCGCAGCACCAGGTCCATGTTGAGGCTGCCGAGCACCACGATGCGCGGTGCCGCGGGGCGGGAGGAAGACGTCGGGCTCACGGGGTGCGGGACTTTCGGGTGTCGGCGGAAGAGGGGACGGATACCGGTACAGCCGCGGGCGCTCCGGAATAGCGCGCGGTCGAGGCGCGCACGTGCAGCTCGGGCTGCAGCACCACCTTGCGCGCATCGCGGCGGCGGCCGCCCACGCGCTCGAGCAGCATGTCGACCGCCAGCGCGCCGATGCGCTCCTTGGGCTGGGCCACGGTGGTGAGCGGCGGGCTGGTGTAGGCCGAGAGTTCGATGTCGTCGAAGCCGACGATCGAGAGCTCGTCGGGCACCCGCACGCCGCTCTCGTGCGCAGCGCGCAGCGCGCCGATCGCCATCAGGTCGTTGCAGACGAAGACCGCCGAGGGAATGTCGTTGGTGCCGGCGCGCAGGATGGCGTGCATCGCCTCGTAGCCGCCCTGGCTGGTGAAGCCGCCGCGCCACAGCAGCGCGTCGGCGTCGCCGGTGCCGTGGCCGCTCTCGGCCAGCGCCATGCGCCAGCCCGCGATGCGCTGTTCGCTCGGCGACACGCCCTGCGGCCCGCCGATGCAGGCGATGCGGCGGTGGCCCAGCGACAGCAGGTGGCGCACCGCGAGCAGGCCGCCCTGCATGTGGGCGGTCTCGACCAGGTCGCAGTGCGGGTCGGCGATCTCGCGGTCGAGCAGCACGGTCGGCACCTTGAGGCCGTTGAGCTGCCGGGCCAGCGTGTCGTCGTCGCCGGTCGACACCACGATCAGCCCGTCGATGCGGCGCTCGGCCAGCACCTGCAGGTACACGCTCTGGCGGTGCGGCTCGTCGTCGGTGTTGCACAGCACCAGCGTGTAGCCGGCGCCGAAGCAGCGGTCCTCGATGATGCGCACGATCTCGGCGAAGTAGGGGTTCGAGCTGTTCGGGATCAGCATCCCGAGCGTCGAGGTGGTGTTGCTCTTGAGGCTGCGCGCCATCGCGTTGGGCACGTAGCCGAGTTCGCGGATCGCGAGCTCGACGCGCTCGCGGCCCTTGGCGCTGACGTGGCGCGTGTCGTTGACCACGTGCGAGACGGTGGTGACCGACACGCCCGCGCGCAGTGCGACGTCCTTGATGGTGGCCATGGCCTGGGTGTTCCTGTTGCGGGTGCTGCTTCGTGGGGAGGGGAGCGTCAGGCCAGCCGGCGGTCGGCGCGACGCTGGCGCAGGGTGTCGATGATCACCGCAACCACGATCACCGCGCCGGTGATGATGCGCTTGCTCGGCTCGCTGGCGCCGACCTGCGCCAGGCCGGCCTCGAGCACCGCGATGATCAGCACGCCGAAGAAGGTGTTGACCACCGAGCCGCGCCCGCCCATCAGGCTGGTGCCGCCGATCACCACCGCGGCGATCACCTGCAGCTCGATGCCCACGCCCGAGTTCGGATCGGCCGCCTCGAGGCGCGCCGACTGCATCAGCCCCGCCAGGCCGGCCAAGAGGCCGGTGACCGCGAACACCACGATGCGGATCGGCCGCGGGTCGATGCCCGCGAGGCGCATCGCCTCCTCGTTGGTGCCGATGCCCACCACGTAGCGGCCGAACACGGTGCGCGACAGCACCAGCTGGCCCACGATCACCAGCACCACCGCGAGCACGAAGGCCGCCGAGATGCCGCCGATCCACGGCGCCGCCAGGCCCGAGATGGCATCGCCCACGTACTGGGTGCGCGAGTCGGTCACGAGGTAGGCGCCGCCGCGCACGGCCTCGAGCATGCCGAGCGAGACGATGAAGCTCGGCAGCCGCCAGGCCACCGACACGGCGCCGGTGATCGCGCCGCAGATCAGGCCCGTGGCCAGGCCCAGCAGCGCGGCCAGCGGCACCGGCAGGTGCCATTGCAGGATGGCGGCGGCGGCCACCGCCGCGCTGAGCGCCAGCACCGAGCCCACCGAGAGGTCGATGCCCGCGATGATCAGCACGAAGGTCATGCCCACGGCCATCACGGCCAGCGCGGGGATCTCGTTGGCGATGGTGACGAAGGTCTCCACCGTGAGGAAGTATTCGCTGAGGCTGCCGAACAGCCCGATCATGCCGAGCAGCACCACGGCCAGGCCGATGTAGGTGCCGAGCTGGCCCTTGAGGGAGCCGGCGCCGGCGGCGGGGGGAGCGGAAGCGGTGGTGGTCGTCATGGGGCGAAGGAGGATGAGGCTCAGGCGGCGGCCGCGAGAGCGTGGGCGGTGGGGGCTGCGGAGGTGGCGCGGCCGGTGTCGCCGAAGGCCGCGGCCAGGATCGACTGCTGGTCCCAGGCACCGCGCTCGAACACCGCCACCAGGCGGCCGGCGTGCATCACGCCGATGCGGTCGCACATGGCCATGAGTTCGCGCAGGTCGCTCGACACCATCAGCAGCGCCTTGCCGGCCTCGGCCATGCGGTCGAGCTCGGCATAGAGGTCGGCGCGCGCGCCCACGTCGACGCCGCGCGTCGGCTCGTCGAGCAGCAGCACCTTGCATTCGCGGTGCAGCCAGCGCGCGAACACCACCTTCTGCTGGTTGCCGCCGCTGAGCGTGGCCACGCTCTGCTCCTCGCTGCGCGAGCGGATGCGCAGCGTCTGCACCAGCCGGCGCGCGATGCCGCGCTCGGCGGCCGCGCGCAGCCAGCCCAGGCGCGAGACCGCGCCGAGGTCGCTGAGCGTGGCGTTGACGCGGATCGATTGCGTCATCAGCAGGCCCTGCGACTTGCGGTCCTCGGTGACCAGGCCGATGCCGGCACGGATCGCCTGCATCGGCGAGCGCCAGCGGCCCGCGGCCGGTTGTTGCGCGCCGGGCCAGTGGAGTTCGATCGTGCCGCGCTCGGCCTTGTCGGCGCCGAACAGCAGTCGCACGAGCTCGGTGCGGCCCGAGCCCACGAGCCCGGCGATGCCCATCACCTCGCCCGCGCGCAGTTGCAGGTCGACATCGCGCACCGCGCTGCCGCGGCCGATGCCGTGCGCGCTCAGCATCGGCGCGCCGGCCACGCGGCGCGGGCGGCCATCGTGCTCGTGCACCGCGCGGCCGACCATGCGCTCGACCAGTTCGGATTCGCGCACGCCGGCCATCGGCCGCACGTCGACCAGACGGCCGTCGCGCAGCACCGCCACGCGGTCGGCGATGCGCTGCAGCTCCTCGAGCCGATGCGAGACGTAGACGATGCCCACGCCGCGTGCCTTCAGCAGCGCGATCTGCTCGAACAGGTGCTCGGTCTCGCGCGGCGTCAGCATCGCGGTCGGCTCGTCGAGGATCAGCACGCGGGTGTCGTCGAGCAGGTTGCGCGCGATCTCCACCATCTGCTGCTGGCCGATGCCCAGGCGCGAGACCGGCACGGCCGGATCGATGTGCGAGAGGCCGATCTTGGCCAGTTGCAGCCGCGCGGCCGCGTGCAGCTCGGCGCGCTGCAGCCAGCCCATGCGCTGCGGCAGCCGGTCGAGCAGCAGGTTCTCGGCCACCGTGAGCGTGGGCACCAGCCCGAGTTCCTGCATCACCATGCGCACGCCGTGCGCCTCGGCGTCGCGGCGCGAGCCCGGCTGGAACGGCGCGCCGCCCAGCAGCATCGTGCCGCGCGTCGGCGTGACGAGGCCGCAGACGATCTTGGAGAGGGTGCTCTTGCCGGCACCGTTCTCTCCGGTCAGCGCGAGCACCTCGCCGGCCTCCAGCGTGAGGGTCACGCCGTCGAGCACCGGCGCGGCGTAGTCCTTGCCGATGTCGTGGAGCGCGAAGAGCGGCGTGGCGGGGGTTGCGGACATGGGCGCCGGCAAGGGTGGTTTCTTGAGGTGTGTGACAGCGGTGAAAGAGGCGCGGTGCTTACTTCTTCGAGTCCTTGGTCACCAGCACCACGTCGGTCTTGATCTCGGCCGGCATGTCGGCCTGGCTCTTCTTGTCGGCGATCGCCTTCAGCGCGGTCTCGATGCCGAACACGGCCTGCTTGTCGGCGAACTGGTCGGCCGTGGCGAGCACGCGGCCGTCGGCCAGCATCGGCTTGATGGCGCCGATGTTGTCGTAGCCCACCACCTGCACCTTGCCGGTCTTGCCCGCGGCCTTCACCGCCGCCACCGCGCCCAGCGCCATGCTGTCGTTGCCGGCCAGCAGGGCCTTGAGGTCGGGGTTCTCGCGCATCATGCCGGCGGCCACCGTGTTGCCCTTGTCGATTTCCCACTGGCCCGACTGCACGCCGGTCACGGTCATGCCGGCGGCCTTCATCGCGTCCTGGTAGCCGAGCGTGCGTTGCTGCGCATTGAAGGTGGTCGACACGCCTTCGATGATCCCGACCTTGTCGCCCGACTTCAGGCTCTTGGCCAGGTAGTCACCCACCAGCTTGGCACCGGCGCGGTTGTCGGGGCCGACGAAGGGCACCTGGATGTTCTTCTCCTTCAGCGCGGCCGCGTCGAGGCGGTTGTCGATGTTGACCACCAGGATGCCCTTGTCGATGGCGGCCTTGACCACCGGCACCAGCGCCTTCGAATCGGCCGGCGCGATCACCAGCGCATTGACCTTCTGCGCCACCATCTGCTCGACCATCTTGATCTGCGCGGCGGTGTCGGTCTCGTCCTTGATGCCGTTGGTCACCAGCGTGTACTTGCCCGAATTCGCCTTCTGGTGCGCCTTGGCCCCGTCTTCCATGGTGCGGAAGAACTCGTTGGCCAGCGACTTCATCACCAGCGCGACCTTGGGCTTGTCCTGCGCGAGCGCCGGCGAGGCGGCGAAGGTGCCCAGCAGGGCGAGGGCGGCGGCGGTCTGCACGGTGCGGCGGGTGAACTTCATGGTGCGTGTCTCCTGAGGTGTGTTGGAACGAACGATGACCGATCTGGCGGCCCGGCGCCGATGGTACTGGACGAAAACGTTTGCGCAAACGTTTGCTTATGGGGTTTTCATCGGGTTTTACCCTGACCCGCCGGCCCTGTTTAGCCGCCTGCCCGAACCGCCGGGCGGGGCGCCTCGCCTAAAATCGCCGGTTCACCTGAGGACCCCCCATGAGCTTGAAGTGCGGCATCGTCGGCCTGCCCAACGTCGGTAAATCCACCCTTTTCAATGCGCTGACCAAGGCCGGCATCGCAGCGGAAAACTATCCCTTCTGCACCATCGAGCCCAACGTGGGCATCGTCGAGGTGCCCGATCCGCGGCTCGCCCAGCTCGCCGACATCGTCAAGCCCGAGCGCGTGGTGCCCGCCATCGTCGAGTTCGTGGACATCGCGGGCCTCGTGGCCGGCGCCAGCACCGGCGAAGGCCTGGGCAACAAGTTCCTGGCCCACATCCGCGAGACCGACGCCACGGTGAACGTGGTGCGCTGCTTCGACGACGACAACGTGGTGCACGTGGCCGGCAAGGTCGACCCGATCTCCGACATCGAGGTGATCCAGACCGAGCTGTGCCTGGCCGACCTGTCGACGGTCGAGAAGGCGCTGCAGCGCCACACCAAGGTGGCCCGCTCGGGCGACAAGGACGCGCAGAAGCTGGTCGGCCTGCTCGAGCGCTGCCAGGCCGCGCTCAACGAGAACAAGCCCGTGCGCGCGCTCGAGTTCACCAAGGAAGAGCTGCCGCTGGTCAAGAGCTTCACGCTGATCACCGCCAAGCCCGCGATGTTCGTGGGCAACGTGGCGGAGGACGGCTTCGAGAACAACCCCTACCTCGACCGCCTGCGCGAGTACGCCGCCAGGCAGAACGCGCCCGTGGTGGCGATCTGCGCCAAGATCGAGGCCGACCTGTCCGAGATGGACGACGAGGACAAGAAGATGTTCCTGGCCGAGATCGGCCAGGACGAGCCGGGCCTCAACCGCCTGATCCGCGCCGCCTTCAAGCTGCTGGGCCTGCAGACCTACTTCACCGCCGGCGTGAAGGAAGTGCGCGCCTGGACCATCCACGTCGGCGACACCGGCCCGCAGGCGGCCGGCGTGATCCACACCGATTTCGAGAAGGGCTACATCCGCGCCCAGACCATCGGCTTCGACGACTACATCGCCTTCAAGGGCGAGCAGGGCGCGAAGGACGCGGGCAAGATGCGCTCGGAAGGCAAGGAATACGTCGTCAAGGATGGCGACGTGATGAACTTCCTCTTCAGTTCCTGAGAAGAAGCCGCAGCAGCGGCAGCTTCGGCATCGGGGCCGGCCGGCCCCGGTGCCCGCGGGCCGGGATGCCGGGCCGCCGCGTCGCGGGTCCGACCCCGTCGACGCCTCCCCCGCTTCGCGCCTGCCAGCGCATCGGGCCGATTCCCTTCTCGCTGCAAAACCGGTTCGACCGGCGAGCGTGATTTGTTTCTCGGAAATTTGGATGTCTCCGAATTGATCGGGAAATCATGAAATTCCGCTTGTGTATTATTCCGGGCGCTTTTTCGTCTTGCCGGATGGATTTCCTTTGAAATCCGTCGATTTCTGATTGAAATCGAAATCAAATTATCCAATTGTTTTTAAATTGGATTGATTTGAAATTCGCGTGGCTCCAGCCAGCGTGGCTGCGAGATTTCCCGCCAGGCAAGCCGGTCGAACAAGCATCCGGGAATAAAAAAGGAGGAATTCAATGAATCGAATCGCCGTGCGGTGGCTGGCCGCATGTCTCATGGCCGCGGGTTTTCAAATGGCCGCCGCGGCGCCGGCGGCGTCGGATGCGGTGTCCGACGAATTGCTCGGCGTCGCGGCCGAAGTGCTTCGGAAAACCGACACCGACCGGGTGAGCGAACTCTGGGATTCGGGCTCCAACGTGCTGAAGGCCCGCATGAACAAGACCGCCTTCATGCAGGCCACGAGAAAGGCGCGGCAGTCGATGGGACCGGTGGCCAGCCGCGACTGGTCGAGCGTGACGCGTCTCAAGTACCGCAAGGACAACGAGGACGGCTTTCCCGCGGGTCTCTATGCCAATGTCGTGTTCTCCACCGAGCTGGACAGCGGCAGGAAGGCCTCCGAAAGAATCAGCTTCGCGATGGAGAACAACCACTGGATCTTCACCGGGTATGCGATCGCGCGCGAGGCGCCGGACATGTACACGATGCCGGCCAAGCCCGCGATCCGGCCATCGCAGCCACCAGTGCCCTCCGTGCCTTCGGCGCCTTCCATGCCTTCGGCGCCAAGTGCCGCCGTTGCCGAGGTCGAAGCCGCCGTGCGCGGCTGGGCCTCGGCCTGGTCGGCCCAGGACATGGATCGCTACCTGGCGGCCTATGCGCCGGAGTTCACGCCGGCCCGCGGCCAGAGCCGCGGCAAATGGGAAGAAGAGCGCCGTGTCCGCATCACCGGCAAGTCGAGCATCGGCGTCACCCTCGAAGACCTGGTGATCAGCATCAACGACCGGACCGCGACGGCCCGGTTCCGGCAGAACTACCGCGCGGACAAGCTCAAGGAAGTGAGCCGCAAGGTGCTGGAGCTGCAACGCTCGGGCAACCAGTGGCTGATCCGCAAGGAAAGCACCGGCGGCTGACATCGGCGCGCACGGCCATGGCCTCGAACTTCAACGACGAGCTCTTCGCCCGGGTCGTGCTTGCCTCGATCCAGGCGAGCGAACGGATCATGCGCAGGGACGGCGTGCTCCCGCCACTGGGCATCGCGTTCCTCGGCGAGGCCGTCGACGGCCAGGTGGTCAATCCGCTCGAAGAGGAGGGGGCGCAAGATCTCGATGGCGAGCGGCTGCGGGAGCGCGTGCATCGGCGTCTTTGCGCCATCGCCGGCCGGCGCGACGATGTCGTCGCCGTCTCGACCCTCCTGTACCGGCGGGACCGGGGACGGGTCCATGTCCAGGTCGAGTTTCCCGGCGCGATGCTGCAGCCGCTGGCCTTTCCCGTGGCGAGGGTGAATGGCGTGTGGACCGTCTCGGACAGCTGGGAGCCGTTCCCTCACCGCATCGCGGCGTCCGTCCTTGCGCGCTGATCTCAGCGCGCCGCCTGCTGCTTGCCCCACACCACCGTGTTGTCCACCGCGTAGGCCGCGCACACCACCTTGCGTTGCGTGCAGCCCTTGAGATGCTCGGTCAGCGCGGCCGAGCTGGTGGCGGTGCCGAAGCGGCTGTCGCTGGTGATCAGGAAGGCGCGCGGCCGCGCCTGCAGCAGGAACTGGCGGTAGGCGACGCGGATCTGCCGCGGATCGGCGCCGACCACCGGCAGCGCGGCTTCGTCGGCGATGTCGGCATGGCCAGAGGGCACGGGCTCGCCGTTCGACTGCAGCACCACGCCCACGGTCTTGAGCAGCTCGCGCCAGGTCTCGCGCTCGGCCATCACGCGCTGCGGCAGTTCCATCACCCATTGCGCCGGATAGGCGAAGCCCAGGTTCGAGCCGCCGGGCGAGACGCGGTCGGTGACGCCGATCAGCCGGCCGTCGGTGTCGAAGAGGCCGCCGCCGCTCGAGCCCGAGGACACGGGCGCCGAGGTCTGGACGATCGGCAACTGCCCCGGCGCGCGCGGCCGCAGCGCCGAGATCAGGCCCTCGCTGAGCGTGCGCTCGAGGCCGTGCGGGCTGCCGATGGCGAACACGCGCTGGCCCACGCGCAGGCTGTCGGCCGGCGCGATCTCGACGGCATGCAATTGCAACGGTGTCTCGGTCATCAGCACGCAGAGGTCGCGCGTCGCATCGGGGTCGCGCAGGATGCTGCCGATCTTGATCGTGGTCTGTCCCTGCATCACGGTCACGGCCGCGGCACCGTCGATCACGTGGCAGGCGGTGGCCAGCGCGGTGGGCGTGACCGCCACGGCGCTGCCCACGGTCACCTGGTTGTCGCCGCGGTCGCCCTTGACGGTCCAGACCGCGGGCGAGGCATGCTGGTAGAGCGCCTCGGGATCGAGCGCGGCCTGCGCCGGGCGGTGGGCAACGGCGGCCGCCGCGAAGAACAGCGCGAACATCGCGCCGCGCCAGCCCCCGTGCATGCGGCGCGGCGGGGTCGGCGTGGTGGTCGGTGTCATGCGGCCAGTGTAGGACGCGGCTTCGAGCGCGCCTGTAGGCGACCGCGCTGACAGGGCTGCGCTTTGCCGCGCGTCACGCTAGACTGCCGCGCCCCGTCGCCCTCGCTTCATTCCAACCCTCGCCATGCTCACCGTCCACCACCTCAACAACTCGCGTTCGCAGCGCGTGCTCTGGCTGCTCGAAGAACTGGGCCTGCCCTACGAGATCGTCCACTACCAGCGCGATCCGAACACCATGTTGGCGCCCGCTTCGCTGCGCGCGGTGCATCCGCTGGGCAAGTCGCCGGTGGTGACGACCGAGGACGGGCTCGTGCTCGCGGAGTCGGGCGCGATCATCGAGACCGTGATCGAGCGCTACGGCCAGGGTCGCCTCGCGCCCGCGCCGCTCACGCCCGAGGCGCTGCGCTACCGCTACTGGCTGCACTTCGCCGAGGGCACGGCGATGTCGCCGCTCTTGCTCAAGCTGGTGTTCGACCGCATCGAGAGCAGCAAGATGCCCTTCTTCGCCAAGCCGGTGGCCAAGGCCATCGCCGCCAAGGCCAAGTCGGCGTTCATCCTGCCGAACATCGCGAGCCACCTCAACTACATGGAGGCCGAACTCGGCAAGAGCGAATGGTTCGCGGGCGATGCCTTCAGCGGCGCCGACATCCAGATGAGCTTCGTGGTCGAGGCCGCGCATGCGCGCGGCGGGCTCGATGCGAAACGGTCGAAGCTCATGGCCTGGCTCGCACGCATCCATGCACGCCCCGCCTACCGGCAGGCGCTCGAGCGCGGCGGCCCGTACGAACTGCTGAACTGAGTCCCTCGCTCAGGACGGGAAGATGTAGAGCAGCGCCACCGTCATGCAGACGTAGCGCAGGAACTTGCCGATCGCCATGTAGGCCAGGCAGGGCCAGAACGGCAGCCGCAGCCAGCCCGCGACCGCGCACAGCGGATCGCCGACCAGCGGCAGCCAGCTCAGCAGGCAGGCCTTCGGGCCGAGCCGCTCGAGCCAGCCGAGCACGCGCACGTGGTGCTTCGAGTGCGAGTACTTGTCGGCCACCTTGTGCGCGCCGTAGCCCATCCACCAGTCGACCGCGCCGCCGAGCGTGTTGCCCACGGTCGCGACCGCGATCGCGGGCCAGAACAGCTCGGGGTTGAGCTTGAGCAGGCCGAACAGCACGGGTTCCGAGCCCACGGGCAGCAGCGTCGCCGAGATGAAGGCGGCGATGAACAGCGTGGAGAGGCCGTATTGCGGCAGCGCGAGAAGCGCGAGGAGTGCGTCGAGCCAGGCTTGCATAAGGTCGGCGCAGTATAGGCAGCGCGTTCGCGAGGCCGGGTCGGAAAAGGCGCCGCCGCGCATGGGATTTCCACCCGTGTTTACACCCGTACCAGCGGCGCGAATCGGCGCAAATCGTTTCAGTCACTGAAATGGCAGGTGGCTACAATCGTGCCTCATTTTTCAGCAGCCGACGCGCACAGCCTTCCTCCGTCATGACCTTGCAGATCGGCAACCACACGCTGGAGAACCGCCTGTTCGTCGCGCCCATGGCCGGCGTGACGGACCGGCCCTTCCGCATGCTGTGCCGCGCGCTCGGCGCGGGCTACGCGGTCAGCGAGATGGTGACCTCGCGCAAGGACCTCTGGAATTCGCTCAAGACCTCGCGCCGCGCCAACCACGACGGCGAGCCGGGCCCCATCGCGGTGCAGATCGCGGGCACCGACGCGGCCATGATGGCCGAGGCCGCGGTCTACAACATCGAGCGCGGCGCGCAGATCATCGACATCAACATGGGTTGCCCGGCCAAGAAGGTCTGCAACAAGTGGGCCGGTTCGGCGCTGATGCGCGACGAGCCGCTGGCGCTCGAGATCGTGAGCGCGGTGGTCGATGCCGCGCAGCCGCACGGCGTGCCGGTCACGCTCAAGATGCGCACCGGCTGGAGCATGGAGCACCGCAACGCGGTCAAGCTCGCGCGCGATTTCGAATCGGCCGGCGTGCAGATGCTCACGGTGCACGGGCGCACGCGCGAGCAGGGTTACAAGGGCCAGGCCGAGTACGACACCATCGCCGCCGTGAAGGCCGCGGTGCGCGTGCCGGTGGTGGCCAACGGCGACGTGCGTTCGCCCGAGAAGGCGCGCGAGGTGCTCGCGGCCACCGGCGCCGATGCGGTGATGATCGGCCGCGCGGCCCAGGGCCGGCCGTGGATCTTCCGCGAGATCGCGCACTTCCTCGACACCGGCACGCACCGCGCGCCGCCGCTGGTGGCCGAGGTGCGCCGGCTGCTGCTCGACCACCTGGTGGAGCACTACGCGCTGTACGGCGACTACAGCGGCGTGCGCACCGCGCGCAAGCACATCGGCTGGTACGTGCGCGCGCTGCCCGGCGGCGAGGAATTCCGTTCGCGCATGAACGCCATCGAGGACTGCGAGGCGCAGCTGCGCGCGGTCGGCGAGTATTTCGATGGGCTCGCGGACCAGATGGACCGCATCCCGCAGTACCAGGCGGCCGAAGAGCTGTCCGGCGAAGAGGAGGCGGCCTGCGCCGCCGATTGAGAGAAGAGAAGAAAAGCATGAGCAAGAAACACATCGAGGACTGCGTGCGCACCAGTCTGGAGAGCTACTTCCGCGACCTGCGCGGCACCGAACCCGACGGCATGTACGAGATGCTCGTGCGCGTGGTCGAGAAACCCCTGCTCGATGTCGTGATGACGCGCGCCGAGGGCAACCAGTCGAAGGCCGCCCAATGGCTGGGCCTGAACCGCAACACGCTGCGCAAGAAGCTGGTCGAACACAAACTTTTGAAATGAACGAGAACGCACGGCGTAACGACACCATGGCCAAGACCGCACTGATTTCCGTCTCCGACAAGACCGGCATCCTCGAATTCGCGCAGGCGCTGCATGCGCTGGGCATCAAGCTGCTGTCCACCGGCGGCACCGCCAAGCTGCTGGCCGATGCCGGCCTGCCGGTGACCGAGGTGGCCGACCACACCGGCTTTCCCGAGATGCTCGACGGCCGCGTGAAGACGCTGCATCCGAAGATCCACGGCGGCCTGCTCGCGCGGCGCGACCTGCCGGCGCACGTGGCGGCCATCGAGCAGCACGGCATCGACACCATCGACCTGCTGATCGTCAACCTCTATCCGTTCGAGGCCACCGTGGCCAAGCCCGGCTGCTCGCTCGAAGACGCGATCGAGAACATCGACATCGGCGGCCCGGCCATGGTGCGCAGCGCCGCCAAGAACTGGAAGGACGTGGGCGTGCTGACCGACGCCTCGCAGTACGCCGTGGCACTGGCCGAGCTCAAGGCCGACGGCAAGCTCAGCGACAAGACCAAGTTCGCGTTCTCGGTGGCCGCCTTCAACCGCATCGCCGACTACGACGGCGCGATCAGCGACTACCTCTCGGCGATCGACTTCGAGACCAGCCAGGGCCAATCGACGCCCACGCGCTCGCTGTTCCCGGCGCAGAGCAACGGCCGCTTCGTGAAGGTGCAGGACCTGCGCTACGGCGAGAACCCGCACCAGCAGGCCGCGTTCTACCGCGACCTGCATCCGGCGCCCGGTTCGCTGGTGTCGGCCAGGCAGCTGCAGGGCAAGGAGCTCAGCTACAACAACATCGCCGACGCCGATGCGGCATGGGAATGCGTGAAGAGCTTCGACGTGCCTGCCTGCGTGATCGTCAAGCACGCCAACCCCTGCGGCGTGGCGGTCGGCAAGGACGCGGCCGAGGCCTATGCCAAGGCCTTCAAGACCGACCCGACCTCGGCCTTCGGCGGCATCATCGCCTTCAACCGCACCGTCGACGCCGCCACCGCGCAGGCCGTGGCCAAGCAGTTCGTCGAGGTGCTGATGGCCCCGGGCTACACGCACGAGGCGCTCGAGGTGTTCCAGGCCAGCAAGGCCAAGCTCAACGTGCGCGTGCTCGAGATCGCGCTGCCGCCGGGCGGCGCCACCGACTGGGACAACGGCCGCAACGCGATGGACGTGAAGCGCGTCGGCTCGGGCCTGCTGATCCAGACCGCCGACAACCACGAGCTCGCGCTGTCCGACCTCAAGGTCGTGAGCAGGAAGCAGCCCACGCCGCAGCAGCTGCAGGACCTGCTGTTCGCCTGGAAGGTCGCCAAGTACGTGAAGAGCAACGCGATCGTGTTCTGCGCCGACGGCATGACCATGGGCGTGGGCGCGGGCCAGATGAGCCGCCTCGATTCGGCGCGCATCGCGAGCATCAAGGCCGAGCATGCGGGCCTGTCGCTGCAGGGCACGGCCGTGGCCAGCGATGCCTTCTTCCCGTTCCGCGACGGCCTCGACGTGGTGGTCGACGCGGGCGCGGGCTGCGTGATCCAGCCGGGCGGCTCGATGCGCGACCAGGAAGTGATCGACGCGGCCGACGAGCGCGGCGTGGTGATGGTGCTGTCGGGCGTGCGCCACTTCCGGCACTGAGCCGGGCGCGGTTCCAAAAAACAAAGGCGGCCGATGGCCGCCTCAGATTGCTGACAAACCCCAAGCCCTCGCCCCCGGCGAGGGCTTTGTGCTTTTAAATGGCGGGATGCTCAAGAGCCCCACCCCCGCGCAGCAAGAACTCGAGATGGTGACGCTGGAGATGCTGGTGCCGCAGGACCACTTGCTGCGCAAGATCGAAGCGGCGATCGATTTCGAGTTCATCCGGGCCAAGGTCGCTCACCTGTACTGCGCCGACAACGGCCGCCCGGCGCTCGATCCGGTCGTGATGTTCAAGCTGCTGCTGGTGGGCTACTTGTTCGGCGTACGCAGCGAGCGGCAGCTGATGCGCGAAGTGCAGGTCAACGTGGCCTACCGCTGGTTTGCCGGCTTTCGCCTGACCGACAAGGTCCCCGACGCTTCCACCTTCTCGCAGAACCGGCGCCGCCGCTACAGCGACACCACCGTGTACCAGGAGATCTTCGACGAGATCGTGCGCCAGGCCATCGGCCACGGCATGGTCGATGGCCGGGTGCTGTACACCGACAGCACCCACCTGAAGGCCAACGCCAACAAGAACAAGTTCGACCTCGTGCAGGTCCAGCAGACACCCTCGGCCTACCTGGGAGCGCTGGACGCGGCGGTCGATGCGGATCGCGCCGCGCAGGGCAAGAAGCCCTTGAAGCGTGATGACGACGATACCCCGCCGCCGAGCAAGGAAGTCAAGCGCAGCCGCACCGATCCCGACAGCGGCTTCATGGTGCGCGACGACAAGCCTCGAGGCTTCTTCTACCTGGACCACCGCACGGTCGACGCCAAGCACGCCATCATCACCGACACCCACGTCACGCCGGCCTCGGTGCACGACAGCCAGCCGTACCTGGGGCGGCTGGACCATCAGCGAGAGCGCTTCGGCCTGCAGGTGCAGGCCGTGGGCCTGGATGCGGGCTACTTCACACCGGCGATCTGCCAGGGACTGGAGACGCGTGGCATCGCCGGGGTAATGGGCTACCGCACGCCGACCCACAAGCCGGGCACCTTCTACAAGCGCCAGTACGAATACGACCGCTACCGCGACGAGTATGTCTGCCCGGCGGGGCAGGCGCTGGCGTACAGCACGACCAGCCGGGTGGGCTATCGCGAGTACAAGTCCGATCCGGCAATCTGCCGACGCTGCGAGCTGCGCGGGCAGTGCACGAGCAGCGCCAATGCGGTGAAGGTGGTGGTGCGCCACGTCTGGGAGTGGGCCAAGGAGCGGGTGGACACCAGGCGTCTGACCGAAGAGGGCAAGCGCCTGTATGCGCGGCGCAAGGAGACGGTGGAGCGCAGCTTCGCCGATGCCAAGCAGCTGCACGGGCATCGCTACGCACGCATGCGAGGGCTGCGCAAGGTGGCCGAGCAGTGCTTGCTGGCGGCGGCTGCGCAGAACATCAAGAAGATCGCGCTGCTGCTGGCGCGTCTGAGGGCGCTTTTACGTCATCGCAGGCGCGTTCTGACTGCGCAACAGCGCATCCAGGCCTGCTCGGACCTCGTTGCAGCTCGATGGGGCGAGCGCCGCGCAGAAATCGGCTTCGCTTGAAAGACAAAACCCCATGTTCCGGAAAACATGGGGTTCGTCAGCAGCCTGAGGCGGCCGATGGCCGCCTTTTTTCATGGGCCCGGGCGACCGCTCATTCGAAGCGGTACTTGAGCTGGAAGCTCAGCGCGCCATAGAGCCGGTTCTTGATCGTCGGCACGTAGGCGATGTTGAGGCCCCAGTTCTTGCCCTCGATCGCCGCGGTGGGGATCAGCGCCGGGAACCAGTTGCCGTTGCGGTAGTTGGGGTAGCCGTCGAAGCCGCCGACCACGGCGCCGAAGCGCACGCCGTGGAATTCGAAGGGCAGCACGTAGAGGCCGAGGTAGTGCGACTGGCGCCGGTCGCTGTTGTGGAAGGTGCCCAGCGTGACGCGGTAGACGTCGTTGAGCGGGTACTCGAAGCCCAGGCCGGGGTTCTTGTTCTCGAGGCCCTTGTCGCGGTCGAAGTGGGCCGAGTAGAAGCCGACGTTGATCCAGGTCTTCTGGATCTCGAAGGGCTGGTCGAAGGTCGGGAGCGTGAAGTCCACCGACTGCGCGAGCGCCGGGCCACAGAGAAGGAGAGCGGCACTCAGGACCGGCAACTGGCGCAGGAATTTCATGGCTTGGACGTTCTGGAGATCTCGTGCGGCTCGAGGCTGGCCGCGATGGCTTCTTCCCTGGTGTCGCGCTCCGCGAAGCGCGGGCGCAATATACACGCCGCCGCTGTCATCGCCGTGGCACATGCCCGTGCGCATGCGGGCGGGCCGCCGCTCAGGCCGGCCGCGCCAGGTACTTGCGAAACAGCTCGGCCAGCCGCAGCGCGGCCAGCGACAGCGGCTTGCCGCGCGGCGAGACGATGCCCAGTTCCAGCGGCGGCACCGGCATCGCGAGCGGCACGCGCTCCACCAGCGCGTCATAGGGCGGCATCGTGAGCATGCCGGCCGGCCCCACCATCAGCGCGTCGCTGCGCGTCAACAGGCCCCAGCTCACGCCGAAGGAGGCGACCTCGATGCGGTGCTCGGGCAGCGGCAGGCCCTGCGCTGCGTACTGCTCGAGCAGGAAGCTGTGCTGGCTGCCCGGTGCCAGGTGCATCAGCCATTCGGCGCCCGCGATCTCCTCCCAGCGCGTGGCATGGCGCAGCGGATGGCCGCGCCGGCACAGCACGGCCATCTCGATCATGTCGAGCCGCTCGAACGCGAAGTCGGCATCGAGGGCCGAGGCCACCGGCCCCGCCACGGCGAAGTCGACCGCGCCCTCGCGCAGCAGCGGCAGCACCTGCGGGATCAGGCCGTCGAACAGCTTGAGTTGCGCCTGTGGCATGGCCTTGCGGAAGGCGCGCACCACCTCGGGCAGCACGCCGAGGAACACCATCGGCGTCACCGCCACCGCCACGCGGCCGTGCTGGCTGCCCTGCAGGATGCGGATGTCCTGGCGCGCGAGCTCGAGCTGCTGGTGCGCGAGCCGCGCGCGCACCGTGAGCTGGCGACCGGACTCGGTGAACTCGATGCCGCGCGAGCTGCGCAGCACCAGCTGCGCATCGACCTCGGCCTCGAGCTCGCGGATCGCCTTGGTCACCGCGGCCTGGCTCAGGTGCAGGCTGCGCGCGGCGGCGCGGATGCTGCCGGTGTCGGCCAGCCGCAGCCAGGCCTTGAGCTGGTGATCCTTCATGCGGCCGATTCTGCCGCGCGGCCCGGCGCGGGAATCTACCGACAAACGCAGGTTGTCATCGCGACAAGCGATTGTCTTTTGCGGCGCGGGCCCGGTTCCTAGACTTCGGCCACCAGCCGGCTCGTGGTGAACGGCGGGATTCCCCAAGAGGAGATGCTTCGTGCCTGCCCTGTCATTCGCATGGACCCGCCGCGCCGCTGTGGCCTTCCTGGCCGCCCTGGCCACGGCCGCGCTGGCCGCTTCGGCCCAGTACCCCGAGCGCCCGGTGAAATTCATCGTGCCCTATGCCGCCGGTTCCGGCGTCGACGTGGCGATGCGGCCGGTAGCCGACGCGATGGCGCGCGAACTGGGGCAGGCCATGATCGTGGACAACCGGCCCAGCGCGGGCGGCATCGTCGGTACGCAGGCCCTGGTGAGCTCGGCGAACGACGGCTACACGGTCGGCTACGGCAACCTCGTGACCCTGAGCATCAACCCGGCCTTCTTCTCGAAGCTGTCGTACGTGCCCGAGAAGGACCTGGTGCCGGTCGGCCTGATCTCGAGCAACGCCTACGTGCTGATCGTGCGCAAGGACCTGCCGGTGCGCAGCCTGCAGGAACTGGTCGCCTACGGCCGCGAGCATCCGGGCAAGCTGTCGGTCGGCACGCCCGGCATCGGCAGCGCGGGCCACCTGACCGGCGAGCTGCTGAAGACCGAGACCGGGCTCACGATGGTGCAGGTGCCCTACAAGACCGGCACCCAGGCGGTGGCCGACATGGTCAACGGCCAGCTCGACGTGACCATCGAGAACATCTCGGCGGTGCTGCCTTTCGTGCAGCAGGGCCGGGTCAAGGCGATCGCCGTGACCAGCGCGAAGCGCGCCGCGGTGCTGCCCGAGGTGCCGACCGTGGCCGAGAGCGGCGTGCCGGGCTTCGAGGTGGTGGCCTGGGGTGCGCTGATAGCGCCCGCGGGCACCTCGCGCAAGACGGTCGACCGGCTCAACACCGCGCTGCGCGCCGCGCTGGCCGACCCGGCCGTGGTGCGTGCCAATGCCGCGCTGTCGATCGAGGCATTGCCCTCGAGCCCCGAGGAGCTCAGCGCGCTGATGAAGCGCGAGAAGCCGCGCTGGGCCGAGGCGGTGCGGCGCGCGGGCGTCAAGGGCGACTGATCCATCCATCTTTTTCGAGGAGACAAGCCATGCAACCCTGGCAACTGGAGGCCGCCGAACTCGCGCGGCGCATCGCGGCACGCGAACTCTCGTGCGTGGAGGCGGTACGCAGCAGCCTGGAACGGCTCGAGGCCGTCAATCCGCGCATCAATGCCGTGGTCGACGGCGGCGCCGAGGAAGCGCTGCAGGCCGCGCGGCAGGCCGACGCCGCGCTGGCCGGCGGCGAGGCCACCGGGCCGCTGCATGGCGTGCCGGTCACCATCAAGGTCAACGTCGACCAGCGCGGGCATGCCACCACCAACGGCGTGGAGGCCTATCGCAAGGTCGTGGCCGCGGAGGACAGCCCGGTGGTCGCGAACCTGCGGCGCGCGGGCGCGATTCCGATCGGCCGCACCAACACGCCCGCGTTCTCGATGCGCTGGTTCACCGACAACGCGGCCCACGGGCGCACCCTCAATCCGCACGACGCGGCGCTGACGCCTGGCGGTTCGAGCGGCGGCGCGGCGGCCGCGGTCGCGGTCGGCATCGGCGCGATCGCGCACGGCAACGACCAGGGCGGCTCGATCCGCTACCCGGCCTATGCCTGCGGCGTCTACGGCCTGCGCCCGAGCTTCGGCCGCGTGCCGGCCTTCAACCCGTCGGGCAGCGGCGAGCGGCCGCCGGTGGTGCAGCTCAGCTCGGTCCAGGGGCCGCTGGCGCGCAGCGTGCGCGACCTGCGGCTGGCCTTCGCCGCTATGGCCGCGCGCGACGCGCGCGACCCGTGGTGGGTGCCCGCGCCGCTCGAGGGCACGCCGCCGGCCGGTCCGCTGCGCGTGGCGCTGTGCACCGCGCTGCCCGGCTACGCCTGCGATCCCGAGGTGGCCGATGCCCTGCAGCGCGCCGCGCGCCGGCTCGAGGGCGCGGGCTACCGCGTCGAGCCGGTGGAGCCGCCGCGGCTGCGCGAGGCGGCCGAGCTGTGGCTCGCGCTGACCATGGCCGACAGCCGGCTGCTGGTGGAACCGGCGCTGCTGCGCGACGGCGACCAGACCATCCGCCAGGCCTACCGCGCGATGGACGCGCATGCGCCGTCGTTCGACACCGAGGCCTACATGCGCGCGCTGGCCGCGCGCACGGGCTTGATGCGCGACTGGGCGCTGTTCCTGCAGCGCCATCCGCTGCTGCTGATGCCGGTGTCGTGGCGCCACCCGTTCCCGGTTGATGCCGACCAGCGCGGAGCGGACGCGATGCGCGAGCTGCTCGATGCGCAGAGCCCGCTGCTGGCGACCGCGATCCTGGGGCTGCCGGGGCTGTCGGTGCCGATGGGGCTGCGCCAAGGCCTGCCCACGGGCGTGCAGCTCGTGAGCGATCGCTTCCGCGAAGACCTGTGCCTGGCGGCGGCCGAGGTGCTCGAGGCCGAGGCCGGGCCCATAGCGGCCATCGACCCGGCTTGAGCCTCCCGCTCAGCGCTTGCTGAAGATCTCGCGCGCCGCCTCGACGGTGGCCGCGATGTCCGCGTCGCTGTGCGCGGCGCTCACGAAGCCGGCTTCGTAGAGCGCGGGCGCGATGTACACGCCGCGCTCCAGCAGGCCGTGGAACAGCGCGTTGAACCGCGCGTTGTCGGTGGTCATCACCTTGGCGTAGTTCTGCGGCAGCTCGTTCATCAGGAAGAAGCCGAACATGCCGCCCTCGCTGTCGGCGCTGAAGGGCTGACCCTCGGCGGCGGCCGCGGCCTTCAGGCCGTCGACCAGCGCGCGGGTCTTGCGGCCCAGTGCCTCGTAGAAGCCGGGCCTGGCGATCTCCTTGAGCGTGGCCAGGCCGCAGGCCGTGGCCACCGGGTTGCCCGAGAGCGTGCCGGCCTGGTAGACCGGGCCCAGCGGCGCGAGCTGTTCCATGATGGCGCGCGGCCCGCCGAAGGCCGCCAGCGGCATGCCGCCGCCGATGACCTTGCCGAGCACCGTGAGGTCGGGCGTGATGCCCAGCACGCCTTGCGCGCCGTGCAGGCCGACGCGAAAGCCCGTCATCACCTCGTCGAAGATCAGCAGGGCGCCGTGCTGCGTGCACAGCGCGCGGCAGCGCTGGGCGAACTCGGGCGTGGCGCGCACGAAATTCATGTTGCCGGCGATGGCCTCGATCATCAGGCAGGCGATGTCGCCGCCGTGCAGCGCGAAGGCCTCCTCGAGCTGCTGCAGGTTGTTGTACTCGAGCACCAGCGTGTGCTGCACCACCTCGCTCGGCACGCCGGCCGAGGTCGGGTTGCCGAAGGTGGCGAGGCCCGAGCCGGCCTTGACCAGCAGCGCGTCGGCATGGCCGTGGTAGCAGCCCTCGAACTTGACGATGGTCTTGCGGCCGGTGGCGCCGCGCGCCAGCCGCAGCGCGCTCATCGCGGCCTCGGTGCCCGAGCTCACGAGGCGCACCATCTCCATCGACGGCACCAGCGCGAGGATGGCCTCGGCCAGCTCGATCTCGCGCTCGGTCGGTGCGCCGTAAGAGAAGCCCTCGAGCACGGCCTTCTGCACCGCCTCGACCACCGCCGGATGGCCGTGGCCCAGGATCATCGGGCCCCAGGAGCCGATGTAGTCGATGTAGCGCTTGTCGTTGGCATCCCAGAAATAGGCGCCCTGGGCGCGCTGGATGAAGCGGGGCGTGCCGCCGACGGCCTTGAAGGCGCGCACGGGCGAGTTCACGCCGCCGGGAATCACGGCGCGGGCGCGCTCGAAGAGGATGTCGTTGCGATCGGAAGTGGGCATCTGGAACGGGGGAAGTGGAATCAGTGGCGGGTGTCGTGGGGCGGCAGGGCGAAGTCGGGCACGTCGTCGCCGGGCTCGCCATCGTCCTCCTCGGGCTCGGGTTCGGCCCAGAACAGGCGGTCGGGCAGCACGTGGCCCATGCCGGGGCGGAAGCCCGCGTCGAGGCAGCGGTCCATGTAGGCCAGCGCTTCGGTGGTGGCGGCCACCAGGTCGGTGCCGCTGGCCAGCAGCGCGGCCAGCGCGGCCGACAGGGTGTCGCCGGCGCCCGAGAACACGGCCTCGAGGCGCTCGTACTTCTCGCTGGTCAGCACCGACTGCGGCGAGGCCAGCACGTTGTCGATGAACTGGTCGGGCAGCACCAGGCCGGTGACCAGGGTGTAGGGCACGCCGAACTCGCCGGCCGCCATCGCGATGTCGCGCGCGCCGGGCGGGCGCTCGCCGCTCCAGTCGGGCAGCAGCCAGCGCCACAGCGTGCTGTGGTTGCCGACCAGCACCGTGGTCTGGGGCAGCACCAGGTCGCGGAAGGCGTCGAGGTAGGCATCGATCTCGTTCTCGTCCCACCACGAGAGGTTGGGCATGTACGCCACCACCGGCACCTCGGGGTAGTCGGCGGCGGTCTCGGCGATGGTGCTCAGCGCCTCGGGCGTGCCGGCGAAGCCGACCTTGATCAGCTGCACCTCGACGTCCTCGAGGATGGAGCGGGTCTGCTCGGCGATGGCCTCCTCGTCGAAGGCGAAGTGGTCGAAGATCTCGGCCGTGTCGCGGGCGTAGGCACCGGTCACCACCGGCAGCATGTGGGCGCCCACCGATCCCATGGCCAGCCCGTCGCCGGCCAGGCCGCCGGCGCCGCTCGGGTCGCTGGCATTGAACACCAGGACGCAAGGGGGATTCAGGTCCTGATCCGCCAATGCGCCGTCGTCGGGCAGGGGATCGTTAAGATCGCCCGGTTTGTCAACGCTGTCTGCTGGATGTAAGTGGAAGGTCATACGCCGGGCGGAATCCGCTGGATGGTGGCATGGGCGCGACGTTTACAGGGCGCCAGTGAGATACGCATAGATACACTCGTTGCATTTAATGAACAAGGACTTTAAGCTCCGATGAATACGAAAACTTGGATGTGCCTGATTTGTGGGTGGATCTATGACGAAGCGGTAGGTGTACCGGAGGACGGGATTGCGGCAGGCACGGCCTGGGCCGACGTTCCGATGAACTGGACCTGTCCCGAGTGCGGTGCGCGCAAGGAAGACTTCGAAATGGTTGAAATCTGAAAAGCATGGCATAGAGCTACGCGATCTGCGCCGGTGTACGGCGCGGCGGGCATCCAAGTCTCATGAGCAGGAGCTTTTGCAATGGGCCCGAATGGATCAGGTTACAAGGTGCTCGTCATCGACGACAGCAACACCATCCGGCGCAGTGCCGAGATTTTTTTGAAGCAGGGTGGTCACGAGGTTCTCCTCGCCGAAGACGGCTTCGACGCGCTCTCCAAGGTTAACGACCACAAGCCGCACCTGATTTTCTGCGACATCCTGATGCCGCGGCTGGACGGCTACCAGACCTGCGCCATCATCAAGCGCAACGCCCATTTCTCCAAGGTCCCGGTCGTGATGCTGTCGTCGAAGGACGGCGTGTTCGACAAGGCGCGCGGCCGCATGGTCGGATCGCAAGACTACCTGACCAAGCCTTTCACCAAAGACCAGCTGCTGCAGGCCGTGCAGCAGTTCGGCAACGTTTCACAGGAAGTGCAGTAAATGCCCATTCGAAAAATCCTCGTCGTCGACGACTCCAAGACTGAATTGGTGTTCCTGTCCGACCTGCTCCACAAGAACGGCTTCGCCGTGAAGACCGCCGAGAACGCCGAGGACGCCATGCGCCGCCTCGAGGAAGACCAGCCCGACCTGATCCTCATGGACGTGGTCATGCCCGGCCAGAACGGCTTCCAGCTCACGCGCGCGATCGCCCGCGATCCGCAGTACGCCGCGATCCCGATCATCCTGTGCACGAGCAAGAACCAGGAAACCGACCGTGTCTGGGGCATGCGCCAGGGCGCGCGCGACTACATCGTGAAGCCCGTGAACGCGCAGGAGCTGATGTCGAAGATCAGCGCGCTGAACTGAGCGCGGATCTGCCGAGCCCATGGCGAATCGCGACGCACTGAGAGCCTTCCAGTCCCGGCTGGCGAGCCGCCTGCAGGCCGCGCGCACCACCGGCGTGGCCGCGACCTGGCTCGCGGTCGAGGCGGGCGAGGGCAAGTACCTGTTCCCGCTCGGCCATGCCGGCGAAATCTTTCCCTGGACGCCGCCGCAGCCCGTGCCCTACACGGCGCCGTGGTTCCTCGGCGTGGCCAACCTGCGCGGCGGCCTCTACGGCGTGGTGCAGCTGTCGGCCTTCGCGGGCGGCGCGCCCAGCGGTCCGGCCGCCAGCGAAGCGGCCCGCATCCAGTCGCGGCTGGTCGCGCTCAACGAGCTGCTCGACGTCAACTGCGCGCTGCTGGTCGACCGGCTGGCGGGCTTGCGCGGCGTCGAGGCCTTCGCGGCCTCCGAGCCCCCGGGCGCCGATGCGCCGCCCTGGGCCGGGCATCTCTACACCGACGCCGCCGGCGAACGCTGGCAGGAAGTCAACCTGCAGGCGCTGTCGCAGCAGCCCCAGTTTCTGAGTATCGGCGCCTAGCTGTCACAGGCGCCTGTGCACCCGACCACCACCTGAAGGACCGACCGTGAGCTCGATCGCCGACAAGTTCAAGAAATTACTGCCCGCCAGCGGCAACGACAAGGCCCGCGTCGATGGTTCGGGTTCGCTCGCGATCGACAACGTCGACACGGTGCAGGTCCCCGACGAAAAAACCGTGCGCATCGCGCGCGCGCCGGGCGACACGTCGTTCGGCGGCGCGCCGGCGGCCAGCTCGTTCAGCGAGGGCGGTGCCCTGGTCGACGGCGGCGAGGCCGCCAACGAGCCCGGCCGGCCCGATGCCAGCGCCGACCTGCTCGCGGACGACGGCCGCGCCGGCCAGAGCCCCGCGCGTCAGCAGCGCGTGCTCGCGATCCTGCTGGCGGTGGTGGTGCTCGCGCTGCTGCTGGTCGCCGGCCTCGCCATCCTGCGCGCCGAACGGCTCGCGCAGCAGGTGGCGGCCACCGGCCAGTCGCTGATGCAGTCGCAGCGCCTCGCCAAGTCGATCTCGCAGGCCCTGGTGGGCAGCGCGCCGGCCTTCACCGAGGTGAAGGACAGCGCCGACGACCTCACGCGCCGCGTCAACGGCCTGACCAATGGCGACGAGGCGCTGCGCCTCGAGGCCGTGGGCGAGGCCTACGGCGAGGACATGGGCAAGATCAACCCGCTGGTCGCCCGCGCCGACGCGAGCGCCAAGGCCGTGCTGGCCCAGCGCCAGATCCTGACCCAGGTGGGCGCCGCCCTGCGCGACATCAACCAGCAGTCGTCCACGCTGCTCGAGATGACCGAGACCGTCGCCTCGCTCAAGATGCAGCAGAACGCCACGCTGCCCGAGATCTCGGCCGCCGGCCAGCTCGTGATGCTGACGCAGCGCATCGGCAAGTCGACCAACGAGTTCTTCACGGTCGAGGGCGTGAACCCCGACGCCGTGTTCCTGCTCGGCAAGGACCTGAACACCTTCCAGGAAACCACGCGCGGCCTGCTCGACGGCAATGCGCAGCAGCGCTTTCCCGGCTCGAAGGACCCGCAGACGCGCCAGCAGCTCGAAGCCATCCTGAAGACCTACGAGCAGATGCGCACGCAGGCCTCGGCCATTCTGGGCAACCTGCAGGGCCTGGTGGCGGCGCGCGAAGCGCAGGCGTCGATCCTGACCGACAGCGAACCGCTGCGCAAATCGCTGGGCGAGCTGCAGGACAAGCTCTCCGCGCGCACCGGCCTGGGCGCCGGCACCATCGTGCTGCTGTTCGTGCTCTCGCTGGCCGCCCTCGCACTGGCCGGCGCCATCGGTTTCGTGCAGGTGCGCGAAGGCCGCGAACGCGCCGCCAACGCCGAGCGCGAACGTCTCTCGGCCGAGCAGGCCTCGGAGGAGGCCAGCCGCATCAACAACGCCAACCAGGCCGCCATTCTTCGGCTGATGAACGAACTGCAGACGGTGGCCGAGGGCGACCTGACGCAGGAAGCCACCGTGACCGAGGACATCACCGGCGCCATCGCCGACTCGGTGAACTACACGGTGGAAGAACTGCGGCTGCTGGTGGGCAACGTGCAGAACACGGCCACCCGCGTGGCGCTGACCACCTCGCAGGTGGAAAGCACCTCGACCGAGCTGCTGGCGGCCTCGACCGAACAGCTGCGCGAGATCCGCGAAACCGGCCAGTCGGTGCTGACGATGGCGGAGCGAATCAACGGCGTGTCCTCGCAGGCGCAGGAATCCGCCACGGTGGCGCGCCAGTCGCTGCAGGCCGCGTCCTCGGGCCTGCAGGCCGTGCAGAACGCCATCGGCGGCATGAACGCCATCCGCGACCAGATCCAGGAAACCTCCAAGCGGATCAAGCGGCTGGGCGAATCCTCGCAGGAGATCGGCGAAATCACCGAGCTGATCTCGGACATTACCGAACAGACCAACGTGCTGGCACTGAACGCCGCCATCCAGGCCGCGTCGGCCGGTGAGGCCGGTCGCGGCTTCTCGGTGGTGGCGGAAGAAGTGCAGCGGCTGGCCGAACGCTCCGCGGACGCCACGCGCCAGATCTCGGCGCTGGTGAAGGCGATTCAGACCGACACGCAGGACGCGGTGGGCGCCATGGAGCGCTCCACGCAGGGCGTGGTCGAGGGGGCCAAGCTGTCCGACAACGCGGGTACCGCGCTGTCCGAGATCGACCGCGTGTCGCGCCGCCTCGCCGAGCTGATCGAGCAGATCTCGCAGTCCGCGTCTCGCGAGGCCGATTCGGCCAACGTGGTGGCCGCCAACATCCAGCACATCTTCGCCGTGACCGAGCAGACCGGCGAAGGCACGCGGACCACCGCGCAGCAGGTGCGCGAGCTGTCGCAGATGGCCGAGGAACTGCGTCGTTCGGTGGCCCGTTTCAAGATTGCCTGACACAGAAGAACGGCGAGCATCCAAGGTGGCTATCCAATCCCCCGTCGCGGCCCCCCTCGCCGGCAATCCGCCGGCCACCGAAGACCTCGGGCCGCTGGCCTGGGTGCTCGGAGAAATCCAGAAGTCGCTCGAGAACGTCGGCAAGTCGCTGCGCCGCTTTGCGCGCGACGTCGGCAATGCGGCCGAGATCGAGAGCGGCCCGCTGCAGATGGCGCGCCAGCAACTGCACCAGGCCGTCGGTGCGCTGCAGATGGTGGGCCACAACGCGCCCGCGCTGGTGCTCGGCTCGATCGAATTCGCGGTGCAGGGCTTCGTGGCCGAACCGCAGCGCTGCACCGACAGCGCCGCGCTGAAGATCGAGCGCGCCGGCTTCGCCGTCACCGATTTCCTGCAGGCCTTGCTGGCCGGCAAGAACGTGTCCTCGATCGCGCTGTTCCCGCAGTACCGCGAGGTGCTCGAGCTGGTCGGCAACGAGCGCGTGCATCCGGCCGATCTCTGGAGCGCCAGCTGGCGCTGGGTCGAGATCCGTCCCGCGCTCACGCAGGCCTCGCTGGCCTACGATCCCTCGGTGCGCTCGCGGCTCGACCGCGAGGTGCTGCAGCTGGTCAAGACCGGCGACCCGCAGGCCGCGCGCCGCCTGCAGGCGCTGTGCCTGGGGCTCGGCCGCGGCGCGCTGCTGCCGCGCGTGGCCAGCTTCTGGACCCTGGCGGCCGGCTTCTTCGAGGCGCTGGCGCTGGGCCTCGTGCCCGCCGACAGCTATGTCAAGCGCGCCGCCTCGCGCGTGCTGCTGCAGTACGCCACGCTCGCGCGCGGCGACAGCGTGGTGTCCGACCGGCTCGGCCAGGACCTGCTCTTCTTCTGCGCCCAGGCCATGCCCACCGCGCGCGACGAAGCCGCCACCCTGCGCAGCGTGCGCACGGCCTGGGGCATCGCGCACGAGCAGCGCGTCGACTACACGGTCGAGCAGTTCGGCCGCTTCGATCCGCTGGTGCTGGCCCAGGCCCGCAAGCGCATCGAGACCGCCAAGGAGATGTGGTCCGGCCTCTCGGGCGGCGACATCTCGCGCACCCGCCAGGTGGCCGACACCTTCGCCCAGCTCGGCGAATCGCTGCACCGGCTGCATCCGCCGAGCGAGCCGATGGTGCAGGCGCTCGCGCATGCCGTCGACGCCTCGGTGCGCAGCGGCCAGCCGCCCGACACCGAGCTCGCGATGGAAGTCGCGACCTCCGTGCTCTACCTCGAGGCCGCGCTCGAAGACCTCGACCCCAGCGATCCGCAGCTCACCCAGCGCATGCTCAAGCTCGCCGGGCGCATCGAGCGCGTGCGCGCGGGCGGCCACTCCGAGCCGCTCGAGCCCTGGATGGAGGACCTGTACCGCCGCGTCAGCGACCGCCAGACCATGGGCACCGTGGTCGACGAGCTGCGCAGCCACCTGAGCGAACTCGAGAAGTCGCTCGACCAGTATTTCCGCCGCCCCGGCGAAAAGGGCCTGCTGCGCACCGTACCGAGCCAGCTGCAGCAGATGCGCGGCGTGTTCTCGGTGCTCGGCCTCGACCAGGCCGCGCACACCGTGCAGCGCATGCGCGACGAGGTCGAAGCCATGGTGGGCAGCGCCTCGCCGGCCGACGAGATGGCCGGCTTCGATGCGCTGGGCAACAACCTCGGCGCGCTCGGCTTCCTGATCGACATGCTGGGCTATCAGCCGGCGCTGGCCAAGCGCCTGTTCGTCTTCGACGCCGAGATCGGTGAACTCAAGCCGCTGATGGGCCGCCAGGCCGCCGACGCCGAGGACGCCGAGAACGTGGCCGCGCCGGCCGCCGAGCCGTTGCTGAGCATCGAGGAGGTCGACGCGCAGATCGCTTCCAGGCTGGCCGCGCTGGCCACGCCGGCGCGCAAGACCAAGCCCTCGCCGATCGAGGAATTCAGCAGCAAGGCCGACAGCTGGACCGCCAAGATCGTCGGCCCGGCCGCGCTGCCCGACACCGAGGTCACCGAGCTCGAGGAAGACGACCTGCAGAACATCTTCCTCGACGAGGCGCGCGAGGTGGTGCACAACGGCCAGAACGCGATCGTCGCGCTCGGCGGCCGCCCCGACGACACCGACGCGCTCACGGTCCTGCGCCGCGCCTTCCACACGCTCAAGGGCAGCTCGCGCATGGTCGGCCTCACCGACTTCGGCGATGCCGCCTGGTCGCTCGAGCAGGTGCTCAACACCTGGCTCGCCGACCAGCGCCCCGCCACCCCCGAGCTGCTGGCCGGCACGCAGCAGGCGCTGCGCGACTTCGGCCTGTGGGTCGAGGACATCGCGGCCTCGGCGCCGCACGGCTGGCAGTCGGCCCCGTTCAGCCGCCTGGCCGAGGCCCTGCTGGCCGGCGAACCGGTGCCGACCGCGCCGCCGCGCGTGGCCGATGCCGAGGCACTCGCGATCGCGGCGCGCCAGATTGCCGCCGATCCCGTGCCGACCTCGCCGGCGCCGCTCGAGGAACTGCCGCCGCAGCCTTCGCTGTCGACCGCCGCCGCGCTCGCGCTGCCCGAGTTGCCCGACCTGCCGGACCTGTCGCTCGAACCGGCCGACGCCACCGACGTCTCCGACGTGCCGCAGGCCGAGGCGCGCACCGCCGGCCCGGAAGACGACGACTTCGTCTCCACCGACTTCCTCGATTTCGAGACCCGCGAGCCTTCGTCCACCGCGCCGGCACCGCTGCCGACCGCGCTCGGCGACGGCATCGACTTCGACTTCCTGGCGCCGATCGGCGCCACCGCCAAGGCGAGCGCGCCGGCCGAGGAGGCCGCGATCGAGGCCGCCGGCCTGTCCGAGCTGCCGTCCTCCGCGCTGTCGATCGACGCCGCGCAAGCCTCGGCGGAACGCGCCGAAGCCCCCGCGCCGGCGCTGCCCGACCTCGACTGGACGCCCGAGCCGCTGCCGCTGCGCGAAGCCGGCGATGCCGGCACGGCCGTGCCGATGGACTTCCCCGAGATCCGGCTCGAGCCCGTGGAAGCATCGGCCGAGTTCGCCCAGGCCGCCACGGTCGCGCCCGAGCCGGCCGCGCCCGAGACCGCCGCGCTGGTCGATGTCGCGGCCGAGGCCCTGCCGCTGGAGGCGCCTGCCGAGCCCGAAGAAGCGGGGCAGGCCGAAGCCGAGGCTGCGCCCGTCGCCGAATCCGAACCCGAACCCGAACCCGTGGCCGCACCGGTGCAACCGCTGGAAGTGGCCGTGGGCGGCAGCGCCGACGACCAGGTCAAGGTGATCGGCCCGCTGCGCATCGGCATCGCGCTCTACAACGTCTACCTCAACGAGGCCGACGAGTGGTCGCGCCAGCTCGCCACCGAGGTCGGCGAGTGGGCGCTGCAGCCCTACGAACGCGTGGCCGACTCGACCATCGCGCTGGCCCATTCGCTGGCCGGCAGCTCGGCCACGGTCGGCTTCCACAGCCTGTCGGGCATGGCGCGCTATTTCGAGGCCGCGCTGCAGCACCTGCAGATGCAGGGCAGCGGCACGCGCGAGCAGGGCATGGTGCTGGTCGCCGCGGCCGACGAGCTGCGCCGGCTGCTGCACCAGTTCGCGGTCGGCCTGCTGCGCGACCCCTCGCAGCAGACGCTGCAGGCGCTGCGCGACATCGCGGCGTCGCCGATGCCCTCGCCCTACGCCGAGGAACTCGCGCACGACGAGCCGCGCGCGCCGCTGCAGGTGGTGGTGCCGCCGCAGGGCGGTGCCGACGTCGCGCTCGACGACACCGAGGACGCCATCGACCTGGCCGACGCGGTCGACGTCGACCTGTTCCCGATCTTCGAGGAAGAGGCGGCCGAACTGCTGCCGCAGCTCGGCGAGGCGCTGCGCCAGTGGTCGCACCATCCTGACGACGGCGCGCCGCGCACCTCGGTGCTGCGCACGTTGCACACGCTCAAGGGCAGTGCCCGGCTGGCCGGCGCGATGCGCCTGGGCGAGCGCGCGCACCGCATGGAATCCGAGATCGAACTGCTGGGCACGCAGGGCCACGTCGACCGTTCCGACATCGAGAAGCTGCTGGTGCGGCTCGACACGCTGCAGTCCACCTTCGATGCGCTGCGCGCGGCCGACGACGCGACCCAGGTCGAACTCGCGCAGCGCGTGGCCGAGGCCACCGCGGCGCCCGTGCCCACCGAGCACCCCGAGCCCGCCAACGACGCCATCGCCGCGGTCGATGCCGACGCCGAGCCGGCGTCGGCCGCCACGCCCGCGCCGGTGCGCCCGGCCCCCGCCTCGCTCGCGCCGCTGCGCGCGCCGGTCGGCCAGGCCGTGCGCATCCGCACCCAGCTGCTCGACCGCCTGATGGCGCAGACCGGCGAGGTCATCATCACGCGCTCGCGCCTCGAGGCCGAACTCGGTTCGCTGCGCGGCTCGCTGGCCGACCTCACGGGCAACCTCGACCGCCTGCGCCAGCAGCTGCGCGACATCGAGGTGCAGGCCGAGAGCCAGATGCAGTCGCGGCTGGCCCAGGCCAAGGATTCGCAGCAGGGCTTCGACCCGCTGGAGTTCGACCGCTTCACCCGCGTGCAGGAGCTCACGCGCATGATGGCCGAGTCGGTGAACGACGTGGCGACCGTGCAGCGCACCCTGCAGAAGACGGTGCAGGCGACGGAAGACGACCTCAGCGTGCAGGCGCGCCAGACGCGCGAACTGCAGCGCGGCCTGCTGCGCACGCGCATGGTGGAGTTCGAGGGCATCTCCGACCGCCTCTACCGCGTGGTGCGCCAGGCCACCAAGGACACCGGCAAGCAGGTGCGCCTGGACATCACCGGCGGCTCGATCGAAATGGACCGCGGCGTGCTCGACCGGATGACGCCGGCCTTCGAGCACCTGCTGCGCAACTGCGTGGCCCACGGCATCGAGGATGCCGCGCGGCGCGAGGCCGCGGGCAAGGACGCCAGCGGCCTGATCGTGATCGACCTCGCGCACGAGGGCAACGACGTGTCGGTGAGCTTCCGCGACGACGGCGCCGGCCTCGACCACGAGCGCATCGCCGAGCGGGCCCGCTCGCTGGGCCTGCTCGCGGCCGACCAGGCACTCACGCCCGAGGAAGCCACCGAGCTGATCTTCCGGCCCGGCTTCTCGACGGCCGGCCAGGTGTCGGAACTCGCGGGCCGCGGCATCGGCATGGACGTGGTGCGTGCGCAGGTCGCCGCGCTCGGCGGCCGCATCGAGACGCGCAGCCAGCCGGGCCAGGGCACCACCTTCAAGCTGGTGCTGCCGCTGACCACCGCGGTGACGCACGTGGTCATGCTGCGCTTCGGCGAGGTGTCGATCGGCGTGCCGTCGAACCTGGTCGAGCTGGTGCAGCGCGTGAACGCCACCGACCTCGAGTCGGCCTACCTGCACGACACCCATCCGTTCGGCAGCGAACAGGTGCCGTTCTACTGGGGCGGCGCGCTGCTGCAGGCCTCGCCGCGCAGCGAGCACATCGCGGGCCGCACCAACACCCTCGTGATCGTGCGCAGCGCCGCGCAGCGCGTGGCGCTGCACGTCGACGAAGTGCTGGGCAACCAGGAAGTGGTGGTCAAGAACCTCGGGCCGCAGCTCGCGCGTCTGCCGGGCCTGGCGGGCATCTCGGTGCTGGCCTCGGGCGCGGTGGCGCTGATCTACAACCCGGTGGCATTGGCCGCGGTGCATGGCGAACAGGCGCGCGCGCGCCAGGCCGCCGCGCTGGCGCAGCCGGCGGTCGCGACCCCGCTCGCCGAGGCGCGCGGCCCGCACGGCCAGGACCCGGCCGCCGCGCTGGCGCCGGTGGTGCCGCAGATCCCGCTGGTGCTGGTGGTCGACGACTCCATCACCGTGCGCCGCGTCACGCAGCGCCTGCTGCAGCGCGAAGGCTACCGGGTCTCGCTCGCGGCCGACGGCCTGCAGGCGCTCGAGCGGCTGCAGCAGGAACGCCCGGCGGTCGTGCTGTCCGACATCGAGATGCCGCGCATGGACGGCTTCGACCTCGCGCGCAACATCCGCGGCGACGCGGCGCTGGCCGAGCTGCCGATCATCATGATCACCTCGCGCATCGCCGAGAAGCACCGCGACTATGCGCGCGACCTCGGCGTGAACCACTACCTCGGCAAGCCCTACTCCGAAGAAGAGCTGCTGCGGCTGGTGCGGGCCTACACCAGCGACACGGCGACGCTCGCGGCCGCCTGAGGCGCGCGCCCCACGAAAAAAGCCCGGACGGCGAGGAGCCTCCGGGCTTTCCCCTTGGGGCTGCCGGCGCTACTTCTTCGCCAGCGTCTTGCTGCGCGCCACCGCGTAGCGCTGCAGCGTGCGCTCGCGCGCCTCGGCATGGTCGACCACCGGCACCGGGTAGTTCTCGCCGAGCTTCACGCCGGCGGCCTCGAGTTCCACCGGCGTCGCGGTCCATGGCGCATGGATCGCGCCGTTCGACAGCCCCGCGAGCTGCGGCAGGTAGCGCCGGATGAACTTGCCGTCGGGGTCGAAGCGCTCGCTCTGCGTCACCGGGTTGAAGATGCGGAAATAGGGCTGTGCGTCGCAGCCGCTCGAGCTGGCCCATTGCCAGCCGCCGTTGTTCGAGGCCAGCTCGAAGTCGTTGAGGTGCAGCGCGAAGTAGGCCTCGCCGCGGCGCCAGTCGAGTCCCAGGTCCTTGCACAGGAAGCTCGCCACCACCATGCGCAGCCGGTTGTGCATGTAGCCGCTCTGGTTGATCTGCAGCATGGCCGCGTCGACCAGCGGATAGCCGGTGCGGCCCTGGCACCAGGCCTCGAACAGCTGGTCGGCATGCTTGCCGTGGTGCCACTGGATCCGGTCGTACTCGGGGCGGAAGCTCTTCGACTCGCCCTTCTCGTGCACGTGCGGGAAGTGGGCCAGGATCTGGAAGTAGAAGTCGCGCCAGATCAGCTCGCTGAGCCAGGTTGCGGCGCCCGCGTCGCCTTGCAGCGAGAGCTGGCGCGCCACGCCCGCCACCTGCCGGATCGACACCGTGCCGAAGCGCAGGTGCACGCCCAGGTAGCTGGGCCCGCGCACCGCCGGATAGTTGCGCGCCGCCTCGTAGCGGTCGATGCGCTCGAAGAAGTCCTCGAACAGGATCGCCGCGCCGCGCGTGCCGGTCGGTATTTCGAGCGTGCCGAGGTTGCTCTTGGCGAAGCCCAGCGCCTCGAGCGAGGGCACGGGCGCGCGCCAGCCCTCGGGCGGCGGCGCCAGGGCGTCGGCATGGCCGCGGCTCGGGTAGGACTTGAGGAAGAAGTCGTCGACCTTGGCCAGCCAGGCCCGCTTGTAGGGCGTGAAGACCGTGTAGGGCTGGCCGGTCTTGGTCATCAGCTCGTCGCGCTCGAAGATCGTCGAGTCCTTGTGGGTGTGGAAGCTCACGCCCGCGTTGGCCAGCGCGCCGAACACGCCGGCGTCGCGCGCCAGCGCCTCGGGCTCGTCGTCGCGGTTGGCGAACACCGCCTGCACCTCGAGCGCGCGCGCCAGCGCCGGAATCTCCTCGGCCGCCGCCGCATGCCGCACGATCAGCCCGCCGCCGAGCGCGCGCAGTTCCTCGTCGAGCTCCAGCAGCGATTCGCGGATGAATTCCACCCGCCGGTCGACCCGCGGCAGGGGGTCGAGGATCGTGCTGTCGAACACGAACACGCAGACCACCTGGCGGCAGCTTCGCAGGGCGTGGTAGAGGGCCGCGTTGTCGTCCACGCGCAGGTCGCGGCGGAACCACATGAGCCCTTTGGGGTAGGTCTTGTCGACGGCCAGTAAAATCGGAGGCATATGGCTTCCGATTCTGCCCCGATGAACCTGACGCATCACTTTTTGATAGCGATGCCGGGCCTGGAAGACAAGACCTTCAACCGCAGCGTCGTCTACCTGTGCGAGCACAGCGAGCGCGGCGCCCTGGGCCTGGTCATCAACAAACCCAGCGACATCAACCTCAAGGTGCTGTTCGAGAAGATCGAGCTGCACCTCGCGCGCCCCGAGATCGGCGAGGCCCCGGTGTTCCAGGGCGGCCCGATGCAGACCGAGCGCGGCTTCGTGCTGCACGAGCCGGTCTTCACCGAGTCCGAGAAACCCGAGGAATCGGTCTACGCCTCGACCATGACCATCCCCGGCGGCCTCGAGATGACCACCTCGAAGGACGTGCTCGAGGCCCTGGCCACCGGCGCCGGCCCGCGCAAGGTGCTGGTCTCGCTGGGCTACGCGGCCTGGGGCGAGGGCCAGCTCGAGTCCGAACTGGCCGAGAACAGCTGGCTCACGGGCGGCGCCGACCCGGCCGTGATCTTCGACACCCCGATCGACCAGCGCTACGACAAGGCGCTGCTGCTGCTGGGCCTGGAGGCCTGGAAGCTCTCGCCCGACGCGGGGCATGCGTGAACGCCACGGCCATGCCCGACGCGCCAGCTTCCAGCCCCGTTCCCCCTCCCGTTCCCGCCCATTTCCAGAGCTTCCTGGCCTTCGATTTCGGCCAGAAGCGCACCGGCGTGGCGAGCGGCAACCGGCTGCTGCGCGGCGCCACGCCGCAGGCCACCATCAAGGCCGAGGGCGCCGATGCCCGCTTCGCCCAGGTCGAGGCGCGCATCCGCGAGTGGCAGCCCGACGCGCTGGTGGTGGGCGTGCCCTTCCATCCCGACGGCGCCGCGCACGAGAACACCCGGCGCGCGCAGAAGTTCGCGCGCCAGCTGCGCGGCCGTTTCAACCTGCAGGTGTTCGAGGTCGACGAGCGCTACAGCACCACCGAGGCGCTCTCCCAGGGCGCGCGCGATGCCGATGCCGCCTCGGCCTGCATCATCCTGGAGCAATTCTTGAGGAGTCTTCCGTGAGTTCCACCCCCGCCATTCCCGACGCCGAGGCGCTCTACACGCAACTGCTGGCCGGCGTCCGCGCGCTGCTGCGCCCCGACACCCGGCTGGTGGGCGTCACCTCGGGCGGCGCCTGGCTGGTCGAGCGGCTGCAGAAGGACCTGGGCCTGGCCGGCGCGCCCGGCGTGATCTCCTCGGCCATGCACCGCGACGACTTCGCGCGCCGCGGCCTCTCGGCCAGCGCGCAGACCGCGCTGCCCTTCGACGTCAACGGCGCCGATGTGCTGCTGCTCGACGACGTGCTCTACACCGGCCGCACCATCCGCGCCGTGCTCAACGAGCTGTTCGACTTCGGCCGCCCGGGCTGCGTGCGCCTGGCCGTGCTGGTCGACCGCGGCGGGCGCGAGCTGCCGGTGGCGGCCGACTTCGCCGCCACCACGCTCGCGCTGCCCCATTCGCAGTCGCTGGCGCTGGCGCGTGCCGACGACGGCGCCTTCAGCCTCCAGGTCGAGGAAAGCAAGTAAGCCATGCTCTACAAGCGCAATCCCCAGCTCAACAAGAACGGCGAGCTCATCCACCTGCTGTCGATCGAGGGCCTGCCCAGGGACATCCTCACCCACATCCTCGACACCGCCGCCAACTTCACGAGCGTGAGCGACCGCGAGGTGAAGAAGGTGCCGCTCCTGCGCGGCAAGAGCGTGTTCAACCTGTTCTTCGAGAACAGCACGCGCACCCGCACCACCTTCGAGATCGCGGCCAAGCGGCTGTCGGCCGACGTCATCAACCTCGACATCGCGCGCTCCTCGGCGAGCAAGGGCGAGTCGCTGCTCGACACCATCGCCAACCTCAGCGCGATGGCGGCCGACCTGTTCGTGGTGCGCCACAGCGAGTCGGGCGCGCCCTACCTGATCGCGCAGCACGTCGCGCCGCACGTGCACGTGGTGAATGCCGGCGACGGCCGCCACGCGCACCCGACGCAGGGGCTGCTCGACATGTACACCATCCGCCACTACAAGAAGGACTTCGCCAACCTCACGGTGGCGATCGTCGGCGACGTGCTGCATTCGCGCGTGGCGCGCTCCGACATCCACGCGCTCACCACGCTGGGCTGCGCCGAGGTGCGCGTGGTCGGCCCCAAGACCCTGGTGCCCGGCGACATGGCCGGCATGGGCGTGCGCGTGTGCCACACGCTCGAGGAGGGCATCAAGGACTGCGACGTGGTCATCATGCTGCGGCTGCAGAACGAGCGCATGAGCGGCGCGCTGCTGCCCTCGTCGCAGGAGTTCTTCAAGACCTACGGCCTCACGCCCGAGAAGCTGCAGCTCGCGAAGCCCGACGCCATCGTGATGCACCCGGGCCCGATCAACCGCGGCGTCGAGATCGACTCGGCCGTGGTCGACGGCCGCCAGAGCGTCATCCTCCCGCAGGTCACTTTCGGCATCGCCGTGCGGATGGCCGTGATGAGCATCGTCGCAGGTAACGAAGCATGAACATACTGATCTCCAACGGCCGCGTGGTCGACCCCGCCTCGGGCACCGACAAGCAGGCCGACATCGCCATCGCCGACGGCCGCATCGTCGGCATCGGCGCCATTCCCGCGGGCTTCACCGCCGAGCGCACCATCGACGCCGCGGGCTGCATCGTCGCGCCCGGCCTGGTCGACCTCGCCGCGCGGCTGCGCGAGCCCGGCTACGAGCACGAAGGCATGCTCGGCAGCGAGATGGCCGCGGCCGTGGCCGGCGGCGTCACCAGCCTGGTGTGCCCGCCCGACACCGACCCCGTGCTCGACGAGCCCGGCCTGGTCGAGATGCTGACCTTCCGCGCCGGCAAGCTGCCGGGCGCGCGCCTGTTCCCGCTCGGCGCGCTCACGCGCGGCCTGGCCGGCGGCGTGCTGACCGAGATGGCCGAGCTCACCGAGCGCGGCTGCGTGGGCTTCAGCCAGGCCGATGTGCCGCTGGCCGACACCCAGGTGCTGCAGCGCGCGATGCTCTATGCGAGCACCTTCGGCTACACCGTGTGGCTGCGCCCGCAGGACCGCGACCTCGGCAAGGGCGTGGCCGCCAGCGGCGCGCTCGCCACCCGGCTCGGCCTCTCGGGCGTGCCGGTGGCGGCCGAGACCATCGCCATCTTCACCATCGTCGAGCTGATGCGCAGCACGAAGGCGCGCGTGCACCTGTGCCGCCTCTCGAGCGCCGCCGGGCTCGCGCTGGTGCGCGCCGCCAAGGCCGAGGGCCTGCCGCTGAGCTGCGACGTCAGCATCAATTCGCTGCACCTGGCCGACACCGACATCGGCTACTTCGACAGCCGCGCGCGCCTGAGCCCGCCGCTGCGCCAGCAGGGCGACCGCGACGCGCTCTCGGCCGCGCTGGCCGACGGCACCATCGACGCGCTGGTGTCCGACCACACGCCGGTCGAGGCCGATGCCAAGAACCTGCCGTTCGCCGAGAGCGAGCCCGGCGCCACCGGGCTCGAGCTGCTGCTGCCGCTGGCGCTGCAATGGGGCGAGCGCAGCGGCGCGGGCCTTGCGCGCGCGCTCGAGGCGATCACGAGCGCGCCCGCGCGGCTGCTGCCCGCGACCGAAGCCTGCGCCGGCATCGGCCGCATCGCCGTCGGCGGTCCGGCCGACCTGTGCGTCTTCGATCCGTCCCTCGAATGGCAGGTCACGCCCGAGGCGCTGCGCAGCCAGGGCAAGTACACGCCCTTCGGCGGCTACGCCATGCAGGGCCGCGTGCGCCACACCCTCGTGGCCGGGCGCGTGGTGCACGGCTGAGCCGCCTCACGGCGCGCGACGACGACAACAACAGGAAGAAGGCGGTCGGGCCGATGCTGCATTCACTCAAGGCACTGCGCCGGCTGCTGCATGCGATCGCGCATGCGGTCGGCGGCTGGTGGACCATCCGCTTCACTTTCCCGAGCCTGTCGCAAGCCGAGCGCAACGCGCGCGTGCAGGCCTGGGCCGCGCGCATGCTCGAGATCATGGGCATCACCCTGCGCGTGCAGGGCACGCCGCCCGCGCACGGGCCGGTGCTGCTGATCTGCAACCACCTCTCGTGGCTCGACATCACGGTGATCCACGCGGCGCGCCACGTGCGCTTCGTGTCGAAATCCGACGTCAAGCACTGGCCGCTGATCGGCACGCTGTCGAGCGGCGCCGGTACGCTCTACATCGAGCGCGAACGCCGCCGCGACGCGCTGCGCGTGGTGCACCACATGACCGACGCGCTGCGCAACGGCGACATGATCGCGGTGTTCCCCGAGGGCACCACCAGCGACGGCCGCGGCCTGCTGCCTTTTCATGCCAATCTGCTGCAGGCCGCGATCTCCTCGGGCGCGCCCGTGGTGCCGGCCGCGCTGCGCTTCGCCGATGCCGCCACCGGCGAGACCAGCCAGGCGCCGCGCTACATCGACGACGACAACCTCGCCACCTCGCTGTGGAACACGCTGCGCGCGCCGCCGCTCCTGGCCATCGTGCGCTTCGGCGAGCCGCAGTCCTCGTACAGCCGCGAGCGCCGCACCTGGGCGCAGACGCTGCACGAGGACGTGCAGCAGCTGCGTCGCGACACGCACTGAGCGGGTCTTCCGTCAGCGGGCCTCGCGCAGCTTGCGCGAAACCACGACCGGCGGGGCGTCTTCGCGCCGCTCGCCGGGCACCACCAGCACGTCGGCCGTGGCCCAGCACAGCACGCGCTGCGCGATGCTGCCGAGGAGGAAATCGGCCAGCGCATGGGCGCGGCGCTTGCCGACCACGAGCAGCTCGGCGCGCGCGTGCTGCTGCTGCACCGTGGCCTGCCGCGCCGGGTCGCCGCGGCCGAGGGTCGACAGCACGCGGTTGCGCCGCGCGCTCGACGAATCGGTCAGCGAGAGCAGCCGTTCGCGCGCCTGCCGCTGGCAGTCGTGGCGGTAGGTCCGGATGGCGTGGTCCGAGACCTCGGCATAGCGCAGCCTGCTTTCGTGCAGCGTGTTGAGTGCGTGGAACAGCTCCAGCGAAGCGTCGGCGTCGAGGCCATGGGCCAGGCTCACGAGCGCGCGCGACGCGGGCGTGAAGTCCACCGCCACCAGGATGCGGCCGTAGCGTTGCCGCGTGGCCAGCCGCGTCACCAGCACCGGGCAGCGCAGCTGCCGCAGCAGGCGCTCCACGGGCTGGCCCGCGAAGAAGGCGCCGGGCGAACGGTCGCGCTCGTGCCGCAGCACCACGAGGTCGGCGTGGCGCGCCTCGTCCACGATCTGCGCGAGGCCGCCGCCCGCCGCCGCCACCTGCTTGACCAGCACGCCGAAGCGCGCGCCCATGGCCCGGGCCAGGCCCGCGAGCGCGGTGGCCGCCTCGGCATGCGCGAGCGGTGCGAGGTTCGCGGGCGCGTACATGAGCTTGAGCAGCGCGCCATGGTCGGCCGCGAGCCGGGCGGCGCGTTCGACCGCGTGCAGGCTGCGTGCCGACAGGTCGGTGACGGCGAGGATGGATTGGAAGAAAGGCGTGCCGGATGCGGTATCGCCGCCGGGACGCACGTGCTCCCGCTGAGCCTGGGGTTGATGCATGACGCACTCCATTCGAAGCGCCCCCTCGATGTGATGGGAGCGCAGTCACGCTGGGCAAGGGCCCGGCGGTCGATGAGTTGCGTTGAAGGTGAAGAGAAAGAGGTGGACCGCCGGGCTCAGGAATGTGCGAGCGTTTGCGGGGTCGCTGCCGTCATCCATGCGCACGCCGGGGCGCAGCCGCCGATACGGGGCGGCGCGGCGTGGAGCGACGGGTGAGCATGCATGCGGCGGAGTCTAGGCCGAATGCGAGCAAAGCCCGTTCAGTACCCGCACGGCCCTTGCCGGATTGAAGGGTGCATCCTCATCAAAAAAAAGCGCGCCCCGAGGGACGCGCATCGGTGCGCGAGGCACCGGAGGAGTAGAGGAAGAGCAAACGGAAAAAGGCGAGCGCGCGTCAGAGGATCCCGAAGATCTTGAGGCCGATGATCACGGTGATCGGCACGCCGCAGGCCCAGAGGATGAGGCTTTTCATGAAGGTTCTCCTGTGTAGTGAATGGCTTGCAGATTCACACGCGGCGAGGGCCGCGCATTGCAAGAGAACCGATGCACCGTGCGTGGGCAGGTGCCTACAGCCTCAGCCGCGGGAGACGCTGCTCTCGGCCGGCACGTAGCCGAGCCGGCGCGAGATCTCGAGCGCGCAGGCGCGCAGCGGCACCGCCACGCGGCCTTCCCAGTCGCTGTCGAAGGTGGCCTCGGGACCCATCGCGGTGATGCCCAGCACGATGTTGTGCGTGGAGTCGAACACCGGCGCGCAGAAGGCGTCGATGCCCGGGATCGGCTGGCCCAAGGTGCGCGACATGCCGTGCATGCGCGTCTCCACCAGCAGCGCCTCGAGCTGCGACTGCGACAGCTCCTCGGTGCCGCGGCCGCCGGCCGGGCCGCGCAGGCGCGCGAGGTCGTCCACCATCATCTTCTCGACCACCTTGGGCGGCAGGTAGGCCGCGAACAGCCGGCCCGTGGCCGTGTAGGCCAGCGACATCACGGTGCCGGTGCGCAGGTTCACGTGCAGCGGATGGATCGGTTCCTCGAGCCGCACCACGGTCGGCCCGAAGTTGCCCCAGACCGCGACCGCGATGCTCTGCTCGGTTTCCGAGGCCAGCGCCTCGATCAGCGGCGAGGCCTCCTTGATCGGGTCGAGCCGCTGCAGCTTGGCCAGCCCGAGCTGCAGCGCCAGCGGGCCCAGCTCGTAGCGGCCCGCGCTGTCCTGCACCACGAAGCCGACCTTGAGAAAGCTCACGAGGTACGGATGGGCCTTGCCCACCGGCACGCCGGCGGCCTTGCCGAGGTCGCGCAAGGCCATGGGCGCGACATGCCGCCCGAGGGCGACGAGCAACTGGGTTCCTATTTCGACGGATTGGATGCCACGTCTCGGCTTTTCCATGGGGCGCCCGGCGTGGGGGTTGAGAGTGGGGGCGAGTATAGCCATCAGGGTTTCTACTGATATTGTCGTGATCAATCGACGATGACTGATCATCTGATAGTAACTAAACGACTTGACCATATCAACATCGCTGCCTACACTCCGCCGCAACTTAAGTCCTACAGAAACAAGGCAGACAGGCAGAGATGGAACAGAACACGTTGGAATGCGATGTGCTCGTCGTCGGCAGCGGCGCCTCGGGCATGGCGACCGCGATCACCGCGGCGTCGCAGGGTTTGAAGGTGCTGGTGGTCGAGAAGGAGCCGCGCTTCGGCGGCACCACCGCGCGCTCGGGCGGCTGGCTGTGGATCCCGGGCACGCGCCTGGCCACGGAGCAGGGCATCCACGAGCCGGCGGGCGCCGCGCTCGAGTACATGAAGCACGAGACCACCACCCACTTCGACGCGGCGCGCGTGAGCGCCTTCCTCGAGATGGGCCCGAAGGCGATCGACTTCTTCACGCGCAACACCTGCGTGCAGTTCGACATGCCGGCGGTGTTTCCCGACTACCACGCCGAAGCGCCCGGCGGCCAGCAGGGCGGCCGCTCGATGGTCACGCGGCCGTTCGATGGCCGCGAACTCGGCAAGCGCGTGAAGCTGCTGGCGCCGCCGCTGCCCGAGCTCACCGTGTTCGGGATGATGTTGGGCTCGGGCCCCGAGATCAAACACTTCATGCGGGCCTTCAAGTCGCCGACCTCGTTCTGGTACGTGACCAAGCGGCTGACCCGCCACTTCCTCGACGTGCTGGGCCACGGGCGCGGCATGACGCTGACCAACGGCAATGCGCTGGCCGGCCGGCTGGCCAAGGCCGCGATGGACCTGGACATTCCCGTGTGGCTGTCGTCGCCCGTGAAGAAACTCGTGGTCGAGTACGACGGCGTTTCCGGCGCGGTGGTGCAGCACGAAGGCAAGAGCATGCGCGTGGTGGCCAAGCGCGGCGTGGTGCTGGCCTGCGGTGGTTTTCCTTATGACGTGGAGCGCCGCAAGCAACTGTTTCCGCATGCGCCCACCGGCAAGGAGCACTACTCGCCATCGCCTTCCACCAACACCGGCGACGGCCTGCGCCTGGCCGAAGCCGTGGGCGGCCGCGTCGACGGCACCATTCCGCACGCGGCGGCCTGGGTGCCCGCATCGGTCACCACGCGCCCCGACGGCACCAAGGGCGTGATGCCCCACTTCATCGACCGCGCCAAGCCCGGCGTGATCGCGGTCACGCCCAAGGGCCGGCGCTTCGCCAACGAAGGCAACTCGTACCACGACTTCGTGCAGGCCATGGTCAAGGCCTGCGCCGGCGAGCCCGAGGTCACGGCCTGGCTGCTGTGCGACCACAAGGCCTTGCGCGACTACGGCCTGGGCTGCGTGGCACCGGCGCCGCTGCCGATCGGCCGGCACCTCAAGAGCGGCTACCTGAAGCACGGCGCCAGCGTCGGCGAGCTCGCGAAGCAGATCGGCATCGCGCCCGAGGTGCTCGAGGCCACGGTGAAGGAATTCAACGACGGCGCGCGCACCGGCGACGACCCGCTGTTCGGCAAGGGCAGCAAGGCCTACAACCGCTACCAGGGCGACGCCAACGTCACGCCCAATCCCTGCGTGGCGCCGCTGGAGCACGGCCCCTACTACGCGATCAAGCTGGTGATCGGCGACATCGGCACCTTCGCCGGCCTGGTGGTCGACGAGAAGACCCGCGTGCTCGACGCCAACCGCCAGCCGATCAAGGGCCTCTACGCGGTCGGCAACGACGCGGCCAGCGTGATGGGCGGCAACTACCCGGGCGCCGGCATCACGCTCGGCCCGGCACTGACCTTCGGCTACGTCGCGGGCCTGCAGGTGGCGCAGGGCGCCACGGCGGCCGCCACGCTGCAGGTGGAGCAACGCGAAGCAGTGCCCGTGCGCCGCACCGCCTGAGTCCTCTTCCCTTCAACCACGCATTCATCACAGAAGGAACCTTCCCGATGGCCTTTCCTCCCCACGTCGCGCCGCGCCTGCTCGAAGGCCGCCTCGCGCTGATCACCGGCGCCGGCCAGGGCAACGGCCGCGCGCTCGCGCTGGGCCTGGCGCAGGCCGGCGCGCGCGTCGTCGTCACCGACATGAACGAGGCCACCGTGAGCGAGACCGCGCAACTGGTGCGCGACGAAGGCGGCCAGGCCTGGTCCTTCGTGCTCGACGTGACCTCGCCCGAGGCCTGCCATGCGCTCGCGTTGCGCGTGGGCGAGGAGATCGGCGCCATCGACCTGCTGGTGAACAACGCCGGCATCATCATCCGCGAAGGCACCGCCAGCCCCAACGCCGCGGCCAACTGGAAGAAGACGCTCGACGTCAACGTGCACGGCACCTTCAACGTCACCCACGCCTGGCTCGGCGCGATCAAGGCCACGAAGGGCGCGGTGATCAACATCGCTTCCATCGCCGCCTACGCGGGGCAGGGCGCGAGCCTCGGCTATTCGCCCTCCAAGGGCGCGATCAAGATGTTCACCCAGTCGCTCGCGCAGGAGCTCGCGCCCTTCGGCGTGCGCGTCAACGCGCTCGCGCCCGGCGTGATCGAGACGCCGATGACCGCCGCCACGCGCGAGAACCCGCAGCGCCTCGAGTCCTTCATGACGCGCATCCCGATGGGCCGCGTCGGCCAGACCGAGGACCTCGTGGGCCCGGTGATCTTCCTCGCGAGCGACATGTCGCGCTACGTCACCGGCGTCACCCTGCCGGTGGACGGCGGCTTCCTCGCGGTCTGAGCCCGCCTTCGCTTTTCGCTTTCCCGACCGTCAATCCTCCAGGAGACAAAGAATGAAGACCTTCCGTCTGTACAAGACCCTGCTCGCGAGCGCCGCCTTCTGCGCCTTCGCCGCCGGCGCCTCGGCGCAGGACATCAAGCTCGGCTACAACGGCGACCTCTCGGCCTCGCCCTCGGCGCAGAGCGGCCAGGCCGCGGTGCTCGGCATGGAGGCCGCGATCGCCGACCTCAACGCCGCCGGCGGCGTGCTCGGCCGCAAGTTCACGCTGGTCACGCGCGACGACGTGTCGGCGCCGCCCAAGTCGATCCAGAACATGAGCGACCTGATCGACAACGAGAAGGTGGTGGCGGTGTTCGGCCCGACCAACTCGGGCAACGCCATGGCGTGGAAGCACATCGCCAACCAGAAGAAGATCCCGGTGCTGGGCAACGTGGGCTCGGGCACCGACATCACCAAGCCGATGAGCGCGGGCGCCGACAACTACATGTTCCGCGTCTCGATGGTCGACCGCGAGCAGGTCGCCGCGCTGATGGCCTACGTGAAGAAGAACACCGCCGCCTCGAAGGTGGTGGGCCTGATGGCCGAGACCACCGGCTACGGCCAGGGCGGCCTCAAGGACATGGAGGAGATCGCCAAGCTGCAGGACATCAAGATCGCGGCCACCGAGCGCTTCGGCGTCGGCGACACCGACATGACCTCGCAGCTGTCGAAGATGAAGGCCGCCAACGTCGACACCGTGGTGGTGTGGGCGCAGGGCACGCCGATCGCGCAGCTGGTGCGCAGCATGGAGAAGATCAACTACTTCCCGCTGACGCTGACCTCCTGGGCCGCCGACAACATCACCTTCTACGACGCGGCCGGCAAGGCGCTGGCCGAGAAGCCGATCTTCATGCGCACCGTGAGCGAGACCCGCACGCCCGCGCAGCAGAAGCTCTTCGACCGCATCGGCAGCAAGCTCAAGGCACCGGGTTCGTTCTCGTTCGCGCTGCACGGCTACGACTCGGTGCTGCTGCTGGCGCAGGCGATGAAGCAGGCCAACGGCACCGACGGCGCCGCCGTGCGCGCCGCGCTGGAAGACCTCAAGACCCCGGTGCAGGGCGTGCTCAAGACCTACGAGAAGCCCTTCAGCAAGACCAACCACGAGGCGCTGACCGCCAAGGACCTGGTCTGGATCCGCTGGAAGGACGGCAAGCTGCTGCCCTACAGCGACGCGCTGATCCAGGGCCTGAAGCCGGCCGACTTCAAGCAGTAAGAGCAAAAAAGAAGCGAGGCCGACGCGCCCGCGCGGCGCCCGGCCTCGCCTCGCAACGGAGATACACACATGGTTGAAGCGCTCCTGCAGGCGCTCATCAGCGGGCTCGCCGTCGGCGGTGCCTATGCGCTGGTGGCACTGGGATTCAGCATCACGTTCACGACCACCAAGACGCTGAACTTCTCGCACGGCGAGTTCGTCTCGGCCGGCGCCTTCATCGGCATGAGCGCCCTGTTCCTGGTCCTGGGCAAGCCGCTGGCCTCCACCACCTTCGGCGACGCCGTGCCCGGCGCCGGCGCGCAGCTGTTCGCGCTGCTGGCGGCGCTCGGCGTGATGGGCCTGCTGGGCTGGCTGCTCTACGTGCTCGGCGTGCGTCCGTTCGCGGGCCGCCCGGGCATGGCCTGGGTGATGAGCACGCTGGGTTTCGGCGTGATCCTGCAGAGCGTGGGGCTCGCGATCTGGGGCCCGAAGCCGGTGGTGGTGCCCGCGCCCGTGGGCGACACCGTGATCCGCATGTTCGGCGTCGGCGTGCGGCCGCAGGAGCTGCTGACCCTGGGCGTGGCCGTGGTCGTGATGTTCGGCTTCGACCGCGTGATGAACCGCACCATGGTCGGCAAGGCCATGCGCGCGGTGGCGCAGAACGGCAACGTGGCCAGCCTCATGGGCATCAACACCAACGCCATGATGATCGGCGCCTTCGTCGTCAGCTCGGCGCTGGCGGGCCTGTCGGGCTTCCTGCTCGCGCCGATCGCGCAGGCCTCGCTGTTCATGGGGCTCACGGTCGGCCTCAAGGGCTTCTCGGGCGCGATGATCGGCGGCCTCAGCAATCCGCGCGGCTGCGTCATCGGCGGCTTCCTGCTCGGCGTGCTCGAGTCGATGGTCAATCTCTGGCAGGCGCAGTGGCGCGAGGTGGCGGTGTTCGCGCTCGTGATCCTGGTGCTGGCCTTTCGGCCCACGGGCCTGTTCGGCAGCCGCGCGGTGGAGAAGGTATGAAGCGCCTGGTCCATCCCCTGGCCGTGGTGGCGGTCGCCGCGGCGCTGATCGGCATCGTCTCGCTGCTCGGCAACGACTACTACCTGCGCATCGCCTTCATGATGTGCGTCTACTACCTGTGCGCGGCCGGCATGAACGTGCTGGTGGGCTACGCGGGGCAGAAGTCGCTGGGCCAGGCCGGCCTGTTCGCGGCCGGCGCCTACGGCGTTGCGCTCCTGACCTCGCGCACCGACATGGACCCCTGGCTCGCGCTGCTGCTCGCGGCCGTGATCTCGGGCCTGTGCGGCGTGCTGATCGCGCTGCCCTCGCTGCGCGTGAAGGGCCCCTACCTCGCGATGGTCACGCTGGCCTTCGGCATCGTGGTCGAGAAGCTGGTCGGCGAATGGACCGACGTGTTCGGCGGCGCGCAGGGCATCTACGGCATCCGCCCGCTGACCTGGAACGGCGCGCCGCTCGACACCACGCAATGGGTGGTGCTGGGCATCGTGCTGAGCGCCGCGCTGCACCTGCTCTTGCGCAACCTGCTGCAGGGCCGCTTCGGCCGCGCGCTGCTGTCGCTGCAGGCCGACGAGATCGCCTCGTCGTCGGTGGGCGTGCGCGTCTACCGCGCCAAGGTCATGGCCTTCGTGGTCGCGGCCGTCACCTGCGGCATCGCGGGCGCGCTGGTGGCGCAGCAGAACCAGTACATCAACTCCGACTTCATCACCTTCCACCTGTCGATCTTCATCCTGCTGCTGGTGCTGTTCGGCGGCGCGGGCTCGATGTACGGACCGATCGTGGGCGCGGTGCTGCTCACGCTGACCGACGCGCTGCTCGCGCGCTGGCCCTCGGCGCAGCATTTCCTCTACGGCTTCCTGCTGCTGTTCGCGCTCTACGTGATGCCCGGCGGCGTGGTGGGGCTGGTCGACAAGTGGGTGAGCCGCTCGCGCCACCGCGGCGAGGGTGCCGGCGGCCAGGGCGTGCCGGGGCAGATCGGTCCCGGCGGCGAGGGCGAGCTGCTGGTGGTGCAGGGCGTGACCAAGTCCTATGGCGGCGTGAAGCCCGCGCAGGACGTGTCGTTCAGCCTGCAGCGCGGCCACATCCATGCGCTGATCGGACCCAACGGCGCGGGCAAGAGCACCATGATCAACATGCTCACGGGCGTGATCCAGCCCGATGCCGGCGCGATCCGCTTCCTCGGCGAGAACATCGTGGGCCGGCCCGCGCACACCATCTGCTGCCTCGGCATGGGCCGCACCTTCCAGAACCTGCGGCTGTTCGCCGAGCTCTCGGTGCTCGACAACGTGATGCTCGGCCGGCACAGCCGCATGAGCAACGGCTTCCTGTCCTCGCTCGTGGCCTGGCCCACGGCCGGCAAGCAGGAGCGCGAGACGCGCGAGCGCGCGCTGCAGCTGCTCGACCTGGTCGGCCTCGGCCACCTCGCGCACTGGCCCGCGGGCAGCCTGCCCTACGGCCTGCAGCGGCGCGTGGAGCTGGCGCGCGCGCTGGCCACCGAGCCGCAATTGCTGCTGCTCGACGAACCGGCCGCCGGCCTCAATCCGCAGGAGACCGCCGAGCTCGGCGAGCTGCTGCTGCGCATCGGCAAGTGCGGCGTCTCGATCCTGATGGTCGAGCACCACATGGACCTGGTGATGTCGATCTCGGACCACGTCATCGTGCTCGACTACGGCATCAAGATCGCCGAGGGCCGGCCGGCCGAGGTGCAGGCCAATCCGCGCGTGGTCGAGGCCTACCTGGGCGTCGACGACGACGAGGCCGATCGCGCGCCGCACGGCCTGCAGCCGCAGCCCGCCTGAGCGAAAGGACCCCCACCATCATGTTGAAGATCGAATCGGTGAAGGTCTCCTACGGCGCCATCGAGGCCGTCAAGGGCGTGAGCCTCGAAGTGCGCGCGGGCGAGGTCGTCACCATCATCGGCGCCAACGGCGCCGGCAAGAGCACCCTGCTCAAGAGCATCGTCGGCCTCGAGCCCGTGGCCCAGGGCCGCGTGCTGATCGACGGCAAGGACTGCACGCAGGTGCCGCCGCACCAGCGCGTGGGCCTGGGCGTGGCGCTGTCGCCCGAGGGCCGCGGCGTGTTCCCCGACCAGACCGTGCGCGAGAACCTGATGCTCGGCGCCTACTCGCGCCGCGCCGACAAGGCCTTCGTCGAGCGCGGCATCGAGCGCGAGTTCGCGCGCTTCCCGCGCCTGAAGGAACGCCAGCACCAGCCCGCGGGCACCCTGTCGGGCGGCGAGCAGCAGATGCTCGCGATCGCGCGCGCGCTCATGAGCGATCCGCGGCTGCTGCTGCTCGACGAGCCCTCGCTGGGCCTCGCGCCGCTGATCATCCGGGACATCTTCGATGCCATCCGCCAGCTACGCAGCTCGGGCCTCACCATCCTGCTGGTGGAGCAGATGGCCAAGCAGGCACTCGGCGTGGCCGACCGCGCCTACGTGCTCGAGACCGGCTGCATCACGCTCGAGGGCTCCGGCCGCGAGCTGCTCGACAACCCCAAGGTGAAGTCGGCCTACCTCGGCACGCACTGACCCCAACGTCCAACCCTTCCCAAGGAAAACCAATGACCGCACCCGCCACCAAGAAATTCGCCAGCCAGGCCGACCTCGAGGAGAAGAAGGTCTCGTTCACGCGCCTCTCGGAGAACGCCTACGCCTACACGGCCGAGGGCGACCCGAACACTGGCATCTTCATCGGCGACGAGGCCGTGATGGTGGTCGACACCCAGGCCACGCCCGCGATGGCGCAGGACGTGATCCGCCGCATCCGCGAGGTCACGCCGCTGCCGATCAAGTACGTGCTGCTGTCGCACTACCACGCGGTGCGCGTGCTCGGCGCCTCGGCCTATTTCAAGGAAGGCGCCGAGCAGATCATCGCCAGCCGTGACACCTACGACCTCATCGTCGAGCGCGGCGAGCAGGACAAGGCCAGCGAGATCGGCCGCTTCCCGCGCCTGTTCCGCAACGTCGAGTCGGTGCCGCCGGGCCTGACCTGGCCCACCATGACCTTCGACGGCACCATGAGCGTGTGGCTCGGCAAGAAGCTCGAGGTGAAGATCGCGCAGGTCGGCCGCGGCCACACCAAGGGCGACACCATCGCCTACCTGGAAGACCAGAAGATCTGCTTCGCGGGCGACCTGGTCGAATACCAGAGCACCGCCTACGCGGGCGACTGCTACTTCCGCGACTGGCCCACGACGCTCGACCGCCTGGCCGGCTTCGGCTTCGAGAAGCTGGTGCCGGGCCGCGGCGCCGCGCTCGAGAACGCCACCGACGTGCGCAAGGCCATCGCCTCCACGCGCGCCTTCATCTCCGACGTCTACACGCTGGTCAACAACGGCGTGGCGCAGGGCAAGACGCTCAACGTCATCTACAAGGAGACCGTGGCCGCGCTGCGCCCGACCTATGGCCACTGGGTGATCTTCGACCACTGCATGCCCTTCGACGTGACGCGCGCCTACGACGAGGCCACGGGCCACGTGCATCCGCGCATCTGGACCGCGGAGCGCGACATCGAGATGTGGAACGCGCTGGAAAGCTGAGGTGAAGCGCAGCGCGGCGGCGCCGGTCGCCACGCCGGCCTCGGTGCAGGGCTGGATGCTGCTGGCCATGGTGCTGTGGGGCGTCAACGTCTCGGCCGTGAAGGCGCTCACTGCCTCCTTCGAGGCGTTGCCGCTGGCGGCGCTGCGCATGGCGGTGGCCTGCGTCGCGCTCAGCGCCGTCGTGCTGTGGCGGCGTGGCGGGCTGCCGTTGCTCGGCGCGCGCCAGCTGGCCGCGATGGCCGGCTGCGCCTTCCTCATGGTGTACGCCAACCAGATCCTGTTCGCGCACGGGCTGCAGCGCTCCACCGCCACCAACGGCGCGCTGATCATGGCGCTGAGCCCGCTGGTGTCGGCGCTGATGGCCGCGCTGGTGTTCCGCGAGCCGCTCACGCCGCGCCGCCTGCTCGGCGTGGCGCTGGGCTTCGCGGGCGTGGCGGCCGTGGTGCTGAGCCATCCGGGCGCCACGCTCTCGCATGCCGGCCTCGGCGACCTGATGCTCGCGCTGTCGGTCATCAGCTTCGCGGTCGGCGGCGTCGGCGTGCAGCGGCTCGCGCGGCAGCTCGATCCGCTGTCGATGAGCTGGGTCATCTACCTGATCGGCACCGCGATGCTGATCGTGCATGTCGCGCTCGGGCCTTCGCGGCTGGGCGCGGCCCAGCTCTTTCCGGGCGCGTGGCCGTGGGTGCTGGTGCTGTTCTCGGGCGTGGCCGCGACCGCGGCCGGCAACCTGATCTGGAACCGCTCCATCTCCGTCATCGGCATCGCGCGCACCGCCGTGTTCCTCTACTGGGTGCCGGTGTTCGGCGTCGGCTTCGCGGCGCTGCTGCTGGGCGAGACGCTGACCGTCTGGCACCTGTTCGGCTTCGCCGCCGTGATGGGCGGCACCTGGCTCGGCACGCGGCCGGCCAGGTCCTCTTCCTGATTCATCCATGTCCGATCCGCTTCCCCTGCTGTTCCAGCCGCTGCGCCTGCGCGGGCTCGAGCTGTCCAACCGCGTCGTCATCTCGCCCATGTGCCAGCACGCGGCCGAGCGCGGCCATGCCACGCCCTGGCACCTGGTGCACCTGGGCAAGTTCGCGCTCGGCGGCGCCGGGCTGATCCTCACCGAGAGCACCGCGGTCGATCCGCGCGGGCGCATCGGCACCGCCGACCTCGGCCTGTGGAAGGACAGCCAGGTCGCGCCGCTGAAGGCCGTGGTCGATTTCGTGCACGCGCAGGGCGGCGCCATCGGCGTGCAGCTCGCGCACGCGGGCCGCAAGTCGGGCAGCGAGCCGCTGTGGGAAGGCGGCGCGGCATTGAGTGCGCAGACCATGGCGGCCGACGAGGAGCCCTGGGAGCGCCTGGGCCCGAGCGCGCTCGCGGCCGGCCCGGGCTGGTCGGCGCCGCGCGCGCTCGGCCTCGACGAGATCGAGGCCGTGGTGCAGCGCTTCGTCGATGCCGCGCGGCGCGCCGACGCGGCGGGCTTCGACGTGGTCGAGCTGCATTTCGGCCATGGCTACCTGGTCGCGAGCTTCCTCTCGCCCAATGCCAACCGGCGCGACGATGCCTATGGCGGCAGCCGCGACAAGCGCATGGCGCTCGCGCTCGAGATCGCGCGCCGCGTGCGCGCCGCCTGGCCCGAGCACAAGCCGCTGTTCTGCCGCCTCTCGGCGGTCGACGGCACGCTCGACGGCTGGAGTCTCGACGACTCGGTGGTGCTGTCGCGCGCGCTCGGTGACTGCGGCGTCGACGTCATCGACTGCTCCTCGGGCGGCCTCACCGAGGAGACGCGGGCCCTGCCCGTGCCGCGCGGCCTGGGCTTCCAGGTGCCGTTCTCGGCACGCATCCGGCGCGAGGCCGGCGTGCTCACGCAGGCCGTCGGCATGATCGTCGACGCGCGCCAGGCCGAGGCCGTGCTCGCCGCCGGCGATGCCGACCTGGTCGCGCTGGGCCGCGAGGCGCTGTTCGATCCCTACTGGGCCCACCACGCCGCCGCCGAGCTCGGCGTCGATCCCGCCTACCGCCGCTGGCCCGTGCGCCACGGCGTGTGGCTCGCCAAGCGCGCGCCGGGCCTCGCGCGGGCGCGGGCAGAAGCGGCCGCCGCATCCAACGACAAGGAGACCTCCACACCATGACCGACGCCACCATCCCCCTGCGCATGGGCCTGATCCGCAAGAAGCCCGACTGGACCGACGAAGCCTTCCGCCACCACTGGCGCCACAGCCATGGCCCGCTGGTGGCGACGCTGCCCGGGCTGCGAAGCTACCGCCAGAACCTCGTGACCGACCGGCTGCAGCGCGGCATCGATTTCGCGCGCGGCCCGTGGGACTTCGACGGCTTTTCGCAACTGGGTTTCGATGCCGCGGCGCAGGCGAATGCCGCCTTCACCGACGGCGAACTCGCCGCGCGCATCCGCGAGGACGAGCGGCACTTCCTCGGCGGCCTGCATATCGTGAGCGTCGCGCAGAGCACCGTCATCGCGCCGCCGGCCGAACCACACCGCCTGCTCAAGCGCATTTCGACACTGCGCCGCCGCACCGACATCTCCGAAGACGACTTCCGCCGCGAGTGGAAGGTGCATGCCGACCATGTGCGCCAGATGCCCGGCGTGGGCGGCTACCGCCAGAACGTCGTGATTGCGCGCGAGTTCGACAAGGGCACGCCCTGCGGCTACGAGACGCTGCCGATCGACGGCATCGTCGAGCTGTGGTTCGAGAACACGGACACCTTGAACGCCGCCTTCGGCTCGGCGCAGGGGCAGCGCACGATGGCGCATGCGAAGAGCTTCCTGGCGGAGATCACGGCCTTCGTCGTGGAGGAATACACGGTGGCCTGAGTTCGTCGCGCCCGGGTCCTCCTTCCGATGGAGGGGCCATGACTTTAGGCACTGGTTCCCTCGACGGGCCTTCGTTAACTTCGCGCGCTCTGGCGAAAGCCGGGATCGCTTGTTAACGAAGGGAGAGAACGCGATGAAGACGAAATTTCTGTGGGCCGCGGTGGCATTGGCGAGCCTGGCCGCGTGCGGTGGCGGAGGAGGCGGTGGCGGCGTCGCGCTGCCGTTCACCGCCACGCCGCTTCCCGGGCAGCAGCCCAATCCGGAACCGAACCCCGAGCCCAATCCTCCCGAGCCGAACCCGGAACCCAATCCCGCGAACAGCTCGGCCGCCTGCTTCAACGAGGCCGACCTGCGCGAAGGCACGAAGCTGGTGGTGGAGCAGACCATCACTTCCGGCGACCAGACCCAGAAGCAGCGCGTGACCCGCCTGACCCGCGGCCGCGAGGTTTTCCGCGATGCGAGCGCGGTGGAGCAGTTGCGCACCGTCTTCAACTATTTCAACAGCAGCGAGGCGCAGGACCGGCTGTACCTGGACTTCGTCGACGGCAACATCGTGCGCTACGGCACCCGCAACGGCGGCACGGGCACGAGCGCCTATGCCTACAACGATCCGACGATCCGCACACCCGTGATGACGCCGGGCCAGACCATCGACGAGAACTACGTGGTCTGGAGCGTGGAGGGCGAGATCCGCAACGAACAGCGGGTCTCCGGCACGCGGACCTACGTCGGGCGCGAGAGCCTCGAGACGGCTGTGGGGACTTTCCAGACGTGCAGGTTCTCGGCCACCGTGCGCTTCCGGCAGATCGACGGCTCGGAGCTCACGCAGGTCCAGGAGAACTGGATCGCGGCCGAAGGCCCCTATCGCGGCCAGGACCTCAAGCTCGCGGTGCGTACCGGCGACGTCCTCGCGACCTTCGCGCCGACGCAGATCACCTACGAGCCCAAGTGAGCGGGGACCGCGGCGCGCCGCCCAGGTGCCGGCCGAGCGCCGCCGTCGGCAGCTCCACCGTGCGATGGATCGCCCAGGCGAGCCCGATCGCCAGCGCGAGCGCGAGCAGCGTCGCGGCGGCCGACCCTGCGCCGTGGGCCATCAGCCAGCGGATCGCAACGTAGCCCACCAGCGAATGCAGGACGTAGAGCGGATAGGAGATGTCGGCGAAGAAGTCCAGCAGGCGTCGGGGCCGGAAGCGGTCCCTGAGCAGATAGGCCGCCGCGAAGATCAGGAGCGCGTAGCTGTAGTTCGAGACCGCGCTCGCATGCTGCTCGAAGCGCGGGGTCTTCTTCCAGGTCTCCAGGAACACGTACATCACCACGATGGCCGACACCACCAGTGCGCGCGCCGGGGTCCGGCCCGCGAACGCGAAGTGGAACAGCGTGCCGATCAGCATGAACGGCAGGAACATGAGGTCCGCGCTCATGCCCGCGACGAAGAGCTGCCAATGCCCGATCGGCACCACGTTCCAACCCTTGGGCACGCTGCGCAGCGCGATGTACAGCACCACCGCGAAGGCGGCGATGGTCCAGGTCGGCCAGCGCCGCAGCAGTGGCCACAGCAGCATCGCCACCAGGTAGAACTTGAGCTCGACGGCGAGCGTCCAGTTGACGAGGTCGGTCGTCAGGTGTCCGGTCTGGCCCTGCACCAGCAGCAGGTTCGCGAGCAGCTGGGCAGGATCCACGTGGAAGGCGAGTCCCCAGTGGAGGCTGGAGAGCCACACCGCGAGCAGCGAGACGGCACTGGCCGCCCAGTAGGTCGGGAAGATGCGCAGCAGCCGCGCGATCACGAAGCGCGCGCGGCCGAGCTTGTGCAGCGAGAACGGGATCACGAAGCCGCTGACGAGGAAGAACAGGGCCACGCCCAGCGGCCCGAGGCTCAGCGTGGGAATCGAGAGCCATCGCTGCGATGCGGGCATGGGGCCCGTGGCTGGTGGCGCGAAGATGTACTGCGCGACCAGGTCGCGCTCGGTCCAGTAGGCCAGCGCATAGTGGCTGGCGATCACCAGCAGGACGGCCAGGCCGCGCAACTGGTTGGCGAAGGCGATCTTTCCCTGCGCGGGCGTCGTCATTGGATGGCTCGGGCCCCGGCGCGCTTCGCATGCCGGCCGGGTGCCTTCGCGAGACCTTGTCGTTTCGTGGGGTCGGCGCGATTCTAGTGTCGGGTCCTGTCGCTTCGCGGGCACAAGCGTCGCATGGGATGGAGAGGCCTCATGCCCGATGCATGCGCGCGCAGGTTCGTGGACAACCGCGCCGGCCTCGTTCCGACCCGAGCGGCGCCGCCCGCGCTCAGCGCCGGTCGAGCGCCGACAGGCGCGGATCCGCGGGATCGAACCCCCAGTCGCGCAAGGCCTCGTCGCCACCGCCGCGCGCCTCGGCCGGCGCACGGCCGGCGACGCTCGCGGTGCGCGAGAAGCGCGGCGCCGGCGCGGGCTGGCGCGCGCCATCGATGTGCACGAAGCTCTCGCGCGCCACGTGGTGCGCATGGCCCGGCACTTCGCCGAGCGACAGAACGGGCGTCACGCAAGCCTCGGTGCCGTCGAAGACCGCGCACCACGCATCGCGCGTGCGCGTGGCGAAGAGGTCGGCGAACCTGCGCCGCGTCTCGGGCCAGGCCGCGCGGTCGTGCTGCGGCGGCAGCGCATCGGGCGCCAGGCCCAGTCCCGCGAGCAGCGCGGCATAGAACGCGGGTTCGATGGCACCGACCGCCAGGTGCCGGCCGTCGCTGGTCTCGTACACGCCGTAGAAGGGGGCGCCGCCGTCGAGCAGGTTGGCCTCGCGGCGGTCCAGCCATTCGCCCGTGGCCACGCGACCCAGGATCGGCGCCATCAGCAGCAGCGACCCGTCGACCATCGCCGCGTCGACGACCTGCCCCTGGCCGCTGGTGCGCGCCTCCAGCACGGCCGCCATCACGCCGAGCGCCAGCAGCATCGCACCGCCGCCGAAGTCGCCGACGAGGTTGAGCGGCGGCACCGGCCTGTCGGCCGTGCCGGTGGCATGCAGCGCGCCCGTGAGGCCGATGTAGTTGATGTCGTGGCCCACGGCCCGCGCGAGCGGCCCGTGCTGGCCCCAGCCCGTCATGCGCCCGTAAACCAGCGCGGGCGATGCCGCCAGGCAGGCCTCGGGCCCGAGGCCCAACCGTTCCATCACGCCGGGGCGGTGGCCTTCGAGCAGCACGTGCGCGTTGCGCGCCAGCGCGAGCACGGCATCGCGCGCGGCCGGGGCCTTGAGGTCGGCCGTCACGCCGCGCCGGCCGCGCAACACCGTCTCGTGCCGCGCGTCGCGCGCGATGCCCATGCCGGCCGGCGCGGGCCGTGCGATGCGCAGCACGTCGGCGCCCATGTCCGCGAGCATCATCGCGGCCCAGGGCACGGGGCCGATGGCGTCGAATTCCAGCACGCGAAGGCCGTGCAGCGGTCCCATGGCCGAGGTCCTTCAGCGCGAGAAATCGACGAGCACGCGGCCCGAGCTCGCGCCATCGAGCTGCCGTGCGCTGTGCTCCATCAACGCGCCCAGCGGGATGTGCCGCACATGCGGCAGCACGGCCGCCATGTCGGGTTTCCATTCGGCCGCGAGCTTCGCCCACAGGCGCCGCCGCTGCTCCACGGGCGCATTCGCCACGATGCCGAACAATTGCGCGCGCCGCATGATGAAGGGCAGCACGCTGCCCTCGTAGCTGTTGCCGGCCGCGTTGCCCACCGATGCCACGGCGCCGCCGTCGGCCAGCGAGCGCAGCAGCCACGACAGCATCGGCCCGCCGACGTTGTCGATGGCGGCCGCGAAGCGCGGCTTCTCCAGCGGGCGCTGCGGCGCATCGAGCACGGCGGCGTCGATCACCTCGTGCGCGCCGATGGCGCGCAGCCGCTCTTCCTGCGCCATGCGGCGCGTGATGGCCGCCACGCGATAGCCGGCGCGCGCGAAGAGGGCCGTGCCCAGCAGGCCGACCGCGCCGCCCGCGCCGCTCATCGCCACGCTGCCCGCGTCGGGGGCGATGCCGAGTTCGATGAAGCGCTCGAGCGCCATCGCGGCCGTGAAGCCGGGCACGCCGATGACGGCGGCCTCGTGCGGCGTGAGTCCCTGCGGCACGGCCTGCACGTGCGCGGCGGGCACGCGCACGCAGGCGGAGAAGCCGCCATCGAACGCGATGCCGGTCTGGAAGCCGTGCACGAGCACGGCCTGGCCGGGCTCGAAGGCCGCCACCGATGACGCGAGCACCTCGCCGACCAGCTCGATGCCCGCCACGCGCGGGTACGACGCGATGATCTTCGCGCGGCCGTGCAGCGAGAGGCAGTCCTTGTAGTTCACGCCCGCATACAGGTTGCGCACCACGATCTCGCCCGCGGACAGATCGTCGAGCCGCAGGGTCTCCAGCCGGCTCCGGACCTGGCCCTCGGCGGTCTGGTGCGTGCGAAGGGCTTCGAATGTCTGGGGTATGGGCATGGGGCCATCTGACCAGCCGCGGACCGCATCCGCAAGCCGGTGTTTCGCCTGTCGAAACACGACTCGACCGCGCGCGCCGCGCGGCGCCACCATGCAGGCCCCCCGACTGGAGACCTACCCGATGACGACAGGCACACATGCCGCCCGACTGTTCGGCGATCACTTTCTCGAACGCCTGCAACCCGACGAGCAGGCCACCGTCCGACGCGTGCGCGACCTGTGCCGCGACACGCTCGGGCCGCGGGCCGACGCCGTCTCGCGCGAGGACCTGTTCGCCTGGGACACCTTCCGCACGCTCGCGCGCGAAGGCGTGATCGCCACCGCGTTCCCGCGCGAGTACGGCGGCACCGATGCGCGCCAGGCCCTGCGCATCCGCCTCATCGAGGAGCTGGGCCGCGTGTGCAGCACCTCGGCCTCGATGATCACGGGCACCGACCTGTCGAGCCGCGCCATCGTCGCGGGCGCGAGCGAGGCGCTGCGCCGCGAGATCGTGCCGCGGCTGTGCACCGGCGAGCTGCAGGCGGCCTTCGCGCTGACCGAGCCCGGCGCGGGCTCCGACGTGCGCGGCCTCGCGACCACGATCCGACGCGAGGGCGGGCGCTACCTCGTCACGGGCCGCAAGAAGTTCATCACGCGCGCGAGCACGGCCGACTGGTTCGCGGTGGTGGGCCGCGCCGAGGACGATCCCTCGGTGTTCATCGCGGTGCTGATGCCGCGCGACGCCGAGGGCTTCCGCATCGGCACGGAGGCCGGCAAGCTGGGCTGGTTCGGCGTGCCGATCTCCTCGCTCGAGTTCGACGCGGTCGAGGTGCCCGCCTCGCACCGCCTCGGCGCGGAGGGCGATGGCTTCTCGCTCGCGCAGGACGCGCTGCTGCGCGCGCGCATCGGGCATGCCGCGATGGCGCTGGGCCGTGCCATCGGCGCGGTCGAGATCGCGAGCCGCTATGCGAGCGAACGCACCGTGTTCGGCAGGCGCGAGGGCGAGCACCAGGGCGTGCAGTGGATGCTGGCCGACATGGTCACGCAGATCGAGGCCAGCCGCGCGCTGCTCGCGCTCACGGCCGACAAGTACGACGCGGGCGCGAGCGACGTGTCGATCTTCGCGTCCATGGCCAAGCTGCAGGCCACCGACCTGTGCATGAAGGTCGTGACCGATGCGCTGCAGCTCACGGGCGGGCGCGGCTACCTGCGCGACTTTCCGCTCGAGCGCTTCTTCCGCGACGCCAAGCTCAACCAGATCGGGGAGGGCGCGAGCGAGGTGCACAAGACCGTCATCGGCCGCGATGTGATGCGCCGCGCGCCGCTGGCCGAGCGCAACCCCTGCCTGCGCGACGGGCCGCTCACCGACTACTGAAGGCTCAGATCACCTTCTCCGCGCGCAGCGCATCGAGCGTTGCGGCGTCCAGGCCGAACTCGCCATAGACCTCGGCGTTGTGCTCGCCGGTGTCGGGCCCGGTGCGCGGGATCGGCAGTTCGCGGCCCGGCACGCGCGGCACCACGCAGGGTGCGGGCAGGCTGCCGTAGTCGGGGTCGGGCAGCCGGATGATCGCCTCGCGCGCGCGGTAGTGCGGGTCCTGCTCGATGTCGGCGATGGTGAAGATCTTGCTGAAGGGAATGCCGGCGTCCTCGAGCCGGCGTTCGATGGCGTCGTAGTCGTGCGCGGCGAACCACGCGCCGAGCCCTTCGTCGAGCGCCACGAGGTTCAGCACGCGCGCGGGGTTGCTGGCAAAGCGCGGGTCGTTCGCCCACTCGGGTTTGTCGACGGCCGCGCACAGACGCTGGAAGATCGGGTCCGACGACGCGACCACCGAGAAGTAGATGCCGTCGCGGCTGCGGTACATGTTCGAGGGCGCGGTGTAGCTCGCGCAGTTGCCCGCGGGCATGCGGACCGTGCCGAGCTGCTCGTGCTCCACGGGCAGCGGGTCGAGCAGGCGGAACAGCGCCTCGGTGGCGGCCAGGTCCACTTCGCAGCCGAGCGCCTGCGGGTCGCCGCGCAGGCGCGCCATTTCCGAGGCGATCGAGAACGCGCAGAACAGCCCCGCCACCGCGTCGCCCACCGGGAAATTGCTGTGCAGCGGCGAGCCGCCGGCTTCGCCCGTGAGGTTGGTGAAGCCGCTCATGGCCTCGAAGATGCGCGCGAAGCCCGGCCGCGACTTGTAGGGGCCGGTCTGGCCGAAGCCCGTGAGCCGCACCACCACGAGCCGCGGGTTGGCGCGATGCAGCGTGGCCAGGTCCAGCCCCCAGCGGTCGAGCGTGCCGGTGCGGAAGTTCTCCACCAGCACGTCGAACTGCGTCACAAGCCGGAGCAGCAGCGCGCGGCCGGCGGGCTGGCGCACGTCGAGCGTGATGCCGCGCTTGCCGCGGTTGGCGATCTTCCACCACAGCGCCTTGCCGTCCTTCACGGGCTGCAGGCCGCGCAGCGCGTCGCCGCCGCCGGGCAGCTCGAGCTTCACCACTTCAGCGCCCTGGTCGGCGCACAGCGTGGCGCCCAGCGGCGCGGCCAGCACGGTGGCCATGTCGAGGATGCGCACGCCGGAAAGGGCGCCGCGCGCGGGTCGTCGTTGGGTGTCGTCGGGGGAATGCAAACGTGGCTCCAAGGCCGGGGCGAAGGGCTCCGGGTTCGCGCCGGTTTTGCCAGACGCCACGCGGGCCAACAATCGCTGTTTCGCACAGCGAAACACCCTCCGCGTTTCATTGACGCCCCATTTCGAACGACCAATCATGCCCACACCAACGCGCACCACTTCACGCATGACAAGCATCGCGCTCCCGGGTCTCGTCGATCCGCACGACCTCACCGCCGACCGCCAGTTCTCGATGAATCTGGCGCGCGGCATGGAAGTGCTGCGCGTGTTCACCAGCGCCGACCCGGTGCTCGGCAACCGCGAGATCTCGGACCGCAGCGGCCTGCCCAAGCCCACGGTCTCGCGCATCACCTACACGCTCACCCTGCTGGGCTACCTGAGCCGCGACGGCGCCACGCAGAAATACAAACTCGGGCCCGGCGTGCTGTCGCTGGGCTACCCGCTGCTGGCCAGCATGCAGGTGCGCCAGGTCGCGCGTCCCATCATGGAAAGGCTGGCGCGCGAGACGGGCTGCTCGGTGAACCTGGGCATGCGCGACCGTTCGGACGTGGTCTACGTCGACACCATCCGCACCGACAACACCAACACCCACATGCCCGACATCGGCAGCACGCGCCCGCTGCTGGCCGCCGCGATCGGCCGTGCGCTGATGCTGGCCTGCACCGCGCCGGAACGCTCGGCCATCCTCAACCGGCTGCGGCTGCAGGACTCGGCCCTGTTCCAGCAATTGCGCCCCGCGTGGGAAGCCGACCAGAAGCTCTTTGCCGCGCGCGGCTTCTGCCACTCGCGCGGCGACTGGAAGAAGGACATCCATGCCGTCGCCGTGCCCGTGCGCGTGCCGCCGCGCGAAACGCCGCTGGCGATGAACTGCACGCTCGCCACCTACCGCTCGCCCGGCGAGCGCATGGAGCGCAAGGTCGCGCCGCTGCTGCTCGACGCCGTGCGCCAGCTCGAAACCGCGCAGGGCCTGCGCTGAACCAGAAACCGGAACCTCGAACCCATGATCCGCAGCCCCGACAAGTTCAATGCCCTGCTCGCCGAAGTCCGCGACTTCATCCGCAACGAATGCATGCCCATCGAGGCCCAGGTCGATCGCGACGACCTCATCCCCGAGCCCGTGGTCGAGCGCATGCGCGCGCTGGGCCTGTTCGGCCACAGCATTCCCGAGCAGTACGGCGGCGCGGGTCTCACGAGCGAGGAGCTGTCGCTGGTGAACATGGAGGTCTCGCAGGCCGCCACCACCTTCCGCGCGCGCTTCGGCGGCAACACGGGCATCGCGTCCGAGTCGCTGGTGGTCGACGGCACGCCCGAGCAGAAGCAGCGCTGGCTGCCCGAGCTGGCCAGCGGCCGCCTCACGGGCTGCTTCGCGCTCACCGAGCCCGAGGCCGGCTCCGACGCCACCGCGCAGCGGACCGTGGCCGTGCGCGACGGCGAGCACTACCGCATCACGGGCCGCAAGTGCTTCATCACCAATGCGCCCATCGCCGGCCTGTTCACCGTGTTCGCGCGCACCGATCCGCAGGCCAGGGGCGCGGCCGGCATCTCGGCCTTCCTGGTCGAGCGCGACACGCCCGGCCTCTCGGCGCCCGCGGGCTATCGCAAGATGGGACAGCACGGCTCGCCGGTCGGCGAGGTGATCCTCGAGGGCTGCCGCGTGCACGAGTCGGCCATCGTCGGCGGCGTGCCGGGCCTGGGCTTCAAGACGGCGATGAAGGCGCTGAACAAGCAGCGCATCAACCTCGCGGGGCTGTGCATCGGGCCGGCCATCCGGCTGGTCGACGAGATGGTGGCGCGCGCTGCCTCGCGCCGGCAGTTCGGCCAGCCCATCGGCGAGTTCCAGCTGGTGCAGCAGATGATCGCCGAGAGCAACACCGAAGTGCATGCCGCGCGCGCGCTGCTGCTGGAGACGGCGCGCAAGCGCGACGACGGCGCCGACGTGACCATGGAGGCCTCGATGTGCAAGCTGTTCGCCTCCGAGATGTGCGGCCGCGTGGCCGACCGCGCGGTGCAGGTCTTCGGCGGCGGCGGCTACATCAACGACAACGTGGCCGAGCGCTTCTACCGCGACGTGCGGCTGTTCCGCCTCTACGAAGGCACGAGCCAGATCCACCTCACCAACATCGCGCGCCGCACCATGGCACGAGCCGGGCACCAGACCTGACAAGGTGTGAGCCGGCGGCGCGCGCCAGCCATCATCAACGGAGACAACCCATGACCCTCAAAGGCACCTTGCTGGCCGCGCTCCTCGCCGTCCAGTCGCTGGCAATGACCGCACCCGCGTTCGCGCAGGGCGACTACCCGAGCAAGCCGATCCGCATCATCGTGCCGTTCACCGCCGGGGGCGTGGTCGATTCGATCGCGCGGCTGGTGGGCGAACGGCTGTCGTCCAAGTACGGCCAGCCCGTCATCGTCGAGAACCGGACCGGTGCCGGCGGCTCGATCGGCACCGACTACGTGGCCAAGGCCGCGCCCGACGGCTACACGCTGCTGTGCGTGAGCCCCGGCCATGCGGTCACGCCGAGCCTGATCAAGGGCGTGGCGTGGAATCCCGTGCGCGACTTCCGCGCCATCGAGGGCTTCGGCGTGATCCCCAACGTGTTCGTGGTGCCGGCCGAGGTGCCCGCGAAGACCATGGCGGAACTGGTCGCGATGGCGAAGAAGGCCAATCCGCCGCTGACCTATGCGACGGCCGGCGTGGGCACGTCCAATCACCTGTCGGGCGAACTGCTGGCGCAGAGCGCGGAGCTCAAGCTCACGCACGTGCCCTATCGCGGCCAGCCCGATGCGCTCGGCGATCTGCTCGCGGGTCGCGTGACGATGATGCCGCTCACCGTGGCGCTGGCCGTGCCGCACATCAAGTCGGGCAAGCTGCGGCCGCTGGCCGTGACCACGAGCAAGCGTTCCGGCGCCTTGCCCGACACGCCCACGGTGGCGGAGTCCACGGGGCTGAAGGGCTACGACGTGGGCACGTGGTTCGGCTTCGTCGCGCCGGTGAAGACACCCGATGCCATCGTCGCCAGGCTGTCCGCCGACGTGGCCGAGATCCTGGCCGATCCCGCGATGAAGCCCAAGCTCGACCTGCTCGGCCTCGAGGTGGCACCGCAGGGCCCGAAGCAGTTCGATGCCTTCATCGCGAGCGAATACGACAAGTGGAGCAAGGTCATCAAGACGGCGGGCATCGAGGCGCAATGAGCGCCGCGAGCCCATCGCCCGTGCGGCCGCCGCTGTGCGAGCGGCTGGGCATCCGCCATCCGATCTTCGGCTTCTCGCACTCGGTGGACGTGTGCGCGGCCATCGCGCGGGCAGGCGGCTTCCCGGTGCTGGGACTCGCGCGCGAGCTGCCGCACGAGATCCCGCACATCCTGGCCGAGGCGAGCGAGCGCATGGCGGGCCTGCCCTGGGGCATCGACCTGATGCTGCCCTCGCAGGTGCCCGACGAGGCCGCGAGCATCGAGAGCGTGCGCGCGCAATTGCCCGAGCGGCACCTGGCTTTCGTCGACGGTCTGCGCGACCGCTTCCAGGTGAAGCCGCCACGGCGGCCCAGCTTCTTCACGAGCCAGGTGCGCACCCGGGCGCTGTTCGACGCGCAGATCGAGGCCGTGCTCGACTCCGACGCGCGCGGCGTGGCCACGGCCATCGGCCTGCGCGCCGACCTCATCGAACGCGCGAAGGCGCGCGGCAAGCTCACCTTCTCGCTGGTCGGCTCGGTGCGGCATGCGCGCAAGGCGCTCGACATGGGCGTGGAGGTGCTGGTGGCGCAGGGCTACGACGCGGGCGGCCACACGGGCACGGTCGGCACGCTCTCGCTGCTGCCGCAGGTCATCGCCGAAGCCGGCGAGGTGCCGGTGCTGGCGGCGGGCGGCATCGCCACCGGCGCGCAGGTGCTGGGCGTGCTGGGCATGGGCGCGCAGGGCGCGTGGCTCGGCACCTTGTGGATGGGCGCGCAGGAGAACCACACGCCGCCCGCGCTGCTGCGGCGGCTCATCGCCAGCGGCAGCGAGGACACCCTGATCACGCGGGCCCACAGCGGCAAGCCCTGCCGCGTGGTGCGCAGCGACTGGATCGATGCCTGGAACGAGCCCGGCGCACCCGCGCCGCTGGGCATGCCGCAGCAGCAGGCGCTCACGGGCGACGTGTTCGCCTCGATGCACGAGTTCGACGACGCGCGGCTGATCTACGAGGCGGCCGGCCAGAGCGTGTTCGGCATCGAGCGGGAGACCACGGTGGGGGAGCAGATGGATGCGCTGGTTGACGGCATGCGGGGGGCGTGGGAGCGCATGCGGGGCTGGGACGCCCGATAGGGGCCGGCAGCGCGCGGGGCGGGCTGTTTTGTCCCACGTTTGTCCCGGTCGAAAAAAAGCCGTTGAAGATCAACGGCTTGGTGGTGCCTTCGACAGGAATCGAACCTGTATCTGAGTCTTAGGAGGACCCCGTTCTATCCATTGAACTACGAAGACGCTGGGCGGCTGGACTTTACCAGTTCGGCCGCTCCTTCCCGTGACGGCGGGACTTGGTTCAGCGCAGGCCCACGCGCGAGGCGTGCCAGCGCAGGGCGGCGGCGCGGGCCGGGTCGGTGGCCTCGATGCGGTCGGCGCGGCGTTGCAGGGCGCGCATCTGCTCGACCTCGGCGATCACCTTGTTGGGGCTCAGCAGGGTGCCCAGCAGCATGTCGGCCTCGTAGGCCAGCCTCCTGAGCACGACCGTGGCGCGACGCAGCAGCTTCGCGGGGACGGACGATCGGTCGAGGCTGGGCATGGCGGGAAGCTCCTGGGAAGAGAGGCACGGTGGACGGGGGTGTCGATTTTATAGGGTTAACCCGAGGCCTCCCGAGGAGGTCGGGCCCGGCCCTCGCGGCGCGCCTCGTGCCGGTGCCGCGACCGCTCGCGGGGTGGGCTTACCCCGATACGGAATCTTCAAAAAATTGACCGCGATCAAGCCGGCGCGTTTCGCGCACGCGCACCATCGGCGCTGTTCGGATCCGGCTCAGACTCACTACAAAAGAGAGCGCACCTCTACAGCAGGAGACAACAGATGAAGCATTTCATTGCGCGCTTCGGCGCGTGTCGCGCACGAGTCCTGGCCACCGTCGCCGCCGCCGCGGTCATGGCCATCGCCACCCCCGCACAGGCCTGGGAACCGGCCAAGCCCGTCGAGTTCGTGATCCCCGCCGGCACCGGCGGCGGCGCCGACCAGATGGGCCGGCTGCTGCAGGGCATCGTCATCAAGTACAAGCTGATGAAGGAGCCGCTGATCGTCGTCAACAAGTCGGGCGGCGCGGGCGCCGAAGGCTTTCTCTCGGTGAAGGAGGCCAAGGGCGATCCGCACAAGATCATCATCTCGCTGTCGAACCTCTTCACCACGCCGATGGCCACGGGCGTGCCCTTCAACTGGAAGGACATGACGCCGGTGGCGATGCTGGCGCTCGACCAGTTCGTGCTGTGGACCAACGCCGAGCAGCCCTACAAGACGGCCGGCGAGTACATCGCCGCGGTGAAGGCGGCGGGCCCGAACAAGTTCAAGATGGCCGGCACCGGCTCGAAGCAGGAAGACCAGATCATCACGGTCGCGCTCGAGAAGGCCACGGGCACCAAGTTCATCTACGTGCCCTTCAAGGGCGGCGGCGAAGTCGCGGTGCAGCTGGTGGGCGGCCACGTGAACTCCACCGTGAACAACCCGATCGAGGCGGTGGCCCAATGGCGCGCGGGCAAGCTGCGCCCGCTGTGCGTGTTCGACGACGAGCGCATGCCCTTCAAGGCCAAGGTCACCGACACGCAGTCGTGGAACGACGTGCCCACCTGCAAGGAAGCGGGCGTGCCGGCCAAGTACACGATGCTGCGCGGCATCTTCATGGCGCCGGGCGTCAAGCCCGAGCAGCTGGCCTTCTACAAGGACCTGCTGACCAAGGTGGCCGCCACGCCCGAGTGGAAGGAATACATGGAGAAGGGCGCCTTCAACCCGACCTTCATGACCGGCCCCGATTTCGAGAAGTGGCTCGCCAGCGCGGAGATCACGCACAAGACGCTGATGACCGAGGCCGGCTTCCTGGCCGCCAGCAAGTAGGCCAGCGGGCAGCGGCGGCCGGGCGCGCCGCCGCGATGCCTCGTTCGACGTGTGCATGCGCCCGCGCGGGCGCGTGCCGTCGCGCCCGGTTCTTTCTCTCTGTGTCCAGACAACAACACGATGGGGGCTCCATGGAGCACGACGACAACGTATCCGACCCGGCCGCGCGCACGGGCGTGGCCACGAACAAGGTCGAGGCGGTGGTGGCATTGCTGCTGCTGGTGGCCGGCCTGGTGGTGGTCTTCGAAAGCCGCCGGCTCGGCGCGGGCTGGACCAGCGACGGTCCGGGCGCAGGCTATTTCCCGTTCTTCATCGGCCTGATCATCACGATCTCGGGCATCGGCATCCTCTACCAGTCGCTGCTGGGCAAGAACCGCAACACCGAGGTCTTCGTCGACCGCGAGCAGCTCAAGCGCGTGCTCTCGGTGCTGCTGCCGGCCCTGGTCTACGTGCTGGGCATCGCGCTGCTCGGCCTGTATGTGGCCTCGGCGGTCTACATCGCGCTGTTCATGGTGATCCTGGGCAAGTACTCCTGGGTCAAGGCCGCGATCGCGGCGCTGGCCGTGAACACGCTGTTCTTCTTCATGTTCGAGGTCTGGTTCAAGGTGCCGCTGTTCAAGGGCGCCCTGGATCCGCTCTCGTTCCTCGGCTACTGACACCTCACGGAGCACAAGCGAAATGGAAGAAATCGGTGCCCTGATGCAGGGCTTCTCGGTGATCCTGACACCGACCAACATCGGCTTGATGTTCGTCGGGATCATCCTGGGCGTGCTGATCGGCGTGCTGCCCGGACTGGGCGGCGCCAACGGCGTCGCGATCCTGCTGCCGCTCACGTTCACGATGTCGCCGACCTCGGCGATCATCATGCTGTCGTGCATCTACTGGGGGGCGCTGTTCGGCGGCGCCATCACCTCGGTGCTGTTCAACATCCCGGGCGAGCCGTGGTCGGTGGCCACCACCTTCGACGGCTACCCGATGGCGCAGCAGGGCCGCGCGGGCGCCGCGCTCACCACGGCCTTCACCTCGTCGTTCGTGGGCGCCTTCCTCGCGGTGGTGATGATCACCTTCCTCGCGCCGCTGGTCGCGAAGTTCGCGCTGAAGTTCGGCTCGCCCGAGTTCTTCGCGGTCTACCTGCTGACCTTCTGCAGCTTCGTGGGCATGGGCAAGGGCTCGCCGTTCAAGATCCTGGCCTCGATGGCGCTGGGCTTCGCGCTCGCCAGCGTGGGCATGGACACGGTCACGGGCCAGCTGCGCCTGACCTTCGGCCAGCCCGAGCTGATGCGCGGCTTCGACTTCCTGATCGCGGTGATCGGCCTGTTCGGCATCGGCGAGATCCTGCTGTCGATGGAAGAAGGCCTGAAGTTCTCGGGCAAGAGCGCGAAGATCGATCCGAAGGTGGTGCTGCAGACCTGGAAGCAGCTGCCGCAGTACTGGATGACCTCGCTGCGCAGCTCGCTGATCGGCATCTGGATGGGCATCACGCCGGGCGGCGCCACGCCGGCCTCGTTCATGGCCTACGGCCTGGCCAAGAAGATGTCCAAGCGCGGCTCGAAGTTCGGCACCGGCGAGGCCGAGGGCGTGGTCGCGCCCGAGACCGCGGCGCACGCGGCTGGCACCAGCGCGCTGCTGCCGATGCTGGCGCTCGGCATCCCGGGCTCGCCGACCGCGGCGGTGCTGCTGGGCGGCCTGCTGATCTGGGGCCTGCAGCCCGGGCCGCTGCTGTTCGTGGAACAGAAGGACTTCGTCTGGGGCCTGATCGCCAGCATGTACCTGGGCAACATCGTCGGCCTGATCGTGGTGCTGAGCACGGTGCCGCTGTTCGCCTCGATCCTGCGCATCCCGTTCTCGATCATCGCGCCGGTGATCATCGTGATCTGCGCGATCGGTGCCTACACGGTGCACAACGCGATGCTCGACATCTGGTTCATGCTGGGTTTCGGCGTCATCGGCTACCTGTTCAAGAAGCTCGACTTCCCGCTCGCGCCGCTGGTGCTGGCGCTGGTGCTCGGCGACAAGGCCGAGGACTCGTTCCGCCAGGCCATGCTGGTGTCGCAGGGCGACGTGATGATCATGTTCTCGAACCCGCTGGTCGGCGGCATCACCACCCTGGCGCTCACGCTGCTGTTCTGGCCGCTGATCGCCAAGCTGCTGGCGCTCTTCAAGCCGAAGAAGCCCGACGAGTTCGCCGTCGAGCGGCCGGTCGATTGAGCACGGAGGCCACGCCATGCCCGTCATCGCACTGACCCAGGAAATGGGCTCGCTCGCCAAGGACGTGTCGGTTCAGCTCGCCGAGGAGATGGGGCTCGAACTGATGCGCCACGAGGTCATCGAGCGCGTCGCCGACCGCATGCAGGTCTCGACCAGCCTGATCGGCCGCCTGCGCGGCGGCAAGGCCGGTTTCGTCGAGCGGCTCACCGCCGACCGGCGCAGCCTCGCGCTCTACACGGCCGAGGAACTGTTCGCGCTGGCCGACCGCGGCAACGTGGTGCTGCGCGGCTGGGGCGCCACCTGCCTGCTGCGGCCGGTGCCGCACGTGGTGTGCGTGCGCATCACGCGCTCGCTCAAGAAGCGCATCGACTGGCTGATGACGCACCTGGAGACCGATGACGCCGAGTTCGCCGAGGCCGAGATCCGGCGCAGCGACGAGGCGCATGCCGCGCGCATGCATGCGCAGTTCGGCGTGAGCTGGGGCGACCCGGTGCTCTACGACCTGGTGTTGAACACCGACCGCCTCACGGTCGACAGCTGCGTGGCGCAGATCCGCGCGCTGGCGGCGCGGCCCGAGTTCGCCGAGACCGCGCGTTCGCGCGCGCTGCTGGCCAACATGGCGCTGGCGGCACGCGTGAAGGCGGCGCTCAAGGACGCAGCGGCCACGGCCGACATCCGCGTCACGGTGGAGGCCGACCATGGCCGCGTGAGCCTGCGCGGCATCGTGCTCGACGCGGACGAGCGCGCGCAGACCGAGGCCGTCACGGCCGCGGTGGAGGGCGTGGGCGCGGTGGACAACCAGCTGCGGCTGATGGCGACGACCCGGCGCTTCGCGTCGGCGAAGCAGACCTGAGCGGCCTCAGATCTTCCCGCGCTTGCGCAGCCGGCTCAGGGTTTCCGCGGAGAGATTGAGGTAGGACGCGAGCTCCTTGCTCGGGATGCGGTCCACGAGCTCGGGGTGCTTGCGCAGGAAACGGTGCACCCGGCCCGGCGCGTCCAGCAGGTGCAGCGTGATGGTGTGCGCCATGATCTCGCTCATGCCGCGCATCACGAGGAACTCGAACAGTTCCTTGGTCTGGGGATGGTGCGCCAGGAAGGTGGTCCATTCCTTCAGCGGCAGGCTCGCCACGCGGGCCTTGGTGACGCAGACGATGCCGTAGGGCGTGGGCGTGCCCAGGCGCATGGCCGCGTAGCTGGTCTCCATGTCGTTCTCGTCGGCGAAGCGCAGGATCATCTCCTTGCCCTCCGGGTTGCTCACCACCCGCTTGAGGATGCCGTCGAGGATGAAGTACTGCTCCATCTCCCGCACCCCCTGGTGCAGCAGGAAATCGCCCTTGTTGCCGTCGACGATCACCAGGTGATCCTCGAGCTCGGCGCGCTCGCCCTCGTTCAGGTCCTTGAGCAGGATGTTCTGCCGGAGCTGGGCGCGAATGATGTTCTTCTCCGGGTGGTTTTCCAACAACGTCATGGTCACCGTCTTGCTCGATTTCGTCGCCTGCGGCGCCGCTTCATCGGGGGTCGGCGCCGTTTTCGGGAAAGTTGACCGAGGTCAACGGCCGAAAGGATGGCCCGAATCATAGTCGCGGCTCGGGCCTCGGCCATTCACCCCAGCAGAAGGAGAGACATGTCTTCAGTTAGCACAGCCAAAGAGGCGGCCACGACGCTCGACGAGGCGATCAAGCCCAAGAGCCGGCCAGCCAACGGCGCCGCCGACGACCAGCAACTCGTCGCGCGCGCCCTCCAGCAGATGACGCAGGAAGCGCCGGAAGCGGAAACCACCGATGGTTTCCACCTGGTGATCGACGCGCTGAAGCTGAACGACATCGACACCATCTTCGCGCTGCCGGGCATCCCGATCACCGACCTGACCCGCATGGCGCAGGCCGAGGGCATGCGCGTGATCTCGTTCCGCCACGAGCAGCACGCCGGCAATGCCGCCGCTGCCGCCGGCTTCCTCACGCAGAAGCCCGGCATCTGCCTCACGGTGTCGGCGCCCGGCTTCCTCAACGGCCTGACCGCGCTGGCCAACGCCACCACCAACTGCTTCCCGATGATCCTGATCAGCGGCTCCAGCGAGCGCGAGATCGTCGACCTGCAGCAGGGCGACTACGAGGAGATGGACCAGCTGGCGATCGCCAAGCCGCTGTGCAAGGCCGCGTTCCGCGTGCTGCACGCCGAGGACATCGGCGTGGGCATCGCGCGCGCCATCCGCTCGGCCGTCTCGGGCCGCCCCGGCGGCGTGTACCTCGACCTGCCGGCCAAGCTGTTCGCGCAGACGATGGACGCCATCAAGGGCAGGAACTCGCTGATCAAGGTCATCGACCCCGCGCCGCGCCAGATCCCGGCCGCCGATGCCGTGCAGCGCGCGCTCGACCTGCTCAAGGGCGCGAAGCGGCCGCTGATCCTGCTGGGCAAGGGCGCCGCCTACGCCCAGGCCGATGCCGACATCCGCGCGCTGGTCGAGAAGACCGGCATCCCCTACCTGCCGATGTCGATGGCCAAGGGCCTCTTGCCCGACACGCATGCACAGTCGGCCGCCGCCGCGCGTTCCTACGTGCTGCAGGAAGCCGACGTGGTGCTGCTGGTGGGCGCGCGCCTGAACTGGCTGCTCTCGCACGGCAAGGGCAAGACCTGGGGTCAGGACAAGGGCGCCAAGCAGTTCATCCAGATCGACATCGCGCCGACCGAGATCGACAGCAACGTGGCGATCGCCGCGCCGGTGATCGGCGATATCGGCTCCTGCGTGGCCGCGCTGCTCGCGGGCATCGACGCCAGGTGGGCCAAGCCGCCGACCGAGTGGACCGGCGCCATCGCCGAGCGCAAGGACAAGAACCTGTCGAAGATGGCCGCCACGCTCGCCGCGCGTCCCTCGCCGATGAACTTCCAGAGCGCGCTCAGCGTGATCCGCGACCAGGTCAAGGCCCGGCCCGATGCGATCGTCGTCAACGAAGGCGCCAACACGCTGGACTTCGCGCGCAGCATCGTCGACATGTACGAGCCGCGCAAGCGCCTCGACGTGGGCACCTGGGGGATCATGGGCATCGGCATGGGGTTCGCCGTGGCTGCGGCCGTGGTCACGGGCAAGCCGGTGATCGCGATCGAGGGCGACAGCGCCTTCGGCTTCAGCGGCATGGAGGTCGAGACCATCTGCCGCTACAACCTGCCGATCTGCGTGATCGTGTTCAACAACAACGGCGTCTACCGCGGCACCGACGTGAACCCCAGCGGCACGCCCGACGTGGCGCCCACGGTGTTCGTGAAGAACGCGCGCTACGACAAGCTGATGGAAGCCTTCGGCGGCGTGGGCGTCCATGCGACCACCGCCGACGAGCTGCAGAAGGCCCTGACCGAGGCCGTCGCCACCGGTCGCCCGACCCTGATCAATGCCGTCATCGACGAGACCGCGGGCACCGAGAGCGGCCGCATCACCAGTCTCAACCCGGCCACGGCCAAGAAGAAGTGATTTCTTTCATTCCAGGAGATTCGACATGAGCAACAAACCTCTCAACGGCATCAAGATCATCGACTTCACGCACGTGCAGGCCGGCCCCGCCTGCACCCAGCTGCTGGCCTGGTTCGGCGCCGACGTGATCAAGGTCGAGCGCCCCGGCGCCGGCGACGTCACGCGCTCGCAGCTGCGCGACATCCCCGACGTGGACGCGCTGTACTTCACCATGCTCAACAGCAACAAGCGCTCGCTGACGCTGGACACCAAGCAGCCCGAGGGCAAGGTGGTGCTCGAGAAGCTGATCAAGGAATCGGACGTACTGGTCGAGAACTTCGGCCCCGGTGCGCTCGACCGCATGGGCTTCAGCTGGGAACGCATCCAGGAACTGAACCCGAAGATGATCGTCGCCTCGGTCAAGGGCTTCAGCGACGGCCACCACTACGACGACCTGAAGGTCTACGAGAACGTCGCGCAGTGCGCGGGCGGCGCCGCCTCCACCACCGGCTTCTGGGACGGCCCGCCGACCGTGAGCGCCGCGGCGCTGGGCGACAGCAACACCGGCATGCACCTGGCGATCGGCATCCTCACGGCCATCATCGGCCGCGAGCAGACCGGCAAGGGCCAGCGCGTGGCCTGCTCGATGCAGGACGCCGTGCTCAACCTGTGCCGCGTGAAGATGCGCGACCAGCAGCGCCTGGACCGCCTGGGCTACCTCGAGGAATACCCGCAGTACCCGCACGGCACCTTCAGCGACGTGGTGCCGCGCGGCGGCAATGCCGGCGGCGGCGGCCAGCCGGGCTGGGTGCTCAAGTGCAAGGGCTGGGAGACCGACCCGAACGCCTACATCTACTTCACCGTGCAGGGCCATGCCTGGGCCCCGATCTGCGACGCCATCGGCAAGCCCGAGTGGAAGACCGATCCCGACTACATGACCGCCAAGGCGCGCCAGCCGCACATCACCGACATCTTCGCGACCATCGAGGGCTGGCTGGCCGACAAGACCAAGTTCGAGGCGGTCGACATCCTGCGCAAGTTCGACATCCCGTGCGCGCCGGTGCTGACGATGAAGGAACTGCTCAACGACGAATCGCTGCGCAAGAGCGGCTCGATCGTGGAAGTGCCGCACAAGGAGCGCGGCACCTACTTCACCGTGGGCAGCCCGATCAAGTTCTCGGACCTCAAGCCCGAGATCACCGGTTCGCCGCTCTTGGGCGAACACACCGACGACGTGCTGGCCGAGCTCGGCTACAGCCAACAGCAGATCGCCGCGCTGCACGAAGCGAAGGCAGTCTGAGCCAGGCGTTCCCCCGGGGCTTTTCCAGTCCACGAAGCGCCGGGGGGCGCGGTATTTCGGATGCGTCGAGGCGGGAGGCCAGCATGCAAGCTTCAGTGGATTTCAGGCAGCTCGTCGAAGGGGCTGGCGATGCCATCATGGTGTGCGATGCGGCCGGGGCCATCGTTCTGTGGAACCCCGCGGCCGAACGCATCTTCGGCTTCACCGAAGCCGAGGCGCTGGGTCGCTCGCTCGACCTCATCATTCCCGAGCGCCAGCGGCAGCGCCACTGGGACGGCTACCACAAGACCATGGACACCGGCATCACCAAATACGGTGCCGATCTGCTGCGCGTGCCGGCCCTGCACAAGGACGGCCGCACCTTGTCGATCGCCTTCACGGTGTCGATGCTGTTTTCGCCGGAACGCCAGGTCTCGGGCATCGTCGCCATCGTCCGCGACGAGACAGCCCGATTCGCGGAAGAGCGCAAACTGCGCGCTCGTCTGCTAGAAGCGGAAACCACGATCAAAGAAGGAGACAGTCGATGAGTCAAGCGCTGGAGGGTGTCCGCATCCTCGATTTCACCCACGTGCAGTCCGGCCCCACCTGCACGCAGCTGCTGGCCTGGTTCGGCGCCGACGTCATCAAGGTCGAGCGCGCCGGAGAAGGCGATGCCACGCGCGGCCAGCTGCGCGACATTCCCGGTGTGGACAGCCTCTACTTCACGATGCTGAACCACAACAAGCGCTCGATCACGCTCGACACCAAGAACCCCAAGGGTCGCCAGGTGCTCGACGAGCTGATCAAGACCTGCGACGTGCTGGTCGAGAACTTCGCGCCCGGCGCGCTCGACCGCATGGGCATCACCTGGGAACACATCCAGAAGCTCAACCCGCGCATGATTGTGGCCTCGGTCAAGGGCTTCGGCCCCGGCAAGTACGCCGACTGCAAGGTCTACGAGAACGTGGCGCAGTGCGCCGGCGGCGCGGCGTCGACCACCGGTTTCGAGGACGGCCCGCCGATGGTGACCGGCGCCCAGATCGGCGACAGCGGTACCGGACTGCACCTCGCGCTCGGCATCCTGGCGGCACTGTTCCAGCGCAACAGCACCGGCCGCGGCCAGAAGGTGCTGGCGCCGATGCAGGACGCGGTGCTCAACCTGTGCCGCGTGAAGATGCGCGACCAGCAGCGGCTGGAACGCACGGGCACCATGCACGAATATCCGCAATATCCCGACGGCAAGTTCGGCGACGCGGTGCCGCGCGCGGGCAATGCCTCGGGCGGCGGCCAGCCCGGCTCGATCCTCAAGTGCAAGGGCTGGGAGACCGACCCCAACGCCTACATCTACTTCATCACGCAGGCGGCCGTGTGGCCGGCGGTGTGCAAGGTGATCGGCGAGGAAGGCTGGATCACCGACGAGGCCTACGCCACGCCGGCCGCGCGCCTCTTGCACCTGAAGCCGATCTTCGCGCGCATCGAGCAATGGACCATGACCAAGGACAAGTTCGAGGCCATGGACATCCTGAACCAGTACGACATTCCGTGCGGGCCGATCCTCTCGATGAAGGAGATCGCCGCCGACGAATCGCTGCGCGAGACCGGGACCATCGTCGAGGTCGACCATCCCACGCGCGGCAAGTACCTGACGGTGGGCAATCCGATCAAGCTGTCGGACAGCCCCACCGAGGTGAAGCGCTCGCCGCTCCTGGGCGAGCACACCGAGGAAGTGCTGATGCAGCTGGGCTACGGCCTGGAAGACGTGGCGGCGCTGCGCGCCGAACGCGTGATCTGACGACGAAGAACGCGGCGCGGTAATTCCGCGCCAATTCGAACGAATCCGCAATTGATTCGCCGATGGCATTGCCGGCGGCGAAGGGATTCGTTCGTCTTCTCTATTCAATTGAATTGGAGCCATGCATAACTCCAAATGAATGCTCTCAATAAAATAGTTTGACTGTTATTTATCGTTCTGCACTTCTACAGTTTGAACATGCCGGCAAGTCATTCAATTCACCGCACGGCAGTCATTCGAAAGGAGCAGACCATGCAGAACCTCACGCCCGTTCAATACTGGCTCGATGAAACCGAACGCAATGCCTACAACGCCGCCTTCTACGAACTGGGGCTGCGCTGGCACTGGGATCGTCAAACTTATTGCGACCTGATGGGCACGGCGCAGGAACCCGAAAAGCGCATTGGCCATTATCTCGAGGCGAATCATCCGCATCTGCTGCGCGCCTACGACGCCGCATTCCTGGCCGATGCGATCGAACAGAAGAAGGAAGCCTACAAGCGCCGCGAAGGCGAAGGTTCCGCGCCGCTTTCCAGGCGCCATTTTAATTGGGCCGAATGCCGCGGTGCCGAACTCGGCGCCTGAATTGCAATTGAATTGAATAGATCAAACAACGGCTGATTCGATGAACATCCACGAATACCAGGGCAAGGAAGTGCTGCGCCGCCATGGCGTGGCGACGCCGCGCGGTTTCGTCTGCCGCACGAGCGACGAGGCGGCCGATGCCGCGGCCCGGCTCGGCGGGCGTTCGTGGGTGGTGAAGGCGCAGATCCATGCGGGCGGCCGCGGCAAGGGCGGCGGCGTGAAGCTGGCCTGGTCGGGCGCGGAAGTGCGCCGCCATGCGCAGGCGCTGCTCGGCATGACGCTGCGCACGCACCAGACGGGACCCGAAGGCCGGGTGGTGAGGCAACTGCTGGTCGAGGAGGGGGTGGAGATCGACCAGGAGTTCTACCTCGGGATGGTGGTCGACCGCGGTGCGCGGCGCGTGGCGCTGATGGCGTCGAGCGAAGGCGGGATGGACATCGAGGAGGTGGCCGCGCGTTCGCCCGAGAAGATCCACACGCTGTTCATCGACCCCGAGACGGGGATCAGGGCGGTCGAGGCCGATGCGCTCGCACGCTCGATCGGGCTCGCGGGCCGCGACGTGGTGCAGGCACGCGAGTTCATGCAGAAGCTCTACCAGGCCTTCGACGCGAGCGACGCCTCGCTGGCCGAGATCAACCCGCTGGTGCGCACGCGCGACGGCCGGCTGATGGCGCTCGACGCCAAGCTCAGCTTCGATCCGAACGCGCTGTTCCGCCAGCCCGAGATCGCCGCGATGCGCGACCTCGACGAGGAGGATCCGACGGAGATCGAAGCCTCGAAGTTCGACCTGTCGTACATCTCGCTGGACGGCGACATCGGCTGCCTGGTGAATGGCGCGGGCCTCGCGATGGCGACGATGGACGCGATCAAGCTCTATGGCGGATCGCCGGCCAACTTCCTCGACGTGGGCGGCGGCGCGAGCGTGGAGAAGGTCACCGCGGCGTTCCAGCTGATGCTGCGCAATCCGCGCCTGAAGGCGGTGCTGGTCAACATCTTCGGCGGCATCATGCGCTGCGACGTGATCGCCCACGGCATCGTCGCCGCGGCACGCGAAACGGCCCTCTCGGTGCCGCTGGTGGTGCGCATGAAGGGCACGAACGAGGACCTGGGGCGGACCATCCTCGCGCAGTCGGAGCTTCAGATCATCGGGGCCGAGGACATCGGCGAGGCGGCTCGGCAGGCGGTTGTCGTGGCTCGGGTTCCCAAGGGGCAGCGATGAATTGCTGCTGCTTTTTTCAACGGGCTTTTTGTCGTTCGTTGCGGGCTCGCGCCGACGGGGTACTCCCCTCCGCGAATGTCCCCCGCCCTTCGGGCTCCTCCTTTATTTCGCTGCGAGGAGCACCCCATCGGCGCGCGCCAGACGCGCTGCGCTTGATCGGCCGGCACGACCCGAGCGCCTCCGTGCACAGGGCAGTGGGTGCTTCCCGCAGCGAAATAAAGGAGGAGCCGAAGGCGGGGGACATTCGCGGAGGGAAGTACCCGCTGTCCTGTGCACGCGCCCCGAACAGCAGTTCCAGCAAAACAAGAACAGGCCCCCCAGAGCGGTAAAGGAAAAAGATGTCGATCCTCATCAACCGCCACACCCGCGTCATCACGCAGGGCATCACCGGCAAGACCGGCCAGTTCCACACCCAGGCCTGCCTCGAGTACGGCCACGGGCGCCGCTGCTTCGTGGCCGGCGTCCATCCGACCAAGGCCGGGCAGGCCATGGCCGGCATTCCCATCTACGGCACCGTGAAGGAAGCCAAGGCACGCACCGGCGCCACCGTCTCGGTCATCTACGTGCCCCCGGCCTTCGCCGCCGCCGCCATCGATGAAGCCGTGGATGCCGAACTCGATCTCGTGATCTGCATCACCGAAGGCATTCCGGTGCGCGACATGATCCGTACCCGCCGCCGCATGGAAGGGCGCAAGACCCTGCTGCTCGGGCCCAACTGCCCCGGCCTCATCGTGCCCGACGAGATCAAGATCGGCATCATGCCGGGCCACATCCACCAGCGCGGCCGCATCGGCGTGGTCTCGCGCTCGGGCACGCTGACCTACGAGGCCGCGAGCCAGCTCGGGCGCTTCGGCATCGGCCAGTCGACCGTGGTCGGCATCGGCGGCGATCCGGTCGGCGGGCTGCGGCACATCGACGTGCTGAAGATGTTCAACGACGACCCGCGCACCGACGCCGTCATCATGGTCGGCGAGATCGGCGGCGATGCCGAGGAAGAGTGCGCGCACTGGATCCACGCCCACATGCGCAAGCCCGTGGTCGGCTTCATCGCCGGCGCCAGCGCGCCGCCCGGCAAGCGCATGGGCCATGCGGGCGCCATCATTTCCGGCGGCAAGGGCACGGCGCACGAGAAGCTCGCCGTCATGAGGGCCTGCGGCATCCACGTGACCGACAACCCGGCCGACATGGGGAAGCTGCTGGCCTCGCTGGTCGTCCCCGACTACCTGCCGTTCGACTAGGGCCTGTTAACACTATGCAAGGGGTCGCGAAGCTCGCCAAAGCCCGCCCATCAAGGCGCGTGACGACGCGTGTGCGTCCGCACACGCTAGGAGCGCAACGCCGAGGGGCGGGCTTTGGCGAGCTTCCTTCGGGTTGCCCCGCAAAGGGGCCGTCTGCGGCGTTGCCCGCGCTTGCAAGGCATCAGCCTTGCTGCGCGCGGGCGCCTTGCATCCAGCCCCTTTGCGGGGCAACGCGACCCCTTGCATAGTGTTAACAGGCCCTAGGCCGCGCACCCGCGCAGCGCCTGTCGGCCCACCCGCATTCACAGCATCAAAAGAAAGCACAACATGCCACAACGTTGGGTCCGTTTCGAACACGCCGGAGAAGCCGCCTTCGGCACCCTGGAGGACGACGCCGTGCGCGAGTATCGCGGCGACATGTACGGCACGCCCGAGCCCACCGGCCGCGTGTTCGCGCTGGCCGGCCTGCGCCTCTTGTCGCCGAGCGAGCCGACCAAGGTCATCGCGCTGTGGAACAACTTCCACGCGCTCGGCGAGAAGCTCAAGCTCGCCGTGCCCGAGGAGCCGCTCTACCTGTTGAAGGCACCGAACTCCTTCTCGGCCCACGAGGCGCCGATCCGCAAGCCGCTGTGCGACGGCAAGGTCGTGTTCGAGGGCGAGCTCGGCATCGTCATCGGCAAGACCGCCACCGCCGTCTCCGAGGAACGCGCGCTCGAGCACGTGTTCGGCTACACCTGCGCCAACGACGTCACCGTGGCCGACATCCTGAACCGCGATGCCTCGTTCGCGCAGTGGGTGCGCGCCAAGGGCTTCGACACCTTCTGCCCCATGGGCCCGGCCATCGCCACCGGCCTCGATCCCGCCACGCTGGTGGTGCGCACCGTGCTCAATGGCGAGGAGCGGCAGAACTATCCCGTAAGCGACATGCGCTTTTCCGTGCAGCGGCTGGTCAGCCTCATCTCGCAGGACATGAGCCTGCATCCCGGCGACGTGATCCTGTGCGGCACGTCCGTGGGCGTGGGCTCGATGAAGCCCGGCAGCCTGGTCGAAGTGGCGATCGACGGCATTGGCCGCCTCTCGAATCGCTTCGGCTGACGCGAAGAATTTCAACTCTTGGGGATCGACATGAAGATAGCAATCATCGGCGCGGGGGCCATCGGCGGCCTGGTGGGCGCCAAACTCGCGCTGGCCGGGGAGGACGTGACCTTCATCGTGCGCGGCGCCAACCTCCAGGCCATCGGCGCCAACGGCATCAAGCTGGTGTCGGCCGAGGGCGAGGAGCAGGTGGCGCGCAACGTGCGGGCCACCGACCGCTACGACGAGGCGGGGCCGCAGGACCTCGTGATCCTCGCGATGAAGGCGCACCAGGTCGAGGCCGTGGCCGACGACGTGGCCAAGCTCTTCGGGCCCGAGACCGCGGTCGTGACCATGCAGAACGGCATTCCCTACTGGTACTTCCAGAAGCACGGCGGCGTGCTCGAGGGCACCACCGTGCGCAGCGTCGATCCGCAGGGCGTGCTCAACACCAAGATCCCGCCGCGGCGCGTGATCGGCTGCGTGGTCTATCCGGCCTCGGAGCTGATCGCGCCCGGCGTCATCAAGCACATCGAGGGCGACCGCTTCCCGGTCGGCGAACTCGACGGCACGACCACCGAGCGCGTCGAGCGCATCGCGGCCTGCTTCGCCAACGCGGGCTTCAAGGCACCGGTGCTCGACAACATCCGCGCCGAGATCTGGCTCAAGCTCTGGGGCAACCTGACCTTCAACCCGATCAGCAGCCTCTCGCACTCGACCCTGGTCGACATCTGCCAGTACCCGCCCTCGCGCGAACTCGCGGCCGCGATGATGCGCGAGGCCCAGGCCGTGGCGCACAAGCTCGGCATCGAGTTCCGCGTCACGCTCGAGAAGCGCATCGCGGGCGCCGAGAAGGTCGGCAAGCACAAGACCTCGATGCTGCAGGACGTGGAAGCCGGCCGCGCGCCCGAGATCGACGCGCTGGTCGGCGCGGTGGTCGAGCTCGCGCGGCTCACCGAGACCTCGACCCCCCACATCGACACCGTGTATTCGCTCGTGAAGCTGCTCGCGCGAACCATGGAAGAACAGCGCGGCCAGGTCCGGCTGCGCGAACTCGCCTGAGGACACCGACACCATGCGACGCCTTCGCAGCGCCAAGATCGTGGCCACGCTCGGTCCCGCCACTTCCGACGAGCCCGCGATCCGCGCGCTGTTCGAGCGTGGCGTGGACGTGTTCCGCCTCAACTTCAGCCACGGCACGCAGCACGACCATGCGCGCCGCCTCGAGACCATCCGCCGGCTCGAGAAGGAATTCGGTCGGCCGATCGGCGTGCTGCTCGACCTGCAGGGGCCGAAGCTGCGGCTGGGCACCTTCGAGGGCGGCCGTGCGCAGCTCGAGGCGCTCGCGCGCTTCCGGCTCGACATGGACCGCGCGAGCGGCAACGGCCGCCGCGCGCCGCTGCCGCATCCCGAGATCTTCGCCGCGCTGCAGGAAGGCACCGAGCTGCTGCTCGACGACGGCAAGCTGCGGCTGCGCGTCGACCGCCACGGCGCCGACTTCGCCGAGACCACCGTGCTGGTGGGCGGCCCCATCTCCGACCGCAAGGGCGTCAACGTGCCCAGCGTGCTGCTGCCGATCTCGCCGCTGACGCCGAAGGACCGCGACGATCTCGACGTCGGCCTCGCGATGGGCGTGGATTGGGTGGCGCTGTCGTTCGTACAGCGGCCCGAGGACATCGACGAGGCGCGCGAGATCATCGGCACGCGCGCGGCCATCATGGCCAAGCTCGAGAAGCCCGCGGCGATCGAGCACCTCGACGCCATCGTCGAGCGCTGCGACGGCATCATGGTCGCGCGCGGCGACCTCGGCGTGGAGTTGCCGCCCGAGCGCGTGCCCGAGCTGCAGCGCCAGATCGTGCGCGCCTGCCGGCTGCGCGGCAAGCCGGTGGTGGTGGCCACGCAGATGCTCGAGTCGATGATCGCCGCGCCGGTGCCCACGCGCGCCGAGGTGTCGGACGTGGCGACCGCGGTCTACGACGGCGTCGACGCGGTGATGCTCTCGGCCGAGTCGGCCTCGGGCAAGTACCCGCTCGAGGCCGTGGCGATGATGGACCGCATCGTCGCGCGCGTGGAGGCCGATCCCTCGTACCGCACCGGCATCGACGCCACGCACGAGAGCGCGCAGTCGACCACCGCCGACGCGGTCTGCACCTCGATGCGCCAGGTGGCCGCGCTGCTCGCGCCGGCCGCCACCGTGACCTACACCTCCTCGGGCTTCACCAGCCTGCGCGCGGCGCGCGAGCGGCCCGCGGTGCCGATCCTGAGCCTCACTCCCGACATGGCGACCGCGCGCCGCATGGCGATGGTGTGGGGCGTGCATGCGGTGCTGGTGGACGACGTGCACGACGTGGGCGAGATGATCGAGTGCGCCTGCCGCACCGCGCATGCCGAGGGCTTCGCGCAGCCCGGCCAGAAGGTGGTGGTGGTGGCGGGCCTGCCCTTCGGCAAGTCGGGCACCACCAACCTGCTGCACGTCGCGCGTATTCCAAACCATTCCTGATCGCGAATACTTGACCGCGGTCATGCGGCGCGCGCGCCGCCGGCCATAGCATGGGACTTCCGAACGAAGCAGTTCTCCAGGAATCCCCATGAAGCACGCGACCCTGCGCCAGTTGAAGGTTTTCGAGGCGGTGGCGCGGCTCCTGAGCTTTTCGCGCGCGGCCGAGGAGCTGCACCTCACGCAGCCCGCGGTGTCGACGCAGGTGCGCAAGCTCGAGGACCACGCCGGCAACACGCTGTTCGAGCAGTTCGGCAAGAAGGTCTATCTCACGGCCGCGGGCACCGAGCTGCTGCAGCTCAGCCGCGCGATCATCCAGCAGTTCGAGGCGGCCGAGAACGCGATGCTGCAGTTCAAGGGCATCTCGGGCGGCAAGCTCAACGTGGGCGTGATCAGCGCGGGCGACTACTTCTTTCCGCGCCTGCTGGTGGAGTTCGCGGGCCGGCACCGCGGCGTGACCCTGAACTTCACCGTGCACAACCGCGAGGGCCTGCTCACGCACATCGCCGAGAACCTCACCGACCTCGCGATCATGGTGCGGCCGCCCACCGACCTCGACACACTGAACCAGCCCTTCGCGCCGCACCCTTACGTGATCATCGCGGCGCCCACGCATCCGCTGGTGGGCGTGAAGGGCGTGCCGCTCAAGCGGCTGATCCGCGAGCCCTTCGTGGTGCGCGAGCGCGCGTCCGACACCTGGCATTCGATGGAGGAGGGCTTCGGCGCCGCGCTGAGCGAGATCAACATCGCGATGGAGATCCGCAGCACCGAGACCATCAAGCAGGCGGTGATCGCGGGCATGGGCGTGAGCTTCGTGTCGGCCCACACCATCAGCCAGGAGCTGCGCGCGGGCAGCGTGCGGGTGCTCGACGTGCAGGGCTTTCCGCTGATGCTCAACTGGTACGTGGTGCACCGCCGCGGCAAGCGGCTGCCGCCGGTGGCGCAGGCCTTCAAGGACTTCCTGCTGCACGACGGCACCGCGCTGATCTCGCAGATCGTGCCCTTCGATCCGGCGATCTGAAGGCGAAAAAAAAGAGCGCCGAGAGCGCTCTTTTTTTTGGAGGTGGAGCCTCGAGGGCTCCGGCTCTCAACGCTGTTGCAGCGCGGCGCGCACGGCCTTGGCGAAGATCACGATCGGCAGCGCGGCGATCAGGTCGCGCAGCACGCCGTTCGAGGCGAAGGAGGGGGCCTTGAGGGCGGTGGAATTCAGTGCGGTGTTGTTCATGGATGTGCTCCGAATGCGGGTGAGTGACGGGGTGGGTGGGAATGCGAACCTCTGAATTATAGGGTTTACCCTGGATTAGGGCAAACCACGAGTGACATGCCCATTTCGCGAGCAGGGCACGCGGAGGCACTCCAGAGTGGGCTGCGATGCGGTCGACCTGATCGCGAGGGGCATGCCGAAGACGCCACCGACTTGCATCAAGCGACGCGATCTCATCGCGCGCTAAGACGGCCATGCTAGGGAATTCACGGGGGTCCCGAGCGGGCTCCCTTCGAGGGAACTTGACGAGGGTCAAGAGTTTTTGGGTCGCTCCATCCGACAGTCATCCGCACGCAGGAGGCTGCGGGTCGAAGGTGCCGCGCAGCGGGGCCGACGGGACCGGAGGATCAGCCGAAGCGTGTCGATTGCGCGATGCGACGCCGTACTTGTTCGCATCTCCGCTTCGGGGACCGGTGACTCGAAACGAAACCGGCGGCGCCTCGATGCGATCCGCCGGACTTCAACTCAAACACAAAGATGAAGGACATTCAATGACTCGGCAAACGACCACGATCGCGGGTGCGAACCCCGCGATCTACTCCCCCTCGGGACACCATGGCGCCGCGGCGGCGCAGCGCTCGCAGAGCTACCGATGGGGGCAGCTCCTGATCGGCATCGTGTGCATGGCGATGATCGCCAACCTCCAATACGGCTGGACCCTGTTCGTCAACCCGATCGCGGAGAAACACGGCTGGAGCCGCGCCGCGATCCAGGTGGCCTTCACCATCTTCGTGCTCACCGAGACCTGGCTGGTGCCGATCGAGGGCTACCTGGTCGACCGCTTCGGCCCGCGTCCCGTGGTGCTGGTGGGCGGCGTGCTCTGCGGCATCGGCTGGGTGATGAACTCCTTCGCGGCCTCGCTGCCGGTGCTCTACATCGCGGCGGCCATCGGCGGCATCGGCGCGGGCGCGGTCTACGGCACCTGCGTGGGCAATGCGCTCAAGTGGTTCCCCGACCGGCGCGGCCTCGCGGCGGGCATGACCGCGGCCGGCTTCGGCGCGGGCTCGGCGCTCACCATCATCCCGATCTCGGCCATGATCAAGAACAGCGGCTACGAGGCCGCCTTCCTGTACTTTGGGATCGGGCAGGGACTGATCGTGTTCCTGCTCGCATGGATGCTGACGCGCGCGCCCGAGCATTCGAAGGCCGTGAACACCCGCAACGTGCAGCAGTCGCGCCGCGACTACGCGCCCTCCGAGGTGCTGCGCTCGCCCGTGTTCTGGGTGATGTACGCGATGTTCGTGATGGTGGCCGCCGGCGGCCTGATGGCGACCGCGCAGCTCGCGCCGATCGCCAAGGACTTCAAGATCATCGACGTGCCGGTGAACATCATGGGCCTGGTGCTGCCCGCGCTGACCTTCGCGCTGGCGATCGACCGCGTGCTCAACGGCCTGACGCGGCCGTTCTTCGGCTGGGTGTCGGACAAGATCGGCCGCGAGCAGACCATGTTCATCGCCTTCGCGATCGAGGCGGTCGGCATCCTGATGCTCTACAAGTACGGCCACAACCCGCTGCTGTTCGTGGTGCTGACCGGCATGGTGTTCTTCGCCTGGGGCGAGATCTACAGCCTCTTCCCCTCGACCTGCGCCGACACCTTCGGCGGCAAGTACGCGGCTTCGAACGCCGGCATGCTCTACACCGCCAAGGGCACGGCCTCGCTGCTGGTGCCGCTGTCGAGCGTGCTGGCCGCGAGCACCGGCAGCTGGGAGGCGGTGTTCTTCGTCGCGAGCGGCGTCAATGCCGTTGCCGCGCTGATGGCCTGGTTCGTGCTGCGCCCGATGCGCCGCAAGCACATCGAACGCAGCGAACTCCCGCACTGAGCGCCGACGGGTCGCGAGCCGCTACCATCGACGCCTTTGTCCAGGAGAACGGCGTGACCCTCTACAGACTCGACGAGCATGAACCGTCCATCGACGCCAGCGCGCGCGTGGCGGACACGGCGAGCGTGATCGGCCAGGTCGTGCTCGGCGCGCGCAGCAGCATCGGGCCGCGCTGCGTGCTGCGCGGCGACAACGAGCCCATCACCGTGGGCGCGGGCAGCCACCTCGAGGACGGCGTGATGCTGCATGCCGACCCCGGCTTCCCGATGACCATCGGCGCCGACGTGACGGTCGAGCGGCACGTGATGCTGCACGGCTGCACCATCGGCGACGGTTCGGTGGTCGGCGAGGACACCGTGGCGCTCAACGGCGCGGTGGTGGGGCGCGAATGCATCGTCGCCACCGGCGCGCTGCTGACCGAGGGCAAGGTCTTTCCCGACCGCTCTCTGATCTCGGGCCGCCCGGCCAAGGTCACGGGCCAGGTCGACGATGCCGAGGCCGCGCGCCTCGTGCAGCGCGCGCGCGAACTGGTCGCGCGCTGATCCGCGCGGGGCCGCCGGCGCGAACGGCCCCGCGTTCTTCCCTTTCCGTTCCCGCGCACCGCGACGGATTCGCGCGCGGAATATCTCGGTGTTGCGAACGGTTCGCACGCATCCCCGAAAGGCCCCCGGATATTCCGGCCGCGGCCCAGCGAAAGAGGCCTTTTCACAGGGCTCGCTCGCATTGACACCACCCCTGTTTCGATGGAAATTGACCTGCGTCAAGGTCATCCGCGCGCGATTCATCGACAGTGAATCCCGAGGCAGATGACCGCGCGCGGCTTCCGGTCCCCGCACAGGGAGGCGAGCGCGAATCGACGCCACGATGACAACGGATCCGCCGGCAGGCAGACAGCGGCGGACCGGTAACGGCACCAGATCGGACGGGACCATGACAACAGAAGCGCTGAACGCGTACGTAGCACGGCAGCCGGCCATCCGCGCATCGCGCGTGGAGGCTGGCCAATGAGCGAGGCCCTGCGACTTTCCGCGGCCGACGAACTGGCCGAGGTGCGCCGCGTGCTCGCCGCGCATGCGGACGAACAGGGCGCGTTGCTGCCGATCCTGCACGAGGTGCAGGACACGCTGGGCTACGTGCCCTCGCATGCGGTGCAGACCATCGCCGACGCGCAGAACCTCTCGCGCGCCGAGGTGCATGGCGTGATCACCTACTACCACCACTTCCGCGCCGAGCCGCCGGGCCGGCACGTGATCCAGATCTGCCGCGCCGAGGCCTGCCAGTCGATGGGCGCCGATGCGCTGCTCGCGCATGCCGAGAAGCACCTGGGCTGCGCGGTGCACGGCACCACCAAGGACGGTGCCTTCACGCTCGAGCCGGCGTTCTGCCTCGGCCTGTGCGCCTCCTCGCCCGCGATGACGCTCGACGAGGAGCCGCATGCGCGCGTCACGCCGATCCGTTTCGAAACGCTGGTCGCACAGGCGGGAGATTGCGCATGAACGCCGCCGTGAAGATCTACGTGCCGCGCGATTCCGCGGCGCTCGCGGTCGGCGCCAATGCCGTGGCCCAGCGCATCGCGCAGGAAGCCGCCGCGCGCGGCCTCGCGATCGAGCTGGTGCGCAACGGCTCGCGCGGCATGCTGTGGCTCGAGCCGCTGGTCGAGGTCGAAACGCCCGCGGGCCGCATGGCCTACGGCCCGGTCACGGTCGAGGAGGTGCCGGCGCTGCTCGACGCCGGCCTGGCCACGGGCGCGCGTTCGCATCCCTTGTCGCTCGGTCCCACCGACGAGATTCCCTACCTGAAGAAGCAGGAGCGCCTGACCTTCGCGCGCGTCGGCATCACCGACCCCGTGTCGCTGACCGACTACCAGGCGCACGAGGGCTATGCGGGCCTGCGCGCCGCGCTCGCGATGGCGCCGGCCGACATCGTGCAGCAGGTGCTCGACTCGGGCCTGCGCGGCCGCGGCGGCGCGGCCTTCCCGGCCGGCATCAAGTGGAAGACGGTGCTCAACACGCCGTCCGAACAGAAGTACATCGTCTGCAATGCCGACGAGGGCGACTCGGGCACCTTCTCCGACCGCATGACGATGGAGGGCGACCCCTTCGTGCTGATCGAGGGCATGACCATCGCGGGCATCGCCACCGGCGCGACGCAGGGCTACATCTACGTGCGCTCCGAGTACCCGCATGCGATCGCCGCGCTCAACGAGGCGATCCGCCACGCGGAGGCCGCGGGCTTCCTCGGCGACAACGTGCTGCGCTCGGGCAAGCGCTTCCGGCTCGCGGTGCGCAAGGGCGCCGGCTCCTACGTCTGCGGCGAGGAGACGGCGCTGCTCGAGAGCCTCGAGGGCAAGCGCGGCATCGTGCGCGCCAAGCCGCCGCTGCCGGCCATCGAGGGCCTGTTCGGCCAGCCCACGCTGATCAACAACGTGATCACGCTGGCCAGCGTGCCGATCATCCTGGCGCGCGGCGCCACCTTCTACCGCGACTACGGCGTGGGCCGCTCGCGCGGCACCTTGCCGATGCAGCTGGCCGGCAACATCAAGCACGGAGGGCTGGTCGAGAAGGCCTTCGGCGTGACCCTGCGCGAACTGCTCTACGACTACGGCGGCGGCTCGGCCTCGGGCCGGCCGATCAAGGCGGTGCAGGTCGGCGGCCCGCTGGGCGCCTACCTGCCCGAGTCGCAGTGGGACCTGCCGCTGGACTACGAGGCCTACGCGGCCGTCGGCGGCACCGTGGGCCACGGCGGCATCGTGGTGCACGACGACACGGCCGACCTGTCGAAGCTCGCGCGCTACGCGATGGAGTTCTGCGCGCTCGAGTCGTGCGGCAAGTGCACGCCCTGCCGCATCGGCTCGACGCGCGGCGTCGAGGTCATCGACAAGATCCGCGGCAACCAGAACCGGCCGCAGCAGGTGATCCTGCTGCGCGACCTGTGCAACACCATGGTCCATGGCTCGCTGTGCGCGATGGGCGGCATGACGCCGTTCCCGGTGCTCTCCGCGCTCGACCACTTCCCGCAGGACTTCGGCATCGAGGCACCCGACCGCAAGGCCGCCTGAGCCCCCAGAGAAAGCAAAGACATGTTGAACCATCTCAAGGAAACCGACTACGGCACGCCCAAGCGCGAATCCGAGCGCGAGGTCACGCTGGAGATCGACGGCACCGAGGTCACGGTGCCGGCCGGCACCTCGCTGATGCGCGCGGCCGTCGACGCCGGCATCCAGGTGCCCAAGCTGTGCGCCACCGACAGCCTCGAGCCCTTCGGCTCGTGCCGGCTGTGCCTGGTCGAGATCGAGGGCCGTCGCGGCTTCCCGGCCTCGTGCACCACGCCGGCCGAGGCCGGCATGAAGGTGCGCACCCAGACGCCGAAGCTGCAGGACCTGCGCAAGGGCGTGATGGAGCTCTACATCTCCGACCATCCGCTCGACTGCCTGACCTGCTCGGCCAACGGCAACTGCGAGCTGCAGGACATGGCGGGCGTGACCGGCCTGCGCAACGTGCGCTACGGCTTCGACGGCGCCAACCACATCAAGAGCGAGAAGGACGAGTCGAACCCGTACTTCACCTACGACCCCTCCAAGTGCATCGTGTGCAACCGCTGCGTGCGCGCCTGCGAGGAAACCCAGGGCACCTTCGCGCTGACCATCAGCGGCCGCGGCTTCGAGTCGCGCGTGTCGCCGGGCCAGGACCAGCCCTTCATGGAATCGGAGTGCGTGAGCTGCGGCGCCTGCGTCGAGGCCTGCCCCACCGCCACCCTGCAGGAGAAGTCGGTGATCTGGCTCGGCCAGCCCGAGCACAGCGTGATCACCACCTGCGCCTACTGCGGCGTGGGCTGCGCCTTCAAGGCCGAGATGAAGGGCAACGAGGTGGTGCGCATGGTGCCGTGGAAGGACGGCAAGGCCAACGACGGCCACTCCTGCGTGAAGGGCCGCTTCGCCTGGGGCTATGCCTCGCACCAGGACCGCATGCTCAAGCCCATGATCCGCCAGAAGATCACCGACCCGTGGCAGGAAGTGAGCTGGGACGAGGCCATCAACTACGCGGCCGGCGAGTTCAAGCGCCTGCAGCAGAAGTACGGCCGCAATGCCATCGGCGGCATCACCTCCTCGCGCTGCACCAACGAGGAAACCTACCTGGTGCAGAAGCTGGTGCGCGCGGGCTTCGGCAACAACAACGTCGACACCTGCGCCCGCGTGTGCCATTCGCCCACGGGCTACGGCCTGAAGCAGACGCTGGGCGAATCGGCCGGTACGCAGACCTTCCAGTCGGTCGAGAAGTCCGACGTGATCATGGTCATCGGCGCCAACCCGACCGACGGCCACCCGGTGTTCGCCTCGCGCATGAAGAAGCGGCTGCGCCAGGGCGCGAAGCTGATCGTGGTCGACCCGCGCCGCATCGACATCGTGAAGTCGCCGCACATCCGCGCCGCGCACCATCTGCAGCTGCGCCCCGGCACCAACGTGGCGGTGGTCACGGCGCTGGCGCACGTGATCGTGACCGAAGGCCTGATGGCCGACGAATTCGTGGCCGAGCGCTGCGACACGGCCTCGTTCGCCGAATGGAAGGCCTACGTCGAGCGCCCCGAGCAGTCGCCCGAGGCCACGGAAGCCTTCACCGGCGTGCCGGCCGCCGAGATGCGCGCCGCCGCGCGGCTGTTCGCCACCGCCGGCAACGGCGCCATCTACTACGGCCTGGGCGTGACCGAGCACAGCCAGGGCTCGACCACCGTGATGGGCATCGCCAACCTCGCGATGGTCACCGGCAACGTGGGCCGCGAGGGTGTGGGCGTGAACCCGCTGCGCGGCCAGAACAACGTGCAGGGTTCGTGCGACATGGGCTCGTTCCCGCACGAGCTGCCGGGCTACCGCCACGTCTCGGACAGCACCACGCGCGGTTCCTTCGAGGCCGCCTGGGGCGTGCAGCTCGATCCCGAGCCGGGCCTGCGCATTCCCAACATGTTCGACGCCGCGATCGGCGGCAGCTTCAAGGGCCTGTACTGCGAGGGCGAGGACATCGTGCAGTCCGACCCCAACACCCAGCACGTGGCCGCCGCCATGATGGCGATGGAATGCGTGGTGGTGCAGGACATCTTCCTCAACGAGACCGCCAAGTACGCGCACGTGTTCCTGCCGGGCTCCTCCTTCCTCGAGAAGGACGGCACCTTCACCAACGCCGAGCGCCGCATCTCGCGCGTGCGCAAGGTGATGCCGCCGAAGGCCGGCCTGGCCGACTGGGAAGTCACGGTGAAGCTGGCGAACGCGCTCGGCTATCCGATGAACTACAAGAACCCCGAGGCGATCATGGACGAGATCGCCGCGCTGACGCCGAGCTTCCATGGCGTGAGCTACAAGCGCATCGACGAGCTCGGCAGCATCCAGTGGCCCTGCAACGACGCGGCGCCCGAAGGCACGCCGACCATGCACATCGACAAGTTCGTGCGCGGCAAGGGGCGCTTCATCGTCACGCAGTACGTGCCGACCGACGAGAAGGTCACGCGCCGCTTCCCGCTGCTGCTGACCACCGGGCGCATCCTGTCTCAGTACAACGTGGGCGCGCAGACGCGGCGCACCGACAACAACATGTGGCACGGCGAGGACCGGCTCGAGCTGCATCCGCACGACGCCGAGGAACGCGGCGTGAAGGACGGCGACTGGGTCGGCATCCAGAGCCGCGCGGGCGAGACGGTGCTGCGCGCGACGGTGTCCGAGCGCATGCAGCCGGGCGTGGTCTACACCACCTTCCACTTCCCCGAGTCGGGCGCCAACGTGATCACCACCGACAACTCCGACTGGGCCACCAACTGCCCCGAGTACAAGGTGACGGCGGTGCAGGTGATGCCGGTGATGCAGCCTTCGGCCTGGCAGCAGGAGTACAGCCGCTTCAACCGGGTGCAGAACGAGCTGCTCAATGCGGCCTCGGCGCCCTCGCCCTCGAACGAGACGGTGCCCGCGAAGTAGGGCAGGAGAGCGCAGCGCCATGAACATCGCCACCCTGCCGCTCGCGAGCGCCGACACGGCCGCTTTCTGCGAAGGCGCGCGGCTGCTGCCGGTGCGCGGCGTGCGCGGCGGCCAGCCGTTCGCGGTGCAGGACTGGGTGGCCGAGGAAGTGCCGGTGGCGCTCGAATACAACGGCATCTCGCACGCGGTGATGCTGGCCACGCCGCTCGACCTGGAGGACTTCGCGCTCGGCTTCTCGCTGAGCGAGGGGATCCTCGATGCGGCGCACGAGCTCTACGGCAGCGAGATCGAGAGCGCCGAGCGCGGCATCACGGTGCGGCTCGAGGTCTCGGCGGCCGCGTTCGCGCGCCTCAAGCAGCGGCGCCGCTCGCTGGCCGGGCGCACCGGCTGCGGCCTGTGCGGCACCGAGAGCCTGGCGCAGGTGGCGCGCGAGCTGCCGGTGCTGGCCGCGGGGCCGTCGTTCGAGCGCGCCGCGATCGGTCGCGCGATGGCGCAGTTCCAGTCGCTGCAGACCCTGCAGGAAGCCACGGGCGCGGTGCATGCCGCGGCCTGGTGCTCGGCCGACGGGGAGGTGTCGTGGCTGCGCGAGGACGTGGGCCGCCACAACGCGCTCGACAAGCTGGTGGGCGCGCTCGCGGCCAACGAGGTCGATGCCGCGGCGGGCTTCATCGCCGTGACCAGCCGCGCGAGCTTCGAGATGGTGCAGAAGGCCGCGATGGCCGGCGTCTCGCTGCTGGCGGCGGTGTCGGCGCCGACCTCCTTCGCGGTCGAGACCGCGCAGCGCGCCGGGCTCACGCTGGTGGGTTTCGCGCGGCGCGAGGACCTGGTGGTCTACTGCCACCCGCAGCGCCTGCCGGCCGACACGGTGCCGGCTGCGGCGAACGGGCAGCGCCCGCATTGATGACGAACAACCTCACGACGACAACGAGCGGAGACACAGCGCATGCATGACCAGTCGGTGCAATTGATCAAGATGGCCAACCAGATCGGCACCTTCTTCGAGGCCCAGACCCCGTCGGACGCCGGCGCGGCCACGCAGGCCATCGCGGCGCACCTCAAGTCCTTCTGGGCGCCGAGCATGCGGCTGGCGCTGGTGGAGAGCTTCGACCAGGGCAAGGCGCAGGCGATGCTGCCGATCGTGGCCACGGCCGTGCGCGACCACCGCGCCAAGCTCATGCCCGACGGCGGGCACATGGTGGCGGAGGCGAAGCTGCTCTATCCGCAGGGCGGCGGCGACGCCGGTTGAAACCCCGCTAAACCGCCGCGTGCGACAAGGCCTTCGCCTCGCGCCGCTCGGCATTGCGCGCGCGGCGCCGCTCATGCGCCTGCAGCAGCGCTTCGTAATAGAGGCCCAGCGGCATCGCCACGAACACCATGCCCGCGACGTAGATCACGAGGCTGGCGATGGGGAAGCTGTCGCCGCCCCAGTGGGGAACGGAGGCCGCCGCGGCGATGGCCGCGACGACCGCGATCGCGGCGCGGAAAGCGCCGCGCAACCAGGCGATGCGGGTTTCGTCACCCTGCGGTGCATCGTCTGCCGGACGGTCTGATGCCGTGTTCCTCCCGCCTTTGTCTCCGTGCTCGTTCATCGTCGGCTCCTTGGAAGGCGTCTTCGATGATTCTTATCACGCGCCATCGCGGGGTCAAGATCGAAGTCCCGTACGAAACGCGGCTTCGCGCATGACGCGCGCGCCGCATGCGAACCTCAGTCGTACTTCACGGTGTAGATCAGGTCGAGGCCGCTGGTCTGCCCGGCCTGGCCGCGCAAGGTGAGGCGCTGCGTGAGGTCGTAGAAGATGAACAGCGTGCCGAAGGTGCCGCCGATGCTGCGCTCGTAGGTGACGTAGAAGTCCTTCGACAGCCGCTTGCCGAAGGTGACGGCCGAATCGCGCACGTCGCCGCCGCTGCCCGGGCCCTTGAAGCCCAGTTCGTCGAGGCCGAAGCGGCTGGCCAGGCTGCCGCCGCTGGCGCCCTTGCTGATGCGCCCGAGCAGCGAGAGCGCGGCCTGCTGCAGCAGCGCCGATTCGCCGCCGCTGGTGGCCGAGGCGCGGCCCAGCACCACCCACGACAGCGTCTCGGCGTCGGACAGCGCGGGCTCCGAATAGAGCTTCACGCGCGGCGACTGCGCGCTGCCGCTGATCTGCACGCCGGCGCGCTGCGTGATGTTGGGCCGGATCGCGAGGATGTCGAGCTGCGGGTTGTCGTAGGGGCCGTTGAAGCGCGCGATGCCGGTCTCCACGTCGAGCTGCTGGCCGTAGGCGCGGTACTGGCCCTTCACGGTCTTCACCTCGCCGGTGATGCGCGGCGGCGCGTCGAGCCGCGTGCTGCGGATGTCGAGCTGGCCCTCGAGCCGGGTCGTGATGCCGCGGCCCTGCACCGCGAAGTCGTCGCCGAGGTCGAACTCGACCGAGATGTCGGGCGGCTTCGCGGTCTGCGGCTTCGCGGCCTGGGCCGCCTGCGCATCGCTGCGCGCGGCCTCGCGCTCGCGCGCCTCGGCCGCCTCGCGGTCCTTGGCGGCCGAGCGCACCACCACGTCGCTGCCGAGGCTGGGCGCGGTCTCGTCGGGCAGGATGATCACGGCGCGGTCGGTCTTGAGCTTGCCGCGCACGATGAACTGCCGGTTCTCGAGCCGCGCCTGCAGGTCGCCCGACAGCGTGACCTGGCGGTCGGTGCGCACCAGCACGCGCAGCGCGCGCAGCTCGGCCTGCAGCGCCATGCGGATGCCGGGCGCGCCGGCGGTGGTGCCAGCGCCCGACCAGTTGAGCTCGCCGCGCGCGCTCAGCGTGCCGCCATCGGCGCCGGCCTCGCTGGCCGCGGTGCTGCGGTTGCCGCTCTGGCCCGCGATGCGGGCCGTGCTGCCGGCGCCGCCCTTGAGCGTGAACTCTGCGATCTCGACGCGGTCGCCCGATAGGTTGGCGCGCAGCCGGCCGTCGCGCAGGTCCAGGCCCTCGACCGGCGCGCGCAGCGCCAGCTTGTCGGCGCCCAGCGTGCCGTTCCAGCGCGGCGCCGCGCGGCTGCCCGAGAGCGTGGCGTTGGCGTCGAGCGTGCCCGCCACGCGCCAGCCCGGCGGCGCGAGCATCGACCACACGCCGAGGTTCGGCAGCCTGGCGGCGACGCGGCCCGTGAGCGGCGCATCGGGCGCCCACTGCCAGCCGCCGGCGCGCTGCTGGAAGCGCGTGCCGGCCTCGGCATCGATCTGGCCCGCGCGTTCGCTGTCCCAGGCCAGCGTGGCGCGCACCGCCTCGCCCTGGGCGTCGAGCCGCAGCTCGGCACGCCGCAGCCCGGCCGGCGTGCTGGGGCTCAGGCCGGCCTCGCTGGAATTCATCTTGCGTTCGCTCGCGGTGCCGGTACCGCGGCTCTCGATGCGCGTGATCAGCGCGGCCTCGCCGGCCTGCACGCGGATGTCGCCGCTCTGGCGCGCGAGCCGGGCCTGGGCGCGCAGCGTGTCGCCGGCATCGATGTCCCAGTCGCCGTCGAAGACCAGGTCACCGCTGATGCCGAGCTCGCCGAAGGTGGTGCTGGCGCCGAAGGCCTCGGCCCAGGACATCGGCAGGCCCTTGAGCTCGCCCTTCGACTGCACGCGGAACACGCGGTTGGCGGCGGCGCCGCTCTGGCTGAAGCGCAGCGGCTGCCAGTCGATGCGCACCGTGCCGGGCACGGGCCCGCGCAGGGTGGCGCCGGCGGCCGAGGCCTCGACCTCGAGGCGGTCGCCGCCGGTGCGCACCGTGGCCGTGACCTCGCGGCCGAGCTCGAGCACCCAGGGCGACTTCTGCGTGGCGGGCTGGGCGCTGTCCTGAGCCTGCAGCCGCAGGCTGGCGAGCGCGGCGCGCCATTGGCCGGCGCCCGCGAGGCCGCCGCTGGCGCGCGTGTCGAGCACCAGCTTCTGCGTGCCGGTGGCGGCTTCGCCCTGCAGCGACAGCGTGGCCTGCGCGATGCTGCCCGCGAGCTCGGCGCGCAGCGCGCTCAATTGCACCTGGGTTGCGGCGGCGCCGGCCTGTGCCGCGGGCAGCTGCAGGTCGAGCCTGGGCACCGTGAGGCTGGCCTTCAGGCTCGGCTCGGCGTTGCCGCGCGCGAGCGGCGCGGCGGGGTTCTGCAGCCGGCGCTGGAAGTTCTGCCAGCCCCCCTGCCAGCTCGCGTCGAGCCGGGCCGAGCCCTTCGCGGCGCGGCCCGCGAACAGGCCCGCCATCTCGGGCAGGCTCTCGATCCAGCGCTGCACGGCCTCGGTGTCGTCGATGCGCGCCTTGAGTTCGCCCGTGCCCTGCGTGGGCGCCATGCGGGCGTCGACCTGCGCCTCGGCGCCGGGCATCGCGAGCTTGAGGTTGCCGCTGCCGGCCTGCTCGGCCACGCGCACCTGCAGCTTGCCTTCGACGCTGGCGCGCTGCGCGTCGACGCGCAGCGTGCGCAGGTCCAGCACCTGGTCCTTCCACTGGCCCTGGGCCAGCACGCGGTCGAGCCCGAAGCCCGGCAGCGCCTTGCTGCCGGCGCCGCCCTCGGCACGCAGCGCGAGGTCGAAGCCGATGCCGCCGTTGTCGCCATCGCGCTGCTGCGCGGTGACGCGGCCGCTGATCGGCGCGCCCGAGAGTTCGCTGTACAGCGCGCCCAGCCGCACGCCCTGCACGTCGGCGCGCGCCTGCCAGGGCGCGGGCGCGGGGCTCCAGCGGCCCGCGGCGTCGATGCGGCCGCCGCCCGCGCGCAGCGTGGCCTGCGGGATGTCCCAGTGGGTGCCGTCGTAGCCGACCTGGGCCTGCAGCTGCTCGAGCGGCAGCTTGCCCTGGTCCCACGGGCCGGGCCGCGCGTTGCGCAGGTCGGCCTGGGCCTTCCAGGCGGCGGGGCCGGTGGCGGCATCGGGTTCGAGCGCGACGCTGCCGGTGAGCAGCGTCTGCGGCGCGCCGGGCCACAGGCTCGACGCATCGACGTTGCGCAGGTCGGCCTTGGCCGCGATCACGGGCTGCGGCTGCCAGGGCGCGATGGTGGCCGCGAGCTTGGCCTCCATCGGGGCGTCGGCATCGGGCTCGGCCGGCGCGAGTTCGGCCTGGACGTTCAGGCGCGCGTCGGCGCCCGCGAGCGTGCCCTGGATGCCGGCCTTGGCCAGCACCTCGAGGCTGCGTTCCTCGGGCAGCGGCGCCTTCACGCGGCCGTCGAGCGTCGCCTCGATGGCCATCGGCGCCGCGCCCTGCAGCTTCACGCGCGCGCTGTAGTGGCCCTCGGCGATGTCGACGCCGTCGACGTCGAGCTTGTGTTCGCCGCCGGTGTAGCGGTAGTGGCCCGCGAGCCGTTGCGCCTGCAGCGCGGGCGGGCCGGCCCAGCGCAGGTCGTCGATGCGGAACGGCAGGTCGACCTCGACCGGCAGCACGATCTTCTCGAGCGGTTCGGCGGGCTTGTCGCTCGGTGGGCCGCGGCGTTCGATCAGCAACTGCGCCGCATGCACCTCGCCGAGCTGCACCTTGCGCTCGAACAGCGGCGCGAGCTGCCAGCCGATCTTCGCCTCGCGCACCTCGACCGCGAGGCTCTCGCTCTGCCAGCGCAGCCAGCCGATGCGTCCGCCGGTGCGCAGCGAGCCCGTGACCTCGCGGCTCTCGAGCGTCTGGCCGGCCGGCAGGTAGGCCGCGGCCTTGGCGAGCGCGAAGGCCAGCGACTGGTTCGAGCCCAGCCACCACCAGGCGGCGCCGAGCACCAGCAGCAGCGCGACGAACAGGCCGGCGATGGTCCAGGCCAGCGCGCGCAGGGCGCGGCGGGTGCGCGAGCGCCGGGCCGGCGGCGTCGGTGGAGTGGGGGTCTCGGTCGCTGCGCTCGCCATCGTGCTCAGAAGGTGAAGCCCAGCCGCACGTGCAGCCGGAACTTGCGCGTGTCCACGCCATAGGCCAGGTCGGCCTGCACCGGCCCGACCGGGCTGCGCCAGCGCGTGCCCACGCCCACGCCGACCTTGGGCTTGAGCTCGCTGGGCTTGTCGGCCACCGCGCCGGCATCGACGAACACCACGCTCTCGAAGTCGGTGAGCTTGTCCTTGTAGACGAAGGGGCGCTGCCACTCGAGGCTCAGGACGCCGAGGTAGCGGCCCGCCACGGTCTGGCCGTCGGTGCGCACGGTGCCGATGTCGCGATAGCCGTAGCCGCGCACGGTGGTGTCGCCGCCGGTCAGGAACATCAGGGTGGAGGGGATCTGCGCCGACTCCTTGCCGACCACCGCGCCGGCCTCGGCGCGCAGCTGCAGCCGGCTGCGGCGCGCCAGCGTGGCGGCGTCCTTGTCGTCGGCCCGGCCGATCGGCACGATGCCGAGCCAGCGCGCGTAGGTGCGCGTGAACGGCGACTGCTGGCCGGTCAGCGTGTAGCCCGCGGCCAGCTCGAGCGCGAGGGCCCAGCCGCGCCGCGGCGAGCCGTTGTCGTCGAAGTAGCGTCCGGTCCAGCCCCAGTTGGCGGTCACGGCCGAGGCCGAGGGCGGGGCGTCGGTGCCGCGGTTGGTCGCGTAGTCGTACTGCAGGAAGTAGCTGCGGTCGATGTGGTCGCTGGTCTTGTTGCGCCCGCCGCGCAGCCGGCCGCTGTCGACCACGTAGCTGCCCGACTGCTCGCTCTTGAGCTCGGCGCCCGAGAACCAGCGCCAGCCGTCGTCGCCGGGGATCGCCTTCCACTCGGTGCCCAGCGACTGGATGTCGCGGTCCACCGACAGCCGCGACACCGCGCGCCAGCCCAGCAGCGGCAGCTGGTTGTGGATGTGGTCGATCGACAGCCGCGGCCCGTTGTCGGTGGTGAAGCCCACGCCCAGCACCACCTTCTGCAGCGGTGCCTCGCGCAGCTGCGCGATCACGGGCGCGGCCAGCGGCGTGCCGCTTTCGGTGTCGAGCGTGAGGAACACCGAGTCGAAGTAGCCGCTGCTGGCCAGGCGCTGCTGGGCATCGAGCAGCTTCTGCTGGTCGTAGTCGGCCCCGCTGGGCAGTTGCGCGATGCGGCGGATGCCGTCGGCGCCATAGCGCTGGTTGCCGCGCAGCAGCAGCGGGCCGAACTTGTAGGCCGGGCCCGACTGGTAGGTGGCGCTCAGGCGCGCCTCGTGGCGGTCGGCGTCGACCTCGGCGCGGCTGATCTCGATGTTGCCGGTGGGAAAGCGCTTGGCCGTGAGGCTGCGCAGCGCGACGCCCTTGGCATCGTCCCAGGCCTGCTGGGTGAAGGGCTGGCCGGCGCGCAGCGCCCAGGCGGTGCGGATGGTGTCGCGTTGCGACTCGGCGGCCGGGTCGTCGGCGATCGGGCCGGCATAGCTGATCTGCACGTTGCTCACGGTCGTGATCTCGCCGGGCTCGACGGTGACCACGATCTCGCGCGGCGCCTTGTCGCTCGCGGGCGTCTCGTGCAGCTCGAGCGTGAGCGCGGGCGTGAAGTAGCCCAGCGTGGCGAGCAGCTCGCGCGCATTGGCCTCGGCCGCGACCATCAGGCGCGAGATCTCGGTCGCGCCGAGATCGTCGAGCGTCTTGTAGCGCTGGATCTCGAGATGCAGCGAGAGGTACTCGCGCACGCTGTCGGGGCCGCGCACGTCGACCGAGAAGGCATCGCGGCGCTTGCCGTCCTTGCCCTCCCTCTCGCTGTCCGTGGACGCGCTGGCCGCGCGGTCGCCGCCGTCGCTGACCAGCGCGGGGGTGGACGCGGCCGAGTCGCCCGCGTCCTTTTTCGGCAGCAGGCTGCAGCCTTGCAGAAGCAGGACCCCGGAAAAAAGCAATGCCGGCCAAAACGCCGGCAAGACGACACGAACCACCCTGACCATGGGCGACGATTCTGACAGCATGACCCGGCGCGTCCATGTCGGACGCGTTCGGATACATGGATGTGCGGGCCGAGGAGCCCGCGCGGCCGGGGCTCGGGGGCCGTCAAGGCCCGGTATGCCGGCAGGTCTTTTCGGCTACTTGGAGAGCAGCCGCATCGCCTCTTCGAGGCCGCGCAGGGTCAGCGGGTACATGCGGTTGGACATCAGCTGCTGCATCACCGAGATGCTCTGGCGGTACTGCCACACGCCCTGGGGCTCGGGATTGATCCAGGCGAACTTGGGGAAGGCGTGCGTGAGGCGCTGGATCCACTCGGCGCCGGCTTCCTCGTTGTTGTATTCGACGCTGCCGCCGGGCTGCAGGATCTCGTAGGGGCTCATGGTCGCGTCGCCCACGAAGATCAGCTTGTAGTCCTTGTTGTACTTGCGCAGGATGTCCCAGGTCGCGAACTTCTCCGAGAAGCGGCGGCGGTTGTTCTTCCACATGAAGTCGTAGACGCAGTTGTGGAAGTAGTAGAACTCCAGGTGCTTGAACTCGGTCTTCACGGCCGAGAACAGCTCCTCCACGCGCTGGATGTGCTCGTCCATCGTGCCGCCCACGTCCATCAGCAGCAGAACCTTGACGTTGTTGTGGCGCTCGGGCCGCATCTTGATGTCGAGGAAGCCGGCGTTGGCTGCGGTCGAGTGGATGGTGTCGTCGAGGTCCAGCTCTTCCTCGTGGCCCTCGCGCGCGAACTTGCGCAGCCGGCGCAGCGCGACCTTGATGTTGCGCGTGCCGAGCTCCTGCGTGTCGTCGTAGTCCTTGTACGCGCGCTGGTCCCAGACCTTGACCGCGCTCTTGTTCTTGCCGGCACCGCCGATGCGGATGCCCTGCGGGTTGTAGCCGCCGTGGCCGAAGGGCGAGGTGCCGCCCGTGCCGATCCACTTGCTGCCGCCCTCGTGGCGCTCCTTCTGCTCCTCGAAGCGCTTCTTGAGCGTCTCCATGAGCTCGTCCCAGCCCATCTTCTCGATCTTGGCCTTCTCCTCGGCCGAGAACTCGCGCTCCAGCGTCTTGCGCAGCCAGTCGAGCGGCACTTCCTTGGTGAAGTCGGTCAGCATCTCCACGCCCTTGAAGTAGGCGGCGAAGGCCCGGTCGAACTTGTCGTAGTGCTTCTCGTCCTTCACGAGCGCGGTGCGCGAGAGGTAGTAGAAGTCGTCGAGGCCGTAGGCGTCGTCGGAATTCGGGCCCACCACGTCGGCCTGCAGCGCCTCGAGCAGGGTCAGGTATTCCTTGACGGAGACCGGCAGCTTGGCCGAGCGCAGGGTGTAGAAGAAATCGATCAGCATGGTTCAGGCCCTCGGCCACCGTGCCGGACTCTGGCGATAGTGCAGGCACGCAAGAATGGAAACGTGCTGCCCATCGAAACGGTAGTGCAGCGCATAGGGAAAGCGACGCAGCTTGGCGCTGCGGTAGGGGGCATTGGCGAAGGGGTGACGCTCGGGATCGCGGGCCAGCAACTCCGAGGCTGCCGCGACGCTGCGCAGGAACTCCGTTCCCAGGCCCGTTTGCCGGACTTCGTACCACTCGAATGCGGTGCGCAGGTCGTCTTGGGCAGGGGCTTCAAACCGAACCTCGAAGCTCACGGTCTCAGAGTCGAACGCCGAGGGATGCGGCGATCTCGGTGAGCGAGCGGCTGCTGCCGGGGTGCGCGTCGGCCCAGGCGGCCCGGCGGTCGAGCTCGGCCTTCAGCTCGGCGCTCGATGCAGGCAGGAGTTCCTGGTCGATGCTGTCCCAGAGGTCTTCGACGAGCTGGAGTTTTTCGTGCACGCCGAGGGCCGCTATGTTTTCCAGAAGTGCATTCATGTCGGGCTTCCCTAAAAGGACGCGAATCAGTCTACGACGCTGGGCAAGACATCGTTGTTCCGGTCAGTTCCCCGGCTTGGCCAGCAGGTAGAGCAGCTGCGCCTTGACCTCGGGCCACTCGCCCGCGCGCAGGCTGTACATCACGGTGTCGCGGATGGTGCCGTCGCGGCGCATCGCGTGGCCGCGGATCACGCCGTCCTTCTTCGCGCCCAGCCGCTCGATCGCGCGCTGCGAGGCGTGGTTGAAGTTGTCGGTGCGCCAGCCCACCACGTTGCAGCCCAGGGTGTCGAAGGCATGCGTGAGCATCAGCAGCTTGCAGGTGGTGTTGACGTGGGTGCGCTGGCAGCGCTTGGCGTACCAGGTGTAGCCGATCTCCACGCGCTTCACGGCCGGCAGGATGTCGTGGAAGCTGGTGCTGCCGAGCACGGTGCCGGTGGCTTCCTCGGTCACGGCGAAGGCGAAGCGGTCGGCGGTCTTGAGCGCGGTCTCGATGTAGGCGCGCGTGTCCTGCGGCTCGGGCACCGAGGTCACGCGCAGCTTCCAGAGCTCGCCATCGGCGGCCGCGGCGCGCAGGCCGTCCTCGTGCGCGAGGGCGAGCGGCACCAGCGCGAGGCCGCGCGACTTCAGGGTGACGGGTTCGACGAAAGCCATGGTTGCGCGGTGTCTCGTGTCGTTCAGGGGGCCGGCTTGCCGTAGCGCCGGTCGTACCAGGCGCGCGCGAGCTGCACGCCCGCGCCGCCGCCGAGGCCGATCAGCAGGATGCCGAAGATCTCGCGGTTGCCGTAGCCATTGGGGCCGAAGGCATCGAGGCCGAAGTACAGGCCGACCCAGCGGCCGAGCAGCGCCCCGGCGACGAACAGCACGGCCTGGGCCACGCCCAGCACCAGCAGCTGGCCGACGGGAGGCGATGGCCGCACAGGCATGACCGGCGCCGCCTCAGCGGTTGTTGCGCTGCATGAAGACCAGCTTCTCGAACAGGGTCACGTCCTGCTCGTTCTTGAGCAGCGCGCCCACCAGCGGCGGCACGGCGACCTTGTCGTCCTTGCTCTGCAGCGCCTCGAGCGGGATGTCCTCGGCCACCAGCAGCTTGAGCCAGTCGAGCAGCTCGGAGGTCGAGGGCTTCTTCTTCAGGCCGGGCAGGTTGCGCACGTCGTAGAAGGTCTTCATGGCCGCGGCCAGCAGTTCCTGCTTGAGGCCGGGGAAGTGCACGTCGACGATGCTGCGCATGGTCTCGGCATCGGGGAACTTGATGTAGTGGAAGAAGCAGCGGCGCAGGAAGGCGTCGGGCAGTTCCTTCTCGTTGTTCGAGGTGATGAAGACCAGCGGACGGTGCTTGGCCCGGATCAGCTCGCGCGTCTCGTAGCAGTAGAACTCCATGCGGTCGAGTTCGCGCAGCAGGTCGTTCGGGAATTCGATGTCGGCCTTGTCGATCTCGTCGATCAGCAGCGCCACCGGCTGCTCGGCCGTGAAGGCCTGCCACAGCACGCCCTTGACGATGTAGTTGTGGATGTCGCGCACGCGCTCGCCGCCGTCCAGGTCCTTGAGCTGCGAGTCGCGCAGGCGGCTCACCGCGTCATACTCGTACAGGCCCTGCTGCGCCTTGGTGGTCGACTTGATGTGCCACTGCAGCAGCGGCAGGTTCAGCGCCTGGGCCACCTCCTCGGCCAGCATGGTCTTGCCGGTGCCGGGTTCGCCCTTGACGAGCAGCGGGCGCTTGAGGGTGATGGCGGCATTGACCGCGAGCATCAGGTCCTGTGTCGCGACGTAGTTGTCTGAGCCCTTGAATTTCATGCGTGAACGGGAGGCAGTGGTGGAGAAAAGAACACACTCGATCGGCAAGGTGCGTCGTTCGGGTCGGCCCGCACCGGCTCCCGCGAGAGCCTTGCATATAATCGAAAGTTGGTTCGAAAAACGGTATCTCCACGAGATTGTGCGCGCAAAATGAACAAGTTGTTGACCACGATGTTTGCCCTTGCTGTCGCTTGCGGGACGGTGTCGGTACAAGCCCAGCAAGTCACTGGCAAGCCCCAGGACGGCGCCAAGAAGGTCCAGATGTGCGTGGGTTGCCACGGCATCATCGGCTACCAGGCCAGCTTCCCTGAGATCCACAAGGTGCCGATGATCGCGGGCCAGAGCGCCACGTACATCACGGCGGCGCTCACCGCCTACAAGGGCGGCGACCGCAAGCACCCGACCATGCGCGCGATCGCCGACACGCTCACCGAGCAGGACATCGCCGACCTCGCCGCCTACTACAGCCAGCTCGGCGTGAAGGAAGGCGACGCTCCCCCGGCCGCGCTGGCCAAGCCGATGCCCGAGAACATCCAGGCGCTGATCAAGAAGAACGGCGAGGACAACAGCTGCACCAAGTGCCACGGCGCCAACTTCAACACCCCGAACGACGGCACCGTGCCCAAGCTGGCCGGCCAGCATGCCGACTACCTGTTCGTGGCGCTGAAGTCCTACCGCGTGAAGAACAACGTCCACCTCGGCCGCTCGAACGCCGTGATGGCCGGCCAGGTCGAGCCGAAGAAGTTCAGCAACGCCGAGCTCAAGACCCTCGCGAGCTACATCGCCTCGGTGCCGGGCGAGCTCAAGACGGTGCCCGAGTCGCGCATCCACCACGCCGAGAAGTAACAGCGGGCGAGCCGGCTCGCCGGCCCTGCGCAAGAAGCAAAAAGCCCGCGGACGCGGGCTTTTTGCTGTCCGGGAGGCGGGCGTGCTCAGTGCCCGGCCACCGCCCCGGCGCCCCGGCCGGCGTCCGCCGCATGCGGGTGCACCACCTGCTTGACCAGCAGCGCCACGGCCGCGATCAGCGCCGGCACCGCCAGCACCGCGAAGATCTGGGCGAAACCCAGCTGCCGGCTGGCCAGCTCGGCCACCAGGAACGAACCCGCGATGCCGCCGAAACGGCCCAGGCCCAGCATCCAGGCGATGCCGGTGGCGCGGCCCTGCGTCGGGTAGAAGGCCGCGGCCAGCGCCGGCATCGAGGACTGCGCGGTGTTCATCAGCGTGCCGCCCAGCAGCACCGTCAGCACCAGCGCCGCGAGGCTGCCGAGCGACTGGCCGATCAGGTAGACGCTGACGGCGGTCAGCGCATAGCCGGTGGCGATCACCAGGTTGGCGTTGAAGCGGTCCATCAGCCAGCCGAAGAAGATGGCGCCCACGCCGCCGAGCGCGAACAGCGCCGAGATCACGGTCGCGGTCTGCGGCGGCACGCTGGCCTCGCGGAACAGGATCGGCATCCAGTTGATCATGGCGTAGAAGATCACCAGCCCCATGAAGTAGGCGATCCACAGCATGGCCGAGCCCACGAGGTAGCGCGGCGAGAGCACCAGCGCGAGGCCGCCGCCGCTGCCGTCCGCGGGCGCCGGGCCGGCCTCGGTCAGCGTGAAGGCGCGCGCCTGCGCGGCGCTCTCCGAGATGCGGCGCAGCACGGCGCGGATGCGCTCGGCGGCGTACTTCTTCGCGACCATGTAGCGCGCCGATTCGGGCAGCAGCACCGCCATCAGCAGCACCAGCAGCAGCGGCGCGATGCCGCCGAGCACCAGCACGCTGCGCCAGCCCAGGTGCGGGATCATCCAGGCCGCGAGGAAGCCGCCGAGCGCCGCGCCCAGCGGGAAGCCGCAGAACATGGTGTTGGTGATGGTGGCGCGCCGGTGGCTCGGGCAGTACTCGCTCATCAGCGTCACCGCGTTGGGCATGGCCGCGCCCAGGCCGAGCCCGGTGACGAAGCGCAGCCCCACCAGCTGCGGCATGTTCTGCGAGAAGGCCGAGGCCAGGCAGCCCAGGCCGAACACCAGCACCGCCCCGACCAGCACGCGCTTGCGGCCGAGCCGGTCGGCCAGCGGGCCGGCCAGCAGCGCGCCGGCCGCGAGCCCGAACAGCGCCGCGCTGAGCACCGGCGCGAGCGCCATCTTGCTGGCGCCCCATTCGCTCGCGAGCGAGGGTGCGATGTAGCCGATGGCCGAGGTGTCGAAGCCGTCGAGCAGCACCACGAGGAAGCTCAGCGCGAAGATGCGCCACTGGAAGGCCGAGAAGGGATGCCGGTCGAGGAAGGACTGGACGTCCAGGGAAGCCGAGGGGGATGACATGCGTTGCTCCGTGTTGGAATGGTTTTGCGTTGCGCAGCGGCGAGCGCGCGGCCGCCTTGCGGCTGCCGCGCTGTAAAGAAGAAGTCCGGGTACGAAAAAGCCGGCGCGGTGGCCGGCTTCGGGTTCAGGGGCTCAGACGTCGAAGAAGGCGGTTTCCTCCGCCCCCTGCATGCGGATGTCGAAGCGGTAGCTGACCGCGCCGCCGCGCTCGATGCGCTGCGCCACCAGCGTGTGGCGGCGCTCGGCCGGCACGCTCTGCAGCACCGCGTCCCTGGCGTTGGCCTCGGCCTCGTCGCTGAAGTACACGCGCGTGAAGGCATGCAGCAGCAGGCCGCGCATCAGCACGATCACGTTGATGTGCGGCGCCTCGCCGGGCGACTCGGCGCCGGGCTTCACGGTGTGGAACACGAAGCGGTTCTGCGCGTCGGTGCCCGTGCCCACGCGGCCGAAGGCGCGAAAGCCCAGTTCGCGCGCCTGCGCCGGCGTCTGCGGATAGCGGCCCTCGCCATCGGGCTGGCTGATCTCGACCAGCGCGTCGTTGATGGCATTGCCGTCGCCGTCGATCACCCGGCCCTCGAGGCGGATGCGCTCGCCGGCGGCGTCGTCCAGCGCCAGCACCGCGTCGAAGGGCTGGTCGAAGTCGTAGCCGTACTGCGTGGCGGTGAGGCCGTAGGCGAAGTAGGGGCCCACGGTCTGGGAGGGCGTCTGGCCGAAGTCGGCTTCCTGGGCGCTCATCAGTTTGCTCATGGCGTGTCTCTTTCCTTCTTCGCTCAGCGGTTCTCGAACGGCGTCTCGTCGGCGCCGCGCAGCACCATGTCGAACTGGTAGCCCAGCGCGTAGCCTTCCTCGGTGATGTCGAGGCTGAAGTCGGCGATCAGCCGGTTGCGGTAGCGCTCGGGCGTGCCGGTGACCATCGGGTCGTACTGCAGCAGCGGGTCGCCCGGGAAGTACATCTGCGTGACCAGGCGGCTCGCGAAGCTCTGGCCGAACAGCGACAGGTGGATGTGCTGCGGGCGCCAGGCGTTCGGATGGTTGCCCCAGGGGTAGGCGCCGGGCTTGATCGTGAGGAAGCGGTAGCGACCCTCGCTGTCGGTCAGGCAGCGGCCCGCGCCGAGGAAGTTGGGGTCCAGCGGCGCATCGTGCTGGTCGACCTTGTGCACGTAGCGGCCCGAGGCATTGGCCTGCCAGAGCTCGACCAGCGTGTTGGCCACCGGGCGGCGGCGCTCGTCGAGCACCTGGCCCGTGAGGATCATGCGTTCGCCCAGCGGCTCGCCGTTGCGGCGCGCGTTGCGCGTGAGGTCGTGGTCGAACTCGCCGATGCTCTCGTGGCCGTAGACCGGCTGCTGCAGCTCGCCGAGCGAGGCCTTGAGCGGGATCAGCGGCTTCTGCGGACCGCGCTTCACGGTCGACTTGTAGCCGGGGTAGACGTAGCTGGGATGGGCGTCCCAGTCACGCGGGGTGAGCTGGGGCTGGGTCTTGGTCAACATGCCTGTTGTCTCCTGAATCGTGGGACGGACCGGGTCCGGATGGGCGAATTCTGGAATCGCGCTTCGATGATGTAAATTGAAGATTGATTCGATTTCAATAACCAATGGTAATTAAAGAGGCGATGACGACCGACCTGCGGCTGGACTTCGTGCGCAACGTGCAACTGCGCCACCTGCGCTGCCTGGTGGCGGTGGCGCAGGAGCGTCACCTGGCGCGCGCGGCCGAGCGGCTGGCGCTGAGCCAGCCCGCGGTGTCGAAGACGCTGTCGGAGCTCGAAGGCATCGCCGGTACGCGGCTGGTCGAGCGCGGCAGCGCCGGGCGGCGCGGCGTGCAGGGGCTCACGCCGGCCGGCGAGCAGCTGCTCGCGCATGCACGGAAGGTGCTCGAGGCGCTCGATGCCAGCGCCGAGGCCATCGCGCCCACGGCCGCGGGGCGCGTCGAGCGGCTGCGCATCGGCGCGCTGCCCAGCGTCGCGCCCGCGCTGCTGCCGGCCGCGCTGGCACGGCTGCGCGGCCTCTGGCCCGCGGTGCAGGTGGTGGTGAAGAGCGCGGCCAACCCGGTGCTGCTCGACGAGCTGCGCGCCGGCGAGCTCGACCTGGTGGTCGGCCGCATGAGCGATCCGCGCCAGATGGGCGGCCTGAGCTTCGAGCTGCTGCACACCGAGCCGCTGGTGTTCGCGGTGCGCACCGGCCATGCGCTCGCGCACCGGCCGGTGTCGGTGCAATCGGTGCTCGACTATCCGCTGATGGTCTACGGCGAGGGCACGATCCCGCGCCACAACACCGAGAGCTTCCTGTCGGCGCGCGGCCTCGCGCTGCCGGCCAACACGCTGCAGACGCTCGACGTCGCGCTGGCGCGCGCGCTGGTCGCGCTGTCGGATGCCGTGTGGATCACGCCGCTGGGCGCGGCGCGCGGCGAGCTGGCCGACGGCCGCATGGTGCGGCTGCGCATCGACACCGCCGGCACCGAGGAACCCGTGGGCCTGCTGTTGCGCAGCGATGCCGAGCCCTCGGCACTGCGTACCGCGATGACGGGGCTGCTGCGCGAGGCCGCGAAGCCGCAGGGCTCGCTGCCGGCGCGGCGGCGCGGGGCGTCGGCGGGGTAGGGGGACTGGCTAGTCCTTCGTCGCGCGGCGTTGAACGCAGGCGACATAGCCTTCGCCATCGGGCGGGCGCCCCGCGCGCTGGCTCTCCCACATCATCTGCCCCAGGCATTCCATCGCCTCGTGGTGCGCATCGAGCAGCGAGCCGCGGCGCGCGGCCAGCAGCTCGACCGCCTGACGGATGCCGCGCGGCTGGTCGATCGAGCACTGTTCGCTGATCGACAGGTGCATCGACAGATGCAGGAACGGGTTCTCGCGGCCGTTCGATCCGTCGTAGACGCGCGCCACCGCCGCGTCGGCGTCGACCAGGTCCTCGTGGTATTCGGGGTGTGCCTCGATCCAGCCGGCGGCGATGGTTTCGAGCGCTTCCATCGGCAGGCCCTGGCGGTGCTTGGCGTAGACGTCGCAGAAGAAGCGGCGCACCTCTTCCTGGGTGGGGTTGAACATATATAGATAGGCAGAGAAAGAAGCGGAAGGGACGCAGGCCGCGAGGCCGTGGCCACGTGCGCGGCGATGACGCGTAACGCAGGTCCGTGGCGCTTGCGCGTGTCGGCCGAAGACCCCTGGGGTCGGGCCGGCGTTCCGGGACACACACGTTACATCGTTACGTAACGAATCGAAAAAAGACCTCGGTGAAAGCCCTCGCGAACCGTTTCGCGAAGGACTGATTTGGAAGAAAAAACCAAGCAAATCAATGAGTTGCGGCGGTCGATGGGCAGTGGGTGCAAGGCCTGGAAAAAGCGGCACGCAAGTTGCCCCTGTAGTTCCATCTTTTGTCACAGAGGCCGCCATGACTGCACCACAAGCATCGTCCCCCTCGACCGCAGGAACTGCCGATAACGGCGTTGCTCCAGTGGTCATCGCCCAGGCCACCGCAACGCCGATCGCTCCCATGGGCTCGGCACCGGTGGTCGCACCCGCAGCGCCCGCCGCGACGGCGCCCGCCAGCATCGGATCGCTATCCAATGCTACGCCGGGCACGGTCGTGATGCGCGATGGCGTGTCGATTCCCGTCGACGGCGGCCATTCGCTGATGGCCGGCGATCGCGTGATCGTTCCCGACGGTGGCCAGGCCAACGTCCTGTTCCCCGGATCGGCCGGCAACAAGGCGCCGCTGGCCGGCGTCTTCACCGGCGGCACCGATGCCACGGTGGGTTCCACCAAGCTGCCCGGCGGCCTCGAGCAGGTCAACGTCGACGTGGCCTCGGGCGACCTGCAGGTCACGCCGCCCGACAGCGATGCGGATGCCGCCGCGCTGGCCGTGACCAAGAAGCTGGCTGCCGGCAGCGGCATCGGCCTGGGCGAGTTCGCCCTCGGCGCGCTGGGCGCCGCCGCACTGGGTGCCGCGCTGAGCGGCGGCGGTGGCGGCGATGGCGGTTTCATTCCTTTCCTCGTTCCTGGCGGGACCGGTGAATCGGATGCCGATGCCGACGCGGACGCCGATGCGGACGCCGATGCCGATGGCGATGCGGATGCCGATGCGGACGCTGATGCGGATGCGGACGCTGATGCGGATGCGGATGCGGATGCGGACGCTGATGCGGATGCGGACGCCGATGCCGACGCGGATGCCGACGCCGACGCCGATGCCGACGCCGATGCCGATGCCGATGCCGATGCCGATGCCGATGCGGACGCTGATGCCGATGCGGACGCTGATGCCGACGCGGACGCTGATGCCGACGCGGACGCAGATGCCGACGCGGATGCTGATGCCGACGCGGACGCTGATGCCGACGCTGATGCCGATGCCGATGCCGATGCCGATGCGGACGCTGACGCCGATGCGGACGCTGACGCCGATGCGGACGCTGACGCCGATGCGGACGCTGACGCCGATGCGGACGCTGATGCCGATGCGGACGCTGATGCCGACGCCGACGCCGACGCGGACGCTGATGCAGACGCCGATGCTGACGCAGACCACCTCCTCGACCCGGGCAACGGCCTCGTCGACCATGTGATCGACGCCGTGGACGACACCCTCGGCCTGGGTGGCGCGCTCGACCCGGTGAAGCCGGTGGTCGATGGTGTCACCGACCTGCTCGACGACGTGCTCGCGCCGATCGTCGGCGAAGAGTTCACGCCCGACGATCCGAACGAGTTCGACCCGGTCGACACGGCCGTGGACAACCTGACCAACGGCGTGGGCGGCGCGGTCGCCCCGGTCGTCGATGCCCTGCTGGGCAACGGCGTGACCGATGCGCTGATCGGCTCGCTCAACGGCCAGGTCGACTACGTGACCGACGCCCTGGCGAATGGGCTCGAGAACGTGCTGGGCAGCGATGGCCTGCTCGGTGGCGTGACCACCGGCCTGGGCATCGATGGCGTCGTCGACGGCCTGCTGGGCACCGACGGCACCATCGGCCAGGTGGTCGATGGCCTGCTCGGCGAAGGCAGCCTGCTGGGCAGCGCGCTCGGCGAAGACGGCGTCGTGGGCCAGCTGCTGGGCGACGATGGCCTGGTCGGCGGCCTGATCGGCGAAGGCACCGCGGTCGGCAGCCTGCTCGATACCCTGGTGGGTGACGGCGGCCTGCTCGGCGGCGTGGGTGGCGAAGGCGGCCTGCTGAGCGGCCTGCTCGGCCCGGCCCTCGGTTCGGACGGCCTGCTGGGCAGCCTGATCGGCGACGACAGCGCGCTCGGCGGCCTGCTCGGCGACGACGGCCTGGTCGGTGGCCTGCTCGGTTCCGACGGCGTGCTCGGCGGCCTGCTGGGCAGCGCGGGCCTCACCGGCGGCCTGCTCGGCGAAGGCGGCCTCGTGGACAGCCTGCTGGGCCCCGATGGCGTGGTCGGCGGCCTGCTGGCCGACGGCCCGCTGGGTGGCCTGCTCGGCGGTGAAGACGGTCTGCTCGGCGGCCTGCTGGGCGACGACGGCCTGCTGGGTGGCCTGCTCGGCGACGGCGGCCTGCTCGGTGGCGTGCTCGGCGACGACGGTCTGCTCGGTGCCGGCGGTCCCCTGGGCGGCCTGCTGAGCGACGACGGCCTGCTGGGTGGCCTGCTCGGCAATGACGGCCTGGTCGGTGGCCTGCTGGGCGACGATGGCCTGCTCGGCGGCGTGCTGGCCGACGACGGCCTGCTCGGTGGCCTGATCGGCGGCGACGGCCTCGTGGGCGGCCTGCTCGGCGATGACGGCCTGGTCGGCGGCCTGCTGGGCGACGACGGCCTGGTCGGTGGCCTGCTGGGTAGCGACGGCGTCGTCGGCGGCCTGCTTGGCGACGGTGGCCTGGTGCAGGGCCTGGTGGGTCCGGACGGTCTCGTTGGCGGCCTGCTGGCCGACGACGGCCTCGTCGGTGGCCTGCTCGGCGATGACGGCCTGGTGGGCGGTCTGCTCGGCGGCCTGCTCGACGGCATCGGCGGTGGCGGTGGCGGCACGGGCGCGCAACTGCTCGACCCGACCGACAGCATCGTCGGCGGCCTGGTCGACGGCCTCAACGACGGCCTGCTCGGCGAGCTCGGCCTGGGCGACGTGCTCGCCCCGGTGGTCGGCCTGACCGACAGCCTGACCGACACCGTGAGCGGCCTGCTGGGCCCGGTGCTCGGCGACAGCTTCACGCCGAACGACCCGAACGTGCTGGACCCGGTGGACGACCTCGTGGGCCAGGTCACCGATGGCGTGGGCGGCCTGCTGAGCCCGCTGACCGACCAGCTGCTGGGCGCCGGCACGACCGACGCGCTGCTGGGCGCGGTGGGCACGCAGGTCGACTTCCTGACCGATGGCGTGGCGAATCTGATTGGCGGCGATGGCCTGCTGGGCGGTGTCCTGGGCGATGACGGCCTGCTGGGCGGTCTGCTTGGCGGCGACGGTGGCCTGCTGGGCGGTGTCCTGGGCGACGACGGCCTGCTGGGCGGTCTGCTTGGCGGCGACGGTGGTCTGCTGGGTGGCGTGCTGGGCGACGACGGCCTGCTGGGCGGTCTGCTTGGCGGCGACGGTGGTCTGCTGGGCGGTGTCCTGGGCGATGACGGCCTGCTGGGCGGTCTGCTTGGCGGCGACGGTGGCCTGCTCGGCGGTGTGCTGGGTGACGACGGCCTGCTGGGCGGTCTGCTCGGTGGCGACGGTGGTCTGCTGGGCGGTGTCCTGGGTGACGACGGCCTGCTGGGCGGTCTGCTCGGCGGCGACGGTGGCCTGCTTGGTGGCGTGCTGGGCGACGACGGCCTGCTGGGCGGTCTGCTCGGCGGCGACGGCGGCCTGCTTGGTGGCGTGCTGGGTGATGACGGCCTGCTGGGTGGTCTGCTCGGCGGCGACGGTGGCCTCCTGGGCGGTGTCCTGGGCGGTGTCCTGGGTGACGACGGCCTGCTGGGTGGTCTGCTCGGCGGCGACGGTGGCCTCCTGGGCGGTGTCCTGGGTGACGACGGCCTGCTGGGCGGTCTGCTCGGCGGCGACGGCGGCCTCCTGGGTGGCGTGCTGGGAGACGACGGCCTGCTGGGCGGCGTGCTCGGTGGCGACGGCGGTCTGCTGGGAGGCGTGCTCGGCGACGACGGTCTCCTGGGCGGTCTGCTCGGCGGTGACGGCGGCCTGCTCGGCGGCGTCCTTGGCAACGACGGCCTGCTGGGCGGCGTGCTTGGCGGTGACGGCGGCCTGCTCGGCGGTGTCCTGGGCGATGACGGCCTGCTGGGTGGCGTGCTCGGCGGTGACGGCGGCCTGCTCGGCGGCGTCCTCGGCAACGACGGTCTGCTGGGCGGCGTGCTTGGCGGTGACGGCGGCCTGCTCGGCGGTGTCCTCGGCAACGACGGCCTGCTGGGTGGCGTGCTCGGCGGTGACGGCGGCCTGCTCGGCGGCGTCCTCGGCAACGACGGCCTGCTGGGCGGCGTGCTCGGCGGTGACGGCGGCCTGCTCGGCGGTGTCCTCGGCAACGACGGCCTGCTGGGTGGCGTGCTCGGCGGTGACGGCGGCCTGCTCGGCGGTGTCCTCGGCAACGACGGCCTGCTGGGTGGCGTGCTTGGCGGTGACGGCGGTCTGCTCGGCGGCGTCCTCGGCAACGACGGTCTGCTGGGTGGCGTGCTCGGTGGCGACGGCGGTCTGCTCGGCGGTGTCCTCGGCGGCAGCGACGGTGGCCTGCTGGGTGGCGTGCTGGGCAACGACGGCCTGCTGGGTGGCGTGCTCGGTGGCGACGGTGGCCTGCTCGGCGGTGTCCTTGGCGGCAGCGATGGTGGCCTGCTGGGTGGCGTGCTGGGCAACGACGGCCTGCTGGGCGGCGTGCTCGGTGGCGACGGCGGCCTGCTCGGCGGTGTCCTCGGCGGCAGCGAAGGCGGCCTGCTCGGTGGCGTCCTCGGCAACGACGGTCTCGTCGGCGGCCTCCTGGGCAACGACGGCCTGGTCGGCAGCCTGCTCGGCTCGCTCGGCGGCGACGGCCCCGTGGCCAACATCCTGCAGCCGGTGACCGATGTCGCCAGCGGCCTGAGCACCACGCTCGCCCCGGTGGTCGACACGCTGACCGGTGCAGGCTCCGGCGCCCTGGCTCCGGTGACCGACATCCTGGCCGGCGCCTCGGGTGCCGCGGCCCCGGTGGTCGAGCCGGTGGCCAACGTGCTGGACAGCGTGGACCACGCCCTGGGTACCAACCTGACCCAGACCGTGACCCCGATCACCAGCCAGGTCGAGCACACGGTGGGCAACGTGGTGACCCCGGTCACCAACATCCTGCACGGCCTGCTGGGCTGATCCGGTCACGCGAACAGTGGACGGAAAAAAGAGAACGAGCAGCAGAAGAAAGGACGGACCGGCGACGGTCCGTCCTCTGAAAGGAACGGTATGAAGACGAGTTTCCGGATACTGGCCATCGCAGCGCTCGGCGCCAGCCTGGTGGCCTGTGGCACCGCGCCCAAGCCGGGTCGCGACGACGCGACCTACTACTACTCCAACAAGGGCGCGAGCGCGGTCGCCAAGGTCGAGCCGCCGCCCCCGCCGCCGGTGCAGAACGGCCCGGCCGGCGTGTCGAAGATCGTCTACTTCGACTTCGACAAATACGACATCAAGCCCGAATATCGCGGCATCGTCGAGGCGCACGCCAGCTTCCTGCGCAACCGCCCGACGAGCCGTGTCGTGCTCGAAGGCCACACCGACTCGCGCGGTGGCCGCGAATACAACCTCGCGCTGGGCCAGCGCCGTGCCGAAGCCGTCCAGCGCGCCCTGACGCAGCTGGGCGTGCCCGCCGAACGGCTCGAAGCCATCAGCTGGGGCATGGAAAAACCCGCGTCGCTTGCCAACACCGAGGAGGGCTACCAGCTCAATCGCCGCGCCGAATTCAGCTACCGCTGAACCAGGGAACTGCGATGCCTTCGATGGCAGCTCCCGGTCTTCCGAGTCATCGCGGCAACGCATGACGAAGACGACCGGTTGCCCGTTTTCGACCGGGGCCGAATGATGTCCTTTTCCGATCAGCTCCACGCCTGCCACGAGCGACTCGTCTCGGTGTGCGCGGCGCTGCCGGCGCCCTACCCGGCCTTCACGCTGTTCTTCTCGGTGAGCGACGGCACGCAGCGGGCGCACGTGGTGCACACCCGCGCGGCCGTGCTCGAGACCGCCTGGCGCGAAGGCGCCGAACAGGTCGAACGCTGGGTGCGCGAGCACGGCATCGCCACGCCCTGGTTGCGCATCGACTGGGTCGAGGGCGCGAGCCCGATCGACTGGACCCAGTTCAAGGGACAGCTCGCTTCGGTCAAGCGCAACTACTTCCGCCTCGGCCTGGCCTTCGACAAGGACTTCGAGCTCGCCTTCACCGAGCAGGAGCTCAATGCGAACGCGATGCTCAGCGGCGACTCGACCATCGCGCACGCGGTGGTGAATCCGCGCAATTTCGAGCTCTATGCCGACGAGCGCTTCGGCCGCCGGCTCTCGCTCGACCTGCCGGGCGACCAGCCGGTGTTCCTGCTAGCAACTGTGGGCTTGTTCTGCCAGCCCGACGGCGTGGTGCACAAGCTCGTGGGCACGGGGCTCGATGCCGGGCGGCGCCAGCTGCCCGCGCTCAATCCGCAGTCCACGCTCGACCTGGTGCGCAGCGGCGCCTCGTACCTGGCGCGCCAGGTGCAGGCCGACGGCCTGTTCGTCTACGGCTACTTCCCCTGCTTCGACCGGCGCATCCCGACCTACGACGCGATGCGCCATGCGAGCGCGCTCTACGCCATGATCGAGGCGTGGGAGATCACGCGCGACGAGACGCTGCGCGCGGCCATCGAGCGCGCGCTCGATCGCCTGGTGCACCACCTGATCCGCGACTACAAGCTCGCCGACGGCCGCGACATCTCGTTCCTGGTCGACACCGGCGGCGAGATCCGCCTCGGCGGCAACGCGGCCTGCGTGCTGGCGCTCGTGAAGTACTGCGAGGCCATGGACACGCGGCGCTGGCTGCCGCTGCTCGACAAGCTCGCGCTGGGCATCTCCTCGCTGCAGGACCCGGCGACCGGCCGCTTCAACCACGTCATCCATGCGAACGACCTGACGCTCAAGCAGGCCTCGCGGATCATCTACTACGACGGCCAGGCCTCGTACGGCCTGCTGCGCCTCTATGGCCTCACGCGCGATCCCCAGTGGCTCGCGGTGGTGGAGAAGGCCTTCGACCATTTCATCGCCAGCCAGCACTGGCAGGCGCACGACCACTGGTTGAGCTGCTGCGTCAACGAGCTCGCGCGCTGGAGCCCGCAGGAGCGCTACTTCCGCTTCGGGCTGCAGAACGTCGCGGGCTACCTCGACTTCGTGCTCGACCGCAAGACCACCTTCCCGACGCTGCTCGAGCTGATGCTCGCCGCGCAGCAGATGCTGCAGCGGCTCGAGGGCATGCCCGCGATGCGGCACCTGCTCGACGAGCTCGACGTCGAGAAGTTCTACCGCGCGCTCGACTACCGCGCGCACTACCTGCTCAACGGCTACTTCTGGCCCGAGATGGCGATGTACTTCCGCCGTCCCTCGACCATCGTCGGCTCGTTCTTCATCCGCCACCACGCCTTCCGCGTGCGCATCGACGATGTCGAGCAGTACGTCTCGGGCTTCGTGGCCTTCCACCGCTACCTGGTGGAGCGCCGCACGCTGCACGGCACCGGTGCCGGCGCGGTGGCCGGCGGCGGCATCTCGGTCGGCCAGGGCGGACCGCGCGACGACGGCGGCACCTGGACCGCGAGCGAGATGGCGCGCGTGACCGGCGGCGAGTGGGTGGTGAAGCCCGAGGACGGCTGGCGCGCCAGCGGCGTCGCGCAGCGCTCCTTCCTGCGCAAGGGCCGCGTGGTGTTCGAGAACCAGACCCGCAATGCCAAGGCCCCGCTCGCGGCCGTCGCGCTCAAGGGCGTGCTGCAGCCAGCGGCCGCCGTGCTGTGCGTCGATCCCAAGCCGCACCTCGACAAGCGCGTGCCCGTGCTCAAGGTGGCCGACCTGCCGCAGGCCGTGCTGCAGCTCGGCACCCATGCGCGCGCCGAGTTCGACGGCGGCGTCTGCGCGGTGGTGGGGCAGGGCGTCACGGGCTCGACCGTGGCGGCCATGATGGCCAGTGCGCTCACCGTGTGGGGCGAGGTCGGCCAGCCCGAGGGCAGCATCAGCCTGCCGTCCGGCATCGCCTGGAACCTCACCTGCCTGCCGCGCCACGCCGCCTACTGGGTGCTCGACATGAGCCAGTCGCAGCTGCCCGCGTCGACGCAGCTGGTGCGCCCGACGCTCGCGGTGATCGCCGGTCCCTCGGCCGCGGCGCAGAAGCACCGCGGCCCGGCCGAGGCCGCCGCGCGGCAGGACGCGCGCATCTTCCTCGGCATGACGGCCGGCGACAGCGTGGTGTTGAACCGCGACATGCTCGAGTACCCGGTCTTCGCCGAGGTCGCGGCCGAACGCCAGCTGCAGGTGGTGAGCTACGGCGAGCATCGCGCGGCCGACGTGCGGCTGGTCTCCTTCGACCATGGCGAGGTGAAGGCGGTGGTGGCCGGCGAGCCGCTGCAGCTGCGGCTGAACGCGCCGGGCCGCCACATGGGCATGAGCGCCGTCGCCGGCCTGGCCGCGCTGACCGCGCTGCGCCTGCCGCTGGCCGCGGCGGTCGAACCCTTCGCGCAGTTCGAGCCGCCGGGCGGCCGCGGCGCGCTGCACACCATCCACATCGGCGGCGGCAGCTTCAAGCTGATCGACGAGACCTACGACGCCAATCCGAGCTCGATGCGCGCCGCGCTCGAGCTGCTGGCGCAGGCCCCGTGCGAGCCCGCGCGCCGCGTGGCGATCCTCGGCGACATGCAGGAGCTGGGCCCCGCGGCCCAGCGCCATCACCTCGACCTCGAACCCGAGCTGCTGGCCACGCAGGCCGACCGCGTGCTGCTGTGCGGACCGCTGATGCGGGCCCTGCATGCGCGCATCAGCTCGAAGGTGCGTTCGCACTGGTTCGTCGACGTCTCCGATTTGTCGACCGCGCTGGGCAGCTTGCTGCAGCCGGGCGACTGGGTGCTCGCGAAAAGCTCCGCGGGCGTGGGTCTGTCCCGGCTGGCCCGGGTTCTGAAAGCACTGCCATGACCAGACTGGATGCACTCCTTCATCTGCCCGCGCAGCAGGAAGCCGCCCCGGCACGCCGGTGGTGGACGGGCTGGGCCCAGCTGCTGTGCGCGTGGGTCGTCTGCATGCTGCTGTGCGTCAACGTCGCGATCCTGCTGGATCGGGGTTTCTTCGGAGACGACGAACCCGCGCAGGCACGCAGGACGGTGGCTTGCGCCGGCATCGTGCTGCCCACCGAAACCGTCTCGCACCGAGCGGCGACAGGGACTGACCGACCCCTGACCAAAGCCTCGAATTGCACTGCTTTCTAGAGTGAAATATTGCCTTGTAACAGTCGGGTAACAGTTGATAATGAAGCCGTTGCGTCATCGCCTGACGGGATCGGCTTTCGCCCATGATCAAGTTTCTCCTGCCCACTCAACTGGTCGCCGAACGGCCCGTGGAGCCCGGTGCCAGTCCCTACGCGGGCGCCCTCCACGCCGCGTTCCGTGATGCCTACCCGCTGATCAAGAGCGCGGCCTGGCGCTCCATTCCGATCAGCCTGTTCGGGCTGCTGCCCTCGATCTTCCTGCTGCAGGTCTACGACCGCGTGCTCTCGCGCAGCGGCGTCTCGACGCTCGCGGCGCTGGTCAGCGGCATCCTGTTCTTCCTGTGCATCGAGTTCTGGCTGCGCACGCGCCGCTCGCGCCTGCTGCGCAACGCGGGCGCGATCATCGACCACGGCGTCTCGGGCGCCTTGATGGGCTCCATGCTCGGTCGTCCGCTGCGCGCGCTCGAGGCGCGGCCGGCCTCGGTGTGGCACCTGTACTTCCGCGACGTCGGCTCGGTGCGCGGCACCGTCACCGGCGGCCTCGCGCAATCGATCTTCGACCTGCCGATGGCGGTGTTCGGGCTGGTGGTGATCGGCATCGTCGCGCTGCCGGTGCTGCCGGTGGTGGTGGCCTTCCTCGCCATCCTCTCGTTCCTCGCCTGGTGGTGGGCCGACGAAGTGCGCGCCGGCCGCGTCGAGGAAGTGCAGCGCGGCCGCGGCCTCGACCGCATGACGGCCGAGATCTGCCATGCGCGCGAGACGCTCAAGTCGCAGGCCAACGACGGCCCCATCATCGAGATGTGGCAGAAGACCTACAACGACTGGCTCACCGAGAGCTTCACCAAGAACGGCCAGATCGAGACCGCGCGCGACGGCACCACGGTGCTGCTGACGGTGTTCTCGGTGATCGTGGTCACGGTGGGCGCGATCTCGGTGATGGAGCAGTGGATGACGGTCGGCGGCCTCGTGGCCTCCAACATGCTCGCGCTGCGCGCGCTGCAGCCGATCGCCGGCCTGGTGTCGAACTGGCGTTCGCTGGCCACCGCCAAGGAAGCCGCCAAGCGCCTGGAGACCGTGCTCGGCGAGCCGGTGGAGAAGCCGCCGGTGGGCATGGCGCTGCCGCAGCCGCTGGGCCGCATCACGCTCAAGGACGTGAGCTTCAGCTTCACCGAGAACGCGCAGAAGGCGGTCATCGAGAACCTCGATCTCGACATCGGCCCCGGCGGCCTGCACGTCATCGTCGGGCGCAACGGCGCCGGCAAGTCCACGCTGGTCAAGCTGCTGTCGGGCCTGTACACGCCCACGCACGGCGTCGTCAGCATCGGCGAGTACGACCTCTCGCAGTTCGGCCGCGAGGAGCTGTCGCGCTGGATCAGCTACCTCTCGCAGGAGGTCTACTGGTTCGGCGGTTCGCTGATCGACGTCATGCGCCGCACCGCGCCGGGCCAGAGCGACGAGCAGATCGTCGCGGCCTGCAAGCTCTCGGGCGCGCACGAGTTCATCTCGCGGTTGCCCGACGGCTACCGCTCGATGGTGGGCGAGGGCGGCACCGGTCTGTCGGTGGGCGAGCGCCGCAAGCTCGCGCTGGCCATGAGCTTCCTGCGCAAGCCCTCGGTGCTGGTGCTCGACGAGCCCAGCAACGACCTCGACTTCCAGAGCGAGCGCGCGCTGCTGGCCACGCTGCTGGCGGTGGCCAAGGTGCGCACCGTGGTGGTGGTCACGCATTCGCTGCGCATCGTCTCGGCCGCCAGCCATGTCTACCACGTGACCGGCGAGGGCACGGTGGAGCAGGGCACGGCCGCGGCGATGGTGCCCAAGCTGTTCGGCGTGAAGAAGGCGCTGGTGGCGCTGCCCGAAGGTGGCGAGGACGGCGAGTCCTCCGCGCGCTCGATCGCCTGAGCTTCGACTTTGTTTATGGATTGGACCGATCGACCGATGACCGAGTGCGACGACCGAGTGACCGCAAGGGAGGCGAGATCTTGAAAGCCGATCTGCCGCAGGTCCTGCAGACCGAAGAACAGAGGCGCGCCGCCCAGGTCACGCCCCAGGGCCGCCGGCGCCAATGGCTGCTCGGCGGCCTGATCGGCGTCTTCGCGTTGGTCGGCCTGGGCTTCCCGATGGAGACTGTCGTGGTCGCGCCCGGGCGCGTGATCCCCTCCGACCGCGTGAAGTCGATCCAGCATCTGGAAGGCGGCATCGTCAGCGCCGTGCTCGTGAAGGAAGGCGACCACGTCAAGCAGGGCCAGTCGCTGGTCGAGATCGACCTCGGCGGCAGCGGCCTCAACCTCGAGGAACTGACCGCGCGCTATGCCGCCACCCAGGCCACGCGCGTGCGCCTGCTGGCCGAGAGCCGCGGCCAGCCGCTCAAGCGCGACAGCTTCGCCAAGGACATCGACGAGGGCGTGTACGCCGGCGAGACCGGCGCCTACGACGCGCGCGCGCTCGAGCAGCGCGGCGTGATGGCCGGGGCCATCTCCGGCCTCGAGGCCGCGCGCAGCCGGCAGCTCGAGCAGCAGGCCAAGGTCAAGGGCCTGAGCGACCGGCTCGACCTGATGCAGAAGGAACTCGAGGTGTCCGAGCAGCTGCTGAAGGAAAAGCTGGTCGGCCAGGTCGAGGTGCTCGAGAAGCGCCGCCAGGCCGAGGCCGCGCGCAGCGAACTCGCGGTGGCGCGACAGGGCGTGATCTCGGCCAACGCCGCCATCACCGAGGCGCAGGCCAAGATGGCCGAGGCCGAAGGGCGCTTCCGGCGCCGCGCGTCGGACGAACTCGCCACCGTCGAGCGCCAGTTCGCGAGCCTGAGCGAGGACCTCGCGCGCGCACGCACGCAGCGCTCGCGCACCGAGGTCAAGGCGCCCTCGGACGGCATCGTCAAGGGCCTGCGCAGCGGCAGTCCCGGCTGGGTCGTGAAGCCCGGCGAGGCCATCCTCGAGGTGGTGCCCGACAAGGACGAGATCATGGTCGAGGCGCGGCTCAACCCGAACGACCGCGGCTTCGTCGAGATCGGCCAGGCGGCCACCGTCAAGATCACCGCCTACGACTACCTGCGCTATGGCGCCGTCGAGGGCAAGGTCACGCTGGTGGCGGCCGACGCGGACCGCGACCCCGCGATCTCGAACGGCGCGCCGTACTACCGGCTCCTGATCAGCACCGACAAGTCCTTCGTCGGCCACAAGGAAAACCGCATCACCGTCGGCATGGAGTCCGAGGTCGACCTCAAGGTCGGCACCGACCCCTTCATCTGGTACATCCTGCGTCCCGTGCTCAAGCTTCGGCGCGAAGCCTTCCGCGAACCATGAAGCGCCGCATGACCAATGGCCGGCGCCCCGCGGGCACCGGCGTGCTGTGCGCGGCGCTCGCCGCCAGCTTCGCGCTGCCGCCCGCCGCGATGGCGCAGGAGCAGCAGGATCCGCCGCCCTCGCTGGTGCTCGCGCGGCGCCTGTCGCAGCCCTCGATCGGCACCGCCGGCTACGTGCAGCGCGTGAAGCAGGCACTGGTCGCGCTGTCGCAGGAATACCCCGAGGTGCAGACCGCGCAGGCCGCCGCCAACACCAGCGGCTTCCAGATCGACCAGGCGAAGAAGGCGCGCTATCCGCGCTTCAAGGTCGGCACCTCATCGGGCAACTACAACAGCGGCGCCGCCAACGCGCAGACCCAGAGCTACAACGTGATCACCGCCGAGGCGCGCATGAGCCTGCTCGACGGCGGCGCGATCAGCGCCTCGATCCGCGCCGCCGAGGCCGGCAACGAGGCCGACGGCCAGGCTGTCACCACCACCTCGCAGAAGGTGGTGCTCGATGCCCTGACCGCCTACCTGCAGGTGCAGCGCTTCGACCTCAAGAAGGAGATCGCGCACCGCTCCACCGAGATCGTGGCCGAGCTCTCGAAGGCCGAGGCGCGCCGCGTCGCGCTCGGCGCCACCGGCGAGAACGACCTCAACATGGCCAGCGCGCGCCGCGCCAGCGTGGCCGCGCGCGAAGCCGACTTCGAGGCCCAGCGCGACGAGGCCATCGCCAAGTTCCGCAGCTACTTCAAGTTCACGCCCATCACGCGCAACCTGCCGGTGCTGGCCGCGCCGCCGCAGTGGCGCATCGACTCGCAGGCCGAGGCGCTGCGCCGCGCCGAGGAGCGCAGCACCGAGATCGCCGAGGCCCAGGGCCGCATCAACAAGGCCAAGGCGCTGGTCGAGCAGCAGGAGGCCAGCATCTGGCCCACCGTCGAGGCCGTGATCGTGAAGAGCAAGGACCCACGCGGCGTGTCGCCGCAGGATCCCACGCGCACCGCGCTCGAGCTGAGCTGGAACTTCGGCAGCGGCTTCGACCGCCAGCTGCGCGTGCGCACCGCCATGGCCGAGGTCGAGAACCAGGAGGCCAAGCTCGAGGGCGTGAAGCTCAACCTGTTCGAGCTCACCAGCGCCTCGTGGTCGCGCACCGTGTCGGGCCGCGAGCGCGAGCGCCAGCTGATGGAGGCCGTGAGCACCTCGGGCCAGGCCTTCCGCGGCCGCCGCCGCCTGCTGGAGTTCGGCCGCGACACTCTGCCGCAGGTGCTCGATGCCCAGCTCGAGTACTACAACCTGCTGTTCGATTACGTCGATGCCGTGTTCGACCTGCGCGTCAACGAGCTGCGCCTGGCGCGCACCACCGGCGAACTGCGCATCGACCCCGAGGGCGGCAACGAATGGGTCGACCGCGTTTTCGGCGCGCCGAGCCGCACCGTGCTGACCGAGGACGGCCTGTTGAGCGGCCCGTGCCTCGCGAGCAATTCGACCTGCGCGAGCGAGGCGCGCGTGGATCGCTCGGAGAACGCGCAGACCGTGACCCTGCGGCGCGCCGAGCGCCTGCCGGCCGGCAACTGACGAACAGAGAAGAAGGGGTGCGCGGCGCGCTGGGCGCGCCGCGGCTCAGGCGTCTTCCGGAATGCCCGGTTCGCCGTCGAGGATCTGGTACTTGCGCATCTTCTCCCACAGCACCTTGCGGCTGATGCCCAGGTGCTGCGCCGTGTCCTGGCGCTTCCAGTCGTTGATCTCGAGCGCCGCGATGATGCGGTTGCGCTCGCTGCCGTTCCAGCCCTTGCGTTGATCGCCGCCGGCGGCATCGAAGGCGCTGCTCGTGCCCACCGCGTTCGCGCCCAGGCCCATGCCGCCGCCCGCGCCGGTGGAGGGCGTGCCGCGGGTCAGCGCGATCGCGCGCTGGATCAGGTGCTGGTCCCAGCTGTGCAGCTGCCGCGCGATCACGCCCACGCGTTCCGCGAGGTTGCGCAGCTGGCGCACGTTGCCGGGGAAGTAGGTCTCGGCCACCGCGTCGCTGAGCCAGTGCGGCGTTTCGCCGAGCGCCTCGAGCTGGTCGCCCAGCACGTTGGCCAGCAGTGCCTTGAAGATCGCGATCTTGTCGATCTCGCCGCGCTCCTCGAGGCTGGGCACATGCAGCTCGATCACCGCGAGGCGGTAGAACAGGTCGGCGCGGAATTCGCCGCTGGCCACCATCTCGCGCAGGTTGCGGTTGGTCGCCGCCACCAGCCGGAAGTCGACCCGGATCGGAGAGGTCGCGCCGAGCCGCGTGACCGCGCCGTCCTCGAGCACGCGCAGCAGCTTCACCTGCTGGTACTTCGGCAGGTCGCCGATCTCGTCAAGGAAGAGCGTGCCGCCCGTGGCCTGCTCGAAGTAGCCGCGGTGCGCATGCACCGCGCCCGTGAACGAGCCCTTGGCGTGGCCGAAGAACAGCGACTCGAACAGCCCGTCGGGAATCGCGCCGCAGTTCACCGCCACGAACGCGCCCTTGCTGTAGTTCTGGTGCCCCAGGTGCAGCTGCTGCGCGATGCGTTCCTTGCCCACGCCGGTCTCGCCGCGCACCAGCACGCTGTGGTCGCAATCGGCGAAGGCATTGACCTCGGCCAGCAGCGACTTCATCGCTTCGGAGTGCGCCACCAGCTCGTCGAGCGGCTGCGGCGCCACGTCGCGCGCGCGCAGCTGCCGCACCAGCTTCGCGACCATCGTGCGCAGTTCGGCGCAGGTGAAGTCGTAGGGCAGCACGTGCAGGTACTCGGGCGGATAGGTGCGCGAGTCGCGCTCGCGCGAAGCGGCCGCGACCCAGATCACCGGCATGCCCTGGAGCAGCTCGGTCGCCTGCGGCAACCCGCCGCCATCGATGACAGTGACGCTGATGATCGCCACCGACGGCCGCATCGCCGCCGTGCGGTCCTGCGAGGGCGGCGGCATGCCGTCGGCCCGGATCACCTCGACATCGAAGCTCGCCATGCAGCGGGCGATGCGGTCGAGGATGTCGGCCTTTCCTTCCCAGACAAAGAGGTCGAGTTCGTCGAAATTGGGGGAGGCGCTCATCTGCGTGGGGAGCCCTTGAAATTCATTCGGTGCGTTTTCACTGCGGTCAGTACACCAGCATGGGGGAGGCCTTGCAATCCAGGGACCTCAGGTTGACGTCGATCTGGCCGACGTTGATGCCCAGTGCATTCTGGAGCAGCGGGGTGAGGACCTGCGCGCCCACGGCGTTCAGAAGTGGCTTGAGCAGGCCGACCAGCACGGAAAGCGCGTTGGATATGGCGTTCCCGCCCGAGTTGCTGCTGGAAGACAGCGAATTCTTGATCATGTTCTTGCAACCGGTGGTGCTCCCGCCCAGGCCGAGCAATCCCGTGCAGTCGTTGAGCACTCCGCTCAAGAGGTCGGTCACACCGTTGAGGAGGCCTGTCAGAAGGCCGCTCTGATTGCTCTGCTGCCGAATGGAGGTGATCACGCTGTTGTAGCGCTGGCCTCGGCAAGCGGGAGTGTCCGCCGTGCAGAGGGAAGCCGTGTTGTCCCACATCTGGCTGGTCAAAGCATCCAGTTGCGCGCCGGTAGGAGCCCCGGTCGGGGGATTGCCGAACAGAAGGTTCGAGATCTGTCCGACGAGGTCGGCCACCAGCGTGCCCAGTGGCAGGTTGTTCACATCCGTCGTTTTCGTTTCACCCTCTGCCAGGAGCACCTGCTGTGGTGTTCCCTGGAGGCCGTTTACGGCCAGCTTGTTGTTCACCTTCAGGAGCCCGAGCACATTGACCAGTTCCATCGACGAGAGCTTCGAAGAGGTGCATGCATCCTTCGCGGAGAAAAGATCGGAAGCCGCGATCTGCCCCACGCACATCTGCAGCAGCGAGCTGGTCACGAGAATGTTCGCCCTGTCCTTCCCGTTCGCCTGCAATTCGGGGCGGCACATGTCGGTCACCTCGCCCGTTCCGCTGACCACATCGATGACGATCGGCAGATCGAGCTTGATCAGACCCGAAAGCAGCGTGCCCAACAGGCCACTGTCGGTCTTCACCCGGATATAGGTTCGCACCTGCGCGGTGTATGCCCGGGCACCGATGCCGCCGATGGCGATCGACGGAGGCTCGATCACCGTCACTTGCGTGGTGATCTTGGCCAGCGACAGGAGGTCGATGTTCAGCCCGGTCTCGACCGCATGGCGCGACGTGCCCACGCCGATCGCGGTGTAGATCAGGTCGAGCGCATTGACGCCGACGTTCAATGCACTCTGACCGCTGCCGCCCGGCGCGATGATCTGAGCGAAGAGGCCGTTCGAGCCGGTCAGGGTGCCCAACTGCACGTTGAGGTTCGACAGGCCGAGTTTGGCCTGTATGGCTTGCAGGAGCGCGAGGTTGGCGCTCAGCAGCTGGTTCTGGCCGGCAGCGGTGACGATGGCGTCGAGCAGGGAGCCGAGCGTGACGGTGCGGCCGGCCAGCAGGGTATTGAGTTCACCGACGCCGATGTCGGCCGAAACGGGGATGCCGAGTGCCTTCAGCAGCCCTCCCGGCGTCACCTTGGCCTGCGCCAGGCCATCATAGGCCAGCAGCGAGGTGCCGGAGAGGTCCAGGCCGATGCCCTTGAGCAGCGGGCCGAGCAGGGAGCTGTTGCCGCTGACGGTGATCAGCTTGCTGCCGACCGAGAAGGAGGCGATCGGCGCGCCGAGCGCGGCGACCGCACTGACACCGATGTTCCGATCGCTGCCGAAGAATGAAACGATCGCGACCGGCGTCTGCTGCATGTTCACGCGGATCGCATTGGCGATCTGCGTGCCGGTGGGCGCACGGAAGCCGCCGGTAGCATCCCAGAAGCCGCACTGGACCGCATTGGCGGACAGCGAGAAACCCACGGGCAGGTTGCGTTGCACGTCATTGCTTCCGCTGCCGTTGGCATTGGCGAGAGCGGCCGAGATGCCGACGCTGCAGCCGGCCCGGACCTGCTGCGCGCCTGCCAGCGCCGCAAGATCGGCAGCCTTCTGGAATTCCCGCTTCAGGAAGAAGCGGTAGCCGAGCTCGACACCCAGCAGCGTGATGATGATCAGTGCGAGCGCGATGGTCGTGTTCACGACCACGGAACCCCGCGAGCGCGAAGCACTGCGAGGGGACGACCGGCGGATGCGGGATGGAAGGAGTCTGGATGCGAATCTCATGCGGCACCTCACGAGGACTTCAGCGGTGCTGTCGTTCGACTCCGCAGCTGCTGCGGTACCCATGCGCTGTCGACCAGCGGAATGGCCGGCAGGATGCGGCTGGAATCGTTGTAGGGATAGCTGACCGACACGGCGACCTGTGCGATGCCGCCGGAGGGGCTGCCGCGATCGACGTTGACGGTGACCTTGCCGACGATCCAGCTGCGGCGCGCCGACAGGCTGGAGCCCACCGAGGGCGGGACGATGAGCGAGCCGGCCAGTGCGTCGTAGACGGCGTCCTTGACGCGCGTGTCGCCCGAGGTTGGCTGTGGCGTGAGCATCATCACGGCGCGTGCTCCCTCCTCGGCGGCACGGGAGACCGCCTGCTGGGTGTAGAGCACGGCACCCAGCGTGGTGAGTCCGTACAGCAGGATGAAAAGCACCGTGAACACGAGCGCGAACTCGATCGCCGCGAGGCCGCGCTGTTTGCGCAGGCGGGCGGGACGGCGCTTGCCATTCGTCATGGTGCCCTCCCGTCCAGCACCATGCTGGCCTGTCCGACGAGCTGGGTCGGCGCGGCAAATCCCGGAACGGGTGGAAGCAGTGCCTGGACGTTCGTCAGGCGCACTGTCACGACCATCTGGCAGCGCTCGTCCCACGTCGGCCCGCAAGTCGGGGTGGCGCAATTGTTCCCGACCACCTGGCAGATCTGGGCAGCGATGCTTCGCGTGGCGGCGGTGGGCAGCCAGTTGACGCGCGCGGTCGCCACCGTGACCGCCTGCGTCGCGCGCTCGGGAAAGCTGACCTGATAGCGCAGCGCAGCGCGTGCACCGTCTTCCGCTGCGTTCTGCAGTGCCAGACGGAAGGAGGCGACGATGCCGATGCAAAGAATGGCGTAGAGCAGGGCGAACGACAGCAGGAACACGAAGGCGAACTCCACGGCGTACGCGCCTCGTTGCGCGTGACCGCGGGTCTGTTGCCTGCGTGCGTGGGTCATGGAAGCTGCCGGATCGGTTGCGTTTGCGCTCAGCGCGCGGTGGAGCCGCTGCCGGAGCTGCCCGAGCGGCCTACCGTCGAACCCAGTCGCTCCGGGATCGGGTAATCGAAGCTCTTGAGGTATCGCTCGTAGCTGCGGTTCGCAACGCTGCCGGAGATCGGACGCGGCACGGCCGAAGCAATTTCTCCGCTGCGCTGCCAGGCGAGCAGGTTCAAGGTGGCATCGCCGACTTGCAGCGGCGGAACGTCGAATTCGTCCTCTTCCATGGCCACCGGCTCCTCCAGCGGGTCGGGGGAGTTCGCGGCCTCGACGGGCGCCGGGGATTGCGCGCCGGCTGCAGGTGCGGGCGCCACGACGGGCGTCACCTTGACGGAGGCAGGCTCCGGCGTCGCCGTGGCGGAAACCTGCTGGGCGCAGACGCAAGTGCCGGCGAAGGCGAAAGCCGCCACGGCGGCGCGGGTGGACAGGGCCGCGAAGCGGCCGACCGATTCGTTGATCATGGGGTACCTCGGGGGGGCGGGTTGGATGAAGGCGCGTCCGACGTGGCTGCCGGCGGGTTCAATGGATTGGCGGTGAGCCGGCTGCCGGCCATGCCGGCCCAGCGGGATGGCTTGAGGGCAAGCGGCTCGAGGGCCGCTTCATTGCTCTTCGCGGCGGGCTGCGTCTCCTCGACCCGCTGCACGGCGGCCGGTCCAGGCACCGAGGTGGCGATGGTCGGCGCGGAAGGGCGACCGCCTTGCGCGCGAATCTGGAGTGCAGCCTCGCGCACGGCCTGGCGCGAGGCCTCGGGCATGCGATGCGTCTCCATCAGCGCGGTGGCCTGCTCGCGCTGCTGCGTGACCTCGAAGTACAGCGCCAGGTTGGCCTGGGCCTGGGTGCTGTCGGCGCGCAACTGCAGCGCCTGCATCAGCGGAAGCCTGGCTTCATCGAACTGGCCCGCCCGCAGGGCCGCGTAGCCCAGATCGCTCAGCAGCAGCGCATCGGTGGGCGTTCGACGTTGGGCTTGCCGCAACTGCTGCACTGCTTCCGCGTAGTTGCCGCGTGCCCCCGCGAGCAGTCCCAGGCCGCGATATCCAGCGCTCTCCTGCGGCGTTCCGAGCAGGCGCTTGTAGGCTGCTTCGGCAAGGGCTGTCTGTCCGGTCTGCCGCAGCGCGTCCGCGCGGACCCGCGTCGAATCCGGCGTCACGCCCCATCGCTGTTCGAGTGCGTCGATATGCGCCAGCGAGGCGAACCACAGGCCCTGCTGCTGCATCTGGTCGACCAGACGAAGATAGGTGGCTTGCGTATCGATGTTGCTGCCGGCCTTGGTTTCCGCCTCGTTCTCGAAAGCCTGCCGCTGGCGAGCGTCCTCCGTGGCGGCGTAGCGATCCTTCGTCGCCGAGCATCCCGCCATCGCCGCCAACAAGGCGCCCCAGAGCAGGGCTGCGCCGATGCGGCGCAGGCTGCCCGATGCATTGATCGCTTCTGGATTCATTTGGCAATCGCTCCCAGCGAACGGAAGATGGCGATGAAGCCCGGCCCCGCCGTCACGATCACCAGCGCGGGCAGCAGGGTGGAGACCATGATGCCGGTCATCTTGACGGTGATCTTGCCGATGCGCTCCTTCATTTCCGAGCGTCGATGTTCGCGCAGGCGATCGCTGAAGACACGCATCGGCTCCTGGACCGCGCCGCCGTGGCGGTCGACTTGCACCAGGAGGGCAACCAGGCCGCGCAGGTTCTCGTTGCCATGGAGCGTTGCCAGGCGCTGCAACGAGTGCTCTCGTGTGCGTCCCTGCGAGTATTGCCGGTTGGCCAGCGTGAGTTCGTGGCCCAGTACGCGCAGCACGTGCGTGAAGTCGGTGGCCATGATCTGCAGGCTCTGGTCGAGGCTCAGGCCTACGCCCTGGAGCAGTCTCAGCAGGTCCACGAAGAGGGGAAGTTCCCTGGCCACCTGAGTCCTGCGGCTCGCGGCGAAGCGGCCCAGGATCCACTTGGGCCCCATGAAGCCGACGACGAAAAGCGCGGCGAGCACGGCAACCACGGTGCCCTGCTTGTGACCTTCGCTCCAGGTGACGAGTGCCGTGAGCGGCAACGCGATCGCCAGCGAAATCCGGGTCACGAGAAAGACCAGCTGCGACTTCTGCGATGGCAGCCCGCATTGATCGATGAGCCTGCGATCCTCGTCCGCGACCAGCGCCCGGCCGAGACGCGAATCGAGCCAGTGCAACGGCAGTTCGGCGTCCTGCCTGTAGGGTTCATCGAGGTCGGCCGAGGCGGTTGCAGGGTCTTGCGGCAGCACCAGGCTTCCATGCTGGATCGCCTTGCCGATAGCCCTGCCGCTGCGCGCGCGCCGCAATTCGGACGCAATCATCACTGCCGCCAGGATGGCGAGACCAAGTGCCAGCAGCATGAGGCTGATGGCGGTCAGGTTGCCAGGTGTCATCGTCATGCGAGCCTCGCCAACCTGTAGAGCAGAAGGCCGCCCAGTACCTGCAGGCCTGCTCCCGCGTAGACGAGCATGCGACCCGTGTCGTCCTGCCACATGCTGATGAAGTAGTTGGGGTTGTTCATGATCATGAACGCCCCGACGGCGAGCGGTAGAAGCCCGAGCACCCATGCGGATAGACGTGTCTCGGAGGACATGGCGATCAGCTCATGCTCCGCCTGTTCGCGGTCGCGCATGAAGTTGCTCACCCGTTCGAGCAGCAGATCCGCGCGGCCGCCATAGCGGACGCCCAGGCCCAGGATCGATGCCAGCAGAAACATCTCCTCGATCCGGACGTTGGTCGCGGTCTGGTGCAGCGCCCTGTCGAGATCGACGCCAGCCCGCACCAGCGAAGCCGAGCGCTCCAGATGCGGGCGCAACGGCTCCTGGGTGCTGCCAATGGCGAGCTGGAAAGCCGCCTGCGTGGAGTTACCGATCGTGATGAGCCGCACCATCGCATCGATGTAGCCAGGCAACTGGCCGATGAGCTTGCGGCGCGCCTTCTGCAGGCGCAGCCAGACGGTAAACGTGCCGCCCAGCAGGAGCAGGAACAGCGTGCCGAACAGCGCAACCGGGCCGCCCAGCAGGCCCGCGACGAGCGACAGCACGAAGATGGCCACGATGCCCATTGCGAGTGTGCGTGGGGAGATCACGCCGATCAACCAGCCGGGCATCGCGCCCCAAAGCCAGTCCCTCGACCCGGCGGCCGGTGGCACCGCATCCGTCTCCAGCCAGGGGTCCGACGTGAGCCCGGAAACCAGGCCATCCGTCAATGCGCCGTCGCGGGAAGGCGGCAGCGACGAAGGCATGGCGGACGCGCTCGAGCCCGGCGCGGCTCCTCCCTGGATCTGTTGCTCGAGATGGCGGCCCATGGCTTCGCGGGTCTGCCGTTTCCTGGCCCATTGCCAGAGGATCAGCCCTCCCGCTGCCAGCAGCAGCGCGACCATGGCGATGCCAAGCAGCACGACGTCACGCACGCTGGCCTCCTTGCGAGTTCCGGGCAAAGGATTGCCGGAATCGCGTGATCTTCGGCGAATGCGGCGCAATGCCCAGCGATACCCAGCGATCCTTCTCCTCGCCATCGGGCGTGACGATGGGGTCGTAGCGGTACAGCTCCTGCATCGCGACCACGTTGTCGTTGACGCCGGTGACTTCGCTCAGCGAAACGATGCGACGTTGTCCGTTCGACAAGCGGCCGATCTGCACGATGAAGTCGATCGCGCTCGCGATCTGCCGGCGCAGGCTCACCTCGCTGCCCTGGTAGCCCGCGAAGCCCGCGAGCATCTCGAGCCGGTAGAGGCATTCGCGCGGCGAGCTCGCGTGGATCGTGCCCATCGAGCCTTCGTGGCCGGTGTTCATCGCCTGCAGCATCTCGATCACTTCGGCGCCGCGCACTTCGCCCACGATGATGCGATCGGGCCGCATGCGCAGGCTGTTGCGCAGCAGGTCGCGGATCGACACCACGCCCTGGCCGTCGAAGCCGCCGGGACGGCTCTCCAGGCGCACCACGTGGCTGGTGCTCAGCGAGAGCTCGGCCGTGTCCTCGATGGTGATCACGCGCTCGCGCGCGGGGATGAAGCTGGCCAGCGCATTGAGCAGCGAGGTCTTGCCCGAGCTGGTGCCGCCGCTCACGAGCACGTTGCAGCGTGCGCGCACCGCGATCTCGAGCAACTGCGCCATGCCGGCGTCGAAGGTGCCGAGCTTGACCAGGTCGGCTGGCGTGAGCGGCTCCTTGCGGAACTTGCGGATCGAGACCGACAGGCCGTCGATCGCGAGCGGCTCGATGATCACGTTGATGCGCCCGCCATCGGGCAGACGCGCGTCGACCATTGGATTGGCTTCGTCGAGCCGGCGGCCCAGCGGCGCGAGGATGCGGCGCACGATGCGCATCACGTGCTCGGAGTCGGCGAAGCGCAGCGTCTCGCGCTCCAGGATACCGTGGCGCGAGACGTAGACGTTCTGGTAGCCGTTGATCAGGATGTCTTCGACCGCGGGATCGTTGAGCAGATCCTCCAGCGGGCCGAAGCCCGCGAGTTCCTTCGTGAGCGCATCCGAGATGAGCTGCATCTCGCGGTCGTTGATCGGCACGCGGCGCAGGCGAACGAAGCTGTCGACCTCGAGCTCGACGAACTGCTGGATCGAGGCGCGCGACCAGCGGCCGAACTCCGCGCCCAGCTCCTCGATGCGGCTGAGCAGGTGATCGTGCGTCCAGCTCTTGATGTCCTGGAACTGCTGGGATGTGATGAACGCCTGGTCGTCGTCGGCGAATTCGATATCGGTGGACATGGGCTGTTCAACCTTGGGTGGGGCTCTTGCGGAAGCCGGTGACTTTCGACATCAGCGCCGTCCAGCGTGGATCCTTCGCCGGTTGCGGGCTGGAGCCAGAGGTGTATTCCTGATGCAGGCCGCGTGCGAGGCCCGCGATGGCTTGCGAGTACGGGTCGTTGCGCGCGGTGCGCACCAGCATCTCGCCGCGGCTCGAGGCCGCCAGCAGTTGGGTGCCGCGCGCCGGCAACACATGGCGCAGCGGCAGTTCGAGCCGCTCCGCGATGTCCTTGGCCGCGAGGCCGACGTGACTGTCGAACTTGTTGACCACCAGCGACATCTGGTCGGTCTCGAGGCCGCGCGTGCGCAGCTCCTTGAGCATGTTCGCGGTGGAGACGATGGCGCCGATGCTCTGGTCGCAGACGACCCAGCAGCGCTGCGCTTCCTTCGCGGTCTGCGCCACGAAGTCGATGGTCGAGAAGCCGCCGAGATCGGCGATCTGGAAATCGAAGAAGTCGCCGAGCCGCTTGATCAGCGCGACAGAGTCGGCGTGCGAGATCTCGCGCACCTGCGCGAGATTCGCGGGCAGCGGCAGCACCGCCACGCCACTGGTGTGGTGCGCGAGTGCCGTGTGCAGCAGGGTCTGGTCGAGGCGACGCAGGTTGCGCACGCCTTCGACGAAGCTGAAGCCGCTCTGCGTGTCGAGGTAGAGCAGCCCGTCGCGCGCGGGCAGGCCGAGGTCGAGCAGCGCCACGCCATGGCGCGCGCTGCGCCCCGGCGCCTTGGCGGGCGCCTGTGTCAGCAGGTCGTTGAGCATCAGCGACAGGCTGGTCGCGAGCGTGGTCACGCCGATCCCCGGCCGTGCGCCAAGCAGCGCGAGCGTGCAGCCGCGCATGCCGCTTTGCAGGCTGCTGCGGCGGTCGAGCAGCTTGCGCAGCGTGTTGACTGCGTCATCGGGAGGGGCGGCCATGTCAACGAAGTCGTCGACGCCGGCGCGCAGCGCGGCCAGCATCGATGCCGGCTCCGCCGACACGCCCGTGGCCAGCACCGGCAGCGCCTGCCAATCGCGTTTCAGCCGCTGGTGCAGTTCGCTCGCTGCCTGTGCATGATCACCGGAGAAATCGAGGAAGACGGCCACCGGGCCGAGCAGGGCGATGCGTTCGTCGATCGACTTGATATCGGGCGACAGCACCACCACCGTCCCCAGCTTGCCTAGCGCGTCCGTCAGCCACGTGATGTGGCCGACGTTCGCCGAAGCGAAGAGGAAGGTTTCCGCGCCGGTTTCGGGGAGGCTGTCGCGGGGGGCGTTCATGGCGTCGGCCACTGGGCGTGTGCGGCTGGAATCGGTTAACGGGAGAAGCCTGGCACGGTAGTGCCCGACGCCGGTCCCAGCAGGTGCGCACGCCATACCGGACCATCGCGCTGTTCGGCGCCGCCAGGCAGATAAGGCGTAAGGTCGGTATCGCGCGCGATCGGCTTGACGAGGTGTGGCGTCACCAGGATCACGAGTTCCTTCTCGTTCATCTGGTACTTGTTCTGCTTGAAGAAGGTGCCGAGCACGGGAATGTCACCCAGCAGGGGCACCTTGTCCGCATTCGATGTCGTGGTGCGGCTCACGAGGCCGCCGATGACGAAGCTCTCGCCATCGCCGAGTTCCACCGTGGTATCGGCGCGGCGTGTGGTGATCGCGGGCACCGCGACGCCGCTGATGCTCAGTGCATTGGTGTAGTCCAGATCGCTGGCTTCCGGCGCGACCTTGAGAACGATGCGTTCGTTCGACAACACCGTGGGCGTCAGCGTCAGTCCGATGCCGAAAGGCTTGTACTCGATGCTCGTGGTGCCCAGGCCCTGAGGCACGGGCACCGGCAACTCGCCGCCGGCGAGAAAGCTGGCGCTCTGTCCCGAAAGCGCAACCAGGGTCGGTTCGGCGAGCACCCTGGCCATGCCGTTGCCTTCCAGGAAGCCGACATCCAGTCCGATGCCCGCCTTGTTGAAGGCGAAGAGCAGGTTGAATGCCTCCGCCAGCGGACTGTTGTATTCCGCGCTGAGGCCTCCCGTGGTGGGGAAGGTCACCGATTTCAGCGATGCCGGCGAGAACACCCCGAAGCTGAAACCGTGGGAGTTGGCGCGCGTGCTGAAGATGTTCAAGCCAGCCTGTTTCAGCACGCTTCGATTGAACTCGACGACCTTCACTTCCACCTGCACCGTGTTGCTGCGCACGTTGACAGCCGATCGGTCGCTGAGGACAGCCTTGTCGCCCCCCGAAGCCATGGCGGCATCGCGGGCATCCTGGTGCGCCGTCATGCTGTCGAACGAGCCTGCCAGAACCCCGCCGCGGCGGCGCACTTCCAAGGTGTAGACCGTGGCTGCAGCACTGCCCTTCTCCCAGACCATGAGCGTGGTTCGTCCGGCAGCCTTGCCTGTGACGATCAGCCGGGCCGCGGGCGAGTTCGGCGTCTGGCGCGTCAGCGTCACGCCGGCCACGGTCTCGTCCGCGATGGCCATGCGGTCGATGCCCTTGGTGATCAGCAGTTCGCGCTGCGTTCCAGCTTCGAGCCGTACCTGGGTCGACGCCATCTGCGCCGCCGCTTTAGGGGGGGCGGCCGGCGGGGAATCGGCAGCGGATGCCAGAGGCCATGCGCCGGGTGCCATCAGGCACAGCGCCACGAGCGTGGGGCGCGAGGGAAGTGCCGGGCCCGACGACGTCGCGCGAGGGGGGTGCGTCATGGTGTTCTTTTCCTGCGGGATATGCATGGCTGGGCGCCGATCTCTGGCTCAGTACTGGATGGTTTCGCTGCGGTCGCCGCGGATGACCTCGACCTGGAGGCCGCTGCGGCTGCCGCCGGTCCGGGCCGCAGGTGCCCTCGCCGCGACGGTGGGTGTCTGGAGCGGAACCGGCTTGCCGCCGGTCACGAAATCGACGGCGGTGACACCGGCTTGAGCACGATCCAGGCCCTCGAGTGGCGGGCGCCGTGGTTCGCCCGGCTTTGCCGGCGCGGGTTGCAGCGCGGTCGGCAATTCGGCGAACAGCTTGGGATCGGGAAGCGACATGTCGCCGGGATTGCGCAACGCCAGCAGCAGTCGCCCGCTGTTCTCGGCCAGCGTCAGCCGGTTGACGTCCTCCACCGGCACCGCGAGTACCGTGGTGCGCGCCGGGTCGTTGCGCTGCGTCTGGGCATTGGCATTCTTGTCCGCCTTGGACTGCATGCCGTCGACCGACGCATTGCCGAATGCAAGCACACGCTTGCGCGACAGCAGCAGACGCGCCTGGCTGCGATCGACATCCTTGTTGTCGGACTTGAGCATCAGGAACACGTCGACGAAATCGCCCGGCTGGACCTTGTTGCCCACGCCCATCACTTCGTCGGCCCGCACGGCCACCGCGCGTTCGCCTTCGGCCACCCGCAAGGCAAGGCCCGATACCAGTTGGCCTTCGAGCAGCGGCGAACCTTCGCCGAGATCGATGACCGGAACGCGTCCCGCCACGGGCAACGTGTCCTGGAAGGCACCGGAGGGATTGATCGTCAATTGCTCGACGCGCAGCGCATCCGCGGGGATGACCTGACCTGCAGGCAGCAGCCGTGAAGCCACCACCACGGGAAATGTCCTGGCCTGTGCTGTCTTGCCGGCACCAGCGGAAGACGCCGCCGCGGCTGGCGATGGGGCTGCGGGCGCCTGACGGCTGAGTACCCATGCATAGCCGCCGAGCGCGAGAGCCAGCAGGACGAGGATGGCGGCGATGATTTTGGTGAGATTGATCATGGGCGGTGTTCGGAAAAGGGGGCGGACCATCGGGAACCGTCGATGAAAAGCTCGCTCGGTGTGACTACAGGTTCTGTCGGCCCCACACCATCCACACCGCCGTAGCCACGGCCAGGTAGGCCGCATAAGGAATGAAGCGGACGCGTCGTGCCGAGGTTTCGCGAGCGACCGGTTGCGGTCCGAACAGCACCTGCCCCAGCCGCAGCGAAACCGGCCAACGCTGGAGAAGAAGCCAAAGTGAACCGTGACCCAGGGCCAGCAAGGTGGCTGCAACCCAGATCGGCAGCAAGGCCGTGTGCCCTACCCACAGTCCAAGAGCGCCTGCGAGCTTCACGTCGCCTGCCCCCATGAGACCGGCCAGATGAAACAACAGCAATGCGAGAAAGCCGGCTGCCCCGCCGAGGAGCGCCGAGCCCCAGGTGACATCGAATGGTTGTGCGCCTGCGGCCAGTGCCCCGAGAGCCACGAGAGCCCCCGCGAGCACCAGCCAGTTCGGAACCCGGCGTTGCCAGAAGTCATAGACAGCCACGACCGAGAGCCAAATCAGACACGCACCTGCCAATGCCATTTGGAGTGCAGTTACGAATCAGGGGGTGCCGGGGCCGGTCAGCGCAGTCGAGATCTTGGTGAATACGACCTCCAATTTATCGCCGATACCGGGAAGAACTGCGACGATGGCGACGGAAATCAGGCCTGCGATGAGGCCATATTCAATGGCGGTCGCGCCTTCTTCGTCACGAATAAAACGGGCAATAGCGTTGAGCATGATTAACCTTTCGGAAAAAGTCGTTAACAAGGGCTGGCGGTACGAATGTTATCCGGCGTAACTCTGTGTATCAACAAGGCAAACCCGATGGAGGGAGGTTCCGCTGTGCTAGTCCGAACCTACTAGCACGATGGCTGCCAACCCCCACGGACATCGGTTGACCAGTCGGTCAAGGACGCTGGGTAACAGTTCGGAAACGAATTTTTCCCTCTGTAGGCGTGCACCGACATCCCATGAAGACGGGAGGGCGTGTTACGGAACAGGGGTGCGCACCAGGGGCGCGTTACGGGTACGAGCGTGTTACGCGTTACGTGACGCGACCCGGAACGGCAAAAATGTAACAGTCCAGAAAGGGTTGGACCGTGCGCAAAAAATCACAAGTTCAGGGGTCTGACCCTGCTCGCGAAGGGGGATCAGCCCAGGATTTCCTCGTGGAAGAGCTTCCACTCGCCGCCCTGGCGCAGCCAGTACTGACGGCGCATGCGACCGCTGCGTTCCCCCTCGAACACCTCGCCGAAGGTGGCGACCATGGTGTCCTCGCTGTCGCGCCAATGGAGGTAGGAAACATCCTTTAACTGAATACGCCTGCCCTGGGCGTATTCGACTTCATCGCGAACAATTGAAATTCCGTCGGCCGATTTTTTCGCCTGGCGCTGAAAATCGGGCAAATAGAATTTTTTCAATTGCGCTTCATTTCCCTGGGTCCGGGCGTCTTTCCAGGCATTGATCGCGCTGGTGAAGGATTGGGCGTCCTTTTCGGCCTGGGGCTGGGAAATCCATTGCAGGCTGCGCGCGGTGACGACCGGCGTGGCGCCGATCTGCACCTTGCGCAGCAGCTGGCGCAGGTCGGGGTTGGCCATGACCACGCAGCCGTCGCTGGCCAGCGGCGCGCGTGCGTACTGCTGCGAGGGCGTGCCGTGCAGCCAGATGCCGCTGCCGGTCTTGCCGCGGCGTTGGTCGTAGGCGTTGGGATAGTTGATCGGCAGCGCGCCGGCGCCATAGAAGTCCTTGAGCGACTTCGGGTCGAGGCTGCTGGTGATGAAGTACACGCCCAGCGGCGTGCGCGCATCGCCTTCGGACGCCTTGTCGATGCCCGACTTGCCGACCGAGATGTAGTAGTCGGCCACGAGCTTCAGGCCCTTGTCGCCGTTCTCGAGCAGGTACAGGCGCGAGCGCGAGGCGTCGATGGCGATCGCGTAGCGGCTGCGCGTGGACAGCTCGAGGAACTGGGAGGGCACGGTGTTCGGCGGCGGCCGTTCGCGCAGCGCCTGCAGGCGGCGGCGCGATTCTTCCTGCAGCTCGGCCATGGCCGGATTGCCCTTCAGGCGCGCCACGCTGGCGGCGTCCGACAGGCTGTGGGCAGCGGGCACCTGCGAGGCGAGCAGGTCGCCGTACACGAGCTGGGCGAGCTGGAAATTCGGGTAGTCGCGCACCAGTTCGCGCGCCTTGGCCAGCGCGGGCCGCGCCTGGCCGCGGCCGAAGAGTTCGTAGATCGCGATCAGCCGCGCCTCGGCATTGCCGGCTTCCTGGATCGCGCCCGCGCTCGGCGCCTTGCGCGCGCCGCGGGCTTCGGAAGAAGCGGCGGCGGTGCCGGCCGCCGCGGCGGCCGCGGTTGCCACGGCCCCCTTCTTCAGGCGGGCCTGGGCCTTGCCGCCCCTGGCGTCACGGGCTTCGCGTGCCTCCCGGGCTTCGCGCACGCTGCGCGATTCGCGGCCGCCGCGCGCTTCCTTGGCGCCGGCTTTTTCCTTCTGCGCCGAACGGCTGCCAGCGGCGGCAGCCTTGCCGGACTTGGCGCCGGTCGTCTTGGCATGCGAGGTCTTGCTCGTGCTGCCGGCGGCGCCGGCGGGCATGGCGAGCACGAGGGCCGAGGCGGCCATCAGCGCGGCCAGCAGGCTCCCGCCGCGCCGCAGTTCTGGGATCTGGGGCCGGCCCCGCCGGACGATGTCTGCCACTAGCCGCCGACGCTTTCCTTGCGAATGTGCCACTGGCCGCCGGAGCGCTGCAGTTCCAGCGTCTTGCGGCTGGAGATGTTGAGGTTGTCGGCGCGGTAGACCTGGCGGAACTTGGCGGTGGCCGACTGTCCGTTGACCTGGATCACGAGGTTCTCGAGGTTCACGCTGATGCTGGACTTGCCGACGATGCGCGCGCGGCGCTCCTCTTCCCAGTTCTTGCGGCTCTGGCCGCCGCCGGGCGTGAAGTCGCTGCCGTAGGCGGCGAGGTAGCGATCCATGTCCTGGCCGGCCCAGGCGGCGGCCCAGCCACGCACGGCCGATTCGACTTCCGCGTTGGCGCTGGACGAGGCGGCGGGCGCGGCCGGTGCGGCGGCCGGCGGCGAAGCCTCGGGTGCCTTGGCGACCACGGCGGGTGCCGGTGCTGGGGCGGGCGCGGGGGCCTTGGCCACCGGTGCGGGCGCGGGCGCCGGCACGGGGGCGGCGGCGGGTGCCGGTGCGGGAGCGGGCGCCTTCGCGACCGGTGCCGGTGCGGGTGCCGGAGCTGGAGCCGCCGGTGCCGGGCGCGGTGCCTCGGGCGCCGCCGCCAACATCGTCGGCTTGGCGCCCGGCACGGCCGGCACGAACAGCGTGCGGATCACCGCCAGCTTGGGCGCGACCGCGGTGTTGTTCTGATCGAGTTGCAGCGCCTTGCTGTAGGCCTGGCTCGCGAGCCGCGCATAGAGGTCGCCGAGGTTTTCCTGGGCGGTGGCATAGCTCGGATTGGTGCGGATCGCGCTCTCGAGGGCGTTGCGCGCCTTGTCGAACTGGTTCTGGCTCGCGTAGATGACCGCGAGGTTGTTGTAGGGCTCGGGCAGCTCGGGGGCGTCCTGCGTGAGCTGGGTGAAGGCGGCGATCGCCTCGGCGCGCTTGCCGGTGTCGAGCTGGATCACGCCCTTGAGGAAGCGCATCTGCGGGTCGCGCGGCTTGTCCTTGAGGAAGGCGTCGGCCTTGGCCGAGGCTTCGTCGAGCTTGCCGGCCTGCATCAGGCGGTCGACTTCCTCGTGCTCGGGGGCCGCCAGCGCGGGCAGGGCCGTGGCGCCGACCGCGGCGGCCAGGAACAGGGCGCGCACGACGGGCGTCAGGCTGAGGGGAGTGCGCAGGGGGCTCTTGGGCATGGCGGCGAGGCCTCGTGAGAGAGGAGAGGAAAGGGGATGCGCCCGGGATTGTAAGTGGGGCGGTTAACCTCCAGACACACTGCGGCGTGGCTGCAACGCCGTTCCATTCCTCGAGGCAACTGGCCGGCGCCCTTCCCACCGAAACCGGTGGGGTCTGCGTTCAGGCGGCGCCGCGCTCCGGTTCGCCGGCGGCATCCGCCAGCCCGTGCCCCGGCGCCGGCCGCAGCATGGCCGGGAAGTGCATGTCGCGGTAGGCCACGAAGCGGCTGCCGCGCGCCAGCCGGTAGCCCCACCAGACCGCCACGAACAGCACCAGCCCGATGTAGGTCGAGAACACGCCGATCCAGTCGATGCGCCCGCCCGTGAAGGCCGCGTAGTTCTGGCCCAGCGTGACCACCAGGCACAGGCCGAAGGCGAACAGCGGGCCGTAGGGGAAGAAGGGCGAGCGGTAGGGCAGCAGCGAGAGATCCAGCCCCTGCGCCATCATTCCCTTGCGGAAGCGGTAGTGGCTCACCGCGATGCCGAGCCAGGCCACGAAGCCGGTCATGCCCGAGAGGTTCAGCAGCCACAGGTACACGCCCTGGCTTTCCGACAGCGAGGTCAGGAAGCACAGCGCGCCGACCGCGGTGGTCGCGAGCAGCGCGTTGAGCGGCACGCCCGCGCGCGTGAGCCGCGCGAAGCAGCGCGGCGCGCGGCCGTCCTTCGCGAGGTTGAACAGCATCCGGGTCGAGGCGTACATGCCCGAGTTGCCGGCCGACAGCACGGCCGTGAGGATCACCGCGTTCATCACGCTGGCCGCGAAGGCCAGCCCGGCGTGGCGGAACACCAGCGTGAACGGGCTCACGCCGATCGCGTGGAGGTCGGTCTTGATCAGGTTCGGGTCGGTGTAGGGAATCAGCACGCCGATCACGCCGATCGCCAGCACGTAGAACAGCAGGATGCGCCAGAACACCTGGCGCACCGCGCGCGGGATGTTCTTCGCGGGGTCGGCCGATTCGCCGGCCGCCACGCCGATCAGCTCGGTGCCCTGGAACGAGAAGCCCGCGATCATCGCCACGCCGATCATCGCGGGCAGGCCGCCCACGAAGGGCGCGTCGCCGACCGTGAGGTTGCCGAAGCCGGCGGGCCGGTCGCCGCGCAGGATGCCGAAGATCATCAAGAGGCCGATGGCGACGAAGGCGATCACCGTCACCACCTTGACCAGTGCGAACCAGAACTCGGCCTCGCCGAAGCCGCGCACCGAGATCGCGTTGAGCAGGAACATCAGCCCGAGGAACAGCGCGCTCCACAGCACGGCCGGCGTGCCCGGGAACCAGTACTGCATCACCAGCTGCGCGGCCGCGAGCTCGACCGCGATGGTCACGGCCCAGTTGTACCAATAGTTCCAGCCGAGCGCGAAGCCGAAGCCCTCGTCGACGTAGAGCGCGCCATAGGTCGCGAACGAGCCCGACACCGGCATGCAGGCCGCGAGCTCGCCGAGGCTGGTCATGAGGAAATAGACCATCGCGCCGATCAGCAGGTAGGCCGCGAGCGCGCCGCCCGGGCCGGCCTGCGACACCGTGGCGCCCGAGGCCACGAACAGGCCGGTGCCGATCGAGCCACCGATGGCGATCATCGTCAGGTGGCGCGTGCCGAGCGCGCGGCGCAGCGTGGGTTCCTCGGCGGCGGTGCGCGAGGCGAGGGTGGGCGCGGTGGAGTCCGTTGCCATGTCGTTGTGTTCTCCCGTCTGAGGGCGGCGATCATAAGTGCGCCCCCGCGTCGCCCCGGGGTCCGGCCGCGGCGCTCGCACAGTACAGTCCCGCCATGGACCGCCTTCAGAGCATCGAAGCCTTCGTGCGCGTCGCGCAGACGCAGAGTTTCGCGGAGGCGGCGCGCCAGCTGCGGGTGGCGAACTCGGTGGTCACCACGCGCGTCAAGCAGCTCGAGGAGTTCCTCGGCGCGCCGCTGTTCCACCGCAGCACGCGCGTGGTGCGGCTCAGCGACGTGGGCCAGGCCTTCCTGCGCGACTGCGTGGAACTCGTGGGCCGCGCCAACGACATCGTCGACCAGATGCGCGATGCGCGCGGCACCCCCTCGGGCGTGCTGCGCGTGCATGCGCTCACGGGCATGGTGCTCGGGCGCTTCGCCTCGCTGCTGCACGAGTTCCACACCATCTACCCCGACATCCACCTCGAGCTGATCGTGAGCGACGCGGTGGTCGATCCGGTCAAGGCCGGCGTCGACTGCGCGCTGCAGATCTTCCCGGCCGCCTCCGAGGAACTGGTGTCGCGCCCGCTGTTCCCGGTGCGCCGGCTGCTGTGCGCCACGCCCGAGTACCTCGAGCGCCACGGCACGCCCGCGAGCCCGCGCGAGCTGCACCGCCACAAGCTGGGCCTGTACTCGGGCTATCCCACGCGCGACCGCTGGACCTTCCACCATCAGGGCGAGCAGACCACCATCTACCTCGCGGCCGCGCTGCTGACCAACAGCGTGCACCTGCTGCGCGAGTACGCGCTCGAGCACGCGGGCATCGTCTGCCTGCCCACGCTGGTGGCCGGCGACGCGATCGCGCGCGGCGAGCTGCGCGTGGTGCTGCCCGAGCACCAGCTCTCGTCGTTCTCGTTGAGCGCGGTCTATGCGGGCACCTCGCGCAACGCGCTCAAGTTGCGGCTGTTCATCGAGCACATCGCGACCCGCTTCACGCGCGTGCCGCCCTGGGACGCCACCCTGATCGAGCGCGGAATGATCCCGGCCGAACTGATCGAGTGAGGGCGCGCGTTCCCGGGTAAACCCCAGCGATTATTCGGAGTCTGCGAATAATCCTCTTCCAATCTGGTCCCTACCGGCGGTCCCGGTTGTTTCCTAGAGTTCGGTCCAAGCCAGAACCAAGGAGACCGCCATGACCCAGACCGCCCAGACCCAGGACGCGCCCGCCTACCGCACCCGCTTCGGTTCGCTCGCCCACTACGAGAAAGGCCACGTCGAGCCGATCGCCGACGACGTGCGCCACTACGCCTTCTCCAATTGCTTCGAGATCGCGAACAACAGCCGGCCCTACGAGAAGGTGGTGTTCGGCCAGAACCAGATCTACGTGCTCGAGGCCCTGCGCGCCGAGGGCCACTCGCCCTGGTTCACCTGCGCGCACGACGAGTTCGCGCTGGTGATGGATGGCGAGGTCGAGGTGCACCTGGTGCGGCTCGACGCGGCCCAGGCCGTGGCCGACCCCGAGAAGAACGGCGCCGTGCGGGTCGAGGGCGAGCCGCGCGGCAAGAAGATGGGCTGGATGAAGCTCTCGCGCGGCCACCAGGGCCTGCTGCCGAAGAACACCGCCTACCAGTTCCGCAGCGCGCGCCCCGGCGTGATCGTGCTGCAGACCTGCAAGGGCGAGCTGTCGGTCGAGAAGTGGGCCGAGATCTGCCAATCGCACTGAACAGCACTGAACCAGGAGCACATGCCATGAACGCACCCGCCGAACTCGCCCGAGTCATCGCCTCGCAACCCGACGCCACGCTCGGCTACAAGGACTTCTCGCTCGGCAGCTTCCGCTTCCGCCGCGACGAGTATTTCGTCCACATCGGCTGGCAGACCCGCGACGGCCGGCCGATGAGCCACACCATGGATGCGGGCAACTACCTGCGCGCGCTGATGCGCGACGTGGCCTGGGGCTTCTTCTACGGCTGGGTCAACTTCGACAGCGTGTTCGGCACCGTCAACCACTACGACTCGGTCGACCTCTATGCCGGCAGCTTCAACGGCACCATGAAGGACGCGGGCATCGACCTGCTCGAGAACTTCCCGACCGCGCAGATCCGCGCCACCTTCGAGGCCATGCTCGACGACTGGACCAATGCGAGTTTCGATCCCTTCGCCGCGCCGCAGGAAACCGGCTCGCCCTACGGTCGCAAGAACGGCAACAACACGGCCAAGATCACGCGGGCGCGCGAGCTCGCCAAGCGCTGCGTGGGCCTGAAGGACGACCTCGACCTGCGCAGCGACGAGCGCGGCGCGCCGGTCAACCGCGCCTTCGCCGACGTGCCGCAGGACCAGCCCGAGCTGCATCCCGAGCCCGGCTTCGAGAACGAGGTGCATGCCTTCAACCTCTTCGGCTTCCTGAGCCGCTCGCAGGTGACCTGGAACCCGAGCTTCACCTCGGTGGTCAAGCACAGCTACATGTGCCCGACGACCGAGGAGCACATCCTGCCGATCATCCACGGCAACGACCGCGTCGAGTGGTTCTTCCAGATGACCGACGAGATCCACTGGGACTGCGGCGACAAGAACACCGGCAAGCCCATGGCGCGCGTGATCATGAAGGCCGGCGACATGGCCGCCATGCCCGCCTACTGCCGCCACCAGGGCTTCAGCCCCAAGCGCTCGATGCTGCTGGTGTGGGAGAACGGCTCGCCGAGCCTGGTGTACGAGATCCAGAAGGGCGAGTCGCCCGAGATTCCCGTGCAGTTCTGACCTGCCTGTCTCCCTCCCCCGCTGGGGGAGGGCCGGGGTGGGGGCTCCGCGAGCCCGCGCCCTCTTCGAAGAAGCCCCCACCCCAACCCTCCCCCAAAGGGGGAGGGAGAGGAATGCTCATGCCCATTGCTTCCATCCGCCACCAGCTCTTCATCGACGGCCGCTTCGTCGACGCCGAATCGGGCGAGACCCTCGCCACCCTGAACCCGCACGACAACACGCCCATCGTCGATGTCGCGCTCGCGGGCAAGGCCGACGTCGACAAGGCCGTCGCCGCCGCCAAGCGCGCGTTCCCGGCGTGGAGCCGCATGGCCGCCGCCGACCGCGGCCGCATCCTGCTCAGGCTCGCCGACCTGATCGAGGCCAACGCCGAGGAGCTCGCGCGCCTCGAATCGCTGGACACCGGCCATCCGATCCGCGATTCGCGCCGGCTCGACGTGCCGCGCACGGCCGCGTGCTTCCGCTACTTCGGCGGCATGGCCGACAAGTTCCAGGGCGAGACCATTCCCGTCGAGGAGGGCTTCCTCAACTACACGCTGCGCGAGCCCGTGGGCATCGTCGGCCAGGTGGTGCCGTGGAACTTCCCGCTGATGTTCACGAGCTGGAAGATGGCGCCCGCGCTCGCGGCCGGCAACTGCATCGTGATGAAGCCGGCCGAGATCACGCCGCTGAGTTCGCTGCGCATCGCCGAGCTGATGGCCGAGGCGGGCCTGCCGCCCGGCGTGGTCAACATGCTGCCGGGCCTGGGCAGCGTGGCGGGCCAGTACATCGCCGAGCATCCGGAGATCGCGAAGATCGCCTTCACCGGCAGCACCGCCACCGGCCGGCGCATCGTGCAGGCCAGCGCGGGCAACCTCAAGAAGGTGCAGCTCGAGCTCGGCGGCAAGGGCCCCAACATCGTGTTCGAGGACGCGAACCTGCAGGCCGCCGTCAACGGCAGCGCCTGGGCCATCTTCCACAACCAGGGCCAGGCCTGCATCGCGGGTTCGCGGCTGATGCTGCACGAGCGGATCGCCGACGAATTCCTCGCGCAGTTCGTTCCGCTCGCCAAGTCGATCCGCCTCGGCAACCCGCTCGACGAGACCACCGAGATGGGCCCGCTGACCAGCGCCCAGCACCGCGAGCGCGTGCTGAGTTACGTGGAAGTGGCACGAGGCGAGGGCGGCGAGCTGCTCGCGGGCGGTCGGTCGCCGGGCGGCGATCTCGCCAAGGGCTGCTACGTCGAGCCCACCGTGATGCGCGCGAAGTCGTACCGCGACCGCGTCGCGCAGGAAGAGGTCTTTGGCCCCTTCGTCACCGTGCTGACCTTCAAGGACGACGAGGAGGCGATGCGCATCGCCAACGGCACCGACTACGGCCTGGGCTCGGGCCTGTGGACGAAGGACCTGCAGCGCGCCCACAAGGTGGCGCGCGAGCTGCACGCCGGCATGGTCTGGATCAACAGCTACAAGCGCGTGAACCCCGGCTCGCCCTTCGGCGGCGTGGGCCAGAGCGGCTACGGCCGCGAGATGGGCTTCGACGCGATGCGCGAGTACACGCAGGTCAAGAGCGTGTGGGTCAACGTCGACGCGCGGATACCGCCGCATTTCGCGCGCTGAGTTTCGGCAGAGCGGCATCCGCAGACACAAGAACAGGAGACAGGCATGACATTCAATCGCAGGCAATTCACCCAGGCCACCGCGGCCCTCGTCGCCGCGGGCGCGACACCGCTGGCGTTCGCGGCCGATACGCTCAAGATTGGCTACGTGTCGCCGCAGACCGGCCCGCTCGCGCCCTTCGGCGAGGCCGACAAGTGGGTCATCGACCAGATGAAAGCCGCCTTCAAGGACGGCATTGCGGTCGGCGGCCGCAAGTACGCGGTGCAGATCGTGCTCAAGGACAGCCAGTCGAACCCGAACCGCGCGGGCGAGGTCGCGAACGACCTGATCCTCAAGGACAAGGTGGCACTGGTGCTCACGGCCGGCACGCCCGAGACCGCGAACCCGGTCAGCGATGCCTGCGAGCTCAACGAGGTGCCCTGCATCTCGAGCGTGGTGCCGTGGCAGCCCTGGTTCTTCGGCCGCAAGGGCGATCCGGCCAAGGGCTTCGACTGGACCTACCACCTGTTCTGGGGCCTCGAGGACGTCATCGCCAACTTCACCAGCGGCTGGAAGACGCTGGCCACCAACAAGAAGGTGGGCGGCCTGTTCCCGAACGACGGCGACGGCAACGCCTGGGGCGACAAGGAGCTGGGCTTTCCGAAGCCGCTCGCGCAGATGGGCTTCACGCTCACCGACCCGGGCCGCTTCCAGAACGGCACGCAGGACTTCAGCGCGCAGATCGCGGCCTTCAAGAAGGAGGGCGTGGAGATCGTGACCGGCGTGGTGATCCCGCCCGATGCCAAGACCTTCCTCACGCAGGCGCGGCAGCAGGGCTTCAAACCGAAGGCGATCACGCTCGGCAAGGCGCTGCTGTTCCCGGGTGCGATCGAGGCGCTGGGCGAAATCGGCGACGGCCTCTCGACCGAGGTCTGGTGGAGCCCTTCGCATCCCTTCGCGTCGAGCCTCACGAAGCAGAGCGCGAAGGCGCTGGCCGAGGCCTACGAGGCCGGCACGAAGAAGCAGTGGACGCAGCCGATCGGCTTCGCGCATGCGCTGTTCGAGGTGGCGGCCAATGCGCTGGGCCGCGCGAAGTCGCTCAAGGCCGCCGACGTGCGCGATGCGGTGGCCGCGACCTCGATCCAGTCGGTGGTCGGCCCGGTCAAGTGGGGCGGGCAGGGGCCGTTCAGGAACGTCAGCAAGACACCGCTGGTGCTCGGCCAGTGGGGCAAGGGCACCAAGTACAAGGTGGAACTCACCCTCGTGAACAACGAAGCCGCGCCGGCCATTCCCACCGGCGGCAAGCTGCGCGCGCTCTGACCGCCATGGCGCTGCTGGCATTGCATGGCGTGAGCAAGTCCTACGGCGCGCTCAAGGTCACCGACGGCATCACGCTCGCGGTGGCCGAGGGCGAGACGCTGGGCATCCTCGGCCCCAACGGGGCGGGCAAGACCACGCTGTTCAACCTGATCTCGGGCGACGTGCGCGCCGACGCGGGCCGGGTCGACTACGACGGCCGCGACGTGACGCGGCTGCGTCCGCACCAGCGCTGCCGCGCCGGCATCGGCCGCAGCTACCAGGTGCCGCAGCCCTTCGGGCACATGAGCGTGTTCGAGAACCTCGTGACCGCGGCCTGCTTCGGCGGGCAGCAGACCGAGCGCGAGGCCTGGCGCACGGCGCACGAGGTGCTGGCGCAGACCGGGCTGATGGCGCAGGCTAACGCGCCGGCCGGCGGGCTGCGGCTGCTCGACCGCAAGCGGCTCGAACTCGCGCGCGCACTCGCGACGAAGCCGCGGCTGCTGCTGCTCGACGAGATCGCGGGCGGGCTCACCGAGCCCGAGGCCGCGGTGCTGGTGGGCGAGCTGCGGCGCATCAAGGCGCGCGGCGTGACCATGATCTGGATCGAGCACGTGGTGCATGCGCTGCTGTCGCTCGCGGACCGGCTGTTCGTCATCAACTTCGGGCAGAAGCTGGCCGAGGGCGAGCCGCGCGCGGTGATGAACGATCCGGAAGTGCGGCGCGTGTACATGGGGATGGACGCATGAGCGCATCGCTGCTCACCACCCACGGCCTGCAGGCCTTCTACGGCGACGCCCAGGCCCTGTTCGGCATCGACTTCGCGCTCGCCGCCGGCGAACTCGTCGCCGTCATCGGCGCCAACGGCGCGGGCAAGTCGACCTTCCTCAAGAGCCTCGCGGGCCTGGTGCGCGCGCCGCGCGAGGCGATCCGTTTCAAGGGCGAGTCCATCGGCGGCCTGCCGCCCGGCGAGATCGTGCGGCGCGGCCTCGCGCTGGTACCCGAGGGCCGCCGGCTGTTTCCCAGCCTCAGCGTGGAAGAGAACCTGCTGATGGGCGCCACCGCCAGGCGCCCGGGCCCGTGGAACCTGCAGCGGCTCTACGGCCTCTTCCCCATCCTGGCCGAGAAGCGCCGCCAGCCCGGCACCTCGCTGTCGGGCGGCCAGCAGCAGATGGTGGCGCTGGGTCGCGCGCTCATGAGCAATCCCGAGCTGCTGCTGTGCGACGAGCTCTCGCTGGGCCTCGCGCCGGTCGTCATCCGCGAGATCTACGCGGCCATGCCCGGCATCACGGCCGAGGGCATGGCGATGGTGATCGTCGAGCAGGACGTGACGATGGCGCGCCAGGTCTCGCGCCGCGTCTACTGCTTCCAGGAAGGCAGGGTGTCGCTCGAGGGCCTGTCGGCCGAGCTCACGCGTGAGCAGATCGCGCAGGCCTACTTCGGCATCGAGGCGGCCCATGCTTGAGACCCTGCTCCAGGGCGTGCTGCTCGGCGGCCTCTACACGCTGTTCGCGCTCGGTCAGTCGCTGATGTTCGGCGTCATGCGGCTCACCAACACGGCGCAGGGCGACTTCATCGTGCTCGGCGCCTTCGCGGTGATCGCGGGCGTGTCGCTGGCCGGCGCGGCGGCGCCGTGGCTGGTCGCGCTCGCGGTGCTGCCGGTGGCCTTCGGCTTCGGCTACGCGCTGCAGCGCTGGGTGCTCAACGGCACGCTGGGCAATGACCCGCTGCCCTCGCTGGTCGTCACCTTCGGCCTGTCGATCGTGATCCAGAACCTGCTGCTCGAGCTGTTCTCGGCCGACCCGCGCGCCATCGACACCGGCGGCCTGGGCACGCGCGGCCTGGCGCTCGGCGAGTCGCTCTCGCTCGGCGTGCTGCCGCTGATCGTGCTGGCCGTGGCGCTCGCGGCCACCGGCGCGCTGCAATGGCTGTTCGCGCACACGGCGCTGGGCCGGTCGTTCCGCGCCGTGTCGGACGACCGCGAGATCGCCGAGCTCATGGGGCTCGATGCGAAGAAGGTCTATGCCTTCGCGACCGCCATCGCCTTCGTGCTGATCGCCGTCGCGGGCGCGCTGCAGGGCATGCGCACCACGGTGTCGCCCTCGGACGGCCCGCTGCTGCTGCTGTTCGCCTTCGAGGCCGTGATCATCGGCGGCATGGGCTCGTTCTGGGGCACGCTGGCCGGCGCCATGATCCTCGGCATCGCGCAGCAGGTCGGCTTCCGCCTCGATCCGGGCTGGGGCATCTGGTTCGGGCACATCGTGTTCCTCGCGGTGCTCGTGTTCCGGCCGCAGGGCCTTTTTCCACGCACCCGCTGAGGTCCGCATGAGCCGTTCTTCCGCCCGGCCGCTGCGCAACGTGCTGTTCGTCATGTGCGACCAGCTGCGCGCCGACTACCTGTCCTGCTATGGCCATCCGCGCCTGCACACGCCGCACATCGACGCGCTCGCCGCGCGCGGCCTGCGCTTCGACCGGGCCTTCGTGCAGGGCGCGGTCTGCGGCGCCTCGCGCATGTCGACCTACACCGGGCGCTACGTGAGCAGCCACGGCGCGATGTGGAACTTCGTGCCGCTGTCGGTGGGCCAGAAGACGCTCGGCGACCATCTGCGCGCGCACGGCGTGCGCTGCGCGCTGGTCGGCAAGACGCACGTGGAGCCCGACACCGAAGGCGCGGCGCGCCTGGGCCTGGACGTCTCGCAGGGCGCGGGCCTGCTCGCGATGCACGGCGGCTTCGAGCCCTATGCGCGCGACGACGGCATCTGGCCGCCGGGCTTCAAGGTCAGCGGCAACGCCTACTGCGACTGGCTGCGCGAGCGCGGCTATGCATCGGACAACCCCTGGCACGACTTCGCCAATTCGGGCCGCGGCCCGGGCGGCGAGATCCGCAGCGGCTGGGAGATGCGCTGGGCCGGGCTGCCCGCGGCCGTGGCCGAGCCGCACAGCGAGACGCCCTACACCACCGATCGCGCCATCGACTTCATGCGCGAGGCCGGCGACCGGCCCTGGGTGCTGCACCTGTCGTACATCAAGCCGCACTGGCCCTACGTCGCGCCCGCGCCCTATCACGCGATGTACGGGCCGCGCGACGTGCTGCCCGCGGTGCGCGGCGAGGCCGAGCGGCGGGACGCGCATCCGGTGCTCGCGGGCTTCCGCGACGACACCGCCAGCCGCAGCTTCAGCCGCGACGAGGTGCGCGAGACCGTGATCCCGACCTACATGGGCCTGGTCAAGCAGCTCGACGACCAGCTCGGGCGCCTGTTCGGCTTCATGGCCGCGCAGGGGCTGGACCGCGACACGCTGGTCGTCTTCACCAGCGACCACGGCGACTACCTCGGCGACCATTGGCTCGGCGAGAAGGAGCTGTTCCACGAACCGATCGTGCGCGTGCCGCTGATCGTGGTCGATCCGCGCGAGCGCGCCGATGCCACGCGCGGCGGCGCCAGCGCGGCGCTGGTCGAGTGCATCGACATCGTGCCCACCGTGCTCGACGCGCTCGGGCTGCCGCAGCCCGCGCAATGGCTCGAGGGCCGCTCGCTGCTGCCGCTGGTGCGCGCCGACCCGCGCGCCGCGGGCAAGGACTTCGTGGTGTGCGAGAACAGCTACGCCTTTCGCGACAGCGTGCGGCTGCCGCTGGGCCAGCCGGTGGAGCGCTGCCACATGACGATGCTGCGCGACGCGCGCTGGAAGTTCGTGCACGTCGAGGACCTGCCGCCGATGCTGTTCGACCTCGAGGCCGATCCGGGGGAACTGGTCGACCTCGGCCGCGACCCGGCCTTCGCCTGGGTGCGCGAGCGCATGCTGGCGCGCATGTTCGACTGGCTGCGCGAGCGCCGCCGCTTTCCCACCATCGCGCCCGCGGCCGTCGAGGCCTGGAACCGGCGCGAGCGCGAGGCGGGGATCCTGATCGGCGCCTGGTGACTTCGGCGCCCCCCAAAAAAGACTGACGAGCAAGGAGACTGCATGCGATTTTTCCTCCCCTTTCCCCGGCGCCTCGGCGCGGCATTGGCACTGAGCCTGGGCATGCTGGCGCCGCCGGCCATGGCCGCCACGGACACCGTCGACGCGGTGGCCTGGCCGGTCCGCCCGCTGCGGCTGGTCGTGGCCTTTCCGGCCGGCGCGCCCGGCGACATCGTCTCGCGCCTGATCCAGCCCGCGCTGCAGAAGGCGCTGGGCCAGCCCGTGGTGGTCGACAACCGGCCCGGCGCGGGCGGCAACATCGGCATGCAGGAGGTGCTGCGCGCCAACGACGGCCACTCGGTGCTGGTCGGGCCCGACACCATGTTCACCATCAACCCGCACCTCTACCGCAAGATGGCCTTCAGGCCGATGGAGGACTTCGTGCCCGTCACCCAGCTCGCGGCCTTCAGCCAGGAGCTGGTGTGCCATCCCGCGGCCGGCGTGAAGACGCTGGCGCAGCTGCTGGCGGCGGCGAAGAAGACGCCGATGAGCTATGCCTCGGGCGGGCAGGGCGTGCCGGGCCACATGGCGATGGAGCTGCTGCTGTCGAGCACCGGTGTCTCGATGCAGCACGTGGCCTACCGCGGCCCCGGCCCGGCCATGCAGGACGTGCTCGGCAATGCCGTGCCCTGCGGCTTCCTGGCGTCGCCGGTGGTCGGCCCGCTGATCCGCGAGGGCCGGCTGGTGCCGATCGTGGTTTCGGGCCGCCACCGGCTCGCGAGCCAGCCCGCGGTGCCGACCGCGGCCGAGGCCGGCGTGCCCGGCTACGAGGCCGTCTTCGCCGAGATGATGGCGATGCCGCGCGGCACGCCCGCGCCCGTGGTCGACCGGCTGCGCAACGAGGTCGCGAAGGCCCTGGCCGCGCCCGAGGTGCGCGAGCGCCTCGCCACGATCGATCTCGAGCCGCTGGCCAACACGCCCGCCGAGGCGGCGGCCCGCTTGCGTGCCGAGAACGCGCGCTGGGGCGCGGTAGCGCAGCGCATCCAGCTACAGCTCGACTGAACGGTGCCTGCCATGGCCATGCACTCCTCCTTCGAGGTCGAGCGCGCCACCGCCGCCAGCCGCGGCGCGCTCGCCGCCGGCACCGCGCTGGTGCTCGTCGCCGCCAGCCTGCCCTTCTGGGGCGAGTCGAGCTGGATGCGCGAGTTCGTCGAGATCGCCTGCTATTTCATCTTCGCGATGATGTGGAACCTGCTCGCGGGCTATGGCGGCATGGTCAGCATCGGGCAGCAGGCCTTCTTCGGCTTCGGCGGCTACGCGATGCTGGTGCTCGGCAACTTCGCGGGGCTCAATCCCTTCGTCGCCATCCCGCTGGGCGCGCTGGCCGCGGGGCTGGTCGCGATTCCGGTGTCCTTCATCGCGTTCCGGCTCTCGGGCGGCTACTTCGCGATCGGCACCTGGGTCATCGCCGAGGTGTTCCGCCTGAGCTTCGCCAACGTGTCGGCGGTGGGCGGCGGCTCGGGCACCACGCTCACCGCGCTGCGCGGCATCGACAAGGCCACGCGCGAGAGCGTCACCTACTGGATGGCGCTGGGCTGCGTTGTGGCGGCGGTGGCGCTGGTCTACCTGTTCCTGCGCAGCAAGCGCGGCCTCGCGCTGCTGGCGATCCGCGACAACGAGGTGGCGGCCGAATCGCAGGGCGTGCCGGTGGCGCGCATGAAGCTCGCCGTGTATGGGGTCGCGGCCTTCGGCGCGGGGCTCGCGGGCGCGCTGTACTTCGTCGGCAACCTGCGCATCAGCCCCGACGCGGCCTTCAGCGTCAACTGGAGCGCGTTCGCGATCTTCATGGTGGTGATCGGCGGCATCGGCCGCATCGAGGGACCGCTGGTGGGCGCGCTCGTCTTCTGGGCGCTCAACAAGTTCCTCAGCGACTACGGCACCTGGTACCTGCTGGGGCTCGGGCTGCTCGCGATCGTGGCCACGCTGTTCTTCAAGCAGGGGCTGTGGGGCTTCGCGCAGAAGCGCTGGGGCTGGTCGCTGTTTCCCACGCAGCGCCGGCTGGTCGCCAGCAAGCCGTGATTTCACGTTGCGCCGCAGCATTGATGTAACGATCTGTTTACAATTAGGGCTCCGCCGCTTCCATCCGGAGTTCCTCCCGTGACGATCACCAAACGCCGCCTGCTCGAGGGCGGCGCCGCCGCGCTGGCTGCCTCGCTCCTCCCTCCGTTCGCCCGCGCCCAGGACAAGCCGCGCGCCGGCGAAGCCGCCTGGCCCACCAAGCCCGTGAAACTGCTGGTCGGCTTTCCGACCGGCGCCTCGCCCGACCTGCTGGCGCGTGCCATCGCCGAGCCGCTCGCGAAGCTGCTGCGCCAGCCGGTGCTGGTGGAGAACAAGCCCGGCGAGAGCGGCAACATCGTGGCCGACCAGGTCGCCAAGGCCACCGACGACCACACCATCGGCGCGCTGATCAACGGCAACCTGACGATCGCGAAGCTGCTCAATCCCAAGCTCTCCTTCGATCCCGAGAAGGACTTCGCGCCGGTCGGCATGGTCGGCACCGCGCCGCTGGTGCTGGCCGTCTCGGGCAACGCCACCGGCAAGACCGCGGCCGATCACCTGCTGTGGGTGCGCAACCTCGGCAGCGGCGGCAAGTACGGCACGCCGGGCGTGGGCACGGTGGGCCACCTGGGCATGGAACTGCTCAAGAGCCGCTCGGCCATCACCGCGCAGCACAAGCCCTACACCGGCAATCCGCAGGTGATCGCGGGCCTGCTCGCGGGCGAGATCCAGCTCGCGCTGCTGCCGCCCGCGCTCGCGATGCCGCACGTGCGTTCGGGCAAGCTCAAGGCCATCGGCGTGACCTCGCCCGAGCGCAGTCCGCTGGTGCCCGAGCTGCCGACCATCCGCGACGCCGACGTGCGCGGCGCCGACCTCGAGATCTGGACCGCGCTGGCCGCGCCCGCGGGCATGAACAAGACCGCGCTGGCCAGGCTCAATGCCGCGCTGGTCGAGGTCATCAGTACGGACGAAGTGCGCGAGGCGCTGCTCAAGACCGGCTGGCAGGCCCAGCCCGGCTCGCCCGACGCGCTGGCGCGCCGCATGCGCGCCGACACCGCGCGGCTGGGCGGCGTGATCCTGATGAAGGGCATCCACGCCGAGGGTTGAGCGGTGCCTGTGGCATGCTGGCCGGTCCTTTCCCGGACCGACCCGGCATGAGCGAGCGCCTTTTCCTCCATCTCGACGACGGCCCCCTGCTCGGGCCGCCGATCGACGCGCCCGGCGGCACGGTGCGCTCCTTCGCCGCCAGTGCGCCGCTGCGTCCGCACGTCGCCAACATCCTCGTGTACCGCGAGCGCTTCGCCGAGGGCGAAGAGGTGCTCGAGCGCGTGCTGCCCGACGGCGCCGCGCGGCTGGTCTTCAACCTCGGCGACGCGCCCTCGGCCAATGGCGCCGAGGGGCTGGCCATCGAGGCCATCGGCGCCTCGGCCGAGGCCGTGCTGGTGCGGCTGCGCAAGCGCATGGAAGGCCTGTCGATCACCTTGCGGCCCGGCGCCGCGGCCCTGTTGCTCGGCCTGCCCGCGGGCGAACTCGCGGGCCGCGTGCTGCACCTCGACGAACTCTGGCGCGGCGCCGGCGCGCAGCTGCTCGAGCGCATGGCCGAAGCTCCCGGTGACGCCGCGCGCGTCGCGCTGCTCGACGCCGCGTTGTGCCGTCGCCTCGCCGAGGCCGACGGCCGCGCACGGGCGCGGCTCGGCCCGCATCCGGGCGCGCTGCAGGCCGCGCAGCTGATCGCCGCTTCGGCCGGTCGTCGTCCGCTGCGCGAGGTGGCCGAGGCGGTGGGACTCGGCGAGCGCCGGCTGCAGCAGCTGTTCCATGCGCAGGTCGGCCTCTCGCCGCGCGCCTGGCGCCGGCTCGCGCGCATGCACGGCTGCCTGCGCGCGCTGCGCGAGCAATCGGCGCCGGCCTGGGCCGAGGTCGCGGTCGAGCACGGCTTCTACGACCAGTCGCACCTGGCCAACGAGTTCCGCGCGCTGTGCGGCGTCACGCCCACGGAGTTCCTGGGCCGTGCGATTGCGGATTCTTCCAAGACGCTGGTTTAAGGCAGCGCTACCTTCGGCGTCTTCTTCCCTTGCAGCGAGCCGAACGATGACCGACCAGCCCACGGGTGCGAATGCACTGCCCTCCCTGAAAGGCCGCGTGGCCGTGGTCACGGGCGCGAGCCGCGGCGCGGGGCGCGGCATCGCGCTCGAACTCGGCGCGGCCGGCGCCACCGTCTACGTCACGGGCCGCAGCACGCGCGCCGAGCCCGCGGACAGCTACGGCCAGATCCTCGCGCTGTCGGGCCTGCAGCGCGTGCCCGGCAGCATCGAGGACACGGCCGAGGAGGTCACGCGCCTGGGCGGGCAGGGCGTGCCGGTGCGCTGCGACCACACCGACGAGGCGCAGGTGCGCGAGCTGTTCGCGCGCGTCGAACGCGAGGCCGGCCGGCTCGACCTGCTGGTCAACAACGCCTGGGGCGGCCACGAGAGCTTCAACGGCGTGTTCGAGGCGCCGTTCTGGGAGCATCCGCTGTCGAACTGGGAGGCCATGTTCGACCGCGGCGTGCGCAACCACCTCGTGGCCAGCCGCTGCGCCGCGCCGCTGCTGGTGCGCCAGGGCCGGGGCCTGATCGCCACCACCACCTTCTGGGACCGCGACCGCTACCTGCGCGGCAGCCTGTTCTACGACCTCGCCAAGGCCTCGATGACGCGGCTGGCCTTCGGCATGGCGCAGGACCTGCGCGCGCATGGCGTGGCATCGGTCGCGGTGTCGCCGGGCTGGATGCGCACCGAGTTCGTGCTGGCCGGCCACCAGACCGACGAGGCGCACTGGCACCAGCGGCCCGCGCTCGCGCGCACCGAGTCGCCGCGCTACATCGGGCGTGCCATCGTGGCGCTGGCCGGCGATGCCGCGGTGATGGACAAGACCGGCCGCGCGCTGCGCGTGGGCGACCTGGCGCGCGAGTACGGCTTCACCGACATCGACGGGCGGCAGGTCGCGCCCTTCGAGATCGAGGACGGCGGCAGCTGAGGCTGCGGTGCCCGCTCACAGCAGGCTCGAGATCCGCCGCGCCGCCTCGCGCAGCGCGGGCAGCATGCTGTCCTGCATCACCTTCGCGCTGGTGCGGTTGGCCTGGCCGCTGATGTTGAGCGCGGCCACCATGCGGCCCGCGCGGTCGACGATCGGCGCGGCCACCGAGATCAGGCCTTCCTCGAGCTCCTGGTTCACCAGGCACCACTGCTGGCGCCGCGCCTGCGCCACCTTGGCCAGCAGCGCGTCGATGTCGGTCACGGTGTGCTTGGTCAGCGGCTCGATCGCCGAGGCCTCGAGCCGCGCGCGCACCTCCTCGTCGGGCAGGTCGGCCAGCAGCAGCCGGCCCAGCGAGGTGCAGTAGGCCGGCAGCCGCGAGCCCACGCCGAGGCTGATGCGCATGATCTTCTGCGTCGGCACGCGCAGCACGTAGACGATGTCGGTGGCGTCGAGCACCGCGGCCGAGCACGACTCCTGCACCTGCTGCACCAGCGCTTCCATCACGGGCTCGGCGCGGTTCCAGATCGGCATCGACGACAGGTAGGCGAAGCCCAGGTCGAGGATGCGCGGCGTGAGCGTGAACAGCTTGCCGTCGGTGACCACGTAGCCCAGCGTCTGCAGCGTGAGCAGGATGCGGCGCGCGCCCGCGCGCGTGAGGCCGCTGGCGGCCGCCACCTCGCTGAGCGTCTGGTGCGGCGCGCTCGCGCTGAACGAGCGGATCACCTGCAGGCCGCGCGCGAAGGACTGCACGTAGCTGTCGCCGGGGGCGGGCGTCCCGGTGGGCGCAAGGGGGCGGGTTGCCATGGGTGTGGATCCTCTCTAGAATTCATTATACGAACAGAAGTTCGATATACGAACAAAATAGAGTTCACCAGGACGCACCGCGACAAGCGTCTTCCCGCCTCTCCACTATCCTTCTTCGGAGACAGATCCATGATCGACAAGATCGCGCCCTCCATCGCCGACGCCCTCGCGGGCGTGGCCGACGGCGCCACCGTTCTCATCGGCGGCTTCGGCACCGCCGGCATTCCCGGCGAGCTCATCGACGGGCTCATCGAGCAGGGCGCGCGCGACCTGACGGTGGTCAACAACAACGCCGGCAACGGCGACACCGGCCTCGCCGCGCTGCTCAAGGCCGGCCGCGTGCGCAAGATCATCTGCAGCTTTCCGCGCCAGGCCGACAGCCACGTCTTCGACGGGCTCTACCGCAGCGGCCAGCTCGAGCTCGAGTTGGTGCCGCAGGGCAACCTGGCCGAGCGCATCCGCGCGGCCGGTGCCGGCATCGGCGCCTTCTTCTGCCCCACGGGCTACGGCACCGAGCTCGCGGGCAAGCGCGAGACGCGCGAGATCAATGGCAAGCAGTACGTGCTCGAGTACCCGATCCACGGCGACCTCGCGCTGATCAAGGCCGAGCGCGGCGACCGCTGGGGCAACCTGGTCTACCGCAAGGCCGCGCGCAACTTCGGCCCGGTGATGGCCATGGCCGCGAAGAAGACCATCGCCACGGTGCACGACATCGCCGAGCTCGGCACCATGGACCCCGAGACCATCGTCACCCCCGGCATCTTCGTGCACAAGGTGGTGCGCATCGAGCGCGTCGCCACGCAGGCCGGCGGCTTCAAGAAGGAGGCATGACCATGAGCTACACCCGTCGCACCAAGGACCAGCTGGCCGCCCGCGTGGCACAGGACATCTTCGACGGCGCCGTCGTCAACCTCGGCATCGGCCAGCCCACGCTGGTGGCCAACCACCTGCCGGCCGGCCGCGAGGTCATCCTGCACAGCGAGAACGGCATCCTCGGCATGGGCCCCGCGCCCGAGGCCGGCGAGGAGGACTACGACCTGATCAACGCCGGCAAGCAGCCGGTGACGCTGCTGCCCGGCGGCGCCTTCTTCCACCATGCCGACAGCTTCGCGATGATGCGCGGCGGCCACCTCGACATCTGCGTGCTCGGCGCCTTCCAGGTCTCGGCCACCGGCGACCTCGCGAACTGGAGCACCGGCGAGGCCGGCGCCATTCCCGCGGTGGGCGGCGCGATGGACCTCGCGATCGGCGCCAAGCAGACCTGGGTCATGATGGACCTGCTGACCAAGAAGGGCGAGAGCAAGATCGTCGAGACCTGCAGCTACCCGCTGACCGGCATCGGCTGCGTGAAGCGCGTGTACTCCGACCTCGCCACGCTCGAATGCACGCCGCAGGGCCTGAAGCTGGTCGACAAGGTCGACGGGCTCGAGCATGCGGAGCTCGAGAAACTGTTGGGCCTGCCGATCGCCGTCTGATACGGACTTCCGGACGCGAAGGACGCGAAGGTTGCGCGAAGAGCGCGAAAGAACTTCAGAAATAATTTGTCTTTCTTTCGCGTCCTTCGCGGAACCTTCGCGTCCTCTGCGTCCGGCATCCCGAATTCGTTCCACCTTCATAGAGACACACCATGACCAACCAAGCCTTCATCTGCGACGCCGTGCGCACCCCCTTCGGCCGCTACGGCGGCGCGCTGTCGAGCGTGCGCACCGACGACCTCGGCGCGGTGCCGCTCAAGGCGCTGATCGAGCGCAACAAGAACGTCGACTGGCAAGCAGTGACCGACGTGCTGTACGGCTGCGCCAACCAGGCCGGCGAGGACAACCGCAACGTCGCGCGCATGGCTTCGCTGCTGGCCGGCCTGCCGATCGAGGTGCCGGGCGCCACCATCAACCGCCTGTGCGGCTCGGGCCTCGATGCCGTGGGCAGCGCGGCGCGCGCCATCCGCGCCGGCGAGGCCGGCCTGATGATCGCGGGCGGCGTCGAGAGCATGAGCCGTGCGCCCTTCGTGATGCCCAAGGCCGAGAGCGCCTTCAGCCGCGCCAACGCGGTCTACGACACCACCATCGGCTGGCGCTTCGTCAACAAGCTCATGAAGGCGCAGTACGGCGTCGACTCGATGCCCGAGACGGCCGAAAACGTGGCCACCGACTACAAGATCGAGCGCGAGGCACAGGATCGGATGGCGCTGAACTCGCAGCTGCGCGCCGTGGCCGCGCAGAAGGCCGGCTTCTTCGACGCCGAGATCGTGCCGGTGAGCGTGCCGCAGAAGAAGGGCGATGCGATCGTCGTCGCCAAGGACGAGCATCCGCGCGAGACCAGCCTCGAAGCGCTGGCCAAGCTCAAGGGCGTGGTGCGGCCCGACGGCACCGTCACCGCGGGCAATGCCAGCGGCGTGAACGACGGTGCCTGCGCGCTGCTCCTGGCCGACGAGGCCAGCGCCGCCAAGCACGGCCTCACGCCGCGCGCGCGCATCGTGGGCATGGCCACCGCCGGCGTCGCGCCGCGCATCATGGGCATCGGCCCGGCGCCGGCCACGCAGAAGGTGCTGGCGCTCACCGGCCTCAGGCTCGACCAGATCGACGTGATCGAGCTCAACGAGGCCTTCGCCGCGCAGGGCCTCGCGGTGCTGCGCCTGCTGGGCCTTTCGGACGACGACGCGCGCGTCAACGTCAACGGCGGCGCGATCGCGCTGGGCCATCCGCTCGGTGCCAGCGGCGCGCGCCTCGCGACCACCGCGGTCAACCAGCTGCACAAGAGCGGCGGCCGCTATGCGCTGTGCACCATGTGCATCGGCGTCGGCCAGGGCATCGCGCTGATCCTCGAGCGCGTCTGATCCCGCGTCCAGCCTGAAGCCATCGGCTGCCGCAACCCGCGGCCCGATGGTTTTTTTTCGACTGGAGGACACCTGGGCGCGACGGAAGTGTCCCGGCGCTGTCAAACCAAAGGCTTCGTCGCAGTCGACACCTCCCGTTTCATGGATGTCATTCGGAAAGCGAACGTATCGCCGCACCGGGGCCGCGCGACGCTGCGTACGCCCATGGCGTACGCAGCGTGGCAGCCCCTGGATTCAGGGGGCGCGGCTTTTTACGCTCCCTTACGGATCGACGAGGTCTTTTGACTATTTCCTACAGCGTGGCTTCGAGGTCGGGCGATATGGTTCAAGCAAATAACCAATCGCAACCCGATCTTGAGAAAGCAACGCCGCCACGCTGTCACACACCCCGCACTCGCTCAACCTCACCCAACCTTCCTTCGTTCCACCTTCCCTCTCTCCGCCGCGGCATTGCTTGTCGCAGCGGTGTGGGCCGGTGCGAGCCCGCAGGTCAGGGCACAGGTGGAGCGGCCCGGTGTCTCGCCTTCCTCTTCTCGCCCTTCGGCTGACGCCGTCGCAGCGGATTACGCAGCCTCCGCCCATGACGCGCTCGTCGAACGGGTGCGTGCCGGCAGCGCGACGCCGGCCGAAGCGCTCGATGCGCTGCGTACCTGGTTCCCGCGCGCCGCGACCGCGGCCCAGCGCGAGCGCATCGCGTCCGATGGCGTGGTATGGGCACTGCAGGCCGATAACCCACGGGAATCCGTGGGGTGGGCGCAGGCCGTGCCGCTGGATCGTCTCGCGAGCTATGCCTTCGAGTCGGCGTTCGTCGCCGCGCGCCGTGTCGACGACCGCATCCTGCAGTTGCACCTGAGCGCGCTGAAGCCCACGCAGCGCATCGTGCGGCGCGAGAACGCCTTCGCGCTCGAGGACCAGGGCTCGCTGACCGAGGCTCTGGCGCAGGCCGAGGCCGCCGAGCGCGCCACGCCCGGCAGCTTCAGTGCCTTCGAGCTCGCGAGCCTGCGCCAGCAGGCGCTGGGCCAGCGCCTGCGCTGGGCCATCTCGGAGCGCGACCAGCGCGGTGGCGAGGGCCCCGAGCGCTTCGAGTCCATCGACGCACTGCTGCCGCTCTATCCGAACGAACTGCAGGGTGCTTCCGATGCCGTGCAGCGCGCCACGCAGGCCAACGAAGCCGACGACCTCGAGCGCTGGAAGGCGCTGTACCTGCGCCTCTATGCCGACCACCTGCTCGCCGTGTCCGCGCGCGGCCGCTTTCCCGAAGTGACCGCGGCCTACGAGCGCTGGCAGGCCGAGCATCCGCAAGAGCCGCTGCCCTACTACGCGCTGTCCGACGTGGCCGGTGCCTACCAGCAGCAGCGCCGCTCCGACCTCGCCGTGCCGATCTACGAGGAGGCGCTGCGCAGTGGCGGCGATGCCATCCCCGTGCCCAGCGACACCCACACCGGCCTGGTCTATGCCTACCTCGACACCGCGCGCTTCGAGGACGCCGAGGCCCTGCTGCAGAAGCTCGAGCAGGCCACGCCGCCGATGCTGCGGCTCACGCCCGAACAGGGCCGTCCCAATCCCGAGTACGCCGAGGTGCGCAACCTGCGCGCGCTCTACCAGCTCTACACCGAACGGCCCTGGCAGGCCGAGACCAGCTTCCGCGGCCTGACCTCGCTCGCGCCGCTCAACGCGGGCTTCCGCTCGGGACTGGCCGAGACCATGAAGCTGCGCGACAAGCCCGACGAGGCGCTGGGCCGCTACCGCGAGACGCTGGTCGACCATCCCTGGGACGTGGCCGCGCGCGCCGGCTACGCGGGCGCGCTGTTCGATGCCGGCGAGATGCGCGCCGGCCGCGAACTCACCGAGAACCTGCAGGCCGAGGCGCCCGAATCGATCGCCGTGCGCAATGCCGTCGCGCAGCGCGACACGCTCTACGCGGCGCGGCTCGACGTCGAGGCCGACTACGGCCAGGGCCACGGCAGCAGCGTGCTGGCCGACCGCGACTGGCGCGTGGATTCGAAGCTCTCGTCGCCGCTGTGGGACGACCGCTGGCGCCTGTTCTTCCGCCAGGTGTTCGCGCGCGGCGACACCTCGCTGGGCAACATCAACCTGTCGCGCACCGGCGTCGGCGTCGAATACCTGCAGGGCCGCTGGCGCGCCAGCGCCGAGCTGCACCAGGCCGACAAGGGCCGCTACCGCACCGGCCTCGCGCTCGGCGTGGACTGGCGTGCCAGCGACAGCTGGCGCTTCTCGGCGCGCTTCGACTCGAACAGCCTCGACACGCCCTGGAAGGCGCGGCTGGCGAACGTCGGCGCGCGCTCGGCCGAACTCGGCGCCACCTACGTGGTCAACGAGTCGCGCGCCTTCGAGGCCCGCTACCAGCGCATGGACTTCAGCGACGGCAATGCGCGCGACGGCTTCGGCCTGCGCTGGCGCGAGCGCCTCGTGAGCGGCCCGCGCTTCCAGCTCGAAGGCACGCTCTCCGGCGAGACCGGGCGCTACGACCGGCAGGACGTCGACTACTTCGCGCCGCGCCGCGAGAGCGCGCTGCAGGTCGGCCTGACCGGCAAGTACCTGGGCTGGAAGCGCGACGACCGCCGCTTCTCGCATGTCTTCGGCATCGAGGCCGGCAGCTATCGCCAGCAGGGCTTCGGCGGCGGCGCGCTCTGGTCGCTGCGCTACGGCCACGAATGGGTGTTCGGCCGCTCGGCCACCCTGGCCTACGGCCTGGGCATCGCGAGCCATCCCTACGACGGCGTGCGCGAGCGGCGCCGCTTCGTCTATCTCAATCTGTCGGTGCCGTTCCAATGAAGAACAAGACGTCCATCCCGATGGCGCTGCGCCTGGCCGCGCTGCTGTTCGCCGCGCTGCTGGCCGGCACCGCGCTCGCCCAGGGCCTGCCGCGCGCCACCGCGCTGCCGGCGCCCGATGCCGACGACGGCAAGACCTTCCGCGCCATCGCGCTGCACGACGTGCGCCACAACGTGCGCGAGAGCTTCGTCGACGAGCCCGAACCCACCGCGCTCGACGAGCGCACCGTGGCCGACTTCTTCGCCTGGCTGCGCAGCTCGGGCCACCATCCGGTGAGCCTGCAGCAGATCGTCGATGCGCGCGCCGGCGGCCGGCCGCTGCCCTCGAAGGCCGTGCTGCTGACCTTCGACGACGGCTACGAGAGCTTCTACACCAAGGTCTATCCGCTGCTGAAGCAGTTCGGCTATCCGGCCGTGATGGCGCTGGTCACCGGCTGGCTCGAGGTGCCGCCGGGCCAGGTGGTCGAGGGCTACGGCGCGCGCAATCCCTTGAAGCGCGAGGCCTTCATCACCTGGAGCCAGGCGCGCGAGATGGGCGCTTCGGGCCTGGTCGAGTTCGCGAGCCATGGCGACGCGATCCACACCGGCGTGCCTGGCAATCCGCAGGGCAACCTGCAGCCCGCGGCCGTCACCCACCGCTACGACAGCGCCACCGGCCGCTACGAGGACGACGCGGCCTGGATCGCGCGCGTCGAGGCCGACCTGCGCCGCAGCCGCGGCCTGATCGAGGCGCAGACCGGCACCCGCGTGCGCGCCATGGTCTGGCCCTACGGCGCCTACAACAAGCAGACCTTGCGCGCGGCCGACCGCGCCGGCATGCCGATCACCTTGACGCTCGAGGAGGGCGCCAACACGCCCGAGGTGCCGCTGCAGACCATCCGCCGCGGCCTCGCCACCTACGACATGTCCGTGCCCGACTTCAGCCTGCTGCGCGCGCCCGCGCGGCCCGATCCGCGCGCGCTGCACCGCGCCATGCACATCGACCTCGACCACGTCTACGACCCCGATCCGGCGCAGCAGGAGGCCAACCTCTCGCGCCTGCTCGACCGGGTGCAGGCCGTCGGCCCCTCGGCCGTCTACCTGCAGGCCTTCGCCGATCCCGACGGCGACGGCGCGGCCGATGCGCTGTACTTTCCGAACCGGCACCTGCCGATGCGCGCCGACCTGTTCAACCGCGTCGCCTGGCAACTGCGCACGCGCACCGGGGTCGAGGTCTATGCGTGGATGCCGGTGCTGGCGTTCCAGCTGCCCGCGAACAACCCGCTGGCCGATGTGCGCGTGACGCACCTCGCGCCCGCGTCGGCCGCGGCGCGCGACCAGACGCGCTACCACCGGCTCTCGCCGGCCGATGCGCGCGTGCGCGCCCTGATCGGCGACATCTACGAGGACCTCGCGAAGAACGCGCCGATCGCGGGCCTGCTGTTCCACGACGACGCCACCTACAGCGACGACGAGGATGCGAGCCCGGCCGCGCTGCGCGAACTGGCCGCCCAGGGCCTGCCGCCCGACCTGGCCGCGGTGCGCGCCGATCCCGCGTTGCGCGCGCGCTGGACCGCGTGGAAGACGCGCCAGCTCACCGACTTCACGCTCGAGCTCGCGCAGCGCGTGCGCGACTGGCAGCCGCGCATCCTCACCGCGCGCAACCTCTATGCGCGCCCGGTGCTCGAGCCCGCCGCGCAGGAGTGGTTCGCGCAGGACCTCGCGCAGTCGCTGCAGGCCTACGACTACACCGCCGTGATGGCGATGCCCTTCATGGAGCAGGCGGCCGATCCGCAGGCCTGGCTAGCGGCGCTGTTCCGCCAGGTGGCGGCGCAGCCGCAGGGCCTGGCGCGCACCGTGTTCGAGCTGCAGGCGCGCGACTGGCGCACGGGCCGCATGGTCGACAAGGACACCCTGGCCGCGCAGTGGACCCTGCTGCACCGGCTGGGCGCGCGCCATGTCGCGCTCTACCCCGACGACTTCCTCGCGGGCGAGCCGCCGCTGGTGACCGTGCGCGACATCCTGTCGGTGCGCGCCAACCTCGCGGGCGGCAAGGTCGACGGCCTCGAGACGCCGCCGGCGCTCGCGCCCACCAAACCGGCCGCCGCCTCCGCGCCGACCGCACCGGGAGCCGCGCGATGAACCCCGATTTCTTCGGCGCCGACCTGGTGCGGGTGCTGCTCAACTACGTCTTCTACTACCCCTTCCTCGCGGCCTATGTCTGGATGGCCGGCGGCATCGCGCATGCGCTGGTGTTCGAGCGCGGCCGCCACCGGCGGATCGATCCGCTGCCGCTGTTGCCCGAGCAACCGCTGGTCAGCGTGATCGTGCCCTGCTTCAACGAAGGCGAGCGCGTGCAGGAGGTGATCGAGCAGCTGATGCGCAGCCGCTATCCGAACTACGAGATCATTGCCGTCAACGACGGCAGCAGCGACGACACCGGCCCCATCCTCGACGCGCTGGCCGCGCGCTACGGCCAGCTGCGCGTGGTGCACCACGCCAACAACCAGGGCAAGGCGGTCGCGCTCAACACGGCGGCGGTGCTGGCCAACGGCGAGTACATCCTCGGCGTGGACGGCGATGCGCTGGTCGACCCCGATGCCATCGCCTGGATGCTGACCCACATGCTGCATTCGGAGCGCGTGGGCGCCGTCACCGGCAATCCGCGCATCCGCGGGCGCACCACCCTGCTCGGGCGCATGCAGGTGGGCGAGTTCTCCTCGAACATCGGCCTCATCAAGCGCACCCAGCAGCTGGCCGGGCGGCTGTTCACCGTCTCGGGCGTGCTGTCGATGTTCCGCCGCAACGCGCTGCTCGACGTCGACTTCTGGAGTCCCGACGTCATGACCGAGGACATCGACATCAGCTGGAAGCTGCAGCTCAAGGACTGGCGCGTGCGCTACGAGCCGCGCGCGCTGTGCTGGATCCTGATGCCCGAGACCGTGCGCGGCCTCTACCGCCAGCGCCAGCGCTGGGCCACCGGCGGCATCCAGACCCTGCTGCGCTACACGGCCCAGGTGATCAGGCCGCGCAACTTCATGATGTGGCCGGTGTTCCTCGAGTACCTGGCCAGCGTGGTCTGGGCCTACGCCATGTTCGCGGTGCTGGTGCTCGCGCTGGTGCGGCGCTTCCTGCCGCCCGAGTGGCAGTACGTCGGCTTCTGGCCCGAGTGGCACGGGATGCTGCTGGGCATCACCTGCATGCTGCAGATGGGCGTGAGCCTGTGGATCGACCGCCACTACGACCGCGACATCCTGCGCTACCTGGTCTGGACCATCTGGTACCCGCTTGCCTTCTGGATGATCAACATGTTCACCACGGTCGTGGCCTTGCCGGCCACGATCCTGCGGCGCAAGGGCAAGCGCGCCCGGTGGACCAGCCCCGACAGAGGAGTGATTGCGAATGAACGATCGACTGCATCCGTCCGTGCCATCGAGCATGAATGAAGACCTGGGCCTGGGCCCTGGCGCCGCGCCGCCGCTGCCCAACGGCAAGGCGCCGCCGCGCGAGCGGGAGTGGGCCGAGCCCGAGGGCGAGGTGCCGGTGCTCGATGCCGCGCGCATGCCGCTGAGCGCCTTCATGCGCCACAAGACGCCGCAGGGCGCGCTGCTCATGTTCGTGTGGCTGCGCATCGCGCGGCCGCTGCTGCTGGCCGCGTTCTGGGTCGGGGTCGTGTTCTACGCCTGGCACCACTTCTTCCAGGTCTGGCGGCCCGCGGAAGGCGCGAACCTGCTGACGCTCTACGCCCTGTCGGTGCTCGGCATCTTCGCGCTGATGCTGCTGCTCGCGCCGGTGCGCCGGCGCGCCATCGCCGACGAGGAGACGCGCGGCCGCTCGCCCGACAGCACGGTGGCCCAGCTCGCCGAATACACTTCACTCGCGCCGCAGCGCCTCACGCTGTGGCAGCGCGCGCGGCGCCTGCTGGTGCAGCACGACCGCGAAGGCCGGGTGACCGATGCGGCCGACCTCGACACCGAACCCGCGATGCTCACGCCCTCGGGCACGGCGGTGCGAAAGCGCCGCGCCTGATGCCGCATCGAACCGCCCCGGGACACGGACTTTTCGAATCCGGCCACGCGGCCGTTGCGTACGCATGCCCATGAAAAAGACAGAAGTGATGGCGACGGCGATGGAGATGGCGAGAAAAGGGCTGGGCTTCCCGCCGGCGCTCGCCATCGAGCAGATCGCCGAACTGATCGCGCAGGAGGATCCCGCCGACGAGCTCTACGACAGCAAGGTCGAGCGGCTGCTCAAGCTGGCGGCCTGTGTCTGGAGCCTGCGGCGGGACCTGGTGACGCCGCCCGGAGAGGGCGGACGGCTGCTCTGAGCGGCCGTCCGGGATACCGGGTCTACAGGGCGTCGAGGATTTCCTTGCGTTTTTTCTCGTACTCCTCCTCGGTGATGTCCTTGCGCTCCCGCAACGCCTTGAGCTGATCGAGCCGCTCGGAGGTCGTGCCCCGCTGCCGTTGCGCGGGCGCTCCGCTAAAGGAAGTTTCGCGCAACGCGGCCTGCATGCGCAGCAGTGCGTCCTCCATGGCACGCCGGCCGGCGATACCGTGGTCGAAGATCCGTTCGGAGGTCTCGGCGCTGCCGAAACCCACCACGCGGGGACTGGCGACCAGCGTGCCCGCGGGATCGCGGACCTGGCTCGTCAGGTCGACGGAGAAGCTCGTGGGCGGCCAGGTGAACAGCCCCGAGCCACCCGAGGTCGTGACGATCGTGGGCACGATGACGTAGTGGACGCCGCTGCTCGCCGTTTCCGCGGGGTTGGCAATGGACGGAAGTTTCACGATGTCCGAGAACACGTTCGAAAGCATCTTCTCGAAGCCCGCATCGATGTCGCGGTAGGGGAAGTACCGGATGTTGTCCCCGCCGCCGCCCGGTGTCGTGACTTCCATGTCGGCGAGAGCCGCGGGGATGTGATAGCCCACGCGCAGAGGCATCGGCGCGGGCGCGTCGGCGCTGCGCGCGAGGCGCGCCTGATCGGGAACGACGGCGATCGGATGGGCGCAACCGGCGAGGACCGTGACGGCCAGCAGGGCGAGCCAGGCTTTGAAGGAGTGCAGGGTCGATGTCATGGTGCGCGGAGTTTAGGGGCGCTCCGGCACCGCCTGCGCCATACGCCAGCGCGCGGGCGTGGTGCCCTCCCAGCCGCGGAACGCGCGCGTGAAGGAATTCAGCTCCTCGAAGCCCAGCACGAAGGCGATCTCGCCGGCTTCGAGCTGCGTGTCCTCGAGCAGTTGCCGCGCGGCCTGGTGCCGCACCTCGTCGAGCAGCCGCTGGTAGCTGGTGCCGGCCTCCTCGAGCCGGCGCTGCAGCGTGCGCGTGCTCACGCAGAGCTCGGCCGCCACGGCCTGGATGCTCGGGCGCTCGCCGCGCAGCGTGCGGCCCAGCACGGCGCGCGCCTGGTCGACCAGCGAGGTGGCAGGCACCTGCGCGGCCAGCGCGGCTTCGAGGCCGGGCAGCAGCACCGCGAGCAGGTCCTGGTTGTGGGTGACGAAGGGCTGCGCGAGCAAGGCCTCGTCGAACACGATCACATCGGCCGCGGCGCCGAAGCGCGGCGCGCAGCCGAAGTGCGCGCCCAGCATCGCGGCCTGCGTGCTCGTGTGCGCGCGCACCAGCTCCACCCGGCGCGGCACCACCCGGGTGCCGGTGCCGCGCCGCGCGAGCTCGAGCACCGACGCGAAGGTGCCGTCGGTCAGCAGCGGCGGCGAATGGCCTTCGGCCAGGAACCAGTGGAAGCGCACGCGCACCTCGCCGTCGCCGCGCTCGATGCGGATCACCTCGGGGCAGGTCAGCCGCTTGAAGCGCGACAGCCGCTGCAGCGCCTCGTCGAAGTTCGGCGAGTGCAGCGCCGCGATCGAGGCGATGTCGTAGTGCTCGGTCGCGCCCTCGGCGCCGATGCGCAGGCCCAGCGCGGGGTCGGGGTTCATCGCGGCCAGCGCGTCCCATACGGCGAACATCTGCCGCGTCGTGATGCGCGCCTTGCCGCTCGCGAACAGGTCGGCCGGCAGGCCCGCGCGGCGCAGCATCGACTGCGTGTCGAAGCCCAGCAGCCGCAGCCGCTGCTGCATCACGGCGGGCACGACGATCAGGTCGGGCGGGCGCTGGGTCATCGCCGGTCGTCGCCCGCCGCGAGGTGGATCGCCGCGCGGATGCGCGGATAGGTGCCGCAGCGGCAGATGTTGCCGCTCATCGCGGCGTCGATGTCGGCGTCGCTGGGCTTCGGCGTGTGGCGCAGCAGCGCGCAGGCCGACATCAGCTGGCCGCTCTGGCAGTAGCCGCACTGCACCACGTCGAGTTCGGTCCAGGCGCGGCGCAGCGCGTCGATCTCGGGGCCCTGCACGTCCTCGATGGTCGACACCGCGCGGCCCTGCACGGCCGCCAGCGGCGTGGCGCAGGAGCGCACCGCCTCGCCGTCGAGCATCACGGTGCAGGCGCCGCACAGCGCCTTGCCGCAGCCGAACTTGGTGCCGGTCATGCGCAGCTCGCCGCGCAGCACCCACAGGAGGGGCGTGTCGTCCTCGGCCGTCACGGCGACGGGGCGGCCGTTGATCTGGAGCGTGGTGGTCATGGGCTTCCTTCCTTTTCTATCGGGCCGTGCGTTCAGGCCAGGCGCAGCGGCAGCGAACGCAGCCGCTGGCCGGTGAGCGCGAACACCGCGTTGGCCACGGCCGGCGCCACCGGCGGCGTGCCTGGCTCGCCCACGCCCGTGGGCGGCGCGCTGCTCGGCACGATCGCGATCTCGATCTGCGGGCACTCGTTCATGCGCAGCGGCGCGTAGTCGTGGAAGTTGCTCTGCTGCACCTGGCCGCGCTCGATGGTGATCTCGCCATGCAGCGCGGCCGAGAGGCCGAACACGATCGCGCTCTCCATCTGCTGGCGCACCAGGTTCGGGTTCACGGCCAACCCGCAGTCGACCGCGCAATACATGCGCCGCACGCGGATCTGCCGCTCGGGCGTCAGCGAGACCTCGGCCACCTGCGCCACCACGCTGCCGAAACTGCGGTGCAGCGCGAGGCCGCGCGCGCGGCGCGTGCCGTCGGCCTCGGGCGCCAGCGGCGTGCCCCAGCCCGACATCGCCGCCACCCGCTGCAGCACGCCCAGGTGCCGCGCCTCGGCCGGGCTGCCCGCCAGCAGCGCGCGGCGAAATGCCACCGGGTCCTGGCCCGCGGCATGCGCGCATTCGTCGATGAAGCTCTCGGTGAAGAAGCCGTTCTGCGAATGGTTGACCGAGCGCCAGATGCCGACCGTGACCGCCGACTCCATCGTGCGATGCGCCACGCGCGCGTTGGCGAAGCGGTAGGCGGTGGTGGCCGTGCCCTCGGCCGCCGCGCTCAGGAAGGCCGGCGAGCCCAGGCTCGAGCCCGCGGTGTCGACGCGCCAGGCCACCAGCCGGCCCTGCGCATCGAAGCCGGCCTTGCTGCGCGCCACATAGGCCGGGCGGTAGTAGTCGTGCGCCATGTCCTGCTCGCGCGACCACATCAGCTGCACCGGCATGCCGTCCGTTTCGCGCGCCAGCGCCGCCGCCTGCATCACGAAGTCGCCGAGGTAGCGGCGCCCGAAGCCGCCGCCGAGGTAGGCCAGCCGGATGTCGACCTTCGCGGCCTCGATGCCCAGCACCTTGGCGATGCGGCCGCGCAGCATGCCGGGCCCCTGCACGCCGACCCAGACGGTGGCCGCGCCGTCCTTGAACTGCACGGTGCAGTTCATCGGCTCCATGGTGGCGTGCGCGATGAAGGGCACGCGGTACTCGGCCTCGATGGTGCGCTCGGCGCTCTTCATCGCGGCGTCGGCGTCGCCGGTCTCGAGGTGCACGTCGGCCTGGTCCGGCGCATCGAGGCTCTGCGCGAGCTGGTCGATCAGCGCGCGGCTCGACAGGCTGGCGGCCGCGCCGTGGTCCCAGTCGATCGCGACCTTGTCGAGCGCGCGCATCGCATGCCAGGGCGTGTCGGCGATCACCGCCACCGCGCCCGAGGTCATGCCGCCCGAGCCCAGGCCGCCGGCCACCGGCGCGAGCGCCACCACCTTGCGCACGCCGGGCATCGCGCGCGCGGCCGTGTCGTCGAAGCGCGCCACGCGGCCGCCCAGCGTGGGGCACATCGCGAGCGTGGCGTGGAGCAAGCCATCGGGCGGCAGCGCGTCGAGCCCGTAGCGCGCCGAGCCGTCGAGCTTGGGGGCGCTGTCGAGGCGGTGCACCGGACGGCCGATCAGCGTGTAGCGCGAGGGATCCTTGAGCGTCGGCTGCGCGGGCAATGGCAGCGTCGCCGCGCGTGCCGCCAGTTCGCCGAAGCGCGCGCTGCGTTGCGAGGCCGGGTGCGACACTCGGCCGGCCGCCACCTCGCATTCGGCCGCCGGCACGCCCCAGGCCGCCGCCGCGGCGCCCACCAGCATCGCGCGCGCCGAGGCGCCGGCCTCGCGCAGCGGCAACCACTGGTCGACGATGCCCGACGAGCCGCCGCTGCCCCAGAGCCCGGGCACCTCGCGCAGCAGCTTGCTGACCACGTGGCGGGTGCCGCGCTTGAGCGCGCCGTCGTCGTCGGGCTTGAACATCGGCAGGTTGTCGAGCAGCGCCGCCTGATTGTTGTAGATCGGGTCGTAGCCGGCCTGCTCGAGCCGCAGCTGGGCGAGGTCGGCATCCATCTCCTCGGCCAGCAGCATCGCCAGCCCGGTATGGATGCCCTGGCCCATCTCGGCCGCGGCCATCATCAGCGTGACCGTGTCGTCGCTCGAGACCTTGACCCAGCCGTTCAGAGCCACCTGGCCGCTGGCCGTGGCCGGCAGCGGCTCGGCGGTGGTCAGCCGCTGGCGCGTGGGCGAGGCGGACCAGCCGACGACCAGCGCGCCGAGGGTGGCGGCCGTGCCGAGCAGGAAATGGCGGCGTTTGAGGGCGGGCATGGGGCGAACTCCGGGCGGCTTCGGAGGGCCGCGATGGGCGGGAGTGTGCGCGGCACGGCGCGCGCTGGCCAATCCGATCGCGCCAATCGAACGGCGGATCGCGCCAGCCCGCCGCGGGCCGTGGCGGGTGCCGGTTTCGGCGCCACGCGCCGGCCAGGCGTTTTCGGCCGTTCGGCGCGTTTTTTGAGTCCCTGCGTTACAGCGCCTGTGAGCTAGGACACATTTGTCACCAGAAAGTTAATGCGGGTTGCTACCGGGATCCGTAGTATTCATTTCGGTTTAAGCATTCCATGCGCAATCCGCATAACGGCCCGTTCTCGAACGTGCAGCGGCCGACCTCGGCGTCGGCAGTGGAACCACCCAGCGTGTTGCGGTTCGGCGAACTTACCTAGCGGAGGAAACCAGATGGCCGTACGTGATCGCGTCACCAGCCCCGTGGCGCTTGCCTTGCCGACGCCAGGGCCCGGTCATGTCGTGCGGTCCTTCGTCGCGCCCGTGGTCGCGCGCCTGCGGGCGGGCTTCGATGGCATGCGCCGCCGGAGTCCGGCCGCGCCGCGCCATGCGCCGATGCCGCGACCCGCGGCCTCGATGGCCGTGCCGACCGTCCCCGGCGCCGGCGTGCCGGTGCGGGCCTGTGCCTTCGTCTTCATCGCGAACCTGCCGCAGCTCATGGAGGTCTACGGCGCCGAGTTCGCGCTGCATGCCAGCATCGAGATCAAGTACCGCCTGCTGACCGGCTTCGTCAGCGTGGCCGACGCCGACCTCGCGATGCTGCGGCACGACTGCTTCCTGCTGTGGAGCAACCCGGCGTTTCCGGTCGAGGACGCGCAGGCGCGCCAGGGCGCCTCGGCCCGGCTCGAGAGTCTGCTCACCGGCCTCGGCGGCACGCCGGTGCAACTGCGCGACACGCGCGCGCTGGTGCAGCTGCACGTGGGCTGGAGCGACGCGCCCAGCCCCGGGCGCATGAGCCAGTCCGAGGTCGAGCTGCGCCTGTGGGCCGCGCAGCCCGCGCCAGACTTCCAGCTCGTGCGGGCCGAAGGCTGGCAGCAGCTTTACCGCGAGGACATGGCGGTTGCGCTGCAGGTCGGCGACGCACTGCATGCGCGCCGTCTCGCGATCGAATGGCATCCCGTGGTGGGCGCCCCGGCGCAGGCCGCCGCCTTCGCGGCGCCGCTCTATCACGAGGCGCGCTTCCACACCGAGGGCGAACCGCACGCCGCCTCGCTGCGTTCCGAACTCTTCATGCCCTGCCTGCAGCGGCTGGGCCTGGTGCGCACCTTCGACCACCTCGCGGCCGGCTGCGTGGTGCGGCAGCTGCGTCTGGGCGGCACCGTGCGCCTGGGCCTGAGCATCTCGGCGCAGAGCGCGCGGCGCGACCACTGGTGGGCCTCGCTGATGGTGCTGCTGCGGCGCGAGCCCGAGCTGGCGGCGCGCCTCGTGGTCGAGATCGCCGGCGAGCCCACGCTGCCCGATCTCGAATCGGTGCGCGACTTCTGCCTGCAGTTGCAACTCTGCGGCTGCCGCGTCGCCATCAAGCATTTCGGCGGCGACTCCGGCAACCTCGCCGCCGCCAAGGTCTGCCGGCCCGACATCATCAAGCTCGACCCGGTGTTCATCCGGCGTGCGCGCGAGGACCGCTTCGGCCGCGAGCTGCTCGAGGAGATGCTCGCGCTGTGCGGCAGCTTCGCGCCCTCGATCGTGGTCGACGGCATCGAGCGCGAGGAGGACATCCGCGTGGCGCTCGAGGCCGGCGCCGAATGGCTGCAGGGCTGCGGCGTGCCGCTGCACGATGGCGCGCCGGCGCGCGGCCCCGGAGGGCGCGCGTGAATCCCTCGCCCGACTTCCATCTGCAGCTTGCCCGCCTGGGCGCGCAGATCGACAGCCTGCAGCGCACCCTGCACGAGGTCATGCGCCACGGCGTCCTGCTGCATGGCGACGGCGCGCGCGAGAAGCTGCTGGCGCGCGACCAGTACCTGGCGCTCGAGGCCGCGATCCGCGAGCAGGAGCTGCGCGATTCGCCAGCGCTGCGTGCCGTGCGCTCGGTGTGCGCGGCTTGCGCGGCGGGCGCGCAGGCGCCGTCCGCGGCTGCGATGCCCGATCGCGCCGATGACGCCGATGGCTCGCGATCTCGTGGCGTGTCCGACTCCATCGCCTAGGGCCCGTCCGTGGCGCCGAGCGCCGCATCCGTTGGTCGGCGCGCGCTGCCGTCCACGTCGGCCGCGCACGTTCCCCTGCATGTCCCGCCCGGAGAAAGCGAATCGGATGGAGCCTGTTTCCGACCATGTATCTGCATTCCCTTTTTCGAAACGTTCCGGCGGCGGAGCGCGCGGCGCTGGTCGCGCGCAGCGAACTGCGTTCCTTCCGGCGCAACGAGACCGTGCTGCGGATGGACGAGTGGACCGACAAGGTCTATTTCGTCGCCTCGGGACTGCTGCGCGTGGTGGTCGGCGGCAATGGCGGCAGCGCGGGCGTGACCACCGACTTCGTGCGCCCGCGCGACCTGTTCCTGAGTCCGACGCTCGACGAGGCGCGCTACCAGTCGATGGCCAACCTTGTGGCCGCGCTGCCGAGTTCGGTCTACCTCATTCCGGCCTCGGCGCTGCACGACATCTGCGCCCGGCATCCGTCGGTGGCGCTCGAGCTGCTCGAGCTCACCGTCAAGCGCATGACGATCATCCGCAGCCAGTTGCGCCGCATCTCCTCGCTGACCTCTGAGACCCTGGTCGCGCGCGTGCTCTATGAGTTGACCCAGCTCGCGCCGGCCGACACCGGCGGCTTCGACAAGCGCATCTCGCAGGCCGTGATCGCGTCGTACGCGGGCCTGTCGCGAGAGGTCGTCAACAAGACCATGCGCGAGATGGAGAGCCGCGGCCTGTTGTGGAAGGACGAGCACGGCATCCACGTGGTGGCTGATTTCGCGTCGACCGACCATGGCAGTTTCGAGTCGCTCGAGCCGCGCGTGCCCGGCGATGAACGCGACGAGGCTGCGCCGTTCGACGATCTCGATCTGCTCAAGGCACTGGGCGAGCGCGGATCGAGCGCGAAGTGATGCCGCGTGCTCGCGTTGTTTTCGCGCGCTGTTTGGCACGAGCTGTGAACCGCCACACAGTTGCGATGCGATCGAAGGTGCATCGACAAGGATCGATTCCTAGCATCGAGACCACGCGGCGATCCGTGCGATTCGGACCCTCGCCGCAACCACCGATTGCGCACCTTTCGAGGCTTTCATGAGTTCCATCTTTTCCGCCTGCAACTGCAGCATCCACTACCTCGGCCGGGTCCAGCGTTCGGGCTGGATGCGGTTCTTTCCCTGGATGCGGCTGTACCAATGCGCGAACTGCAGGAAGCTGCAGTTGCTGCCGCAGAAGGAGGTGGATCGGGCCAAGGTGGAATATGGAAGCCGGGGCGCGTATCGCGATCGGCTGGCGCCGCGGTCGGTCGATCCGAACAAGGGCCTGGGCATCGGGGAGCGGCCCAAAGTCGGCGGCTGAAAGGGCGTACGGCGCACTCGCGCCCCGCCCTGGCAGAAACCGCCCGACTCTGCTGGCGCACTCCTCGTCAACCGGCACGCGCCCGGGGGCGTCATCAGTTCGCCTTACAGGAGGACTACCGTGATCCAGGGTTTTCCCTAGAGAAAAACCCTGTCCAAACAACTCCTCCGACATCCAACCGACATGAAGACCTCCTACCAACTCGCCCTCGCGGCCGCTTTTTCCGTGATGGCCGCGGCCTCCGTCCAGGCCCAGACCACGAGCGGCCGCAGCCGCGAAGCCGTCGAAGCCGAAGCCATTGCCACGGCCCATGCGCCCAACCAGAACGTGGTCCGCGGCTCGCGCGGTCCCGAAACGGTGAAGCCGATGGCCGACGCCGATGCCATGTACCAGCAGGCCGTGGCCACCGCCCACGCGGCCGACCAGAACGTGACCCGTGGCTCGCGCGGCCCCGAAACGGTGAAGCCGATGGCCGACCCGGCCAAGGTCTACAACGAAGCCGTGGCGGCCGCCGCGGCGCCCGACCAGAACGTGGTGAGCGGCTCGCGCGTGAACAGCAAGGTGATCTCGACGATGCAGAACCCTGCACTGACCGCGGCGCAGGGCAAGTAAGCGGCAAGCGGCCCGCGGCGCTCCGGGACCTGCTCAGGCGAAGGAGGTGCGCGGCGGCGAACCCGATGCCATGCGCCTCAGCATCGCGTTCTGCCGTGCCTCCTCGGCGTCGCGCAGGCTCTTGGCGGCGCGCGCCGCCACGTAGCTCACGTACAGCGTCTCCACCGCGCGGCCCCAGTCATGGGCCTGCTGCGAAACGCCCTCGGCCTGCACCGGCGAGCCCGTGAGCCCATGCGTCGACAGGTCGTCCTCGGGGCGCGCGGGCACGTCGATGCCGGCCTTGCCGAGGATGGCGGCTTTCTGAACGATGGTGAGCATGCGTGGGTCTCCCTGTGTGCCGTGCCAGATTAACGGCCTCCCCCGCGAAGCGCCATCCGTCGCTTGACGTATGCGCGCGCCGTCGCGGGGCGCCGACTGGCCATAAGCACTAGGCGTGCCATGCAGTCATAGGTCTACAGCGGCGCCGCGGCCGACGAGGACTGCCACACCAGCGTGGCGGCGGTCAGGTCCTCGAGCGCGCTGCCGACGGCCTTGAAGACCGTGCGTTCGTCGCTGTCGGGTTGCGTGCGTCCGCCGCGTTCGCCACGGCACAGCGCGGCCAGAGTGCCTTGCACCGCCTCGGCGCGCAGCGTGCCGGCCGCGATCGCGTCGAGCAGGTCGCCGGCCTTCGTCAGCGCCTCGGGCGTGTCGATGAAGGTGCGCGCGTCCTCGAAGCACCGTGCATCGGCCTCGCGCATGGCGGGCGTGAAGCTGCCGATCAGGTCGAGGTGAGAGCCCGGCGCGAGCCATTCGCCGCGCACCAGCGGCGCGGTGGCCAGCGTGGCGCAACTGACGATGTCGGCCTGCCGCACGGCGGCCTCGAGGCCCGCGGGGCCCGGCGCGGCCGCGCGCGCACCGGCCCAGCCCTGCGCGCGCCATTGCGCGGCCAGCGCCTCGGCGCCTTCGATGCGATGGTTCCACACCGTCACTTCCTCGATGGGGCGCACGCTCGCATGGGCCGCGGGCAGCATGCGCGCGATGCGGCCGGTGCCCAGCACCAGCAGCCGACGCGCATCGCCGCGCGCCAGGAACGAGGCACCGAGCGCCGAGGCGGCGGCGGTGCGGTGGGCCGTGAGTTCGTCGCCGTCCATCAGCGCCAGCGGCACGCCGGTGCGCGCGTCGTACAGCACGTAGGTGGCATGCAGGCCGGGCAGGCCGCGCGCGCCGTTGCCCGGAAAGATGTTGATGGTCTTGATGCCGAGGAAGCCGGCCTCGCTCCAGGCCGGCATGATCAGCACGGTGCCCTTGTCGCCGCTCGCGTTGTCGATGGCGTGCACGTGGCGCGGCGGCACCTGGGCCTCGGCCGCGAAGGCGGCGCGCAGCGCGGGCACGAGGCGCTCGAAGCCCAGTGGGGCGCGGGTGGCGATGGCGTCGAAGTGCTTCATCGGGCGGGCGGGGTGGGTGCGATGGGGGCGGTCGCCAGCGCGGCTTCGAAGAACTCGGCGAGCGCGCGCTGGTAGGTGGTGCCGAAGCGGGCCTCGTTCATCGGCTCGAGATGGCCGGCGTCGGGCACCTCGATCAGCCGCTTGGGCTCGCGCGCATCGGCCAGCAGGCGCCGCGAGTGGTCGACGGGGATCACGGCATCGGCCGTGCCGTGGATCAGCAGCAGCGGGATCGGCGAGAGGGCGGCCACGTACTTCGAGGCGGCGTAGCGATCGCCCACGAGCAGGCCGGCGCCCGAGACCTTGTCGTTGGCGATCGACGCGTAGGAATAAAAGGTCGACTCGATCGCCACCGCGCGCACGCCGGTGCGGTTGCCCGCGCCCACGGCCGTGATCGCGTTGGTGCCGCCGAGGCTCTGGCCGAACACCAGCAAGCGCGCGGGATCGACGTCGGCGCGCGAGCGCACGTGGTCGATGGCGCTGCCCGAGTCCTCGAACACGCCGCGGGGCTCGGGCTTGCCTTCGGAATCGCCGTAGCCGCGGTAGTCGAACACGAAGACATTGAAGTCCTGCTTCGGCAGCCAGGCGACGAAGCGCCAGTGCGAGGACATGTTCTGCGCATTGCCGTGGAAATGGATCACCGTGCCCTTGGCCTCGCGCGGATCGGCGCGCCCCATGGCCGGAATGAACCAGCCGCTGAGCGCCGTGCCGTCGGTGCTCCGGAAGCGCACGCGCTCGTAGCGCAGGCCCAGCGCGTCGGGCGTTTCGTAGCGCACGCGGTCGGGGTAATAGAACATCGACTCGACGCAGCCGCCGAGCAGCAGCAGGGGCAGCGCGAGCAGCGCGCGGCCGGCCAGGCGTGCGAGACGGCGTGGAACGCTCATGGCGTGGCGGCGCGGCTTTCCGCCAGCATGTTGCAGAACAGCGCGCCCTGCTCGATCGCATCGTCGAGCGCCACGTGGGTGTGCGGCAGGCCGGGGTCGAACCAGCGCCGCGGCATCGCGCGCTTGGTGCTGTCGCGGTAGTCGGTCTTCAGCAGGGCCATGGCGAAGGACTTGACGTCGAGCGCCGAATGGCTGAACGGGCTCTCGCCCGCGAAGCGCATCAGGTACCAGTAGACGAACAGGAAGTCGAAGCCCGCCGGGTAGGCCACGAAGACCGGCCGCGCCTTCAGGCCCTTGAGCCAGGCCACGTAGTTCTTCATCGCGTGCGCGGGTTCCTGCGGGTCGCTGCGGCAGGCGGCCCAGGCTTCGGGCTGCGTCCGCCACCACGCGGCGGTCTTCGGGTCGGCCTCGGCGCCGGGCAGGGTGTGCAGGTTGGCGCTGAAGGTGGACACCAGCTTCTTGTCGGCCGTGTAGGCGGCCGAGCCGAAGCTCAGCATCGAATGCGGGCCGGGGATGGGGCCGTCGGATTCGACGTCGGTGCTGATGTAGATCTCGGTCATGGGTTCGATGCTTTGTTCATGCGCTCGTCATGGTGCCCCATTCCAGCCCGAACTTCGCGAGGTACTTGCGCAACCGATCCGCATCGTTCACCACGCTGCGCTGCGCCCGCGAGGCCTGGAACAGCTGCCGCCCCGCGTCCGACAGGCTGCGCGATTTCCGGCACACGCGCAGCACGGCCTCGAGCTGCAGCCGGTCGAACAGGTCGAGCGAGGCGGCGCGCGCCTCGCCAAGCAGCGCGTCGAGGTCGACGGCCCGCGACTCGCCTGCGGAAAGCGCCGGCTGCGCGCGCTTCCATAGCCAGCGCAATCGCGCGATCTCGGCCTCGACCAGCGCGACCGGGATGCGCCCGCCATCGGCCAGCGTGGCCAGCCGCGTGACGCTGGCCGAGAGGTCGCGGAAGTTGCCGCTCCACAGCGCCTCGGGGCTCTGCGCGAAGCGCAGGTAGGCGGCGCGCGCCTCGGCGTTGAAGCGCACCACGCGGTGGTTCTCGGCCGCATGCAGCGCCAGCAGGTGGTCGACGTTGGGCTCGATGTCCTCGGGGCGCTGGGCCAGGCCCGGCAGATCGTAGGCCCAGAGGTTGATGCGCGCGAACAGGTCTTCGCGGAAGCGCCCCTCGGCCACGTCGCTGCGCAGGTCGCGGTTGGTGCCGGCGATGAGCTGGAAGTCGCTCTCGACCTCCTTGTCGGCCCCGACGGGGAAGAAGCGCTTCTCCTCGATCGCCTTGAGCAGCATGGCCTGCTCGTCGAGGCCCAGCTCGCCGATCTCGTCGAGGAAGAGCACGCCCTGGTGCGCGGTGCGCAGCAGGCCGGCGCGCTCGCTCGCGGCGCCGGTGAACGAACCCTTCTTGTGGCCGAACAGCGTGGAGGCGGCGCCGTCGCCGCGCAGGGTGGCGCAGTTGACCTCGACGAAGGCGCCCGTGGCCTGGTGGCGCGACTGCTTGAGCTCGAACATGCGCCGCGCGAGGAAGGACTTGCCCGCGCCCGTCGGGCCCACCAGCAGGATCGGCGCGCGCGAGCGCACCGCCACGCGCTCGATCTCGTCGATGAGTGCGTTGAAGCGCGCGTTGCGCGTGGCGATGCCGCTCTTGAGGAAGGCGACCGCGTCGCGCTGCTCGGCATCGAAGCGGCGCGCGATGACGTCGTAGCGCGAGAGGTCGAGGTCGATCAGCACGCACTTGCCGGCCTCGCCCTCGCGCTGGCGCCGCGGCGGCGAGGTCTGGGCCAGCACGCCAGGGATGGTGCGCGACTCGGACAGCAGGAACATGCAGATCTGCGCGACATGGGTGCCGGTGGTGATGTGCGACCAGTACTGCTCGCGCTCGGTGTCGAAGGGATAGGTGCGTGCCCAGTCGTACAGGCGCGAGTAGACCTCGCCGAAATCCCAGGGGTCGGCCAGGTCCATCGGCACCAGGTTGACCGTGGTTTCGGGCGAGACGGCCGCGATGTCGGCCTTGACGAGCTCGGCCAGCGTCTTGTGCTTGAGCGTGTAGAGCAGCTCCATGCGCGCCACCACCATGTCCTCGTGCTGCGCGAGCGAGACGGTGGGGCGCCACTTGCTCCAGCGGCCGGCGCCCTGGCCGGCGTCGAGCTGGGTGCCGAGGAAGCCGATGACGACGATGGGTTTCATGGATAAGAAACTAGCTCAATTTATAAGTTTATCTGGATGCTAGCCGGATGAGCGGCGAGATGTCAAAGAAGGGCAAGAAGTTTTTCCCAGGAATATCAATGACTTGCACGCTTCCGATCGCTCCGTGCCACGGATTGCCGCGACCTGGCACGCGGCCTGCAATGAAGAACCCGTCCGGATGCAGTTCATCCGCTCGCAGGTACCGCATGAAAGCGGTCCGGTGCCGCAGGCCAGACCTGTCTTGGGTCGGCGGTATGCCGCTGTCGAACTGCCTGGCGACTGGACTCGATCCAGTTTGCTCATGGTTGAGCACCGTGTGGATCACATGGCGTTGCGGGTTCGATTCCCGCGAAACACCCGGCGGTGCGTGCACCGCCATCTGATGGGGCGAAAGCCCCCCGCCCCGGCACACCGGAGCGATGGCGCAGGGCCCCGGCCCTGCGGCGCGCGACACCGTGCCAAGCGCAGGCGGCTTGCGCACCGTGCGTGCGTCAGGGAACTGCGCGCGGCCATCGACGGCGAGGAAGGTGAGGAGGGCGTTGCGATCGCGACGACAGGAGTCACCACCGGACCGCGCGAGCGCCGCGCTGCAGCCCCTGGCGACCGCGAGGCCCGCCGCCTGCCCTTTCGAGGGTCTGGATTCATTGCCAGGAACAAGACGACGAAACGAACGAAAAGCGAAGTAGGAGAGAAGAAATGTTGGGCTTCCACCAGATCACCATCAAGAAGAACGAGCGCGCGCTGCTGCTGCGCAACGGCGATTTCGAGCAATTGCTCGGCCCGGGAAAGCATCGCGTGTTCGCGGGCTTCGATACCGTGAAGCTCGAGCGCTTCGCGCTCGGCGAGCCGGTGTTCGAGCACGAGCTGGCCGACTACTTCCTGGCGCGCGAGCCCGAACTGGTGGCACGCGAGTTCGTGCAGGTTTCCTTGGGCGAGACCCAGGTGGGCCTGCGCCACGAGGACGGTGTGCTGGTGCAGATCCTGCCGCCCGCAACGCGCAAGCTGTACTGGCGCGGGCTGCGCGAGCAGCGCGTCGACGTGGTCGACGTGGCGGTCGATGCGCGCCTGCCGGCCGATCTGCTCTCGAAGCTGCAGAGCGTGGCGCTGCGTCCGCGTGCGGTGCAGGGCCTCGAAGGCGTGCTGCTGGTGCAGGTGCCCGAGTTCCACGTCGGCGTGCTGACGCTCGAGGGCCAGATGCAGGCGCTGCTGCCGGCGGGCAACCACGGCTTCTGGCGCTTCAACCGCCAGGTGGCGGTGAGCTGCATCGATCTGCGTTCGCAGATCGCGGAAGTGAGCGGCCAGGAGATCCTGACCCGCGACAAGGTGGGGCTGCGGCTGAACCTGTCGGCGGTGTGGCGCTTCGCCGACGTGCGGCAGGCCCTGGCCCAGATGCCGAAGCCGGCCGAGCATGTCTACCGCGAATTGCAGTTCGGTCTGCGCGCCGCGGTGGGCGAACAGACGCTCGATGCGCTGCTGGAGAACAAGGCGGCCATCGACCAGACGGTGCTGGCGCAGGTGCGCGAGCGGCTCGAGGGTTCGGGTGTCGTGCTCGAGAGCGTGGGCGTGAAGGACATCATCCTGCCGGGCGAGATGAAGACCATCCTCGCGCAGGTGGTGGAGGCCGAGAAATCGGCCCAGGCCAACGTGATCCGCCGCCGCGAGGAAACCGCGGCCACGCGCTCGCTGCTGAACACCGCGAAAGTGATGGAGGGCAACCCTGTCGCATTGCGGATGAAGGAACTCGAGACGCTGGAACGCGTGGCCGAGCGGATCGACAAGATTTCGGTGGTCGGCGGCCTGGACCAGGTGCTCAACGGGCTCGTGACGCTGCGGCCGAACGGGGCTTGAGCGACGGGAGATGAGGGTTAAGGGCACGCAGGCATTGAAGGGAGCGCCACTGCCAAAAATGTTGATGTTGCCGGCAGCCTGGGTAAGACCAGGTACGGCGGGCAAGTCGGTCGACGAGCAAGGTTGAGGATGCAGGTGCTGGCTCCGATGACGGGTCTGTCACTGGCGCGCGTTTCCAATCGTCGACTGGGCCGCTGGATTCAAGCACCACGGTCGCCGTATTGATGCGGGTTCGAATCCCGCCGTGTCCACCAGAATGATCGTGAAGAACAGATAGACGGAGAGAAAAATGAAAGAACAGAACTACAACCTGCACGAAGTCCCCAACGGCGTGCCCGTGAAGATGTGGACCCGCGGCGTGCCCGTGGAAGACGAGGCGCGCAAGCAGCTCGAGAACGCGGCTCGCCTGCCGATCGTGTTCAAGCACATCGCGGCCATGCCCGACGTGCACTACGGCATCGGCGCGACCGTGGGTTCGGTGATCCCGACCTTCAAGGCCATCATCCCGGCCGCGGTGGGCGTGGACATCGGCTGCGGAATGATGGCGTGCAAGACCACGCTGCATGGCAACGACCTGCCCGACAACCTGGGCCCGCTGCGCTCGGCGATCGAGAAGGCCGTGCCGCACGGCTCGAACCCCAAGCGCATGGGCCGCGACAAGGGCTCGTGGGAAACGCCGCCCGACGAAACCGACGCTGCCTGGGCCAAGCTGGTGGATGAGTTCGATGCGATCTGCGAGGACTACCCGCGCATCAAGAACACGAACAACCACAAGCACCTGGGAACGCTGGGGACCGGCAACCACTTCATCGAGGTCTGCCTCGACGAGGCGGGTTCGGTGTGGTTCATGCTGCACTCGGGTTCGCGTGGCGTGGGCAACGCGATCGGCACGCACTTCATCGAACTCGCGAAGAAGGACGCCGAGCTGCACCAGCGCAACCTGCCCGACCAGGACCTGGCGTACTTCGAGGAAGGCGCCCGGTACTTCGGCGACTACGTGCGCGCGGTGGGCTGGGCCCAGAAGTTCGCGCGTGCGAATCGCGAGGTGATGATGCAGCGCGTGGTCGCGGCCGCGCGCAAGGTCATCGCGAAGCCCTTCGAGGCGCACGTGGAAGCGGTGAACTGCCACCACAACTACGTGAGCCGCGAAACGCACTTCGGCGAGGACGTGCTCGTGACCCGCAAGGGTGCGGTGAGTGCGAAGGCCGGCGAGCTCGGGATCATCCCCGGCAGCATGGGCGCCAAGAGCTACATCGTGCGCGGCAAGGGCAACCCCGAGAGCTTCATGAGCTGCAGCCACGGCGCCGGTCGAAAGATGAGCCGTACCAAGGCGAAGAAGCTGTTCACGATCGCCGACCAGATCGCCGCGACCGAGGGCGTGGAATGCCGCAAGGACGCCGACGTGATCGACGAGATCCCGATGGCCTACAAGGACATCGACGCGGTGATGGACGCGCAGAAGGACCTGGTGGAGGTGGTCTACACGCTCAAGCAGGTGGTGTGCGTGAAGGGTTAGTGCAAGGAGGTCGTCCCGATCGGCCTCCCTTTTTCAGAGAGACCGGACGAGGACGACGAGATGAAGAGCAACAAGCAACGCCGCGCCGAGATCCGCGGCCGCCGCCTCGAGCGCGCGGCGCGCATCGAGGCGCAACTGCGCCTGCCCGACCAGCGGCACCTGCTGTCGCGGCGCGCGCCGGGCCTTGAGCCTGCCGACGTGGCGGTGCTGGCACGCCACAACAACACCTACGGCGCGCTGCCCACCTATTACGTCGACCGTGCCTTCACCTGCCGCGACTGCGGTGCCGAGCAGGTGTGGACGGCGAAGCAGCAGAAGTGGTGGTACGAGACGATGCACGCCAGCATCGACAGCCGCGCGGTGCGCTGCCTGCCATGCCGGCGGGCGTTGCGCGCGGCGCGGTCCGCCTCGCGCGAAGGCGAGGGCGCGAACCTGCTGGGCGAGATGTCGCAACGGCTGCGCGCGTTCGCCAAAGCACCTGCTACGCCCGCGGCGCGCGCCGAAGTCGACGCCGCGCTCGAGAGCAAGTGGTGGGGCCTGCGCACGCTGGCGGTCGAGGCACTGGGCCATTGGGGTTCGGCGGCCGATCTCGCGCGGCTGCGCGCGCTGGTCGATGCCTGGCAACCGTCGTGGAACAGCTGGGAGCGGCAGGGCGCGCAGGCGGCGGTCGAGGCGCTGGCCGCGAAGCTGCGCCATCCCGCCGACGAGGACTGGGCACTCGAAGCCTGCCTGCGCGGCCATGCGAACCCGTGGAACTGGCGTGCCTTTCTGGCTGCCATTCCATCGGCGCGCCTTGCGGCATGCGGCGAAGCGGAGTTCGCGCGGCGCGGCGAAGGGCATCATCGGCTGTTGCGATGGCTGGCGGTGGCGCATTGCCTGGGTCTCGCGCCCGGGCCGGCGCAGGTCGCGGCCTTGAACGCCCATGCGGACAAGGAGGTCCGCCAGTGGGCCCAACGATTCGGGAGAAAGCCGGAATGAGCGCATCGAAGGACGAGGTCGTGCCGATGGCATCGGAGGCGGCGGTCGCCCACGACGCGCTGCGCGCCACGCTGCAGCGCGTGGGCGTGGTGTTCGAGTTCAGCGTCTGCCGCGTGGCCGGCGAGGCACCGGTGGTGGGCGAAGCGCATCACCGCGAGGTGTTGCGGCGGCTGGGCGAGGAAACGATGGCGCGGGCCGAACGCCACTGGCGCGAGGCCATGGAAAAGAACCCGTCCCTGCAGCCGGCCAGCTTCGATGCGCAACGGGCCTTCGACGTGGCGAGCGCAAGCGCGACGCGGCTCGACGCGGCGGCGGTGGTCGCGGCCGACAGCTATCCACCGAACCATCGCATCGCGCACACGCGCGAGCTCGACGAGGTGGACTGGTTCGAGTGGTTCTGCCAGGCCTTCGGCGATCCGCCCTATCCGCTGACCGTGGCCGATGAAGCCGAGCGGGCCTCGCTGTTCCCGCGCTTCTGCGAGGCCATCGGGCTGCTGCCGGACGATGGCCTGGTGCTGCTCGACTGGGTCGGCGATCCGGAGCGCGAGCCTGAGCGCAGCACGTGGAGCGCGTATTTCGAGGACGGCAAGGAGTGGTGGGGCATCTGGTGCTTCACCGTGTGGAATCCGCGGCGCGGCACGCTGGCCGCGGTGATGGCGAGCACGACGGATTGAATGACGAACGAGAGGGAAAGGACAACGATGGAACCGCAACGAAACGAGGAGCGCATCCGCTCGGCCCACCCGGTCGAGCCCGCCATGCGCGCGCAGATCATGGAGGAACTCGCCGCCATCGAGGCCCGGCACGAGGTCACGGTGCTGTTCGCCTGCGAATCGGGCAGCCGCGGCTGGGGCTTTGCCTCGCCCGACAGCGACTACGACGTACGCTTCATCTACGTGAACCGCCTGCCGTGGTACCTCACGGTGACGCCGCGGCGCGACGTGATCGAGCTGCCGATCAGCGGCGAGCTCGACATCAACGGCTGGGACCTGCGCAAGGCACTGGGACTGATGCGCGAATCGAACCCGACGCTGCTCGAGTGGCTGCGCTCGCCGATCGTCTACCGCGAGGACGCACAGGCAATGCCGCGCTTTCGCGCGCTGTCGGAGGCGGTGTTCTCCAACGCGCGCGGCTGGCATCACTACGCCTCGATGGCGAAGAAGAACTTCCGCGAGCATCTGCAGGCCGAGACGGTTCGCTACAAGAAGTACCTCTACGTGCTGCGCCCGCTGCTGGCCGCGCGCTGGATCCGCATGCGGCCCGGCGTGCCGCCGATGCGCTTCGCCGACCTCGCGCAGCACACGCTCGATGCGGTGCGCGATGCCGCGCTGATCGACGAGATCAACGCGCTGCTCGAGGTGAAGATGCGCGCGGGCGAGGCCGCGACCAGCCCGCGCTGGCCGGGCATCCATGCCTTCATCGAGGCGGAGCTGGCGGCGCATGCGGCCGAGCCCGTGACGGCGCTGCCGCCGGCCGATGCGTCGGGGCTCGATGCCTTTCTCAGCGAGACGGTGCTGCGCTTCGGGGCTAGCGATGCGAAGAGCGCGGTGCGCCACGAGTCGCAGGGTTGCGGCTGAGACGTAGCAAGGACAACGGGGAACAGGGGCGTGCGATGACCGCGCCCATGACAAGAAGAACAGCCATGAAAGAAGAAATCCAACGAGAACAGGCGCCTGCGGCGCCGTTGCAGACCGTCGTGCTCGACGGCTCCCAAGGCGAGGGTGGTGGCCAGATCCTGCGCACCAGCCTCGCGCTGTCGATGGTCACGGGCCAGCCCATGGCCATCGAGAAGATTCGCGCCGGCCGTGCCAAGCCGGGCCTGATGCGCCAGCACCTCGCGTGCGTGAACGCGGCCGCCGCCATCAGCGGCGCGGCCGTCGAGGGCGCCGAACTCGGTTCGCAGTCGCTGCGCTTCGCGCCGGGCCCGGTGCGCGCGGGCGAGTACCGCTTCGCGATCTCGGGCGCTGGCAGCTGCATGCTGGTGCTGCAGACCGTGCTGCCGCCGCTGCTGCTGGCCGGCGCGGCGAGCCGGCTGCACCTGAGCGGCGGCACGCACAACCCGATGGCGCCGCCGTTCCATTTCCTCGAGCGCGCCTTTGCGCCGCTGGTGCGCCGCCTCGGCGCCGACCTGCGACTGCAGCTGCGCCGCCATGGCTTCTATCCGGCCGGCGGCGGCGAGGTCGAGGCCGACATCGTGCCGGCGGCCGGCGCGCTGCAGCCCTTCGACCTGCTCTCGCGCGGCGAGGCGCTGGAGCGCCATGCCGAGTGCCTGGCGCCGGGCATCGCGCGCCATGTGATGACGCGCGAACTCGAGACCCTGGGCGCGGCGATGGGCTGGACCGGCGAGCAGCTGCGCTACGGCGCCACGCGGCAGAACGAGGGCCCGGGCAATGCGCTGATCGCGACGCTCGCGCATGCCGAGGTGACCGAGGTGTTCACGGCCTTCGGCGAGAAGACGCTGAGCGCCGAGCAGGTGGCGCATGCGCTGGTGAAGGAACTGCGCGGCTTCCTCAAGAGCGAGGCGGCGGTCGGACCGCACCTGGCCGACCAGCTCGCGCTGCTGCTGGCGCTGGCCACCTGGCAGAGCGGCCGCGGCGCGGCGTTCACCTGCAGCGAGGTGACCGAGCACACGCGCACCAACTGCGCGGTGATCGAGCGCTTCCTGCCGGTGCGCTTCGCGATCGCACAGGCGCGCGCGGCCTCGACGGTGCGCGTCGAGCCGGCCTGAGCCAACCCCTCAGGCCAGCGGCGTCGCGTTCGCGTACAGCCGCAGCAGCATCGCGCGCAGGGTCTTGACTTCGGCCGGGCTGAAGTCGGAGATCGCGACCGCCTCGTAGTGCTGCGCGAGCGGGATCAGCTCGAGCGTGAGCGCGAGCCCGCGCTCGGTCAGCGCGATGCGCACCGCGCGCTTGTCGGTGTCGCACTTCTCCCGCATCACCAGCTCGTTGGCCGCCAGCCGGTCGACGATGCGCGACAGCGCCGACAGGTCGGTCGAGGCGTGCGTCGCCAGCTCCGAGAGCGTCTGGCGCGGCGTGTGCTGCAGCGAGGCGCACACGCGCCACTCGCTGAGGCTCAGCCCATAGGGCTTGAGGGCCTTGGCGAAGGCATTGCCCATGCGCGCGCCGGCGCGTGCCAGCAGGAAGGGAATGGCCTTCTCGAGGTCGTGTTCTTGGCTCAGGGTTTTCATCTAGACATGCTTGATTGTTCAAGTATATAGTCCGCCCACTTATTTGAATAATCAAGTAAATGGAGACAAAAAAGATGAGCCTCGGACACTCGCGCAGGCACGCCGTCGCGGCCCTGCTGGCCCTCGTTTCGGCACTGCCGGCCGCACAGGCGCAGACGGCGGCGAAATGGCCCGCCCAGGCCGTGCGCTTCATCGTGCCGTTCCCGGCCGGCTCGGCGCCCGACGTGCTGATCCGCCTCGTGGGCGCGAAGCTCGGCGAGAAGTGGGGCCAGGGCGTGATCGTCGACAACAGGCCCGGCGGCAGCGGCGTGATCGGCATGAACGGCATCCTCGCCGCGCCCGCCGACGGCTACAGCTTCGGCTTCGTGCAGGGCTCGGCGATCTCGGTGGCGCCGAGCACGATCAAGGGCGTGAGCTACGACTTCAACCGCGACTTCGTGCCGGTCACGCTCGCGGCTGTGGCGCCCTTCATGCTCGCGGTGCCCGGCAATTCGCCGCACAAGACGCTGGCCGACTTCATCGCGGCCGCGCGCGCCAGACCGCAGGGCGTCGAGGTGGCCGACAACGGCCGCGGCACGGCGCCGCACCTGGCATCGGCGCTGCTCGGGCTGCAGTCGGGCGCGCAGTTCCTCGAGGTGCACTACCCGGGCGGCGCGCAGGCGATGCAGGCCACGCTCGGCGGCCAGACCCAGATGATGGTCGAGACCTACAACGTGGTCGCGGGCAACGTGCAGGGCGGCCGCATGCGCATCCTGGCCAGCATGGGCGACCGCGTGGAGCCCGGCCTCGAGGCCTTCCCGCTCGCGAGCAAGACCGTGCCCGGCGCGGTGGCGCACGGCTGGTTCGCGGTGATCGCGAAGAAGGGCGTCGACGCGCAGGTGCTCGCGAAGCTCAACAAGGACATGAACGAAGCGCTGCTGCTGCCCGAGGTGGTCGCCAAGTCGCGCGAGCTCGGCACCTATCCGCGCCCCGGCACGCCCGAACAACTGGCGCGCTACATCGCCGAGGACCGCAAGACCTGGCAGGACGTGCTCGACAAGCTGAACATCAAACCGGAGTGAACACCCCATGAAAGACAAGATTGCGCTCGAAGAGCATTTCGCGATCGACCTGACGATCGCCGACTCGCAGGTCTACGCACGGCCCGAGGTGTGGCAGACGCTGAAGGGAAACCTGCTCGACTTCGAGCAGCAGCGCCTCGAGCAGATGGACCGGTGGGGCACGGCCTTCTCGATCCTCTCGCTGAACTCGCCCGCGGTGCAGGGCATTCCCGACGCGAAGCGCGCGGTGGAAGTCGCGAAGCGCGCCAACGACGTGCTGGCCGAGCAGGTGCGCCGCCATCCCGCGCGCTTCGGCGGCTTCGCGGCGCTGCCGCTGCAGGACCCCGAGGCGGCGGCGCGCGAACTCGAGCGCTGCGTGAAGGAGCTGGGCTTCCATGGTTTCCTGGTCAACGGCTTCTCGCAGGTGGGCGACGAGCAGACGGTCGTCTACTACGACGATCCGCGCTTCGCCGATTTCTGGCGCGCCGCCGCGGCGCTGGGCAAGCCCTTCTACATGCATCCGCGCGACCCGCTGCTGCCGCGCGAGCCGATCTACGAAGGCGCGCACTGGCTCACCGGCCCGACCTGGGCCTTCGCGGTGGAGACCGGCATCCATGCGCTGCGCCTGCTGTCGAGCGGCCTGTTCGACCGCCATCCCGAGCTGCAGATGATCCTCGGCCACTTCGGCGAGGGCATCCCGTTCAACATCTGGCGCGTCGACCACATCCTGCGCAAGGGCCGCCGCGGCATGCCCTGCGACAGGGAGATCGGCGACTACCTGCGCAGCAACGTGCACATCACGACCAGCGGCAACTTCCGCACGCCCACGCTGCTGTCGACCCTGCTCGAGGTGGGATCGGACCGCATCATGTATTCGGTCGACTATCCGTTCGAGAAGCACGAGGACGCGGCACGCTGGTTCGACCGCTGCGAGATCAGCGAGAACGACCGCCGCAAGATCGGCCGTGACAACGCGCGCCGGCTGTTCGGGCTGAACTGAGATGGGCGCTGCGAAAGACACACGGCCGGTGCTGGTGGCCGGCGGCGGCATCGGCGGGCTGGCGGCGGCGCTCGCGCTGGTGCGCGAGGGTTACCGCGTCAAGGTGATCGAGCAGGCCGGCCGGATCGGCGAGATCGGTGCCGGCATCCAGCTGAGCCCGAACGCCTTCGCGGCCTGCGATGCCCTCGGGGTGGGCGCGCAGCTGCGCGCCAAGGCGGTCTACACCGACGAGATGGTGATGTTCGATGCGCTCGATGCGCGGCGCGTGGCGGGCATCTCGCTGGCCGACGCTTTCCGCGAGCGCTTCGGCAATCCCTATGCGGTGATCCATCGCGCCGACATCCACGGCGCGCTGCTCGACGGCGTGCAGTCGGCGCGCGACGGCCAGATCGAGTTCCTGACCTCGACCAAAGGCGTGAAGATCGAACAGGACGCGGAGGGCGTGACCTTGATCGACGCGCAGGGCGGGCGCCACGAAGGCCAGGCGCTGATCGGCTGCGACGGCGTGCGCTCGGTGGTGCGCCAGCAGTACGTGGGCGACGGCATCCGGGTGTCGGGCCACGTGGTGTTCCGCGCGGTGGTCGACACGGCCGAGTTCCCCGAGGCGCTGCGCTTCACCGCGCCGTGCATCTGGGTCGGCCCCAACTGCCACCTGGTGCACTACCCGCTCAAGGGCGGCGACAAGTTCAACCTGGCCGCCACCTTCCACAGCGACCGGCCCGAGGAGTGGGGCTCGATGGACGGCGACCCGGCCGAGCTGCTGCGCTTCTTCGCCGGCACCTGCGAGCGGGTGCAGCAGATCCTGCGCGTGCCCAGGGCCTGGAAGCGCTACTCGACGGCCGATCGCAACCCGATCGAGCAATGGACCTTCGGCCGCGCCACCCTGCTGGGCGATGCCGCGCACCCCATGGTGCAGTACCTCGCGCAGGGCGCCTGCACGGCCTGCGAGGACGCGGTCACGCTCGGCCTCGCGCTGCGCCGCGAACAGGGCGACTGGCCGCGCGCGCTCGCGCTGTACGAGCGTTCGCGCGTGGCGCGCACCGCGCGCGTGGTGCTGTCGGCGCGCGAGATGGGGCGCATCTATCACGCCAAGGGCGTGGAACGGCAGGTGCGCAACAGCATGTGGAAGGGCCGGCCGCAGGAGCGCTTCCACGACGCGCTCGAATGGCTCTACGGCTGGAGCGCCGAGCACTGCCTGGATCTCGACGAGGCGCTCGCGTGAGAGCCATCGCCGAATCCGCGGGCACGGGCGGTGCCGCCGAAGTGCGCGCGCCGATCGACATCCCCGCGCTGATCGACAGCCATCCGGTCAGCAGCTTCCAGCGCTGGATCCTGGTGCTGGTGGGCTGCGCGGTGGTGATGGACGGCTTCGACGTGCAGGCGATGGGCTTCGTGGCGCCCGCGATCGTGCACGAATGGGGCATCGAGAAGGCCGCGCTGGGCCCGGTGTTCGGCGCCGGCCTGCTGGGCATGCTGGTCGGCTCGCTGGTGCTGAGCATCTGCGCCGACCGCTTCGGCCGCCGGCCGGTGCTGATCGCGGCCACGGTGTTCTTCGCGCTGTGCATGCTCGCGACCACCGGGGTCCACACGCTGGGCCAGCTGCTCGCGATGCGCTTCGTCACCGGCATCGGGCTGGGCGGCATCATGGCCAACGCCAGCGCGCTGGCCAGCGAGTACAGCCCGCACCGACGGCGCGTGACGCTGATGATGTGGGTCTCGTGCGGCTTCACCGGCGGCGCGGTGCTTGGCGGCGCGATCAGCGCGCTGCTGCTGCCGCTGGGCGGCTGGCGCGCGGTGTTCGTGTTCGGCGGCGTGGTGCCGCTGGTGATCGCCGCGCTGATGCTGCGCTACATGCCCGAATCGATGCAGTTCCTGGTGCTGCGCGGACGCAGGCTCGACCGCGTGCAGCAATGGCTGCGCCACATCGCGCCCGGCGTGCCGGTGGATGCCGCCAGCCGCTACGTGGTGCACGAGGCGAAGCAGGACGGCGCGCCGGTGGCCGAGCTGTTCCGCGGCGGCCGCGCGCGCGCCACGCTGCTGTTGTGGGGCATCAACTTCCTCAACCTGCTGAACCTGTTCTTCCTCGCCAACTGGCTGCCCACGCTGGCGGTCGACGCGGGCTACAGCGCGAACGTGGCGGTGGCCGCCGGAACGCTGCTGCAGGTGGGCGGCGTGGTGGGCACGGTGGCGATGGGGCCGCTGATCGACCGCGTGGGCTTCTACCGCGTGCTGGTGCCGGTGTTCGCGCTCGCGGTGCTGACCATCGCGCTGATCGGCCAGCCCGCGCTGCCGCTCGCGGCCATGCTGGCGGCGGTGGTGGTCAGCGGCTTCTGCATCGTCGGCGCGCAGCCGGCGCTGATCGCGCTGGCCTCGAGCGTTTACCCGACCACGGTGCGCGCCACCGGCATGGGCTGGAGCCTCGGCATCGGCCGCGCGGGCTCGATCGCGGGACCGCTGGTGGCGGGCTGGCTGATCGGGCTGCACTGGTCGAACGGCGCGCTGTTCGTGGCGGCGGCGCTGCCCGCGCTGCTGTCGTGCGCGATGGTGTTCTGCATGGGGCGGACTGGATTCACGAATAGCGCCACGGTGCGCGAAGGAGAGAGAGCATGACGAATGGAACGGCGACGAGGCCGATGGATGGCGGCGCGGCGGTGCTGGCGGCCCGCGTGCTGATGGCCGCGATCTTCCTGATCGCAGGCGTGCGCAAGCTCATGACCTATGGCGCCACGCTCGGCTATTTCGCCAAGCTCGGCATCCCGCTGCCCGACGTGGTGCTGCCGCTGACCATCGCGCTCGAGATCGGCGGCGGCCTGCTGCTGGTCGCGGGCTGGCGCGTGAAGTGGGTGGCGGGTGCGCTCGCGCTCTTCACCCTCGCCACCGCCTTCGCGGCCCATGCCTTCTGGGCGGCCGACGCGGCGCAGTTCAATGCGCAGCTCAACAACTTCCTCAAGAACGTCGCGATGGCGGGTGGCTTCCTGCTGCTGATCGTGCAGGCCCGCGCCAGGGACACTGTGCGCTGAGCGGAAAACTGCTTTCCGTTGGCGGCATGGCAGCGCGCACTGGCGCGCGGGAGACTCGCGGCGGGCGCCTCGCGTCCCGAATCCGAAAGCCCGACCCCATGACCCATTCTTCCTTCGTCTACAACAGCGCGCCCCAGCGCGTGGTCTTCGGTGCCGGCGCGCTGCGGCACCTGGCGCGCGAGATCGAGGCGCTCGGCGCGCGCCGCGCGCTGGTGCTGTCCACGCCCGAGCAGCGGCCGCAGGCCGAGCGTATCGCGGCCCTGCTCGGCGACCATGCGGCCGGCGTGTTCGACCGCGCCGTGATGCACGTGCCGATCGAGACCGCGCGCGAGGCGCGCGAGGTGGCGCGGCGGCTCGATGCCGACTGCGCCGTGGCCATCGGCGGCGGCTCGACCACCGGCCTGGGCAAGGCGATCGCGCTCGATTCGGGGCTGCCGATCCTCGCCATTCCCACCACCTATGCGGGCTCCGAGATGACGCCGATCTACGGCATCACCGAGGCCGGCCTCAAGAAGACCGGCAAGGACGCGCGCGTGCTGCCGCGCACCGTGATCTACGACCCCGAGCTCACGCTGAGCCTGCCGGTGGCGATGAGCGTGACCAGCGGCATCAACGCGATCGCGCATGCGGCCGAGGGCCTCTACGCGGTCGATGCCAATCCGATCATGGACCTGATGGCGGTGGAGGGCATCGCCGCGCTGGGCCGTGCGCTGCCCGTGCTGCGTGCCTCGGCCCAGGACGTGGCGGCGCGCGGCGATGCGCTGTACGGCGCATGGCTGTGCGGCACCGTGCTCGGCAACGTCGGCATGGCGCTGCACCACAAGCTCTGCCATACGCTCGGCGGCAGCTTCAACCTGCCGCATGCGGAAACCCACACCATCGTGCTGCCGCATGCGCTGGCCTACAACGCCGCGGCGGCGCCGCGCGCCATGGAACGCATCGCCGGCGCGCTCGGCGGCAGCAGCGCGGCGCAGGCCGTGTACGAGCTCGCGCGCGACAACGGCGCGCCGGTGGCGCTGTGCGACATCGGCATGAAGGAAGCCGATCTCGACGTGGCCTGCGCGCAGGCGCTGCAGAACCAGTATCCGAATCCGCGGCCGCTGGAGCGCGACGCGATCCGCGCGCTGCTGCAGAACGCCTGGGAAGGCGCGCGGCCCTGAGCGGCGGGACCTTCGCGCCTTGCGCGCGAGGTCCGTCTGCCGCTCTCAGTTCGCGGCCGCTTCGCCGCCCGCGGGCTGCGTGCTGGCCACCGAGGGCACGCCCTGCAGCTGCTGCACTTCGGCCAGGTAGGCCGGGCTGTTGCGCAGGCGCTCGTAGGCGGCCGTGCGTTGGCGGAAATCGGGGTTGGTGCTGTCGATGCCGTCGATGCGCGCGTACTGGTTGAGGCCGGCGCGGGTCCACAGCGCGAGGTCGGCCTTGACTTCGGCACGGCTCAGCGCGCCCGCGGCCACGTTCTCGCCGGCTTCGCTGCCGACCCATGCTTCCTGCGGTGCCTGGGCCACGGTCTTCGAACGGTCCAGGTCGGCGCGCACGTCGGTGCGGCTCAGCGCGCTGCCGGTGGTGGCGATCGGCGCGCCCACCCAGGCTTCGGCCGGCACGGTCTGGGCCGAGGCGGCGCCGGCTGCGAGTGCGAGAGCGGAGAGGGCGATGAGTTGCTTGGTGTTCATGGTGAGAGTCCCTTCGGATGTCTGTGTGGGCGGCGGACATTCGTCGTTGCCACGGGATGCAGTGTGAAACCGCATCGTGGTTTGCGCTGTGCGTTTGCGCACTGCTTTCGATCGATCGCGCGCGGGCCGTGAACCCCACTGGCAGTGGGGAGAAACGGGGATGAGGGCTCAGGCCGTTCGCACCGCGTACAGCACCGCCAGCGGCTCGGTGCGCCCGCGCACCGCGAGCATCTCGGGCGCGCCGAGCGCCTCGGCCGCGCCGGCCTGCTGCGCCGCGAACAGCGAGAGCACCAGCCGCGCCGAGGCCTTCTTCGAATGGTCCTGCAGCCGGCTCGCGGTGTTGACCACCTCGCCGATCGCCGTGAAGGTGGTGGTCTCGAGGTAGCCGACCTCGCCGACCGCGGCGCGGCCCGCGTGCAGGCCCATGCCGAAGTCCAGCCGCTGGCCGAACTGGGCCTCGAAGCCCTCGCTCCAGGCGTCCATGCGCTCGCCGATCAGCGTGGTGGCGCGCAGCGCCTGGCGGCAGGCGGTGGCGAGGTCGGTCTCGAGGCCGAAGATCGCCATCACGCTGTCGCCGATGAACTGGTTGGGCACACCGCCGGCCTCGCGCACGGCGGCGCCCACGGTGGCGAAGTAGCGGTCGAGCACGTAGGCGAGGTCGAAGGGCCACTGGCGTTCCGACAGCCCCGACCAGCGCCGCAGGTCGACGAACAGGATCGCCACGTCGCGCTCGTGGCCGAAGCTGCCCACGGGCGCGGGCCGGCCCTCGTTGGGGCGCGGCGCGAACAGCGGCGTGACCTCGATGTCGCCGCGCGGGCGCAGCTGACAGGCCAGGCGCACGTCGGCCGGCGCGCGCACGCGTTCGAGCGTGCGCTGCTCGTCGCGGCCCGGCGGGTCGACGTGGCCGGCCGGGCCGTTCACGCGCACGCGGCAGGTCGAGCAGCGCGCGCGGCCGCCGCAGGCCGACAGGTGGGCGATGCCGTGCGAGCGGCTGGCCTCGAGCACGCTCCAGCCGCGCGGCACGTGCACCGTGCGCTCGGGATAGCGCAGCGCGACCGAGGGCCGGCCCGACCAGCGATAGAAGGCCGTGCGGCCCCAGCGCGCGAGCAGCAACGCGGCCAGCGCCAGTGCATAGAAGAGCTTGATGTTGCGCTCGATCGCGCCGAGCGCGCGTGACTGCTCGGCAGTCGGGACCACCGTCGGCGGCACGCCGGTCCACTGGAACTCGCGCCCCATCGAGACGAAGCCCAGGGCGGCCAGCAGCGGCAGCACGACGGCGATGGCCAGCAGCAGGTGCGAGAAGCGGCGGTACCAGGGCTGCACGCGCAGCGCGAAGTGCAGGCCCAGGCAGCCGTGCGCCCAGGCCGCGAGCATCAGCGCGAACTGCGCGCTCGCGCCCGGCAGGTCCCACAGGCCCCAGACCACGCGCGCGTACGAGCCATCGATGCCGTAGAGGGTGTGGGCGCCGCGCATCGCCGTCAGGTGGGCGGCCAGCAACAGCGGCAGCGAGAAGCCCAGCAGCACGCGCAGGCCCTCGAGCGGCGGCATGCGCAGCGTGCGCCGCTCCCACAGCGCGACCACGGCCAGCGCCAGGTGCGCCAGCGCGGCGCCATACAGCAGCAGGGTGCCGGGCAGGCTGTGCCAGAAGGCGCGCAACTGGTCGAGCACCGCCTCGGCCCGGGCGAAGGAGGCGATGCCCAGCGCATGGTTGAGCAGGTGCAGCGTGACGTAGGCCATCAGCACGATCCCGCTGGCCCAGCGCAGGTTGCGCCGCGTGGGCGTTCTCAGGGCGGATGGGGAACGTCTTTGCATGCGGCGGGTCGGAAGGGCACCCGAGCATAATGCGCGGCGCCCACCGACCCGGCATGGCCTCCACCACACCTTCCCCGTCTTCCGCCCCGGCTTCGGCCGCCCCGCGTTCCAGCCTCGCGCTGCGCCAGATCGCGCTGCTCGCGGGGCTGTCCGACCAGCGCCTGGACCAGCTCGCGCAGCAGTGCCTGTGGCACAGCGTGGCGGCCGGCAAGCCGCTGCTGCTGCGCGCCGAGCAGCAGGGCGAGGTGTTCCTGCTGGTCTCGGGCCGCGTGCGCGTGACCACCTATTCGGCCAACGGCCGCCAGGTGACCTTCCGCGATTCCGAGGCCGGCGAGCATTTCGGCGACATCGCCGCCATCGACGGCGGGCCGCGTTCGGCCGACGTGGTCACGCTCGAACCCTGCGTGGTCGCCAGCCTCGACCGCGCCGCCTTCCTGGCCCTGCTGCGCGACGAGCCGCTGGTGGCCGAGCGCGTGATGCAGCGGCTGGCCGCGCTGGTGCGCCAGCTCAGCGAACGCGTGATCGACCTGAGCACCCTGGGCGTGCAGAACCGGCTGCATGCCGAACTGCTGCGGCTGGCACGCGGCGCCGGCTTCGACGGCAACCAGGCGCGGCTCGAGCCCGCGCCGCGCCACGCGGCCCTGGCCAGCCAGATCAGCACCAACCGCGAGCAGGTCACGCGCGAGCTCAATGCGCTGGTGCGCAGCGGCGTGCTGCGCAAGGACGGCCGCGCGCTGGTGCTGGAAGACGCCGGCCGATTGGAGCGGATGGTGGCCCAGGTGCGCGGCGACGCGTCCTGAGCCTGCGCGAGATCAGTTCCAGCGGCCGGTCGTGCCGCCCACGCTGAAGCGGCCCGCGCCCAGCAGCACCACGGCGAGCGCGCCGAACAGGTACAGGCCCTGCAGTTCGAGCGCCCAGCCGCCCTGCTTGGTCAGCGCGAAGAAGTCGCCCATGTGCACCAGGCCGAAGGCGAACAGCATGTTGACCACCACCACGGCGGCCGCGGCGCGGGTCCAGAAGCCAGCGATCAGCAGCAGCGGCGCGACGATCTCGCCCACGTAGACCAGGTAGGCCAGGCCGCCGGGCAGGCCGGACTTGGCCAGCATGCCGGCGATGAAGCCGACCCCGGCCGAGAGCTTGAAGATGCCGTGCAGCAGTACGAGCACGCCGATGGCGACGCGCAGCAGCAGCTTGCCGGCGTCGTCGCCGTTGGCGAGGGTGGGGGCGGCGAACGACGAAGCGATCGGCGCATGCGTGGTGGCGGCCTGGGTGTTCATGGCGGTTCCTCGAGCGGTCAGGATAGGAAAGGACTGCGCCCGCCCGCGGGATGCGGGCAGGTCCGTTTCCAGTGTGCGCAGGAGGCGGCGGGCCGGTCGGTGCGTTTACGCACCTTTTTTCGAGAAAGCGGCTCGGGCGAGCGGATCAGCGGCCCAGGAAATGCCCGGTCCACTTGCGCTCGTAGTCCATCTTGTGGAAGTGCGCGGCCATGAAGTCGATGAAGCTGCGCACCTTGGCCGACAGGTGCTTGCGGCTCGGGTAGGCCAGGTTGATGCGCAGGTGCGGCAGGTCCCAGTCGTCGAGCGTGGGCACCAGCCGGCCGGCCACGATGTCGTCGTAGACGATGTAGGTGGGCTGCACCAGGATCCCCATGCCGTCGAGCGCCGCGGCGCGCAGCACCTGGCCGTCGTTCGATTCGAGCAGCCCCTGCACCGCCACCGTGCGGACTTCACCGTCGCGGCCGGTGAAGCGCAGCTCGTTGGGGTTGTTGGCGTAGGTGTAGATCAGGAGCTTGTGCTGCAGCAACTCCTCCAGCGTCTTCGGGAAGCCGTGCTGCGCGAAGTAGCGCGGCGAGGCCGCGAGGATGCGCCGCGTCTCGCCGAGGCGGCGGATCGTCACGTTGGAATCGGGCTCGTACTCGCGCGTGCGGATCGCCACGTCGATGTTGTTGTCGATCAGGTCGAAGTAGCGGTTGGCCGCCTCCACGTGCACCTTCACGCCGGGGTAGCGCTGGGTGTACTCGCGCAGCAGTGGCGCGATGTGGTGGATCGAGAACGACAGCGAGGCCGTGATGCGCAGCGTGCCCGTGGGCTGCAGCGCGGTGGCGTTGACGGCCGTCTCGGCATCCTCGAGGTCCGACAGGATGGTGCGCGCGCGGCCGCAGAACTCGCGGCCGGTGTCGGTCAGGTAGAGCCGGCGCGTGTTGCGCTCGACCAGCCGGGCGCCCAGCCGCGCCTCGAGCGCGCTCAGGTGGCGGCTCGCGGCCGCGTTCGACAGCCCCAGCGCCTCGGCGGCGCGGCTCAGGCTGCCGGCGTCGGCAATCTGCACGAGCAGGGCGATTTCGGTCCAGCGGTCCATGGGTGTCTCCGGCGAGCGTCTTTTTCGGGCTGCGCGATTTTGTGCCAGGCGATGGGTCGACCGTTCCGCTGGGCGGAAAAATCATTTGCGCCAAGGTGCTTTGCGCCCATCGGTCCGACGCCTAGAGTCGGCGAACCCCTCGAACGAATGGAGACAGCCGCCATGCGCAATCTCAACCAGGACAACATCACCCAGGCCGTGCTCGCGCGCTTCGCCGACACCCCGAACCCGCGGCTGCACGAGATCGTGACCAGCCTGGTGCAGCACCTGCACGCCTTCGCGCGCGAGGTGAAGCTGACCGAGGCGGAGTGGAAGCAGGGCATCGACTACCTGACGGCCACGGGCCGGATGTGCGACGACACGCGCCAGGAGTTCATCCTGCTGTCGGACGTGCTGGGGCTGTCGATGCTCACGATCGCGATGAACAACGACAAGCCCGCGGGCTGCACCGAGGCGACGGTGTTCGGGCCCTTCTACGTCGAGGGCGCGCCCGAGTACGCGCACGGCGACGACGTGGCCAACGGCGCGGCCGGCGAGCCCTGCGACGTCAGCGTCACCGTGCGCGGCCTCGACGGCGCGCCGGTGGCCGGTGCCGTGGTCGACGTGTGGCAGGCCGACGCGGGCGGGCACTACGACGTGCAGCATCCCGAGCTCGGCCATGCCGAGAACCGCGGCCGCCTGCACACCGGGCCCGACGGCGCGCTGCATTTCCGCAGCGTGCTGGCCGAGGCCTACCCGATCCCGACCGACGGCCCGGTGGGCCAGCTGCTCGATGCCACGAAGCGCCATCCGTGGCGGCCCGCGCACCTGCACTTCATGATCCAGGCGCCGGGCTACGAGCGGCTCATCACCCACGTGTTCCGCGAGGGCGACCAATGGCTCGATTCCGATGCGGTGTTCGCGGTGCGCGAATCGCTGGTGGCGCCCTGGACGCGGCAGGCCGATGGTCGCTGGCGGCTCGATTTCGACTTCGTGCTGAACCCGCTGGCGCCGTCGCCGGCGACCGGTGCGGCGAAGGCCGTGGCCCAGCCCGCATGACATCCACCCCCCGACAGGAGACGCAGGGAATGAACGACACGCTGCAGCAGGAGCTGCTGATCCGCCGCATGATCGAACGCTGGGCCGTCTGGCGCGATGCCGGCGACTGGGAGCGCTTCGCCACCGTGTGGCATCCCGAGGGCGTGATGATGGCGACCTGGTTCCAGGGGCCGTTCGCCGAGTTCATCCGCGTCACGCGGGAAGGCTGGGCCAAGGGCGTGAGCATCCTGCACTTCCTCGGCGGCTCGGCGATCGAGCTGGCGGGCGAGCGCGCCATCGTGCAGACCAAGATGACGATCTCGCAGCGCGGCCCGGTCGAGGGCGTGCCCTGCGACGTGGTGTGCACCGGCCGCTTCTACGACTTCGTGGTGCTGCACGAGGGGCAGTGGAAGTTGCTGCACCGCCAGCCGATCTACGAGAAGGACCGCATCGACCCGATCGACCCGGCCGCCAGCGTGACGCTCGATGCCGCGAAGCTGGCCGAGCTGCCCGAGGGCTACCGCCACCTGGCCTACATCCAGCAGCGCATCGGCTACACGGTGAAGCTCGACATGCCGATGCTCAAGGGCCCGGCGGTCGAGGCGCTCTACCAGCGCGGCGCGCGCTGGCTCGCGGGCGGCGTGCTCGAGGGCTGAGCCGGGCCGGATCGGGGCCGCAGCGGCCCGAGCGCCTTCCTGCTACGCTCGCCGGGGCCCGCCGCGACGACGGGCTTTTTTTCGCGCGCCCTTCCTGCCCATGGTCTTCCCCCTCATCACCGACCCGCACTTCTACGCGGTCGCCATTCCCGCCGTGCTGCTGCTCGGCATCAGCAAGAGCGGCTTCGGCGCCGGTTTCGGCTCGCTCGCGGTGCCGCTGATGGCGCTGGCGGTCACGGTGCCGCAGGCCGCGGCGATCCTGATGCCGCTGCTGCTGCTGATGGACCTGCTGGGGCTCGCGGCCTTCCGGCGCGACTTCGACCGTTCGCTGCTGAAGTTCCTGATCCCCTTCGGCCTGCTGGGCACGGTGATCGGCACGCTGCTGTTCCGCGCGCTGTCGGCGCACACGGTGGCGGGCATCGTGGGCGTGTTCACGCTGCTCTTCCTGGCGCAGCGCGTGCTGTTCCCGCCCAAGCCGGACGATCCGCTGCCCTCGCGCGGCATCGGCGCCGCGCTGACCACGGTGTCGGGCTTCACGAGCTTCATCGCGCATGCGGGCGGGCCGCCGATCAATGCCTACGTGATCCCGCTGCGGCTGTCGCCGGTGGTGTTCACGGCCACCATGGCCTACTTCTTCTTCGTGGTGAACCTCAGCAAGTGGATCCCCTACGCATGGCTGGGCCTGATCGACCTGCGCACGCTGGCCACCTCGCTGGCGCTGATGCCCTTCGCGCCGCTGGGCGTGTGGGTCGGCATCCGCATCGCGCGGCGCATCGACGCCACCTGGTTCTACCGCTTCGTCTACCTGGGCATGCTGCTGACGGGGCTCAAGCTCGTCTACGACGGCTTCGTGGCGGCCTGAGTCCCCGCCGCGGCGCTCAGAATTCGACGATCGACTTGAAGCCGCCGAAGATCATGCGCCTGGCGTCGAAGGGCATGGTCTTCGGGTCCATCGCCGCGATGCGCGGGTCGGCCATCACCTTGGCGTTGACCGTGTCGCGGTGCTTGCGCGACTTGTAGACGATCCACGAGAACGCGACCACCTCGTCGGCCTTGAGCTTCACGCTCTGCGGGAACGAGGTCAGCTTGCCGGGCTTGACGTCGTCCGCGACGCACTCCACGTATTCGAGCGCGCCGTACTCCATCCAGACCTTGCCGGCCTTGCGCGCCACCTTGCGGTAGGCCTCCACGTTCTTGGCGGGAATCGGCACGATGAAACCGTCGACATAGCGAGCCATGGGAACACTCCTTGAAAAGAAGGGAAAGAGAAACAGAAACGGCGGCCGGCCCAGCAGCAGCCCGTCAGGACGTTGCCGCGCCATTCGCCGCGCTCCCGGGGCCCGCCGCTTCCTCGTTGTTGTGCATCTGCCCCGGCATGGCGGAGCGAAGCAGCAGGGCGCCCAACAAACCCGCCACCGCCGCGAACACGGCGCCGACGAGAAATGCCATCTGGTAACCGCCGGTGAGCGCGAGCGGCGTGCTCGCGCCGGCCGCGAGCATCGAGCCGGTCTGCGCGGCCGCGATGCTCGCGAGCACCGCGAGGCCCAGCGCGCCGCCCATCATGAACGCGGTGTTGACCACGCCCGAGGCCAGGCCCGATTCGCTAGGGCTCACCTCGCTCATCGCGGCCAGCAGCAGCGGATTGAAGGCCATGCCGGCGCCCAGGCCCAGCAGCAGCATGCCGGGCAGCACGTCGATCGCGAAGCGGCCGTCGACCGGCGCGCGCGCGAACAGCGCCAGCCCGATGGCCGCGAGCCACAGGCCCGCCGCGAGCGGACGGCGGATGCCGAAGCGCATCACGATCTTCGCCGACAGCCCGAGCGAGAACACGGCCATGATGACGTTGGCCGGCAGGAAGGCCAGGCCGATCTGCATCGGCGTGTATTCGAGCACCAGCTGCATGTAGAGCGCCGAGATGAAGAACCAGGCGAACATCGCCGCGGCCCACAGCACGCCCACCACGTTCGAGACCGAGACGCTGCGCAGCCGGAACAGGCCCAGCGGCATCAGCGGATGCTTCACCCTGGCCTCGATGGCGATGAAGATCGCGAGCAGCGCGACCGCGGTGCCGAGCAGGCCCAGCGTCTGCGCCGAGCGCCAGCCGGCCTCGTTGCCGTTGACCACGCCGTAGACCGCGAGCATCAACGAGAGCGTGACCGTGACCGCGCCGGCCACGTCGAGCTTCTCGCCATGGGCCTGGCCGCGCGCGCTCGGCAAGAGCGCGATGCACAGCGCGTACACGGCTACGCCGATCGGCAGGTTGACCAGGAAGATCCAGTGCCAGCTCAGCGAGCTGGTGAGCAGGCCGCCGAGCAGCACGCCGATGCTGCCGCCGCCGGCGCAGACGAAGCCGTAGACGCCCATTGCCTTGGCGCGGTCGGCCGGCTCGGTGAAGAGGTTCATGATCAGCGAAAGCGAGACGGCCGACACGATCGCGCCGCCCAGGCCCTGCACCGCGCGCGCGGCGATCAGCAGGCCCTGCGTGGTCGAGATGCCGCAGGCCAGCGAGGCCAGCGTGAACAGCACCAGCCCGGCGAGGAAGACGCGGCGGTGGCCGTAGAGGTCGCCGAGCCGCCCGCCCAGCAGCAGGAAGCCGCCGAAGGTCAGCATGTAGGCATTGACGACCCACACCAGCGAGGTCTCGGTGAAGCCGAGGTCGGTGCGGATCGAGGGCAGCGCGACGTTCACGATGGTGGTGTCGAGCACGATCATCAGCACGCCCAGGCACAGCACCATCAGGGCGAGCCAGCGCTTGCGGTTGTCGAGGGATTCGGTCATGGAAAGGATTCCTCAGGGGCCGGGCGGCGCGCCGCCCGGCGGATGGTTGTGGCGTTCTTCGTCAGACGAGGGAGGCGCCGCCGTTGATCAGCCAGGGCGTGCCGTAGCGGTCGGTCACCATGCCGAAGCCCTCGACCCAGAAGGTCTTCTCGAACGGCATGCCGACCTGGCCGCCTTCGGCGAAGGCGTCGAACACGCGCTTCGCCTCGGCGACCGTCGGGTAGTTGAGCGCGACGCCGAAGCCCTTCATGCCTTCGTACGGCATGCCCGGCATGCTGTCGGAGGCCATGAGCGTGCTGTCGCCGACCACGAGGCTGGCGTGCATCAGGCGGCTCGCGGCCTCGGGCGGCATGTTGGCGGCCTCGGGGCTGTCGCCCACGGTCATGAGCATTTCCATTTTTCCGCCGAGCGTCTTCTCGTAGAAGCGCATGGCCTCGGCCGCGTTGCCGTCGAAGGTGAGATAGGCGTTGAGGAGCGACATGGGAGTTCCTTCGTGAGTGGGTGGATGGGAGAACGGGAGGGGGACAGGCTCAGGATCCCGCCGGCTTCTCGGCCGCGGTCTTGAGGTTGGCGAGGCCGGCTTCGAAGTCCTTGCCGATCAGGGTGTCCATGTCGAAGACGAGGCCCATGAGCTTGGAGATGTAGGGCGCCGGGCCGTGCATGGCCCAGGTGACCTGGGTCGCGTCGCCCTGCGGCTGGAAGCTGAAGTCGGCGGTGTTGCGGGCCTCGAAGGGCTTGAGGAAGTCGAGCTTGATCGAGACCTTGGTGGGCGAGGCCTCGAGGATCTCCATGCGGCCGGCGCCGGCCTTGTCGTTGCCTTCCCAGGCGTAGGTCGCGCCCGGGCCGCTGGCGGCGCCGCCGAAGCTGCGCTTCATGGCCGGATCGAGCTTCTCGTAGGGCGACCACTCGTTCCAGCGGTGGAAGTCGGCGACCAGCGGCGCGATCCGCTCGGGCGGTGCCTGGATGCGCGCGCTGCGCTCGACGCGGAAGCTGTCGGGGCGCGTGGCCGCGTACAGCAGGACGCCGGCGATCAGCACGACGAGGAGGAGGGCGATTTTCTTGAACATGGAGATCCGGGAGGAAAGGGCGCGGGGTCTTGCGGGGCGCGGCTTCAGTGGCCGACCACCACCATCCAGCCCACGCCGAAGCGGTCGCCGACCATGCCGAAGCCCGGCGAGAAGAAGGTGGCGATCAGCGGCTGCATCACCTGGCCGCCGTCGGCCAGCGCGTCGAACCACTTGCGCGCATCGGCCTCGGTCGGCGCGGTGATCGCCAGCATGATTCCCTTGAACTCGGCCTGGCCCGAGCAGCGGCCGTCGGAGGCCATGAGCTCGGTCTCGCCGATGCGCAGCACCGCATGCATGACCTTGTCGGGACCGGGCATGGCGCCGGCGCAGCCGTCCGCGTCGGGCGGCATGTCGGCGGGGGCGTCGCTGTAGCGCATGAGCTGCACGACCTCGGCGCCGAGCGCCTTCCCATAGAACGCGATGGCCTCGTCGCAGCGGCCTTCGAACGAGAGATAGGACTGGACTTTCATGGCAATTCCTTTTCGCTGGTGCGGTTATTCCGTGGGCGCCGTTGGGCGAAAAAGGCCCTGGCGAATACGATGGCACTACTTTGTGTACACCGTCCACAAAGAATAGCAAAGATAATGGACACTGTCCACATCGAAAAATCGTAGTCCGAGAAAGAAGGAAATGGTCCGCAACGCCGCCATCGCCGCCGAATCCGCGCCGCCCTCGCGCTCCACCTACCGCCACGGCGACCTGCGCCGGGCCTTGCTGGACGCGGGCATCGAACTGGCGCGCGACGGCGGCCCCGATGCCGTGGTGCTGCGCGAGGCCACGCGCCGCGTGGGCGTGGTGCCCAACGCGGCCTACCGCCACTTCGCGAGCCGGCACGAACTGCTGCTGGCGGTGCGCGGCGCCGCGCTGTCGGCCGCGGCACGTTCGATGGAGAAGGAACTCGGTGCGATCTCGCACGACCAGCCGCCGGCCGACTACGCGCGCGCCTGGGTGCGGGCGATCGGCTCGGGCTACCTGCGTTTCGCGCAGGACGAGCCGGGGCTGTTCCGCACCGCCTTCGTGATCTCTTCCGACGAGGCGCGCGGCACCATCGGCCCCTCGAGCGCGGGCGCGAGCGGCATGGACCCGTTCCAGCTGCTGGGCTCGGGCCTGGACCGGCTGGTGGAGGCCGGCGCGCTCGATCCGGCGCGGCGCCCGAATGCCGAGTACCTGGCCTGGTCGGCGGTGCACGGGCTCGCGCTGCTGATCATCGAGGGCCCGCTCAAGGAGGCCGACCCGTCGGTGCTGGAGCCGCTGACGCTGCGGCTGCTGGAGATGGTGGAGCTGGGCCTGCAGTAGGCGCGGCGCTCAGAGGCTCAGAGATAGACCTTCTGCAGCAGCTTGATCAGCGTCTCGCGCTCGCGCGCGCTGAGCCGCGCGCTGGCATCGAGCTCGAGCTGGATCACGGCCTGCTCGGCCTCGCGCACGAGCGCCTCGCCGGCCGGCGTGAGATGCAGGCCGACCGCGCGGCCGTCGTGCGGATGCGGCTTGCGCTCGATCAGCGCGCGCGCGTCGAGTTCGGCCACCAGGCTCACGAGGTTGGGCGGCAGGATGTCGAGCGTGCTGCAGATCTGGCGCGAGGTGGCGCCCGGGTTGTGCGCCAGCAGCGAGAGCACCGAGAAGTCGATCTGCTTGAGCTTGAAGGCCGCCATGCGCTTGGCGAACAGCGCGCTCACCACCAGCCAGGCGCGGCGCGCGTTGTAGCCGACCAGGGTCTCGAGCACGCGCGCGTCGAGGCGGTCCGTCCTGCCGAGCGGCGCGGCGGCCGCGTCGCTCTTCGCGCCCTTGGGGTTGGCGGATTTCGGGGAGGTGGGCATGCCGCAAGCGTAACCGCGAGCGGGGCCCCGAAGGGCCGGGCCGGTGGCGACTTGGCGACAGCCCGGCGCCGGCTCAGGACTCCGCGGTGAAGCCGATCTTCTTCACCAGCGGGCCCCAGCGCTCGTATTCGGACTGCAGCGACCGGCGCATCTCCTCGGGCGTGGAGCCCTGCGCGATCAGGCCCACCGACAGCAGGCCGTCGGCCACGGCCTTGTCCTTGAGCGCGGCCTGGATCGCGCCGCTCGCGGCGGCGATCACCGGCGCGGGCGTCTTCGCGGGCGCGAAGAAACCGAACCACTCGTCGGCCACCAGCTCGGGGAAGCCCTGCTCGGCGAAGGTCGGCACCTCGGGCAGGTAGGCGGCGCGCTGGGCGCCCGAGGTGGCGAGCACGCGCAGCTTGTTGGCCTTGACGAAGGGCAGGTAGTCGCCGCTGGGCGTGAGGCTCGAGGCGATCTGGCCGCCCACCACGTCGTTGACCGCCGGCAGCGAGCCGCGGTAGGGCACGTGGCGCAGGTCGGCGCCGCTGTTGAGGCCCAGCAGCGCGCCGAGGAAGTGCGGCGTGGAGCCCGCGCCCGGCGAGCCGTAGCTGGCCTGGCCCGGGTTGGCCTTGGCCCAGGCCACGTAGTCCTTCAGCGTCTTCACGCTGGCCGGCACCATCGGGCCGACCGCCAGGCCGTGCGTCATCACCGCGCCGATCGAGACCGGCGCGAAGTCGGCCAGGCCGTAGCTCAGCTTGCTGTAGATGTAGGGATAGGTCGACAGCGCCGAGGCCTGCGAGAGCGCGAGCACCGAGCCGTCGGCCGGCGCGCTCTTGAGCGAGTCGAGCGCGATGCGCCCGCCCGCGCCGGGCTTGTTCTCGACCACGGGATTGAGCTTGGTGAAGTCGGTGCCGCCGAGCTTGTCGGCCACGCGGCGCGCCACGCTGTCGCCCGCGCTGCCGGCCGGGAAGCCGTAGTAGATCTTCACCTGCTGGGCGACGATCTCGGCCAGCGCGGCCAGGGGATGCTGCAGGGCGCCGAGCGCGGCTGCGCCGCCGAGCGCCGTCACGAACTGACGTCGGTTGGTCATGGTCTTGTCTCCGGTGGTGTTGCTGGGGCTTATCGCGGCGCCATGCGCAGTGCGCCGTCGAGGCGGATCACCTCGCCGTTGAGGTGGCCGTTGGTCACGACGTGGCAGGCCAGCTCGGCGAATTCCGAGGGCTGGCCCAGCCGCGGCGGGAACGGGATCGAGGCCGCGAGCGACTGCTGCACCGGCTCGGGCAGCTCGAGCAGCAGCGGCGTGGCGAACAGCCCGGGCGCGACGGTGCAGACGCGGATCGCGTGTTGCGCGAGGTCGCGCGCCATCGGCAGGGTCATGCCGACCAGCCCGCCCTTCGAGGCGCTGTAGGCCTGCTGGCCGACCTGGCCGTCGAAGGCCGCGACCGAGGCGGTGAACAGCATCACGCCCTTCTCGCCGTTGGCGAGCGCCGCTAGCTTCGCGCAGCGCGCGGCGAACAGGCGCGCCATGTTGTAGCTGCCGATCAGGTTGACGTTGACCACGCGCACGAAGTCCTCGAGCGGCGCCGGGTTGCCGTCCTTGCCGACGATGCGCTTGGCGCTGCCGATGCCGGCCACGTTCATCAGGATGCGCGCCGGGCCGTGCGCGGCCTCGGCCCGGTCGAGCGCGGCGCTCACGCTCGCGGCATCGGTGATGTCGCAGGCGCAGGCGACGCCGCCGATCTGGTCCGCGACCTTCGCGGCGAGCTCGGCATTGCGGTCGAGCAGCGCCACCTTCGCGCCCAGGCGCGCGAGTTCGCGCGCGGTGGCCTCGCCGAGGCCCGATGCGCCGCCGGTCACGAGCGCGGCCTGTCCTTCGATCTTCATGGGTTCGTCTCCAGAGATGGGAAAAAAAGCCTCAGCGCGGCCGCAAGGTGAAGGGCAGCGTGCCGTCGTGCAGCGCCTCGACCAGCGCGGCGCGGTGCTTGAGCACGGCGCGCTGGTTGATCGAGCCCTTGTCGGTGACCTCGCCCTTGTCGATCGAGGGCGGCTCGCTCATCAGGTGCAGCCGCGCGATGCGGTTGGCGCTGCCGGTGCTCGCGGCCGCGAGCTGGTCCAGCACCTGCTGGAAGTGCGCCTGCACCGGCGCGCTCTCGAGCACCTGCCGCATGCTCGCGCCGGCGTCGAGGCCCGCGAGCTGGCGCACCTTCTGCGTAGGGAAGACCAGCGCGCCGACCTCCTTGAGGTTGATGCCGGTCAGCACCGCGTCCTGCACATAGGGCGAGCCGGCCGTCGCGATCTTCGCGCGCAGCGGGCCCACGCTCACGAAGGTGCCGGTGGCGAGCTTGAAGTCCTCGGCGATGCGGCCGTCGAAGCGCAGGCCGCGGTGGATGTCGGCGTCGTCGATCCACTTGACCGCGTCGCCGGTCGAGAAGAAGCCTTCCTCGTCGAAGGCCTCGGCCGTGGCCTCCGGCGCGCGCCAGTAGCCGGGCGTGATGTTGGGACCGCGATAGCGCACCTCGGTCTTGCCGTCGACCTCGATCAGCTTGAGCTCGATGCCCGCCGCGGGCAGGCCGACGTCGCCCGACTTCACGTCGGGGCCGGTCACGTAGAGCGCGAACGGGCCCGATTCGGTCATGCCCAGGCCGGTGCCCATGACGATGCGCTCGCCGACCTCGGCCTCCTGCGTGCGGTGCAGGCTGTCCCAGACCGGCTGCGACAGCGCCGCGCCCGAGTAGAAGAACATCTTCACGCGCGACAGCAGGTTGCGCCGTAGCACCGGGTCTGTCTCCATCGCCTGCGCGATCGCCTCGAAGCCGGTCGGCACGTTGAAGTAGATGGTGGGCGCGATCTCGCGCAGGTTGCGCAGCGTCTCGGCCATGCCGGTGGGCGTGGGCTTGCCCTCGTCGATGTAGAGCGTGCCGCCGTTGTCGAGCACGATGCCCACGTTGTGGTTGCCGCCGAAGGTGTGGTTCCACGGCAGCCAGTCGACCAGCACCGGCGGCTCGTCGCCCAGCGCCGGGATCGACTGGCGCAGCTGCTGCTGGTTGGCGCACCACATGCGGTGCGTGTTGACCACCGCCTTGGGCATCTTGGTCGAGCCCGAGGTGAACAGGAACTTGGTGATGGTGTCGGGGCCGGTGGCCTGCATCGCGGCGTCGATGGCCGGCGTGGGCACCGTCGCCGCCAGCGCGTCGAACGAGGTGGTGGCGCGCCCGGGCAGCTCGCCTTCGGCCAGCACGATCTCGACGCCGGCATCGGCCGGCAGCGTGGCCTCGATCGCGCGGGCATAGCGCGCGGCGTCGGCCGCGAACACCAGGCCCGGCGTGAGCGTGGCCAGCACATGGCGCAGCTTGTCGAAGTCCTGGCTCACGAGCGAGTAGGGCGGCGAGACCGGGCAATAGGGCACGCCCGCGTAGAGGCAGCCGAGCGCGAGCAGCGCGTGCTCGATGCCGTTCTCGCTGAGGATGGCCACCGGGCGCTCGGCATCGAGGCCGCGCGCGAGCAGGGCCTGGCCGATCGCGCGCGCCTTGTGCAGCGCCTCGGCATAGCTCACGCGCAGCCAGTCGCCGGTGCCGCCGTCGGGCAGCCGCGCGCGGCGCGCGATGAAGGTGCGCTCGGGCGCGGCCTCGGCCCAGTGGTGCAGCCGGTCGGTCATGCGCTCGCGGTAGGGGCGAAGCGGCGTTTCCGCGCGCAGGTACTGCGTGCCCGGCGCGCCGTCGCGCAGCAGCGCGCGCGTGACGCCGAAGGCGAGCGGTCGGTATTGGATGGCCGTCATCGGGGCGCCCGTGCGTGAGTGGATGAGTGAATGAAGAGGGCCTCAGCCCTTGCTGACCTTGGCGCCGCGGCCTTCGAGGAAGTCGCGCACGCGCTGCTTGGCCTCGGGCGCGGCCTGCACGATGCCGGACATCAGCGCCTCGGTGAAGAAGCCGTGGTCGGCCGGCTGCTCGGCGATGCGCGGCAGCGCGTGCATCAGCGCGTAGTTGGTGAGCGGCGCGTTGGTGGCCACACGCTTGGCGAGCTCGAAGGCCTTGTCGAAGGCCGTGCCCTCGTCGACCAGGTACTGCGCGAAGTTGGCGCGCTCGCCTTCCTCGGCGTTGTAGACGCGGCCGGTCATCATCATGTCGGTCATGCGCGCCACTCCGATCAGCCGGGGGATGCGCACCGAGCCGCCGCCGCCCACGAAGATGCCGCGCGAGCCCTCGGGCAGCGCATAGAAGGTGCTGCGGTCGGCCACGCGGATGTGGCAGGCGCTCGCGAGCTCGAGCCCGCCGCCGACCACCGCGCCGTGCAGCGCGGCGATCACCGGCACCGGGCCCTTCTCGATGCAGTCCAGCGCCGCATGCCACAGGCGCGAATGGGCGAGGCCCTGGCCCGCGTCGCGCTCCTTGAGTTCGCTCAGGTCGAGGCCGGCGCAGAAGTGCGGGCCCTCGCCGTCGATCACGGCCGCGCCCACGCTGGCGGGCAGGTTCTGGAAGGCATCGCGCAGCGCGAGGATCAGGCCGTCCGACAGCGCGTTGCGCTTGGCGCCGCGCGTCAGGCGAATGATGGCGACGTCGTCGCGGAGTTCGATGTGGAGGTCGGAAGAGGTCATGTTGCGTTCTGGATTGAAGCGGATTATGGTTATGTGAAATAATCAATTCAAGGCATTCGACGATGCCGCGGACTAGGGACTTTCCCGTAAAGGAGACGATGAAGTGGACCACCAGAACCTGATCGCGATCGATATCCACACCCATGCCGAGGTGAGCTGCTGGAACCCGTTCGACAACTACGGCGAGGAGTACGACCGCGCGGCCGACAAGTACTTCGGCTCGAACCGCCGCCCGACGATCGAGGAGACGGTGGCCTACTACCGCGAGCGCAAGCTGGGGCTGGTGATGTTCATGGTCGACGCCGAGTCGAACATGGGCCGGCGGCGCATCCCGAACGAGGAGATCGCCGAGGCGGCGCAGAAGAACGCCGACATGATGATCGCCTTCGCGAGCATCGATCCGCACAAGGGAAAGATGGGCGCGCGCGAGGCGCGGCGGCTGATCGAGGAGCACGGCGTCAAGGGCTTCAAGTTCCACCCGACGGTGCAGGCCTTCCATCCCTACGACCGCATGGCCTGGCCGCTCTACGAGGTGGTGGCCGAGTACGGCATGCCCGCGATCTTCCATACCGGCCACAGCGGCATCGGCTCGGGCATGCGCTGCGGCGGCGGCCTGCGGCTCGAGTACAGCAATCCGATGCACCTGGACGACGTGGCGATCGCCTTCCCCGACATGCAGATCGTGATGGCGCACCCCAGCTTCCCCTGGCAGGACGAGGCGCTGAGCGTGGCCACGCACAAGCCCAACGTCTGGATCGACCTCTCGGGCTGGAGCCCCAAGTACTTTCCGAAGCAGCTGGTGCAGTACGCCAACACGCTGCTGAAGGACCGCGTGCTGTTCGGCAGCGACTACCCGCTGATCACGCCCGAGCGCTGGATGAAGGACTTCGAGGTCGCGGGCTTCAAGCCCGAGGTGATGCCGGGCATCTTGAAGGGCAACGCGGTGCGGCTGCTGCGGCTCGACGCCGCCGCTGCGGCCTGATCAGTCCGCCTTGCGCGCCGGGCCCGCCGGCGCGGCGGCGTCGTTCCAGTGCTGCTCCCACAGGGCGTCGCCGCGTTCGAGCGCGGCGCCCAGCTCCTTCCTGCGCCGCTGCACGACCGCGGTGACCAGCGCATTGCACAGCGAAAAGGCGGCCGTGTAGGAATCGAAGGGCGAGGCGCTCGAGGTGCGCACCAGCATCAGATGGTCGGCCGAGGCGGCCGCGGCCGCCGAGGGGCTGTCGGTGATCACGATCACCTTCGCGCCGCGTTCGCGGAAGTAGGCCGCCGCGCGCGCCGTGGCCAGCGAGTGGCGCCTGAAGGTGACCGCCAGCAGCACGTCGTTCTCGCCGACCCACAGCAGCTGGTCCTCGAGCGGCAGCGCCGCCGTGCCGGCCAGCGGCCGCACCTCGGGCAGGCACAGGTTCAGGTGCAGCGCCAGGTGGCCCGCGATGGCGGCGGCATGCCGGTGGCCCAGCACGTGCACGCGCGCCTTGCGCTGCACCAGCAGCCGCACGGCGGCCTCGAAGGCCACGGGATCGATGGCCGCGAAGGTCGAGCTCAGGTTGTGCTGGTCGTGCAGCAGCGCATTGGCCAGGCAGGTGCGCACCGAGGCGTCGTCGACGATCACGGCATCGGCGCGCGTGGCGGGCGAGGCCAGCCGCGCCGTGACCTCGGAGCGGGCCTCGAGCTGCGCTTCCGCGTAGCTGGGATAGCCGAGCTTGGCGAGCAGCCGCACCACGGTCGAGGCGCTGGTGCCCACCTTCTTTGCAAGGCTCGTTGCAGATTCGAGCAGGCCCTGGGGATAGCGCGTCTGCAGTTCCTCGATCAGCCGCTGCTCGCTCTTGGTGAGCTTGCGGCCGTAGCCCGAGATGCGTTGGTTGAGGTTCATGGTAGCCGGGCATTCTGCCCGCGCAGGGGTCGCGATGGGCTTCGATTTTGCAATGGTTATTGCAAAAATGTGACGACCTTGCAAGAATGCACGCACATTCAGGCCCCATCCCTTCCCGATTCCAGGACGCTTCCATGACCTTCCCCCTTTCCGCCTCCGCGCTGCGCCGCCGCACCTTCCTGGGCGCGGGTCTCGCGGCCGCGCTGCCGCTGGCGGCGCATGCGCAGGCCTATCCGTCGCGTCCGGTCACGCTGGTGGTGCCGTTTCCGGCCGGCGGCTCGGTGGATCTGATCGCGCGGCTCTACGCCGATCCGCTCGCCAAGGCGCTGGGCGCGCCGGTGGTGATCGACAACCGCGGCGGCGCGGGCGGCTCGATCGCCAGCGCGCAGGTGGCGCGCGCCAAGCCCGACGGCTACACGCTGGTGGTCTCGTCGCAGAGCTCGCACCTCGCGAATCCGCTCACGCAGGCCAACCCCGGCTACGACCCGATCAAGGACTTCGCCTCCATCAGCCAGCTCGCGCGCTCGATCAACGTGCTGCTGGTGAACCCGGCCGTGCCCGCGAAGAACTTCAAGGAATTCGTCGCGCTGCTGAAGGCCCGCCCCGGCGAGCTCAACTTCTGCAGCGCCGGGCCCGGCAGCATGGGCCAGCTCAACGTCGAGCTGATGAAGTCGCAGCTGCAGCTCAATGCCACGCACGTGCCGTACCGCGGCGGCGGGCCGCTGGTCACGGCGCTGATCTCGAACGAGGTGCAGTTCGGCCTCGACAACCTCGCGCCCTTCCTGCCGCACATCCAGGCCGGCAAGCTGCGCGCGCTTGCGGTGGCCGCGCCGGCGCGCGTCGCGGCGCTGCCCGACGTGCCGACCTTCGCGGAGCTCGGCTATCCGGTGCTCAACACCACCTCGTGGATCGGCCTGGCCGCGCCCGCGAAGACGCCGGGCGAGGTGATCGCCACCCTGCACAAGGCCGTGCGCTCGGTGGCCGACCAGCCTTCCATGGTCGAGGCGCTGGAGTCGCGTGGTTCGCTCACGCCCGAGCCGCAGTCGCCCGCACAGTTCACGGCCATGATGTCGGAGCGTCTCGCGCTGTACGGCGAGATGGTGAAGCGCGCGGGGATCCGCGGCGAATGAGCGCGTCCTCGTTCATCCCCGACACCGCGCCGCTCGAGGTGCTGCCGCGCGACCTCTCGGCCTACCGCGCGGGCAACACCGGCATCGACTACGTCCATCGTTTCGAATCGGGCCGGCCCGGGCCGCATGTGCTGGTCAATGCGCTGACGCATGGCAACGAGATCTGCGGCATGGTGGCGGCGACCGACCTGCTCGACCGCGGCGTGCGCCCGAAGATCGGCACGCTGACCGTGAGCTTCGCGAACGTCGAGGCCTACGAGGCCTTCGACATCGAGCGGCCCTACGAGAACCGCCAGCTGGTGCACAACCTCAACCGCATCTGGACGCCCGCGCTGCTCGACGGCAACGAGGACAGCCCCGAGCTGCGCCGCGCGCGCGAACTGAGGCCGGTGCTCGATGCGGCCGACTACGTGCTCGACATCCATTCGACGCGCGCGCCGGTGCAGCCCTTCTGGGTCTATCCGGAGCTCGAGCGCAATGCGCGGCTGGCGCTGGCCGTGGGCGCGCCGCTGGTGCACCTGGTGATGCCCGCGGGCGCGGCGCCGGGCACCGGCGTGATCGGCTACGGCCGCCACGGTGAAGTCGAGGGAAATGGCGCAGCCGTCGTGGTGGAGTGCGGCCAGCACTTCAGCCGCTCGGCCGCCGAGCTCGCGGTCGACGTGACGCAGCGTTTTCTCGCGCATCTCGGGCTGGTCGATCCGGTGGCCCCGCAGGCGCCCGCCGCGCCCGCGCGCCGCTTCCGCCTGCTCGAGGTGCACATGGTGAAGACCGAGAGCTTCGCCTTCACGCGGCCGCTGCTGGGCTTCGAGACCTTCGACCGGGGCGAGCTGATCGCGGTCGACGCGGGGCAGGAGATCCGCTCGCCCTGCGACGGCTGCACGGTCTTCATGCCCACGCGCGCGGCGCTGGTGGGCCGCGAGGGCGTGTACCTGACGGTGCCGGTCTAAGGCACCCGCTCCTCGTCCTCCTCCTGCCGGTCCCAGTCGTTCCCGGCGCGCCGCTTGCGCTCCTCGCGCTCGCGCGCCATCTGCTCCTCGAACTGCTGGCGGCCCGCCTTGTTGACCGCGATCAGCTTCGCGCGGTCCTTGTAGTGCGGGTAGATCTCGTCGGTGAGCTTCAGGTTGCGCTCGCGGAAACGCATGCTCGATTCGCGCGCCTCGTGCGCGGGCCAGCCCAGCACCTCGAGCACCGAGCGCGCGCTGCGCAGCGAGGACTCGAAGACCTCGCGCTCGACCAGCGTCACGCCGCGGTCGCGCAGCTGGAACAGGTGGCTCACGTTGCGCGCCCGCGCGATGATCCGCGTCTGCGGGAAGTTCTCGCGGAACAGGTCGACGATCTCCAGCGACTGCTCGATGTCGTCGACCGCCACCACCACGGCCTTGGCCGTGCCGGCGCCCGCGGTGCGCAGCAGGTCGAGGCGCGTGGCATCGCCGTAGAACACACGGAAGCCGAATTCGCGCAGGCCCTCGACGTTGTCGGCATCGTGGTCGAGCACCGTCACCTGCAGTCCCTGCGACATCAGCATGCGGCCCACGATCTGGCCATAGCGGCCGAAGCCGCAGATCAGCACCTTGGCGTCCTGCTGCTCCGAGATCTCCTCGAGCTGCGGCCCGCCGGAACGGCTGTAGCGCGGCAGCAGGTAGCGGTCGAGCAGCACCAGCAGGAGCGGCGACAGCAGCATCGACAGCGCGACCGCGCCGATCAGCAGCGAGGTGACCTGCGGCGGCAGCACGTCGGGCCCGGCCGACTGGAACACCACGAAGGCGAATTCGCCGCCCTGCGCCAGCAGCAGCGTGAACACCGGGCGCTCCTGGTAGGCCAGCCCCATCGCCTTGGCCAGCGCGTAGATCACCACCAGCTTGATGGCCATGAAGCCGACCACCAGCATCGCCATGATCCAGGGGCTCGCGAGCAGCACGCCGAAATCGATCGTCATGCCCACGGCGATGAAGAACAGCCCGAGCAAGAGGCCCTTGAAGGGCTCGATGTCGGTCTCGAGCTCGCGCCGGTATTCGCTCTCGGCCAGCAGCACGCCCGCGAGGAAGGCGCCCAGCGCCATCGACAGGCCCACGAACTGCATCAGCGCCGCGATCGCCACCACCAGCAGCAGCGCGGCGGCGGTGAAGATCTCGGGCGTGTCGCTGCGCGCGATCCAGCGCAGCACCGGGCGCAGCGCGAGCCGGCCGCCGAGCACGATGCCGCCGATCACGCCGAAGATCTTCAGGCCCTCGAGCAGGCGGTCGAGGCCGCCCATCGACTGCTCGGCCGCGGTGGCGCCGGCCAGCAGCGGCAGGATTGCGAGGATCGGGATCGCCGCCACGTCCTGGAACAGCAGGATCGAGAAGCCGGCCTGGCCGCTCGGCGTGCGCAGCAGGTTGCGTTCGCCGAACACCTGCAGAGCGATCGCGGTCGAGGACAGCGCCAGCCCCAGCGCCGCCACCAGCGACACGCGCCAGGGCGCGCCGACCGCGCAGCCGATGGCGAACAGCACCGCGGCGCAGCTGAGCACCTGCGCCGTGCCCCAGCCGAAGATCGGCCGGCGCAGGTTCCACAGCCGCTTGGGCTCGAGCTCGAGGCCGACCAGGAACAGCATCAGCACCACGCCGAATTCCGCGAAGTGCAGCACGTCCTCCACGCGCGACACCAGCCCCAGCCCCCACGGGCCGATGGCGATGCCGGCCACCAGGTAGCCGATGATGGAACCGAGGCCCAGGGCCTTGGACAGCGGCACCACCAGCACGGCGGCGCTCAGGTAGATCAGGCTGTTGGTCAGCCAGGCGGGCGCGTGCTCCATTCAGGCGCTCCCGCCGGTCGTGGCGGCCAGCCGGCGGCTCATGGTGGTGTGGAACACCCGCTCGACCACCTTGCCGATGTCGTCCGATTCGGCCGGCCGGTCGCTCTCTGGTACCGGGCAGGCCACGCAGGCGTCGAGCTCGTCCATCTCGGGCCAGTCGGGGTAGCTGCCCAGGCGCTGGGCGAAGACCTCGACATGCGCGGCCACCTCGGCCTCGGGGGCGCTGCGCGCGCCATGGAAGATCAGCGGCGGCAGGAAGCGCATGCCGCACAGCGCGGCGGTCTGCTCGTAGGGCGGCAGGAAGGCGTCGAAGAAATAGCGGTGGTAGCCCTGCGGGTGGTAGCTGCTCTCGGGGCTGCCGGTGGTGGCGACCAGCCACAGGTCCTTGCCTTGCAGCGCGATGCCCTCCGGCCCGTAGGCCCAGCCGTAGGCCAGCACCTCGTCGACCCAGAGCTTCTGCAGCGCCGGCATCGAATACCACTGGATCGGATGCAGCAGCACCACCAGCTGCGCGCGCTCGAGGCGCCGCTGCTCGGCCTCGACGTCGATCGCGTAGTCGGGGTAGGTGCCGTAGAGGTCGTTGACATCGACGCCCGGCACCGCGCGCGCCGCGGCCAGCAGCCGGCGGTTCACGCGCGAATCGCGCCAGTGCGGATGGGCGGCGAGCACGTAGGTGCCTCCACCCTGAGGGGTTCCCGTGGATGTTGTTGTCGTCATCCCGCGAACATAGCGCAGTCCCGGGATTTTGGGCGCCAGCCACTACCATGGCGGACTGTCCCTTCTGGAGGAGATTTCCATGCCGGTGGTTCTGGTCGCCAATCCCAAGGGTGGCGTTGGCAAATCCACGCTCGCGACGAACATCGCGGGCTACTTTGCAAGCCGCGGCCACGCCGTGATGCTCGGCGACGTGGATCGCCAGCAGTCCTCCCGGCTCTGGCTCGGGCTGCGCCCGCCGCAGGCGCGGACCATCTCGACCTGGGACGCCACCGAGGACAACAGCGTGGTGCGCCCGCCGCGCGGCACCACCCATGCGGTGCTCGACACGCCGGCCGGCCTGCACGGCTGGCGCTTCAAGGATGTGATCGGGCTGGCCGACAAGCTCATCGTGCCGCTGCAGCCGAGCATCTTCGACATCTACGCCACGCGCGAATTCATCGACCGGCTGCTCGAGCAGCGCCGCGCCGAGAAGACGCAGATCGGCCTGGTCGGCATGCGCGTCAACGCCCGCACGCTGGCGGCCGACCGGCTCAACGAATTCATCGCGGGGCTGGGCGTGCCGGTGGTCGGCGAGCTGCGCGACACGCAGAACTACGTGCAGCTCGCGGCGCGCGGACTCACCGTGTTCGACATCGCGCCGGGACGGGTGCAGCGCGACCTCGAGCAATGGCAGCCGATCTGCCAATGGCTCGAAAGCTGAGCCGCCGCGTGTCTGGGCGCCCCAGGTATTCCCTGAGGCCGCTTGTCGCGGTGCCGACACCCGCGGCCGCGGCCTTGCCGCTAGAGTGCGGCGCATGACCAAGAAGACCTTCCAGACCCTTCAGGATCTGGCCGCCTGCGTCGGCCAGGAAGTCGCGGTGAGCGACTGGATCACCATCACCCAGGAGCAGGTCAACCAGTTCGCCGAGGCGACCGGCGACCACCAGTGGATCCACGTCGACCTCGAGCGCGCGAAGGCCGGTCCCTTCGGCGGGCCGATCGCCCACGGCTTCCTCACCCTGTCGCTGCTGCCGCGCTTCTACGAGACCGCGCTCGACGTGGTGGAGTCGCGCATGGGCGTGAACTACGGCCTGAACCGGGTGCGCTTCATGTCGCCCGTGCCGGTGGGCAAGCGGCTGCGCGCGCGCATGAAGCTGCTGACCGCCGAACCCATTGCCGACGACGGCATCCAGATGACCTGGGAAACCACCATCGAGCTCGAAGGCGCGGCCAAGCCCGCCTGCGTGGCCGAGTCGGTGGTGCGCCGCTACCGCTGACGCGGGCGGCCCCTTCTTTTCTTACATGCGGCGGTCGCTGATCTCGCCATAGGCGGCCGCGCCCTGGCGCGTGATGCCGACCGCGCTGGCGCGCACCGCGGCGCGGTCGGTCATGCCGTCGGTCGGTCGGGCCACGCCGGTGCCGCCATTGGTGATGCGCAGCGGCCGCATGGCCTGGGCCTGCACCTCGGCGCGCGACAGCGTCGACTGGAACGGTGCCGCGGGCAGCGGATTCTGTTCGCCCTGGAAGGCCTGGGCGCCGTGGCTCAGGACCAGGGTGGCGAGGGCGGCGAAGGCGATGGACTTGGCTTGCATGGTGGAACTCCTCGTGCCCCGTGTGGAGCGTGGGTGGATCGGCATGCCGGAATGCATCGAGCCGGCATGCTTTCCATACGGGGGATTCCGCCGTTCGGATGCGACCCCATCGCGCGAGGGGTCGCGAAGCCTCATTTGAATCCGTTCTGCCGCCAGGCCTCGAACACCGTCACCGCCACCGCGTTCGACAGGTTCAGGCTGCGCTGGCCCTCGCGCATCGGCAGCCGCAGCCACTGCGCGGGATCGAAGCTCTCGCGGATCGCGGGCGGCAGGCCGCTGGTCTCGGAGCCGAACACCAGCCAGTCGCCGGGCGCGAAGCGGATGTCGTGCACGGCGCGGGTGCCGCGCGTGGTGAGCGCGAACAGGCGCTCGGGCGCCGGCCGTTCGCGGTCGACCAGCGCCTGCCAGCTCGCATGGCGGCGCACCTCGGCGTACTCGTGGTAATCGAGGCCGGCGCGGCGCAGCAGCTTGTCGTCCATCGAGAAGCCCAGCGGCTCCACCAGGTGCAGGGTGCAGCCGGTGTTGGCGGCCAGGCGGATCACGTTGCCGGTGTTCGGCGGAATCTCGGGGTGGACCAGGACGATATGGAACATGGCCCCGATTGTCGCCACGCTCAGTGCGGCTTGCCGGTGCGCGCCAGCACGATGCCAGCGACATGCGCCGCGCCCGCGCGCCGCAGCACCTGGGCCGCGCTGAACAGCGAGGCGCCGGTGGTCATCACGTCGTCGACCAGCACCACGCGCCGCCCGGCCAACGCATCGGCGCGCAGCGGCTCGACCGCGAAGGCGCCCTGGAGGTTGTGCATGCGCTCGGCGCGCGAGAGGCCGCGCTGGGCCGGCGTCTCGCGCGTGCGCAGCAGCAGCGTGGCATCGGTCCTGGCGGGCGCGAGCCGGCGCGCCAGTTCCAGCGCCTGGTTGAAGCCGCGCTCGCGCAGCCGGCCCGGCGCGAGCGGCATCGGCAGCACGCGGTCGCAGGCATCGAGCAGCGCCGCCGCCTGCGGGATGGCGCGCAGCAGCTGCGCGAGCGGGCCGGCCCAGCCGGTGTCGCCGCGAAACTTGAAGTCGGCGACGCAGTCCGGCCAGGGCCAAGCGTAGTCGCAGGCCGCGAGGCAGGCATCGAGCGGCGGCGGGTGCACGACGCAGTCGCCGCAGCGCGCCACGCCCGCGGGCAGCGGCAGCGCGCAGGTCTGGCAGCGCGGCGCGCTGGCGGCGAAGCGCGCGGCGCAGGCCTCGCACACCGGGCGCGACGGCCAGTCGCGGCACAGCGCGCACTGGCTGGGCAGCCGTGCCAACAGCGAGGTCAAAGGGCGTGCGGTCCAGCGGCTGAGCATGGGCTCAATATACTCACGCCCCCATGGCCACCGACCCCCAACGACGACCGCCGACCATCGATGCCGCGGCGGCCGCCCGCTGGCGCCGGCTGGCGCCCGCCGACGGCTCGCCCTGGCTGCACGAGGAGATCGGGCGGCGCATGGAAGACCGCCTGCAATGGATCAAGGCCAGGCCGCGCCACTGGGCCGACTGGGCGCCGCTGCGCGGCGGCCTCGAGGCGCACGAGCTGCTGGCGCGCCGCTACCGCGAGGCCGAGGCCTTCGTGATCGAGCCCGAACCCGCGCTGGCCGCCGCGACCTCGGCCGCGCTGGCCGCGCCCTGGTGGAGCGCGCGCCGCTGGCAGGGCGGCAAGCTGCGCTTCGACGGACTGCCCGAGGAGGGCGTCGACCTGCTCTGGGCCAACATGGCGCTGCACATGGCGGCCGACCCGGAGGCGCTGATCGCGCACTGGCACCGGCAGGTCGCCACCGACGGCTTCCTGATGTTCTCGTGCTTCGGCCCCGACACCCTGCGCGAACTGCGCGCCCTGCATGCGCGCCTGGGCTGGCCGGCCGCCAGTCACGAGTTCACCGACATGCACGACTGGGGCGACATGCTGGTGCATGCCGGCTTCGCCGAGCCGGTGATGGACATGGAGCGCATCGTGCTGACCTGGGCCACGCCCGAGGCCGCGCTGGCCGAGCTGCGCACGCTCGGACGCAACCTGCATCCGGCGCGTTTTCCGGCCCTGCGCGGCCGGGCCTGGCACGCGGCCTTGCGAAAGGCGCTGCCCGAGCTCGCGCCGGCCGAGGGCGGCGAGGGCCGGATCGCGCTGACCTTCGAGATCATCTACGGCCATGCCTTCAAGCCGACCCCGCGGGTCTCGCTGTCGGCCGAGAGCGCGGTCTCGCTGCGCGAGATGCGCGCGATGCTGCAGCGCGGGCGCCCGCCGGCCCACTGAAGCCGGTTGTCGAGCGGCCCGCGCGTGCCGCATTCGGTACACGGCCGCTGGTATCTACCCGCTACAATCCGCCGTTGCGTGAAACTCGTGGGTACATGCCCGCGATCGAGGTCCGTCGGAACCCGTGGAAGACAAGGGTTCGGGCGGGCGCCGATTGACCGATTTGCTGAACTCGCCCGTGTCGAATTCCGTGTTTCGATTTGCCACCGTTTCAGGCCAGAACATCCACTGGTTCCTGAAGCGGAACTGCTCGGTGACGCCGAGCCAGCTCGGCTGGCTCTACGCTTCGCTGTGCGTGGTATCGCTCGGTATAGGCACGGTCTTCTGGCTGCATGGCGCGCCGCTCGTGCTGCCGTTCGCCTGGCTCGAACTGGCCGCCGTGGGGTTCGCGTTCATGGCCTACGCGCGGCATGCGACCGACGGCGAGAGGATCATGTTGCAGGCAGGTCGGCTCGTGGTCGAACTCGAGAACGGCGGGAGCTACGAGCGCACGGAATTTCTTCCGCACCGGGTGCGGATCGAGCCGCAGACCGGCGACCGATCGCTGATCGAGTTGTCGGGCCAGGGTCGGTCGGTCAGGGTGGGACGCTATGTGCGGCCGGAGTTGAGGGCCGCACTGGCGCGCGAGATCCGGATGGCGTTGCGCGGCGCCTGAGGGGGCTCGCGCGGTGCCGCACGGTTGGGTTTGTTGAAAATTTGAAGAAACGTGAACACGATGAAGAGCATTTGGCGCAATAAGTTCATGCCGGCGATGCTGGCGGCCGGCGCGGCTTTCAGCGGCGCGGCGCACGCAGTCAACGATCTGCCCGGCGGCCCCTCGGTGCGCCAGTTGAATCTTCCGGTCGGTGTGACCAAGATTGCGCAGGAGCAGCACTTCCTGCACACGGTGATGATGATCATCTGCACGGTGATCTTCGTGGCCGTGTTCGCGGTCATGTTCTATTCGATCTGGAAGCACCGCAAGTCGGTGGGCCACAAGGCCGCCAACTTCCATGAATCGGTGGTGGTCGAAGTCATCTGGACCATCGTTCCCTTCCTGATCGTGATCGCGATGGCGCTGCCCGCCACCAAGGTGCTGGTGGCCCAGAAGGACACCACCAACGCCGACCTCACGATCAAGACCACCGGCTACCAGTGGAAGTGGGGCTACGACTACCTGAACGGCGAAGGCGAGGGCCTGGCCTTCATCTCCACGCTCGACAGCTCGCAGCGCGCGATGTCCGACGCCGGCGCCAAGGGCGCGATTCCCGACGACTACCTGTTCAAGGTCGACAACCCCATGGTCGTGCCGGTGCAGAAGAAGGTTCGCATCATCACCACCGCCAACGACGTGATCCACGCCTTCGCGGTGCCGCAGCTCGGCATCAAGCAGGACGCGATCCCCGGCTTCGTGCGCGACACCTGGTTCCGCGCCGAGACCGTCGGCGACTACTACGGCCAGTGCCAGGAACTGTGCGGCAAGGAACACGCCTACATGCCGATCCACGTGAAGGTGGTCTCGGCCGCCGACTACACGACCTGGGTCGCCGCCAAGCGCAAGGAAGCCGCCGCCAAGCTCGACGACCCGACCAAGGTCTGGACCCTGCCCGACATGATGGCGCGCGGCGAGAAGGTCTACGCCGCCAACTGCGCGGCCTGCCACCAGGCCAACGGCAAGGGCGCGGGCCCGATCAAGGCGCTCGACGGCGACCCGAAGGTGCTCGACGCCGACCACAAGGTGCAGCTGATGGTGCTGCTCAACGGCCAGAACAACGGCGCGATGCCGTCCTGGAAGCAGCTGAGCGACACCGACCTCGCGGCCGTCGCCACCTACACCAAGAACAGCTGGTCGAACAAGACGGGCCAGATCGTGCAGCCGGCCGAAGTCCTTGCCCTGCGCGGCAAGTGATCGGTTGACCGGAACAACACAGCGAACAGCGCCCAGCGACGAGATATTCAAGGAACGATGAAATGAGTGCAGTCCTCGACCCCCACGGTCACGCCCATGGCGACCACGCGCACGACGACCACCATGACCACCACGCGCCCACCGGCTGGCGCCGCTGGGTGTTCGCGACCAACCACAAGGACATCGGCACGCTCTACCTGCTGTTCAGCTTCACGATGCTGATGGTGGGCGGCGTGCTCGCGCTGTTGATCCGCGCCGAGCTGTTCCAGCCGGGCCTGCAGCTCGTGAACCCCGAGCTGTTCAACCAGTTCACCACCATGCACGGCCTGATCATGGTGTTCGGCGCGATCATGCCGGCCTTCGTGGGCTTCGCGAACTGGATGATCCCGCTGCAGATCGGCGCTTCGGACATGGCGTTCGCGCGCATGAACAACTTCAGCTTCTGGCTGCTGATCCCGGCGGCGCTGATGCTGGTCGGTTCGTTCTTCATGCCCGGCGGCGCACCGGCCGCGGGCTGGACGCTCTACGCGCCGCTCACGCTGCAGATGGGCCCCTCGATGGACGCCGGCATCTTCGCGATGCACATCATGGGCGCCTCGTCGATCATGGGCTCGATCAACATCATCGTGACCATCCTCAACATGCGCGCCCCCGGCATGACGCTGATGAAGATGCCGATGTTCTGCTGGACCTGGCTCATCACCGCCTACCTGCTGATCGCCGTGATGCCGGTGCTCGCCGGCGCCATCACGATGACGCTGACCGACCGCCACTTCGGCACCAGCTTCTTCAACCCCGCGGGCGGCGGCGACCCGGTGATGTACCAGCACATCTTCTGGTTCTTCGGCCACCCCGAGGTCTACATCATGATCTTGCCGGCCTTCGGCATCATCAGCCAGATCGTGCCGGCCTTCGCGCGCAAGAAGCTGTTCGGCTACGCCTCGATGGTGTATGCCACCTCGTCGATCGCGATCCTGTCGTTCATCGTCTGGGCGCACCACATGTTCACGACCGGCATGCCGGTCACGGGCCAGCTGTTCTTCATGTACGCGACCATGCTGATCGCGGTGCCGACGGCCGTGAAGATCTTCAACTGGATCGCGACCATGTGGCAGGGCTCGATGACCTTCGAGACGCCGATGCTGTTCGCGGTGGGCTTCATCTTCGTGTTCACGATGGGCGGCTTCACCGGCCTGATCCTCGCGATCGCGCCGATCGACATCCAGCTGCAGGACACCTACTACGTGGTGGCCCACTTCCACTACGTGCTGGTGGCCGGCTCGCTCTACGCGATGTTCGCGGGCTACTACTACTGGGCGCCCAAGTGGACCGGCGTGATGTACAACGAAACGCGCGGCAAGATCCACTTCTGGTGGTCGCTGATCTCGTTCAACATCACCTTCTTCCCGATGCACTTCCTGGGTCTGGCGGGCATGCCGCGCCGCTATGCCGACTACCCGATGCAGTTCGCCGACTTCAACGCGGTGGCATCGGTCGGCGCCTTCGCCTTCGGCCTGGCCCAGGTGTACTTCTTCTTCTTCGTCGTGCTGCCGACCATGCTCGGCAAGGGCGAGAAGGCACCGCAGAAACCGTGGGAAGCCGCCGAGGGCCTCGAGTGGGAAGTGCCGTCGCCGGCGCCGTTCCACACCTTCGAGACGCCGCCCAAGCTCGACGCGACCGCCACCAAGGTGATCGGCTGAGCGCCGCACCGCCCCACGCAACCCCGACGACCGAGACCGCCACGCGATGACGCCCGAACAGAGAAGAAGCAACCGCCGCATGGGGCTCACGCTGGCCTCGATCGCGCTGATCTTCTTCATCGGCTTCGTCGTGCGCATGGTCTGGTTCAGCGGCCGCTGACGCCTCCATCAATTTCCAGGCACGGGAGCACACGCACATGAGCCTCGGTCAACGCATCCGGCGCGCCAATGTCCAGATGGTCGGCAAGCTGGCCGTGGTCGCCTGCGGCATGTTCGCCTTCGGCTACGCGCTGGTGCCGCTGTACCGCGCCATCTGCGAGATGACCGGCATCAACATCCTCGCGCTCTCCGAGCTCGAGGTGCCGGGTGGCGCGAGCGGCGGCAAGAACGTGCGCGTGCCCGACAACACGCAGATCGACATGACCCGCACGATCAAGGTCGAGTTCGACTCCAACGTGCGCGGCGGCCTCTGGGACTTCAAGCCGGCCGAGCGCACGATGGAAGTGCACCCGGGCGAGCTCAACACGGTGATGTACGAGTTCCAGAACGTGCAGAACCGCCGCATGGCCGCGCAGGCCATCCCGAGCTACGCGCCGCAGCAGGCCGCGCCCTATTTCAACAAGCTCGAGTGCTTCTGCTTCAACCAGTACACGCTCGACGCGGGCGAGAAGAAGCAGTGGCCGGTCGCCTTCGTGATCGATCCCAAGATCTCGAAGGACGTGAAGACGATCACCTTGTCGTACACCTTCTTCGAGGTCGGCGGCAAGACGCCCGCGGCGCCGGTCGCCGTCGCGCCCGCCACCGCCGCCGAGCCGCGTTCGTGATGGTCGATTCGCCGCCCACCCCGACCCCCGCCACGCAGCGCAAGGGCTCGCTGCTCGCGACGCTCAAGGCCGTGGCCTGGTCGTTCTTCGGCATTCGCAAGAAGAGCGCCTACCAGGACGACCTGGCCAAGCTGAACCCGCTGCACATCATCGCGGTCGCCTTCGTGATGGTGATCGCGTTCATCGTCGGCCTCGTGCTGGTGGTGCGCTTCGTGGTCGCGCCCTGAGACCCGAACGAACCCACGACACCCAGAACCCATCGAATCGAGAGAAGAAAGAAAGCCAGGAGCTGATATGAGTTCAACCACCCACGGCACCACGCCTTACTACTTCGTGCCAGGACCCTCGGCCTACCCGGTCGTGTCCGCCATCGGCCTGTTCTTCGTGATCCTCGGCGCGGGGCAGTGGATCAACGGCCACCAGTGGGGTGCGTGGTCGCTGCTGCTGGGCATGCTGATCTGGCTCGGCACGCTGTTCGTGTGGTTCCGCGCCGCCATCGGCGAGAGCGAGAGCGGCCAGTACGGCCACAAGATCGACCTCTCGTACCGCTGGAGCATGAGCTGGTTCATCTTCTCCGAGGTGATGTTCTTCGGCGCCTTCTTCACCGCGCTGTGGTGGGCCCGTACCCACGCGCTGCCGAACCTCGGCAGCCTGGACAACGCGCTGCTGTGGCCCGACTTCAAGGCCGTGTGGCCCAGCGTCGCGGCCGGCGCGACCGGTTCGCCGGCCGGCATCGTCGAGCCGTTCCAGACCGTCGGCCCGTTCTGGCTGCCCACGATCAACACCGCGCTGCTGCTGAGCTCGGGCGTGACGCTGACCATCGCCCACCACGCGCTGCGTGCCGGCCATCGCGCGCAGACCATCCGCTTCATGTGGCTCACCGTGCTGCTCGGCGTGATCTTCCTGGGCGTGCAGGGCTACGAGTACCACCACCTGTACACCGAACTGAACCTCAAGCTCAGCTCGGGCACCTACGGCTCGACCTTCTTCATGCTGACCGGCTTCCACGGCCTGCACGTGTTCATCGGCATGCTGATGCTGCTGTTCATCACGCTGCGCCTGCAGAAGGGCCACTTCACGCCCGAGCGCCACTTCGGCTTCGAGGGCGCCGCCTGGTACTGGCACTTCGTCGACGTGGTGTGGCTGGGCCTCTACATGCTGGTCTATTGGCTTTGAGCGAAGCACCTCGCGGCATTCCAGAAAAAAGGCGCCGTCAGGCGCCTTTTTCATGGTTCTCGTGGAACGAGCACCACCTACTTGCCGAGAGGGAGCCCGGTGGGCTGGATGTAGCCGAATTTCCAGGCCAGCAGCATGCAGAGGAACAAAAAGACCGAGAGGCCGATCCGAAAGGTGAGCGCGCGCGCCATGCCGCCGCTCTTGGCGCGCCCGTTGCGACCGTCCTTCAACATGTAGAAGAGCGCGAAAGCCAGGCTCGCGAAGATGCCCACGAACAACAGGGCAACGAAGTATTTCATGACCCGCATTATCGGCCGCCTGCCACCCGCGCTCCAGTGACTCCCGATCCCCTGACCCCGCCCCCGCGCCGGACCGCGCCTCCTCCCGCCAGCGCAGCGACCGCGGCTGGACCTGGGCCCGCTTCTGGCTGATGACCATCGCCGCGCTGGTCACCGTCTCGTCGACCATCTCGCTGGGCCGCTGGCAGCTTTCGCGCGCGGCGCAAAAAGAGGCGCTGCAGGCCGAGATCGAGGCCCAGAAGCTCAAGCCGCCGCTCGAGCAGGCCGACTTCCTCGCGCTCGAGCGTCCCGCCGAGATGCTGCACCGCCCCGTGCACCTGCGCGGGCTGTGGCTCGCGGCGCAATCGGTCTACCTCGACAACCGCCAGATGCACGGCGTGCCCGGCTTCTACGTGCTGACGCCGCTCGCGCTCGAGGGCAGCAACCAGACGGTGATGGTGCAGCGCGGCTGGATCCAGCGCAATTTCAACGACCGCACGCAGCTGGGCGCGGTCGAGACGCCGGCCGGCCTCGTCGACGTCACCGGCCTGATCGAGCCGCCGCCGGGCCACCTGCTCGAGCTCGGCAAGCCCGCCGCGCCGGCCTCGGCACCGGCTGGCGAGGGGTCTTCGCCCATCCGGCAGAATCTCGACCTCGAAGGCTTCCGTGCCGAAACGCAACTGCCGCTGCGCACCGACGTGTCGCTGCAGCAGACCGGGCCCGCTTCCGAGGGCCTGCAGCGCGATTGGCCGGCGCCCGCGCTGGGCCTGGAGAAACACTATGGCTATGCATTCCAGTGGTTCGGCCTGTCGGCCCTCGTGGTGATCCTCTATGTCTGGTTCCAATTCATTGCCCCCCTCCGGCGCTCGCGCCGCGCACGCCGCGATGCAGGCCTCTGACGAGCCGCTGGGGCTGACCGTGCACTCGATGCCGTCGCCGACCCAGGCGCTCGACGGCGCGGAGGGCCGCCGCACGGTCGTCGGGCGCTGGAAGATGATCGCCGTCATGCTGATGTGCGCGGCGCCCGTGATCGCCTCGTATTTCACCTACTACGTGATCCGGCCCGAGGGCCGCAGCGTCTATGGCCAACTGATCGATCCGCAGCACGAGATGCCGGCGCTGACCGCCGCCGACCGCGCGGGCGCGCCGGTCAGCCTGCAGACGCTCAAGGGCCAGTGGCTGCTGGTGGCGGTGGCCGATGCCGCCTGCGACGCCTTGTGCGAGCAGCAGCTCTACCTGCAGCGCCAGCTGCGCGAGGTGCTGGGCCGCGAGAAGGACCGGCTCGACCGCGTCTGGCTGGTCAGCGATGCCGCGCCCGTGCCCGAGCGCCTCGAGAACGGCCTGCGCAGCGCCACCGTGCTGCGCCTGCCGCCCGAGCAGCTCGCCAGGTGGCTTACGCCCGAAACCGGCCACACGCTGGCCGAGCACCTGTTCGTGGTCGACCCGATGGGCAACTTCATGATGCGCTTCCCCGCGCGCATGGATGCCAAGGGCGCGGGCCGCGCCAAGCGCGACCTCGACCGCCTGCTGCGCGCCTCCGCCTCGTGGGACGAGCCGGGCCGCTGAGCTCGCGACGACGAAGACGCACGACGATTTCAATCAAGATGGACACCAGCTCGCTCTACGACCTCACGCCGATCGCCTGGCTGCTGACGGCCGGCGCGCTGATCGCGCTCGGGCCGCTGGTCTGGGTGTGGCGGCGCAACGCGGGCGCGGGCCCGGCGCGGCGGCTGCATGCGCTGACCGTGCTTACGCTGTTCCTGACCTTCGACCTCACGCTGTTCGGCGCCTTCACGCGCCTGTCCGATTCGGGCCTGGGCTGCCCCGACTGGCCCGGCTGCTACGGCAATGCGAGCCCGGTCGGCGCGCGCCACGAGATCGCGATGGCGCAGGCCGCGCAGCCCACCGGCCCGGTCACGCACAGCAAGGCCTGGGTCGAGATGGTCCATCGCTACCTTGCCACCGGCGTTGGCGCGCTGATCACCGTGCTCGCGGTCGCGACCTGGGTGGTGCGCGCGCGGCAGCGCCAGCAGGCGAGGGCGGCACCGTCGTCGGCGCGGCGCGAGGGCGACCATGCCGCGCTCAGCGCCTGGTGGCCCGCGGCCACGCTGGTCTGGGTCTGCCTGCAGGGGGCCTTCGGCGCGCTCACCGTCACCTGGAAGCTCTTCCCCGCCATCGTCACGCTGCACCTGCTGGGCGCCGTGGTGCTGCTCGCGCTGCTGTGCATCCAGGCCGTGCGCTACCGCCAGGTGGCCGCGCAGCGCCTGCCCACGCCGGTGTCGCCGGCGCTGCGCAACGGCCTGATCGCGACCTCGGTGCTGCTGGTGCTGCAGATCGCGCTCGGTGGCTGGGTCAGCACCAACTACGCGGTGCTGGCCTGCACCCAGTTCCCGACCTGCCAGGACAGCTGGTGGCCGCCGATGAATTTCGCGCAGGGCTTCGAGATCTGGCGCCACCTCGGCGTGACCGGCGAGGGCGTGCCGCTCGATTTCGCGGCGCTCACCGCGATCCACTACGCGCACCGGCTCATGGCCTACCTCGTGTTCGTCGCGCTCGGCCTGCTGGCCTGGCGCATGCGCCGCATCGACAGCCTGCGCCCGCAGGCCGCCTGGCTCGCCGGCCTCGCGCTGCTGCAGCTCGCGACCGGCCTGGGCAACGTGCTGCTCGGCTGGCCGCTCGCGGCCGCCCTGCTGCACACGGGCGGCGCCGCGGCGCTCGCGGTGGTGCTGGTCTGGGCGCTGTGCGAGAGCCGGCGCGAGCAGGCGGCCGGCGCCCGCCTGTCGCGCGCGAAGCCCGCCGTTCCACCTGGCGCCCCCCTGCGCGGCGCGGAGGTCCCCCGATGAGCACCCCGATTCCCCTGCAGCAGGCGCATGGCGCGAGCGTGCTGCGGCAGTTCTATGCGCTCACCAAGCCGCGCGTGGTGCAGCTGATCGTCTTCTGCGCGCTGATCGGCATGGTGCTCGCCGTGCCCGGCGCGCCTTCGTGGCTCGACGTGCAGCGCGCCGTGCTGGCCTGCATCGGCATCTGGCTGGTGGCGGGCGCGGCGGCCGCGTTCAACTGCCTGGTCGAGAAGGGCATCGACGCCAAGATGAAGCGCACCGCCTGGCGCCCGACCGCGCGCGGCGAGCTCAGCGACCGCCAGGCGCTGCTGTTCTCGGCGGCGCTGTGCACGGCCGGTTCGGTGCTGCTGTGGTTCACCGTCAACCCTCTCACCATGTGGCTGACCTTCGCCACCTTCGTCGGCTATGCGGTGATCTACACCGTGATCCTCAAGCCGCTGACGCCGCAGAACATCGTGATCGGCGGCGCCTCGGGCGCGATGCCGCCGGTGCTGGGCTGGGCCGCGATGACGGGCGAGGTCGGACCCGAGGCGCTGATCCTGTTCCTCATCATCTTCCTGTGGACGCCGCCGCACTTCTGGGCGCTGGCGCTCTACCGCGTCGAGGACTACCGCAAGGCCGGCCTGCCGATGCTGCCGGTCACGCACGGCAACGAGTTCACGCGGCTGCAGGTGCTGCTCTACACCTTCATCCTGTTCGCGGCCTGCCTGATGCCCTTCGCCTACGGCATGAGCGGCTGGCTCTACCTCGTGGTGGCCGTGGCCGTGAGCGTGGGCTTCACCGGCTACGCCTTCGCGCTGTGGCGCAACTACTCCGACGCCCTGGCGCGCAAGACCTTCCGGTTCTCGCTGATCCACCTGAGCGTGCTGTTCGCGGCGCTGCTCGTCGACCATTACCTCCGCTGACCCCATGAACAAGCGCAATGCCCTGAAGTTGATCGCCGCCGGCGCGGGCTGGACGGCCGTGTCCGCCACCGTGGGGCTGGGCCTCGCGGGCTGCAGCGAACCCAAGCAGAGCTTCAATGCGGTCGACATCACGGGCGCCGACTACGCGCGCGACTTCTCGCTGAAGGACGCCGACGGCAAGCAGCGCACCATGGCCGACTTCAAGGGCAAGGTGGTCGTGCTGTTCTTCGGCTACGCGCAGTGCCCCGACGTCTGCCCGACCACCATGACCGAGATGGCGCAGGTCAAGCAGCAGCTCGGTGCCGACGGCGACAAGCTGCAGGTGGTGTTCGTCACGGTCGATCCGGCGCGCGACACGCCCGAGGTGATGAAGGCCTACATGGGCGCCTTCGACCCCAGCTTCGTCGCGCTGATCCCGACCGCCGACGAGCTCGTCGCCACCGCCAAGGACTTCAAGGTCTATTACAAGAAGGTGGACGGCAAGACGCCCACCAGCTATTCGATGGACCACTCGGCCGCGAGCTTCGTCTACGACCCGCAGGGCCGGTTGCGGCTGTACGCGCGCTACGGCGCCGGCGTGCCGCCGATGGTGGCCGACATCAAGACCCTGCTGGCGGCCTGAGGCCATGGCGAGCGGCACGGAGGCCGAGAGCCTCGCCGCGGCCATCGCGGCGGTCGCGCACCTGAAGGCGCGCAAGGGCGCGTTCCGCATCGCGCTGATTCCGCCCGAGGTGCTGCGCGCCCTCAACGACGGGCTGATCGAGACCGTCAACCTCAACGAATTCCTCGCGCTCGAACTGCCGCAGCTGGCGCGCAGCGTGGCGGGCCACATCGGCCTCGACGCGGCGAGCGAGCGGCTGGTCGACACGCTCGCGATGCTGAGTGCCTTCAAGCCGATGCAGCGGCATGGCCACATCGCGCGGGCGCTGTACGACCTCGCCGCGCTGCACGACGAACGCGACGCCGTTGCGCACCGGCTCGCCACCCATGCCAGCGACGTCGCGCGCTGCTGGGCGGCGCAGTGGGTCACGCTGTCGCAACTGCCGCTGGCCGGCCAGCTCGAGGCGGTGCGGCGCTTCGCGGCCGATCCGCACTTCGGCGTGCGCGAGATCGCCTGGATGGCGGTGCGCGACGCGGTCGTCGGCTCGCTCGACGAGGCGCTCGCGCTGCTGCAGCCGTGGGTGCGCGACGACGATCCCAACATCCGCCGCTTCGCGAGCGAACTCACGCGTCCGCGCGGCGTGTGGTGCGCGCAGATCGAGGCGCTGAAGGCCGAGCCCTGGCGCGCGCTGCCGCTGCTGGAGCCGCTGCGCGCCGACGGCAGCCGCTACGTGCAGAACTCGGTCGCCAACTGGCTCAATGACGCGAGCAAGACGCAGGCGGAGTGGGTCGACGGCGTGTGCGCGCGCTGGGTGAAGGAATCGAACATGGCCGAGACGCGCTACATCGCCAAGCGCGCGCTGCGCACCCTCGCCAAGACCTCGGGCTGAATGCCCCAAGAAAAAGCCCGGCGCGGGGCCGGGCTCGTTCGAAGGGGCGGAAGAAGCCGATCAGGCGTAGTCGGCCAGCGCCTTCTTCATCTTCTTCATCGCGGCCACTTCGATCTGGCGAATGCGCTCGGCGCTCACGCCATAGACCGCGGCCAGGTCGTGCAGCGTCATGCCGCCCGAGCCGTCGTCGTTGACCTTGAGCCAGCGCTCTTCCACGATGCGACGGCTGCGTGCGTCGAGGGCCTCGAGCGCGGTCGCGATGCCGTCGCTCGACAGGCGGTCGCGCTGCTGCGATTCGAGCAGCGCGGTCGGTTCCTGCGTCGCGTCGGCCAGGTAGGCGATCGGGCCGAAGGCTTCCTCGCCGTCGTCGTTCGGGCTCGGGTCGAGCAGCACGTCGCCGCCCGAGAGCCGGGTTTCCATCTCGAGCACTTCCTCGGGCTTCACGTTCAGGCGCGCGGCCATCTGCGTCACCTCGTCGGCGCTCAGCGTTTCGCGGTGCGTGCCGGTGTCGGCCGCGGCCGAGTCGGCCTTGAAGCCCTGCTTCATCGAGCGCAGGTTGAAGAACAGCTTGCGCTGGGCCTTGGTCGTCGCGACCTTGACCATGCGCCAGTTCTTCAGGATGTACTCGTGGATCTCGGCCTTGATCCAGTGCATGGCGTAGCTCACCAGCCGCACGCCCTGGTCGGGGTCGAAACGCTTCACGGCCTTCATCAGGCCGACGTTGCCCTCCTGGATCAGGTCGCCGTGCGGCAGCCCGTAGCCCAGGTACTGGCGGGAGATGGACACCACGAGGCGCAGGTGCGAGAGGATCAGCGCACCGGCCGCTTCGAGGTCGTTGTGGTCGCGCAAACGGCGGGCGAAGCCCTGCTCTTCCTCGAGGGTGAGCAGCGGCAGTCGGTTGGCGGCCGAAATATAAGCATCCAGGTTACCCAGCGGGGGCACCATCGACCAGGGGTTGGCGACGGCGAGCTGGTTGGCAGAGGCTCCAGACAGGGATGTCATCAGGGGAAACTCCTTCGTATTGGCCATATTAGCACTCGGTTAGAGGGAGTGCTAAGGCAAGGGTTCCCCTAAAGTCTCTATCGGGCCGATAGGCAGGGACTGTCGGCCGGCGGCCCCGAAGGACCGCGGTCTTGTCCGACTTGCGGCCGGCAAAGCCCCGTAAGCGGGTACTTACCAGCGGATGCCCAGCTTCAGCAGCAGCTTGGACACCACGAACAGCGGCCCGACCCAGAGGTATTGGATGTCTTCGAAGAACGAAGGTTTCCGTCCCTCGATCTTGTGGCCGATGAACTGGAAGATCCACGCCACCACGAAGATGGCGGCGGAAATCGGCAACACAAGGCTGCCCATGGCATGGACCAGCGCCAGCAGGATGGCGGTCTGGAGGCCCATCGCGAGCAGGAAGACCGGCGAGCGCAGCGTCAGGTAGTAGACGAGGCTGGCCAGCAGGAAGGCATAGGCAGCCCAGGGATGGATCGCGAAGATCAGCCCGACCAGGCTGACCATGATCGCGGGGATCGCCACGAAGTGGATCAGTTCGTTGGTCGGGTGCCGGTGGCTCTGTTCGTAGTGGGCCAGCAGGCGATCGACCTTGCGGTCGCTGGCGGCCTCGGGCGCGTGGGCGGTGGCGGTGTGCGGCATGGCGTGTCTCCGTGGCTCGTGCGGGCCGTTCGTCGCGGCCCGCGATGGAATCCGCCGATGGTGCCCCGCGCCGGCCTCGCTGGCAAGTGCTATACAAACAATAGCATTACATCGAGCGGCCGCCGCTGGGACCAGCATGACTTCCGGCACTGTCGCCCCCTGGGGGCATCGCTAAGATGCGGCGCGTGGCTCCGCTCGATCCCTCTTCCTCCTCCACTCCCCCGTCCTCGGCGGCGCAGGCCGGCATCGCGCCGCGCGGCCGTACCGCGATCCTGGTGGTCGACGACCACGACCTGCTGCGACTCGGCGTCTGCGCGCTGGTCCAGGCCCAGGCGACCTCCTCGGGCGCCGCGATCGAGGTCTACGAGGCCGGCAACGTCGCCGACGCGCTCAAGCTCTACGAGGCGCACCAGGACGCCATCGGCCTGGTGCTGCTCGACCTCGCGCTGCCCGACACCCATGGCCTGAGCGGCCTGGCCGAGTTCCGCCTGCGCTATCCCGAGGCCCGCATCGTGGTGCTCTCGGGCACCGGCAACAGCACCCTGGCGCAGGGCGTGCTGGCGCTGGGCGCGAGCGCCTTCCTGCCCAAGTCGGCCGACCTGAAGGAAGTGGTGAGCTTCATCCGCGCCTGCGGCCTGCTCGACCCCGATGCCGCCCAGTCGCCGCCGCCGGCCGTGCCGAAGGCGCTCACGGGCTATGCCGAGTTCGCCCATGCCAGCGCCTGGCAGGAACTCACGCCGCGCCAGATGCAGGTGCTGCAGTGGGTGCTCGAAGGCAAGGCCAACAAGGAGATCGCCCAGCTCGCCAACCTGAGCGAAGGCACGGTGAAGAATCACGTGTCGACCATCCTGCTGCTGTTCGGCATGCGCTCGCGGGCCCAGTTGATCAGCACCCTGCATTGAACGGCGCGCGGTGCTGAACGACCCGGCCGCCGACGTCGTTCTCGGCCAGCGCGTGCTGCGCGAACACGTCGCCTCGGTCTACGACACCTACAGCGCCTCGACGCTGACCCACCTGTGCTTCGTGGCGGTGTTCGGCGCCATCCTCTATGCGCAGCTGCACGACCCGCGGCTGCTGTTCTGGATGGCCGGCATGGTGCTGGCCGACGTCTACGTGTTCTTCACGCCGCGCTGGTACCCGGCGCGGCCGGCCGTCGAGAGCCCGTACTGGGCGCGCAAGATCTCGCGCCTGGTCACGCTGGTCAGCATGGTCACGGCCGTCGTGCCCTGGCTGGTCGTGCCGGCCGGCAACCTGCCGATGACCTCGCTGCTGATGGCGGTCATCGTCGGCAGCTGTGCGCGCGCCTCGCAGTCGCTGTGGCCGCTGAAGCCCGCGCTGTTCGGCTACACGCTGCCGATGTCGCTGGGCATGATCACCGCGCTGGCCTGGCAGGGCGACGGTCTGCACCTGTTCCTGGCCGCGGCCGGCGCGGCCTACCTGATGCTGACCCTGCACGCGGGCATTCGCCAGCACCGGCTCCTGACCGATTCGCTGATGCTGCGCTTCGAGAACGAGGCACTGGCCGCGCGCCTGGGCGAGCAGATCGCGGCCACCGAGCGGGCCAGCCTCGAGAAGACCCGCTTCCTCGGCACCGCCAGCCACGACCTGCGCCAGCCGCTGCATGCGATCGCGCTGTTCGGCGCGGCGCTCGAGAACGAACTGCGCAACCGTCCCGAGGGCCGCAACGCCGAGCGGCTGATGCGCGCGGTGAATGCGCTCGGCGCCTCGCTCGACACCATGCTCGACGTGTCGCGGCTCGATGCCGGCGTGGTCGTGCCCGAGGTGCAGGCGGTGCAGCTCGACGCGCTGTTCCTGCCGCTCAACCACACTTTCTCAGCGCGCGCCGAGCAGAAGTCGCTGCAGCTGCGCGTGCGCGCCAGCGGCCTGTGGGTGCGCAGCGATCCGCAGTTGCTGCACCGCATGCTGTCGAACCTGATGGACAACGCGCTCAAGTACACCGCCAGCGGCGGCGTGACGGTGATCGCGCGCGACCGCGGCGAGACGGTGTGGATCGAGGTGCGCGACACCGGCATCGGCATCGCGCCGGAGCAGTCGGGCCGGATCTTCGAGGAGTTCTACCAGGTCGACAACCCGGGCCGCGACCGCTCGCGCGGGCTGGGCATCGGGCTGTCGATCGTGCAGCGTCTCTCGCGCCTGCTCGGCCATCCGGTGCAGATGCATTCGCGCCTGGGCCGCGGCACGCACTTCCGGCTGGTGGTGCAGGCCGCGAACGCGCAGGCCGGCGCATTGGCCGGGCCCTTCTCGCCGCAAGCCGCGGCGACCGATGCCGGGGAGCAGCGCCACCGCGGCGCGGCGCGGCTGCCCGCGCGCGTGCTGCTGCTCGACGACGAGCAGGAGATCCGCGAGGCCATGACCGGCCTGCTGCGCTCGCACGCGGTCGAGGCGCGGGCCGTGGACGACGAGGCGGCGGCCGCGCGGGCGCTGGCACAGGCGCGCGGCGAGGGCCGTCCCTTCGAGCTGCTGCTGTGCGACTACCGGCTGGCCGATGGCGTCGACGGCCTCGACGTGGGATTGCGCCTGAGCCGCAACGGCGGGCGTGCCACGCCGCTGCTGCTGATCACCGGCGAGACCTCGCCCGACCGGCTGCAGCGCGTGCGCGAGTCGCGCGTGCCGGTGCTGTTCAAGCCGGTGGTGGCCGACCGGTTGCTCGAGGCGATGAGCGAGGCGGTGCGCGCCGGCTGAAGCGGCGGGCCTTCAGTTGCCCAGCAGCGCCTGCGCGAACTCGCGCGCGTCGAAGGTCTCGAGGTCCTCGAGCTTCTCGCCCACGCCGATGAAGTAGACCGGGATCGGCCGCTCGCGCGCGATCGCGCACAGCACGCCGCCCTTGGCCGTGCCGTCGAGCTTGGTCACGACCAGCCCGGTCAGGCCCAGCGTCTCGTCGAAGGCCTTGACCTGCGCCAGCGCGTTCTGGCCGGTGTTGCCGTCGATCACCAGCAGCACTTCATGCGGCGCGGTGGCGTCGGCCTTGGTGACCACGCGCTTGATCTTCTTGAGCTCGTCCATCAGGTGCAGCTGCGTCGGCAGCCGCCCGGCGGTGTCGACCAGCACCACGTCCTTGCCGCGCGCCTTGCCGGCGTTGACCGCGTCGAAGCTCACGGCGGAAGGGTCGCCACCTTCCTGGCTCACGATCTCCACCGTGTTGCGGTCGGCCCAGACCAGCAACTGCTCGCGCGCCGCGGCACGGAAGGTGTCGGCCGCGGCCAGCAGCACCGAGGCGCCTTCGTTGGCCAGGTGCTTGGTGAGCTTGCCGATGGAGGTGGTCTTGCCCGCGCCGTTCACGCCCGCGACCATGATCACGGTGGGCGTGTGGCGGCCGATCTCCAGCGGCTTCTCGAGCGGGCGCAGCAGGTCGGCGATGGCCTCGGCCAGCAGCCGCTTGACCTGCGACGCGTCGGTGGCCATCTGGCTCTTCACGCGGCGGCGCAGGTCGTCGAGCAGGTATTCGGTCGCCTTCACGCCGGCATCGGCCATCAGCAGCGCCGACTCGAGTTCTTCGTAGAGCGCGTCGTCGATCTGGGCATTGACGAACACCGCCTGGATGCCGGTGCCGGTCTTGCGCAGGCCGGTCTTGAGCTTGTCGAGCCAGCCTCGGCGCTCGGGCGCGGGCGGGGGGCGATCTCGAGCACCGGTGCGGGCACGGGCGCGGGGGCCGGCGCGAGGATCGGGAGGTCGACGGCGGGCGGTGCCGCGACGGGGGCCGGGGAGGGGGCCGGCGCCACGGGTTGCACCGGAGGCGCGGCCACCGGCGCCGGCGGTGCGGCGGGCGGTTCCACCGGTGCGGGAGGCGGCGTTTCCTTCGCCGCCGGTTTCGCGCCGAACCAGCTCGAGGGCGAGAACACCGAGCGCGAGGGCGCGCTCTCCGCGGCGGGGGCAGGTTCGGCCGGCGGGGTCGCTGGCGCCTGCGGGGCCGGTGCTTCGGGCGTTTCCGCGGGTGGTTTTTTCTTGAAGAAACTGAACATCGGGCGCTTTTTAGAATCGGAGCCATTCTATGAAACACCCCTCGCCACGCCGCGCTGCGTCTGGTGCGGTGCTGGCCCTGGCGTTCGTGGCGCCCTGGGGCCTGCCCGCGCAGGCGCAACAGCCATCGCCCCCAGCCACCGCCGCCACCGCTTCGGCTCCCGGTCCCCAGCAGTTCACCCTCTCCAACGGCATGACCCTGATCGTGCAGCCCGACCGGCGCTCGCCGACCGCGGTGCAGATGGTCTGGGTGCGCGTGGGCTCGATCGACGAGGTCGACGGCACCTCGGGCGTGGCCCATGCGCTCGAGCACATGATGTTCAAGGGCACGAAGTCGATCAAGCCCGGCGAGTTCTCGCGCCGCGTGGCGGCGCTGGGAGGGCAGGAGAACGCCTTCACCACGCGCGACTACACCGGTTACTACCAGCAGATCCCGGTCGGCAGCCTCGAGCAGGTGATGAAGCTCGAATCCGACCGCTTCGCCAACAACCAGTGGCCCGACGACGAGTTCAAGCGCGAGATCGAGGTGGTCAAGGAAGAGCGCCGCATGCGCACCGAGGACCAGCCGCGCGCCCTGCTCGGCGAGCAGCAGAGCGCGGCCGTCTTCACCGCCTCGCCCTATCACCGGCCGGTGGTGGGCTGGATGAGCGACCTCGACGCGATGACGCCCGAGGACGTGCGCGAGTTCCACCGCCGCTGGTACGTGCCCGCCAATGCCGCGATCGTGATCGCCGGCGATGTCGACGTCGACAAGGTGCGCGCGCTGGCCGAGAAGTACTACGGCGGCATTCCCGCGCGCGCGGTGCCGGTGCGCAAGCCGCGCATCGAGCCGCCGCAGCGCGGCATCCGCCGCATCGAGTTCAAGGCGCCGGCCGAGCAGGCCTACGTCTCGCTGGCCTTCCGCATCCCGCAGCTCGAGAGCATCGATGCCGAGAGCGACGCCTGGGCGCTCGAGGTGCTGTCGGCCGTGCTCGACGGCTACACCGGCGCGCGGCTCGACCGCGCGCTCACGCAGGGACCCGAGCGCGTGGCCGATTCGGCCGGTGCCTATTCGGGGCTGATCGGGCGCGGCCCGCAGCTGTTCGGCCTGGCGGGCGTGCCCGCGGCCGGCAAGACCGCCGCGCAGGTCGAGGCCGCGCTGCGCGCGCAGGTCGCGCGCATCGCCAGGGAAGGCGTGGGCGAGGCCGAGCTCGCGCGCGTCAAGACGCAGTGGGTGGCGAGCGAGACCTACAAGCGCGATTCGGTGATGGCGCAGGCGCGCGAACTCGGCAGCAACTGGGTGCAGGGCCTGCCGCTCGATGCCGACCCGCGCATGATCGCGAAGCTGCAGGCCGTGACCGCCGCGCAGGTGCAGGCGGTGGCCGCCAGGTACTTCGGCGACGACCAGCTCACCGTGGCCACCCTGGTTCCGCTGCCGCCCGATGCGCGGCCCCGTGCCCGCGGCTTCGCCGCTCCCGCGGGAGAACTGCGTTGAACGCCGCCGCATCGCTCGAAGGTTCGATCCCCATGTCCCTCTTCCTTTCCAAGCCGGCCGCCGCCGGCCGCCTGCTGCGTACCGGCGTGCTGGCCATGCTCGGCTTCGCCGGCCTGGCCGCGCAGGCCGCGCTGCCGATCGAACACTGGACGCTCGCCAACGGCGCCAAGATCTACCTGGTGTCCTCGCAGGCGCTGCCGATCGTCGACGTCGAGGTCGACTTCGATGCCGGCAGCCGGCGCGATCCCGCCGACCAGGCCGGCCTCGCGAGCGTGAGCTCGACCATGGTCGAGAAGGGCGTGCGCGCCGGCCGCAACGGCGAGCCCGCGCTCGACCAGAACGCGCTGGGCGAGGCCTGGGCCGATCTGGGCGCCGAGTTCGACGTCAGCGCCAGCAACGACCGCACCAGCTACACCTTGCGCAGCCTCGCCGACCCCCAGCTGCTCGACAAGGCGGTGGCGCTGGCCGCGCGCGTGATCGGCGAACCCACCTTCCCCGACGACATCTGGCAGCGCGAACGCGAGCGCCTTTCCGCCTCGATCCGCGAGGGCAACACCAAGCCCGCGACGGTCGCGGCGCGCGCTTTCGCGACCGCGGTCTACGGCGGCCATCCCTATGGCCAGCAGACCACCGAGGCCACGCTCGCGCGCATCGACACCGCGGCCATGCGCCAGCGCTACCAGCAACTGATCGTGCCGTGCCGCGCCAAGCTCAGCATCGTGGGCGCGGTGACGCGCGCGCAGGCCGAAGGCATCGCCAACGCGATGCTGTCGCGGCTGCCCGGCCCCGAGGCCTGCACGCCGCTGCCCGCGATCGCACCGGTGCCGGCGCTGGCCGCGTCGAAGGAGCTGCGCATTCCCTTCGAGTCGGCGCAGACCCATGTCTACATCGGCCAGCCCGGCTATCCGCGCAAGGACCCCGACCACTTCGCGCTCAACCTCGGCAACTACATCCTCGGCGGCGGCGGCTTCGTCTCGCGCCTGACCGACGAGGTGCGCGAGAAGCGCGGCCTGACCTACAGCGTCTACAGCGGCTTCGCGCCGGGGCTCGACGCGGGCGCGTTCCGCGTCGGCTTCCAGACCCGGCCCGACCAGGCGGCCGAGGCGGTGAAGGTGGCGCGCGAGGTGCTCGCGAAGTTCGTCGCCGAGGGGCCCACGCAGAACGAGCTCAAGGCCGCGAAGGACAACCTGATCGGCGGCTTCCCGCTCCTGCTCGACAGCAACCGCAAGCTGATCGGCAACGTCGCCAACATCGCCTGGAACGACCTGCCGCTCGATTACCTCGACACCTGGACCGCGCGCATGAATGCCGTGACCGCCGCCGACATCAAGGCCGCGTTCGCACGCAAGCTGCAGCCCGACCGCATGGTGACGGTGGTGGTGGGCAGCGACCCGCAGGCCAGGCCGCAGGGCAAGTAGGCCTCCTCAGGCCAGCGCGTGCGGCCCCGTGCGCGAGGCAGCGCGCACGCAATCGCCGAGCCGTGCGAGCAGCCGCGGCGCCGCGCGCGCCTGCTGCCAGTACAGCGGCACCGGCAGCCGCGAGCCCGGCACCAGCTCGACCAGCGAGCCGTCGCGCAAGGCCTGCGCCACCATGCTCAGCGGATGCATGCCCCAGCCCATGCCCGCGCGCGCGGCCTCGACGAAGGCCTGCGGCGAGGGCAGCCAGTGGCGCGGCGTCTCGACCTCGCGATGGCAGATGCGCCGCACCCAGCGCGCCTGCAGTGCGTCCTTGCGGTCGAACACCAGGCTCGGCGCCCGCGCCAGCGTGCGCGCGCCCACGCCCGTGGCGAAATGCGACTGCACGAAGGCCGGGCTGGCGGCCGCCACGTAGTGCATGGTGCCCAGCGCCTCGCTGTTGCAGCCGGCCACCGGCTGCGCGAGCGCGGTGACCGCCGCCAGCACCGCGCCGCTGCGCAGGCGCTCGGCCGTGTGGTCCTGGTCGTCGACCGTGAGGTCGAGCAGCGCGCCGTGCTGCTGCGAGAAGGCGGCCGCCGCGGCGATGAACCAGGTCGCGAGGCTGTCGGCATTGACCGCCACCCGCACCGTGACCCGTTCGCCGGCCTCGCCGGCGCCCAGCACCGGCAGCGCATCGCGCAGCTCGTGCTCGAGCATGCCCACGCGCTCGACATGCCGGCACAGCTGCAGCCCGGCCTCGGTCGCCACGCAGGGCTGGCCGCGCACCAGCAGCGCGCCGCCGATGCGTTCCTCGAGCAGCTTCACGCGCTGCGACACCGCCGAGGGCGTGACGTTGAGCGCGCGGGCCGCGCGCTCGAAGCTGCCTTCGCGCACCACGGTGGCCAGGGCGTTGAGGGCGGCGTAGTCGAGCATGGAAATGAAGCAAAACTGAATTGGCTTAAGGAAGTTTAGTTTGAGTTAATTCCGAGACGGCGGCAAGCTCGCACCATGTCTGCCGAACTCGTCACCACCGCCTTCCTCAACGGGCTCCTCATGAGCCTGGTGCTCATCGTCGCCATCGGCGCGCAGAACGCCTACGTGCTGCGCCAGGGCTTGCGCCGCGAGCACGTGAGCGCGGTCGTGCTGTTCTGCGCCGTGAGCGACGCGGTGCTGATCTCGGCCGGCGTGGCCGGCATGGCGCAGGCGCTGCAGGGCCGGCCGATGCTGGCCACCGCGCTCGCCGGCTTCGGCGCGCTGTTCCTCGCCGGCTACGGGCTGCGCGCGCTGTGGCGCTCGCGCGCGGCCGGTGCGCTGCGCACGGTCACGCAGGGCGGTTCGCTGTCGCGCACCGCGGTGCTGGCCCAGGCCGCGGGCTTCACGCTGCTGAATCCGCACGTCTACCTCGACACCGTGCTGCTCGTAGGCAGCACCGGCGCGCAGTACGCGGGCTCGCTCAAGGGATGGTTCGTGGCCGGCTCGGCGCTCGCGAGCGCGCTGTGGTTCTCGGCCCTCGGCTATGGCGCGCGGCTCCTGGCACCGGTGTTCGCGCGGCCGCGCGCCTGGCAGATGCTCGACGCGCTGATCGGCGGCACGATGCTGGTGCTGGCGGCGCTGCTCGCGCGGCGCGCCGTCGCGGGCTTCTGAGCCCCGGCGAGCGCGTTAAGCTCGCCGCATGCCCCGCAAGCCCGCCGCCGCGCCCTCGCGCACCCCAACGACTTCTTCCCCCGCGCGTCCGGCGCGCGCGCACGAGGTGCGCATCATCGGCGGCCAGTGGAAACGCACCCGCCTCGCCGTCGCCGACAAGCCCGGCCTGCGGCCCACGCCCGACCGCGTGCGCGTGACGCTGTTCAACTGGCTCGCGAGCCTGGCCGGCGCCGGTGGCGGCGAGTTGCCGGGCTGGCAGTGCCTCGATGCCTTCGCGGGCACCGGCGCGCTCGGCCTCGAGGCCGCGTCGCGCGGCGCGGCCGGCGTGCTGCTGTGCGAACAGGACGCCGCGCTGGTCGCGCAGATCCAGGCCGCCAAGACCAAGCTCTCCGCCGAGGCGGTGCGCGTGGAGCGCGGCAACGGCGTCACGGCGCTCGAGCGCGCGCCGGCCGCGAGCTTCGACGTGGTCTTCCTCGACCCGCCCTTCGACAGCACCACGCTCTACGAACCCGCACTGCGCGCCGCCGCGCGCGCGGTACGCGCGGGCGGTGCCATCTATCTCGAGGCACCGCGCCGCTGGAGCGACGAGGAAGCGGCCGCGCTCGGCCTCGTCGTGTTCCGTCACTTGAAGGCCGGCGCGGTGCATGCACACCTTTTGATGCATGCCGCACACGGCACTGCATAATCCGCCGACCCAAGCCGCATCGGCTGCATGAGGAGGTAGCAACCATGGCCAGCAACGTGATCGCGGTTTATCCCGGCACTTTCGACCCCATCACCCTCGGGCACGAGGACGTGGTGCGGCGTGCGACCCAACTGTTCTCGAAGGTGATCGTCGCCGTGGCGGCCGGTCACCACAAGAAGGCGCTCTTCACGCTGCAGGAACGCATCGAGATGGCGCGCGAAGCCGTCAAGCCCTACAGCGACCAGGTCTCGGTCGAGAGCTTCTCGGGCCTGCTGCGCGACTTCGTCGTGGCGCGCGGCGGCAAGGCCATGGTGCGTGGCCTGCGCGCCGTCACCGACTTCGACTACGAGTTCCAGCTCGCGGGCATGAACCGCTCGCTGATGCCCGACGTCGAGACCGTGTTCCTCACGCCCAGCGACAAGTACCAGTTCATTTCCAGCACCTTCGTGCGCGAGATCGCGATGCTCGGCGGCGAGGTGCACAAGTTCGTCTCGCCCAACGTCGAACAGCAGCTCGCGGCCAAGGTCCGAAGCCTCGGCAGAGAGTAGGCGCCGCCGATGAGCGGCGCCCCGGCGCCCCGTCTGCACCTGCTGGGCGACGCGGCGCTGCTGTGCGACCTGCCCGGTCCCGCCACGCTCGCGCAGCAGCAGAAGATCTGGGCGCTGGCGCGCGAGGCCGGCCGCTGGAGCGGCGTCGGCGAGGTGCTGCCGGGCATGAACAACCTCACGCTGACCTTCGATCCGACGTCGGTCGACCTCGAGGCGCTGAGCGCGCGCGTGCTCGAGGCCTGGCCGCGGCTCGAGGCCGGCGGCATCGAGGGCCGCGACATCGAGATTCCCGTCGCCTACGGCGGCGAGCACGGCCCGGACCTCGCGGACGTGGCGGCCCACACCGGTTTGTCGGCCGCCGAGGTGGTGCGCCGCCATGCCGCGGCCGAGTACGTGGTCTACCTGCTGGGCTTCCTGCCGGGCTTCGCTTTTCTCGGCGGACTTCCCACTGCACTCGCGACGCCGCGCCGCGCCGTGCCGCGCACGGCCGTGCCCGCGGGTTCGGTCGGCATCGGCGGCGAGCAGACCGGGATCTATCCGCTGCGCTCGCCGGGCGGCTGGCATCTGATCGGGCGCACCGAGGTCGCGCTCTTCGATCCGCTGGCCGCATCGCCGACCCTGCTGCGGCCCGGCGACTGCGTGCGCTTCGTTGTCGAAAGCCTGCAGCCATGACGCTCCTGATCGAGAAGCCCGGCCCGCTGGCGTCGGTGCAGGACCTCGGGCGCCACGGCCATCGCCAGCTCGGCATCTGCCCGGGCGGCGCGCTCGACACGCTGGCGCTGTCCATCGCCAACCGGCTGGTGGGCAACGCCACCGGCGCGGCCGGGCTCGAGCTGACCCTGGGCGGCAGCGTGCTGCGCTTCGAGACCGACACGCGCATCGCGCTGGTGGGCGACGACTTCGGCGCCACGCTCGACGGCCAGCCGCTGTGGCCGTGCTGGAGCGTGCCGGTCGCGGCCGGACAGACGCTGCGGCTCGCTGGCGCAAACGCGAGCGCCAACGCGGGCGGCGGCAAGGCCGGCCTGCGCAGCTGGCTCGCGGTGGCGGGCGGCATCGACGTGCCGCCGGTGCTCGGCTCGCGCAGCACCGATCTCAAGGCCGGTTTCGGCGGCCACGAAGGCCGCGCGCTGCGCAAGGGCGACCGGCTGCCATTGGGCGAGTCGGCGCTGGCCGAGGCGCAGCGCGCGCGGCGCGCCTTCGGGGTGCGCGGTCCCGAGTGGGAACGCGATGCCGCGGCCGATGGCGCCATCGCCCTGCGCGTGCTGCCTGGCCCCGAGTTCGAACAATTCACCGTCGCCTCGCGCGATCAGCTCTGGAGCGAGCGCTGGCGCATCACGCCGCAGAGCAACCGCATGGGCAGCCGGCTCGCGAGCGCCAACGGCGCCGAGCTGCGGCGCAAGCGTGCCACCGACATGCTGTCCTCGGGCGTGATCCCCGGCACGATCCAGGTGCCGCCCTCGGGCCAGCCGATCATCCTGATGGGCGACGCCCAGACCACTGGCGGCTATCCGCGCATCGGCGTGGTGATCCGCGCCGACCTCTGGAAGCTCGCGCAGGCGCCGCTCGACGGCAGCCTGCGGCTGGTGCCGGTCGATGCCGCCACCGCGCTCGAGGCCTGGGCCGCGCAGCAGCGCTACGTCGCGCAGGTGGCGCAAGGCCTCGCGGCGGCGGGCTGGCCGACCCCGGCATAGACTGCGGTCTTTCCATCCGCCGCATCGCTCCAGGAGTCCTCCCAATGCACATCGACCTCAACGCGGACCTCGGCGAAGGCGCCGGCAGCGACGAAGCGCTGCTCGGGCTCGTGAGCTCGGCCAACATCGCCTGCGGCTGGCATGCGGGCGACGCGAAGACCATGCACCAGTGCGTGCGCTGGGCCGTCGCGCAGGGTGTCTCGATCGGGGCGCATCCCAGCTTTCCCGACCGCGAGAACTTCGGCCGCAGCACCATGCACCTGCCGCCCGACGAGATCGTCTCCAACGTGCTCTACCAGGTCGGCGCGCTCGCGGCCATCGTCAAGGCCGAGGGCGGCCGGCTCGCGCACGTGAAGGCGCACGGCCAGCTCTACAACCAGGCGGTGAAGGAGCCCGAACTCGCCGATGCGCTGTGCGAGGCCGTGCGCCGCTTCGATCCCGCGTTGAAGTTCTTCGGCCTCGCGGGCAGCGGCATGATCGACGCCGCGCGCCGCGCCGGCCTCGTGCCGGTGGAGGAAGTGTTCGCCGACCGCGGCTACATGCCCGACGGCAGCCTGGTGCCGCGCAGCCAGCCCGGCGCGCTGATCGAGGACGACGCGCAGGCCATCGCCCAGACCCTGGCCTTCGTGCGCGAGCGCCACGTGAAGGCGATCGACGGCAGCATCGTGCCCGTCAATGCGCAGACCGTCTGCCTGCATGGCGACGGCGCGCATGCGCTGGCCTTCGCGCGCCGCATCCGCGAGCGGCTGCTGTCCGAAGGCATCGAGGTGCGCGCGGACTGAGGCGAGCGCTGCCTTCGCCGCTCAGGCGGGCAGCGCTTCCTCGCAGGCGGCCGCGCCAACCCAGCGCGGCCCGATCTCTTCGCAGTAGTCGGCCACCACGGTGCGCGTGAGCCGCGCCACCGCCTGGACCGCGGGCGCCGTGCCTTCGGCATGCGCGAGGCTGATCGCCATCGGCGGCAGCGCGGGGCCGTCGCGCACCTCGAGTTCGCCCGCGGCCAGTTCCTGGCGCACGAACACCGGCGGGATCGCGGCCACGCCGAAGCCGCCCTTGGTCAGCTGGATGATCGACTGCACCGACGGAAAGCTGCACACGCGCGGTTCCGCGGCGCGCCCGGCGAACAGCGCCTTCACGTGCGCGCGCGGGCCCGAGGTGCGCGAGAAGGTCAGGAGCGGCACCCGCTCGAGGTCTTCGAGCCGCAGGGTGCGCGCGTGCGGCAGCAGCGCCGGGCGCGCCACCCAGCGCATCGGGAAGCTGCACAGCGGCAGCAGCACCGACTCGCCGCTGCGCGCGAGCTCGGAGACGTCGTCGTTCTGGATCAGCAGGTCGAACTTGCGCTGCCGGAACTGCTCGCGCAGGTTGTGCGCCGTATCGACCGTGATGTCGGGCTCGACCGCGGGCAGCCGCTCGCTCAGCAGGTGGATCAGCGGCGTGAGCCAGGTGTGGACCACCGTCTCGATCACGCCGATGCGCACGCGCCCCGAGGGCGGCGCGTCGGGCTGCACCGAGCGCTTGAGCTGCTTCTCTAGCGCCAGGATCTGCTCGGCCTGCGCCACCACCTGCTCGCCGATGCGCGTGAGCCGCAGCGAGCGCTGCGAACGGTCGACCAGCTGCACGCCGAGCTCTTCCTCCAGCGCCTCGATGCGCTTGGACACCGCGGCCTGGGTGGCGCAGAGCATCTGCGCCGTCTCTCGGAAGCTCTTGAGCCGGTCGAGCATGACCAGGGTCTCGAGGAATCGGGTGTTCATCTTCTGCATCTCCCTGAATCGAGCATCGTTGAACTTTTGTTATCGGATTGTTTAACAAAAACTCGTTCGACGCAGTCAATCGATCATGTTTTCATCAAGTTGTCGCACACGTAAGCGGTGCAACCCGCCCCCGGCGGCGGCGGCGCTGGCTCCGGTCGATCGCTGCAGAAGTCGTGCCAGTGGGTTCACTTTTTGTTTTCATTGCTGTCAGACACAGGCAGGGAGAGATCGAATGAAGGGATCGAAAGCGAAGCGGCGCCTGCGGATCGGCGCCACCCTTGGCGCCTGCGCGCTGGCGGTCGCCGGCTGCGGCGGCGGAGGCGGGGGTGGGGGCGTCGACCCCGCCGTGCTGGCGGCGATGGCCGCCGCCGCGGGCGCGCAGCCGCCCGCTCCACCGGCACCGCCGCCGCCCGCGCCGCCACCGGCCGTGCGGGCCAAGTGCGCGATGGACAGCACCGTGGCGGCTTCCTACGAGGAGCAACGCCTGCCCAACAAGCTCTCGGCCAGCGACGCGCTGAGCTTCTCGCAGCAACTGCTGCAGGCCAGCGGATTCGACCGTTTCGGCCCCGAGTTCGCCGCGAAGCTCTGCAGCGACGGCCTCGCGGGCGCCTCGAGCTACGACGAGGCGGTGGCGCTGCTGCATGCCGAGGGGCAAAAGCTCTGGCAGGCGGCGCTCGATCGCGTGCAGGGCCGGTCGGTCCAGGGCACGCTGCCGAAGAGCGACGACCGCATGCTCTATTGGGCGCGGCTGACGATGACGCTCGCGCTGCGCCAGTGGAAGCCCGAGTTCGCGCTGACGGACGAGCAGCGCGCCGGGCTGCAGAAAGAGTTCGAGCGCGCCTCGCGCGGGCAGCTCTCGATCGATTTCCCCGAAGGGGCGGGCAGCAAGCGGATCCTGGTCAGCGGCTTCGATCCCTTCACGCTCGGCGCCGCCGGCCAGGACGGGGATCCCAGCATCCGCATCGGCAATCCCTCGGGCGCCACGATCCTGTCCCTCGACGGCAACACCGTGGCGCTGCCCGGCGGTGGCACGGCCGTGATCCGGACCTTCATCCTGCCGGTCAACTACGGCCCCTTCATCGACGGCATGCAGGAAGACGCGCTTGGACCGTGGTTCAAGCCCGGACCGAAGCGCGTCGACGCCTCGATCAGCATGAGCCAGGGCGGGGGTGCCTTCCACCTCGAGCACTACAACGGCCGCTACCACTTCGCGAACTTCCCGGGCAACGACAACCTGAATCCGCCCTGCGCCGACGGCGGCGGCTTCCCGGCCGCGCTCGACTGCGACATCTCGCCGCCCGAGCGCTGGCTCGGCTTCGCGGCCAAGCCCTGGCGCCGCGATGCGCCGCCGCAGTTCACCCAGGCGAGCCTGCCGTTCCAGCAGATGATCGATGCCAAGACCGGCGAGGGCGTCGTCAACCGCGAGACCGGCGCGACCGGCGGCTGGAGCGTGGTGCGCCGCGACAGCTACGACGTGAGGGCCTGCACCAAGGCCGCGAGCGACGCGAGCGGTGCCTACGACGCGGCGAAGGCCGCGCTCGACAAGGCGAGGGCCGTGGCCGACAAGGCGCTGGCCGACTACTTCGCCGGCCTCCAGATGCCGGGTACTGACCTGAAAGCCTTGCTGCAGGAGTACCAGGCCGCGAACGAGGCCTTCAACAAGCTGACGCCGCCCAGCCCGCTCGAAACGAATTGCGCCGACAACGGCGGCGGCGGAAACTACCTCTCCAACGCCAGCGCCTACCGCAACACCCTGATGCGCGACACCTTCGGCCTCGCCATTCCCGCTGGCCACATCCACACGCCCGTCATGACCAACTTCGGCGCCGGCAGCGACGGCAAGATCACCGATGCCACCTTCGAGGGCTACCGCGATTCGATCGTGGCCCAGGCCCGCAACCTCGTGTTCGCGGTGGCCAGGAGCCTCGTGTCGCCGCCCGCCCCCTGACGCTCACGGAACACTGCCATGACATCCAAGCTTCTTCCGCTCGCCCTGGCCCTGCTGTTCGCGGGCGGCCCGGTCCTCGCGCAGCCCAGCGGCGGCTTCCATCTCTACCGCAGCACGGTCAGCGGCAAGCAGGTCTGCTCGCAGAACCCGATCAGCCCCGACTGGGTGAAGCAGGCCGGCCCCTACCAGGACCCGGCGTGCAAGGTCGAGCAGAAGCCGGCACCGGCGCGCACCGACCTGCCGGCCAGCCCGCTCGACCTGGCGCCCAAGCCGCAGCGCTAGCAGGACACGGCGCGCGTGCCTGCGGTACCCTTCGCGGTCCCGTCCCGCGCGTCGCCGCCATGCCATCGCCGAAAAAACCGCCGCCTTCGTCCGTGCTGCTGACCGGCTTCGAGCCCTTCGGCGGCGAGGCCATCAATCCTTCATGGGAAGCGGTGCGCGCGCTCGACGGCTGGACGCACGCCGGCGCGCTGGTGCATGCGCGCCAGATGCCCTGCGTCTTCGGCGCGGCCATCGAGTCGCTGGCCGAGGCAATGGACGAACTCGAGCCGCGGCTGGTGCTGTGCATCGGCCAGGCCGGCGGCCGCGCCGAGGTCACGCCCGAGCGCGTGGCGATCAACATCGACGACGGCCGCATCGCCGACAACGCCGGGCAGCAGCCGGTCGACGTGCCGGTGGTGCCCGAGGGCCCCACGGCCTATTTCTCGACGCTGCCGATCAAGGCCATCGTGCGCGACCTGCGCGCCGCGGGCGTGCCGGCCTCGGTGTCGAACACGGCCGGCACCTTCGTGTGCAACCACCTCTTCTATGGGCTGATGCACGAGCTCGCACGCCGCGCGAAGCCGGGCGTGCGCGGCGGCTTCATCCACATCCCCTACCTGCCCGAGCAGGCGGCGAACTTTCCGGGCGCGCCGAGCATGGCGCTCGCGACCTTGGTCGAAGCGCTGCGCATCGCGGTGCGCACCGCGCTCGAGGTCGAGCGCGACATCGCCGAGACCGGCGGCCAGCTGCACTGACCCCGGCGTTCAGGCGGCGAAGAGTTTCGCCAGCCAGCCGTTGAGCGCGTCGTTGACCAGGGCCGGCTTCTCCATCGTCAGCATGTGGCCGCACTGCGGCACCCAGACCACTTCCGCCTGCGGCAGCAGCGCCGCCAGTTCGCGCGTGCATTCCGGCGGCGCGAGGCGGTCGTCGTCGCCGCACATCAGCAGCACGGGCGCGCGCAGCGACCCGAGGTGCGTGCGCGCATCGGGCCGGGCCATCACGGCGCGGTTCTGGCGCGTGAGCTGCTCGGCGCCGGCGCCCAGCACCATGTCGAGGTAGCGCTGCACCAGCACCGGGTCGGCCGCCTGGGCCGGGTGGAAGGCGAAGAACACGTTGGGCTCGATCACCTCGCGCAGTTCGCCGCGCGCGAAGTACTCGATCGCGCCTTCGCGCAGCGCGCGCATGTCGGGCGTCTCGGGCCGCGCGCTCGTGCCCAGCAGCGCCAGGCCCGCGATGCGCCCGGGCGCCTGGCGCGCGGCCTCCATCGCGACCATGCCGCCCATCGAGGCGCCGCACAGCACCAGCGGGCCGGGGTTCTCGGCCAGCACGGCCGCGGCCATGCCTTCGATGGTGGCGTGGCGCAGCTGGACGTCGCTCACGCGCGGCGAGAGCGAGGAGGGGAGGGCGGGGAGCTGGGCGTCCCACAGGCGTGCATCGCACGCGAGGCCGGGAAGAAGTACGAGGGTGGCAGGCATGCCGCGATTCTGCGCGAGGACCCGATGTCGGCGCATCGACATAGGCTTCCTGGCCAGCAGCCAGACGCGCCGCGGCTCGACATACTCGCGCCGCCACCCCTTCTCCTTTTCCTTTCGACTGCCATGAACCTGGTTCAACGCGTGCAGGACATCCTGCTCAAGCCCAAGGCCACCTGGCCGGTGATCGACGCCGAGCCCGAGGACGCCGCCTCGCTCTACAAGAACTACCTGATGATCCTCGCGCTGATCCCGGCCGTGGCCGGCTTCATCGGCCTGTCGGTGATCGGCATGGGCGCCTTCGGCGTCAGCTTCCGCGTGCCGCTGCTCGCGGGGCTGGTCAACATGGTGGTGGGCTACGTGCTGTCGCTCGTGGTGGTGTTCGTGGTCGGCCTCATCGTCGATGCGCTCGCGCCCACCTTCGACGGCGTGCAGAGCCCGGTCGCCGCGCTCAAGCTCGCGGTCTATGCCTCCACCGCCTCGCTGGTCGGCGGCGTCTTCAGCCTGCTGCCCTCGCTGTCGGTGCTGGGCGCGCTGTGCGGCCTCTACGGCATCTACCTGATCTACCTCGGCCTGCCGGTGCTGATGAAGTGCCCGGCCGACCGCGCGCTGCCCTACACCGCGGTGGTGGTGGTCTGCGCGATCGTCGGCGGCTTCACGATCGCCTGGGTGCTCTCGCTGCTCACGCCCTCGCCGGCGCTGCGACTGGGTGCACTGCCGCTGGCCTTGGCCTGAAAGCGCACCCTGCGCGGGTGCCGGTGGTGGGACAATGGCGGTCGATGCCCACGCCCAAACCCGACACCACCACCGACATCATCCTCATCCGCCACGGCGAGACCGCCTGGAACCGCGAGCTGCGCTTCCAGGGCCACGCCGACGTGCCGCTCAACGACATGGGCCACGAGCAGGCGCGCCGCATCGGGCTGCGGCTGGCGCAGGAAACCGCGGTGCGGCACGTGATCAGCAGCGACCTGCTGCGCGCGCAGCAGACGGCGGCGCCGGGCGCCTCGCAGCTTTCGCTGCCGATCGCCACCACGGCCTCGCTGCGCGAGCAGTTCTTCGGCATCGCCGAGGGCATGCGTTCCGAGGAGATCCAGTCCCTGCATCCGCGCGCCTGGGAAGAGTGGCTGGAGTTCCGCGAGGACCACGCCATGCCCGAGGGCGAGACGCCGCGCGAGTTCCATGCGCGCATCGTCGCGGCGCTCGGCACCATCGCCGGCGCGCACCGCGGGCAGCACCTGATCGTGGTCACGCACGGCGGCGTGCTCGACATGGTGTGGCGCACCGCGCACGGCCTGAGCCTCAGCGGCCCGCGCCGCAGCGAGATTCCCAACGCGGGCTTCAACCGCATCCGCATCGCCGATCCCGCGGCGCCCGAGGCGATCGAGATCGTCGAGTGGGCCGACACGCGGCACCTGGCCGACCTGCCGCCGCAGCCGACCTACGACCAGACGCGGCACCTGCAGCGCAAGGACTGAAACGGCTCAGCCGCAACTGCCCGCCTTCGGCGTGCGCAGCAGCGGCCGGCCCGCGCCGACGCCCGTCGGCTGGCCCTGGTCCACCGCGAGCTGGCCGTTCACCAGCACCGTGCGCACGCCCTCCGACAGCAGCGTCGGCTGCGTGTAGGTGGCACGCGCGGCGAAGCGCGCGGGATCGAACACCACCACGTCGGCGTAGTAGCCGGGCCGCAGGTGGCCGCGTTGCACCAGCCCCAGCGTGTCGGCCGTGAGCGAGGAACTGCTGCGGACGAACTGCGCGAGCGAGATCGCGTGTTCCTTCACCACGTACTGCTCGTACTTGCGCGCGAAGGTGCCGTAGGCGCGCGGATGGCCCTGCGAGGAATCCGACGAGGTCATGACCCAGGGCCGCTTCATGAAGGCGCGCACGTCGTCGTCGCTCTGGTTGAACGAGGCGATCATCAGGTCGCCGTCGCGCAGCACCGCGATGGCGGCGTCGACCGGGTCGGCGTTCGTGTCCTTCGCGACCTGCGCCAGCGTCTTGCCCACGTACTTCGTGCTGCCGGCCGAGAACAGGATCGCGTCGGGCCCGCCGCGCAGCCGAAGGTTCTCGCGCATGCCGCCGCGCAGCCGCTCCTGCACCGCGGCATCGTCGAAGCGCTGCAGCAGCGCGGCGCGGCCGCCATCGATGGCCCAGGGCGGGATCAGCGCGGCCGAGAAGCGCGTGCTCGAGGCGGTCCACGGGTAGTGGTCGGCCGTGATGTCCAGGCCTTTCGCGCGCTCGCGTTCGATGCGCTCGATGATGTCGCCGCTCTGGCCCTGCACGTCGACGCCGAGCGCCTTGATGTGCGCCACGTGCACCGGCAGCTTGGCCTCGTGGCCGATGCGGATCACCTCGTCGATCGAGCCCTTGAGCCCGATGTTGTACATGGACTCGTCGCGGATGTGGCTGTCGTAGAGCCCGCCGTGGCGCGCCGCCACCTTCGCGAGCGCGATCACCTCCTCGGTCTTCGAGAAGTTCTGCGGCGGATAGAAGAGCCCGGTCGACAGGCCCAGCGCGCCCTCGCACATGGCCTGGCTCACGTGGCGGCCCATGGCCTCGAGCTGCTCGGGCGTGGGCTGGCGGTTGGCCTCGCCGAGCTGGCTGGTGCGCACCGGCCCGAAGCCGACGTACATCGCGACGTTGGTGCCCACCGGCACGGCGCGCAGCCGCTGCGCCTGGGCGGCGATGTCCCAGCCGCCGAAGCCGTCGTTGCCGATCACGGCGGTGGTCACGCCCTGGGTCAGGAACGGGATGTTGAGGCGCTTGCGCGCATCGTTCGAATGCAGGTCGGTGTCGGCATGCGTGTGGGCGTCGATGAAGCCCGGCGCCACCACCATGCCGGTGGCGTCGATGGTGCGCTTCGCCTTGAACTGCTCGGGCATCGCGCGGCCCGCGAACACGATGCGGTCGCCCGCGATGCCGACGTCGCCGACCACGGGCCGGTCATCGTCGCCGGTGTAGACGGTGCCGCCGCGCAGCAGCAGGTCGAGCTCGATCGGGGCGTCGGCCGGCTGGGCGTGGAGCGAGGGTGCGAGGAAGGCGAGCGCGGCCAGGGCGATGAGGGAGGTCTTCATGGGGCGATGTGGGCACGGGTGGAAACGCCAGCCAGTGTGGAGTCGCCCCGCGCATGCCGCCAATTCCTTTTGCGGCACGCCCCATGTCCTGAACTTATGAGCGCGCGGCGATCTCCGGCAGGCCCAGTTGGCGGTAGACCTCGGCCGCCTGCCGGCGCAGCCGCAGCGATTCGGGCTGGCCGTTGAGCTGCTGCTGCAGGATGCCCTGCGCGCCGGTCAGCGTGGCCTCGGTGCCGCTGCGCACCAGCGCGTCGAGGTAGACCTGCTCGAACAGGTCGCGCTGCGCATGGCTGCCGCCGATCTCGATCATGCGCGGCAGCGCGGTGCCGAGGCCGTCGATCGCCGCGGCCAGGTCGCCGCGCGCATGGGCGCGCAGGCCGTGCGCGGCCGGCACGCACACGCGCTGCCAAGCCGCGCGCGTCGAGGCCGGCGCATGCGGCGCGAAGGCCTCGATGTTGGCCAGCAGCGTGTCGGCCTCGGGCCGGCCCGCGCGCGCCAGGCCGTAGAGGTACTGCAGGTCGAGGAAGGGCAGCACATGGTCGGCCTGGCGCTGCAGCAGGTGCGTCGCCACGTCGTCCCAGCGATCGCCGACGTCGACGCCCGCGAGCTCGAGCCGCGCGAGCAGTGAGACGGCGCCGATCTGGTCCTGCGAATACTCCTTGACCACGCCCCAGGCGTGGCGGTCGTGGACCGCGAGCGCCTCGTCGCCGCGGCCCAGGTCGATGAGGAACAGCGCCACATGCCACCAGTTGTGCGTGACCATGAAGGAGTTGAGGCCGACCCAGGTGTCGCTCACGCTCTCCATGAAGGCCAGGCCTTCGGCGAGCCGGCCCTCGGTGAGCATCACGTGCGCGAGCGCATGGTGGGCCCAGGGCTCCTTGCGGCACAGGGCGATCGCATGGCGCGCGCTGGCCTCGGCCTCGCGCATCAGGTGGCACTGCTCGTAGCCGAAGGCGGCCATGCCGTGCACGTAGGGCACCTCGGCCGCATGCGGCAGCACGGCGAGCGCGAGCCGCAGCATGCCGGGGCAGTCGCCGGTGTTGAAGCAGTGGTACTGGCCGAGCTTGAGCGACACCAGGTCGCGCGGATGCTCGCGCGCCTGTTCGCCATGCAGCGCGATGGCGCGCGCGATGTCGCCGTCGGCCCAGGCCTCGATGGCGGCGATGTAGCGCTGCTCGCGCGGTGTGGCGCGCGCGGCCTGCTCGCGCGCCCTGGCGAGGAAGGGACGCGCATTGGCCACGGCCTCGCGCGATTCGGCGAACAGGTGCAGCGTGGCGCCGTAGGCCTGCACGATGGGGCTCGCGTCGTGTTCGGTGGCGGCGAGCAGGTTGACGGCGCGGGCCTCGCTCGAGATGAAGCCCATGACGAAATCGTCGACCAGCGGCAGGCTGGTGGCGTGGTCGAGGGTGAGGGGATTGCCGAGGCTGTCGGCGTGGCGGACGGTGTTCGACGTGGGGCTGGCGGAAGGCATGGCGCATCGTGCCATGCCCCCGCGGCGGCTTCAACGCGCCGTCTTCAGACGCCGGCCTGCTGGTGCCGGTACTCCTGGGTCTTGCCGCCGTAGCCGTAGGCCGCGCCGCGCGCGTCGATCACGTGGATGTACGAGACCTCGTGCAGGTTCGGCCGCAGCCTGGCCATGGCCGCATGGACCTCGCGCAGGTAGCGCGCCTTCTCGGCCTTGGTGTTGGTCTCGTCGGTGATGCTGATGTCGAGGTGGAAGGCCGACTTCCCGAGCGCGGCCAGCGACTGGCCGCCGATGAACCAGGTCTCGGCGGCGATGTACTGCACGGTGATGGCGATCACCGGCAACTGCTTGCCGAGCACGCTCTGGGTGAGCTCGGCGACGGCGTCGACGGTCTGGCGCGTGAGGTCGGCATCGGGTTGGCCGGAGAGGTGGACGACGATGTGGGGCATGGCGGACTCCTTGGAAGGTTTGGGTGGTCGATGGGGTGATTGTGGGCAGCGCCTCGTCATCGGAAAAGCGGGAAGATATGATGAAAACCATCGGAATATCGGATGGGTGAGCCATGCAGGGATTCGATCTGGAACAGCTGCGAACGCTGGTGGCGGTGGTCGACGCGGGCAGCCTCACGGCCGCGGCACCGCGGGTCTTCCTCTCGCAGTCCTCGGTCAGCGAGCAGATGCGCAAGCTCGAGGAGCGCGCGGGCCAGTCGCTGCTCACGCGCAGCAAGGCCGGGGTGTCGCCGACCGAGGCCGGCGCGCGGCTGCTGGTGCATGCGCGGCGCATTCTGGCGCTCAGCGACGAGGCCTTCCGCGACCTGCATGGCGAGACGCTGGCGGGCGAGCTGCGGCTCGCGGTCACCGACTACTTCCGCCCGGGCGACCTGACGCAATTGCTGTCGCGGCTCGCGCAGGGCCATCCGCGCGTGCGGCTGCACGTGAGCATCCTCAAGAGCGACGAGCTGCGCGCGGCCTATGCGCGCGGCGATTTCGACGTGGCGCTGGCGATGCACATCGCGGGCGTGTCGACGCCGCCGCCGGGCAGTCCGGCGGTGCTGCGGCGCGAATCGCTGGCCTGGCTGGGCGCGGCCGGCATGCGGGTGGTGCGCGGCGAGCCGGTGCGGCTGCTGGTGCTGCCCGACACCTGCTCGCTGCACCAGTTCACGGTGGCGTTGCTGCGGCGCCGGCATGTGCCCTACGTGCTCGCGCACGTGGCCTCGGGCGTGGCGGGGCTGCAATCGGCATTGGCGGCGGGGCTCGGGGTGGCCTGTCTCAACGAGTCGGCGATCGGCGAGGGGGTGGCGCGGCTGGCGGCGCCGCATGGATTGCCGGCTTTGCCGCGCGTGGCCTTCCAGTTCCTGCCGGGGCGCAGGGGGGAGACGGAATTCGTGGCGCGGGTGCGGGAGATGCTGGCTGTGCAGCTGGGGTGAGTTCCTTGCTGGCGCCCCGTGCACGAGGGGCGCTGCGTTGCGCGGCGGGTGCTACCGCCGCGCTCGGAGGAGGCTCGTCGTCAACCCCAGGACAGGGCCGACAGGTCGTTCACGAAGATCGGGTTTTCCTTCCAGATGCCCTTGACGTTCTTCTTCGCCACGGTCGGGAACTGCGGCTGGTAGAGGAAGCCGTTGGCCGCGTCGGTGGCCAGCATCTTCTGCGCGTCGCCCAGCAGCTTGTTGCGCTCGGCGGTGTTGGCGGTGGTCTTGATCTTGTCGAACAGCGTGTCGAAGGCCTTCGACTGGTAGCCCCAGTAGTAGTCCGACTTGGCGTAGTTGCCGAGGTCGAAGGGCTCGACGTGCGAGACGATCGACAGGTCGTAGTCCTTGTTGCCGTAGGTGCCGCTGAGCCATTGCGCCCACTCGACGTTCTGCACCTTCGCCACGATGCCGATCTTTGCGAGCTGGGCCACGATCACCTCGCCGCCCTGGCGCGCGTACGGCGGCGGCGGCAGGGTCAGCTTGAGCTCGAGCGGGGTCTTCACCCCGGCCTCGGCCAGCAGCTTCTTGGCCTTCTCGATGTCGAAGGGGTTGATGCCGGTGGTGTCGACATAGCCGGCCGCGCCGGGCACGTAGTGGCTGCCGATCGGCACGCCGAAGCCGTCGGCCGCGCCCTCGATGACGGCCTTGCGGTCGATGGCCGCGAGGATCGCGCGGCGCACGCGCACGTCGTCGAGCGGCTTCTTGCGGTTGTTGATCGCGAGGATGGTCTTGGCGCGCGAGCCGGCCAGGATGGTCTGGAACTGCGGGTTGGCCTTGAACTGCGGCACCACGCGCGTGCCGATGCGCGGGAACATGTCGACGTCGCCCGAGAGCATGGCCGCAGCCTGGGCCGCGGTGTCGGAGATGAAGCGGAAGGTCGCCTTGTTGATCTTCGCGCTGCCGGGGTTGCGGAAGCCGTCCCACTTGCTCAACGTGATCGAGGAACCCTTGACCCAGTTGTCGAGCTTGTAGGGGCCGGTGCCCACGGGCTTGGTGGCGTTGCCGTCGGCGCTCTTGGGCTCGACGATCACCGCGGTGGCCTGGCCCAGCACGAAGGGCAGGTCGGGGTCGATCTCCTTGTTGATCACGACCACCGTGTAGTCGTCGGTCGCCTGCGTGCTGAGGTTGGCGAAGGTGCGCTTGTCCTTGTTGGTGCTCTTGTCCGAACCGGCGCGGTCGAACGAGAACTTGACCGTGGCCGCGTTGAAGGGCTCGCCGTTCTGGAACTTCACGCCGCGGCGCAGCTTGAAGGTGTAGGTCTTGAGGTCGGGCGAGACTTCCCAGCTCTCGGCCAACAGCGGCGTGACGCTGCCGTCGGCATTGATCTTGGTCAGCGTCTCGAGGATGTTGTACTGCACCACCTCGGCGATCGCGGCCGCGGCGCCCGCGGTCGGATCGAGGCCCGGCGGCTCGAGCGCCATGCCGATCACGATGGCGTCCTTCCGTCCCTGGGCCAGGCCGGCCAGCGGTGTGGCCAGGGCCACGGTGGCGCCAGCGGTGGTGAGGAGGGTGCGACGGTTCAACATACGTGGTGATCTCCGGAAAAACGTCTGGAAAGGCAAAGGGCTGCGCCCAGGGGCAGGGCGCCCCGAATCAAGGCGCGATGCCGCGAAAGACCAGCAGCGCAGCAGGAAAGATGCCACGCCGTGCAGCCAAAAGCATTCTCGCGCAGCGCGCTCGCCGCCGATGCCGCGGCGCGGCGCTTTTTCCTCGGGAGGTTCCCGGATGCGGGGCGCCGCGAAAGGTCAGCGGCCACTCACGCCCAGGACATCGCGGCGATGTCGTTGGCGAAGATCGGCGCGTCCTTCCACAGGCCGCGCAGCCCGCGCGCGGCGATGGTGATGAGCTGCGGCTGGTAGAGGAACACGTTGGCCGAGTCCTCGGCCAGGATGCGCTGCGCCTCGCCCAGCAGGCGCAGGCGGTCGGCCTCGCGCGGCGCGTTGCGCGCGTTCTCGAACACCTCGTTGAACTTCGCCGACTGGTAGCCCCAGTAGTACTCGGGTCGCGTGTAGTTCACGAGGTCGAAGGGCTCGACATGCAGGATCACCGACAGGTCGTAGTTCTTGTTGCCATAGGTGCCGCTGATCCACTGCGCCCACTCCACGTTCTGGATCTTCGCGACGATGCCGACCTGCGCGAGCTGCGCGGCGATCAGCTCGCCGCCCTGGCGCGCATAGGGCGGGGGCGGCAACACCAGGTCGAGCTGCAGCGGCAGCTTCACGCCGGCCTCGGCCAGCAGGCGCTTGGCCTTCGCGGGGTCGTAGGGATTGATGCCGGTGGTGTCGACGTAGCCCGGCGCGGTCGGCACGTAGTGGCTGCCGATCGGGATACCGCGGCCGTCGACGGCCGCGTCGATCACCGCTTTGCGGTCGATCGCGGCCGCGATCGCGCGGCGCACGCGCACGTCGTCGAGCGGCTTGCGCTTGTTGTTGATCGCGAGGATGGACTTGCCGCGCGAGGCGTTGAACAGGATCTGGAAGCGCTTGTCGTTCTGGAACTGCGAGAGGCTGCGCGAGACCGAGGCATGCGGGAACAGGTCGATGTCGTTCGACAGCAGCGCGGTGGTCTGCGCGGCCGGCTCCGAGACGAAGCGGAAGCTCGCGCGACGGATCTGCACCGCATCGGCATGGCGGTAGCCGTCCCACTTCGCGAGCACGATCGATGAGCCCTTGGCCCAGTTCTCGAGCCGGTAGGGGCCGGTGCCCACGGGCCTGGTGGCATTGCCCTCGGCCGACTTGGGCTCGACCACGATCGCCGAGGCCTGGCCGAGCTGGAACAGCAGGTCGGGCTCGATCTCCTTGGCGATCAGCACCACCGTGTTCGCGTCGAGCGCCTGGGTCGTGAAGTTGGCGAAGAAGCGCTTGTCCTTGTTGGTGCTGTTGGCGGCCGAGGCGCGGTCGAACGAGAACTTGACCGTGTTCGCGTCGAACGCCTCGCCGTTCTGGAACTTCACGCCGCGCCTGAGCCTGAAGGTGTAGGTGCGCAGGTCGGGCGAGACCTCCCAGCTCTCGGCCAGGAGGGGCGTGACGCTGCCATCGGAGTTGATCTTGGTCAGCGTCTCGAACACGTTGTAGAGCACCACCTCGGCGATCTCGGCGCCGGCCTTGGCCGTGGGATCGAGGCCCGTGGGTTCGAGCGTGAGGCCGAGCACCAGCGTGTCCTTGCGGCGCGCCTGCGCGAGGGCGCCGGTCGGCAGCACGAGGGGCGCGAGCGCGGCGGCGCCGGTGGCGAGGAGGGTGCGTCTGTGAAGCATGGGCGGGCGGTCCTTTGAGCGGTGACAGGGGGCATGCGCCCTCCGGGCGCGCCGCATCATCCGCGAGGAGAGGCCCGGTGCGCAACCAGATGCTTATGCCCTGGTTGCATGACGGGCGCGCTCAGTGCCCCGGTGCCTGCAGCACGGCGCCGAGCAGTGTGCGCGTGTAGGGATGCTGGGCGTTGGCGAAGAGCTCCTGCGGCGTGCCGCGCTCGACGATCTGCCCCTTGAAGACCACGCAGACTTCGTCGCACAGGTGGTTGACGACGGCGAGGTCGTGGCTGATGAGCAGGTAGCTGATGCCGAACTGCTGCTGCAGGTCCTGCATGAGGTTGAGCACCTGGGCCTGCACGGAGACGTCCAGGGCGCTCACCGGCTCGTCGGCGACGATGAGCTTGGGGCGGGTGATCAGGGCGCGGGCGATCGCGATGCGCTGGCGCTGGCCGCCCGAGAACTCGTGTGGGTACTTGTCGAGGTCGGTGGGGCGCAGGCCCACGGCGGCGAGGGACTCGGCGGCGCGCTCGCGCTGCTCCTTCTTCGAGACCTGGGCCAACGCTTCGAGCGGCTCGGCCACGATGCGCGCGACCGTCTGGCGCGGGTCGAGGGAGCCGTAGGGGTCCTGGAAGACCATCTGGAAGTCGCGCCGGGCCGTGCGAAGTTCGTCCTTGCTCAAGGAATGCAACTCACGCCCTTCGAGCTTCACGCTGCCCGAGGTGGGCTTGTCCAGCGCCATCACGAGCCGCGCGATGGTCGACTTGCCCGACCCGGACTCCCCGACGATCCCCACGCTGCGCCCGGCCTGCACCTCGAAGCTCACGCCATTGAGGGCCTTGACCGTGGGCGGTGGGCCCAGCAGCTTCTCGCGCGGCAGCGCGTAGTGGCGCACGAGGTCGGTGACTTGCAGCAGCGGTGTGTTGGTGGTGGTCGTGCTCATGCCACGGCCTCCGCTTCGATCTCGTCGAGTCGGATGCAGCGCACCGCATGGTCATCTGGCAGCATCACCGCCGGCGGCCGCGTCGACTGGCAGGCATCGACCGTGTAGCTGCAGCGCCCCGCGAACGGACAGCCAGGAGGCAGGTCCACCAGTTCGGGCACGCTGCCGCGAATCGTCGCCAGCCGCTGGCCCTTCGGCGCCCCGATCACCGGCCGCGCCGCGAACAGCCCCTTGGTGTAAGGATGGGCCCGGTTCGCGAAGAGTGCGCGCGTCGGCCCGCTCTCCACCACGCTGCCGCCGTACATCACGAGCATGCGCTGCACGCTGTTGGCGATCACGCCCAAGTCGTGCGAGATCAGGATCAGCGCCATGCCCATCTCGGCCACCAGGTTCTGGATCAGGTCGAGCACCTGCTTCTGGATCGTCACGTCCAGGGCGGTGGTGGGCTCGTCGGCGATCAAGAGATCCGGCCCGCAGGCCAGCGCCATGGCGATGCCGATGCGCTGCCTCTGGCCGCCCGAGAACTGGTGCGGATAGGCATCCAGGCGCGAGGCCGCGTCGGGAATGCCCACGCGCTGCAGCAGGTTCAGCGCCTCGGCGCGGGCCTGCTTCGCTGTCAGCCCACGGTGCAGCCGCAGCGGCTCGCCGACCTGGCGCGCGATGGTGTGGACCGGGTTCAGGGCCGTCATCGGCTCCTGGAAGATCATGCCGATGCGGTTGCCGCGGATCCGGCACAGGGCCGACTCGGGCTGCCCGATGAGCTCCTGGCCGTCCAGGCGGATGCTGCCGGTGACCTTGGCGGTGGCGGGCAAGAGGCCCATGAGGGACATGACCGTGATGGACTTGCCGCAGCCCGACTCGCCCACGATGCCGAGGGTCTGGCCGCGCTCGAGCGAGAAGGAGACGCCGCGCACGGCCTGGGCGGGGCCGCGCTGGGTCTGCAGGCCGATGTGGAGGTTGTCGACTTCGAGGAGGGGCATGGGATTGTTGGTGGCCATGTCGCTCACCTCGCACGCGCCAGGCGCGGATCGAGCAGGTCGCGCAGGCCGTCGCCCAAGAGGTTCAGGCCCAGCACCGCCAGCGCGATGGCCATGCCCGGGAAGACGGCCAAGAGGGGCTGCTGGAACATCAGGGTCTGCGCCTCGCTGAGCATGCGGCCCCAGGACGGTTGCGGCGGCTGCGTGCCCAGGCCGAGGTAGGAGAGGGCGGCCTCGGCCAGGATCGCGATGGCGAAGCGGATGGTGATCTGCACGATCAGCACCGCCGAGATGTTGGGCAGCACGTGCTGCATGGTGATGGCGAATGATCCCTTGCCGCAGGCACGCGCGGCGGCCACGTACTCGCGCGACCAGATGGCGTTGGCCGAGGCGCGTGTGATGCGCGCGAAGGTGGGGATGTTGTAGATGCCGATGGCGATGATGGCGTTGACGATGCCCGCGCCGAAGACGGCCGTCATCATGATGGCCGAGAGGATGGCGGGGAAGGCCAGCGAGAAGTCGGAGAAACGCATGATGGCTTCTTCCACCCAGCCACGCTTGGCCGCGGCCAGCAGGCCCAGGGCGGTGCCGACCACCAGGCCGATGCCCACGGCGATGACGCCCACCAGGATGGAGGCGCGGGCGCCCACCAGCAGCAGCGAGGCCACGTCGCGCCCGAAGGCGTCGGTGCCCAGCCAGTGGCTGGCCGAGGGCGCCTGCATCTTGTTGGCCATGTCCATGGCGTAGGGCGAGTAGGGCGTCCAGAGGTAGGAGACCAGGGCCGCGAGCAGCAGCAGGGCGGCGAGCACGCCGCCGATGACGAAGCTGCGGTGATGGCGCGCGCGCTGCCAGAAGCCGGGCAGCTTGAGGGCGGCGGCCGAAGGCGCGGCCAGGGAGGCGGGAGTGGCGCTCATATGTCGCTCGCCTTGATGCGCGGGTCGATGACGGCATAGAGCACGTCGACCACGAAGTTGACGATGACGACCATGGCTGCGAGCAGCATGACGCAGTTGCGCACGACGATGAGGTCGCGGTTGCTGATGGCCTGGAAGATCAGGCGGCCCAGGCCCGGCAGGTAGAACACGTTCTCCACCACGATGGTGCCGGCGAGCAGCTCGGAGAACTGCATGCCCATGACGGTGATGACGGGGATCAGGGCGTTGCGCAGCACGTGGGTCCAGAGCACGGCGCGCTGGGTCACGCCCTTGGCGCGCGCGGTGCGCACGAAGTCCTCGCGCATGACCTCGAGCACGGCCGAGCGGGTGATGCGCGCGAGGATGGCGGCCTGCACGACGGCCAGGGACAGGGCGGGCAGCAGCAGCGACTTCAAACCGGCGAAGACACCTTCGCCCCAGCCGTCGAAGCCACCGGCGGAGAACCACTGCAGCTGCACGGAGAAGACGAGGATCAGCAGGATGGCGAACCAGAAGTTGGGGATGGCGATGCCGACCTGGGTGAGGCCCATGAGGCCGACGTCGCCGAGCTTGTTGTGGCGCGCGGCGGCGGTGACGCCCACGAGCAGGGCGAGCACGGTGGTGAAGGCCATGGCCAAGAGGGCCAGGGGGACGGTGAGTGCGAGGCGCTCGAGGATGAGGTCGAGCACGGGGGAGCTGTAGGCGTAGGAGTCGCCGAGGTCGCCGGTGAGCAGGCCCGCGATCCAGTGCCAGTAGCGGGTCCAGGCGGGTTGGTCGAGGCCGAGCTTGGTGGCCAGGGCGGCGACGGCTTCGGGGGCGGCGTCCGGGCCCATGAGCATCTGCGCGGCATTGCCGGGCAGGATCTCCAGGACCAGGAAGACGATGATGGAGGCGCCGATCAGCGTGCCGATCAGCGTGGCAAGGCGCTTGATTAAGAAGAGGCTCATGGGGCGGGGCGCAGCATAACCCGACAACTGCAACAAGCGTGCCGTAGCACCGGATCCCCGAGGGGATCGCTCTCCCACGTTGCCGCCGGGGACTCCGCCTGCGGGGATAATCGCGGCATGGCCCTCATGATCACCGACGAATGCATCAACTGCGATGTCTGCGAGCCGGAGTGCCCGAACGATGCGATCTACATGGGCGAGGCGATCTACGAGATCGATCCGCACAAGTGCACCGAATGCGTGGGCCACTTCGATGAGCCGCAGTGCGTGCAGATCTGCCCCGTGGCCTGCATCCCGATCAATCCGGCCCACGTGGAAAGCCGCGAGACGCTGCTGCAGAAGTACGAGCGTCTCACGGCAACGAAGGCCGCGCTGCCGCAGCCTCCGTCCGCGCCCTCAGCCGGCGTCTGAGGCCGCGGGCTTGCGGCGCTTCTTCTTCGCGCCGCCGTCCTCGCCAGGCTTCGATCCCGGTCTCTCTCCGTAACTCGCCGTGGCCTTGCGCGGCTCGGCCGCGAGCTTGGCGGCGCGCATCTTCTCGAGGCGCTCCTGGGCTTCGAGCCTGCGTTGCGCGAGCGCCGCGCGATGGGCCTCCTGCGCAGCGCTCTGGTCGCGCTGGTGCGCCTGCTTCTCCTCGGACAGTCGCGTGCGCTCGAGCCGGTCGGCGAGCTTCGCGTTGCGCTGCGTGGCTTCGTCGGCGGCCCGGCGGTCGTCGTCGCTGCGCGCGTCGTCCACCTTCACCGTCGTTCCGCCCGCGCACGGGCGGTCGCTGTAGCTGTTGCCGCAGCGCCAGGTCGACGTGCCCGGCTGCTGCGCGAATGCGCTCGTCAGCGCACAGGCGCCGATGGCCATCGCGCTCGCGACGATGGTCCGGTGCATGCCGTGCGTGCTTCTTCTTCTCTCCCTCGTTGTCGACATCGTTCTTCTCTCCCTCTTGCTTCGCGCTCTGTCGGCGCTTCCCGCGATGAACGCTGGCTAGGGTGCGGCGGGCGCGCTGCCGTCGCCAGGCTCGCGCCGCGGCGGCTTGGGCCGGGGCGGTTTGCTCGTGTGGATGGTGGCCGTGGCTTTTTCCATTTCGCCCGCGAGCAGCGCGGGCAGGGCATGCAGGCTGCGCACGATCGCGTCGTCGATCGCATCGCGCTGTTCCTTCAGCGGCTTCTTGAGCACCCAGTTGATCACCTCCGACTTCACGCCGGGATGGCCGATGCCCAGGCGCAGCCGCCAGTAATCGCCGGTGCCGAGCTGCGCATGGATGTCGCGCAGGCCGTTGTGGCCCGCATGGCTGCCGCCGAACTTGAGCTTGGCCTGGCCGGGCACCACGTCGAGCTCGTCGTGCGCCACGAGGATCTCCTCGGGCGCGATCTTGAAGAAGCGCGCAAGCGCGGCGACCGACTTGCCCGAGAGGTTCATGAAGGTCTGCGGCTCGAGCAGCCAGATGCTCTGACCACCGATGTTGGCGCGCGCCGCGAGGCCGTGGTAGCTGCGCTCGGGCACGAGGTTGAGCTTCCAGTCGCGCGCGAGGGCGTCGATCCACCAGAAGCCGGCGTTGTGGCGCGTGGCTTCGTATTCAGGCCCGGGATTGCCGAGGCCGACGAACAGTTTGATCATGGGGCGGGATTATCGGGCGGTCGCGCAATGCAAAAGGCCCGCGCGAGGCGGGCCTTTGGTTTGCAGCGCGAAGCCGAGAAGAATTACTTCTTGCCGGACTTCTTGGCAGGAGCCGCTGCGGGAGCTGCTTCGGCGCCTTCGGCGGCGGGTGCCGGCTCTTCGGCGACCAGCGGCGGCACGGCCGAGACCACGACCGGGTTGGTCTTGCCATGGCTCACGAACTTCACGCCCTTGGGCAGCTTGATGTCGTTGACGTGCAGCGTGGCGTTCTTCTTCAGACCCGAGAGGTCGATCTCGATGAACTCGGGCAGGTCGCTGGGCAGGCAGCTGACTTCGAGTTCGGTCATCACGTGGTTCACGAGGTTGTGGTCGAGCTTGACGGCATCGGACTCTTCCTCGCCCTTGAAGTGCAGCGGCACCTTCATGTGCAGGCGGGTCTTGGCATCGACGCGTTGGAAGTCGATGTGCTGGACCAGCTGGCGGAACGGGTGGTACTGCACGTCGCGCAGCAGCACCTTGCTCACGCTGCCGCCGAGTTCCATCTCGAGGACGGAGGCGTGGAAGGCTTCCTTCTTCAGGGCGTGCCACAGCGCGTTGTGATCGAGCTCGATCAGTTGCGGCTGGCCTTCGCCACCGTAGACGATACCGGGCGTCTTGCCCGAAATGCGGAGACGGCGGCTCGCACCCGTGCCCTGCTTGGCGCGCTCGTAAGCGACGAATTTCATGGTTAACTCCTTGGAGCGAAGGCACGACGGCCATTTCGCTTCTTGAGCGCCGACCGCGACCAGTGCGGCGCCGGTTTCAAAATGACTTCCCGATCGGGGAAGCCGGCTTTTTGCCCGAACGGCAGGAGCGCAATCTCAGAAGAGATTGTCCTGGTCCGAGAACAAACTCATCACCGACTCGCCCTTGGCAATGCGCTGGATCGTCTCGGCGATCAGCGGTGCCACGGAGAGCTGGCGAATCTTTCCGCAGGCGTTGGCGCTGTCGGAAAGGGGAATGGTGTTGGTCACGACCACTTCGTCGAGGGCCGTGCCCTTGCTGAGGCGTTCGATCGCGGGACCCGAGAAGATCGGGTGCGTGCAGTAGGCGTAGACGCTCTTGGCGCCGCGTTCCTTCAGCACCTCGGCTGCTTTGACCAGCGTGCCGGCCGTGTCGATCATGTCGTCCATGATCACGCAGTTGCGGCCGTCGATCTCGCCGATCACGTTCATGACTTCGCTGACGTTGGCCTTGGGGCGGCGCTTGTCGATGATCGCGAGGTCGCAATTCAGTTGCTTGGCCAGCGCGCGGGCACGGACCACGCCGCCGACGTCGGGCGAGACCACGATCAGGTCTTCGTAGTTCTTGGCGCGCAGGTCGCCCAGCAGCACCGGCGAGGCGTAGATGTTGTCGACCGGAATGTCGAAGAAGCCCTGGATCTGGTCGGCGTGCAGGTCCATGGTGAGCACGCGCTCGACACCCACGGTTTCCAGCAGGTTGGCCACGACCTTGGCCGAGATCGGCACGCGGCTCGAGCGCGGGCGGCGGTCCTGGCGGGCATAGCCGAAATAGGGGATCACGGCGCTGATGCGTTCGGCCGAGGCGCGCTTGAGCGCGTCGACCATGATCAGCAGTTCCATCAGGTTCTCGTTGGTCGGGGCGCAGGTGGACTGCACCACGAACACATCGCGTGCCCGGACGTTCTGGTTGATCTCGACGGTGACTTCACCGTCGGAGAAGCGGCCGACGCGGGCGGCACCGAGGGTGGTGCCCAGGTTGCTCGCGATTTCTGCGGCAAGGCCCGGATTGGCATTGCCGGTGAAAACCATGAAATCAGGATGGTGAGCCTGCATGAGCGCGTCCCGGCTGAGCGATTTGGCTTGGGAAAGCCGCCAAAGAGTTACGAGTCCTGGCGACCCTGGGGCCGCCGATTATTGCAGCGGGTCGGCCGCAAACGAAGTGCCGGGTCCAGGGACCGCGGCTTCAAAAAGAAACTACGGCCCGCGGGCCGTAGTGTCTGAAAGATTTGGCAGGGGAGAAAGGATTCGAACCTTTGCATGCTGGAATCAAAATCCAGTGCCTTAACCAGCTTGGCGACTCCCCTACACAGGTCGACGGTTTGCACCGCCTACCGATATATGTCGCATCGAAACGCCTGGGCGCTCCGATCAGTTTCTCAGTCTGCCCAACCCCGGAGTGGATGAGCAGCCAGATTGTTGCATTGGCGAACCTGCCAGCCCGTGGGGTCCGAAAGCAGTTCCGCGTTTTGCGGTTCCTGCTGCATTCTGGCGAACACCGAACTTCCGGAGCCGGTCATCCTGGCTTGAAGTCCTCGAGCGCCGAGCCAATCGATGGCTTCGGTGATCGCGGGACAGAGCCGCTGGGCAACCGGCTGCAGGTCGTTGTGGCCGAAATCGAAAACTTCCTCGCCGAGGCGTAAGGGGTTTTGATCGTCGTGCTGTTCGCGTACTGCAGCAAAGCCCGTGATTATAGCAACAGGACTGGCCCGTTGCAGATCATCCGCAGAAAAAATTAAACGGGTATCGAGTCCCTCGGGTGGTTTGACCACCACGAAGCGTGCCGACGGCAGTTCGATCGGGCGGATTTTCTCGCCGATGCCTTCGACCCAGGCGTTGTGGCCCGAGAGGAAGAAAGGCACGTCGGCGCCCAGCGACAGGCCGATGCGCGCGAGTTCCGCGAGCGGCAGCCGCAGGTTCCAGAGCCGGTTGAGCGCCAGCAGGCAGGTCGCGGCATCGGACGAGCCGCCGCCCATGCCGGCCTGCGCGGGCACCTGCTTGGCGACGCCGATGTGCGCGCCCTGGCCCGGCGCCGCATGGGCCTGCAGCGCGCGCGCGGCGCGCAGCACGAGGTCGTCGGCCGGCAGCGGCACGGTCAGGTCCTCGCGGCTCAGCTGGCCATCGCCGCGCAGCTCGACGTGGAGCGTGTCGCACCAGTCGATCAGCATGAAGACCGACTGCAGCAGGTGGTAGCCGTCTTCGCGCCGGCCGGTGACGTGAAGGAAGAGGTTGAGCTTGGCCGGCGCGGGAAGGTCGTAGATCGCCTTCATGACGCCGGCATGCGCTCGAACACGATGCGCAGGTCGGCCCGCGGCGCCGGCGTTTCGCGCACGGCCTGCAGCCGGCCGCTCGCGAGCTGGCCGAGGTCGGGGCGCCAGCCGGGCACGGGGTCGTTGCGCCCGTCGAGCCAGCCGAACAGCGCGGCGACCGGGATCGCGGCGCCGGTGGCGGCCTCGATCAGCGCGTCGAGCGAGGCATAGCGGCGGGTGTCGTTGCCGTTCTTGAGCAGGGCTTCGCCCGGCGACCAGTGCAACTGGGCCAGCGTGCTGCCGATCGGCGTGGTGAGCGAGAGCTCGCCGGCCTCGGGCGAGCCGCGCAGCTCGAACAGGGCCGAGAAGGTCTGCACCGGCTCGCTGTCCACGCGCAGCGACATGCGGCCGCTCCAGGCGTTCGTGGCGCGCGGCGCGGAGGCTTTCGAGCCGCCCGTGAACTGCGCGCATCCCGTCACCGAGAAAGCCGCGAGTGCCGTCAGCAGCAGGCGCCGGCGGCCGTCGGGGGCTGCGAGCGCCACCATCAAGGCTTGACCCGCAGGCGCTTGAGCGTTTCCTGCAGGGTCTCGTTGTCGGCGTCGCTCAGCAGCGCTTCCTTCCAGATCGTGACCGCGCGCTCCTTCTGGCCGATGCTCCACAGCACTTCGCCGAAGTGGGCACCGATCTCCGGATCGGGGCGCGTCTTGTAGGCGGCCTCGAGGATGCGGATGGCCTCGGCGGTGTTGCCGAGCCTGAACTCGACCCAGCCCAGGCTGTCGGCGATGAACGGGTCTTCGGGCGCGAGCTGCACGGCCTTCTGGATCAGCGTGCGGGCTTCCTCGAGCCGGATCTTGCGATCGGCGAACGAGTAGCCGAGGGCGTTGTAGGCGTTCTGGTTCTCGGGCTTGAGCTGCATCAGCCGGCGCAGCAGCCGTTCCATCTCGTCGAGGCGGTCGAGCTTCTCGGCCATCATGGCCTGGTCATAGACGAGGTCGGTGTCGTCGGGTGCGGCGGCCGAGGCCTGGGCCAGCATGTCGTAGGCGGCCTGGAACTGCTTGGCATCGCGCAGCAGCTGCACCTCGGCCAGGAACTTCTGCTTCTTGTCCTCGGGCGTGCGCTCGGGCAGGCCGCGCACGATCTCGCGCGCCTGCGGCAGCTTGCCCTGGCGCGCCAGCAGGCCGGCACGGCGGGTCTGCGCGATCACCAGGTCGTCGGTGTTGTCGATGCGCGCGAGCCAGCGTTCGGCGCCGGTGAAATCCTTGCGCCGCTCGGCCAGTTGCGACAGCAGCAGGTAGGCCTGCGTCACGCCGCGGTTGCGGTCGACGGCCTCGGCCTGCGCGGGGGCCGGCTGGCTGCTGGTCAGCTCGAGGTAGCGCTTGAGCGAGGTCTCGGCCGCGGCGTCCTGGCGTGCCTGGGCCTGCAGGCTGCCGAGCAGCAGCCAGGGTTCGGCGAGTTCGGGGCGCGCAACGGTCAGCGACTGCAGCTGGCTCGAGGCGTCGGCGTAGCGGCGGTTCTCGACCAGCACGCGCGAATAGGCCACGCGCAGCTCGGGCGAAGCCTTCGGATTGCCGGCCAGGTAGCGCGTGACGATCGGCTCGGCCAGCGGCTGGCCCGGATCGATGAGTTCGAGCGCGAGCGCAGGCGGCGCATCGGAGGCCGGATCGGCCTGCTGGCCCTTGCGCGCGGCCTCGAGCGCGCCCGCGTTGTCGCCGGCATTGAGGCGCAGCCGGCCCACCGTGGCCCAGGCCATGCCCGCCGTCGCGGGATTCTTGAGCTCGTCGGCCAGCGCCTGCTCGACCACCGAGGCGGCGAGCTTCTTGTCGGTGGCGCGCGAGTAGTTGCGCGCGATCACGGCCATCAGGAGCGGCCGCTCGACCTGCGGGCTGGCCGCGATCTCGGCGCGCAGCAGTTCGGTGGTGTCGCCGATGCGGTTGAGCAGGATCAGGATCTGCAGCTCGAAGCGGCGCGCGTCGCGCGAATTGGGCACCGTGTCCTGCCATGCGCGTGCCGCGGCAAGGGCGGCATCGCCCGAGCGCGATTGCAGCGCGATCTCGATCGCGCGCTGGAACAGCCTGCCGTCGCGCAGCCTGCGCGCCGCATCGAGCACGTACTGGTAACCCGAGCCGGGATCGCCCGAGCGCGCGCTGAGCTCGCCCATGAGGATCTCGTAGAACATGTCGGCGCTCAGGGCCGAGGGCTGCGGCGCGGGATCGGCCGCGGCGGCCGCTGCAGCAGGCTTCGCGGGCGTCGTGCGCGCGGGTGGCTTGGCGGGCTGCGGGCTCGCGGGCGTTGCCGGCTTGGGCGGCGCGCTGCGTTCGATGATGGGGGCCGGGCTGTCCGGCGCGGCGGGGTCGGAGGACTGCGCGTGGACGTGGGCGGCGCAGGCCAGGAGCACGAGTGACGCGGCCGCCGCAAGGCGGTGTCGGCGGGGCGATGGAATCATCGAACCATAATAATCCATGCATTTGAACGAGCACCGCGTGGGGCTTCGTGTCACGCAGTTGTTGGAGCCTCATGCCCGAGCTACCCGAAGTCGAAGTCACGCGGCGCGGAATCGCCGACCGCATCGCCGGCGCGCGCATCGACGCGGTGCGCATCGGCAAGCCATTGCGCTGGGCGCTGATGGTGGCGCCCGAGCTGCTGGTGGGCCGCCGCGTGCGCGAGGTGCGCCGGCGCGGCAAGTATTTGCTGATCGATCTCGACGTAGGCCTGCTGCTGCTGCACCTGGGCATGTCGGGCAGCCTGCGCTTCGATGCCGCCTTGCCCGAGCCCGGTGCGCACGATCACTTCGACCTGGTCACCGACCGCGGCACGCTGCGGCTCAACGATCCGCGCCGCTTCGGCGCCGTGGTCTACGTCGACGACGAGGCCGCGCCCTGGGCGATCAAGCTGCTCGGCGGCCTGGGCATGGAGCCGCTGGGCGAGGCCTTCGACCTCGATGCCTTCCATGCCGGCCTGCGCAAGCGCCGCACCGCGATCAAGCAGGTGCTGCTCGCGGGCGACGTGGTGGTGGGCGTGGGCAACATCTACGCCTCGGAGGCGTTGTTCCAGGCCGGCATCCGTCCCACGCTGTCGGCCGCGCGCATCAGCCGGCCGCGCGCCGCGCGGCTGCATGCCGCGGTCAAGGAGATCCTGGCGCGGGCGGTCGAGAAGGGCGGCAGTACCTTGCGCGACTTCTCCATCGACGGCCAGAACGGCTACTTCCAGCTCGAGGCCACGGTCTACGGCCGCGCCGGCGAACCGTGCAGGGTCTGCGGCACGCCGATCCGGCTGCTGCGCCAGGGGCAGCGCTCGACCTATTACTGTCCGGTGTGCCAGAAGTAGCCCGGATGAAGGGGCGCAGTGCCGCAGCCCGGCCGCAGGTCAATGCACGCGGGTCACCCGGTTTTCAGATTGCGATGTTATATTTGTAAGAAAGTTTTTACATTTCCACCTTGAGCCGCTCCTTCAACCAACAACTCGACCAGCACGGTGCGTGGCGGAGCAACTTCGCCCACCGCTTGCAGTGGCTGTCCCGCTGGCTGACCGAGAACGAGCTGCTCGACCAGGCGGTGGCCGAGCGGCTGCGCGGGCTCGAATCGCAGATCCGCACCAGCAAGGTCATGGTGGCCTTCGTGGCCGAGTTCTCGCGCGGCAAGTCGGAGCTGATCAACGCGATCTTCTTCGCCGGCTACGGGCGGCGCATCATGCCGGCGAGCGCCGGCCGCACCACCATGTGTCCGACCGAGCTCGGCTACGACGCCACGCTGGCGCCCAAGCTGCGCCTGCTGCCGATCGAAACCCGCCTGGAGCCGCATTCGCTCGCCTACTGGCGCGACCAGCCCGCGCGCTGGACCGAGATCGCGATCGACGTCGGCGATGCCGAGCGGCTGGCCCAGGCCATGGCCAAGGTGGCCGAGGTGCGCTGGGTCTCGCAGGACGAGGCGCGCGCGCTGGGCTTCTGGAACGAGGAAACGCCCGACGACAACCCGGTGCAGGACGCCGAGGGCCGGGTCGAGATCCCGCGCTGGCGCCATGCCGTGCTGAACATGCCGCATCCGCTGCTCGAGCAGGGGCTGGTGATCCTCGACACCCCGGGTCTCAACGCGATCGGCGCCGAGCCCGAACTGACGGTGAGCCTGATCCCGCAGGCGCATGCGGTGGTCTTCATCCTCGGCGCCGAAACCGGCGTCACCCGCTCCGACCTGTCGATCTGGCGCGAGCACCTGGTGACCGAGAACGAGGGCAGCGACACGCGCTTCGTGGTGCTCAACAAGATCGACACCCTGTGGGACACGCTGAGCACCCACGCGCAGATCGAGCAGCAGATCGAGCAGCAGCGCCAGGTCGCCGCCAAGCACCTCGACGTGCCGCTCGCGCAGGTGCTGCCGGTGTCGGCGCAGAAGGGACTGCAGGCCAAGGTGCATCGCGACGCGCGGCTGCTCGAGGCCAGCCGCCTGCCCGCGCTCGAGGCCTTGCTGGGCCAGGGCGTGCTCGGCAAGCGCGAGACCATGCTGCGGCTGGCCGTCGATGCCGGCATGGCCGCGCTGCGGACCGAGGCCGAGCGCATCCTCAAGGTGCGCCAGCGCGACCTGGCCGAGCAGGCGCTCGAGCTGCAGGGGCTGCGCGGCAAGAACGTGTCGGTGATCCGGCACATGCGCGCGCGCATCGACCAGGAACAGAACGAGTTCGAGGGCAGCAACGCGCGCATCCTGGCGCTGCGCTCGGTGCAGGGCAAGCTGCTGCGCGAGGTCTACGCGGTGCTGGGCCGCACGGCGCTCAAGGCCGACATGGTGCGGCTGTCGGCCGCGCTCAAGCGGCCCGGCGTCAAGTTCAACGTGCGCAAGGTGTACGGTGAGACCTTCGATTCGCTGCGCAACAACCTGCGCGAGGTGCAGGCGACCACGGCCGAGATCCAGTCGATGCTGCATGCCACCTTCCGCCAGCTCAATGCCGAGCAGGGCTTCACCCTGCAGGCGCCGGCCGAGCCCGACCTCAGCGGCTTCGAGCAGGAGCTCAGCCAGATCGAGCGCAGCCACATCCACTACCTGGGCGTGGGCAACATGCTCAAGCTCGCGCAGGCCGACTTCTGCGACAAGCTGGTGCGCGCGCTCGCGAGCCGACTGCGCTTGGTGAACGAGGCCGCCATGACCGAGGTCGAGCGCTGGAGCAAGGGCGCCAGCGCGCAGATCGATGCGCAGCTCAAGGAGCGCCGCCGCAACTTCAGCAAGCGCATCGAGGCGATCGAGCGCATCCAGAACGCGGCCGGCAGCCTCGACGAGCGGCTGCTCGAACTGGCGGCGCAGGAGAGCGCGCTGGCCGGGCTGCAGCAGCGCCTGAGCGAATTCACCGCGCTGATCGCGCAGCAGGGCAAGCCGTCCGCCACGGCGGCCTCGGCCGGCGAGCTGCGTGCCGCGGCCTGAGCACGGCGTGCCGGCGACCGTTGCCGCGCGCACGCGCAAGCGCAGCCCCGAGGCTGCCGCGTCCGCCGCCTTGAAACTCCCGGCGCACTTCGCCGAGCGCGTGGTTGCCTGGCAGCGCAGCCATGGCCGCAGCGAGCTGCCGTGGCAGAACACGCGCGATCCCTACCGCGTGTGGCTGTCCGAGGTGATGCTGCAGCAGACGCAGGTCACGACCGTGCTGGGCTATTTCGCGCGCTTCCTCGAGCGCTTTCCCGACGTGCGGGCGCTGGCCGAGGGCACCGAGGACGAGGTCTTCGGGCTCTGGAGCGGCCTCGGCTACTACAGCCGTGCGCGCAACATGCACCGCTGCGCGCAGGAGGTGATGGCGCGCTTCGGCGGCCGCTTTCCGGAGACGGCCGCCGAACTGGCGACCCTGCCCGGCATCGGCCGTTCCACCGCCGCGGCCGTCGCGGCCTTCTGCTTCGGCGAGCGCGTGGCCATCCTCGACGGCAACGTGAAGCGCGTGCTGACGCGCGTGCTGGGCTTCGGCGAGGACCTGTCCTCCTCCGCCAGCGAGCGCCTGCTCTGGGAGCATGCGACGCGGCTGCTGCCGCCGGCCGACGACCGCGAGGCGATCGCGAGCTACACGCAGGGCCAGATGGACCTCGGCGCCACCGTCTGCCTGCCGCGCAAGCCGAGCTGCATGCTGTGCCCGGTCAACGACAGCTGCGTGGCGCTGCGCGAAGGTTCGCCCGAGCGCTATCCGGTCAAGACGCGCAAGCTGCGGCGCACGGCGCAGTCGCTGTGGGTGCTGCTGGCGCGCGATGCGAAGGGGCGCGTGTGGCTCGAGAAACGTCCCGCCAAGGGCATCTGGGCCGGCCTGCATTGCCTGCCGGTGTTCGATTCGCGCGACGAACTGCTGGCCGCGCTGCCCGAGGCCGAACGCGGTCGCTGCGAGGACCTCGCGCCCTTCGTGCATGTGCTGACCCACAAGGACCTGCATCTGCATCCGGTGCGCATCGATGGCGGAACACCGCGCGGCGATGCGGCGCGCTGGGTCGAGGCCTCGGAGTGGCCGGGCCTGGGACTGCCCGCGCCGGTGCGCAAGCTGCTCGAAAGCACCGGGGGCTGAGGCCCGGGCCTTGTTTTTTTCTTCAGCTCGCGTCGAGTTCGCGGTGCCGCTTGAGCGCGCCCCAGCGCGCGCCGAAGCTGCGCGCCAACTGCTCGACCAGGAACACCGAGCGGTGCTGGCCGCCGGTGCAGCCGATCGCCACCGTCACGTAGCTGCGGTGGTCGCGCGCGAGCGCATCGAGCCAGCGCGTGAGGAACTGCTCGATGTCCTCGTACATGCGCGCCACGTCGTCGTGCTCGCGCAGCCAGTCGGCCACCGGCGCGTCGCGGCCTGTCAGCGGCCGCAGCGTGGGCACGTAGTGCGGGTTGGGCAGCATGCGCACGTCGAACACGAAGTCGGCGTCGAGCGGCACGCCGCGCTTGAACGCGAAGGACTCGAACACCAGCGTCAGGCGGCTCTGCGGCGCCGAGATCAGCGACTTGACGTAGCTCTGCAGTTGCGCCGGCCGGATCAGGCTGGTGTCGATCACGTCGGCGCCTTCGCGCAGGTCGGCCAGCAGCTCGCGCTCGAGCTCGATGGCCTGCACCAGCACGCGCTGCTGGTCGGGCACGTCGGTGCGGCCTTCCTGGCTCGACAGCGGATGGCGGCGCCGGGTTTCCGAATAGCGGCGCAGCAGCGCGTCGGTGGTCGCGTCGAGGAACAGCGAGCGCAGCGACACGCCGTCGTTGCGCAGCGCCTCGAGCTGCTGCGGCACGATCGGCAGCGAGACGCCGCTGCGCACGTCCATCGCGATCGCCACGCGCTGCGCGTTCTGCGCGTGCTGCAGCGCGATGAAGGGCGTGAGCAGCTCGGGTGGCAGGTTGTCGACGCAGTAGTAGCCCGCGTCCTCGAGCGCATGCAGCGCAACCGACTTGCCGGAGCCCGACATGCCGGTGATGAGCACCAGGTCGAGGCTCATCGCGCAGCCCCGTGGTCTTGGCGCGCCGCCTTCATGAGGTGGCCGCCGGCGTCTTGTGGCCCAGCATCTCGCGCGCGTGGGCGAGCGAGGTCTGCGAGACCTTCTCGCCGCCCAGCATGCGGGCGATCTCGTTCGCGCGGTTGTCGCCGTCGAGCAGCGACACGCCGCTCTCGGTGCGCGGGCCGTCCTTGCCGGCGGTTCCCGCGGTCTGCCGCTTGGCGACCACGAGGTGGTGGTCGGCGCAGGCCGCCACCTGGGGCAGGTGCGTGACCGCGAGCACCTGGCGGTCGCGGCCCAGCTGCTTCATGAGCCGGCCCACGGTCTCGGCGACCGCGCCGCCGACGCCCGAATCGACCTCGTCGAAGATCAGCGTCTGCGCAGTGCCGAGCTGGCTGGTGGTGACCGCGATCGCCAGCGCGATGCGCGAGAGTTCGCCGCCCGAGGCCACCTTGCCGATCGGCCGCGGCGTGCTGCCGGTGTGGCCGGCGACCAGGAAGGCGATCTCCTCGAGACCGGCCTTGCCCGGCTGGGCCAGCGGCTGCAGATCGACCTCGAAGCGGCCGCCCTGCATGCCCAGGCCCTGCATCGCCTGCGTGACCGCCTGGGCCAGCCTGGGCGCGGCCTGCTTGCGCAGCTTGCCGAGCGCGCGGGCTTCCTTCAGGTAGGCCTGCTGCGCGGCCTGCTCGGCGCGTTCCAGGCCTTCGAGGTCGCTCTGCGCGTCGAGGGCCTGCAGCTCGGCCTGCCAGCCGGCCAGCAGCGCCGGCAGTTCGACCGGCGGGCGCTTGTAGCGGCGCGCCAGCGACATCCACAGGCTCATGCGTTCGTCGAGCTCGGCCAGCCGCTGCGGGTCGGTGTCGGCGTCGCGCAGGTAGCCGTGCAGCGAGTGCGCGGCATCGGCGGCCTGCGCGATGCTCGAGGACAGCACTTCGCCGAGCGCGCGGAATTCGGGCTCGATGTGTTCGCAGTTCTGCAGCAGCGTGACCGCGCGAGACAGCGCGGCCAGCGCGCCGTTGTCCTCGTCCTCGAGCGCGTGGCTGGCGCCCTGGGCGGCGTCGATCAGCGCCTGCGCGTTCGAGATGCGCGTGTGGCTGCCCGACAGTTCTTCCCATTCGTCGGCGCCGGGCGCGAGCTTCGCGACCTCCGAGATCTGCCACTGCAGCCGCTCGCGCTCGCGCTGCAGCGAATCCTGCGTGCCGCGCGCCTGCTCGAGCGCGGACAGCGCCTGGCGCCAGCCGTGCCAGGCGGCGTCGAGCGCATCGGTGCGCACGCCCGCGTAGGCATCGAGCAGGCCGCGCACAGCGTCGGGCCGCGTGAGGCTCTGCCAGGCATGCTGGCCATGGATGTCGAGCAGCCGGTCGCCGATGTCGCGCAGCTGCGTCGCGGTGGCGGGGCTGCCGTTGATCCAGCCGCGGCTGCGGCCCTGCAGGTCGACGGTGCGGCGCAGCAGCAGGGCATCGCCCGCCTCGAAGCCGCCTTCGTCGAGCCAGGCCACGAAGGCCGGGTCGTGGTCGAACTCCGCGCTCACGTCGAGCCGCTCGGCGCCTTCGCGCACCGCGCCCGCATCGGCGCGGTTGCCGAGCGCGAGCTGCAGCGCGTCGATCAGGATGGATTTGCCCGCGCCGGTTTCGCCGGTCAGCACCGTGAAGCCGTCGGACAGGTCGATCTCCAGGGATCGCACGATCACGAAATCGCGCAGTGCGATGCGTCTGAGCGCCATCTCAGGAACCTCCTTCGTTCCAATGCAGTTTCTTGCGCAGCGTGTCGAAATAGCTCCAGCCGCGCGGATGCAGGAAACGCACCCGGAAATCGGAGCGGCGCACCACCACGCGGTCGCCGATCGCGAGCGAGGCCAGCGATTGCATGTCGAAATTCGCGCTGGCGTCGCGCCCGCCCACGAGCTCGATCACGATCTCGTCGGCATCGGGCAGCAGCACCGGGCGGTTCGACAGCGTGTGCGGCGCGATCGGCACCAGCACCCAGCCCGGCACCGCCGGATGCAGCAGCGGCCCGCCGGCCGACAGCGCATAGGCCGTCGAGCCCGTGGGCGACGCGATGATCAGGCCGTCGGCACGCTGGTTGGCCACGAAATGCTTGCCCACCGACACCCGCAGCTCGACCATGCCCGAGGTCGCGCCGCGGTTGACCACCACGTCGTTCATCGCGAGCGCGTCGAACACCACGGCGCCATCGCGCATCACCTGCGCGTGCATCAGGCTGCGGTGGTCTTCCTCGTATTCGCCGGCCAGCATCGGGATCAGCGTGGCCTGGTAGTTGTCGAGCGGGATGTCGGTGATGAAGCCGAGCCGGCCCCGGTTGATGCCGATCAGCGGAATGCCGAAAGCCGCGAGCTGCCGGCCGATGCCGAGCATGGTGCCGTCGCCGCCGACCACCAGGCCGAGGTCGCACTGCTGGCCGATCTGCTCGACCGTGAGGGCTTCGTAGCGGTCGCCGGTGGGCAGGGCCTGGGCCGGTTCGTCGTCGCCGCGCGGTTGCTCGACGTAGACCTTGCAGCCTTGAGATTCGAGGAAGCTCGCGATGCCTTCCATCACGCTGTCGCGCTCGCCGCACCGGGCACCGGAAGCCTGGTATTTGCCGATCAGCGCGACGTGACGAAAGGGGGAAGTCATGGCTACAAATTACAACATCAAAACCTTGCGCATTCGGGACACCATGCGCGTTTTGCACGCGCTATCGCGCTCTGATTCGAGCGCGGCCACCACGATCCACTCTTTCGGGTCCTGGCCGAGTTCTTCGGCCAGTGCACCAGCGATGGCGGGCGACAGGTGGCCGCGATCACGAGCCGTGTACAGCGCGCGCTTCGACAGGCCCAGCTTCGCGGCCCAGTCCGACAACCCTTGAATCTTGGTTGCTTCGTCTAGCAGGTGCAGAGTGGTTTGCATAGCAGTGAATTCCTCATGTTGTATAACAGTTACACAACGTGTGGAAAGTATAGATGTGAGCTTGTTATACAAGGTGTGGAAAAGGTAGGCTTCGCGAGGTTACTCATGTTGAGTAATGTTTCAAGGAGCCACCATGATCAAAGTTTCCGTCACCAGCACCAGCGTCCGCCGCATGACGGGCAATGCCAAAGCCACCGGCAAGCCCTACGACATGTCGTTTCAGGACGCATGGTTCTTCCTCTCCGACCGCGAAGGCAACCCGGACCCGCACCCGACCAAGGTCGAAATCACGCTCCCCAAGGACAAGGACGGCGCCGCGCTGTTCTACGCGCCGGGTGAGTACCTCCTGCACCCCTCCAGCGTCTACGTCGATAGCAAGGGAAAGCTCTCGGTGGCTCCGAGGCTGGTCCGCGCGACGGCACCGGCCCCCAAATCGGCTAGCTGAAGGGGTGCACCATGCACTCGCAAGAGACGCTGCAGGCCGCACGTCTCGCGCAGCTTGAGGGCGCGATCCTCGGCCTGCTGCGTGATGCGGTCGCCGACGGCACGGACGGCTACGACGGGTTGACCGTTGTGGCCTCGGCCGACGAGGGCCAGGTGGTCATTGATCTGACCTACACCATCAATGGCTTACCCATTGCTGGAGAGTCGCTGTGAACGCGGCGGCGCAACTCTCCATGTTCGAGCCTGAGGGCGCAGAGGCTGTGAACCTGCTCCGGTCGCACCTTTCGGACGCGAAGCGTCATCGTGACCGCGTTGAGTACTTCGAGGTTCTGCTGATGCCTGGCGCTGCGCGCCGTGAGCTTGCGATGGCTGAGCAATCCGAGGCTGCAGCCTTCGTCCTGGCTGTGCTGCTCGACCTCGAAGCGGAGGCGGGCCTGTGACCAAGGCCCTTGGTCTTGCCTTGGTGCTTGCTGCTGTTATGGCGTCCGTCAAATCCTGTGACGATGTTTGCGGCGATCCCGGGGCGTATCGCATAGCTGTCACTGCTGCGTGCAAGCCATGAGCGCCTACGCCCGCAACTTCCTTCGCCTGCGCTTCTGGCTCGAAGGCCTCGACGGCGGCGAGGTCCGTTCCTTTTCCCCCTATGAACAGCGCCTGTGGGACGCATTGCGCTCGCAGGCCAGTCACCTCGTGGAGGCTGCATGAGCGGTGTTGAGGTTAGCCCATGGCCGTGGCTGGTGGCGAACGTCATCGAGTTCGTTGCCATCGTCTGGTGGCTCGTGCTGGACGTGCGCCGCGAGTTGCGGGAGTGGTCCAGGTGATGGGCTTTCCTTTCTGCCCTTACCCCGAGCCCATCGCCGTCTGTGGCGGTCTGGCGTTGCTCTATGTGCTGTGGGTGGCCCTCAAATGAGCATGCTCGCCTTGTCGCCCGCTGGAGAGGCCTTCGCTGCGCGTGCTCGTGCGCGCTCGCGTGAGGTCCGAGAAGGCCGCGAAGCGGCCGGGCTTGTCTCAGTATCAACAACTTGCAGGGGGCTGCCTACGGCCATGGCCTGGGCAGACAACTGCATCACCATCGACCCGAAGCAGACGCGTGTAACGCGGCTGCGCAAAGGCCTCGGTATTGCTGCGAAGCAGCTTCACAACCAGGGCGACCGCAACCAGCAAATCTGGATGCAGACCCTGACCTACGCGGGCACCAACCGCGACTGGCGCCCCGAGCACATCAGCCGATACCTCGATGCCATGCGCAAGTGGCATTACGCAGTGACCGGCTCGAAGACGTTGCGCTATGCATGGGTCGCAGAGTTGCAACAGCGTGGCGTTATTCACTACCACGTGATTGTCTGGCTAGCTGGTGGCCTGACCCCGCCGAAGGGGGATATCGCATGGAAGCGCCGCGACAAAGCCGGCCTCGTGCATTGGGAGCCGCCTATGTGGCCGCACGGCATGACTCGCCGCGATCTGTCCACCGCGCCGGTGGCCTACCTCATGAAATACGCCTCGAAGGTCGAGAGCAAGAACGTTGGGAGCTTCCCTCATGGAGCACGTATTCACGGCGCGGGTGGCATGGATGCTACTGGCCGCGCTATTCGTCGGTGGGTGCTGTGGCCTGCTTATGTGCAGGGCAATGCTTCGATCTCCGACCGCTTCCGACCTGCGCCGGGCGGCGGTTATCGAAATGATGAAACCGGAGAGCTTCTCCAGGCTGAGTTCGCACCAACAGGCGGGGGTTTTTCTAGCTTTTTGCGAATCCGGCGCACGCCTCGATCCATTGAGGCCCATGGGCCTTTTTCCTGGCTTCCCCAGTGCCAAACCGTTCATTAAGTGCGAGAGGCGCTGACAGATGGTCCGTTATTTCTTCCGTCGTGTCGTGGGCGCACTGGCCTCGCGTCTCGTCGGGCTGTTGTTCAACCTGTTCAGGAGGTAGTTATGGATGACGACGAGGATGTAGTTTGTCCAGCGTGCGGTGTCGCGTCGGAGGCTGTGGAGGTTTTCGTGGAATGGCACGGCCAGTGCCCCAACTGTGGGGAGCGGCCTGACGCTGATGACTGGACCGCATCTAGCGGTTCGGGGGAGTAGACCGTGGGGGAAGTGGACGACTTCGATCCCGAAGGCGTATGCATCCACTGCGGTGCGGAAGTGGCTTACTCGGACTGGGAGGAGCACCCGTTCAATGACGGGATCGTGTGCCCGCACTGCGATGGGCCTCAAGCGGTCGATGACGTGTACCCAGAGGTCTGATGCGCTATCTCGTCTGCACCGTTGAGGCCAGCCCATGCCCGCCTGAGAGCGTGGTGTCGATGCCGTTTTTGGAGACAGTGGATTTCACCGCGATGGGCATCACGCCCGAGGCACTGCTCTATGTCTTCGGCTGGGGATTCGCAGCGGTCTTTACCTTCTGGCTCATTGGCTTCGGCGTGGGTCTCGCAGTCGCACAGATTCGAAAGCTCTGATCAGCCGATGGCCTCGCGTGCGGGGTCTTCGGGTGTCGGTTTCCGATGCCTGTTCTTCAACTTCTGAAAAGGAAAATGTCATGCTGAAAAGCCTCCGCAACACCGCCCGCAAGTACGGTTCCAAGGCTCTGGTGATCGGTGCGATGGGCACCGGCGCTGTGAGCGCATTCGCGCAAGAGTCGACCAATCCCATCGTGCAAATGCTCGATGCGGTCGGCCTCGCTGGCGTCGTCGCCGGCATCGTGGCGGCCGGTCTGGTTATCGTGAGCATCGCGCTCGCGGAAAAGGCTCCCACCGTCGCCAAGCGCGTCATCCGCCGCGTCTAAGCCATGTTGGCAGGCGCGCTCCTCGCTCTGTTCTGGGCGATCATCCTCTTGATCGGAGCGATGGGCGCGCTCTGCTTCGTTGCTGGCTACAAGTCTGCGCAATGAACTGGCTACACGCTCTTATCGTTGGCGCGGCTATTGCCTGGGCCGGCGCACAGAATGCACATGCCGGGCGCGGTATCGATCGCGCAACGGGACAGGCAGTTTGGGATGCGGCCGTGAAGGGTCGCACTACGACCATCGGCACTGGTGCCGGTGCGATGAAAGTGATATCGCCCGCTGGCACTTCCAGTGCGACTGCCTCGGGTGGTACCAAGGTCACTGGTAGCGGCAACGTGCCGGTTGATGGAAAAAACGTGCCTGTCGGCATGTCTGGCGAGGTCGCTAAGGATGCGATTGTTGGCGGCGTTATAGGCTGCGCAACTGGCGGTTTGCTTGGTTGTGCCTTGGGTGCTGGTGTGCCGCTGGCAACGGCGTACTTTGGCCTGTCTGGCGCGCGCGTTACTCCGAGTGGTGACCTCGAGTTGCCCGATCCGAACGTCTGCACGATGGCGCCCTGTTATGCCTATTACGTGTTGAATCAGTCGCCAAAGAGGGATACCCCGGCGCAGGCTTGCGATGACTACGCCATTGATTTCGTGAAGTACAGCACCGGCTACAAGTCTGCAACCACGACGACGACCAGCGCTACCCGATGCGATATCAAGGCTGTGAGATACGACAACTCTGTCTACACCGGTTACTCGCCGATCTACAAGAATTCCGCTCCGCCAAAGTCGCCGACGTGGTATCCGGCGACGCCGCAGCAGGTCAAGGATGCGCTCTACAACAATAACCCGCCGCCGGGGATCGTTGACGAGCTGGCAAAGTTCGGGAACATCACGTGGCCTCTTGGTAATCCTCAAGTCACAGGCCCTTCTGAGGTAAAGGGTCCAAAGACGACGTCTACCACTCAGGACGGTAACAGGACCATCACGAGCGTGTCTCAGGACAGCACGCCGCTTTCGTATTCGGGCCCCAGTGTCACGGCCGGGAATACCACACGCACGACGACGACCACAACCACGACGACCAACCCTGACGGGACGACCTCTAGTCAGACCAGCACCACGAGTTCCACAACAGAGCAGGTGGACGTGCCGGATGACGCAACGAAGCCGCCGCCTGAGGATGCGCCGACTGACACACCGCTTCCTGCGGTACCGGACCTCTACACGCGCAAGTACCCGGGCGGAATGGAGGGCATCTACAACCAGTACAAGGACCAGCTGAAAAACACTTCGCTGGTCCAGCTAGCGTCACAGCTAATGCCGAACGTCGGCAACGGTGGCACCTGCCCCGTGTGGGTGATCAGCCTTGATTTTGAGTCGTGGGCGGCCTTCGGGTCGCATGACGTGGCCCCGCCTTGCTGGATTTGGGACGTGGCGAAAGCGATCTGCATCCTCGGCGCGCTGTTGATGGCGCGTGCATTGATTTTCGGAGGCTGACATGGCCGCTGCGTTCACGATGCTGCTTGCCAAGATTGCTGCGGTGGTCAAGTGGTTTGGTGACCTGTTCGTCAAGGTCTTCGTTGCGCTCTGGGACCTCATTCGCGATGCGGCCTGTTGGCCGTTCGAACAGGTCATGAAGATCGCGGTTAGCGCTGTTCAGGCTATAGACCTCTCGGGCATACAGCCCTATGTATCGCAGGCTGGCTCGCTACCTGCCGAGATGCTCAACATCCTTGGTCTGCTGGGCCTTGGCACGTGTTGTTCCATCATCGTGGCTGCTATCAGTATCCGCCTGATTTTGCAGCTCATTCCGTTCACAAGGCTTGGATCATGATCAACGGTCTTGAGGGTATTCCAGGCTCTGGCAAGAGCTATGAGGCGAGTGTTTTTCAGGCCCTGGCGGCGCTCAAAAGTGGCCGGAAAATCATCACGAATCTGCCGCTCGTTATCGAGGCGTTCGCAGCTATCGAGCCCGCGTATCGTGACTTGATCGAGATGCGCTATGCCCCCGCGCCTGTGCGCGGCACGTGGGTTGCTGATCGGATCGATCCCGCCACCGGAAAGGGTCAGGCGTTCCAGCTTTTCGAGGATGGACGCACCGAGCCGCCCTCGGAGGGTGCGAGGCCCTTCGGTACCGTCTGGTGTTACTGGTCGGACTGGAAGCACCCAGAGACCGGGCATGGCCCGTTGTTTCTGGTGGACGAATGCCATGTGCCGATGCCGCGGCTCGGCACGCAGAAGGACGTGATGGAGTGGTACAAGCTCCATCGGCATTTCAACTGCGACGTGATGCTCATGACGCAGGTGTTTCGGAAGATGTGCCCCGACATTGCCGAGCTGATGGGGATGGTGATCAAGGTTCGGAAAGCCGACGTGCTTGGCCGTCCTGATGAGTACATCCGAAAGGTTCACGCTGGCTATCGCGGCGCGGTCATTCAAGAGAGCATCCGCAAGTACGAGCCTCAGTTCTTCCAGCTCTATGTGAGCCATACCCAAGGCAATGCCGTGCTGGAGTCGGGTGCTGCCGACGTGGCGCCTTTGTCGGTCAAGCTCAAGCGATGGAGCTGGGCTGTATACGCGCTGACGGCTGTGGCCGTCGTGACGGCTGTAGTGCTCAACATGGGCGACAAGAAGAAGCCCGGGAAGGAAGTCGCGCACCGCGCGCCCGTCTCCGTCGCCCAGGCGGCCTATCCTGTGGGATCTGGCATGGCCGCGCAGCCTGTCCCGGTGCGTGAGGCACCTGCCCCCTTGCCTGCCGCCGAAAAAGCGCCTGTAGGGGCGCCTGCCGCGCCCAAGGGTGATCCGGAGCCCTTCGCTGGCAAGGCTATCCATCTCACCGGAATGATGCGGCTCAAGGGGCGTGTGGTGTATAGCTTCGCGCTCTCCGCGTCTGGCGCTGTCTTCGCGCAGATCACGAGCGATGACCTGGTGGCCGCAGGCTATACCTGGGACGCGCGTGGTGACTGCGTTGGATACCTCCGGTGGCGTGGCGATGCTCGCGCTGTCATTTGCGATGCACCGGTTCGGCAGGCCGGCTCGCCCGATAAGCCCATCGTGATGAATGGGGGCTACTCGTCTGACGGGCGAATCGTCCCTCCGTCGCACCAGCCCGAGCAATCGAGTCCCCGTTTGACCACGATGTGAGCGCGACGGCATCGAGCACGTGGCGTGGAGGGGCCCCGCCTGCGGGGATGCCACGCCGCGCGCACAGAGGCCGTCGCGCCGAACTGTTTGAGTTACATGCCTTGTCCTCCCCTCGCCCTCGTTCTGCTGAGCAGCGGGGACCCGCTTGCGGGGCTGGGGGTATGGGGGTGCAGACCCCCATGGAGGAACGTCGAACGCTGTAGGCCCGGGTTATCGGACTAGCCGCCATGCGATCAGCAGCAGAACCGCGATGCAGAGCCAGACAAGTAGCTTCAAGCTCCAATGCCAGTCTGCGCCCCATAGCTGTGGCGGGTTGGCATTGTCCAGAAGGTCTACCGGAATTTTGCGTTGTCGAGCCTGTGGTTTTGAGCGCGCACGGCTCTCTGCCTCTTCCTCTCGTCGCCTGCGGTCGTATTCCTCCCGGTACCAATCGCGGTCCTGAATCCCCATGGTGCTCACCTCCGGGCGTGAGCGTAGCGCACGTTGCGCGAGGAAAAGTTAAAGTAAAACATTAAGCTATCAAAATGATAGCTCTCGAGAGGGGTAGCTAGGATGTTGGTTGGCTATGCGAGGGTGAGCACGGGGGATCAAGACACGAGATTGCAGCGGGACGCGCTGTTGGCGGCCGGTGTTGAGCGGATCGTGCATGAGAAAGGGTCGGGGGTAGGCCCGAGGCCCGAGTTGCATCGGGCGGTTGAAGCTCTGCAACCGGGGGACGTGTTGGTAGTCTGGAAAATTGATCGTTTGGCGCGTAGCTCGCGGCACCTGTGGGACGTGGTCGATCAGGTCAAGGCGCGAGGCGCTGGCTTTCGTTCTCTGACCGAGCCAATCGATACATCGTCGCCGATGGGCGAGTTCGTCTTACAGATACTCGGTGCAGTGGCCCAGCTTGAGCGGGCGTTGATCCACGAGAGGTGCGAGGCGGGGAGGGTGGCAGCTAGGGCACGAGGCGTTGTCTTTGGTCGCCGGCCGCTCGTGGTTGGTGAGCATTCCCAGGCATGTGCGAGGCTCTATCGTGCCGGGTTCACCATCAAAGAAATTTCGATGATGTTCGATGTGTCCTACTCGGGGGTACGAGCCGCACTGGTGCGCGAGCGCGTTACCTTTCGTCCCAGGTTCCTTAGATTTTGAACGTACAACACTAAAATCTTGCAATGCTGGACGACCGCGCCAAGTTGCTGCTCAAGACGCTCGTCGAGCGCTACATCGCCGACGGCCAGCCGGTCGGCTCGCGAACGCTCTCGCGTTCCTCGGGCCTGGACCTCTCGCCCGCGACCATCCGCAACGTGATGTCGGACCTCGAGGCGCTCGGGCTGATCGCCAGTCCGCACACCTCGGCCGGCCGCGTGCCCACGGCGCGCGGCTACCGGCTTTTCGTCGACACCATGCTCACCGCGCAGCGCGAGCACCTGGCCGCGCCGAGCCTCGCGCCCGACCAGCCGCAGCGCGTGATCGCCAATGCGGCGCACCTGCTGTCGAACCTCTCGCAGTTCGTCGGCGTGGTGATGGCGCCACGGCGTTCGTCGGTGTTCAAGCAGATCGAGTTCCTGCGCCTGTCGGACCGCCGGCTGCTGGTGATCATCGTCTCGCCCGAGGGCGACGTGCAGAACCGCGTGATCTTTCCCGAGGCCGATTACTCGCAGTCGCAGCTGGTCGAGGCCGCGAACTACATCAACGCCCACTACGCGGGCCTGACGATCGAGCAGGTGCGCGACCGGCTGCAGTCCGAGGTCGACACGCTGCGCGGCGAGATTGCGGCGCTGATGCAGGCGGCCGTGAAGGTCAGCTCGGACGTGCTGAGCGAATCGCAGGAGGACGACGTCGTGATCTCGGGCGAGCGCAACCTGCTCGCGGTCAGCGATTTCTCGAGCGACATGGGGCAGCTGCGGCGCGCCTTCGAGCTCTTCGAGCAGAAGGCGCAGCTGATGCGGCTGCTCGACGTGTCGAGCAAGGCCGAGGGCGTGCGCATCTTCATCGGCGGCGAGAGCCAGGTGGTGCCGGTCGAGGAGCTGTCCATCGTCAGCGCCAACTACGAGGTCGACGGCCAGGTCGTGGGCACGCTGGGCGTGATCGGCCCGACGCGCATGCCCTACGAGCGCATGATCCAGATCGTCGACATCACCTCGAGGCTGGTCAGCAACGCGCTGAGCCACCGCAAGTAGCGGGGCGCCTTTTCGGCGCGAATAGAATCGGGTCCACGTGGGCCGTTAGCTCAGTTGGTTAGAGCAGCGGACTCATAATCCGTTGGTCGCTGGTTCAAGCCCAGCACGGCCTACCACCCGTATTTTTGAGATTTGTTTCGACGAATCGGAAAGGTCCCAAAAATACGTGCTATGATCGCAAGCTGTGCGGCTGTAGCTCAGTTGGATAGAGTACTTGGCTACGAACCAAGGGGTCGTGGGTTCAATTCCTGCCAGCCGCACCACTCTTCAAGGGTCAACTCGGAAACGAGTTGACCCTTTTCTTTTTGGTGCGGGGCTCGTCCGTGCACGGCGGACGCCACGCTTTTCTTTCGATCTCCGAAAGGCGTCGCTTGAACAAGGCATTCACCAAGGAAACGGATTCCGACGCGGACGACGATGGCGCCGACGGCGCCATGCCGCCGCTGCCCGCGGGCGGCAAGAACTACATCACGCCGGCGGGCTACGAGCGGCTGCGGACCGAGTTGCTGCACCTGATGGACGAGGAGCGGCCCAAGGTGGTCGAGGCCGTGCACTGGGCCGCCAAGAACGGCGACCGCTCGGAGAACGGCGACTACCTCTACGGCAAGAAGCGGCTGCGCGAGATCGACCGCCGCATCCGCTTCCTCACCAAGCGCCTCGAGATCGCCGAGGTGACCGACCCCTCCGTGCACCACGGCAGCGACCAGGTCTTCTTCGGTGCCACGGTGCGCTATGCGGACGAGAGCGGCGACGAGCGCAGCGTGACGATCCTCGGCATCGACGAGGCCGACAGCGCGCAGTCGCAGGTCAGCTGGATCTCGCCGATCGCGCGGGCGCTGCTGAAGGCGCGGGAGGGCGACGTGGTCAAGCTCGTGACGCCGGGCGGCGCGCACGAGGTCGAGTTGCTGTCGGTCGTCTATCCGGCGCCGGGCGCCGCATAGAGGCTGCGCCGCAGGCGCGGAATCAGGACGCGGGAACGCTGCGCGCGGCGGACAGCACCGAGGTGGTCCGGCGCACCGAACGCAGCACCGCATCGAGGTGCGAGCGATCGCGCACCGCGATCACGAAGCGCAGATCGGTCGAATCCTGCGGCGTCTCGTCGGCCATCTCGACGTGGGTGATGTCGGCTTCGGCATCGGCCAGCGTGGCGGCCACGCGCGCCAGCACGCCCTTGTCGTTGCGCACGGTGATGATCACGCCGGTTTCGAAGGCGCGTGTCGGTTCGTCGGCCCACTCGACCGCGAAGAAGCGTTCGCTGTCCTTGTGGCGCAGGCGCTGGCCCACGCCGCAGGCCTCGGTGTGCACCACCAGGCCCTCGCCGTGGCCGAGGTAGCCCACGATCGGGTCGCCCGGGATCGGGCGGCAGCACAGCGCGAAGCGCACCGACGAGTTCTCGCTGCCGTCGAGCGTGACCGCGCCTTGCGAGATGGTTTCGTGCGAGATGAAGCGCTCGCGGCTCAACAGCAGCGCGTCGGGGCGCTCGCCGAGCTCGGCCATGAGCGCCATCAGCCGCTTGGCCACGATGCTCGCGATGCGCTTGCCCAGGCCGATGTCGGTCAGCAGTTCGGCGCGCGTGCGGTTGCCGGTGAAGCGCAGCAGCTTTTCCCACAGCGGCTGGTGCTCCGCATCGTCCTCGGGCAGCTTGCTCAGGCCTTCGGCGCGCAGGGCCTGCGCCAGCAGCTTCTCGCCCAGGCCTTCGGATTCGGCGTGGGCCAGGGTCTTGAGGTAGTGGCGGATCTTCGAGCGCGCACGGCCGGTCCGCACGAAGCCGAGCCAGGCCGGATTGGGCGTGGAGACCGGCGCGGTGATCACCTCGACCACGTCGCCGTTCTTGAGCTCGGTGCGCAGCGGCACCTGGTCGCCGTTGATGCGCGCGGCCGAGGTGTGGTCGCCGATGTTGCTGTGGATCGCGTAGGCGAAGTCGACCACGGTCGCGCCGCGCGGCAGCGCCATGATCTGGCTCTTGGGCGTGAAGACGTAGACGGCGTCGGGGAACAGGTCGACCTTGACGTGGTCCCAGAACTCCGCGGCGTCGCGTGTCTCGTCCTGGATGTCGAGCAGCGACTGCAGCCACTTGGTGCCCAGGCGGTCGTTGCTGGCCGTGCTCGGGTCCGCGGCCTTGTAGAGCCAGTGCGCCGCCACGCCCGACTCGGCCACCACGTGCATGGCGTCGGTGCGCAGCTGGAATTCGACGCTGACGCCCGCCGGGCCCACCAGCGTGGTGTGCAGCGACTGGTAGCCGTTGAGCTTGGCGATCGCGATGTGGTCCTTGAACTTGCCCGGCAGCGGCTTGTACATCTGGTGCAGGATGCCCAGGCCGGTGTAGCAGGCGATCACGTTCGGCACGATCAGCCGGAAGCCGTAGATGTCGGTGACCTGGGCGAAGCTCAGGTGCTTTTCCTCCATCTTGCGGTAGATCGAATAGAGCGTCTTCTCGCGCCCCGCGATCCGCAGCGTCATGTTGGCGGCGGCGAAGGCGGTCTCGACCTCGCGCTGCACCTTCTGGATCAGGTCGCGCCGGCGACCGCGCGCCTTGGCCACGGCCTTGGCCAACGTTGCATAGCGCCACGGTTTGAGGTGCCGAAACGACAGTTCCTGTAACTCGCGGTACGTCTGATTGAGGCCGAGCCGGTGCGCGATAGGTGCGTAGATGTCGAGCGTTTCGCGCGAGATCCGGGCCCATTTCTCGCGCGGCGCGTCGGCCAGCGTGCGCATGTTGTGCGTGCGGTCGGCCAGCTTGACCAGGATCACGCGCACGTCGCGCGCCATCGCCAGCAGCATCTTGCGGAAGGACTCGGCCTGGTTCTCCTCGCGCGTGTTGAACTGCAGCTTGTCGAGCTTGGTGAGGCCATCGACCAGCTCGGCGACCGGCGCGCCGAAGCGCTCGATCAGTTCGGGCTTGGTGACGCCGCAGTCCTCGATGGCATCGTGCAGCAGGGCGGCCATCAGGGCCTGCGCGTCGAGCTTCCACTCGGCGCACTGCGCCGCCACGGCGATCGGGTGGGTGATGTAGGGCTCGCCGCTGTTGCGCAGCTGGCCCAGGTGGGCCTCGTCGGCGAAACGGTAGGCGCGGCGGACCAGTTCGGTGTCTTCGGGGCTCAGGTAGTCAAGCCTGGCCGTCAGGGCCGCGAAGCTGGCGGCGGCCGCATTCAGCGCCGCCGGGCTCGGCTTCGGCGTGCCCGCAGGGGCATGGGACTGAGATTTTGCGACCGCGCTCATGGCTATCACTTTAGCGTGACCGCTGTGTGGACGTGATCAGGCGTAAAAAAAGCACCGCGTCGCGGTGCTTTTCCGTTGCAAGCCTGCGTCAGCAATCAGCCGGGAACCTTCTTGAGCATTTCCAGGCCGATCTTGCCTTCGGCGATCTCGCGCAGCGCGGTCACGGCCGGCTTGTTCTTGCTTTCGATCTTCGGGGCATGGCCCTGGCTCAGCATGCGCGCGCGGTAGGTCGCGGCGAGCACGAGCTGGAAGCGGTTGGGGATCTGCTGCAGGCAGTCTTCGACGGTGATGCGGGCCATGATGGAATCTTTCGGTCGGTGAGCGAGGAATCAGGGGATGTTCAGGGCGGCGAAAGTGTCGGCACGCGCGCGTCGCTGTGCGGAATACCGGAGCCGCTGAGCGTGGACGATCGCCTTGAGATCGAACAGTGCGCGCTCAAATAACTCGTTGATTATAACGAAATCGAATTTCCCGGCCTGCGCCATCTCTTCGGCGGCGTTCTGCAGCCGCAGTTCGATGACCGCGGCGCTGTCCTCGCCCCGGCGTTCCAGCCGCGAGCGCAGCTCTTCCCAGCTCGGCGGCAGGATGAAGATCATCACCGCGTTCGCGAAGGCCTTGCGGATCTGCAGCGCGCCCTGGAAGTCGATCTCGAGGATCACGTCGGCGCCCTGAGCGATGCGTTCCTCGATCGCCTTCTTGGAGGTGCCGTAGCGCTGCCCGTGCACGTGGGCCCATTCGACGAAGGCGTCCGAGGCCACCATGGCGTCGAACTCCGAGGTCGAGGCGAAGAAGTATTCGCGGCCGTGCTTTTCCTGCCCGCGCGGCGAGCGCGTCGTGTGCGACACGGAGGGCTGCACCGCCGAGTCGAGCTCCATCAGGGCCTTCACGAGGCTCGACTTGCCGGCCCCGCTCGGTGCCGCAACCACGAAGATGTTGCCGGGATAGTCCATGCTTTCCTTCACTCGCTCGCTCACTCGATGTTCTGCACCTGCTCGCGCATCTGCTCGATCAGCACCTTCATGTCCACGCCGATGCGCGTGAGTTCCAGCGCCGCCGACTTGGAGCCCAGCGTGTTGGCCTCGCGATGCAGCTCCTGGATCAGGAAGTCGAGCCGCTTGCCGATCTCGCCGCCCTTCTTGAGCAGCCGCTCGATCTCGTCGAGATGCGAGTTCAGCCGCGTCAGCTCCTCGGCCACGTCGATGCGGATCGCGAACGCGGTCGCCTCGGTCAGCGCGCGGTCCTGCGCCGCCTCGGGCAGCGTGCCGCCGCCGTTGGCGCCCAGGCCCATGGCCTCCTGCCAGCGCTCGAGAAAACGAGTGCGCTGCTGTTCGACCAGCTGCGGCACCAGCGGTCCGGCCTGCGCGACCAGCTCGCGCAGTTGCCCAAGGTGGGCCTCGAGCATCTTGGCCAGCCGCGCGCCTTCGCGCTGGCGGGCCGACACCAGGGCATCGAGCGCCTTGCCGGCCACCTCGAGCAGGTCGGCGCCCCAGTCGCCGCGCGGCGCGCTGTCGCTGCCCGCCAGCCGCAGCACGTCGGCCACGCTGAGTTCGCGCGCGCCGGGCAGCCAGGCCTTGATGCCGTCCTGCACGCCGTTGAGCCGCTGCAGCAGCTTGACGGAAGGCTCCGCCACGCCGCCCTGGGCATTGCTTTCGATGGCAGCGCGCAGCTCGACCTTGCCGCGCTTGAGGCGGCCGGTCAGCAGTTCGCGCAGGGCGGTCTCGTGCTGGCGCAGCTCTTCGGGGAGCTTGAAGGTGAGGTCGAGGAAGCGGCTGTTGACCGAGCGGATTTCGACCCCGAGCCGGCCCGCGGCGGAGGGCCGCGCGTCGGCTTCGGCGTGGCTGCCCGAGGGGCCGTTCTGGCCGCTGGCATAGCCGGTCATGCTGTAAACTGGCATTGCGCCTCTCTGTGGTTCTGCTTGCATGCACCGAGGCACCGGCACGGCGTTCGCTTGCCGCACCATCGCCTTCGGGCGAAACTCCCGGATTATGTCAAAGGTCAAGCCGTCACCTCTGCCGCCCGATACGACCATCGGCGGCTACCGCATCGTTCGCAGGTTGTCGGCGGGCGGTTTCGGGGTGGTGTACCTGGCCATCGACCCCAGCGGCCAGCAGGTCGCGGTCAAGGAGTATCTCCCTTCTTCGCTCGCCACCCGCGGCCCCGGCGAACTCGCCCCGCAGGTGCCGGCCGAGAAGCTCTCGCTGTACCGCCTCGGCCTCAAGAGCTTCTTCGAGGAAGGCCGCTCGCTCGCGCAGATCTCGCATGCCTCGGTGGTCAGCGTGCTCAACTTCTTCCGCGAGAACGAGACCGTCTACATGGTCATGAACTACCTGGAGGGCGCGACCCTGCAGGACTTCGTGGTCACCGCGCGCGACCTCAAGCGGCAGAAGGTGTTCCGCGAATCGACGATCCGCTCGCTGTTCGACGAGATCCTGCGCGGCCTGCGCATCGTGCACCAGTACAAGATGCTGCACCTCGACATCAAGCCCGCCAACATCTTCGTCACCGACGACGACCGGGCCGTGCTGATCGACTTCGGCGCCGCGCGCGAAGTGCTCAGCAAGGAAGGCATCTTCATCCGCCCGATGTACACGCCCGGCTTCGCCGCGCCCGAGATGTATCGCCGCGATTCCTCGATGGGCCCCTGGACCGACATCTACGCGATCGGCGCCTGCATCTACGCCTGCATGCAGGGCTATCCGCCCAACGACGCGCCGCGCCGCATCGAGAAGGACCGCCTGAGCCTCTCGCTGTCGCGCCTGCGCGGTGTCTATTCCGACAACCTCATCGAGGTGGTCGAGTGGTGCATGTCGCTCGATCCGCTCTCGCGCCCGCAGTCCGTGTTCGCGCTGCAGAAGGAACTCAGCCGCGAGGGCGAGCGCCGCTACACCAAGCTCACCGTGGGCGAGAAGGTGCGCCTGTCGATCGACAACATCCGCTCCTTCGACAAGAAGAGCGCGCCCCGCGCGGCGGCACCGACGACCCGCCCGGCATGACGACGCAGCGCATCGCCTCCCCGATCTTTGCCCGCCTGGAAACGCGGCCATGAAGTTCTCCGTCTTCCAGGTCAGCCGCAAGGGCGGCCGCGTCAAGAACGAAGACCGCATGGGCTACTGCTACACGCGCGAATCGGGCCTGTTCGTGCTGGCCGACGGCATGGGCGGCCATCCCGAGGGCGAGGTGGCCGCGCAGATCGCGCTGCAGACCGTGGCCGCGCTCTACCAGCGCGAGGCACGCCCGATGGTGAAGGACCCCAAGGCCTTCCTCGCCGAATCGGCGATGGCCGCGCACCAGCAGATCATGCGCTACGCCAGCAGCAAGGCGATGCTCGACACGCCGCGCACCACCGTGGTCGCGGCCGTGCTGCAGGCCGGCATGGCCACCTGGATGCACTGCGGCGACTCGCGCCTGTACGTCGTGCGCGACGGCCGCCTGCTGGTGCGCACGCTCGACCATTCGCATGCCGAGCGCCCGCGCCACCGCGGCGTGTCCGAGTCCTCGCCCGCCAACCGCAACCTGCTGCTCACCTGCCTCGGCTCGCCCACCACGCCGCTGTTCGACGTGTCGGCCCCGCTCGCGCTGCAGCGCGGCGACCGCATCATGCTGTGCTCCGACGGCGTCTGGGGCGTGCTCGACGACGCGCTCATCGTCCATACCCTGTCGTCCGGCAAGCCCGTGTCCGATGCCGCCCCCGACCTCGCCGAGATGGCGCTGCGCAAGGGCGGCTCGCACAGCGACAACGTGACGCTGATCGCGCTCGAATGGGAAATGCCCGACGCTCCCGGCGAGGAGCCCGGCATCTCCACCGACAGCATCAGCGACGGCGTGTTCGCCTCGACCATCCAGGCCGGCATGCTCGCCGACGACGAGATCGAGGACCTCGACGAGGACGCCATCGAGCGTTCGATCGCCGAGATCAACGAAGCCATCCGGCGTTCGGCGGCCCGCAAGACCTGAATCGTTCCGCGCCTTCCCGTTCGAGGGCGCGCCCGTGTTTTTCCCTTCCTTTTTCTTCATCAGACCATGACAGCTTTCACCCGTAGCGGCGGCCGCGCCGCCGACCAGTTGCGCCCCGTGCGCATCACGCGCGGCTTCACCATCCACGCCGAGGGCTCGGTGCTGATCGAGTTCGGCCAGACCCGCGTGCTGTGCACCGCCTCGGTCGAGGAGAAGGTGCCGCCGCACAAGAAGGGCAGCGGCGAAGGCTGGGTCACGGCCGAATACGGCATGCTGCCGCGCGCCACCCACACCCGCAGCAGCCGCGAGGCCGCCAAGGGCAAGCAGACCGGCCGCACGCAGGAGATCCAGCGCCTCATCGGCCGCTCGATGCGCGCCGTGTTCGACCTCGCCGCGCTCGGCGAACGCACCATCCACCTCGACTGCGACGTGCTGCAGGCCGATGGCGGCACCCGCACCGCCGCCATCACCGGCGCCTTCGTCGCCGCGCAGGATGCCGTCAGCAAGCTGATCGCCGCCGGCACGCTGGCCGCTTCGCCGATCAAGGGCCATGTGGCCGCCATCTCGGTGGGCATCGTCGGCGGCACGCCGCTGCTCGACCTCGAGTACACCGAGGACTCCGCCTGCGACACCGACATGAACGTCGTCATGACCGGCGCCGGCCACTTCGTCGAAGTGCAGGGCACGGCCGAGGGCGTTGCCTTCACGCGCGAGGAGATGAACCTGCTGCTGGGCCTGGCCGAGAAGGGCATCGGCGAACTCGTCGTCCTGCAGCAGCAGGCCCTGCAGTCGAACTAGCAGCCATGAACCGCGGCCCGCAGAAGGCCGCCGTCGTTATTCCTTTCCACGTATGAAACTCGTCCTGGCTTCCAACAACGCCGGCAAACTGGCCGAACTGCAGCAGCTCTTCGCCGAACTCGACGTCACGCTCGTGCGGCAGTCGGAGCTCGGCGTGAGCGAGGCCGAGGAGCCGTTCCGCACCTTCGTCGAGAACGCGCTGACCAAGGCGCGCCACGCCAGCGCCTCCACCGGCCTGCCCGCCATCGCCGACGACGCCGGCCTGTGCGTCGATGCCTTCGGCGGCCTGCCGGGCGTCGACACCGCCTACTACGCCACCCAGTTCGGCTATCCCAAGGGCGATGCCAACAACGTGAAGGCGCTGCTCGAGCAACTGGCCGGACAGGCCAATCGCCGCGCCGCGCTCGTCAGCACCCTGGTCGCGCTGCGCCGCCACGACGACCCCGAGCCGCTGATCGCGGTGGGCCGCGTGGCCGGCGAGATCGCGCCGGCGCCGGTCGGCGACAACGGCTTCGGCTTCGATCCCGTGATGTACCTGCCCGCCTTCGGCAAGACCTTCGCCCAGCTCACGCCCGAGGTGAAGAACGCCCACAGCCACCGCGGCCAGGCCGCGCGCGCCATGCTGGCGCTGATGCGCGAGCGATGGCTGTGAGCGCTCCCTCGTCCGTCGTTCCCATCCAGCCCGCGGCGCCGGCCGGCGCGCCGCATGCCAACGACGTGCTGCACTGGATGCGCCCCGGCCCGCTGCAGCTGACGGCGCTGCCGCCGCTCACGCTGTACATCCACCTGCCGTGGTGCCTGCGCAAGTGCCCGTACTGCGACTTCAATTCCCACGAGTGGCGCGCCACGAGCACCGCCGAGGCCGAAGGCATGCCCGAATCCGCGTACATCGACGCGCTCATTGCCGACCTCGATGCCGCGCTGCCGCTGATCTGGGGCCGTGGCGTGCAGGCCATCTTCATCGGCGGCGGCACCCCGAGCCTCTTCTCGCCCCAGGCCATCGACCGCCTGCTGGGCGACGTGCGCGCGCGCCTCAAGCTCGCGCCCGACTGCGAGATCACGCTCGAGGCCAACCCCGGCACCTTCGAGCGCGACCGCTTCCGCGCCTACCGCGCGGCCGGCGTCACCCGGCTGTCGCTGGGCGTGCAGAGCTTCAACGACGAGCACCTGAAGGCGCTGGGCCGCGTGCACGACCGCGCCCAGGCGATCGCCGCCGCCGAGGAGGCAGCCGCTTCGTTCGACACCTTCAACCTCGACCTCATGTACGCGCTGCCGGGCCAGTCGATCGAGCAGCTCGACGCCGACCTCACGCAGGCGCTCGCGCTCGCGCCGCCGCATCTGTCGGTCTACCACCTCACCATCGAGCCGAACACCTGGTTCGCCAAGTTCCCGCCGCAGCTGCCCGAGGACGACATCGCCTACGCCATGCTCGACCGCATCACCGAGCGCACCGGCGCCATCGGCATGTCGCGCTACGAGGTCTCGGCCTATGCGCGGCCCGGCCATACCTGCGCGCACAACCTCAACTACTGGCAGTTCGGCGATTACCTCGGCATCGGCGCCGGTGCCCACAGCAAGCTCAGCTTCGCCCACCGCATCGTGCGCCAGGTGCGCTTTCGCGAACCGCGCCTGTACATGGACAACGCCCGTGCCGGCACCGCCGTCGCGCAGAGCGACGAGGTCGCGCTGGCCGACCTGCCGTTCGAGTTCATGCTGAACGCCATGCGCCTGAAGGCCGGCTTCACGCTGATGCAGTTCGGCGAGCGCACCGGCCTGGCCTTCACCGCGATCCAGCGCGCTCTGGAGGAGGCCGAGCGCAAGGGCCTCGTCGAACGCGACCTGAGCCGCGTGTGGCCCACCGAACGCGGGCTCGATTTCCTCAGCGACCTGCAGACCCTGTTCCTGCCCGAGGACTGAGCACGGGGCGGGCTCGGCATAGAATCGCCGGCTCCGGAGAGTTGGGTGAGTGGTTTAAACCAGCAGTCTTGAAAACTGCCGACGGGCGACCGTCCGTGAGTTCGAATCTCACACTCTCCGCCAGGATCATCCAGGTCCGCTTTTTTGAAAGTCCCGCGCAGCCCATGCGACGGGACTTTTTTCGTTGGGACGCTGGTAGGCGCGACCGAGGCGCTGGCTCGCGGCGTCGGGCGTAGCCACAGCCACTTGTAAGCCCGCCTTCTTACACACGAACGTTCGCATCGCCGCGCACCCGCGCAAGCTCGTCGAATCAGGCAAGAAAACGCGCGAAACGCGCAATCGATCCCACGAGCCGTTCCCAAAAATGGTGCTTCGCCTCGCCGGCGTCCTCGCGCGACAAGCCACCCCCGGGACCCAACAACATCCCTTCTCCTACTGCGAACCTCGGTGGCTCGCGCTATCAGAGTGTTCCCACGCGCACCCGACCCTCGAACGACAGGAGTCCCCCATGGAAAGCCCCACGACCTTGATCACCCGGCGCGACGCGCTCATCGCGACCGCCGCCACCGCCGCGGCAGTCTCGTCCCACCTTCCCGCCGCGGCCGCGCCGGCCGCAGCATCACCACCGCCCACGAACATGCCCTCCACCAGACTCTCGTTGCAGGTCAACGGCCAATCGCATGCGCTCGAACTCGACACGCGCACGACCCTGCTCGACGCACTGCGCGAACACCTGCACCTGACCGGCACCAAGAAGGGCTGCGACCACGGCCAGTGCGGCGCCTGCACCGTGCTGCTCGACGGACGCCGCATCAATTCCTGCCTCACGCTCGCGGTCATGCACGAGGGCGCGCAGGTCACGACCATCGAGGGACTGGGCACGCCGCAGGCCATGCATCCGCTGCAGGCGGCCTTCGTCAAGCACGACGGCTACCAGTGCGGCTACTGCACGCCGGGCCAGATCTGTTCGGCGGTCGGCGTCATCGACGAGGTGCGCCGCGGCGTGCCCAGCCACGTGAGCGCCGATCTCACGGCGCGGCCGCTGTTGTCGGCCGACGAACTGCGCGAGCGCATGAGCGGCAACATCTGTCGATGCGGCGCCTACTCGAACATCGTCGATGCCATCACCGAGGTGGCCGGGAGCCGCGCATGAAGCCCTTCACCTACGAACGCGCGCAGACGCCCGCGCAGGCCGCGGCGGCCGTGGCCGGCCATCCCGGCGCCAAGTTCATCGCGGGCGGCACCAACCTGCTCGACCTGATGAAGCTGCAGATCGAGGCGCCGGTGCACCTGGTCGACGTGAACACATTGAAGCTCGACCGCATCGAGGCGACCACCGACGGCGGCCTGCGCATCGGCGCGCTGGTGCGCAACACCGACCTGGCGGCCGACGAGCGCGTGCGCCGCGACTACGGCGTGCTGTCGCGCGCACTGCTGGCCGGCGCCTCGGGCCAGCTGCGCAACAAGGCGACCACGGCCGGCAACCTGCTGCAGCGCACGCGCTGCCCCTACTTCTACGACACCGACCAGCCCTGCAACAAGCGCCGTCCCGGCAGCGGCTGCAGCGCCATCGGCGGCGTGACGCGGCAACTCGCGGTGATCGGCGCCAGCCAGGCCTGCATCGCGACCCATCCGAGCGACATGGCGGTGGCGATGCGCGTGCTCGACGCGGCCGTCGAGACCGTGAAGCCCGACGGGCGCACGCGCGTGATCCCGATCGCCGACTTCCACCGGCTGCCCGGCGACACGCCGCACATCGAGACCGCGCTCGAGCGCGACGAGCTGATCACCGGCGTCACGCTGCCGCGGCCCGTGGGCGGCACGCAGATCTACCGCAAGGTGCGCGACCGCGCCTCCTATGCCTTCGCACTGGTGTCGGTGGCGGCCATCGTGCAGCGCGATGGCACCGGGCGCGTGGCGCTCGGCGGCGTGGCGCACAAGCCGTGGCGCATCGAGGCCGCAGAGGCCGCGATGCCGCAGGGCGCGCGCGCGGTGAGCGCACGCCTCATGGCCGATGCGCAGCCGACCCACGAGAACGCATTCAAGTTGCCATTGGCCGAACGCGCGCTCGCGGCGGCCCTGGTGCAGGCGAGGAGCTGAACATCATGAAATTCGACACCCCCGCGACCACCAACGCGATCGACCAGCTCAAGGTCATCGGCCGGCCCACCGACCGCATCGACGGCCCGGTCAAGACCACCGGCAGCGCGCGCTATGCCTACGAGCGCCATGCCGAAGTGCCGGGCGCGGCCTACGGCTACGTGATCGGCGCCGGCATCGCCAAGGGTCGCATCGCCTCGATGGACCTGCGCGCCGCGCAGGCCGCGCCCGGCGTGCTGGCGATCGTCACCGCGCGCAATGCCGGCAAGCTCGCCAAGGGCGACTTCAACACCGCCAAGCTGCTGGCCGGCCCCGAGATCGACCACTACCACCAGGCGGTGGCGGTGGTCGTGGCTCAGAGCTTCGAGCAGGCGCGCGCCGCGGCGCAGCTGGTGCGCATCGAGTACACGCGCGCGGCCGGCCGCTTCGACCTCGCGGCCGAGATGGCGTCGGCGAAGCCGCCCAAGGCCAGTGCCTTCTCGGGCGAGCCGGACACCAGGGTCGGCGATTTCGCGGGCGCCTTCGCCGCGGCGCCGGTGCAGCTCGACGCGACCTACAGCACGCCCGACGAGTCGCACGCGATGATGGAACCGCATGCCTCCATCGCGCAGTGGCAGGGCGACCGGCTCACGATCTGGACCGCCAACCAGATGATCGCCTGGGGCGTCGGCGACGTCGCCAAGACACTGGGCATCCCGAAGGAGAACGTGCGCCTGGTCTCGCCCTTCATCGGCGGCGGCTTCGGCGGCAAGCTGTTCGTGCGCGCCGATGCGCTGCTCGCCGCGCTGGGCGCGCGCGCCGCGCGCCGACCCGTGAAGGTGGCGCTGACGCGGCCGCTGATGATCAACAACACCACGCACCGGCCCGCGACCGTGCAGCGCATCCGCATCGGCGCCGCGCGCGACGGCCGCATCACGGCCATCGCGCACGAGGGCTGGTCGGGCGACCTCGAGGGCGGGCAGCCCGAGACGGCGGTCAACCAGACCCGGCTGCTGTATGCCGGCGCGAACCGGCTCACGGCCACGCGGCTCGCGGTGCTCGACCTGCCCGAGGGCAACGCGATGCGCGCGCCCGGCGAGGCGCCGGGCCTGATGGCGCTCGAGGTCGCGATGGACGAGATGGCCGAGAAGCTCGGAATCGATCCGATCGCGTTCCGCGTGCTCAACGACACCCAGGTCGATCCCGAGAAGCCCGAGCGCCCGTACTCGCAGCGCAGCCTCATCGAATGCCTGCGCACCGGCGCCGAGCGCTTCGGCTGGAACCGGCGCAACGCGGCGCCGGGGCAACAGCGCGACGGCCGCTGGCTCGTGGGCATGGGCGTGGCCGCGGCCTTCCGCAACAACCTGCTCACGAAGTCGGCCGCGCTCGTGCGGCTCGACAACCGCGGCGTGGTCACGGTGGAAACCGACATGACCGACATCGGCACCGGCTCGTACACCATCATTGCGCAGACCGCCGCCGAGACCATGGGGCTGCCGCTCGACAAGGTGCAGGTGCGGCTCGGCGATTCGGCCTATCCGGCCTCGGCCGGCTCGGGCGGGCAGTGGGGCGCGAACAACTCGACCTCGGGCGTGTTCGCGGCCTGCATGAAGCTGCGCGAGGCGGTGGCGGGCAAGCTGGGCTTCGCGGTCGCCGATGCGAGCTTTGCCGACGGCATGGTGCGCGCCGGCGAGCGCGCGGTGCCGCTGGCCGAGGCCGCGGGCACCGAAGGCCTTTCGGCCGAGGACGGCATCGAGTACGGCGACCTCGACAAGAAGTACCAGCAGTCGACCTTCGGCGCGCACTTCGTCGAGGTCGGCGTCGATGCCGTCACCGGCGAGATCCGCGTGCGGCGCATGCTCGCGGTCTGCGCAGCAGGCCGCATCCTCAACCCCAAGGCCGCGCGCAGCCAGGTGATCGGCGCGATGACCATGGGCGTGGGCGGCGCGCTGATGGAGGAACTGGCGGTCGACAAGCGGCATGGCTTCTTCGTCAACCACGACCTCGCGGGCTACGAGGTGCCGGTGCATGCCGACATCCCGCACCAGGACGTGGTCTTCCTCGACGAGACCGACCCGATCTCCTCGCCGATGAAGGCCAAGGGCGTGGGCGAGCTCGGCATGTGTGGCGTCGCGGCCGCGGTCGCCAACGCGGTCTACAACGCGACCGGCATCCGCGTGCGCAGCTATCCGATCACGCTCGACAAGCTGCTCGATCGACTGCCGCCGGTGGCGTGAGCGGCCTCAACGCGGCTGCTGCTGCGTGGTGCAGTGGATGCCGCCGCCGCCCGCGGCGATCGCATCGATGTCGAGCTGCACCACCTCGCGCTTCGGGAACAGCTCGCGCAGCAGTGCGCGGGCGTTGCCGTCGGCGCGCGCATCGCCGAACTGCGGCGCGATGACGGCGCCGTTGCAGACGTAGAAGTTGATGTAGCCGGCCGCGAACTCGTCGCTGTCGTAGGCGTCGCGCACCGAATCCGGCCCCGCGAGCACTTCCACGCGCAGGCGCTGGCCGCGCGCGTCGGTGGCCTGCCGCAGGATCTCGAGGTGGCGCCGGGTCACGGCGTGATCGTAGGAATCGGGGTCGTTCTCCAGGCCCGCCACCACGATGCCCGGTGCCGCGAAGCGCGCATAGAAGTCGGTGTGGCCATCGGTGATGTCGCGGCCCGCGATGCCGGGCAGCCAGATGATCTTGCGCAGGCCCAGCAGGCGCCGCAGTTCGGCCTCGCAGTCCTCCTTGCGCCAGCCGGGATTGCGGTTGGCGTTGAGCACGCAGCTCTCGGTGATCAGCGCCGTGCCCGCGCCGTCGACCTCGATGCCGCCGCCCTCGAGCACCAGCTCCGTGGCCAGCGGCCGTGCCTTGGCTGCACCGCTCACATAGCCCGCCACCTCGGCATCGTCGGCATGTGCCTGCTTGCCGCCCCAGCCGTTGAAGTTGAAGTCGACGCCGCCCCATTCGCCCGCCGCATTGCGCACGAACACCGGCCCGGTGTCGCGCATCCAGAGGTCGTCCACCGGCTGCACCTCGAGCTGCACGCGGTTGCCGCACAGGCGCGCGGCCAGGTCGTGCTCGCGTTCGCGCACCAGCAGGTGCACGGGTTCGAACTCGGCGATGGTGCGCGCGATGCGGGCCAGGTGCTGGCGCACCGGCGTCAGCAGGCGCCGGCCCCAGATCGCCTCGCTCGGGCCGAAGGACATCCAGGTGGCGCGGTGCGGCGCGGCTTCGTCGGGCATCAGCCAGCTGTCGGGCGTGGCGGCGGGCGAGGCGGCGATGCAGCCCAGCGGCGCGAGGCCGAGGGCGCTGGTCAGGCGGCGGCGGGTCATCGAGAAATGCATGTCGGTCTCCTGGCGAAAGCGTTCGGGGTCACGCCGGCTCCTGCTGCGTGGTGCAGTGGATGCCGCCGCCGCCCGCGGCGATGGCATCGATGTCGAGCTGCACGACCTGGTGGCTCGGCAGTTCCGCGGACAGCGCCGCGCGGGCCGCTGCGTCGGCCACCGCATCGCCGAACTCGGGCAGGAACACGGCCTTGTCGGTCAGCAGGAAATTCACGTAGCCGGCCGCGAACTCCTTGCGTGCGTAGGTGGGGCGCACCCGGCCCGGCGTGGCCAGCGTGACGATGCGCAGGGCGCGTCCGCGCGCATCGGTCGCCGTGCGCAGCAGTTCCAGGTGGCGCCGGGTCACGGCATGGTCGAAGGACTCGGGGTCGTTGTCCAGTGCCGCCACCACCACGCCCGGCTTGAGGAAGCGTGCATAGAAGTCGGTATGGCCGTCGGTGATGTCGCGGCCCGCGATGCCGGGCAGCCAGATGATCTTCGTGAGTCCCAGCAGGCGCTGAAGCTCTTTCTCGGCCGCGGCCTTGGTCACGCCCGGGTTGCGGTTCTCGTTGAGCACGCAGCTCTCGGTGACGATGGCCGTGCCTTCCCCGTCGACCTCGATGCCGCCGCCTTCGAGCACCAGGCGGCTGCGCAGCAGCGGCACGCCCGCGAGTTCGGCCATGCGCGCCGCCACCGTGGCGTCGCGCGCATGCGGCTGCTTGCGGCCCCAGCCGTTGAAGTTGAAGTTCACGGCGGCCCGCTCGCCGCGGGCGTTGCGCACGAACACGCAACCGGTGTCGCGCGCCCAGAGGTCATCGATCGGGTGTTCGATCAACTGCACGTTGGAGCCGCAGAGCTGGCGTGCCGTGGCCGCATCCTCGGCGTTCACGAGCATCTTCACCGGCTCGTAGACGCTGATCGCATTGGCGATGCGCGCCAGCGCGCGCTGCACCGGCTGGCGCAGTTCGGCGCTCCAGATCGATTCGCGCGCGGCGAAAGCCATCCAGACGGCGCGATGGGCACCGCCCTCGTCGGGCATGCGCCAGACGCTGGCGGGTGCAGGGGAAGGCGCGGGCGCGGGAGCGGGCGCCGGCGGCGGAAAGGGGAGCGAGGGGCCGCCGGCGCTGCCGCCGCCACCACCGCAGGCGCTCAGCAGTCCATGGAAGAGGCCCAGGCCACCGAGGCCCAGGAGCGTTCGTCGAGTCGTCATAAGAATCAGGGTTTCTACGGAGTCCCGGATTCTGTAGACGCTCACTCATCCGCACAATTGATCTTTTCTGGCCATATCAATCGATCTGGCTCATGAAATGACCGTCTTCACGCGCGAAGCCCCACAGGCTGTCGAACACCTCGCGCACCAGCGGCAGGCGCGACGGGCCTTCCGTGCGGGAGATCCAGAGGGTGCCGAGCGGCAGGCTCGGCGAGGCCGCCAGGTGGCGCAAGCGGCCGCTGCGCAGCGCATCGTCGGCCGAGAGCCGCGACACCAGCGCGAGGCCGCGGCCGCGCAGTGCGGCGTCGAGCAGCAGGCGCGGGTCGTCGTAGATCGCAGCCTTGCGCAACTGGCCGAAGTGCTCGCGGATGAAGGGGCCGATGCGGTCGCTCGTGAGGTCGGCCTCGAGGCACAGCAGGCCGGGCGCGGCATCCGTGTCGGCGTCGGGCAGGCCGACCGCCACCAGCTCGTCGCTCAGCAGCGGCACCTCGAACACGCCCGGCTGCTGCAGCGGCTCGCGTGTGATCGCGATGTCCACGTCGAGCTCGTCGATGAAGCGGGCGCTCTCGTCGACCGAGACGATCGGGCACAGGTCGGGATGCGCCTGCAGCAGCCGGTCGATGCGCGGCTGCAGCCAGCCGTGCGCGACGGGCGCGGGGCAGACCAGCGTGACGAGGCGGTCGTCCATGTAGGTCTCGATGCGGTGCAGGCCGTGGCGGATCTGCTCGAGCGACTTGCCCACGCTGTCGAGCAGCAGGCCGCCGGCCACGGTCAGCTCCACGCCGCGTCCCTTGCGCCGGAACAGCGGCTGGCCGACCTGCTGCTCGAGCTGCGCGATCTGGTGGCTGATGGCCGATTGCGAGACGTGCAGCTCCTCGGCCCCGCGCGAGTAGTTGCCCAGGCGCGCGGCCGCTTCGAAGCCGATCAGGAATTTGAAGGAGGGCAGTCTGGCGTTGGACATGGGAACCCGGTCGATGGATCGGCACACAAGATAGCGCCTTTCATCGACGGGGTTCAGTGCGCGGCGTCGGCGTCCTCTTCGTGACCACCGCCATACAGCTGCGCCAGCACCTCCACCGGGTGGCGCAGGCGCCGCGCCCGCAGCCGCTCGACCTGGCTGCGGCACGAATAACCCGTGGCGAGAAATTCCGCCGGCGCGGGCTCGGCCGCCAGCAGCGGCGCCCACGACTGCGAGAAGATTCGCTGCGAGGTCTGCAGGTTGCGCTGCTCGTGGCCGTAGGTGCCCGACATGCCGCAGCAGCCGCTGGCCTGCGCCTCGAGCCGCAGGCCGGCGCGCGCGAACACCCGGGGCCACAGCGCGGCGGCCGCGGGCGCGTTGGTCTTCTCGGTGCAATGCGCGAGCAGACGGAAGTCGCCCGGCGCGGCGCGCGGCGGCGCTTCGGCGGGCAGCGCATCGAGCAGCCATTCCTGCGGCAGCAGCACCGAAGGCAGGCGCGCCATCCGCGGCAGCTTGGCGTACTCCTGGCGGTAGACCAGCGTCATCGCGGGATCGAGGCCGACCAGCGGCACGCCGCATTGCGCCAGCGCATCGAGCATGTCGGCGTTGCGGCGCGCCGCGCGGTCGAAGGCGCGCAGGAAGCCCTGCACCTGCAGCGGCTTGCCGTTGGGCCGGAAGGGCGCGAGCCACACGGTGCAGCCCAGTCGCGCGGCCAGCGCGATGAAGGCCGCGAACACGGGCGTCTCGAAGTAGCGCGTGAAGGCGTCCTGCACCAGCACCACCGAACGCGCGCGCTCGTCGGCACTCAGCCGCGCCAGCGCCGAGGGCGTGGCGTGGCGCACGTTCCAGCGCCGCAGGGTGGCGCCGAAATCGAAGCGGCTCAAGAGCGGCGCATCGACCATGCCGGCATGCCGCGCGAGCAGGCCGCGCACCGCAGGCAGGGCCATCAGGCCGTTGTAGAGCGCCGGCATGCGCGCGAGGCCGGGCATGCTGTATTCGAGCGAGCCGATGAAGTAGTCCTTGAGCGGGCGCAGGTAGCGCGCGTGGTAGAGCTCGAGAAAGCGCGCACGGAACTCCGGCACGTCGACCTTCACCGGGCATTGCCCCGCGCAGGACTTGCAGGCCAGGCAGCCGGCCATCGCCTCGTAGACCTCGTGCGAGAAATCGTCGGCGGCCTTCGCGCTCCGCCGGCCGTTGCGCCAGCGCTCGGGCAGCCCGGCCAGGAACGAGGGCTGCCGCGCCGCGGCCTGCAGCACGTCGACGCCGGCCTCGCCCTGCAGCCGCAGCCATTCGCGCAGCAGCGAGGCGCGCCCCTTGGGCGAATGGCGGCGCTCGCGCGTGGCCTTCCACGAGGGGCACATGGCGTCGTCGGGGTCGAAGTCGTAGCAGGCGCCGTTGCCGTTGCAATGCAGGCCGCCGGCGTAGCTCTGCCACACGCGTTCGTCGATGCGGCGGTCGGCGTCGGCGCGCATCGGCACCTCGTCGATGCGCAGCAGCGCCGCATCGACGCCCGCGGGCGTCGCGATCTTGCCGGGGTTGAGCTGGTTGTGCGGATCGAAGGCGGCCTTGAGTTCCCGCAGCGACGCATACAGCGGGCCGAAGAAGGCCGGCGCGTATTCGGAGCGCACGCCCTTGCCATGCTCGCCCCAGAGCAGGCCGCCGTACTTTTGCGTGAGCCGCGCGACCGCGTCGGAGAGCGGGCGGATCAGCGCGGCCTGGGCCGGGTCCTTGAGGTCGAGCGCGGGCCGCACATGCAGCACGCCGGCGTCCACATGACCGAACATGCCGTACGAGAGGCCGTGGCCGTCGAGCAGCGCGCGGAACTCGGCGATGTAGTCGGCGAGCCGCTCGGGCGGCACGGCGGTGTCTTCCACGAAGGGCTGCGGCCGCGCCTCGCCCTGCACATTGCCCAGCAGGCCCACCGCGCGCTTGCGCATCGCATAGACCCGGGTCACGGCGGCATGGCCGGCCGCGATGGTGTGGCCCAGGCGCGCCGCGCCGGCATCGCGCGCGAGGTGCGCGACGAAGGCCGCGACGCGGGTCTCGAGCGCCTCCTGCGAATCGCCGCTGAACTCGACCATGTTGATGCCGCGCGTGGGCGCGCTGTCTCCGCTCGAGGGGAAGTACTCGGCCACGCCCTGCCACACGATGTCCTCCATCGCGAGCATCAGCACGCGCGAGTCCACGGTCTCGATCGACAGCGGCGCATGCGCCATCAGCGCCTGGGCGTCGCGCAGCGCATCCATGAAGCTCGCATAGCGCACGTTGACCAGCATCGTGTGGCGCGGAATCGGCAGCAGGTTGAGCTCGGCCTCGACGATGAAGCCCAGCGAGCCTTCGGAGCCGCAGAGCACGCTGTTGAGGTTGAAGCGCCCGTCGCGCTCGCGCAGGTGCGCGAGGTCGTAGCCGGTGAGGCAGCGGTTGAGCCTGGGAAAGCGTTGCTCGATCAGCGCGGCATCGCGCTCGGCGATCCGGTGCGCGCAGCGCCAGGCATCGCCTACGCGGCCCGGGCGTGCCAGCTGGGCCTGGAGTTCGTCGGGTCCGGCGGGACGGCTCGTGAAGCGCTCGCCGCCCGGCAGCACGACCTCGAGCGCGAGCACGTGGTCGCGCGTCTTGCCGTAGCTGCAGCTGCCCTGGCCGCTCGCGTCGGTGCTGACCATGCCGCCGATGGTGGCGCGGTTCGAGGTCGACAGCTCGGGCGCGAAGAACAGGCCGTGCGGCGCGAGCGCCGCGTTGAGCTGGTCCTTGACCACGCCGGCCTGCACGCGCGCCACGCGCCGCACCGGATCGATCCAGACGATGCCGTTCAGGTGCCGCGACAGGTCGACCGCGATGCCGTCGGTCAGCGACTGCCCGTTGGTGCCGGTGCCGCCGCCGCGCGGCGCGAGCACCACGCGCCGATGCTCGTCGCGGTCCATCAGTCTCGCGAGCCGCACCACGTCGTCGGCATGCTTCGGAAACACCACGGCCTGCGGCAGCCGCTGGTAGATCGAGTTGTCGGTCGCGAGCACCGTGCGGTCGGCATGACGCTGGCTGATCTCGCCCTCGAAGCCTGCGGCGGCCAGCGCCGCGAGAAACTGCCGATAGTGCTGCGCCAGCGTGACCGGGGGTGGAACGTGGGCGATCATGGCTGGCCGTGCGTGCCGATCAGTCCGCCTTGAGGCGGCCTTGCTTGACCAGCCGCGCCGCCAGCACCGCGTCCTCCTGCACCAGCCGCTGCAGGTAGGCCGCGCTCTCGGCGAAGGGCTCGCTGCCCAGTTCGCGGATCGGCTTCGAGAACTCGGGCTCGGCCACCGACTTCGCGATCCAGCCCTGCAGGCTAGCGACGGTCTGCGGCGCGATGCCCCTGGGCGCGAACACGCCGACGAAGGTGGTGGCGTCGAAGTTCGCAATGCCCTGCTGCGCCAGATTCGGTACGCTGGCCAGCATGCCGCCGACCTGCGGGCCGAGCACCAGCAGCGCGCGCAGGCCGCCGCTCTTGATGTGCGGTGCCGAGCTCGTGATCTGGTCGATCACGGCGTCGATCTGGCCGCCGAGCAGGTCGACCACGGCCGGTCCCGAACCCTTGTAGGGCACGGCATTGACGCGTGCCTTCGCGGCATCCTCGAGCTGCAGCAGCGCCAGGTGGTTCGGCGAGCCCGGGCCCGCATGGCCGATGGTCACGTTCTCGCTCCCGGCCTGCATCGCCCGCAGGAAGTCGCCCGCGGTCTTGAAGCGCGCATCGTTGGCGCGCACCACCACCACCACGGGCGTGCGGCTCAGCACGGCCACCGGCACGAAGCTGTCGGCGCGGTAGGGCACCTTGATCATCTCGGGCAGGGTGCCGAGCTGGCCCGGCGTGGCCACCAGCAGCGAATGGCCGTCGTTCTCGGCGCGCGCGGCCCAGCCGGTGCCCACGGCACCGCCGCCACCGGCGCGGTTGTCGACGATCACCGACTGCCCCGCATGGCGCGTTAGCGGCACGCCCAGGGTGCGGGCCGTGATGTCCACGTTGCCGCCCGGTGCGAAGGGCACGATCAGCGTGAGGGGCTTGGTCGGAAAGGCGCGGCCCTGCGCCCTGCCGGGCCAGGCCGCCGCCGATGCGGCGAGCGCGACGCCGCCCTGGATGAAGGTCCTGCGGTTGAACTTGTTGTCGGTCATTCGAACGTCTCCCTGTGATGAATCAATGGTTCCAGTAAAGCTGCGTGGGGTTGCGCACCAGCACCTGTCGCAGATCGCCGTCGGGCAACCAGGCGCGCAGCGCTCCGGCCAGTTCGCTGCTGGCGGTAGCGCGTGCGTCGATGCCGGGATGCGGCCAGTCCGATCCCCAGAGGATGCGTTCGGGGTTGGCGCGCACCAGCGCATGGGCCAGCGGGATCACGGCGGGATCGGTGGCGCAGGCCGATGCACTGAGCCGGTAGGCGCCCGAGAACTTGACCCAGGCGCGCCCTTCCGCGAGCAGCGCGCGCAGGTTCGCGAGCCCGCGGCCCTGCGGCGTCCAGCCCGGGGCCGGATGGCCGAAGTGGTCGACCACCACCTGCAACCCGGTGGCGGCAACGCGCGGCACCAGAAAGGGATCGCGTTCCACGTCGACCAGCAACTGCAGGTGCCAGCCGAAGGCCGCGATGCGGCTGGCAATGGCGCGCAGGCTGGCGGCCGACACGCCGCCCGAGAACAGCGCGTTGCAGCGCGCGCCGCGCACGCCCAGCGCGTGCAGTTCCTCGATCTCGCGCTCGCTCGTGTCCTCGAAGATCACGGCCACGCCGCGCATGCTGCCGGGCGCCGCTTCGCGCAGCGTGCGCTTGAGCAGCGAATGGTCGCGGCCGTAGACGCTGGGCTGCACCAGCACGCAGCGCTCGACGCCCACCGGGCCGAAGGCGGCCCGGTAGTCGGCCATGGAGGCCGGAGCCGGCGTGTACGAACGCTCGTCGATCAGCGGAAATTCGCGCGCGTCGCCGAAGACGTGGAAGTGGGTGTCGCAGGAGCCTTCGGGGAATATCTCGGGGCGGTCATCGCTCACGGGCGGGTGGCGGTCATGCGGGGAAAGCGAGGTCATGGAGAGGAAGCTGGGGATGCGGGCTTATTGTTCTAAGACGCCCCCGCATGCGGCAAGATCATCTTTGTCATCTTCATCGTGAACCGGATTCATCCCATGAACGCCGCCGGCGGCCCGCCCCTGAACCTGCGCAGCATCGACCTCAACCTGCTGGTCATCTTCGAAGCCCTGTTCGAGGAGCGCAGCGTGGTCAAGGCCGCCACCCGGCTGGGCCTGACCGCCTCGGCCGTGAGCCATGCGCTGCGCCGCCTGCGCACGCAGTTCAAGGACCCGCTCCTGACGCGCACGCCGCAGGGCATGGCGCCCACGCCCGAGGCCGTGCGGCTGGCCACGAGCTTCCGCAAGGCCTTCAGCGAGATCGAGAGCGCGATCGAGGTGCGCGGCGGCTTCGATCCCGCGACCGCGCGCCGCACCTTCCACCTGCGACTGTCGGACTACGTCGGCGTGCTGCTGCTGCCGCGGCTGTGCATCCACCTGAGCTCGGTGGCACCCGGCGTCAGCCTGTCGGTGCAGTCCTTCGACATGTACCAGCCCTCGGACCGCGTGGAGTACGAGGGCGTGGAGATCCGGCTCTCGGTGTCGCGCGGGCGCTCGGTGCTGTCGGCCTCGCGGCGCATCCTCGACGACCAGTGGATGGTGCTGATGCGCAAGGGCCATCCCGCTGCCTCCGAACCGATGACGCTCGACAGGTACCTCTCGCTGGGCCATCTCAAGGTCTCGGGCGTGGGCAGCAGCATCCTCGACGAGATCCTGGCCGAGCGCGGGCTCGCGCGCCGCGTGATGATCCAGGTGCCGACCTGGCTCGGCATGGTGCCCGTGATCGAATCCACCGACCTGATCGCCGCCATGCCCGCGCACTGGATGGACAGCGTGCTTTCGGGTTCGGACTGCGTGGCGGTGCCGATGCCGCTGCCCGAGCTGGGCCTGTCGATCGACGCGGTCTGGCATCCGCGCAACGAGCACGACGCGGGCCACCGCTGGTTCCGCGAACTGATCCACCGGATCTTCGAGGAGGCCTGCGACAAGTCGCGCGTGCTGCGCTGAACGCCGCCGCGGCCATCGATGACGAAAGCTCACGAGAGGCCCAGGACTCATCGCTTGTGCCCCCGCGTGCCGCGCCGGAAACTGAACGCCATTCATCCAGTTCACCCGGCCCACACACGGAGCACGCAAGCAATGCAGCAGTACAGACTCTTCATCGGCAACGAATGGCAGGCGAGCGCCTCGGCCCAGTGGTTCGATTCGCTCGACCCGTTCTCGGGCGAGCCCTGGGCCCGCATTCCGCAGGGCAATGCCGAGGACGTCGACCGCGCGGTGAAGGCGGCCGAGGCCGCGATGCAGGGCCCGTGGGGCCAGATGTCGGCCACGCAGCGCGGCATGCTGCTGCATCGCCTGGGCGCGCTGATCGAGGCCAACCTCGACACCCTCACCGAGGCCGAGGCGCGCGACAACGGCAAGCTGCGCAGCGAGGTGCGCGGCCAGGTGTCGTACATGGCGAAGTACTTCTATTACTACGGCGGCCTGGCCGACAAGATCCAGGGCGCGGTGATCCCGATCGACAAGCCCAAGGTCTTCAACTACACGCGCCTCGAGCCGATCGGCGTGGTCGGCACCATCACGCCGTGGAACTCCTCGCTGCTGCTGACGGCCTGGAAGGTGGCGCCGGCGCTCGCGGCCGGCAACGCCATCGTCGCCAAGCCCTCGGAGCACACCTCGGTGTCGCTGCTCGAGCTCGCGCGGCTGTTCGCCGAGGCGGGCTTTCCGCCCGGCGTGTTCAACGTGGTCACGGGCTTCGGCAAGGAGGTGGGCGAGCCGCTGGTCGAGCATCCGGGTGTGGCCTGCATCGCCTTCACCGGCGGCGACGAGGGCGGGCGCCGCGTGAGCGTGGCGGCGGCGAAGCACTTCAAGCGCGTGACGCTCGAGCTCGGCGGCAAGTCGCCCAACATCGTGTTCGACGACGCCGACCTCGCGCGCGCCGCCAACGGCGTGATCACCGGCATCTTCTCGGCCGGCGGCCAGACCTGCATGGCGGGCTCGCGGCTGCTGCTGCAGGAGAGCATCCACGACGAGTTCGTCGAGCGGCTGGTCGCGATCGCCTCCAAGGCCAAGCTCGGTGACCCTTCGCTGCCCGACGTGCAGGTGGGGCCGGTGGCCACGCGGCCGCAGTTCGACAAGGTGGTGAGCTACATCGACATCGCCAAGGCCGAGGGCGCGCACTGCGCGTTCGGCGGCAAGGTGCGCAGCGGCCCGGGCTACGGCGCGGGCCAGTTCGTCGAGCCGACCATCTTCACGGGCGTGGACAACGGCATGCGCATCGCGCAGGAGGAAGTGTTCGGGCCGGTGCTGTCGGTGCTCAAGTTCAAGGACGAGGCCGACGCGGTGCGCATCGGCAACGACATCCGCTTCGGCCTCGCGGCCGGCGTGTGGACGCGCAGCCTGCACCGCGCGATGCACATGTCGGAGCGGCTCAAGGCCGGCACGGTGTGGATCAACAACTACCGCTCGACCAGCTTCACCACGCCCTTCGGCGGCTTCAAGGACAGCGGCCAGGGCCGCGAGGGCGGCGTGGAGGCGGTGAAGGAATTCCTCGAGACCAAGAGCGTGTGGATCTCGACCGAGCTCGACATGCCGGACCCGTTCATCCGCAAGTACTGACAGCCGCGCGCGACGCAACGACACGAGAAGAAAGTGGAGACATGAACGAAGCATCCCTGCCCATCGACCGCTGCGACGTGCTGGTCGTCGGCTGCGGCATCTCGGGCCTGAGCGCGGCGGTGGCCGCGGCCGCCGCGGGAGCGACCGTGACGGTGCTGGAACGCGCCACACCCGAGGAGTTCGGCGGCAACACGCGCTGGACCGAGTCCTACTTCCGCATGAAGAGCGAGACCGAGGTCAGCGACGATTTCGAGCAACTGCTGGTGGCCAATGCCGGCCACCACATCGACCCCGAGATCGTGCAGCACGCGGCCGCGCCCTACGAGGACTGGCCGCCGCACGTCAAGGCGCACGGCATGCCCGACCCCGAGCTGGTCGCCACGCTGGCCGGCGAGGCCGGCGCCACGGTGCGGTGGCTCCAGGGCTTCGGCGTGCGCTTCGCGGCGCTGCCGACCTACTTCGTGACCGCGGCCGCGCCGCGGCTGATGCCGGTGGGCGGCGGCCTCGCGCTGATCGAGGCGCTGCGCGACGAAGCGCTGCGCCTGGGCGTGGCGATCCGCTACCGCAGCACCGCGCAGCAGCTGCGGCGCGCCGACGCGCGCGGCGAGCTGGCGGTCGACACCGTCGGGCCCGACGGCAGCGTGCGGCGCATCGTGGCGCGCGGCGTGGTGCTGGGCACGGGCGGCTTCGAGGGCAACCCCGAGATGCTCACGCGCTACATCGGCCCGCAGGCGCGCTACCTGCGGCCGGTGGCGCGCGGCGGCTACTACAACCGCGGCGAGGGCATCCGCATGGCGCTCGATGCCGGCGGCGCGCCGGCCGGCGACTTCGGCTCCTACCATGCCGAGCCGATGGACCCGCGCTCGGCCCAGGTCGAGCCGCTGGTGATGAGCTTCTCGTACGGCCTGCTGGTCAACAAGGAGGGCCGGCGCTTCGTCGACGAGGCGCCGGGGCCGGTCGACGTGCACTACGACCCGATCGCGCGCGCCATCAAGGACCAGCCCGACGGCATCGCCTTCATGGTCTACGACCAGCGCATCCACGAGGTGCCGAACTGGAAGAAGGGCATCCGCACCGACCAGCCACCGATCGAGGCCGGGTCGCTGGACGCGCTCGCGCGCGCCTGCGGCATCGATCCGGCCGGCCTGCTGGCCACGGTGGCGGCCTTCAACGCGGCCTGCGCGGGCGATGCCGACGCGCGCTTCTCGCCGCTCGCGGTGGACGGCGTGGCCACCGCGGGTATCGCGCCGCCCAAGTCGAACTGGGCGTTGCCGCTGGCGCGCGGTCCGTTCTGCGCCTACCCGGTGATGTCGGGCATCTGCTTCACCTTCGGCGGCGTGAAGACCAACCGCGATGCGCAGGTGGTCGACAACGACGGCCGCACCATCCCCGGCCTCTATGCGGCCGGCGAGGCCGCGGGCCTCTACCACCAGGTCTACACGGGCGCGACCTCGGTGCTGCGCGGCGCCGTGTTCGGACGCATCGCGGGCGCGCATGCCGCGCGCCACGCGATACCGCGCTGACGCGGCCCCCGCTTTCTTTCCAGCTGCCCAGCCATCACCGCCCGCGCGGTGCGGCGCGGCACGTCCATACAACCAAGGAGACAGACATGCCCTTCATCACGACGCGCCGCCTCGCGGCCCTGGCCATCGCCTGCGCGGCCCTCGGCGGCTTCGCGGCCCGCGCCGACTGGGCACCGCCCGGGCCGATCCGCCTGGTCGTGCCCTATGCGCCCGGCGGCGGCACCGACGTGCTCGCGCGGCTGGTCGCCACGCAGATCGGCAGCACGCTGGGCCAGCCGCTGATCGTCGAGAACCGGCCCGGGGTCAACGGCATCCTCGGCGCCAACTACGTCTATGCGGCGCCGGCCAACGGCACCACGCTGCTGTTCGCGGCGGCCGACTTCATCTCGGTCTCGCCGCACATCTACAAGAAGGCCGTGCGCTACGACCCCGACGGCTTCCAGCCGGTGGCGCTGGTCGCGAAGATGGGTTTCGTGATGGCCGCGCGGCCCGCGAGCGAGACCAAGGACGTGGCCGACTTCGTGGCCCGCGCGCGTGCCAAGGAAGTGACCTATGCGCATTGGGGCCCGGGCAGCATGGCGCAGATGGGCATGGAGCTGCTGCGCTCGCGCGCCGAGGGAACGAAGGCGCTGCCCGTGCCCTATGCGGGCGCCGCGCCCGTGATGTCGGCCGTGATGGCCGGCGACGTCGAGTACGGCTTCGTGCCCACGCCGCTGGCGGTCGCGAGCCGCAGCAAGCTCAAGCTGTTCGCGCTCGGCTCGCCCGAGCGCTTCGCGGGCCTGCCCGACGTGCCGACGCTCAAGGAGCTCGGCTACGCGGTCGATGCCGACACCTGGTTCGGCATCCTCGCGCCGCCCGGCACGCCCGCCGCCGTGGTCGAGGCGCTGCAGGCGCAGGTCGAGAAGGTGGTGCGCGATCCGGCGGCACGCGCGCGCATGACCGACATCGGCTACACGCCCTCGAACATCGCGCCGCGCGACTTCGGCGCTTTCGTGAAGAGCGAGAACGCGCGCTGGGGCGCGGTGGTGCGCGCGGCGCGCATCCAGGTGGAGGAATAGGTGCCGCCACGGCTCGTCCTGGTCAAGAATGGGGCCTCGATCCAAGGGCCGCGATCCGTCATGAAGCGAAAAATCCCCAGCACCGTCGCCTTGTCGCTGTTCGAGTCGGCCGCGCGCCACGAGAGCTTCGCGCGCGCCGCGGCCGAGATGTACCTGACCGAGAGCGCGGTGAGCCGGCAGATCGCCGTGCTCGAGGGCTTCCTCGGCGTGAAGCTGTTCAGCCGCGGCAAGAAGCAGGTGGTGCTGACCGACGCGGGCCGGCTCTATGCGCGCAACATCCGCGGCAACCTCGACGAGATCGAGCTGCACACCAAGTCGCTGATGCAGCACAAGGGCGCGGGCGGCGTGCTCGAGCTCGCCGTGATCCCGACCTTCGCGAGCCGCTGGCTGCTGCCGCGGCTGCACGACTTCCTGCGCAGGAACCCGGGCATCACCGTCAACCTGTCGGAGCGTGCCGAGCCCTTCGCGTTCCGCGGCACCAATCTCGATGCCGCGCTGCACTTCGACGACCCGGTGTGGGATGCGGTCGAGAAGGTGCACCTGTTCGAGGAGGAGGTGGTGCCGGTGCTGAGCCCGGCCCACTTCGACCTGTCGAAGCTGAAGAAGCCCGCCGGCCTGATCGCGCTGCCGCTGCTGCACAAGCGCGTGCGGCCCGAGGCCTGGCAGCGCTGGTTCGAGGCCGCGGGCTCGACGCAGCCGGTGCCGCCGCCGGCGATGCGCTTCGAGCTCTATGCGATGGTGATCGATGCCGCGCGCGCGGGCCTGGGCGTGGGGCTGGTGCCGCGCTTCTACGTGCAGGAGGACGTGGCGCGCGGCACGCTGGCCATGCCCTTCGACATCAGCCTCAAGCACGAGAAGCGCTACTGCCTCGTCTACCCCGAGCACAAGCGCGATTCGCAGGCGGTGCAGCTGTTCAGCGAGTGGGTGGTGGAAGCGGCGGCCGAGTTCAGCACGGGCGCGCAGGCGGTGCGGCGGCCGAGGAAGCGCGCCTGATTCGGCCGCCCCAAAAGAAAACGGCCCCGCGGGGCCGTCTTCATCGCGTGCATGCGGCCTGCGAGAGGCCGCGGTGCATCACTTCTTCTTCGCGGCCACGGCCTTCTTGGCGGGAGCGGCGGCAGCCTTCTTCGCGACCGGCTTGGCAGCGGGCTTCGCAGCCGACTTGGCGGCGGGCTTGGCATCGGCCTTGCGCTTGGCGGCCTTCGGGTCCACGGCGGCCTTGAAGGCGGCGCCCGGCACGAACTTCGGCACCTTCTGGGCGGCGATCTTGATCTTGGTGCCGACGCTCGGGTTGAAACCGGTGCGGGCTGCGCGAGCAACTTGCTTGAAGGTGCCGAAGCCGACGATCTGGACGGGGTCGCCCTTCTTCACGGCGGCGACGATGGAGCTGGTGACCGTTTCCACGATGCGCGCGGCTTCTGCCTTGCTGACGTTGTGGGTGGTGGCGATTTTCTCAACGAGTTCGATGCGGTTCAACTGAGTTCCTGATAGGTTTGATTCGTCATGTTGCCTATGACGGCGCAGCCTCGGATGCAGGCTGCAAGCGGCGTGGAGTGTATTCGAACGCGAGAGAGGGCCTGCGGTGCGAAGGGAGAGTGGGGCTTTCTCATGCACGCGCGACGCTGCGCAGCCGCAGTGCGATCGCGAGGCCCGAGAGCGCCGCGCCCGCGCCGATGAGGAACACGCCGCCATAGCCCGCCCGGTCCGCGAGCAGCCCGGCCACGGGGCCGGTGAGCCCGTAGGCCAGGTCCTGGAAGGCCGAGAAGCCGCCGAGCGCGGTGCCGCGCAGTTGCGGTGCCACCAGCCGCACCACTTCTCGGCCCATGGCCGGAAAGATCATCGAGCAGCCCAGGCCGGTGAGGAAGGCACCCGCGAGCGCGGCGACGGGGCTCGGCGCCTGCCAGATCAGCGCCTGGCCGAAGGCCTCGACCGCCAGCGACACGATCGCCACCGGCAGCCCGCCGATGCGGTCGGGCAGGTGGCCGAACAACAGGCGCACCAGCACGAAGCCGCTGCCGAAGGCCGTGAGACCGAGGCCCGCATGCGACCAGTGCTGGCCGCGGAAGTGCAGCACGAAGAAGGCGCCGATGGCCGCGAAGCCGATGCCCTGCAGGCACACGATCAGCCCATGCGGCCAGATGATGCCGAGCACGCTGCGCAGCGAGGGCCGGCCCGCGCCCGGCTGCACCGCCACGCCCTCGAGCCGCCACACGGCCAGCAGCCCGATGCAGGGCAGCAGCGCGCTCGCGGCCATCGCCCCGGCGAAGCCGAAGCGTTCGAGCAGCGCGAGGCCGACCGGACCACCGACCGCGAGCGCGCCGTAGATCGCGGCACCGACGAGCGCGAGCACCTGGCCCGAGCGCGCGGGGCCGACGAGGCCGATGCCCCAGCCGATCACGCCGACGGCCACCAGGCTCTCGCCGAGGCCCAGCAGCAGGCGGCCCGCGACCAGCAGGCCGAAGCCGATCCACGGCGTGGGAATCCACAGGCCCGCGAGCCATGCGACGAGTGCGCCCGCGACATAGAAGGCCAGCCCGCGCACCACGGCGCGCTTGGGACCCTGGCGGTCCGACAGGCTGCCGGCGGTCGCGCGCGTGAGCACGGTGGCGAGGAAGGCGATGCCGACCGCGAGGCCGGCCCAGAAGTTGCCGAGGCCCAGCCGCGTCGTCACGTGGACCGGCACCACGGGCAGCGAGAGGCCGACGCAGAGGTAGGAGATGAAGAGCACCGCGGCGAGCAGCAGCAGGCGGCTCTGCGCGGAGCGGGACGGCGCGGGAATCGCCGAGGCGGAAGTGGAGGTCATTGGGGAGGTCCAGGTGGTTCCTCGGACGGCCGGTGCGAAAAGGAAAACGCACCCCGGCCGCGAGGATCGCAGGGGTGCGTTGCTTGACGTCAGACGCTTACGGCCAGCGGGACTGGCGGGAAAAAAGGAAGGCTCAGCCCAGCCGCATCGAGAGCTCGACGTCGGAGGCGAAAGGCACCGACAGGTAGCCGGCCGCGCTCGAGCGCACGCGCGCGAGGTACTCGGGGCTGTGGTCGGCGTTGTCGGCGATCACGAGCGCGCCGGGACGCAGGCGCGCCTCGACCAGTGCCAGCACCTCGGGATAGAGCGCCTTGGCGCCGTCGAGCAGCAGCAGGTCGATGCGCTCGGGCAGGTCGCTGGCCAGCGTGCGCAGCGCGTCGCCTTCGCGGACCTCGACCAGGTCGGCGAGGCCGCCGGCCGCGAGGTTCTCGCGGGCGCGCGCCACCTTCGAGGCTTCGAACTCGGTGCTCAGCAGCCGGCCGCCGCCGTTGTCGCGCAGGGCCGCGGCGAGGTGCAGGGTGGAGATGCCGAACGAGGTGCCGAACTCGACGATGCTGCGCGCGCCGTTGCCGCGCGCGAGCATGTAGAGCAGCGTGCCGGTCTCGCGCGAGACGGCGAGCGGGAAGTCCTTCAGGCGGGCGTAGAAATCGAGGTACTCGGTGCGGCTTTGCATCAGGCGCGCGAGCTCGTCGCTCGACAGGCCGGCAACGGCGGCGCTGGTGCGCGGCGAGGAGGCATCGGCCTCGGCGAACAGGCGCTCCAGCAGGGGCGCGAGCGGTGCGGTGGTCAGTGTGTTCATGGTGTTCTTCAAGAGTCGGACGGTGTGCGTCGATAATATGAAGAAAGCTTCATATTTTCCATTCGCATTCCGAAAGCCACGCCATGCCCACCCGCCGCAGTGCCCCGCTCTCCTCGAGAAGACAGCCCCAGCAGGCCCGTTCGAGCGACCTCGTCGCGGCGATCCTCGAGGCCGCCCTTCAGGTTCTGGCCAGGGAGGGCGTGCACCGCTTCACCACCACGCGCGTGGCCGAGCGCGCGGGCGTGAGCGTGGGTTCGGTCTACCAGTACTTTCCGAACAAGGCCTCGATCCTGTTCCGGCTGCAGAGCGACGAATGGCGCCAGACCACCGAGCTCTTGTGCGGCATCCTCGAGGACGTGCAGACGCCGCCGCTCGATCGTCTGCGCCGGCTGGTCCATGCCTTCGTGCGCTCGGAGTGCGAGGAGGCCGGCATGCGCACCGCCCTGCACGACGCGGCGCCGTTCTACCGCGACGCACCCGAGGCTCAGACCGCGCGCGCCGCGGGCGAGCGCGCGATGCAGGCCTTCCTGCGCGAGGCGCTGCCCGGCTTGTCGAAGGCGAAGCGCGCGCTGGCGGGCGACCTGGTCACCACCACCTTCGGCGCGGTCGGCAAGCAGTTCTCGGAAACGCCGCGCACCGAGGCGCAGATCAAGGCCTACTCCGAGGCGCTGGCCGACATGCTGTGCGCCTACCTGCGCAGCCTCGGCGCGGAGTAATCGGGCCTCAAGAAAAAGAGTCCCGGCGCGGACCCCGCGGCGGGACTCTTCTCGACGCGCGAGCGCCTTGTCTTACTTGTCGTGATGCAGGTAGGTGGCCTGGCGCGGCAGCAGCAGGCTGACCAGGAAGGCCACGCCCATCATCGCCGTCACGTACCAGTAGAAGTAGGACTCGTGGCCGATCGACTTCAGGCCCAGCGCCACGTACTCGGCGCTGCCGCCGAAGATGGCGTTGCCCACCGCGTACGACAGGCCCACGCCGAGCGCGCGCACCTCGGGCGGGAACATCTCGGCCTTCACGATGCCGCTGATCGAGGTGTAGAAGCTCACCACCGCCAGCGCGACGGTGATCAGCACGCCGGCCATCAGCGGGCTGGCGACGTTCTGCAGGCTGCTGAGCACCGGCACCGTCATCAGCATGCCGAGCGCGCCGAACAGCAGCATGTTGCTGCGCCGGCCGATGCGGTCCGACAGCGCGCCGAACAACGGCTGCATGCACATGTAGATGAACAGGCAGGCGGTCATCACGTTGCTGGCGGTCTTGATCGACATGCCGGCCGAGTTCACCAGGTACTTCTGCATGTAGGTGGTGAAGGTGTAGAAGATCAGCGAGCCGCCGGCCGTGTAGCCCAGCACCACGAAGAAGGCGCGCTTGTGGTGGCGGAACAGCTCGCCCATGGTGCCGGCGCCCTTGGCGGCGCGGGTCTTGGTGCTGGCGGTCTCGGTCAGCGTGCGGCGCAGCAGCAGCGCCACGATGGCCGCCACGGCGCCCAGCACGAAGGGAATGCGCCAGCCCCAGGCCTTGAGCTCGGCCTCGTCGAGCACCTGCTGCAGCACCACCACGACCACCACCGCGAGCAGCTGGCCGCCGATCAGCGTGACGTACTGGAACGAGGAGAAGAAGCCGCGCTGGCCGCGCATCGCCACTTCGCTCATGTAGGTGGCGGTGGTGCCGTACTCGCCGCCGACCGACAGGCCCTGCAGCAGCCGCGCGAGCAGCAGCAGCGCGGGCGCGGCGGCGCCGATCTGCGCATAGGTCGGCAGGCAGGCGATCACCAGCGAGCCCACGCACATCATCACGACCGAGGTCACCATCGAGGTCTTGCGGCCCTTGCGGTCGGCGATGCGGCCGAACAGCCAGCCGCCGATCGGGCGCATCAGGAAGCCGGCCGCGAACACGCCGGCGGTGTTGAGCAGCTGCACCGTGGGGTCGGACTTGGGGAAGAAGGCCGGCGCGAAGTAGATCGCGCAGAAGGCGTAGACGTAGAAGTCGAACCACTCCACCAGGTTGCCCGAGGAGGCGGCGAAGATGGCGAAGATGCGCTTGCGCTTCTCCTCGAAGGTGTAGGGCGTGGTGTCGGCCGGCGAGGCGCCGGCGGGGGCGCCGCCGGTGCGGGCGAGGGTGTTCATGGCGTGTCCTTGTCTCGGGTCGCGGCCGCTGGAGGCGGCCTGAATCGGTGCCCGGGAAGTCTGTCGCGGCGCGCGCGCCCCCTCGTCCGTAGCCCACCGCCGCGCGGCTACGTATCGGTACGCAAGGGTTAACCCTAGGTGGCGTTTCCGGGGCGGCGCGGCCCCGGCTACAGCCCGTGTTCGCGCAGGAAGCGGTCGAGCTGGTGGCTGTTCGCGAGGCCCAGCTTGGCGAACACGTGGGCCCGGTGGGTCTCCACCGTGCGCTGCTCGAGCGGCGCGAGCTCGAGCGCGATCTGCTTGTTCGGCTTGCCCTCGGCCACCAGCCGCGCCACCTGCATCTCGCGCGGCGTGAGCTTGTCCCACAGCGCCTGCGCGGCCTGCCGCGCCTGGCGCTTCGCGGCGATCTCGCCGGCGCGCTGCAGGGCGCGCGCGATGCTGTCGAGCAGCTGCTCGTCGTTGCAGGGCTTCTCGAGCCAGCCGAAGGCGCCGTTCTGCACCGCCTCCACCGCCATCGGGATGTCGCCATGGCCCGAGAGGAACAGCACCACCAGCGGGCTGTCCTGCGCGCGCAGCGCGTCGAACACCTGCAGCCCGCTCATGCCGTCCATGCGCAGGTCGAGGATGGCGCAGCCCGCGCGCTGCAGGTCGGCGCCGGCCAGGAAGTCCTCGCCCGAGGCGAAGGTCTGCACCGCGTAGCCGCGCGAGAGCAGCAGCAGGCCGAGCGAGCGGCGCACGGCCTCGTCGTCGTCGACCACGCAGAGGTTGTTGGCGGATGCGTTCATGGGGAGGGGATCTCCAGCACGAGGGTGAATACCGTGCCACCGCCCGGACGGTGGTCGAACACCAGCCGGCCGCGGTGCGCCTCGACGATGGTGCGGCAGATGTTGAGGCCGAGCCCGAGGCCGCCGGGCTTGGTGGTGAAGAAGGGCGCGAACACCTGCTCGGCGAGCGCGTCGTCGATGCCCGTGCCGCGGTCGAGCACGCGGATCTCCATGCGGCCCTCGACCACCTCGGCCTCGAGCTCGACCACGCGCCGTTCGACCGGCGTGGCCTGCATCGCCTGCAGGCTGTTGGACAGCAGGTTCAGCAGCACCTGCTCGAGCAGCACACGGTCGCCGCGCACCGGCGGCAGCGTGGCCGGGATGCGCACCTCGGCGCGCGACTGGCGCTGGCGCATCTCGCCCTGCAGCAGCGCCAGCGCATTGGCCGCGAGCGCCGCCACCGCGCAGTCTTCCGTGCCCGCGGTGCGCTGGCGCACGAAGCCGCGGATGCGCCGCACGATCTCGGCGCTGCGGCGCGCCTGCGCCATGGTTTCGTCGAGGCTGCTGGCCAGCAGCGCCTGGTTGCCCTGCTCGGCGAAGGCCTTGGCCGCGCCCGCGAAGCTGCTCAGCGCCATCAGCGGCTGGTTGAGCTCGTGCGCCAGCGTGGAGGCCATCTCGCCCAGGCTCGCGAGCCGCTGCGCATGCTGCAGCTGCTCGTCGTTCTGGCGCTGGCGCAGCTCGGCACGCTTCTGCTCGGTGATGTCGACCACCGAGCTCATCCAGCCCGCGTGGCCGCCGTCGGCATCGATCAGCGGCGCGGTGTAGACCATGGTGATGACCTCGCGGCCGTCGCGATGGCGCAGCCGCGATTCGAAGCCCGACAGCGCGGGCTGGCCGCTCATCATGGCGTCGTAGTGGTGCCAGTGGCGCGGCACGTCGTCGGGATGCCAGTAGGGGTAGGGCGGCAGCTTGCCGAGCAGCTCGTCGGCGCCGTAGCCGGTCATTTCGCAGAAGGCCGGGTTGACGTAGGTGATGCGGCCCTCGAGGTCGCGCGCGCGCATGCCGACCAGCAGCGAATCCTCCATCGCCTTGCGGAAGGCGTGGGCCTCGTCGAGCTCGTGGGTGCGCTCGCGCACGCGCAGCTCGAGCTCGCGCCGCGCATCGCGCTGCTCGGCGAAGCGGCGCTCGCGCAGCCGCCAGTAGAGGCCGCCGAGCAGCAGCACGCCGGCGCCCAGCAGGCCCAGCATCCAGGTGCGCTCGCGCGCGCGCGTGACCTCGGCATGGTCGACCATCACCGTGAGGGTCCAGCCCAGATCGGGCAGCGGCTCGTCGATCGCGAGGAAGCTGCGCGGCTTGCCGCCGAGCGCGGTACGCACCAGGTAGCCGGGCTCGCCGTCGCCGCGCTGGGTCTTCCAGGGCAGCGCGGGGAAGCTGGCGCGCGCGCCGTACTGCTGGTCGCGCCGCAGCCGCTCGAGCTGTACCGCGTCGAGCGGGCGCGTGGCCTGATACATCCACGCGGGCACCGAGCTCAGGAACACGATGCCGCGCGCGTCGGTCAAGAGGATCGGGTCGCGCACGAAGGTCCAGGCCTCCTGCAGCGCGCGCAGGCTGACCTTGACCGTCACCACGCCGATCACCGCGCCCGCGTCCGAGCGCACCGGCGCCGAGATGAACAGGCCCGGTTCGCCGGTGGTCTGGCCCACGCCGTAGAACAGGCCGCTGCGGCCCGCGCGCGCATCGATGAAGTAGGGCCGGTTGGCATAGGACTCGCCGACGAAGCTCTGCGGCGTGGCCCAGTTGCTGGCCGCGAGCGTGAGGCCCTGCGGGTCGATCAGGTAGAGCGCGTCGGAGCCGGCCTGCCGGTTCACCTCCTCGATGTAGAGGTTGGCGCGCTGCTTCACGGCCGCGTCGCCGGGGTGCGCGAGCGCGGCCAGCACCTCGGGATGCAGCGCCGCGGTGAACGGCAGGTAGCTGTACTTGCCGGCCGAGTCGCGCAGGCCCAGCACGTGCACTTCCATCGCGCGGCGGATCGAGTCGGCCTGGAAGCTGGCCTCGCGCGCGGCGGCCCATTGGCCGGCGGCGCCGATCAGCAGCGCCGCGAGCGCGAGCAGGCCGGCGCCGAGCAGCAGCGCGCGCCGGCGGCGGCGCGGCGGCGGCTGGGGGGCGGAAGAGGGCGGGGAGGGCGGCATGGAAGCGGGAACGGCCGGCGCGGCGCAGGCGATTCTGCACCGATCGCCCCGCGGCCTTCGCGCCGGCGCCGCTTGCCGCTCAGCGCGCGCGTGTCGCGGCCGCCGCGCCCTTCGCCGCCCACTGCGCGAGCATCGCCTCGACCAGCTGCGACACCATCGCGCGCGTATCCGACCAGGCCATGGTGCGCGTCATGCACGGAAAGGCGATGGTGCCGAACACCGACGCCAGCAGCGTGTCGGCCGCGAGCCGCGAGGACAGCGGCGGGCGCGGCAGCGTGGCGAAGAAGGCATCGACCGTGTCGTAGTAGAGCTGCAGGCTGTCGACCACCGCGCGCGAGCGGCCGAAGGGCCGGCCCTCGCTGTCCAGCGGCGGCGGCTCGCGCAGGCTGGGCGCGGGGAAGATCTCGAGGAACTCCTCCATGTGCGCGAGCCAGTGGTCGGCGGTGGCCATGAACAGCTTGTGCACGCGCCGCGCGGGATCGCGCGTGCGCGCGATGGCCTGGCGCAGGTGCTCGGTGGCGCTGTCCATGTCGCGGCCGCGGATGTGGAAGAACAGGTCCTGCTGGTCGTGGAAGTACTGGTAGATGCTGCCCGGCGCATAGCCGGCCTCGGCCGCCACGCGCCGCAGCGACACGCCGGCCGCGCCCTCGGCCGCGAGCAGCCGCCGGCCCGCGGCGATGAAGTCCTCGCGCACCCGCGCCTTGTCTTCCTGGCTGCGCGCGCGGCGGCGCAGGTCGTGCTTCGGGTCGCGCAAGGGCATGGAGCGTGGGGCCGGCGAGGGGAGTGGGGGCGATGGACGGCCGAAGTATAGGTGGCGCTGCGGGAAAACCCGGGCTATAAATGAACGCGTTCAAATAAGAATGCGCCCATGTCCTTCCTCTCCACCTTCGCCGATGCAGCGCCCGCGCCCTGCTGTTGCGGCGGCGCCGCTGCCGCCGCGCCGGCTCCGATGCCCGCGCCGATCGATGGCGCCTTCTCGCTGGTCGACCACTTCGGCACGCCGGTCGACCAGCGCAGCTATGGCGATCGCCACCTGCTGGTGTTCTTCGGCTTCTCGCACTGCGCCGTGGTCTGCCCGCGCGAGCTCGCCAAGCTCGGCGCGGCGCTGCGGGCGCTGGGTCCGCTGGCCGCGCGCGTGCAGCCGCTCTACGTGAGCGTCGATCCCGCGCGCGACACGCCCGAGGTGCTGCGCGCCTGCGTGGCGCGCCATCCGGGCGGCTTCGTCGGCCTCACGGGCAGCGAGGCGCAGGTCGAGGCCGCGAAGAAGAGCTTTCGCGTGTTCGCGCGCCGCGTGCCCGACGCGGCGGCGCCCGGCGGCTACGTGGTGCCGCACACCGCGCTGGCCTACTTCATGGCGCCGGGCGGCCGCTACCTCGCGCACTTCGCCGAATCGCTCGATGCGCCAGCGGTGGCGGCACGCATGAAGGAACTGATGCAGGGAGACACGCCATGAACAGCCCCGAAGCCTCGATGCCGCTGAGCGACCGGCAGGCCGGCCACCTGCGCCATTTCGCCAACCTCTCGCGCCGGCCGGTCAACGACTGGTCGGGCATGCAGGGCCGCGGCACCGGCCAGGACGACTTTGGCGGCTACCGCTTCCAGCTCGCCTACATGGCCTATGCGATCGCGCTCGCGCACCGCCACCGGCTGCCCGCGGCGCCCGGCGCCTTCCGGCCGGTGTTCGAGCGGCTGATCGCCAAGATGCTGCTGCCCGAAGTCTGGATGTACTGGGCGCGCGTGAGCCGCGGGGGCAGCGTGTTCAACATGCACCGCTCGCACGACTACGAGGAGGACTGGAACCCGGTCGGGCGCGACAACATCATGTACAGCGCCTACGTGCAGTCGATGGCGCTGCTGCACCACTACCTGTTCGACGACGACCGCTATGCGCAGCCCGGCGCGCTGACCTTCAGCTACTGGTCCTTCTTCTGGGGCGGCAAGGAGCGCCGCTTCGAATACGACCAGCGCAGCCTCAACCAGCACGTCTACTGGCAGATGGTCGAGAGCGGCTACCTCGGCGTGGCCTGCGAGCCCAACTGCGTGTTCCAGATCTGCAACCAGCCCGCGATCCTGGGCTTTCGCATGCACGACCTGGTGCATGGCGGCGCGATGGCGGCCGAGGTCACGACGGCCTACCAGCAGGCCTGGGAACGCTTCGGCCGGCTCGGCGCCAACGGCCACTACCTCACGATGATGGCGCAGGACACGCAGGCGCTGCGCGACAACGCAGGCCCCTCGCCCTGGGTCGATGCCTGGTGCGGCATGCTCATGAACATGTGGAACCGCGACTTCGTGCATGCGCACTATCCGGCGCAGCTCGCGGGCTGGCTGCTGCGCGGCGAGGACGGCGCCTGCTCGGTGCGCTCGGCCGAGCGGCCGCCGGTGATGGGCCAGCAGGTGGTCAACGACGACTCCGACTTCGGCTTCGCCGCGGCCTGGGCCTCGGAGATGGGCGACGCCGAGACGCTCGCGGGCTTCATGCGCCATGCCGATCGCCACATGGCGCCGACCTGGCGCGATGGCGGCTTCCACTTCCCGCGCAACGACCAGCCCGAGGACGCGCAGGGCCATCGCACGCTGGTCGAGCCGATGACCGGCAACGTGCTGCTGGGCTATGCGAGCCTCAACGTGCCCGACGGGCTCTGGCGCCTCTACAACCAGCCCTGGCCCGAGGACCACCATCGCCAGCCCGCGCTGGTGCGCGTGGACGACGCGGTCGACGTGCTGCAGGCGGTGTTCGACACCGAAGCGCGCGTGCTGCGCTTCGCGCTGCGCCGCTGCGAGGGCGCGCGCGGCGGCGTCGAGGTCGAGATCGGGCGGCTGGCATCGCGCGGTGCCTGGACCCTGTGGTGCGATGGCGCCGAGGTCGCGCGCGGCGAGGCGGACCGCATCGAAGGCGGCGCGGCCCTGGCGCTGCGCGCGACGCCCGAGGGCTTCGCGCTGCGCTGCCCCGAGGGCGCGGCCGCGGCCTTCGTGCTGGCGTTCGGCGCCGACTGACTCAGCCGCGCGTGGGCAGCCGCGACTTGCCGTAGCCGCGGTAGCGCTGGCGCACCGTCTCCATCTCCCGCGCGTCGAGGATCACGGGCGCGCCGAGCTGCGCGCTCATCCAGTACTGGCGCGCCAGGGTCTCGAGCTTGGCGGCGTTCGCCACCGCCTTCTCGACCGTGGCCGCGTAACAGATCATCCCGTGGTTCGCGAGCAGGCAGGCATTGCGGTTCTCGAGCGCGTCGACCGCCGATTGCGCGAGCGCATCGGTGCCGAAGGTGGCGTACTGCGCGCAGGGAATGTCGTCGCCGCCGAAGCCCGCGAGCATGTAGTGGAAGGCCGGGATCGGCCGCCGATGCGCCGACAGCGCCACGCAGGCATCCGAATGCGTGTGGACCACGGCCTCGGCCTGCGGGTAGCGGCGGTAGATGGCGGTGTGCATCGCCCATTCGCTCGAGGGGATGCCCGCGCCGCGGGTCTCGCCGTCGAGCGTGATCGACACCAGTGCCTGCGGGTCGATGGTGTCGGCGTCGGCACCCGTGGGGCTGATCAGCGCGCCGCCGTCGAAGCGGCAGCTGATGTTGCCCGCGCTGCCGCTGTTGAGGCCGAACTGCGCGAGCCGGCGATAGCCGGCGGCCAGGGCCTGGCGCAGGGCGTCTTCGGACAGGGGGAGGGGAGACGGGGACGTGGTCATGGGCGGTTCCTTTCGCGCGTCGGCGCGGTGAAGCGAAGGTGGGACGTTCGGTTCTTCAGCGGGCCGCGTCGCGCATGCTCTGCAGCATGGGCAGCAGCATGTCGACCGGACCCAGCTTGCCCGACTTGAGGCACAGCGCGAGCGGCGCGGCGCCGAGGGTCACCGCGCGCGCGATGCCGGGGCCGGCATAGGGGCCGACCTGCAGCCGGTCGATGGCGAGGTGCGCGAGCACCGAGCCCGAGGTCTCGCCGCCCGAGATCACGAAGCGCTTGACGCCCGCGTCGCGCAGCCGCACCGCGAGCCGGCCGAGGATGTCCTCGGCCAGCGCCGCCGCCTCGTGCCGGCCGATGCGTGCCTGCACGCGCTCGATCACCGGCGCGTGCGCCGAGGTCGCGATCGCGACCGGGCCCTGCGGCAGCGCCGCGAGCGCCCAGTCCAATGCCTCGCCGATGACGTCGACGCCGTCGATCGCGCGTTCGACGTCGATCCAGTGCACCGGCCGTTCGCGCTCGAAGGCACGCAGCTGTTCGATCGAGCGGTCGGCGCAGCTGCCGGCCAGCACCACGCCCGGGCCCTCGACCGCCGGCAGGCGCGGCGCGCGGTCGCCCGCTGCCAGCCAGCCATGCTCGCGCCACAGCGCGGGGTAGTAGGCGCCGATCGAGGAGTTGCCGGTCATCAGCGGCCAGTCCCAGGTCAGGCCGGCAAGGGCGCGCAGGTCCTCGGGCTCGGCCGCGTCGGCGATCGCGAAGCCGGTGCCCTCGGCCTCGAGCGCGGCCACGTGCGCGCGCATCGCCTCGAGGCCCGCATGCACCACCTGCTGCGGGATCAGGCCGACCTTGGTCGCGGTCTGGCGCTGCAGCGTGCGCACGAGGTTGGGGTCGAGCATCGGCGTCAGCGGGTCGAAGCGCTTGGGCGACTCCGAGATCAGCATCTGGTCGGCGAACAGGTGGCCCTGGAACACGCGGCGGCCGGCCTCCGGGAACGAGGGGCAGAAGGCGGTGAGCTTCGCGCCCGTGAGCGCGCGCAGCAGGTCGGCGCAGGGGCCGATGTTGCCGTCGTCGGTGGAGTCGAAGGTGGCGCAGTACTTGAAGAAGAGCTGGCGCGCGCCGCGCTCCAGCAGCGCACGCGCGCCGGCCTCGAAGGCCGCGACCGCGTCGGCCGCCGGCACCACGCGCGTCTTGCGCGCGATCACCACCGCGTCGAGTTCGTCGCCGAGTTCGGCCAGGGCTTCGGGCCGCGTCACGAAGCCGCAGCGCACGCCGTGCGCCACCAGCATCGCGGCCAGTTCCATGCCGCCGGTCAGGTCATCGGCGAGGGCGCCGAACAGTAATGCCATGGGTGTCTCCGATCGTTCTCGTGCGAGGGCGGATGCCGGGTTTGTGAGCTATTGCGCTACAGTAAATATGATATATCATGCCTCAAAACTAACGCAATGAAGGGTTCCCGAATGTCGTCCGCCGCCTCGCAGAACAGGCCGAACCAGCACGATCTCCAGCTCCGGCAGCGCGCCGCCAAGGTCGTGCCCGGCGGCATGACGGGGCACCTGAATGCCGCGGGCCTGCCTGCGGGCTATCCGCAGTTCTTCGAGCGCGGCCAGGGCTGCCGCGTCTGGGACGTCGACGGCAACGAGTACATCGACTTCATGTGCAGCTGGGGCCCGAACCTGCTGGGCCATCACCATCCGGTGGTCGATGAGGCCGCGCGCAGGCAGCAGGCCCTGGGCGACTGCCTCGACGGCCCCACGGCGCGCTTCGTCGAACTGGCGGAGCGCTTCGTCGCGCGCAGCGCCCATGCCGACTGGGTGCTGTTCCAGAAGAACGGCACCGACGCCACCACCGTCTGCCTCATGGTGGCGCGCGCGGCCACCGGCAAGCGCAAGGTGCTGGTCGCGACCAAGGCCTATCACGGCGCAGACCCCTGGTGCACGCCGATCCCGCAGGGCATCACGCCCGAGGACCGCGCGCACCTCATCCACTACACCTACAACGACATCGCGAGCCTCGAGGCTGCCGCGGCCCAGGCGGGTTCCGATCTGGCGGCCATCGTCTGCGCCGCCTTCAAGCACGACCTGGGCATCGACCAGGAGCTGCCCACGCCCGAGTTCGCGCGCCGTGCCCGCGCGCTGTGCGACCAGGCCGGTGCCGCGCTGATCCTCGACGAGGTGCGCGCGGGCTTCCGCGTGCATGCAGGCGGCAGCTGGGAGACCGTGGGCGTGCGGCCCGATCTCAGCGCCTGGAGCAAGTCGATCGCCAATGGCTATGCACTCGCGGCCGTGACCGGTGTCGATGCGCTGCGCGAGGCGGCCACGCGCATCTACACCACGGGCTCGTTCTGGTCGGGAGGCGTGGCGATGGCCGCGGGCCTGGCGACGATCGAAGTGGCCGACGCGCAGGACGTGGTGGGCCATGTGCAGGCCATGGGCCAGCGTTTCCGCGACGGCATCGCCGCGCAGTCCGCGAGCCATGGCGTGCCGGTGCGCCAGACGGGGCCGGCGGCGCTGCCGCTGATCCTGTTCGACGAAGACCCGGGCTTCGACAAGGGGGCGGTGTTCACGGTCGAGGCGCTGCGCCGCGGCGTCTACCTGCATCCGAAGCACAACATGTTCCTGTCGCTGGCACACACCGTGCAAGACATCGACCTGGCCCTGCAGGCCACCGACGCGGCCTTCGCCGCCGTCGCAGCGCGCTTCGGCCGGCGCTGACGTCCCTATCTCCCGCACGCACCAAGAGGAATCCGCAGCATGGCATCCACGGCAACCCAACCGCCCGTTGCGGGCTCCGAACGCGTCGGCGGTGCCGGCATCGAGATCCGCGGCCTCGCCAAGCGCTTCGGCGCGGTGCGCGCGGTCGACGATGTCTCGCTGAGCGTGCAGCCCGGCGAATTCCTCGCGCTGCTCGGGCCCAGCGGCTCGGGCAAGACCTCGATCCTCATGAGCATCGCGGGCTTCGAACTGCCCGACGCCGGCAGCATCGCCATCGACGGCCGCGACGTCACCTACCTGCCCGCGAGCCAGCGCAACCTCGGCATGGTGTTCCAGAAGTACACGCTGTTCCCGCACCTCTCGGTACTCGACAACGTGGCCTTCGGCCTCAAGATGCGCGGCGTGGCGCGCGCCGAGCGGCATCGCCTGGCCGAGCAGGCGCTGGCCACGGTGCGGCTCGAAGGCTACGGCAAGCGCATGCCGGCGCAGCTCTCGGGCGGCCAGCAGCAGCGCGTGGCGCTGGCGCGCGCCATCGTCTACAAGCCGAAGGTGCTGCTGATGGACGAGCCGCTGAGCGCGCTCGACAAGAACCTGCGCGAGGAGATGCAGCTCGAGATCAAGCGGCTGCAGTCGCAGCTCGGCATCACGGTGGTCTTCGTCACGCACGACCAGGGCGAGGCGCTGACCATGGCCGACCGCGTGGCGATCCTCAACCAGGGCCGCATCCAGCAGCTCGACGCGCCCAAGGCGCTGTACGAGCGGCCGCGCACGCGCTTCGTCGCGGGCTTCATCGGCGAGACCAACTTCATGCCGGCCGAGATCGGCCCGCTGCGCACCCAGGGCGCGCTGGTGCAGCTGCCCGGCGGCGCGAGCCCGCGCGAGGTGCGCACCGATGCGCTGGTGGGCCGTGTGGCAGCCGGCGGCCGCGCGGTGGCCGCGCTGCGTCCCGAGCAGATCGTGATCGGCAGCCCCGAGGATCCGGCCGCGCTGCGCGCCACCGTGAGCGGCGTGATCTACAGCGGCTCCACCGTGCTGTGCATCGCGCAGCTGTCCGACGGCACCGAGCTGCGCGCGCGGCTGCCCGACCCGAGCCGCGTCGCGCTCGCGGCCGGCGACCGCGTCGGCCTGCTGTGGCCGGCCGATGCGCTGCGCATCTATGGCGAAGAGGTGGCCGCGGCATGAGCACGGCGACCGTGCCCGCCATCGCGGCCTCGCCCTCGGCGTTCTCGCGCCTGTGGCTCGGCGGCCGGCAGCTCAGCGTGGCGGCCTCGGCCGTGCTGCTCGCGCCCTTCTTCGCGCTGCTGCTGCTGGTGTTCCTCTATCCGCTGCTGAGCCTGCTGTCGCTCAGCGTGCTCGAGCCGCATCCCACGCTCGCGAACTACGCGCGCGTGTTCGACAACCCGGTCTACGTGCGCGTGATGCTGCGCACCGGCTGGATCAGCCTGCTGACCACCGTGCTCGCGCTGGTGCTGGGCTTTCCCATCGCCTACATGATGACGCGCGTGAAGGGCGCGGTGGCCGCGCTGCTCACGGCCTGCGTGCTGCTGCCGCTGTGGTCCAGCGTGCTGGTGCGCACGGCGGCCTGGATCGTGCTGCTGCGCCGCGACGGCATCGTCAACAACGCGCTGCAGTGGCTGGGCCTCACGGGCGAGCCCGTGAAGCTGCTCTACACCGAGGGCGCGGTGGTGCTCGCGATGGCGCACGTGCTGCTGCCTTTCCTGATCCTGCCGATCTACTCGGCGCTCAAGAACATCCCCGACGACTACATGCGCGCGGCCGCCATGCTCGGCGCCAACCGACGGCGCGCCTTCTTCGAGGTGCTGCTGCCGATGAGCCGCGCGGGCGTGTGGAGCGGCTGCCTGATGGTGTTCCTCTCGGCGCTGGGCTTCTTCGTCACGCCGGCGCTGGTCGGCAGCCCGCAGGAGCTGATGATCGCCACGCTGGTCTCGCAGCAGGTGCGCGAGATGCTCGACTGGCCCTTCGCGGCCGCGCTGATCGGCGTGCTGATGGTGGTGGTGGCCACGCTGACCATGGTCTTCAACAAGGCCGTGAGCTTCAACCGGCTGATCGGAGGCGGCGCATGAGCAAGAACGAGAACACCGTGCGCCACCGCGCGCCCTTCGACCTGGGTGCTTTCTCGCTGCGCGCCTACGTCTGGCTGGTGGTGCTGTTCATCATGGTGCCCACGCTGATCATCGTGCCGATGTCGTTCAGCCCGGCCGACTTCCTCGAGTTCCCGCCCAGCGGCTTCACCCTGCACTGGTACCAGGAGTTCTTCGGCGATCCGCAGTGGCAGAAGGCGGCGCTGCTGAGCCTGCAGGTGGCCGCGCTCACCATGGTGTGCTCGGTGGTCATCGGCACCATGGTGTCGTATGCCATCGTGCGCGGCACCGAGCGCTTTCGCTCGGCCACGCAGCTGATGGTGATCGGCCCGGTGATCGCGCCGCACATCGCGGTGGCGGTGGCCTGCTATCTGTTCTACCAGCGCCTGGGCGTGGTCGGTTCGCTGGCCGGCTTCGTGGCGGCGCACACGGTGCTGGCGCTGCCCTTCGTGGTGTTCACCGTCTCGGCCGCGCTGTCGCGCGTCGACCCCGACCTCGAGTCGGCCGCCATGAGCTGCGGCGCGAGCCGTGCGCGCGCCTTCTTCCACGTGACCCTGCCGCTGATCGTGCCGGGCCTGCTGAGCGGCGCGCTGTTCGCCTTCATCATTTCCTTCGACGAGCCCGTGGTCTCGTTCTTCGTCTCGAGCGTGCGCCAGCGCACGCTGCCGCGGCGCATGTTCGAGGACATCGAGCAGAACCTCACGCCCGTGATCCCGGCCATTGCCACCCTGCTCACGCTGCTGTCGATCGCGGTGCTGATCGCCGTGGCGCTGCTGCGCGTGCTCGAGCGCCGCCGCCGCGCCGAATGAGCGCCCCTCTTTTTTCCTGGTCCTCACTCACAAGGAGTTCGCGATGATGAAATGTCTGGCTCGAAGCAAGGGTGCCGCCCTCGCGCTGCTCGCCTGCGCGGCGTTCACCGGCGCCTCGGCGCAGGGGCTCGAGAAGGAACTGGTGATCGCCACCACCGGCGGCCTGATGGAGAAGACGCTGGTGCAGTACTTCTACACCCCGTTCTCCAAGGCCAAGGGTGTGGAAGTGGTGCCCGCCGCCATCGAGGTGCCCGACCAGTGGGCCAAGGTGCAGGCCATGTCGCGCAGCGGCGGCATGGAGTTCGACATCGTGACCGCCACCCCGCCCGACCTGGTGCAGAAGAAGGAACTGCTGCAGGCCATCGACTGCGGGAAGCTGCCCAACGTCACCGCCAACGGCGTGAAGGGCGCCTGCACCACCTACGGCGTGATGCGGACCGTGGGCGGCATGCAGATCGGCTACAGCACCGAGGCCTTCAAGGGCGCCAACGTGCCCAAGACCTGGGCCGACTTCTGGGACACGGCCAAGTTCCCCGGCCCGCGCGGCCTGCCCGACACCGGCGACCGCGAATGGTGGGTGCCGGTGGCGGCGCTGCTGGCCGACGGCGTCGCGCCCGACAAGCTGTTCCCGCTCGACCTCGACCGTGCCTACAAGAAGCTCGACAAGCTGCGCCCCAACGTCGCCGTCTGGTGGAAGAGCGGCGACCAGCTGCAGCAGATCATGCGCAACAAGGAAGTGGTCATGAGCATGGGCTACTCGGGCCGCCTGATCTCGCTGATGAACGCCAAGGTGCCGATCGCCGTGTCGTGGGACGGCGCCGTGCGCGACGTCGGCTACATGTCGATTCCCAAGGGCGCGCCGCATCCGAAGGCGGCCATGGCCTACCTCGACTTCTTCTATGCCTCGGCACCCGAGCAGCACGTGAACTTCGTCAATGCCGTCAACTACGACACCGGCAACGGCAAGACCGCGAGCCTGTTCCCGCCCGAGCGCCGCGCCATGCTCGCCACCTCGGCCGAGAACTTCGACAAGCTGATCGTGGCCGACTACGAGTGGATCGGCAACAACCGCCAGATGCTGCGCGACCGCTGGATCGCCTGGCTGGGACGCTGATCCCGATCGCGTGAGTGCCGCTCGCGGGGCCACGGCAGGGCCACAATACGCCGCCGCGCGATTCCCGGCACACACGCAATCAAGGAGAGAGAAGCCCATGGCAACCCCGGTCATCAACGTGGTCGAACGCACCAATCTGGCGAGCCAGATCTACGAGCACCTGCGCGAGCAGCTGATGTCGGCCACCTTCCAGCCGGGCCAGCGCCTGAAGATCCGCGAGCTGGCCAAGACCATGGGCACCAGCGAGACGCCGGTGCGCGAAGCCCTGATCCAGCTCGTGCGCGACCGCGCGCTCGAGATGAAGGAGGGCTACTTCATCCGCGTGCGCCAGCTCACGCTGGCCGAGTACCTCGAGCTGCGCGACATCCGCCTCGCGCTCGAGCCGCTGGCGGCCGAGCGTGCCGTGCCCCTGCTCGACAACGCCACCATCAAGCAGCTCACCGAGAGCCACCGGCTGCTGGTGCGCGCGGAGAAGACCAAGGACTACCGCGCCGCGCTGCAGCACAACTTCGACTTCCACTTCGGCATCTATCGCCATTCGGGCATGCCGCAGCTCACCGAGCTGCTGGACCGCATCTGGGTGCAGGTGGGGCCGATGATGAACTTCCTCTATCCCCACGGCCACCCGACCTACGACACCGAGCACCAGCACGTGAACGTGCTGCGCGGGCTGCAGCAGCGCGACACCGCGATGGTGCGCCACGCCATCGAGCAGGACCTGATCGAGGGCGGACGCGACTTCGTGCGCGTGCTCGGGGAGATCGATGCCAATCCCGCGCGCGCCGAAGAACTGCTCGCGCTGCGCAACCAGCCGCCTCCGACCGGCAGAAAGCCTCCCACCCCATGATGGACCACACCAGCGACCCGAACGCGGCGCGCTACGTACTCGACCCCCAGCGCACCGACCTCGCGCGCGAATTCCGCGGCTGCATCCGCGGCCCGCACAGCGAGGAACTGAAGAAGCTCCTGCATCGCATGCGCTGGGGCGCCTTCCCCGGCCGCTATCTGCTGGTGATGGTCGAGCCGGGCCGCCGCTGGGCGCTGGCGCAGATGCCCGACGAGCGCGGCCAGAAGGTCAAGGTGTTCCACGACGTGGTGTTCGAGTCGCTCGACGACGCCGAGTGGCATGTGTTCGGCCTGCGCTGGAAGGCGCTGACCGGCACCGAGCTGAAGCTGGATTGAAGAAGAACACCGCGAGACGACCATGAGCGCCCCCATCGACACCAATGCCTTCGTCGGCTACCCCGACACCCTCAGCGTGCGCGCCGGCGAACGCATCCGATTCCACCTCAGCAGCGAAGCGAAGCAGCAGGCCGACGTGAAGTTCGTGCGCGTGCGCTGCGCCGACGCCGACGCCACCGGCCCCGGCATCAAGTACCGCGAGCTCGCATCGCCGATCGACGGCGTGCACGCGGTCGCGTTCCACGAGGCGCCCTGCGGCTCCTTCATGTCGGTGCCCGCCGATGCGCGCCTCGCGCCCGAGGGTGCGTTCTCGTTCGGCTGCTACGTCTGGCCGACCCGGCTGCTGGCCACGCCGCAGACCGTGCTCGCGCGCTGGTGCGAGGACAGCGGCCGCGGCTGGGCGCTACAGCTGTCGCGCGAGGGCCTGAGCCTGCGCGTGGGCGGTGCCGATGGCGCGATCGAGCTGAAGACCGATGCGCCGCTCGAGCAGCGCCGCTGGTATTGGGTGCAGGGCGCGCTCGATGCGGCGACCGGCGAGATGGTGCTGTCGCAATGCCGGCTGGCCGATGGCGCGCTGCCCGAGCAGCGCCGCGAGGCCCGCGCGACCAGGCCCGGCGGATGGCGCCTCGATTCGCAAGGCCCGCTGACCGTGGCCGCGCATGCGCTGTCGGCCACCGGCGGCCGCTGCGGCGCGCACTACGACGGCAAGATCGAGGCACCGCGCATCGCCGAAGGCCTCTTGGGCATCAACGCGCTGCGCCGCTGCGACGACCTCGCGCGTCCGGGCCTGGCCGATGCCGCGCTGATCGCCTGCTGGGACTTCTCGCATGGCATCGACACGCTCGAGGTGCTCGACCGCTCGCCCAACCGCCTCGACGGCCGGCTGCACCAGCTGCCCTGCCGCGGCATGACCGGCGTGCACTGGACCGGCGACGTGCACGACTGGCGGCTGGCGCCGCGCGAGTACGGCGCGATTCATTTCCACAGCGACGACATCTACGACTGCGGCTGGCCCGCGACGCTCGAGCTCGACGTGCCGGCCGACTGGAAGTCGGGCTTCCACGCGCTGCGCCTGCGGCCCGTGGACGGCAGCGCGGCCGAGACCTTCATCACCTTCTTCGTGACGCCCGCGGCCGATGCGAAGCGCGCACCGCTCGCGGTGCTGGCCGCGAGCATGACCTACATGGCCTATGCCAACAGCGCGCTGCGGCTGCACGCGGTGCACTTCGAGGTGCTGACCGAGCGCCTGCTGATGCTGACCGGCGACGACATCTACCTGCAGGAACATCCCGAGGTCGGCCAGTCGACCTACGACCACCACATCGACGGCAGCGGCCGCGCCTACAGCTCGTGGCTGCGCCCGGTGCTCAACATGCGGCCGCGCTCGCAGCCCGGCAACCTCGCGATCGACAGCCACTTCCTCGACTGGCTCGAGGAGAAGGGCATCGACTACGACGTGGTGACCGACGTCGAGCTCGACCGCCAGGGCGCGGGCGCGCTCGCGGGCTACCGCGTGCTGGCGACGCTGTCGCATCCCGAGTACTACAGCGAGGCGATGATGAACGGCATCATGGCCTTCCAGAACGCGGGCGGGCGCCACCTCGCGCTCGGCGCCAACGGCTTCTACTGGCGCTGCGCCTTCCATCCGAAGGCGCCGGCCGCGGTCGAGGTGCGGCGCGGCATGGCCGGCACGCGGACCTGGGAATCGCAGCCCGGCGAGGTGCACCTGGCCGGTACCGGCGAGCCCGGCGCGCTGTGGCGCCACAGCGGCTTCGCGCCGCAGAAGCTGATCGGCGTGGGCTTCTCGGCCATGGTCTACGACCACGCGGGCTACTACCTGCTGACGCCCGACGCGGCCGACGCGCGCGTGGCCTTCGCGGTCGAGGGCATCGCGCAGGGCGAGCGCATCGGCGACTACGGCGTGCGCATCGGCGGCGCGGTCGGCATCGAGATCGACCGCTTCGACGTCGGCCTCGGTTCGCCGCCGCATGCCGTGATGCTCGCGACCTCGCACGGCCTGGGCCCGGGCGCGCTGCCCACGCCCGAGGAGTACCGCACCACGGTGCACGGCCTCGACGGCGAGCAGAACGCGCTGGTGCGCGCCGACATGGTGTTCTTCGAGACCGCGAAGGGCGGCGCGGTGTTCTCCACCGGCTCGATCTCCTATGTGCTCTCGCTGAGCCACAACGGCTACGACAACAACGTGAGCCGCATCACCGGCAACGTGCTGCGGCGCTTCCTCGATCCGGCCCCGTTCGAGCTGCCCGCCTGAGCGTCGCCATGACCGAGATGCGCATCACCGGCCGCACCGGCATCATGCTGATGCTGGCCGATCCCGTGGCCCACGTGGTGGGCTCGCTGCGGCTCAACGACCGCTTCGCGGCCGAGGGCCTCGACATCGCGGTGTCGCCGCTGCACGTGGGCCCCGCCGACCTCGCGACCGTGGTCGACGCGCTGCGCCGCATGCGCAACGTGCTCGGCTTCGGCGTGACCATCCCGCACAAGATCGCGGTGCTGCCGCTGCTCGACGCGACCACGCCGCGCGCGGCGCGCATCGGCGCGGTCAACTTCGTGCGGCGCGATGCCGAGGGCCGGCTCACGGGCGACAACCTCGATGGCCGCGGCTTCGTCGACGGGCTCGCGGGGCAGGGGATCACGCTACAGGGGCGCCGCGTGCTGCAGCTCGGCGCGGGTGGGGCAGGGCGCGCGGTCGCCTTCGGCATCGCCGAGGCGGGTGCGCGCGAACTGGTGATCCACAACCGCACGAACGCACGGGCCGAGGCGCTGGCGGCCGACGTGGCCGCCGCGTATCCGGGCTGCGTCGCGCGCGCGGGCACGAACGATCCGAGCGGCTTCGACCTCGTGGTCAACACCACCTCGATGGGCATGCACGAGGGCGATGCACTGCCGCTCGACGTGGCGCAGCTGGCGGCCGGCACCGACGTGGCCGAGATCATCATGACGCCCGCGATCACGCCGCTCTTGGCCGCGGCGCAGGCATGCGGCTGCCGCGTCTCGCTGGGCACCTCGATGCTCGATGCGCAGTACGTGCTGGTGAAGGAATTGCTCGGGATCGGTGCGCCGGCGGCCTGAGAAAGCCTCCCGCGGCGGGCGCGGGCCTTGCAAGGGACAAGGGAAAACGAGCAGCGATCGGCCACCCGGTGTCAGGATGGCTGAACGATCGTATGTTATTTTTCCCTTCGTCCTGTCCACCGGAATCCCGCGCCGAGGAACCGCCATGCGCTACGCCCCCAACCACAAGGAAGAGACCCGCGAGAAGCTGCTCGAGAGCAGCCGAGCGATCGCCAAGAAGGGGGGCTTCAGCAGCACCGGCGTCGATGCGCTGATGTCGGCCATCGGCCTCACGGGCGGCGCCTTCTACAGCCACTTCGGTTCCAAGGGCGAGCTGTTCGCGGCGCTGATCGAGCGCGAGATGGAAAACAGCGCCGAGATGCTCGCGGGCACGCCCGACTCGCCGCCCGACCACGTGGCGCGCTGCCTCAAGGGCTACCTCAGCAGCGCGCATGCCCTGCACCCCGAGACCGGCTGCGCGCTGCCCGCGCTGGGTGCCGAGATCGCGCGCTCCGACCCGGCCGTGCGCGCGGCGGTCGAGCGCGGCCTGAAGAAGCTGCACAAGGCCTGGAGCCAGCGCCTGGCGGGCGACGACGACGCGGCCTGGGCCGTGATGGCGCAGTGCGTGGGCGCGCTGCTGATGGCGCGCGTGGTCGAGAACGACCGCACGCGCCAGGACATCCTGAACTCGACCCGCCGCGACATCGAGCGCAACCACCTGGACTGAACCGCGCCGGCCGCATGCGCCGCATGCACCGCCGGAATGCTGTCGCGCGCTCGATTGACAGCCCGATGCCTCTCCTTTACCGTGCTTTGGTCCACGAGCGTTCAATCAAGGAGACGACATGAGCCAGGGCAATGCGGGCGCCGGTGTGGCGCTGATCATCGGCGCCGGCGATTCCACCGGCGGGGCGATCGCGAGGCGCTTCGCGGCCGGCGGCTACACCGCCTGCGTGACGCGGCGCGACGCGCAGAAGCTGCAGCCGCTGGTCGAGAGCATCGAGGCGGCCGGCGGCAAGGCCGTGGCCTTCGGCTCCGATGCGCGCAAGGAGGAGGAGGTGATCGCGCTGTTCGAGCAGGTCGAGCGCGAGGTCGGGCCGGTCGAGGTGCTGGTGTTCAACATCGGCGCCAACGTGCCCTCGAGCATCCTCGAGGAGACCGCGCGCAAGTACTTCAAGATCTGGGAGATGGCCTGCTTCGGCGGTTTCCTCAACGGCCGTGAAGCGGCCAGGCGCATGGTGGAGCGCGGCCGCGGCACGATCATCTTCACGGGCGCCACCGCGGCCCTGCGCGGTGCCGCCAACTTCGCGGCCTTCGCGGGCGCCAAGCATGCGCTGCGCGCGCTGGCCCAAAGCATGGCGCGCGAGCTGGGGCCGCGCAACATCCACGTGGCGCACGTGGTGGTCGACGGCGCGATCGACACCGAGTTCATCCGCACCAGCTTCCCCGAGCGCTACGCGCTGAAGTCGGAGGACGGCATCCTGAACCCCGAGCACATCGCCGAGAACTACTGGCACCTGCACGCGCAGCCGCGCGACGCCTGGACCTTCGAGCTCGACCTGCGCCCGTACATGGAACGCTGGTGAGCGACCGCGCCCCGTTTCCCGTCCTCTTCCTCCACCCTCATCGACCATGAAAACTCGCATCACCGAACTCTTCGGCATCCGCCATCCGATCATCCAGGGCGGCATGCACTACGTGGGCTTCGCGGAACTCGCGGCCGCGGTGTCGAATGCCGGCGGCCTCGGCATCATCACCGGGCTCACGCAGAAGACGCCCGAGCTGCTGGCGCGTGAGATCGCGCGCTGCCGCGAGATGACCGACCAGCCGATCGGCGTGAACCTCACCTTCCTGCCGACCTTCTCCAAGCCGCCCTATCCCGAGTACATCGCCGCGCTCATCGAGGGCGGCGTGCGCATCGTCGAGACCGCGGGCCGCAGCCCCGAGGAACACATGCCGGCGCTCAAGGCGGCCGGCGTGAAGGTGATCCACAAGTGCACCTCGGTGCGCCATGCACTGAAGGCCGAGCGCATCGGCTGCGACGCGGTCAGCGTCGACGGCTTCGAGTGCGGCGGCCATCCGGGCGAGGACGACGTGCCCAACATGATCCTGCTGCCGCGCGCGGCCGACGAGCTGCGCATTCCCTTCGTCGCCTCGGGCGGCATGGCCGACGGCCGCAGCCTCGTGGCCGCGCTCGCGCTCGGCGCCGAGGGCATGAACATGGGCACGCGCTTCATCGCCACGCAGGAGGCGCCGGTGCACGAGAACGTGAAGCGCGCGATCGTCGCGGCCAGCGAGCTCGACACGCGGCTGGTGATGCGCGGCCTGCGCAACACCGAGCGCGTGCTCAACAACAAGGGCGTGGAGGAACTGCTGGCGATCGAGCGCGCGAAGGGCGCCGAGCTGCAGATCTCGGACATCCACGACCAGGTGGCGGGCATCTACCCGCGCGTGATGATCGAGGGCGACGTGGACGCGGGCGCCTTCAGCTGCGGCATGGTGGCGGGCCTGATCCACGACGTGCCGACCGTGCGGGAACTGGTCGACCGCATCATGGCCGAGGCCCATGGGCTGATCGCGGCGCGGCTCGCGGGCATGCTCGAGACGGCCTGAGAACCACGGCCGCGGCACCGGATGTCCGGAACCGGCCGGACCCGGTGCGCCGGCTTGCGGTATTTTCGAGGGCCGCATCCGCCATGACCCTCGACCTCTTCCCCGCCACCGACGAACCGTTTCGCGCACCCGAGCCGCTGGGCCCGGGCGCCTGCGTGCTGCGCGGCTTCGCGCTGCCTTTCGCGAGCGAGCTGCTGGCGGCGCTGCCGGGCCTCGAGGGCGTGTCGCCGTTCCGGCACCTGGTGACGCCCGGCGGCTACACCATGTCGGTGGCGATGACGAACTGCGGGCCGCTGGGCTGGGTCAGCGACCGCAGCGGCTACCGCTACGACGCGATCGATCCGTTGTCGCACAAGCCCTGGCCCGCGATGCCCGCCGCGTTCGCGCGGCTCGCGCGCGAGGCGGCCGAGACGGCGGGCTTCCCGGGTTTCGCGCCCGATGCCTGCCTCGTCAACCGCTACGAGCCCGGCACCCGGCTGTCGCTGCACCAGGACCGCGACGAACGCGACCATGGTGCGCCGATCGTCTCGGTGTCGCTGGGCATGCCGGCGGTGTTCCAGTTCGGCGGGCTCGCGCGCGGCGACGCGGTCGAGCGGGTGCCGCTCGCGCATGGCGACGTGGTGGTGTGGGGCGGCCCCGACCGGCTGCGCTTCCATGGCGTGCTGCCGCTCAAGGACAAGCCGCATCCGCTGCTGGGCAGCGTGCGCATCAACCTGACCTTCCGCAAGGCCGGCTGAGCTGCGTGCTCAGCGCAGCGAGACTTCGAGGCCGTCGAAGGGCGCGTCGAATTCGCTGCGCCAGACCTGGCCGGGCGCGATCGGCCAGGCGTCGGTCCAGGTGCCGGTGGTGACCACCTCGCCCGGCTGCAGCGCGGGCGCGCCGGGGCAGGCCTGCAGCTCGTGCAGGAAGTGCAAGAGCGCATGCAGCGGGCCGTCGAGCACGTTGGCGCCCGTGCCTTCCTCGATCGGCGTGCCGTCGCGCGACAGGCGCAGGCGCGTGCGCGCGAGCAGCGCATCGAGCGCCGCGCCGTCGCTCGCGAACTCGCGCGGCGGCCGTTGCCGCCCGACCAGCAGGCGCGCATGCAGCGCGCCATCGGCCACGGTGTCGGCGGCGCCGAACTTCCAGCCTTCGCAGTGCGACTGCACGATCTCGAAGCCCGGCGCGATCCACTCGACGCAGGCGAACAGCTGCTCGAGCGTGGCGCCTTGCGGCGGCGTGGCGGCGATGCCGAACACGACCTCGGGCTCGATGCGCGGCTGCACCGTGCCCGTGAGGTCGACGCTGCCCCGGCCGTCGCACAGCGTCAGCGTGGTGTTCCACACCGGGCCCCAGATCGGCGCGAACACGCCATAGCGTTGCCAGATGGTGCGGTTGGTGAAGCCGACCTTGTAGCCCACGGGCCGTTCGCCGCGTGCGAGCCGCAGGGCGCGCAGCGCGAGCGCGTCGGCATAGGCGGCGGGCAGGCCGGCGGCAGTGCGGTCGGGGCGATCGGCGGGCCACAGCGTGGCGCGGTCGTAGTGGTCGAGCACGTCCTGGGGAGTCATCGGGCCAGTCTACAAAGGGATGGCGGGCCGTGTATCGGCAGTTACACGGTGCCGTCGTGAACTCGGGGCGATACTGCGGGTCACAGGCCGCTGTCGCCCGTTTCGCCGTCCCCCGATGTTCATTCCTTCCTTCTCTTCACCCGTGGCGCGCCTGCTCGGCGCCGGTGCCCTCTGTCTCGCGAGCCTCGCCGCGCAGGCGCAAGCGCTGCCGCCCGGCGTGCGGCTCGGCATGTCGGCCGACGAGCTGCGTGCCGCGCTGCCCTCGGCCGAGCGCGTGGCGCGGCCGCAGCGGCTCGCGGGCGGCCTGCTGGGCAGCTGGCACGGCGCGCCCCAGGCGCTGGCGGGGCTGGTGTTCGAGCCGACCTTCTTCTTCGCCGATTCGCAGCTGCGGCGCGTGGAGTACGCGGCCTCGGCGCAGGGCCTGCCCGATGGCGGCGGCGCGGCGTTCGCCGAACTGCTGCAGTGGGGCCGCGGTACTTTCGGTGCCGAACTCGCGGCCAACGATCCGGGCAGCGCCTATGCGGCCTGGAGCAGCGGCGAGATGGATGTCTACGTGCAGCGTGTCGGCGACCCGCGCCGCGCCAGCGTTCGCCTGGTCTACAAGCAGCGCCAGCTGCGCGACGGCAGCGAGCTGTGAAGCCGTGAGTTGGCGGCCTCAGGCCGTCTTGAGCATCCCGCGTTCCTCGATGAAGCGCACCACCTCGGCCACGCCGGTCAGGGTCTTGAGGTTGGTCATCACGTAGGGCTTCTGGCGGCGCATGCGCTGCGTGTCCTGCTCCATCACGTCGAGGTTGGCGCCCACGTAGGGCGCGAGGTCGGTCTTGTTGATGACGAACAGGTCGCTCTTGGTGATGCCGGGGCCGCCCTTGCGCGGGATCTTCTCGCCCGCGGCCACGTCGATGACGTAGATCGTGAGGTCCGATAGCTCGGGGCTGAAGGTGGCCGCAAGGTTGTCGCCGCCCGATTCGACGAACACCACGTCGGCATCGGGAAAGTCCTCGAGCATGCGGTCGATGGCCTCGAGGTTGATCGAGGCATCCTCGCGGATCGCGGTGTGCGGGCAGCCGCCGGTCTCCACGCCCATGATGCGTTCGGCCGGCAGCGCGCCGGCCACGGTCAGCAGGCGCTGGTCTTCCTTGGTGTAGATGTCGTTGGTGATCGCGACCAGGTCGTAGCTGTCGCGCATCGACTTGCAGAGCATCTCCAGCAGCGTGGTCTTGCCCGAGCCGACGGGGCCGCCGATGCCCACGCGCAGCGGCGGCAGCTTCTTGGTGCGGTGGGGGATGTGGTGCAGGGCGGAGGTCATGGTGGGTGTGTGAAGAAAAAAATCTAGCTGCGGAAGAGCCGCGAATACTGGGTTTCGTGCCGCGCCGACAGCACGGCCAGCAGCGGCGCGAAGGCCTGCCGATCGTCGTCGGACAGCTGCATCGCATGGTTCACGGCCGCGGGAATCTCCTGCGCGAGCCGCCCGAGAATGCGCTGTCCCGCGCTCTGCCCCAGCGGCACGGCCTTGACCGCGGCCGCGACCATGTTCTCGGCCCAGCCGAAGGCAAAGGCCAGGCAGCCGTCGTGCACCGAAGCACCCGAGCGGTGGGCCGCGAACGCGAAGGCCACGGGATAGCTCGCGGGCAGGCCGGCGAAGACCTCGGCCGTGTCGGCATGGTGCAGCCTGAGCCATTCGACGAAGGAGCGGCCCATCTGTTCGGTCTGCAGGAAGAACTCGGCCGATTCGCGCGTCTGCAGCACCCAGTCGTTGAGCGTGCGGATGCGCTGCGCGTCATCGGCGCGCCAGGCTGCGATGGCTTGCGCGACCAAGGCGAGGTCGCCGCGCGCGAAGCTCAGGTGCAACTGGTCGGACAGCCATTCGGCGGCACTGGCCTCGGAGTCGACGCCGGCCCATTCGACGGCGGCCTCGACGCCTTCGGAGTACGAGAAGCCGCCGACCGGGAGTGCGGGGGAGGCGAGCCAGATGAGCTGGAGGAGGCTTTGGGGCTGTGGTGTGTCAGCCATGTCGGCTCTCGTCCGAAGGGTGGCGCATCGGTTGTTCTGGTCCGGGGCGCGTGCACAGGACAGCGGGTACTTCCCTCCGCGAATGTCCCCCGCCTTCGGCTCCTCCTTTATTTCGCTGCGGGAAGCACCCACTGCCCTGTGCACGAGAAGCGCAGCGGTGGTGCCGGCCGATCAAGCACGGCGCGTCTGGCGCACGTCGATGGGGTACTCCCCGCAGCGAAATAAAGGAGGAGCCCGAAGGGCGGGGGACATTCGCGGAGGGGAGTACCCCGTCGGCGTGCGCCCGCCCCCACCAAAACAAACGGCCTCGAACGGAGAACCCAGCCCCCATCTCAGTGAGAGTGCCCATGATGACCATGATCATGCGCATCGAGCAACTCCGGCGCCAACACCAGCGGCTTCGGCCCCGAAGAGTGCGCATGACCATGCGAGTGATCATGGCCATGGTCATGGTTGTGCCCGCCCCCATGCGAATGCTCATGCGACCCATAGGCCCCGCCCTCGGGTTCGAAGGCCTCCTCGACCGCCACCACGATCAGGTGCATCGACCGCAGCATGTCGGCCAGCACATGGTCGGGTTCGATCTTCAGGTGGTCGGGCTTGAGCTCGATCGGCACATGCCGGTTGCCCAGGTGGTAGGCCGCGCGCGTCAGGTCGAAGGGCGTGCCGTGGGCCGTGCAGTGCGTGATGCGCAGCACCGGCTGAGGCGCCGCGATCACGCGCACCAGCGAACCGTCTTCCGCCACCAGCACGTCGCCGCCGCGCACGGCCGTGCCGCGCGGCAGGAACACGCCGATCTGCCGGCCTTGCGAATCGGTGGCGTCGAAACGGCTTTTCTGGCGCACGTCCCAGTCGAGTTCGATGGTGGCGGCGCGCTTGAGCAGCACGGGCGCGAGGCCGCGGCCCTGGGGCATGAGTTTGTTGGCGGTGAGCATGGTGCGGTGGGACGCATGGCGCGTCTGAAGACAGGAACGATGCTTTCAAGGATACGCAGCCTGTCAAGCCGGCGTGCCGCGCCGGACTTTCTGGCTCCGTCTCAGAACAGGAAGTAGCGCTGCGCCATCGGCAGCAGCTTCGCCGGTTCGCAGGTCAGCAACTGCCCGTCCGCGCGCACCGCGTAGGTCTGCGCATCGATCTCCATCTTCGGCGCGTAGCCGTTGTGGATCAGGTCCTTCTTGCGTACGTCGCGGATGTTCTTCACCGCCGCCAGGTTCTTCGCCAGCCCGTAGCGCTCCTTGATGCCCGCGGCCAGGCCGGCCTGCGAGACGAAGGTCAGCGAGCCCTTCGCGAGCGAGCCGCCATAGGCGCCGAACATCGGGCGGTAGTGCACCGGCTGCGGCGTCGGGATCGAGGCGTTGGGGTCGCCCATCGCGGCCATCGCGATGCTGCCGCCCTTGATGATGGTGAAGGGCTTCACGCCGAAGAAGGCCGGCTTCCACACCACGATGTCGGCCCACTTGCCGACCTCGATCGAGCCCACCTCGTGCGCGATGCCGTGCGCGATCGCGGGGTTGATCGTGTACTTGGCCACGTAGCGCTTCGCGCGGAAGTTGTCGTTGCGCGCGCTGTCCTCGGGCAGCGTGCCGCGCTGCAGCTTCATCTTGTGCGCGGTCTGCCAGCAGCGCAGCACCACCTCGCCCACGCGGCCCATGGCCTGGCTGTCGGAGCTGAACATGCTGATCGCGCCGAGGTCGTGCAGCACGTCCTCGGCGGCGATGGTTTCCTTGCGGATGCGCGACTCGGCGAAGGCCAGGTCTTCGGCGATGCCGGCGTCGAGGTGGTGGCACACCATGAGCATGTCGACGTGCTCGTCGAGCGTGTTCACGGTGTAGGGCATGGTGGGGTTGGTCGACGAGGGCAGGAAGTTCGCCTCGCCCACCACGCGCAGGATGTCGGGCGCATGGCCGCCGCCCGCGCCCTCGGTGTGGAAGGCGCAGATCGCGCGGCCGCCCACGGCCGCGATCGTGTTCTCGACGAAGCCCGACTCGTTGAGCGTGTCGCTGTGGATCGCCACCTGCGTGTCGGTGGCATCGGCCACGTCGAGGCAGTTGCCGATCGCCGAGGGCGTCGTGCCCCAGTCCTCGTGCAGCTTGAGGCCGATCACGCCGGCCTCGATCTGCTCGTGCAGCGCGCCGGGCAGGCTGGCGTTGCCCTTGCCGAGGAAGCCGAGGTTCATCGGGAACGCGTCGGCCGCCTGCAGCATGCGCTCGATGTGCCAGGGCCCGGGCGTGGAGGTGGTCGCGAAGGTGCCGGTGGCGGGGCCGGTGCCGCCGCCCAGCATGGTGGTCACGCCCGAGGCCAGCGCCTCCTCGATCTGCTGCGGGCAGATGAAGTGGATGTGGCTGTCGATGCCGCCGGCGGTGACGATGTTGCCCTCGCAGCTGATGATCTCGGTGCCCGGGCCGATCACGATATCGACACCCGGTTGCACGTCGGGATTGCCGGCCTTGCCGATGGCGGCGATGCGGCCGTCCTTCAGGCCGATGTCGGCCTTGACGATGCCCCAGTGGTCGAGGATCAGCGCGTTGGTGAGCACCGTGTCGACGGCACCCTGCGCGCGCGTGCGCTGCGACTGCGCCATGCCGTCGCGGATCGTCTTGCCGCCGCCGAACTTGACCTCCTCGCCGTAGCCGCCGGCGCGCAGCGTGTAGTCGGCCTCGACCTCGATCAGCAGCTCGGTGTCGGCCAGCCGCACGCGGTCGCCCACCGTGGGGCCGAAGATTTCTGCGTAGGCGCGCCTGCCTATGGTTGCCATGTCGTTCCTTGTCTTGCGGGAGAGGCCGCGGGCCGGTTCTCGGCGGGGCCGGTGAAATTCAGCAGGTCGCGCATCGAGGCGACCGCCAGCGCCATGAACGCGAGGGCGCACAGGCGGTGCGTCACGCCGGCCCAGCGCGATGCCGAGCGGGCGAAGAGCCTGGCGACGAGGCCCGCGCAGAGGAAGCACCAGAGCACGGAGGCCGCCATGAAGCCGGTGAAGAAGACGGCGTAGTGGGCGGTGGTCGGTCGGTCCATGCCGAGGCCGGCCATGGCGCTGCCGAGCGCGGCCCAGTAGGCCAGGTTCTGGGGATTGGTGGCGGAGAGAATCACGCCCGAGCGCAGCGCCCGCCTCGCGGGCATGGCCAGCGCGCGCTCGATGCCGGCATCGCGCTTCGCGGCGCGCCAGCTGTCGGCCGCGAGCCAGGCGAGATAGAGCACGCCGGCGATGCCCAGCGGCCAGCGCAGGGCATCGATCTGCATCAGCGCGCCCGCGCCGGCCAGGCCCAGCACGGCCCACAGCGCGTCGCCGACCAGCGAGCCCACCTGGACGGCGAAGGCCGGACGGAAACCGCCCTGCAGTCCCTGGCGCACGGTTTCCGCGAACACGGCCCCCGGCGCGGCGTTGAACACCAGGCCCAGCAGAAAGGCGGAGAGCGCGAGTGACAGCATGCCGGCGCCCGCTCAGAGCTTGCCCTGAACCAGTCCGCGGAAGCCGTAGACGATGCGGTCGCCCGAGAAATCGACCAGCTCGACCGTGCGCTGCTGCCCCGGCTCGAAGCGCACCGCGGCGCCCGAGGCGATGTTCAGGCGCATGCCGCGCGCGGCCTCGCGGTCGAAGCCGAGGGCGCCGTTGGTTTCGGCGAAGTGGTAGTGGGAGCCGACCTGTATCGGCCGGTCGGCCGTGTTCTGCACCACCAGCGTGAGGGTGCGGCGGCCCGGGTTGAGCGGGTGGTCGCCGTCGTCGGTGAGGATTTCGCCGGGGATCATGGACCGGGGCCTCGCCTCAGATCGCCTGCGCCAGCAGCGTGGCGCCGAGGCCGACCACCGCGGCGCCCGCGATGCGCGGCAGCCAGGCGCTGGCATGGCGCAGCGCCCAGCCCAGCGCGATGCCGGCGGCATGCAGCAGCACGGTCGCGCCGACCATGCCGGCGAGCGTGAGGGCGGCGTCGTGCTCGCCCGCGAGCTCGTGGCCGTGCGCCACGCCGTGGAAGACGGCGAACAGGCCGACCACCGCCATCGCCACGCCGGCCGGCAGGTGCACGCGCGCGGCCACCAGCAGGCCCAGCACCAGCAGCGAGGCCGCGATCATCGGTTCGACGGCCGGCAGCTGCAGGCCGGCCAGGCCGACCAGCGCGCCCGCCAGCAGCATGCCGGCGAAGGCCAGCGGTGCCCACAGCAGGTCGGGCCAGGCGCGGCGCGCCGACAGCGCGCTCCAGACGCCCACCGCGACCATCGCCGCGAGGTGGTCGGCGCCGGTCAGTGGATGCATGAAGCCGGCCACGAGGCCGTGGTGCAGGCCGCCGTCGACGCCGGTGTGGGCGCTGGCCGCCAGGGGCAGCAGGGCGGCGGCGAGCAGGGCGAGGGTCCTGGAGGAGATCGATGGGCGCATGAGGGCTTGTCCTTGGTTGTTCTGGGTGTGCGGTCGTTCAGACGATGGGCTGGTGCACCGTCACGAGCTTGGTGCCGTCGGGGAAGGTGGCTTCGACCTGGATGTCGGGAATCATCTCGGCGATGCCGTCCATCACGTCGGCGCGCGTCAGCACGCTGCGGCCCTCGCTCATGAGCTCGGCCACGCTCTTGCCGTCGCGCGCGCCTTCCATGACAGCGGCCGAGATCAGGGCGATGGCTTCGGGGTAGTTGAGCTTGAGGCCGCGGGCCTTGCGGCGTTCGGCGAGCAGCGCCGCGGTGAAGATCAGCAGCTTGTCTTTTTCGCGCGGAGTCAGTTCCATGGAGACGGCATCGGGTGGCGGGAGGAGGCGGCCATTATGGGCAGAGCAGGGCTGTTGCAACAGTCGTGCCCTGTTCGCCGAATGCCGTATGGCACCGGGTCCGCGGGGCGCCGGGTGGCACGAAAGATGCACCGAAACGGTGTGAACCCTGGCCCGCCCTCCGCCGTCCCCCCCACCGAGTCCGACGACGCGCCGCAGCGCATCGTCAAGGTGCGGCGCGACTACAACAGCTGGGTCGCGAGCGAAACCCTCGAGGACTACGCGCTGCGCTACACGCCGCAGCGCTTTCGCAAATGGTCCGAATGGCGGGTCGCCAACACGGCCTTCGGCGCGGCCTCGTTCCTGATCCTGGAGGCGGTGGGCGCCACGCTGCTGGTGCAGTACGGCTTCGCCAACGCCTTCTGGGCCATCCTGGCCACGGGGCTGATCATCTTCCTCGCGGGCCTGCCGATCAGCGTGTACGCGGCGCGCTACGGCGTCGACATGGACCTGCTCACGCGCGGCGCCGGCTTCGGCTACATCGGCTCCACGCTGACCTCGCTGATCTACGCGAGCTTCACCTTCATCTTCTTCGCGCTCGAGGCGGCCGTGATGGCCTACGCGCTCGAGCTGGCGCTGGGCATCCCGCCGGTCTGGGGCTACCTGGTCTGTGCGCTGGTGGTGATCCCGCTGGTCACGCACGGGGTGTCGGCGATCAGCCGGCTGCAGCTGTGGACGCAGCCGCTGTGGCTGCTGATGCTGGTCGTGCCCTTCGCCTATGTGCTGGTGCGCGATCCTGGTGCGTTCGCGGGCATCACGCACTACAACGGCGCCAAGGGTGGTGCGCAAGGATTCAACTTGCACCTGTTCGGTGCCGCCCTCACGGTGGGCATCGCGCTCATCACGCAGATGGGCGAGCAGGCCGACTACCTGCGCTTCATGCCCGCGCGCACCGCGGCCAGCCGTGGCCGCTGGTGGGCCGGCGTGCTGGCCGGCGGGCCGGGCTGGGTGGTGCTGGGCGTGGTCAAGATGCTGGGCGGCGCCGCGCTGGCCTACCTCGCGATCACGCACATGGTGCCGGTGGAGCGCGCGGTCGACCCGAACCAGATGTACCTCGCGGCCTACGAGTACGTGTTCCCCAACTACGGCTGGGCGGTGGCGGCCACCGCGCTGTTCGTGGTGATCTCGCAGCTCAAGATCAACGTCACCAACGCCTACGCGGGCTCGCTGGCCTGGAGCAACTTCTTCTCGCGCGTGGCCCACAGCCATCCGGGGCGCGTGGTGTGGGTGGTGTTCAACGCGCTGATCGCCTTCATGCTGATGGAGATGAACGTGTTCGAGGCGCTGGGCGACGTGCTCGGGCTGTTCGCCAACATCGCCATCGCCTGGATGATGGCCGTGGTGGCCGACCTGGTCATCAACAAGCCGCTGGGCCTCTCGCCGCCGGGCATCGAGTTCAAGCGCGCCCACCTGTGGGACATCAATCCGGTGGGCGTGGGCGCGATGGCGCTGGCCTCGCTGCTGTCGATCACCGCGCACCTGGGTGTGTTCGGGCCGCTGGCGCAGGCCTTCTCGGCGCTGATCGCGCTCGGCACGGCGCTCGTCGCCTCGCCGCTGCTGGCCTGGGCCACGGGCGGGCGCTACTACCTGGCGCGCGGCTCGGTCGAGGGCGCCGCGGTGGCGGCCGGCCGGCCGGTGCAGTGGGCGCGGGTGGAATCCGAAGGCGCCTACCGCCGCCTCGCGGTGCAGCGCTGCGTGATCTGCGAGCGCGAGTACGAAGGCCCCGACATGGCCCACTGCCCGGCCTACCAGGGCGCGATCTGCTCGCTGTGCTGCACGCTCGACGCGCGCTGCGGCGACCTCTGCAAGCCGCATGCGAGCCTGTCGGCGCAGTGGTCGGCGGTGCTGCGCTGGCTGCTGCCGCGGCGCAGCTGGCGCTACCTCGACACCGGCCTGGGCCACTTCCTGCTGCTGATGCTGATCATCGTGCCGCTGCTGGCGGTGGTGTTCGGCGTGCTCTACCAGCAGGAGCTGCGCGCGCTCGGCGAGCGCGCGCTCGAGCTGGCCGCGCAGAGCGAGGTGGCGCAGGCGCTTGCGGCCGCGCAGCAGGCCTCGCTGCGCTCGGGCTTCCTCAAGGCCTACATGGCGCTGCTGGTGATCGCGGGCATCGTGGCCTGGTGGCTGGTGCTGGCGCACCAGAGCCGCAAGGTGGCGCAGGAGGAATCGAACCGCCAGACCCACCTGCTGGTGCGCGAGATCGAGCTGCACCGCGAGACCGACCGCGCGCTGCAGTCGGCCACGCGCACCGCCGAGGAGGCGCGCGAGGTGGCCGAGCAGGCCAAGCTCGCGGCCGAGCAGGCCCGGCGCGCCGCCGACCAGGCCAACCAGGCCAAGAGCCGCTACATCAGCGCCATCAGCCACGAGCTGCGCACGCCGCTCAACAGCATCCTCGGCTATGCGCAGCTGATGGGCGAAGACCACTCCGTGCCGCCGCACCGCCAGCAGGCGGTGGCGGTCATCAAGCGCGGCGGCGAGCACCTGCTGTCGCTGATCGAGGGCACCCTGGCGATCGCCCACATCGAGGCCGGCAAGCTCACGCTGCATGCGCGGCCGATGCGCTTCGCCGACACCCTGCGCGAGCTGGCCGACATGTTCGAGCTGCAGGCGGCCGAGAAGGGCCTGGCCTTCCGCTTCGAGGCCGCGGGCACGCTGCCCGAGGTGGTGCGCGCCGACGAGAAGCGGGTCTGCCAGATCCTCATCAACCTGCTGGGAAACGCGATCAAGTTCACGGCCGCGGGCCAGGTCACGCTGCGGCTGGCCTACGCACGTGAGTTCGCCGCGGTGGAGATCGAGGACACCGGCCCGGGCATGACGGCGGCCGAGATCGAGCGCATCTTCGAGCCCTTCGCGCGCGGCGATTCGGCCGGCGCCGCGGCCGCGCCGGGCGCGGGGCTGGGCCTCACCATCGCCAAGATGCTGACCGACCTGATGGGCGGCGAGATGAAGGTCAGCAGCACGCCGGGCGTGGGCTCGCTGTTCTGCGTGCGGCTGTTCCTGCCGCGCGTGCATGAGGCGGTGGCCGGTGCCGGCCGGCCGCAGCCGGTGCAGCGCGCGCGGCGCGGCTACGAGGGTGCGCGCCGCCGGCTGCTGGTGGTCGACAACGAGGAGGCCGATCGCGAGCTGCTGGGCCATGTGCTGGCGCCGCTGGGCTTCGAGCTGCGCAGCGCGGCCAGCGGCCACGATGCGCTCGACCTGATCGCCGCCGGTTACCGGCCCGACGCCATGTTCGTCGACCTCGCGATGCCCGGCATCGACGGCTGGGAGACCATTCGCCGAGCGCGCCGGCTCGGACTGGCCGACGCGGCGGTGGCGATCGTCTCGGCCAACGCCTTCGACAAGGGGCTCGACAACGACGTGGAGATCGCGCCCGAGGACTTCTTCGTGAAGCCGGTGCGCCACACCGAGCTGCTCGACTGGCTCGAGCGCCGGCTCGGCCTGCACTGGACCGAAGCGGCCGCGGCGAGCGCGCCGGCACCCGCGCAGCCGGTGCTGCGCCCGCCCTCGCGCGAGCGGCTGCGCGCGCTCGACGAGGCCGTGAGCCTCGGCTACTTCCGCGGCATCATGAACCAGCTCGACGCCATCGACCGCGAGCAGCCCGAGTGCGCCGCCTGGACCGAGGCGCAGCGCGTGCTGGCGCGGCAGTTCCAGTTCGAGGCCATGGGCCGCGCGCTGGCCGAGGCGGCCCATGCGGGATGACAAACAGATGAATACACCGGTCCCCTCTGTCGAACCCGTGCCGCTCGCGCAGTCGCTGCGCGACAAGAGCGCCAACAGCGACCTCGTGCTGATCGTGGACGACGTGCCCGACAACCTCGCGGTACTGCACGACGCGCTCGACGAGTCGGGCTACACGGTGCTGATCGCCACCAACGGCGAGCAGGCCTTGCAGCGCGCCGCGCAGGCGCGGCCCGACATCGTGCTGCTCGATGCGATGATGCCGGGCATCGACGGCTTCGAGGTCGCGCGCCGGCTCAAGGCCGACGGAATGACGTCGCACATCCCGATCGTCTTCATGACCGGCCTGACCGAGACCGAGCACCTGGTGGCCGCGCTCGAGGCCGGCGGCGTGGACTACGTGACCAAGCCGATCAAGCCCAAGGAGGTGCTGGCGCGCATGAACGTGCACCTGCAGGGCGCCCGGCGCGCGCGCCAGGTGGCGCGCCAGGCCGGCCAGGCGCGCAACGCTCTCGACGCCTTCGGCTACGCCAGCATCACGGTGCGGCTGCCCGAGGGCCGGCTGATCTGGCAGACGGCGCTGGCGCGCGACCTGCTGCAGCGCTACTGCGAGACGCGCGCGCCCGAGACCCCGGCCGCCGTGCTCGACTGGCTGCGCAGCCATGCGCCGGCGGCGCGCCAGCGCGGCGTGGAGCCGCCGGCGCTGTCGATCGCGCAGGGCGCCAGCAGCCTCACGCTGCGGCTGCACCAGCAGACCGGGCACGACGACGACGGCGACGAGTGGATGATCATCATGCGCGAGGTGTCCGACACCGCCGTGATCGAGGCCATGAGCCTGAGCCTCAAGCTCACGGCGCGCGAGGCCGAGGTGCTCTACTGGGTGGTCAAGGGCAAGACCAACAAGGACATCGGCGAGATCCTCGGCAGCAGCCCGGCCACGGCCAAGAAGCACCTCGAGCGCGTCTACGTGAAGCTCGGCGTGGAGACGCGCACGGCCGCGGCCGGCGTGGCGATCAAGCGCATCCGCGAGCTGCAGCCGCAGTTCGAGATCTAGCGTTCCAGCGTTCGGGCGGCGGCGTCACGCCGCCGACTTTCCGCCTGCCTAGAATCGCGCGCCGGTTCACCGGAACGCTCGCGATGAAGAACAAGGAACACGCCACCAGAGGGATGCGCATCGGATGGCTGCTGGCCGCCTGCGGCCTGTGGGCCGGCGCGGGCGCGCACGCGGCCGGCCATTTCGACATCGACGATGCCGCCACCCTCGATCCGGGCCAGTGCCAGTACGAGACCTGGTGGGGCCGCACCGGCCCCGAGCCGGTCATCGGCTTCCACCTGGGCCCGGCCTGCCGCATCGGTCCCGTGGAGCTGGGCTTCAACCTCGACCGGCTGTCGACGCTGGGCGTGCGCACGGTCACCGGCGGGCCGCAGATCAAGTGGAATTTCTTCGGCCCGGCGCCCGATGCCACCTGGAGCGCCGCGATCTCGGCCGGCACGGTGTCGGATTTCCGCACCGGCGGCCGCACGGGCGGGCAGCTCGTGGTGCCGGTCAGCTGGCGCCCTACGCCGGAGCTGCAGATCCACGCCAACCTCGGCGCCGACTGGGCGCCCGGCACCGGCCAGCGCACGGCGCGCGGTGGCCTCGCCTGCGAGTGGGCGCTCAACGACACGCTGTCGCTGATCGCCGAGCGCAGCCGGGTCTCGCGGCTGTGGACCTCGCGCGTGGGCGCGCGGGTCAACCTCACGCCGCTGATCAGCCTCGACCTCAGCGCCTCACGGACCGGGCCGCAGGGCGTGCGCGGGGTCGTGATCGGCCTGAACCACGAGTTCAGCTGGAAGTGAGGTTGCGCCGCGCCCGGTGCGCGGCCGCCTTCGCGCGGTTGCCGCACGAGGCCATGCTGCACCAGCGGCGCGAGTGGGTCTTGGTGCGGTCCAGGAACATCAGCGTGCAGGCGTGGCCTTCGCAGGCGCGCACCCATTCGAAACGCTCGTCGCACAGCAGAGCGGCCATGGCGCGCGCGATCGGCTGCAGCAGCTGATCGGGCGTCGAGAAGGGCTCGACGCGGCGCAGCCGCAGGCCGCCGCCCTCGGGGTCGGCCGCGACCTCCACATGGCTGCTGTCCTGCGCGAGCAGGCGGTTCAGGGCCCCGAGCTCGGCCGCCGCCTCCGTGTCGAGCGGCCGGCCCGCGTGGCGTTCGGCGAAGTGCCGGAAACCGTCGCGCAGCTCGCGCGCGCGTTGCGCCACCGCATCGAGCGCGGCCGCGCCGCCCCTGGCGGCCCGCAGCCGCTCGGCATCGGCCGGCGCGATCAGCTTCGCCGCCAGCAGCCATTGCAGCAGCGCCGCGCCATCGGCCAGCCATTCGACGCGCACGCCGTCGGGCGTGGCGGTGCTGTTGACGAAATCGAGCGCGAGATGGTCGCCGACGAAGGGCGCGGGCATGGGGGCGGCGGTGGTGGTCATGGCGAAACTCCTGGCGCGATGATAACCGTCAAAAAATAGATTGACAGGTTACTCGACCGTGAATAACCTTTAAAAATGTCGTTAGCAGGTTATTCAAGCCCGGGAGTCCCCGGGCGCCGCCATCGGCTTGCAGGAGTCTTCCCATGGTTCGTTTCCACACCGTCGCCGTCGGCGCGCACAAGGTCTTCTATCGCGAGGCCGGCGATCGCTCGCGACCCACCTTGCTGCTGCTGCACGGCTTCCCGAGCTCGTCGCACATGTTCCGCAACCTGATCCCGCTGCTGGCGGACCGCTTCCACATCGTCGCGCCCGACCTGCCGGGCTTCGGCTTCACCGAGTCGCCCGCGCGGCCGGCCTTCGCGTACAGCTTCGACAACCTCGCCAAGGTGATCGAAGGCTTCACCGACGCGCTCGGGCTGCATCGCTACGCGCTCTACGTGTTCGACTACGGCGCGCCCGTGGGCTTCCGGCTCGCGCTGTCGCGGCCCGAGCGGGTGAGCGCGATCGTGTCGCAGAACGGCAATGCCTACGAGCAGGGCCTGAGCGAGGGCTGGAGCGTGCTGCGCACCTATTGGCGCGAGCCGAACGCGGCCAACCGCGAGGCCGTGCGCGCGGCCCAACTGACGCACGAGGCCACGCGCTGGCAGTACGTGCACGGCACGCCCGATCCGCTGCAGGTGGCGCCCGAGGCCTGGGAACTCGACTGGGCGCTGATGCAGCGGCCCGACAACATCGAGATCCAGCTCGACCTGTTCCTCGACTACGCGAGCAACGTGGCGCTGTATCCGAAGTTCCACGACTACTTCCGCATCCACCGCCCGCCCTTCCTCGCGATCTGGGGCCGCAACGATCCTTTCTTCCTGCCGCCGGGCGCCGAGGCCTTCAAGACCGACAACCCGAACGCGCAGGTGCGCTTCCTCGACACCGGCCACTTCGCGCTCGAGACGCATGCGGCGGAGATCGGCGCGGCGATCGGCGAACTGCTGGGCCGGTTGCCGGCCGAGGGCTGAAGGCTCAGCGCAGGTAGCGTTGCATCCGCTTCTCGTCGTCGGCCAGTTGCTGGCGCATCACCGAGAGGAAGTCGCGCGCGGTCGACGACAGCACCTTGCCGGCGGGCAGCGCGAGGATGCATGCGAAGAAGATGTCGACCGACAGCTTGCGCGCGACCAGGCCGCGCTCGGCGTAGTCGAGCGCGGTGATCGGATTGACCAGGCCCACGCCGAGCCCGCGCAGCGCCATCTCGCAGACGCTGGCGGCGTAGGGCGTCTGCACCACCATGCGCAGCGCCAGGCTCTTCTGCGCCAGCGCGGCCTCGAGCCGGCGGTGCGAGGGGTCCTCGGGGTTGAGCGCGAGGAAGGGCGCCTCCACCAGCTGCTCGGGCTCGATGCTCCTGAAGCGCGCGAGCGCATGGCCCTGCGGCATCACGACCACGCCCGGGAAATGCGCGAAGGTCGAATGCTCGAGGCCCTCGAGCGAGAGCTCGTCGGCCATCAGGCCGAAGTCGGAGATGCCCATCGAGACCCGGTCGCGCACGTCCTTGGAACTCAGCACCTGCAGCGACACCTGCGGCCAGGCGCTCGCGCCGCGGTGTGCCTTGAAGCGCTCGAGCGCGCGCGGCATGAAGCCCAGCCCGAAGGCCGGGTAGCAGCTGAGCTCGAGCTGGTTGGTGCCGAAGTCGCGCAGGCTGCGCACCCGGTGCTCGATCGCGTCCATGCCGATGAACACGCGCTCCACCTCCACCCACAGCGCGCGCGCCTCGGGCGTGGGCACCAGCCGCCCGCCGGTGCGCTGGAACAGCTGCATGCCCGCCTGCGTCTCGAGCCGCTTGAGCGACTGGCTGATCGCCGGTTGCGTCACATGCAGCAGCGCCGCGGCCTTGCGCGTGGAACTGCTGCGCATCAGCGCCCGGAAAGTCTCGATCTCCGCAAATCGCATCGATAAGTTCCGTTATCGGTTGAGTATTTTGGGCATTCTGATTTTATTTCCGAACGCATAAGATTCGGCCCGCCATGACACTCCACGCGCTCGACACCTTGCCCGCCGACCTTTCCTCCGACGCCGCGGACGAGGCCCTCGCGGCCGATGCCGCGCGGCCGTTGCGCAACCCGCAACTGCGCGGCCTCCAGTGCCTGCGCTGCGAGACGCTCTATCCGGTGACCTCGCTCAACGAAGGCTGCCCGGCCTGCCGCAGCATGGGCATGCACATCGGCCTGCGGGCCAGCTATCTGCCGGGCACCGACGCCGGCCTCCCGATGCCCTACCTGCCGGGCTTCACGCTCGGCGAAGGCAGCACGCCGCTGCGCGAACTGCCCGAACTGGCGCAGCGCCTCGGCGTGGCGCGGCTGGCGCTCAAGGACGAATCGGTCAACCCGACCGGCTCGCACAAGGACCGCATGACCGCCGTCGGCGTGGCGCAGGCGCTGGAAGCCGGTGCCCACACGCTGGTGCTGGCCTCCTCGGGCAATGCCGCGGTCTCGGCGGCCCACTATGCCTGGGCCGCGGGCCTGTCCTGCGAGGTCGCGGGCTACGAGGGCCTGCCGGCGGCCTACGCGCGCCAGCTCGACGCGCTCGGCGCGCGGCGCTATGCCTTCTCCGACAACGCGGGCCGCTGGGCCTTCGTGCGCGAGCGCGCGCAGCATCCGGGCTACTTCGCGCTCACCAACTACCGGTTGCCCGCGCTGGGCAGCGCGCCACTGGCGATCGAGGGCTACAAGCCGATCGCGGCCGAATGCCTGGCCGAGGGTGGCCTGCCCGACCACATCGTGGTGCCGACCGCGCGCGGCGACCTGGCCTGGGGCATCTACGCGGGCTTTCGCGACCTGCTGGCGGCCGGGCGCATCGCGCGGCTGCCGCGGCTGTGGCTGGTGGAGCCGTTCCCGCGGCTGTCGCGCGTGCTCGCGGGCGGCGCCGTCAACGGCAGCTATCCGGGCCACACGGCGCAGTTCTCGACCGCGGGCGCCACCGTCACCTACCTGCAATGGCAGGCCGCCACCGCCACCGCGGGCGGCGCGGTGGTGGTCAGCGACGACGAGGCGCGTGGCGCGCGCCGGCTGCTGACGGCCGCCGGCGTGAGCGCCGAACTCTGCGCGGCCGCGGGCCTGGGCGCGCTGCGGCAGTTGCGCGACAACGGCCTGGTGGCGGCCGATGCGCACGTGGTGCTGATGCTGACCGCGAGCGCCGCCTGCGATCCGAGCTGGCCCGATCCGTCGGTCTGAGACCGGTTCTTTCTTCCTTCGTCCCTCGTTCACGGAGCACGCGATGCGCCGACGTACCTTCCTTGCCGTTTCATCGGCAGGCGCCCTGCTGGGCGCCACCGGCAACGCCCGGGCGGGCGCCTTTCCCGACCGGCCCGTGAAGCTGGTCGTGCCCTGGGCCGCGGGCGGCAGCACCGATGCCATCGCGCGCGCCATGGCGCAACGCATGAGCCAGACGCTGGGCCAGTCGGTGATCGTCGACAACCGGCCGGGCGCGGCCGGCCAGATCGGTACCGATGCCGCCGCCAAGGCGCCGCCCGACGGCTACACGCTGGTCATCGTCGAGCTGCCGCATGCCATCGCGCCGGCGGTGACGGCGAAGCTGCCCTACGACCTGCTGCGCGACTTCACGCCGGTGACCATGATCGGCACCTCGCCGCTGGTGCTGTTCGCGGGCATGGACGAGGGCAGCAAGGACTTCCGCAGTTTCATGAAGACGGCCGCCGCGAGCGCCGCGCCGCCCGCGATCGCGCACAGCGGCGCGGGCACCGTGAGCCATCTCGCGGGCGAGCTGCTGGCGCAGCGCTCGAGGATCCGTTTCAACATGGTCCCGTACCGCGGCTCGGCGCCCGCGCTCACCGACGTGGCCGCGGGCACGGTGGCCGGCCATTTCGCGACCCTGGCCAGCGGCTCGAGCCTGGTGGGCGCGCGCCGCATCCGGCCGCTGCTGGTGGCGAGCGCGAAGCGCGTGGACATCCCGGGCCTGCAGGGCGTGCCCGCGCTGGCCGAGAGCGGCCTCGCGGGCATGGAGATCGACCAGTGGTGGGCGCTGGTCGCGCCCGCCACCACGCCGCTCGAGGTGGTCGAGAAGCTGCGCGCCGAAGCCGTCGCGGCGCTGGCCCATGCCTCGGTGAAGGAGCGCATGTCGGCGCTCGGCGTACAGCTGCGCGGCTCGACCACCGGCGAGCTGCGTGCCTTCATGCGCGCCGAGGCCGAGCGCTGGCAGCGCGTGGCGCGCGAGATCGGGCTGCAGCCGCAGTAAGCCGCGCGAACTCCTAGCGGGCGTCGCTGTAGACGGTGGCGCGCGACACGCCCATGTGCGCGGCCGCGATCTCGGCGCCGCGGCGGATCTCGAGAAAGCCTTCCTTCTTCAGTTCCTGCACCAGCTGCTTGCGGTCGGCCGGCTTGAGCGAGCGCGGCGTGGTCGCGCGCGCGGCCGCGAAGGCGTCGATGCGCGCATGGATGCGCTCGGACTGGCCGCTGCCCGGCTCGAGGTGCTCGCGCACCTCGCTGTCGTCGATGCGCGTGAACTGAGACATCGCGCTCTGGAAGCTCTGGAACAGGGTCAGGTCCACGTTCAGGCACAGCGCGGCCACGTACTCGCCGTGCTCGTCCTTGATGCCGATCGAGGTGCTCTTGACCTTGCGGCCGTCGGGAAAGGCATTGGCGTAGTTCGCGATCACGGCCGGGAATTCGGGATCTCGGATGCGCGCGAGCCCGAGCTCGGTGACCGACTGGCCGACCTGCCGGCCGCTCAGGCCGTTCTCGATCGCATGGATCGCGTTGTCGGGATTGCGCAGGTCGTGCACCACCACCTCGCAGAAGGGCGCGAAGGTCTGGCCCAGGCCCTCGGCGATGTGGTCGAGCATCTCGAGCAGGTGCTTGTCGGACTTCTTCTTCATGCGGGTGAATGTATCCAGGTCTGGACGAAGCATCCAAACCGCGCGCCAAAACTGTACAAAAAGTACATTAATGGATATATTGTCTGGAACCGCGGTGCCCTCCGGCGGCCGCCTTCGCGGGCGGCGCGCCGACTTCCCTCTTTCTTTCTCTGCTCGGAGAAACCCATGAAGAAGATCCGTCTGGCGTTCCCTGTCCTCGTCCTCTCGCTGCTGGCCGCCGGTGCCGGCCCGGCCTCGGCCGACACCCTGCGCAAGCTCGCCGACAGCGGCCGCATCGCGATGGGCGTGCGCGACTCGGGCGCGCCGCTGTCCTATGCGCTCGGCGCGGGCCGCTACACCGGCTACCACGTCGAGCTCTGCGAACGCGTGATCGCCGGCCTGCGCGAGGCGCAGCGGCTGCCCGCGCTGGCCATCGACTACCAGCCCGTGACCTCGTCGAACCGCATTCCGCTGGTGCGCAACGGCACGGTCGACCTCGAGTGCGGCACCACCACCAACAACGCGGCGCGCCAGAAGGAGGTGGCGTTCGCGCTCACCACCTACGTCACCGAGGTGCGGCTCGCGGTGGCCGCGAAGTCGGGCATCGCGTCGATCGCGCAGCTGCAGGGCAGGACGGTGGTCGTGACCTCGGGCTCGAGCGCGGTGAAGACCGCGCGGCTGCACAAGAAGGCGGCCGGCGTCGAGTTCCAGGAGGTCTACGGCAAGGACACGGGCGACAGCTTCCTCATGCTGCAGACCGGCCGCGCCGACGCCTGGATCGATGACGACAACATCCTCGCGGGCAACATCGCGAGCGCGCGCACGCCGGGCGACTTCCGCATCGCGGGCGAGACCTTCGCGGTGGAGCCGATCGCGATCATGCTGCGGCGCGACGACCCGGCCTTCAAGGCCGCGGTCGATGCCCAGCTGCGCCGGCTGATGGCCGACGGCGAGCTCGCGAAGCTCTACGACAAGTGGTTCGTGCAGCCGATCCCGCCGCGCAACGCGGCGCTGAACCTGCCGATGAGCGCCGCGCTGCGCCAGGCGATCGCGGCGCCGAACGACAACCCTTCCGAGGCCTACCAGGCCCGCTGAATCCATTCATCAAGCAACGAAGGACCCGATCCATGCCGAACACCCCGCACTACATCGACCCCCGCACCGGCCGCACCCACGGCCTGCTCGAGCGCCGCTGGCGCTCCGACGACGGCCATCCGATGATGATTACGCCGCTGCCCGGCATCTCGCGCGACGACATCGACACGCGCGTGCGCTCGCTGTGGCGCTACCGCGCGGCACTGCCGGTGGCGATCGAGCAGCCCGCGAGCCTGGGCGAGGGCTGCACGCCGCTCGTGCAGAAGCGCTGGGGCGGGCTCGAGCCCTTCTTCAAGCTCGAGTGGTTCAACCCGACCTGCAGCTTCAAGGACCGCGGCGCGGCCGTGATGATGTCCTTCCTGCGCCAGATCGGCGTCGACGCGGTGCTCGAGGACAGCTCGGGCAACGGCGGCGCCGCGATCGCCGCCTCCGGTGCCGCGGCGGGCCTGCGCGTGAAGGTGCTCGCGCCCGCCTACACGCCCGCGCCCAAGGTGGCGCAGATCCGCGCCTTCGGCGCCGAGGTGCAGCTCGTGCCCGGCCCGCGCGAGGCCTCGGAGGAGGAGGCGGTGCGCCAGTCCAACGAGATCTTCTACGCCAGCCACAACTGGCACCCGTTCTTCCTGCAGGGCACGAAGACGCTGGCCTACGAGCTCTGGGAGGACCTGGGCTTCGAGGCGCCCGACAACGTGATCATTCCGGCCGGCGCGGGCAGCAACGTGCTGGGCTGCCACATCGGCTTCCAGGAGCTGCTGGCGGCCGGGCAGATCCGCCGGCTGCCGCGCATCTTCGTCGCGCAGCCGCTGAACTGCTCGCCGATCGATGCGAGCTTCACGGCCGGTGTCGAGACGCTGGTCGAGCGCGCGGTGGCGCCGACCATCGCCGAGGGCACGGCGATCAAGCGGCCGGTGCGGCTGCGCGAGATCCTGCAGGCGCTGCGCGAGACGCGCGGCGGCACGGTGGCGCTGACCGAGGAACAGATCGCGGCGGCCGTGCGGCGGCTGGCGGCGACGGGGCTCTATGCCGAGCCGACCTCTTCGTCGGCCGCTGCCGCCATCGAACTGCTGGAGCAGCGCGGCGAGATCCGCGCGGGCGAGAAGACGGTGGTGCTGCTGACCGGCACCGGTCTCAAGTCGACGCAGTTCATGACCGAGCTGTTTGCGGGGGCGGCCGGCTGATCGACCGGGCGCCCCGCGCGCAGCGGGGCGCTCGCTTTACCAGCCGTGCAGGCGCGGCCAGGCGCGCAGGCTGCCGTCCTGCGCGAGTGCCTGGTATTCGGGGAACTGGGCACCGGTCGCGCAGGCATGGTTGGGCAGGATGCGCAGCCGCGTGCCGATCGGGAAGCGTTCGACGATGTCCGCGGCCGTGCCGTCCGCCAGCGACAGGATGCCGTGCTCCTGGTTCGCGCCGCTCAGCACATAGCCTTCGATCACGCGGCCCTCGAGGTCGCAGGCCTGGCCGTAGCCGAAGTCGTGCTTCTGCTTCGCGGTGCCGCGGTCGCGGCTCATCGCCATCCAGCCCGCGTCGAGGATGGCCCAGCCCTTCTCGGCCTGGTGGCCGATGACGGTGGCCAGCACGCTCAGCGCGATGTCCTCGGGCGCGCAGACGCCGATGTTGTGCATCACGAGGTCGAAGAACACGTAGACGCCGGCGCGCACCTCGGTCACGCCGTCGAGCCGCGCGGCCGACAGCGCGGTGGGCGTGGAGCCCACGCTGACCACCGCGCAGGGCAGGCCGGCCGCGCGCAGCCGCTCGGCAGCCTGCACGCAGCCCGCGCGCTCCTGCTCGGCCATGGCCGCGAGTGCCTCGGGCGTGTCGAGCTCGTAGCTCGAGCCCGCATGCGTGAGCACGCCCGCGAGCCGCATGCCGCCGTCGTGCAGCACGCGCCCGACCTCGAGCAGCGCGGCCTCGCCGGGCTTGATGCCCGAGCGGTGGCCGTCGGTGTCGATCTCGATCAGCACCTCGAAGGCCTCGCCCTGCGCGCGGCCGAAATCGGCGATGGCGCGGGCCGAGGCGAGGCTGTCCGTGATGATCTTCAGCCGGCAGCCCGCGCGCCGCAGCGCGAGCGCCTGCGGCAGCTTGGCCGCGGCCATGCCCACCGCGTAGAGGATGTCGTCGATGCCGTCGGCATGGAACTGTGCCGCCTCCTTGAGCGTGGAGACGGTGATGCCCTGCGCGCCCGCCGCGAGCTGCGCCCGTGCGACCGGCGTGCACTTGCTGGTCTTCACGTGCGGGCGGAAGCGCACGCCCAGCGCGTCCATGCGCTCCTGCATGCGCGCGATGTTGCGCTGCATGCGCGGCAGGTCGATCAGGGCGGCGGGGGTGTCGAGCTCGGCGAGGGAGGGGGTGGTGGTCATGGCGGGGAGGGACGAGGAGGGAATTACCAGGGCCAGGCGATGCGCGTGCCGGTGCCGGTCGCGGCCGCGCGCCGCTGCAGCATGCGCGCCACGGTCAGGTCCTGCAGCGCGAGGCCGGTCATGTCGAACACGGTGATGTCGTCGGCGGCGCGCTCGAAGGCCGCGCGGCCCGAGAGCAGGTCGCCGAGCTCGATGCTGGCGGTGTCGGGCGCCCACTGGGTTTCGCCGATCTGCCGTGCCTGCACGCGGTCGTCGACGACGAGGCGCACGCGCGGCAGCAGGCCGTCGGGCAGCTCGCGCTTGCCGCGCGTGTCGGCGCCCACGCAGTTCAGATGGGTGCCGGGTTGCACGGCCTCCAGGTCGAACAGCGCGCCGGCGCCGGGCGTGGCGGTGATCACGAGGTCGCTGTGGGCCACGGCCTCGTGGCGGTCGGCTGCCGGCGCTATCGCGCAGCGCGCGGCGAAGGCGGCCTCGAAGTTGGCGTCGCGCCCGCCGCGGGCGCTCACGTAGCGCACCTCGGCCAGCGCGGGCAGGGTGCGCAGCGCGAACTCGAGCTGCACCCGCGCCTGCACGCCGGTGCCGAAGACGCAGGCGCGCGTGCTGCCGGGCCGCGCGAGCGTGCGCAGGCCCAGCGCACCGGCCGCGCCGGTGCGCAGCGTGGTGACCGCGTTGCCGTCGATCAGGCACTGCGGCCGGCCGGTCAGCGGGTCGATCAGCAGGATCGTGGCCTGGTGGGGCTCGCCGCCGCGCGCGCGGTTGGCCGGCCAGAAGCCCGCGGCCTTGAAGCCCAGCAGCCCCTGCGCGGGCACGTCGCCCGACTTGATGCCGAACACGCCGCCGGTGGCCAGCGGCTCGCGCACCACCGGAAACACCCGGCCCTCGCGCGCGCTGTGCAGCGCGAAGGCCTCGCGCACGGCCTCGAGCACGTCCTCGGGAGCGAGCAGGGCGTCGACCTGGTGCCGGTCGAGCAGCAGCAGCGAGGCGTCGGCGGGCGACGATGGAGCTTCATTCATCTGGAAATATTATCCAATTCCAGACGAAAAGTAAAATGCAAGGAAGGCGGCCGGCCGCCGCGGGCTTCAGCGTCCGGTCTGTACCTTGATGCGGATGCTGCGGATCTCCCAGCCGCGGTTGCGCAGCCGGGTCACGAGCATCGGTGCCAGCTGGCGCAGCTTGGCGGCCGCGGCGCTGCCCTTGACCAGCAGGCACCATTCGTCGCCCTCGGCCGGACCGGCCTGGATGGCGGGGCGCATCAGCGGCGGGATCAATTCCTCGACCGCGCGCAGCCGGTCGCCGGCGTCGCGCGCACGGGCGATCAGGCTCGCCAGCGTGGGCGAATCCTCGGCCGCCTGCTGCAGCGTGAACGGGGGCGTGGAACGGCGATTCATTCGTAATTCTGTGGGTGAAACAAGACAGCTAAAATGCCTGGTTTGCCGGCGGTCCCGCCGGGAAAATCGTTCAAACCCGATAACCCGACTACCCGATAACCGGCACGGGCTTCCGGCTTCGAAGGCTTGCTTTTGAAGGCGGTGCGCCCAACTGCTCTCACCATATCTTAGGGAATCCGGTCGCAGTGCCTGTCGTGTCAGGTGCCCGCCCACCTCCACCCATGGCCACCAACTTCCTGACCCAGATCTTCGGCAGTCGCAACGATCGGCTGCTCAAGCAGTACCGCAAGACGGTGGCGCGCATCAACGCGCTCGAACCCGAATTCGAAAAACTGAGCGACGACGCGCTGCGCGCCAAGACCCAGGAGTTCAAGGACCGCATCGCCAAGGGCGAGAGCCTCGACGACCTGCTGCCCGAAGCCTTCGCCACCGTGCGCGAGGGCTCCAAGCGCGTGATGAAGATGCGCCACTTCGACGTCCAGCTGCTCGGCGGCATGGCGCTGCACAACGGCAAGATCTCCGAAATGCGCACCGGCGAAGGCAAGACGCTGACCGCCACGCTGCCGGTGTACCTGAACGCGCTGTCGGGCCAGGGCGTGCACGTGGTGACGGTCAACGACTACCTGGCCAACCGCGACGCGACCTGGATGGGCCGCCTCTACAACTTCCTCGGCCTCACGGTCGGCATCAACCTGCCGCAGATGCCGCGCGAGGAGAAGCAGGCCGCCTACGGCAGCGACATCACCTACGGCACCAACAACGAGTACGGCTTCGACTACCTGCGCGACAACATGGTCTACGAGCCCGGCGACCGGGTTCAGCGCAAGCTGAACTACGCGATCGTCGACGAGGTGGACTCGATCCTGATCGACGAGGCCCGCACGCCGCTGATCATCAGCGGCCAGGCCGAGGACCACACCGACCTGTACCTCGCGATCAACAAGGTGGTGCCGCTGCTCAAGAAGCAGGAAGGCGAAGCCGACCCGCGCACCGGCGAGGGCGTCACGGTGCCCGGCGACTTCACGGTCGACGAGAAGACGCACCAGGTGTTCCTGACCGAGGACGGCCACGAGAACGCCGAGCGCATCCTCGGCGAATTCAAGCTGCTGCCCGAGGGCGCCTCGCTCTACGACCCGGCCAACATCACGCTGATGCACCACCTGAACGCGGCGCTGCGCGCCCGTCACCTCTACCACCGCGACCAGCACTACGTGGTGCAGCAGGGCGAGGTGGTGATCGTCGACGAGTTCACCGGCCGCCTGATGACCGGGCGCCGCTGGAGCGACGGCCTGCACCAGGCCGTGGAAGCCAAGGAAGGCGTGGAGATCCAGGCCGAGAACCAGACCCTGGCCTCGATCACCTTCCAGAACTACTTCCGCCTGTACGGCAAGCTCGCCGGCATGACCGGCACGGCCGACACCGAGGCCTACGAATTCCAGGAGATCTACGGCCTGGAAACCATGATCATCCCGCCGAACCGCGTGAGCAAGCGCGACGACCAGCTCGACCGCGTCTACAAGACCACGCGCGAGAAGTACGAGGCGGCGATCCAGGACATCCGCGAGTGCTACGAGCGCGGCCAGCCGGTGCTGGTGGGCACCTCCTCGATCGAGAACTCCGAGATCATCGACGGCCTGCTCACGCAGGCGGGCCTGCCGCACCAGGTGCTCAACGCCAAGCAGCATGCGCGCGAGGCCGACATCGTGGCGCAGGCCGGCCGCACCAAGATGATCACGATCGCGACCAACATGGCCGGCCGCGGTACCGACATCGTGCTGGGCGGCAACATCGAGAAGATGATCGAGGCGGTCGAGGCCGACGAAGGCCGCGACGAGGCCGCGAAGAAGGCCGACATCGAGCACATCCGCGCCGAGTGGAACAACGACCACGAGTTCGTGAAGTCGCTCGGCGGCCTGCGCATCATCGCCACCGAGCGCCACGAGTCGCGCCGCATCGACAACCAGCTGCGCGGCCGTTCGGGCCGCCAGGGCGACCCGGGCTCCTCGCGCTTCTACCTGAGCCTGGACGATCCGCTGATGCGCATCTTCGCGGGCGACCGCGTGAAGGCGATCATGGACCGCCTGAAGATGCCCGACGGCGAAGCCATCGAGGCCGGCATCGTCACGCGCAGCATCGAGAGCGCGCAGCGCAAGGTCGAGGCGCGCAACTTCGACATCCGCAAGCAGCTGCTCGAGTACGACGATGTGTCGAACGACCAGCGCAAGGTGATCTACCAGCAGCGCAACGACATCCTCGACGCCGGCGACCTCGGCGCGCAGATCGCGGCGCTGCGCGAAGGCTGCTTCACCGACCTGGTGCGCCAGTACGTGCCGGCCGAGTCGGTGGAAGAGCAGTGGGACATCCCGGCGCTCGAGCAGGCCCTGTTCAACGAGTGGGGCATCGACATGCCGCTCGCGAAGATCGTCGAGGGCTCCGAGGCCATCTCCGACGAGGACATCGTCGAGAAGGTGGTGCAGGCCGCCAACGAGACCTTCGACGCCAAGGTCGCGCTGATCGGCGCCGAGAACTTCACGCAGTTCGAGCGCATGGTGCTGCTGCAGAGCATCGACACCCACTGGCGCGAGCACCTGGCCTCGCTCGACTACCTGCGCCAGGGCATCCACCTGCGCGGCTATGCGCAGAAGCAGCCCAAGCAGGAATACAAGCGCGAGGCCTTCGAGCTGTTCGGCCAGTTGCTCGACTCGGTCAAGAACGAGGTCACGCGCCAGCTCATGACGGTGCGCGTGCAGTCGAGCGAGCAGCTCGATCAGGCGGCCGAGGCGATGGAGAACCGCGGCGAGAACGTCTCGAACATCACCTATTCGGCGCCCACCGAGACCGGCGAGGTCGAGGTGCGCGTCGACGAGGAAAGCCAGCGCCGCATCGCGGCCGCGGGCCTGGGCACGCTGAGCGCCGAGGCGGCCGCCTTCGCGCGCGTCGGCCGCAACGACCCGTGCCCCTGCGGCAGTGGCAAGAAATATAAACATTGCCACGGCAAACTCAGCTGACCCGCAACTCCGAAGAGATACCGCCATGCCCGTGAACCTGTCCGCTCCCGATCCCGCCGCCCTGTTCGCGGTCCCCGGCGTCCGCATCGGCGTGGCCGAAGCGGGCGTGCGCAAGGCCAACCGCAAGGACCTGACGGTCGTGCTGATCGACGAAGGCGCCGCGGTCGGCGGCGTGTTCACGCAGAACCGCTTCTGCGCCGCGCCGGTGCAGGTCTGCCGCGACCACCTCGCGGCCGGCCACGGCATCCGCGCGATGCTGATCAACACCGGCAATGCCAACGCCGGCACCGGCGAGGACGGCCTGGCGCGCACCCGCGCCACCTGCATCGCGCTGGCGCGCCAGCTCGACCTGGCGCCCGAGCAGATCCTGCCGTTCTCGACCGGCGTGATCATGGAGCCGCTGCCGATCGACCGCATCGAGGCCGGCCTGCCCGCCGCGCTGGCCGATGCCGCCGATAACCACTGGGCCCGTGCCGCCGAAGGCATCATGACCACCGACACCGTGCCCAAGGCCTTCAGCCGCCAGGTGCGGATCGGCGGCGCCACGGTCAGCGTCACCGGCATCAGCAAGGGCGCCGGCATGATCCGCCCGAACATGGCGACCATGCTGGGCTTCATGGCCACCGACGCGAAGATCGACCCGGCGCTGATCCAGCCGCTGGCCAAGCAGCTGGCCGACGCTTCGTTCAACCGCGTGACCATCGACGGCGACACCTCGACCAACGATTCCTTCGTGGTCATCGCCACGCAGAAGGCCGCGCACGCGACCATCACCTCGCTCGATTCGGCCGAGGGTCAGGCGCTCGTGGCCGCGATGCAGGACGTGGCGCGCCTGCTCGCGCAGGCCATCGTGCGCGACGGCGAGGGCGCGACCAAGTTCATCGCGGTGCAGATCGACGGCGGCCGCGATGCCGCCGAATGCCGCCAGGTGGCCTATGCGATCGCGCATTCGCCGCTGGTCAAGACCGCCTTCTATGCCAGCGACCCGAACCTGGGCCGCATCCTCGCGGCCGTGGGCTACGCGGGCATCGCCGACCTCGACCAGACCGGCATCGACCTGTTCCTCGACGACGTGCACGTGGCGGTCAAGGGCGGCCGCAACCCGGCCTACCGCGAGGAGGACGGCCAGCGCGTGATGAAGCAAAGCGAGATCACGGTGCGCGTGAACCTCGGCCGCGGCAATGCCAGCGAAACCGTCTGGACCTGCGACTTCAGCCACGACTACGTGTCGATCAACGCCGACTACAGGTCCTGATTTTTCGATGAACGAGCAGTTCCAGAGACTGATCGAGCGCGCCGAGCAGCTCATCACCCGCATCGAATCGATCCTGCCCCAGCCGCTGGCCGAGCCGGCCGACTGGAACGCTTCCATTGCTTGGCGCTACCGCCGCCGCAGCTCGGGCCACGGCGTGCTCGAGCCGGTCAGGCACGTGGCCGCGATGGCGCTCGACTCGCTCAAGGAAATCGACGTCCAGAAGGACAAGATCGAGCGCAACACGCGCCAGTTCGTCGAGGGCAAGCCGGCCAACAACGTGCTGCTGACCGGCGCGCGCGGCACCGGCAAGTCCTCGCTGATCCGCGCCTGCCTGCAGGCCTACGCGCCGCATGGCCTGCGCCTGATCGAGGTCGACAAGGCCGAGCTCACCGACCTGCCCGACATCGTCGAGGTGGTGTCGCAGCGGCCCGAGAAGTTCATCGTCTTCAGCGACGACCTGAGCTTCGACGAGGGCGAGCCGGGCTACAAGGCGCTCAAGTCGATCCTCGACGGCTCGGTCGCCGCGGCCACGCCCAATGTGCTGATCTACGCGACCAGCAACCGGCGCCATCTGCTGCCCGAGTACATGAAGGACAACCTCAGCTACACCCACACCGAAGATGGCGAGGTCCATCCGGGCGAGGTGATCGAGGAGAAGATCTCGCTGTCGGAGCGCTTCGGCCTCTGGGTCAGCTTCTACCCGTTCAGCCAGAACGAGTACCTCACCATCGTGGCCCAGTGGCTGTCCTCGTTCGGTGTCGATGCCGCCGCGATCGAGGCCGCGCGGCCCGAGGCGCTGGTCTGGGCGCTCGAGCGCGGTTCGCGCAGTGGTCGCGTGGCCTACCAGTTCGCGCGCGATTACGCGGGACGGGCCGGCGCATGAGCACGGAGCCGGGTCAGCCGCGCAAGCACACCGAGGTCGCGGTCGGCGTGCTGATCCGCACGGCCGACGATGCGCTGCTGCTGTCGACCCGTCCGCCCGGCAAGCCCTATGCGGGCTACTGGGAGTTTCCGGGCGGCAAGATCGAGGCCGGCGAGACGGTCGAGGAGGCGTTGCGGCGCGAGCTGCAGGAAGAGCTCGGCATCACCATCGACGGCGCCACGGTCTGGAAGGTGACCGAGCACGACTACCCGCATGCGCTGGTGCGCCTGCACTGGTGCAAGGTCACGGCCTGGCACGGCGACTTCGAGATGCGCGAAGGCCAGCAGATGGCCTGGCAGCACCTGCCGCTGGACGTGGCGCCGGTGCTGCCCGGCGCGCTGCCGGTGCTCGAATGGCTGGTGCAGGAGCGCGGCCTGCCCGCGTCGGCGGCCCAGGCCGTATCGACCCTGGCCTGAGTGCCGCGGCGTGGCGATGCCTGCGCCGCCCCCAGGACCCCGGCGGCGCGCGCCGCGGGCCTGAGCGAAGAACGAACAAGAGACGGATGCATCCCAAGTACCGCCCCGACATCGATGGCCTGCGCGCCGTGGCCGTGGCCTCGGTGGTGGCGTACCACGCCTTCCCGAAGGCGCTGCCCGGTGGCTTCGTGGGGGTGGACATCTTCTTCGTGATCTCGGGCTTCCTGATCACGACCATCATTCTCCAAAGCCAGGCCGCGGGCGACTTCAGCTACCGCGACTTCTACGCACGGCGCGTGCGGCGCATCTTCCCGGCGCTGATGCTGGTGCTGGCGGCGACCCTGGCCTTCGGCTGGTACGTGCTGCTGAACCGCGAGTTCGTGGAGCTGGGCAAGCAGGCCGCGGGCGGGGCGGCCTTCATCGCGAACTTCGTGTTCTGGGGCGAGGCGGGGTACTTCGACACGGCGGCGGAGACCAAGCCGCTGCTGCACCTGTGGTCGCTGGGGATCGAGGAGCAGTTCTACATCTTCTGGCCGCCGCTCCTGGCGCTGGCGTGGCGTCGGCGCTGGCCGATGCTGCGCGTGCTGTGGGCGCTGGCGGTGGTGTCGTTCCTGATCAACGTGCTGACGATCCATCCGTTTCGCACGGCGGCGTTCTATTCGCCGCTGTCGCGCTTCTGGGAGCTGATGGCGGGCGGGATCCTGGCGTGCATGCGGTTGAGGGATGCCGGGGTGACGAAGCCCGCGTGGCGCAGCCATGTGCAGTCGGTGCTGGGGGTGGGGCTGATCGTGCTGGCGCTGACGACGATCCGCGCGGACAAGGCGTTTCCGGGCTGGTGGGCGCTGCTGCCGGTGCTGGGCGCGGCGAGCTGCATCGCGGCGGGGCCGCAGGGGGTGCTCAATCGGTACCTGCTGTCGAATCCGCTGATGGTGGGCATCGGGCTGATCAGCTATCCGCTGTACCTGTGGCATTGGCCGCTGTTGTCCTATGCGCGCATCGTGCAGGGCGCGGCGCCGTCGGCGGCCCTGAGCGCCGCGATGGTCGCGGCCAGCGTGGCGCTGGCCTGGCTCACCTACCGCACGGTGGAACGCGCGGTCCGGGTGCGCACGGAGCCCGCTACGCTGCGCGTGCTGGGCGGCAGCGCCATCGCGGTGATCGCCGTGGCGGTCGCGGTGCAACTGGGCCTGCCCGCGCCGCGGCACGACGACCCGATGCTGCAGACGCTGAGCAATGCCTCCTCGGACGGCGAGTACTACGCGGGGCTCGCCTCCGAGACGCTCGACGGCAACTTCGTGCGCCGCGCGGGCGAGGGCGCGCGCAAGGTGCTCGTGATCGGCGACAGCCACATCTCGCAGTACGCGCCGCGCGCGCGCGCACTGGCGCAGCGTTCGCCCGAGACCATGTCCACCACCTACTTCTTCGAATACCCGGCCTGCGCGCCGGTGCCGGGCATGATGGTGCCGATCAATCCGGGCTGCGCGCCGCGGCGCGCGCAGATGCTCGAGGCGGCCTTCGATCCGAAGATCGACGCCGTGGTGGTCGGTGCCTGCTGGAACTGCTACTTCACCGGCAACTTCTACATGCCTTACGTGTTCGAGGACGGCACTTCGGCGCTGCCGATCAACGACGGCGGGCCCGGCATCGAGCCGGCGCTGGCATCGTTGCAGAAGCTGCTGGGCGAACTCGCGCGCCACAAGAAGGTCTACCTGCTGCTGGACAACCCGATGGGCAGCGATTTCGAGCCGGGCCGCATGATCTCGGGCAGCCGCCTGGGCACGCTGAGCGTGCTGGCGATGGCCGGCACGGCGGTACAGCCATCCGGGCAGGCCCGGCTGAACGAGCGGCTGCTGGCGATCGCGGCGGCGAGCGGTGCCGAGCCGATCGACGCGGCCGGTCGCCTGTGCCGCGAGGGCCGGTGCCTGCGCACCATGCCCGACGGCGGACCGGCCTATCTCGACAACAACCATCTGCGTCCGGCCTACATCCGTGACCACGCGAGCTACGTCGACACGGCGTTTCTCGCACCCGCGCCGCCGCGCGCGGGCAATTGAAAGGACTGCCGAAAGGCGCAGCGATGCATCCCAAGTACCGCCCCGACATCGATGGCCTGCGCGCCGTGGCCGTGGCCTCGGTGGTGGCGTACCACGCCTTCCCGAAGGCGCTGCCCGGTGGCTTCGTGGGGGTGGACATCTTCTTCGTGATCTCGGGCTTCCTGATCACGACCATCATTCTCCAAAGCCAGGCCGCGGGCGACTTCAGCTACCGCGACTTCTACGCACGGCGCGTGCGGCGCATCTTCCCGGCGCTGATGCTGGTGCTGGCGGCGACCCTGGCCTTCGGCTGGTACGTGCTGCTGAACCGCGAGTTCGTGGAGCTGGGCAAGCAGGCCGCGGGCGGGGCGGCCTTCATCGCGAACTTCGTGTTCTGGGGCGAGGCGGGGTACTTCGACACGGCGGCGGAGACCAAGCCGCTGCTGCACCTGTGGTCGCTGGGGATCGAGGAGCAGTTCTACATCTTCTGGCCGCCGCTCCTGGCGCTGGCGTGGCGTCGGCGCTGGCCGATGCTGCGCGTGCTGTGGGCGCTGGCGGTGGTGTCGTTCCTGATCAACGTGCTGACGATCCATCCGTTTCGCACGGCGGCGTTCTATTCGCCGCTGTCGCGCTTCTGGGAGCTGATGGCGGGCGGGATCCTGGCGTGCATACGGTTGAGGGATGCCGGGGTGACGAAGCCCGCGTGGCGCAGCCATGTGCAGTCGGTGCTGGGGGTGGGGCTGATCGTGCTGGCGCTGACGACGATCCGCGCGGACAAGGCGTTTCCGGGCTGGTGGGCGCTGCTGCCGGTGCTGGGCGCGGCGAGCTGCATCGCGGCGGGGCCACAGGGGGTGCTCAATCGGTACCTGCTGTCGAATCCGCTGATGGTGGGCATCGGGCTGATCAGCTATCCGCTGTACCTGTGGCATTGGCCGCTGCTGGTGTACCCGCGCATCCTCAATGGCGGCTGGGAGCCCTCGGCGGGCGTGCGCACCGGCGCGGTGGTCGCGGCGGTGCTGCTGGCCTGGCTGACCTACCGCTTTCTCGAGCGCTTCACGCGCACCCGCGCGGGCGCGCCGCTCTTGCGCGGGCTGGTCGGCATCGGCTGCGCGATCGTGCTGGCCGGCGCGATGGTGGTGGCCGGCCTGCCGGCGCGCAACGGCGGCGAGATGCTGCAGAAGGTGACCGACGCGACCGTGGACGACGGCTACTACGACGGCTTCACGCCCGAGAAGGTGGGCCCGCACCTGGTCTACCGGGTCGGCCGCGGCGAGCGCAAGGTGCTCTTGATCGGCGACAGCCACATGCAGCAGTACGGGCCGCGCGCCAAGGCGCTCGAACGCCTGGCGCCCGAGCGCATGGCGACCGCCTACTTCTACACCTGGGGCGCCTGCGCGCCGATTCCCGGCATGTTCGCCGAGGGCAACCCGGCCTGCGGCGAACAGCGCGACGGCATGCTGGAGCTCGCGCGCGCGCCGCAGATCGACACCGTGGTGTTCGGCGGCTGCTGGAACTGCTACTTCAGCGGCGATTTCCCGCTGGCCTACGAGTACCGCGAGGGCCGCGCGGTCTACCCGGTGAACAACGGCGGGCCCGGTATCGCGCCGGCGCTCTCGATGCTGGGCCACACCATGGCCGAACTCGTGAAGCAGGGCAAGAAGGTCTACCTGCTGCTCGACAACCCGAGCGGCATGGACTTCCAGCCGCAGCGCATGATCGCGGGCAGCCGGCTCGGCACGATGACGGTGGTGCTCGATTCGCCGACGGCCCCGGTGCCCGCGGCGCAGGCCGAGCTCAATGCGCGGCTGCGGCAGATCGCGCTGGACAGCGGTGCGCAGGTGGTCGAACCGATGGCCTCGCTGTGCAAGGACGGCCAATGCCTGCGCGTGACGGCCGACGGCAAGCCGGTCTACAAGGACGGCGAACATCTGCGGCCCGTGTACACGCGAGCGCACGCGGACTACGTCGACAGGATCTTTCTCGGGGAAGCGCCGCCCGCGGGCGGCAGGTAGCGCAACCCACGGATTTCCGTGGAGCGTGCTACTGCTGCGCCTTCGGATCGCCGAAGGGCTCGTCGTCGGGCGGGGCCTCGGCCGGCATCCTGAACTCCTCGCTGGCCCAGGCACCGAGGTCGATGCCCTTGCAGCGCGCGCTGCAGAAGGGGCGGTAGGGGTTGCGTTCCGAATAGACGCTGTCGCCGCCGCAGGTCGGGCAGCGGACGATGCGTTCGCCCTTGCGGGCCTCGATGCGCTCTTCGCCGGTCATGCGCACAGGGTGAGTTCGAACGGGGTGTCGTCGCTGCTCTGGTGGAGGCGGTCGTCGCTCTCGTGGCGCATGAGCCGCACCGAGACCATGAGCCGGTTGCCGCTGATCTCGGGGATCAGGCCGAGCTTGGGGTCGATGCGCAGGCGCAGCAGCTGGAAGCTGCGGCCCTGCGGCAGGTTCTGCTGGAACTGCCCGTTGGTGGCGATGACCTTGTAGGGCACGTCGGCATCGCGCAAGAGCTTGAGCAGCAGGTAGATCGATTCGGCCAGCGGTGCCAGCGTGCCCGACCAGCGCTCGAGGTCGGCGCGCCGGCTCTGGGTGCTGCGGTGCTGCCAGGCGTAGTAGGCGGGCAGGTCGAATTCGCAGGTGCCGCCCGGAATGCTCGCGCGGCTGCGGATGCTCATGAGCCACTCGTTCTCGGTCAGCGACTGGCCGGCCTTGCCCGCGATGCCGTTGAGCGTGTTGAAGTTGCGCTCGAGCTGCGCCACCACCTGGTCGAGCGCGGCTTCCGAGATGTTCGGATTGCCGCGGTAGGCGTTGAAGGCGGACTTGTGCTTCTCGAGGTCGCGCATGACGTCGGCCTTGAGGTCCGCACGCGCGGCCACGTCCATGATCTCGAAGATGGTGACGAGCGCGAAGTGGTGGGACAGGGGCGACTCGGCAGGCACCAGCTCGCCGAGGCGGCGAAACAGGTGCTCCAGTCGCAGATAGGTTCGGATGCGCTCGTTGAAGGGGTACTCGTAGAGGATCACGCGGGCTCGGTCTCCTGACGAGGCGATGATAGCCTCATGGCGTGCGTGACGGGGGCTGAGGCACGATCTTGCGCACCTCGCCGAGCATCAGCTCGCCAAGCGCGAGCTGGCCGTGCATCGACAGATGGGTGTCGTTCGGGAAGTAGAAGTCGCGGATCTGGGTCTTCTTTTCCTGCGCGAAGGCGAACAGGTCGGGGCCCAGGCCCGAGGTCTTGAAGGCCTCGACGAAGGCCTTCGAGTGCGAGGGATCGATGTAGGTGGTGGTCTTGTTGGGGATCACCATCCAGAGCATCGGGAACGCGGTCTGCGACTTCGTGAAGGCCTGCATCGCGGCCACGTCCGCGGCCGGCAGCTCGCCGTTCTCGTCGTCCTCGCCGAAGAACAGGGCCTTGTTGCACAGGCGATGGCTGAACATGTCGCAACCATTGACCACCGTGCGCGCCTTGGTGCGGTCGGTGGAGACGGTGTCGGCCGTGGTCGCCTTGGCGGCGCGCGTGTACTTGAGCGTGTCCAGGCCCGAGGTCAGCTTGGCGCCCCAGTTGAGCGCGAAGCCGGGCACGTGCTCGAGCGGTACCGCGAAGGGCTCGGTGCGCGCGGCGAAGGGCCGCTTCATCGTCTCGCAGCTGCGCGTGTAGCGCATGCGCTCCTGCAGGATGCGCTCCACGCTCTCGACGATCACGAGCTTGCCCTTGAAGCCGGCGCGCGCGAGCCAGGCGTCGAAGTCGCCGCACAGGCGCTCGTCGAACTGCCCCCAGAAAGCCGTGGTGACCTTGTAGCCGGCCTTGACCAGCACCGACTGCCAGCGGTGCGTCATCGAGAAGCTGTCGCCGATCACGACGATGTCGGCCTGGTCGAGCGGCACGGCATGCAGGTATTCGGGCGCGACCTTGGGCGGCTCCTGGGTCCAGCCGAACTCGCGGTCGGACATCAGGCCGATGCGGCTCAGGTCGCCGTAGGGAATGGGCGTCGCGAGCGTGAGCACCAGCAGCGACGAGATGACGAGGAATCCGGCCACGAAGATCCGCAGCCACAGTTTTGCGGGCGTCATGTCAGAACTGGAAATAGAGGAAGGGGCTGTAGGTGCCGAGCTTCGAGATGCAGATGCCGAGCAGCGTCACGGTGAAGACCGCCATCGCGGCCGTGAACAGCTTGCTGAGCGCGGGACGGCCGGCCAACGCCGCGGCCTGCGGAACCCAGCGCTGCAGCGTGATGGTGGGCGGCAGTGCGAGGCAGATGACCATCGCCACCAGCATGGTCTGGAAGAACTCGGGCTTGCGATAGGGCACCGCGAGGAATTCGCGGAATGCGGTGCCGGGCGCGCCGTGCAGGCCCAGCATGCCGCGGTAGATGTCCATGGCGGCGTGCAGGCTCTCGGCGCGGAACATCACCCAGGCGATCATCACGCACAGGAAAGTCAGGAACCAGCCGAAGACGCGGCCGGCGATGCCCGACGGGCCCTTGCGGAAGGTGGTGGTCCAGACGTGGTTGATCATCAGGAAGATGCCGTGCAGCGCGCCCCAGATCACGAAGGTCCAGGCCGCGCCGTGCCACAGGCCGCCGAGCACCATCGTGAGGAACAGGTTCACGTGGCGGCGCTTCGGGCCCTTGCGGTTGCCGCCCAGCGGGATGTAGAGGTAGTCGCGCAGGAAGGTCGACAGCGAGATGTGCCAGCGGCGCCAGAACTCGATGATGTTGGTCGACTTGTAGGGCGAGTTGAAGTTCAGCGGCAGCTGCACGCCCAGGCACAGCGACAGGCCGACCGCCATGTCGGAGTAGCCCGAGAAGTCGAAGTAGATCTGCAGCGTGTAGGCGAGCACGCCGAACCAAGCGGTGTAGAGCGTGGGCTCGATGCCGTTGTGCACGCCATTGAAGACCAGGTCGGCGTACTGGCCCATCGGGTCGGCGATCAAGAGCTTCTTGGCCAGGCCGAAGGTGAAGATGGCCAGGCCGAGCGCGATCTTGTTGGGGTCGGCGCGGTAGGTCGCCGGGTTGGCGAACTGCGGCATCATCTGCGCGTGGTGCAGCACCGGGCCCGCGATCAGATGCGGGAAGTAGGTGACGAACAGCACGTAGTGGATGAAGCTGCGCTCGTGCACCTTGCCCTGCCAGCAGTCGACCAGGAAGGCGATCTGCGTGAAGGTATAGAACGAGATGCCGATCGGCAGCACGATGTGCAGCAGCGGGATCGGCGCGAGGCCCGCGGCGCTCAGGCCGTCGTTGACGTTCGAGACGAAGAAGTTGGCGTACTTGAAGACCGCGAGCACCACCAGGTTGACCGTGAGCGCCGTGATCAGCAAGGTCTTGCGCCGGCGGTCGTCGCGCCCCGGGGCCGGCGTCAGGCGCAGGCCGAACCAGTAGTTGACGCAGATCGAGGCCAGCAGCAGCGGCAGCGCCTGCACGCTCCACCAGCCGTAGAAGAACAGCGAGGCCAGCGCAAGAAATCCGGCCGCGGCCCGGATGTTGCGTTTGCCGATCAGGAAGAACCCGAGCAGCACCAGTGGGAAGTAGACAAAGATGAAGGGGTACGAGTTGAACAGCATCTCGAAAGGAGGCGCTGCAGCGAGCGCCTTTTTGTCGTAATCGTGGTGCAGCCGCCGCTGCGGCTAACCGGGGATTATCGCGTGCCGGCCGACGTCCACCGTTTCCAGAGACCCCGCACCTGCACGGCGAGTTCCTCCAGCGACAGGCTTTCGTTGTAGACGACCGCGTCGGCCGCGGCCCGGCGCAGCGCCCGCGGGGCCTGCTGCGCGATCACCGAGCGTACCGCCTCGGGTGTCCAGCCCGAGCGCGCGACGACGCGCCGCAGCTGGGTTTCCTCGGTGGCATCGACCACCAGCACGCGCTCGACCAGTGCGCGCCAGCGCCCCGATTCGACCAGCAGCGGGACGTCGAAGACGATGGTGGCATCGGGGCCGGCGGCCGCGGCCTCGCGCCGGGTCTCGGTGCCGATCAGGGGATGGAGGATGCCTTCGAGCGCGCGCTTGGCCTCGGGATCCTGGAACACGATCTCGCGCATGCGGGCGCGGTCGAGGCCGCCGTCGGGCCGCAGCACCGCGGTGCCGAAGCGGGCCTCGAGGGCCGGCATCGCGATGCCGCCGGGCTCGGCGATGCGGCGTGCGATGGCGTCGGTATCGACCAGCACCGCGCCCTCGGCCACCAGCAGGCCCGCGACGGTGCTCTTGCCGCTGCCGATGCCGCCGGTGAGGCCGATGCGCCGGATCATGGGAGGGGCGAGGCTTTCAGTGCAGCCAGGGGCCGAGCGGAAAGGCGAAGGGCGCCCATTGCTTGACGGCGCCGGGGCCGATCACGAGGCAGACCAGGCCCGCGCCCGCGAGGAAGGGGCCGAAGGCGATCGGGATGTCCTTGTGGGCCAGCTTGCCCGCGATGCGCATGCCCAGGCCCAGCACGGCGCCCACGAGCGACGACACCAGGATGATCGCGATCAGGTAGTCGGCGCCGAGCCATGCGCCCAGCGCCGCCAGCAGCTTGAAGTCGCCGTAGCCCATGCCTTCCTTGCCCGTGACGAGTCGGTAGCCATGGTAGACCAGCCAGAGGCTCAGATAGCCGAACACCGCGCCCCAGACCGAGAGCTGCAGCGAGGTGCCGGTCCAGCCCGCGGCCGCGCCGATCAGGCCGAGCCACAGCAGCAGGTAGTTGATCGAGTCGGGCAGGAACTGGGTGTCGAAGTCGATCAGGAACTGGCAGACCAGCAGCGCCGCGAAGGCCGCCCACAGCGCGCCCGTCGGCGTGAGGCCGAAGCGATGGCCGCACAGCGCGAACAGCGCGGCGGTGGCCAGCTCGACCAGCGGATAGCGCGGGCTGATCCGCGTCTTGCAGGCACCGCAGCGGCCGCGCAGCGCGAGGTAGCTGAGCACCGGGATGTTCTCGTACCAGCGGATCTCGTGGCCGCAGCCGCCGCAGCGCGAGCCGGGGCGCGTGAGGTCGAAACGCGGCAGCTTCTCGAGCTCGATCGCGGCCTTGTCGGCCGCGGCCTCGAGGCCGGCCGGCGGCTGCGCCTTCGGGCCGAAGACCAGCGACCAGAGCGAGGGCATGTCCTTCGAGCTCATGAGGTTCGCGACCGCGTCGTTGAGCCAGTCGCGGTACATCATCACCGGCGTACGGTAGATCACCACGTTGAGAAAGCTGCCGATCAGCAGACCGAGGACGCCGGCCAGCGCGGCGTCGAATCCCTGCGACACCGGCATCAGACGACCTGGCCGAGCTTGAAGATGGGCAAGTACATCGAGACCACGATGCCGCCGATGATCACGCCGAGGAAGACGATGATGATCGGCTCCATCAGGCTCGACAGGCCGGCGACCATGTCGTCGACCTCGGACTCGTAGAAGTCCGCGGCCTTGCCGAGCATGTGGTCGATGGAGCCCGATTCCTCGCCGATGGCGGTCATCTGGATCACCATCGAGGGGAACAGGTTGACGTTGGTCATCGCATTCGTGAGGCTGGTGCCGGTCGACACCTCCTGCTGGATCTTGGCCGTGGCGTCACCGTACACGGTGTTGCCCGAGGCGCCGCCGACGGAGTCGAGGGCTTCGACCAGCGGCACGCCCGCGGCGAACATGGTGGCCAGGGTGCGCGTCCAGCGCGCGACGCAGGACTTCTCGATCAGCGCGCCGAAGATCGGCACCCGCAGCAGCAGGCGGTCCATGACCCGCTGCACGCGCTCGTTGCGCTTCCAGGCCTGGAAGAAGAAGTAGAGGCCGCCGCCGATCACGCCGAAGATCAGCCACCAGTAGGCCACGAAGAACTCGCTGACGGCCATCACGAAGAGCGTGGGCGCGGGCAGGTCGGCGCCGAAGGAGCTGAACACCTGCTTGAAGGCCGGGATCACGAAGATCATGATGATCGCCACCACCACGAAGGCCACCACGACCACCGAGGTCGGATACATCAGCGCCGACTTGATCTTCGACTTGATCGCCTCGGTCTTCTCCATGTAGGTGGCGAGGCGGTCGAGCAGTTCCTCGAGGATACCGGCTGCTTCGCCGGCCTCGACCAGGTTGCAATAGAGGTTGTCGAAGTACTTCGGGAACTTGCGGAACGCCGACGACAGCGAGGTACCGGTCTCGACGTCGCTGCGGATGTCGTTGAGCAGCTTGGCGACGCTGGGATTGGCGTTGCCGCGGCCCACGATGTCGAAGGACTGCAGCAGCGGGACGCCGGCCTTCATCATGGTGGCGAGCTGGCGCGTGAAGATCGCGATGTCCTTGGGCTTGATCGTCTTGCCCGAGCGCGTGCGGCGCTTCTTGATCTTGGTCGCGAGCACGCCCTGGCGCCGCAGCGCGGCCTGCACCTGGTTTTCGCCGCCGGCACGCAGTTCGCCGCGTACCAGCTTGCCGTTGCGATCCTTGCCTTCCCACTCGAAGACGAATTCCTTGACGTCGCGCCGTTGCCGGTTTGTCGTCGATGCTGCTGTGGCCATTCGGTTCGATCTCCGCTTCCGATGTGTTCGTTATAGGTTGGTGACCGCCACCACTTCCTCGAGCGAGGTCAGGCCCTGCATCACCTTGCGCAAGCCCGACTTGCGCAGCGAGCGCACGCCTTCGGCTTCCGACTGCTGCGCGATGTCGAGCGCGCTGCCGTCGCGCAGGATGATCTCCTGGATCGCCTCGGAGATCGGCATCACCTGGTAGATGCCGACCCGGCCCTTGTAGCCGCCGGTGCAGGCCGCGCAGCCCACGGGCCGGTAGGGCTTCCAGCTGCCGTCGACCTCGTGCTCCTGGAAACCGGCCTCGATCAGCGCCTCGCGCGGGATGTCCGCGGGCGTGCGGCAGGTCATGCACAGTCGCCGCGCGAGCCGCTGGGCGGTTATCAGGATCACGCTCGATGCGATGTTGAAGGGCGCGATGCCCATGTTGCGCATCCGCGTGAGGGTGGTGGGCGCGTCGTTGGTGTGCAGCGTCGACAGCACCAGGTGGCCGGTCTGCGCGGCCTTGATCGAGATGTCGGCGGTTTCGAGGTCGCGGATTTCGCCGACCATGATGATGTCCGGGTCCTGCCGCAGGAAGGCCCGCAGCGCGGCCGCGAAGGTCAGGCCGGCCTTCTCGTTCACGTTGACCTGGTTGACGCCCGGCAGGTTGATTTCCGACGGGTCTTCGGCGGTCGCGATGTTCACGCCCGGCTGGTTCAGCAGGTTCAGGCAGGTGTAGAGCGACACCGTCTTGCCCGAGCCGGTCGGCCCGGTCACGAGCACCATGCCATAGGGCCGGCTGATCGCGTGCAGCAGGCGTTCCTTCTCGTCGGCGTCGTAGCCCAGCGCATCGATGCCCATGCGCGCGCTGCTGGGGTCGAGAATCCGGACCACGATCTTCTCGCCGAACAGCGTGGGCAGCGTGCTCACGCGGAAGTCGATCACGCGGTCGGGGCCGATCTTGAGCTTCATGCGCCCGTCCTGGGGCACGCGCTTCTCGGAGATGTCGAGCCGCGAGATGACCTTGATGCGCGACGCCAGCTTGTCCTTGATCACGGTGGGCGGGCTCGCGACCTCGCGCAGTTCGCCGTCGACCCGGAAGCGCACGCGGTAGTGGTGTTCGTAGGGCTCGAAGTGGATGTCCGAGGCGCGCATGCTGACCGCGTCGAGCAGCATCTTGTGCAGGAAGCGCACGACCGGCGCGTCCTCGACCTCGGCGATAGCCTGTTCGTTGGCGTCGCCGGCGGTGTCGGCCGTGACGTCGTCGAACTCGAACTCGGTACCGACGATGCTGTTGATGGTTTCGGCCGCGCTCGCGGCGGCGGCCTCGACCATGCGCGAGAGCTTGTCGTACTCGGCGATGACCCAGTCCACGCCCATCTGGGAGGCGAACTTGATCTTCTCGGCCGCCTGCTGGTCGGACGGGTCGGCCGTGGCGACGATCAGGCGGTTGTTGCGCTTGCTGAGGACGACGATGCGGTAGGCCTGGCAGAGCTTGGGATCGAGCAGGTCCTTCGGCAGGCGCTGGTGGTCGATGGCGTCGAGGTCGAGCAGCGGGGCGCCGAACGCATTCGAGAGCGTGTGGGCGAGGTCGGCGGCCGAGACGGCGCCGGTGCCCGTGAGCTCGGCGATGAAACTGGAGCGGCTGCTCAGCGACTTCTGATAGAGATCTTCCGCGGTCTTCGCGGGCAGCTTGCCGGCCGAAACCAGCGCGCGTGCAAGCCCTGGCAAGGCGACTTGCGGGTTTTCTTTAACGGGAAGTTCGGCTGCAGCCATCAGCGAATGCAAGAGATGTGAGAAATTGCTTCACGATCATCGCTGAACACTCCGGTGCTGTAAATCGCCGTACAGCAACAGAAAATGGCATTCTGAAGGTTTATGCCAGTCTCGAAAAGACTGGTCGGGGTGAGAGGATTCGAACCTCCGGCCTCTACGTCCCGAACGTAGCGCTCTACCAGGCTAAGCTACACCCCGATGGTGCGAAAAGTCAGTCGTCCTTGGCCAACTCGTAAGAGGTGTCAGGCACGCCGCTCAAGCAGCTGAGCCGCTAATTGTAGCAAACCTGAAGCGTGCGAATTGGCCGCAAAGCCGTCGAGTGCAGAAATAGCACGCTGAGCCTCCGCCGCAGCCGCCGCGCGCGACGCATCGAGGGCGCCCGTTTCGCGCACGATCTCGACGATCTTGCCCAGCTGGGCGGTGTCGCCCGCCTCGATGGCGGCACGCACCAGCGCGCTCTGCGCCGCGCTGCCGCGCTGCATCGCGAAGATCAGCGGCAGCGTGGTCTTGCCTTCGCGCAGGTCGTCGCCGAGATTCTTGCCGGTCTCGCTGGCATCGCCCGCGTAGTCGAGCACGTCGTCGATCACCTGGAAGGCCGTGCCCAGCGCCTGCCCGTAGGTGGCGCAGGCTTCCTCGACCTCGGGCGTCACGCCCGCCAGCACGGCGGCCAGGCGCGTGCTGGCCTCGAACAGCTTGGCGGTCTTGGAGCGGATGACGCGCAGGTAGGCCGACTCGTCGAGCGAGGCGTCGTGCATGTTCATCAGCTGCAGCACCTCGCCTTCGGCGATCACGTTGGTCGCTTCGGCCAGGATCTGCATCACGCGCATGTTGTTGGCATCCAACATCATCTGGAAGGCGCGCGAATAGAGAAAGTCGCCGACCAGCACGCTGGCGGGATTGCCGAAGGATTCGTTGGCGGTCGGGCGGCCGCGGCGCAGCGTGGATTCGTCGACCACGTCGTCGTGCAGCAGCGTGGCGGTGTGGATGAACTCCACCACGGCCGCGAGATTGAAGCGCTGCTCGCCGGTGTAGCCGAGCGCGCCGGCCATCAGCAGCAGCAGGGCCGGCCGCAGGCGCTTGCCGCCTGCGGAGATGATGTACTTCGAGACTTGGCTGACCAACGGTACCCCGGTGTCGAGGCGGTTGGAGATCACGCGGTCGACTTCGACCATGTCACCGGCGATCAGGCCGAGGACTGCGGCGGTGGGGGAGGTGTCGGCGGCGGGAACTGACAAAGCGTGGGCGCTGGGCGCTGCTGAATACAGGGATGGCGCGGACGCCGGAAGGCGCCGATTATAGGGAGCGGGAGGAGGTGGCCGGCCTGGACCGACTGCTTGGGCATGTGAGCGTACGCAAACCGTGCTATAGTCTTGGGCTCTGCGGAATTCGCCGCGGAGACTCCATCCTCAAGAGGTTCACATGTACGCGGTCATAAAAACCGGTGGCAAGCAGTATCGCGTTGCTTCCGGCGAGAAAATCAAAGTAGAACAGATTGCTGCGGACGTTGGCCAGGAAATCGTGATCGACCAGGTTCTGGCCGTCGGAAACGGCGCTGAAATCAAGGTTGGCACGCCCCTGGTGTCCGGTGCAACGGTGACGGTCACGGTACTGTCGCACGGCAAGCACGACAAGGTTCGCATCTTCAAGATGCGCCGTCGCAAGCACTATCAGAAACGTCAAGGCCATCGCCAGCAGTTCACCGAGCTGCAAATCGGCGCGATCGCCGGTTAAGGAGCAGACTCCATGGCACAGAAAAAAGGCGGCGGCTCCACGCGAAACGGGCGCGATTCCAAGCCCAAGATGCTCGGCGTGAAGGCCTTCGGCGGCCAACTGATCAGCGCCGGCTCGATCATCGTGCGCCAGCGCGGTACCCAGTTCCACCCCGGCGTGAACGTCGGCGTGGGCAAGGACCACACGCTGTTCGCCCTCGTCGACGGCCACGTGTCGTTCGGCTTCAAGGGTGCGCTCAACAAGCACATGGTCAATGTGACGCCGGCGGCCTGAGCCTCCAGCCACTTCGACTGTCTCGGAGCCCCGCTTTGCCGGGGCTTCTTCATTTGTAAACTGGACATCCCATGAAGTTCGTCGACGAAGCCTTCATCGACATCGCCGCCGGCGATGGCGGCAACGGCTGCGTGTCGTTCCGCCATGAGAAGTACAAGGAATTCGGCGGCCCCAACGGTGGCGATGGTGGGCGCGGCGGCCATGTGTTCGCCGTGGCCGACTCGAACCTCAACACGCTGGTGGATTTCCGCTACTCGCGCCGGCACGAAGCCAGGCGCGGCGAGCACGGCATGGGCTCCGACATGTTCGGCGCCGCGGGCGACGACATCACGCTGAAGATGCCGGTCGGCACGATCATCAGCGACGCCGAGACCGGCGAGGTGCTCTACGAGCTGCTGACGCCGGGCGAGGTCATCACCATCGCCAAGGGTGGCGACGGCGGCTTCGGCAACCTGCGCTTCAAGAGCGCCATCAATCGCGCGCCCCGGCAGAAGACGCCCGGCTGGCCCGGCGAGCGCAAGAGCCTCAAGCTCGAGCTCAAGGTGCTGGCCGACGTGGGCCTGCTGGGCATGCCGAACGCCGGCAAGTCGACCTTGATCAGCGCGATCTCGAACGCGCGTCCGCGCATCGCCGACTACCCGTTCACCACGCTGCATCCCAACCTCGGCGTCGTGCGCGTCGGCCCCGAGCAGAGCTTCGTGGTGGCCGACCTGCCCGGTCTGATCGAAGGCGCCTCCGAGGGCGCCGGCCTCGGCCACCTGTTCCTGCGCCACCTGCAGCGCACCCGGCTGCTGCTGCACGTGGTCGACCTCGCGCCCTTCGACGAGGGCATCGACCCGGTCGCGCAGGCCAAGGCGATCGTCGGTGAACTCAAGAAGTACGACGCGCAGCTCTACGAGAAGCCGCGCTGGCTGGTACTCAACAAGCTGGACATGATCCCCGAGGACGAGCGCGCCGCGCGCGTGAAGGACTTCGTCAAGCGCCTGCGCTTCAAGGGCCCGGTGTTCGAGATCTCCGCGCTGACCCGCGAGGGTTGCGAGCCGCTCGTGCATGCGATCTACCAGCAGGTGAAGGCGCAGCAGGTGGCCGAGCAGCCGCCGGCCGAGATCGATCCGCGCTTCGTCGAGCTGCCGCCCGAAAAGTCTTGAGCGGGCCTCGGCCCGACTTCTGCATTGCTATTGAATAAATAGCATAATCGCCAGTCTTCACGCCTGCTACAGCCTTCCATGACCTCGAATACCGGATCCACAGCCCTGCGGGACGCCCGCCGCATCGTCGTCAAGGTGGGCTCGAGCCTCGTGACGAACGAGGGCCGCGGCCTCGACGAGGGCGCCATCGGCGAGTGGTGCCGGCAGCTGGCCGCGCTGGTGCGCGACGGGCGCGAGGTGGTGATGGTGTCGAGCGGCGCCATCGCCGAAGGCATGAAGCGCCTCGGCTGGAAGACCCGGCCGCACGAGGTGCACGAACTCCAGGCCGCCGCGGCCGTCGGCCAGATGGGCCTGGCCCAGATGTACGAGACCAAGCTGCGCGAGAACCGCATCGGCAGCGCGCAGGTGCTGCTCACGCATGCCGACCTGGCCGACCGCGAGCGCTACCTCAATGCCCGTTCGACCCTGGTGACGTTGCTGCGGCTCGGCGTGGTGCCGGTCATCAACGAGAACGACACCGTGGTCAACGACGAGATCAAGTTCGGCGACAACGACACGCTCGGCGCACTGGTCGCCAACCTCGTGGAGGCCGATGCGCTGGTGATCCTCACCGACCAGCGCGGTCTCTATTCGGCCGATCCGCGCAAGGACCCCGAAGCGAAGTTCATCCACGAGGCCGCCGCGGGCGACCCGGCGCTCGAGGCCATGGCCGGCGGTGCGGGCTCGAGCATCGGCAAGGGCGGGATGATCACCAAGATCCTCGCGGCCAAGCGCGCGGCCGGCTCGGGCGCTTCCACCGTAATCGCCTGGGGCCGCGAGACCGACGCATTGCTGCGCCTCGCGCAAGGCGAGGCGATCGGCACGCTGCTGGTGGCGCAGACCGCGAAGCACCAGGCGCGCAAGCGCTGGATGGCCGACCATCTGCAACTGCGTGGCGCCGTGATCGTCGATGCCGGCGCGGCCGCCAAGGTGCGCGCCGAGGGCAAGAGCCTGCTGCCGATCGGCATGACGGGCGTGTTGGGCGAGTTCTCGCGCGGCGACGTGATCGCGGTGCGCGACGCCGAGGGCATCGAGCTGGCGCGCGGCCTCGCCAACTACTCGAGCGTCGAGGCGCGGCTGCTGTGCCGCAAGCCCTCGGCCGAGTTCGAGCGGCTGCTGGGCTACGCGGCCGAGCCGGAGATGGTGCACCGGGACAACATGGTGCTGATGCCGGTCTGAGGCTCGCCTCGACCCGCGCCAAAGAAAAAGGCCCCGATCGGGGCCTTTTCTCATCGTGCCGGCGTGCCGCTCACTGCACTTCGCGCACCGGATTGCGGATGTACTGGACGATCTCGCTGGCCGTCGAGCGCGGTGCGCTGTCGCGGCACAGGCCCTGGGTCGCGATGGCCCAGGTGTAGCGCGAGTTGAGGTCGGTGATGCGCTTCCATTCGGGCGCCTTGGCCAGCTCCCAGGCATTGCCGCTGTAGCGCGCATAGCTCTTCATCTCGCCGGTCTTGCAGCGCACGCCGTCGTAGAAGGCGTTGAGCGTGCCGCCGGACTTGCTGCTTGCCACCACCACGTAGCGCACGATGCCGTCGGGCGTGATCGTGATGGTCTGCGGGTCGATGCCGAACTTCAGCGTCATGTAGGGCGGCATCTCGATCGGCACCAGGCGGTTCTGGTCGAAGGCCGGCGGTGGCGGTGCCGCCGATTCCTGCCATTCGCCATCCGACACCGTGGTCTTGGGCGGTGGCGGCATGCCGCCTTGCGCCCAGTCGGGGTTGTCGGTGTTGTGCTGGCCCGAGCCGCAGGCCGCCAGCAGCAGGGCGCTCGCGAGAACGAGCGCCGGGCTAGCGCGGCGTGGGAGGCTGCGCAGCGGATGCGGACGGGAAGACGGGTGCGTCGGAAGAGTCGGTCGCAGGTTTGACATTGGGATCCGGGTCGAAGCTCGCGCCCGGAGGCAGTTCGAAGTTGGCGTCGTGGCCGCCCGCGGAAGGATGGCGCTCGAACTCTCGGGCGCGCACGTTGCTGCGCAGGAAGCGGTTGCGGAAATCCTGCCGTGGCAGGTAGCGAGCAAGCTCGGTGAGCGCCATTTCGTAGACGCCCCGTTTGAATTCGACGACCACGTCGAGCGGCACCCAGTAGTCGTGCCAGCGCCAGGCGTCGAATTCGGGATGGTCCGTGGCACGCAGGTTGAGATCCCAGTCGTGGCCGACCAGTTGCAGCAGATACCAGATTTGTTTCTGGCCCTTGTAGTGACCTCGTGCGTCTCGTCGGATGAACCGATCCGGCACCTCGTAGCGCAACCAGTCGCGGGTACGGGCCACGATACGCACGTGCTCCGGATGGAGACCCACTTCCTCGTGCAATTCCCGGAACATGGCTTGCTCGGGACTTTCGCCGCGGTCGATGCCGCCTTGCGGAAACTGCCAGGAATGCGTGCGGATGCGTTTGCCCCAAAAAACCTGGTTTTTCTGGTTGAGCAGGATGATGCCGACGTTGGGCCTGAAGCCGTCCCGGTCGAGCATAATCAAACCCCAATTTTTGAACTGAGTCGATTATGCATGCCGGGTTGCACTCGGCAAGCGACCGGTTCCGGGCTCTCAGGGTCTCTACGGAGACCGTCGTCCGTCTCGTTTCACTCCGAACCAGCACCGCATTTCCGATGAAAGCATCCCGTTTCTTCGTCTCCACCCTCAAGGAAGCGCCGGCCGATGCCGAGGTGGCGAGCCACCGTCTCATGATGCGCGCGGGCATGATCAAGAAGGTCGGCACCGGCATCTACACGTACATGCCCATGGGCCTGCGCGTGATCCGCAAGGTCGAGGCGATCGTGCGCGAGGAGATGAACCGCGCCGGCGCGGTCGAGATGACGATGCCGGTGGTGCAGCCCGCCGAACTCTGGGAGGAGTCGGGCCGCTTCGACAAGATGGGCCCCGAGCTGCTGCGCATCAAGGACCGCCATGACCGCGACTTCGTGGTGCAGCCCACCAGCGAAGAGGTGGTGACCGACATCGCGCGCCAGGAGATCCGCAGCTACAAGCAGCTGCCGAAGAACTTCTACCAGATCCAGACCAAGTTCCGCGACGAGCGCCGTCCGCGCTTCGGCCTGATGCGCGGGCGCGAATTCATCATGAAGGACGCCTACAGCTTCGACCGCGACCTCGACGCGGCCAAGGCCAGCTACCAGGCGATGGCGCAGGCCTACCGCAACATCTTCGACCGCTTCGGCCTGCGCTACCGCGCCGTGGCGGCCGACAGCGGCGCCATCGGCGGCGATCTCAGCGAGGAATTCCAGGTCATCGCCGCCACCGGCGAGGACGCGATCGTCTACTGCCCCGACAGCGACTACGCGGCCAACATGGAGAAGGCCGAGGCGCTGGCCCCGGCCGGCCCGCGTCCCGCCGCCGCCAACGCGCTCGAGAAGACGCCCACGCCCGGCAAGAGCACCTGCGAGGACGTCGCCGTGCTGCTCGGCGTGCCGCTCGCCACCACCGTGAAGTCGCTGGTGCTGGCCACCGACATCGTCGACGAGGCCGGCAACATCACGGGCTCGCAGGTCTGGCTGCTGCTGCTGCGCGGCGACCACGAGATGAACGAGATCAAGGTCGGCAAGCTGCCCGGCCTCGACAAGGGCTTCCGCTTCGCGACCCTGGCCGAGATCGATGCGCACTTCGGCTGCAAGCCGGGCTACCTCGGCCCGCTGAACCTCAAGAAGCCGGTGAAGCTGGTGGCCGACCGCGAAGTCGCGCTGATGGCCGACTGGATCACGGGCGCCAACGAGATCGACTTCCACATGACCGGCGTCAACTGGGGCCGCGACCTGCCCGAGCCCGAGCTGGTGGCCGACCTGCGCAACGTGATCGCGGGCGATGCCTCGCCCGACGGCAAGGGCGTGCTGGCGATCGAGCGCGGCATCGAGGTGGGCCACGTCTTCGTGCTGGGCACCAAGTACAGCAAGTCGATGAACGCCACCTTCCTCGACGAGGCCGGCAAGCCGCAGTTCCTCGAGATGGGCTGCTACGGCATCGGCATCACGCGCCTGCCGGCGGCCGCCATCGAGCAGAACCACGACGAGCGCGGGATCATCTGGCCCGATGCGATCGCGCCGTTCACCGTGGTGGTGTGCCCGATCGGCATGGACCGCAGCGCCGAGGTCAAGGCCGCGGCCGAGGCGCTCTACGAGGAGCTGCTCGCCAAGGGCGTCGACGTGCTGCTCGACGACCGCGGCGAGCGTCCGGGCGCGATGTTCGCCGACTGGGAACTGATCGGCGTGCCGCACCGCGTGGTGATCTCCGACCGCGGCCTCAAGGAAGGCCAGCTCGAATACCAGCATCGCCGCGACACTGCCGCGACCAAGGTGCCGGCCGCCGGCATCGCGGACTTCATCGCGGGCAAGCTCGCGGCATGAGCCTTGCGGGCGGCTTCTCGCGGCGCCATTGCATCGGGGCCGCGGCGGGCGCCCTCGCGGCGCTGTCGCTGCCGCGCCCCGCACTGGCCGGCGCGCAGATCGAGGAGCCGCTGATCGACTCGGTGCGCACGGCGCTGAGCTCGGCCATCCACAACAAGGCACCGCCGGTGCCGCAGTTCGCGAACACCGAGGCGCGCCTCGCCTACCTGCGCTGGCTCGGCGAGATGAGCGAACGGCTCAAGAAGAAGATCGCCGACGCACCCTCGCGCATCGAATTCCTGCAGACGGTCTGGTACGAAGCCAAGCGCTCGGGGCTCGACGTGAGCCTGGTGCTCGGGCTGATCCAGGTCGAGAGCAACTTCCGCAAGTTCGCGGTGTCGAGCGCGGGCGCGCGCGGCTACATGCAGGTCATGCCGTTCTGGACCCGCGTGATCGGCGACAGCGACCCGGCCAAGCTGTTCCACATGCAGACCAACCTGCGCTTCGGCTGCGTGATCCTGCGCCACTACCTCGACCGCGAGAGCGGCGACCTGTTCATGACGCTGGGCCGCTACAACGGCAGCCGCGGCAAGGCGCCGTACCCGAACGCGGTGTTCTCGAACCAGCGGCTGTGGGCCTGGGCCGACCGCGAGCGCGAGATCGAGCGCAAGGAACAGGACAAGGCCCGTTCCGCGGCCTGACCCGGGTGCGGGCCGTCAGGTCTTGGTGACCATCACCTGGTCGATGCGGTAGCTGTCGACGTCCATCACCTCGAAGGTATAGCCCCCCCAGCTCACGCTGTCGGTGCGCTTGGGAACGCGGCGCAGCATCACCATCAGGAAGCCCGCGAGCGTCTCGTACTCGTCGGCATGCGGCAGCTCGTCGATGTGCAGCGCGCGCTGCACGTCCTGGATCGGCGTGATGCCGTCGATCAGCCAGGAGTTCTCGTCGCGGCGCACGATCTGCTCCTCGTCGGGCGTGGACACCAGGTCGCCCATCACCGTGCTCATCACGTCGTTGAGCGTGATCACGCCCACCACCAGGCTGTACTCGTTGACGATGATCGCGAAGTCCTCGTGGGCCTGCTGGAACTGCTCGAGCACCTCGGTCAGCGACAGCCGGTCGGGAATCACCAGCGCCTTGTGCAGCGGCAGCCCCTGGTCGAAGGCCAGCGGCTGGCCGCTGAGCACGCGCTGGAACATGTCCTTGGCGTCGACGTAGCCCAGCACGTGGTCGATGTCGCCGTCGCACACCGGGTAGGCCGAGAAGGGCTCGGCCACGATGCGCGCGCGCAGCACCGACTCGGGGTCGTCGTGCAGGAACCAGGCGATGCTGTCGCGCGCGGTCATCACGCTGCTCACGAGCCGCGTCTCGAGCTCGAACACGTTGGCGATCACCTGCTGCTCGCGCACGGCGAGCACCCCGGCCCGCGCGCCGGCCTCGGTCATCGCGAGGATGTCGGCCGAGGTGATCTTGTCGTCGCGCGCCATCGGCATGCCCAGCAGCTTGAACAGCAGGTCGGTGCAGGCGGTGAACAGCCACACCAGCGGCTTGAAGGTGGTGATCAGCAACTGCATCGGCTTGGCGATGCGCACCGCCAGGCGCTCGGGGTCGTTCATGCCCAGCCGCTTGGGGAACAGGTCGGCGAACACCAGGAACACCGCGATGATGGTCACGAAGGAGCACAGGAAGCCCGCGCTCTGCGCGCCCTCGGGGCCGAGCCAGCCCGTGAACAGGCGCGCGAAGTAGGGGCTCAGCGCGCCCTCGCCGACCACGCCGCCGAGGATCGCGACCGCGTTGAGGCCGATCTGCACCACGGTGAAGTAGTAGCCCGGCTGCTCCTGGATGCGCAGCACGAGGTCGGCGCGCGCGTCGCCGTCGTCGGCCATCTGGCGCAGGCGCAGCCGGCGCGAGGCGGCCAGCGCGATCTCGGCGAGGGAGAAGAAGGCGCTCATCGCGATCAGCAGCGCGATGACGAGCAGGCTTTGGGTCAGGGTCATGGTGGTCACCAGCAGACCCCGATGGTGCCATGGCGCAGGGGGCGCCCGCCACGGGCGCGGCCCGCGGACGAAAGGGTGCTCAGACCCCGCCGTGCGGATGGGTCGGGTCGACCCACAGCACCGACTCGGGCTTCTCGACCGGTTCGATGTCGAGGTTCACCGCGACGGCCTCGCCGTCGCTGCGGCACAGCACGCACTCGAGCGTCTCGGTCGGGCTGGCGTTGATTTCCTGGTGCGGCACGTAGGGCGGCACGTAGATGAAGTCGCCCGGCCCGGCCTCGGCCGTGAACTCGAGCTGCTCGCCCCAGCGCATGCGCGCGCGGCCGCGCACGACGTAGATCACCGATTCGAGGTGGCCGTGGTGGTGGGCGCCGGTCTTGGCGTCGGCATGGATGGTGACCGTGCCGGCCCAGAGCTTCTGCGCGCCGACGCGCGCGAAATTGATCGCCGCGGCCCGGTTCATGCCGGGCGTCTGGGCGGTGTTGACGTCGAGCTGGTTGGCCGCGATCACCCGCACGCCGTCGTGCTTCCACGCCGGGGCCGCAGCCTCGTCGTGCGGATGTCCGTGGTCGTGATCGTGGCCGTGGCTCATCGCCGGGCCCGGATCAGGCAGCGTCGCCGGCCAGCACCTTCTGCAGTTCGCCCGACTCGTACATCTCCATCATGATGTCCGAGCCGCCGACGAATTCGCCCTTGACGTAGAGCTGCGGGATGGTGGGCCAGTTGCTGTAGTCCTTGATGCCCTGGCGGATGCCGTCGTCCTCGAGGACGTTGACGGTCTTGAGCGAACGGGTGTCGACGCCCACGGCCTTGAGGATCTGGATCGCGCGGCCCGAGAAGCCGCACATGGGGAAGCTGGCGTTGCCCTTCATGAAGAGCACGAGATCGTTGGATTTGACGAGGTCGTCGATGCGTTGCTGGGCGTCGGACATGGGGGCTCCTGAAAAGTAGGCTGGAGGGATTATTTCACCGTGCGCCGGATTCCGCCCGAGCAGCGCGCGATGCCTGCCAGGTCCTCGCGGCTTTGCACCTCGGCGAAGCCCTGGGCGGCCAGCAGCTGGCGCACGGCGGGGGCCTGGTCGTGGCCGTGCTCCAGCAGCAGCCAGCCACCTTCGGCCAGGTGCGCGGGCGCGTCGGCAACGATGCGGCGGATGTCGTCGAGCCCGTCGGCGCCGGCCACCAGCGCCGAGGCGGGCTCGTGCTGCAGCGCCGGCAGGTGCGGGTCGCCGGCGGCGATGTAGGGCGGGTTGCTGGCGATCAGCGCGTAACCCTGGGCCGCGCCCGCCAGCCAGTCGGCCTGGGCGAAGCGCACCGGCAGCGCCAGGCGCTCGGCGTTGGCGCGGGCCACCACAAGCGCATCGGCGCTGGCATCCACCGCATCGACCTGCGCATCGGCGCGCGCATGCTGCAGCGCCAGTGCGATCGCGCCGCTGCCGGTGCCCAGGTCGAGCACGCGCGGCGCGGCCTGGCCTTCGAGGCATTCCAGCGCCCAGTCGACCAGCGTCTCGGTGTCGGGTCGCGGCACCAGCACGCGCAGGTCGACGCGCAGCGCGAGGCCGTGGAATTCCTTCTCGCCCAGCAGGTAGGCCACCGGCTCGCCCGCGAGGCGGCGCAGCAGTTGCGCCGACAGCGCGGTCCACAGCGGCTCGGGCAGCGTGTCGGTGTCGTGCGCGAGCAGCCAGGCGCGGTCGTGCGGCGGCCGGCCCAGCGCATGCAGCAGCAGCAACTGGGCGTCGAGCCGGTCGACGCCCAGCCGCGCGGCCGCGGCCAGCGCCTGGGCCACGGTCGAGGGCGCGAGCGGCTCGGTGCTCATGAGGGCAGGCTCGATTCGAGCTCGGCCAGTTGCTCCGCCTCGCGCGCCGCGCGCAGCGCCGCCAGCACGTCGCCGAGGTCGCCCTCCATGATCGCGAGCAGCTTGTAGAGCGTGAGGTTGATCCGGTGGTCGGTGAGCCGGCCCTGGGGGAAGTTGTAGGTGCGGATGCGGTCGGAGCGGTCGCCGCTGCCGATCAGGCCCTTGCGCAGCGCGGCGTCCTTGGCGGCGCGCTCGCTGCGCTCCTTCTCCTGGATCCGTGCCGACAGCACCTGCAGCGCCTTCGCCTTGTTGCGGTGCTGGCTGCGGTCGTCCTGGCACTCGGCCACGATGCCGGTCGGGATGTGCGTGATGCGCACCGCCGAATCGGTCTTGTTGATGTGCTGGCCGCCGGCGCCGCTGGCGCGGTAGGTGTCGATGCGCAGGTCGGCCGGATTGATCTGCACCGCCTGCGCCTCGTCGGGCTCGGCCAGCACCGCCACCGTGCAGGCGCTGGTGTGGATGCGGCCCTGCGTCTCGGTGGCCGGCACGCGCTGCACGCGGTGGCCGCCCGATTCGAAGCGCAGGTTGCCGAACACCTCGTCGCCCGAGATGCGCACCACCACTTCCTTGTAGCCGCCGAGCTCGCTTTCGTTCTCGCTCACGATCTCGCAGCGCCAGCCGGCGCGCTCGCAGTAGCGCGTGTACATGCGCAGCAGGTCGCCCGCGAACAGCGCCGATTCGTCGCCGCCGGTACCGGCGCGGATTTCGAGGAAGGCGTTGCGCGCGTCGTCGGGGTCCTTGGGCAGCAGCAGGCGCTGCAGCTCGTCTTCCAGCTGCGTGAGCTCGGCCTCGGCCTCGGCGATCTCCTGCGCGGCCATCTCGGCCATGTCGGGGTCGTCGAGCATTTCCTTCGCGCCGGCGATGTCGGCCTCGCGCTGCACGTAGCGCGCATAGCGGCCGGCCACCTGCGTCACCTCGGCATGCTCGCGCGAGATGGTGCGGTACTGCGCCATGTCGCCCATGATGTCCTCGCGCGAGAGCAGGAAGTCGAGTTCGCCGAGGCGGGCGGCATAGCGTTCGAGTTGGTGGCGGAGGAAGGGCTTCACGGCGGAGAGATTCGAAAAAGAGGGGAAGTGCCGCGGCATGGCGGCAAGGCGCATGGAGGCCGCGGCACGCCGTGCCGGGCTCGCGGACGAGCGCCGCTAACGCTCTTTGCGCAGGAACAGGCGCGAGATGGTCTGCGCCGTCTGCTCGCGCGAGGCGGCATCGCCCGCGTGCAGCTCGGCCAGCGCGCCGTGCAGCATCTTCTGCGTGAGCCCGCGCGACAGGGCTTCGAGCACGGCGTCGACCGATTCGCCCTTGGCGAGCAGCTTGCGCGCGCGCGCCAGTTCGGCGGCACGCCATTCGTCGGTCTGGGCGTTGAGCTGCTGGATCAGCGGCACCGTGCCGCGCTGGCCCAGCCAGTGCATGAAGCTCTGCACGCCGGCGTCGATGATGACCTCGGCCTGCGCCACCGCGGCCTGGCGGTTGGCCTGACCCTGCTGCACCACCTGGGCGAGGTCGTCCACGGTGTAGAGGTAGATGTCCTCGAGTGCCTTCACCTCGGGCTCGATGTCGCGCGGCACGGCCAGGTCGACCATGAACATCGGGCGGTGCTTGCGTGACTTGAGCGCGCGTTCCACGGCGCCCAGGCCGATGATCGGCAGCGTGCTCGCGGTGCAGCTCACGACGATGTCGAACTCGGCCAGCCGTGCCGGCAGGTCGGCCAGCCGCATCGCCTCGCCGCCGAAGCGCGAGGCCAGCTTCTCGCCGCGCTCGAGCGTGCGGTTGGCGATGGCGATGGACTTCGGCTCCTTGGCCGCGAAGTGCGTGGCCGCGAGGTCGATCATCTCGCCGGCGCCGACGAACAGCACGCGCGTCTGGCGCAGGTCCTCGAACAGCTGGCCGGCCAGGCGCACGGCGGCGGCCGCCATGCTGATCGAGTGCGCGCCGATCTCGGTGGCGGTGCGCACTTCCTTGGCGACCGCGAACGAGCGCTGGAAGAGTTGGTTGAGCGTGCTGCCCAGCGCGCCGGCGGTTTCGGCGGCGCGCACCGCGTCCTTCATCTGGCCGAGGATCTGGGCTTCGCCGAGCACCATCGAATCGAGGCCGCTGGCCACGCGGAAGGCATGGCGCGCGACGTCACCGTCGTGCAGGGTGTAGGCATGCGAGCGCAGCAGCGCGGGGGCCACGCCGCCGCTCTGGGCCAGCCAGCCGACCGTGTGGTCGATCGCGGCATGGTCGGCGGCGCAGTAGATCTCGGTGCGGTTGCAGGTCGAGATGATGGCGGCCTCGACCTGCGGGTGGCGGCCGCTCGAGAACGAGCTGCGCAGGCTCTGCAGGGTGGGAGCGATCTGGTCGAGCGCAAACGCAAAACGACCGCGCAGATCGAGCGGCGCGGTCGTGTGGTTCAAGCCAAGAGCCCAGACAGACATGTCACGATTATAAAATTTGCGGAGCCCGTCCCGGCACCGTGCTGTCTATGACCTCCATAGCGGCTGGCGGATGACGCTTCCGCCCCTTCCCGAATGTCCGCGCTCGCCCTGCTCAACCACCTCCTCAACTTCGCGCTGCCGGCTGTCTTCGTGGCGGGGGTGCTCGCGCTGTGCGGCCGCTTCCTGATGCCGCGGAAGCCCGGAACGCCTGCCATCTGGGCGCAATTCGCTATCAATACGATAGCTGGCGTGTTGGTCCTGCTGGCCGGCCTGGTGTTCACGGGCCACGACGGCCGCATCGCGAGCTATGCCGCGCTGGTGGTGGTCTGCGGCACCGTGCAGTGGCTGCTGCAGCGCGGCTGGCGGCGCTGAGCGGCGGCCTTCAGGTCCGCACCATGTAGTGCGCCGGCGCGGGATAGCTCGCCAGGCGCGCCTGCTGTGCCGCGTCGGCCAGCGCATGCACCGCGTAGCCGTGGCGTTCCCAGAAGCCCAGCGAGGACTGCACCGACACCAGCGCCGAGCGCCGCCAGCCCGCCGTGTCGGCGAAGGCCAGCGCATGCCGCACCAGCGCCGGTCCCAGGCCATGGCCCGAGGCCGCCGGGTCGACCGCGAGATCGTGCAGGTAGAGCGCGTCGGCCTGTGTCTCGGGCAGCACCTCGAAATCGCCGTGCAGGGCCGTGAGCTTGCCCACGCGCGAGGGATAGGCCGCGAGGTAGGCGGCCACCCGTCCCGCGTGCTCGACCACCCAGCCGGTGCGCGGCGCCGCAGCGAGCCGGCGCACGATCAGCGCCCCGTCCTCCACGAAGCCCGTGCCGTAGCAGGCGAGCTGGATCGCCAGCACGGCCTGCAGGTCCTCGGGCCGCATCGCGCGCATTGCGGTCATGCCAGCAGCAGCTTGTCGTCGTCGAGCTTCTCGCCGCGCGTCTGTTCGAACATGCGCAGCAGGTCGGGCACATCGAGGCCCGAGCGCTCGGGGCCGGCCACGTCGAGGATCACCTGGCCCTCGTGCAGCATCACCGTGCGCGAGCCGTAGTCCAGCGCCTGGCGCATGCTGTGCGTGACCATCATCGCGGTGAGCTTGCTCTCCTCGACGATGCGCGCCGTGAGCTCGAGCACGAAGGCCGCGGTCTTCGGATCGAGCGCGGCCGTGTGCTCGTCGAGCAGCAGGATGCGCGAGGGCTTGAGCGAAGCCATCAGCAGGCTCACGGCCTGCCGCTGGCCGCCCGACAGCAGGCCGATGCGGTCGGCCAGCCGGTTCTCCAGCCCGAGCTTGAGGATCGACAGCTTCTCGCGGAACAGCTCGCGCAGGCCGCGGTTGAGCGACAGGCCCAGGCCGCGCCGCTCGCCGCGCTTCCAGGCCAGCGCCATGTTCTCCTCGATGGTCAGCGCCTCGCAGGTGCCGGCCATCGGGTCCTGGAACACGCGCGCCACCATGCCCGAACGCTGCCAGGCATTGAGCCGCGTCACGTCCTTGCCGTCGATCTCGATGCGGCCCTTGTCGACGATCAGGTCGCCACTGACCGCATTGAGGAAGGTCGACTTGCCGGCGCCGTTCGAGCCGATCACGGTGACGAACTGGCCGGTGGGAATCTCCAGGCTGAGCCCGCGCAGCACGCGGTTCTCGATCGGCGTGCCCGGGTTGAAGGTCATCTCGAGTTGTTCGGCGCGCAGCATCAGTTCTTCCCCTTGAAAAGCCCGCCGAGCTTGCGCTTGTAGGCAGGCACCAGCAGCGCGAAGGCCACCAGCACGGCGGTCACCAGGTTCAGGTCCTGCGCCTGCAGGCCCATGAAGTCGGTGTTCAGCGCCATCGCGATGAAGAAGCGATAGAGCAGTGCCCCCAGGATGCAGGCCAGCGTGGTGATCACCATGCTGCGCGCGGGCATCAGCGTCTCGCCGATGATCACCGCCGCCAGGCCGATCACGATCGTGCCCACGCCCATCGAGATGTCGGCCGTGCCCTGGCTCTGCGCGAACAGCGCGCCGGCCAGCGCCACCAGCGCGTTCGACAGCGCCAGGCCCGCCATGGTGTGGAAGTCGGTCGAGATGCCCTGGGCGCGCGCCATGCGCGCATTGCCGCCGGTGGCGCGCATCGCCAGGCCGGCCTCGGAGGCGAAGAACAGGTCGACCACGATCTTCGCGGCGATCACGATCAAGAGCAGCAACAGCGGCTTGGCCCACTGCTCGGGCATGCCGCCGAAGCTGGCCATGCTGAACACGGTGGGCTCGGTGATCAGCGCCACGTTGGGCTTGCCCATCACGCGCAGGTTGATCGAGTAGAGCGCGATCATCACCAGGATGCTCGCGAGCAGTTGCATGATCTTGAGCTTCACGTTGAGCCAGGCCGTGACCCAGCCCGAGACGGCGCCCGCGACGCAGGCCACCGCGGTGGCCGCCACCGGGTTCCAGCCGGCCACGATCAGCGTGGCGGCCACGGCGGCGCCGAGCGGGAAGCTGCCGTCCACCGTGAGGTCGGGAAAGTTGATGATGCGGAAGGACATGAAGACGCCCAGCGCGACCAGCCCGAATATCAGGCCGATCTCGATGGCGCCCAGCGAGGCGATGAGGGACATGAGGAGGAAGCTCCCGGCAAGAACGAAAAGACGGGCCGCCCGCAGGACGACCCGTCGCTGGCGATGAGGCCGGGGCTTACTTGGTGTTCACGACCTTGGCGGTCTTCAGCAGCTCGTCCGACAGGGTCACGCCCTGCAGCTTGGCCGCGCCCGGGTTCACCACCAGCTCGAAGTTGGTGCTGGTCTGCGAGGCGATCGCGCCGGGCTTCTCGCCCTTGAGGATGCGCACCACGATCTTGCCGGTCTGGCGGCCGATGTCGGTGTAGTTCAGGCCCAGCGCCGCGACCGCGCCGCGCTCGACGGTGGCGGTGTCGGCCGCCACCACCGGCAGCTTGGCCTGTTGCGCCACCTTCACGATGCCCTCGAAGGCCGACACCACGTTGTTGTCGGTCGGCGTGTAGATCGCGTCGGCCTTGCCGACCAGGCTCTGGGCGGCGGTCGGCACGTCCACGGTGCGCGCGGCGGCGGCTTCCACCACCGTCATGCCGGCGGCCGCGGCGGCCTTCTTGAGGTCGGCCACGATCGCCACCGAGTTGGCTTCGCCGGGGCTGTAGATCACGCCGATGCGCTTGGCGGTGGGCACCACCTGCTTGATGAGGGCGATGTGCTTGTCCAGCGGCGACAGGTCCGACACGCCGGTCACGTTGGTGCCGCTGGCGTCCCAGCTCTTCACCAGCTTGGCGGCCACCGGGTCGGTCACGGCCGAGTAGACGACCGGGATGGTCTTGGTGGCGGCCAGCGTGGCCTGGGCCGAGGGGGTGGCGATCGCGACGATCACGTCGGGCTGGTCGCCCACGTACTTGCGCGCGATCTGGGCCGCGGTGCCCACGTTGCCCTGCGCGCTCTGGTAGGTGAACTTGAGGTTCTTGCCCTCTTCGTAGCCGGCCGCCTTCAGCTCGGCCTTGACGCCGTCGCGCACGGCGTCGAGCGCCGGGTGCTCGACGATGGCGGTCACGGCCACCGACTTGTCGGCCGCGAAGGCGGGCGCGGCGGCGAGCATGCCGAGGGCCAGGGCGGCGGCGACAGGGGTGCGAAGCAGGGCGAATTTCACGTGGGATCTCCGGAAAGAGGGAAGGGGGCGGGTCCGACGCCACGGCTTGCACCGGGGCAGGGAATCGATGGCACGGAAATGCGGCATGCACTTCCACGAGCCTGGAGTCTAGAGCGTGGTTTGCACAATTAAGGTGCATCCCGCGCCAGTGCTTACCCCGCTTTGAGAAATATGATTGCGGCCATCTGCATTTGAAGGAGACGAAATTGCACGAGATCACGCTCGACCGCATCGACAGGAAGATCCTGGAGCATCTGCAAGCGCATGGCCGCGCATCGAACCTCGAACTCTCCGAAGTGGCCAATCTTTCTCCGGCCCAGTGCCTGCGGCGGCACCGGCGGCTCGAGGAGATGGGCTTCATCAGCGGCTACGCGGCCCGGCTCGACGCGCGCCAGGTGGGGCTCGGCGTGATCGCCTTCATCCACGTGACCATGGCGCGCGGCCACATCGGCGAGCTGCCGAAGTTCCAGGACCTGGTGGCCGACCTGCCGCAGATCCTCGAGTGCTATTCGGTCACCGGCGACTTCGACTACGTCATCAAGGTGGTCGCGCGCGACCTGCACTCGCTGTCGCAGTTCCTGATGGACACGCTGATGCACATGCCGGGCGTGTCGGCGGTGCGCTCGAGCGTGTGCCTCAACGAGGTGAAGTGCACGACCACCCTGCCGCTGGGTTGAGCCGGGCGCGGCCGGCCCTCAGCCCTGTACGCCCGGCAGCGGCGAGGCCGGCGAGGAGGGCGCCGGCGAGGGCGCGGTCGAGAGCGCCGAGGGGGCCGCCGGCGCGGCCGCCATCACCAGCGTGGGCGTCGCCATCGGCAGGTCGGCCTGGCGCAGCGCGTCGAGGATGGTGAACAGCAGGTCGCTGCGCACGCCGCCGGCCAGCCGCGGACTCGCCACGTAGGCGATCGCCTGGAAGATCAGCAGCCCGTTCTCGATGCCCTCGAGCGTGAGCGAGGGCGCCGGCGTCTCGAGCACGCCCTCGTGCGCCTTGCAGGCCTCGAGGATCAGGTCGCGCACCTTCTGCGCGTCGGTGGTCAGCGGCATCGGCAGGCGGATCAGCACCCGGCCCTCGGCGTTGGCCAAGGTCATGTTGCGCACGGTTTTGGTGATGAATTCCGAGTTCGGCACGATCAGCGTGGAGCGGTCGCCGAGCTGGATCTCGGTGGCGCGCACGTTGATGCGCCGCACGTCGCCCTCGGCCGTGCCGAGCACCACCCAGTCGCCCACCTTCACGGGCTGCTCGGCCAGCAGGATCAGGCCCGAGATGAAGTTCTGCACGATCGCCTGCAGGCCGAAGCCGATGCCCACCGACAGCGCGCTCGCCACCCAGGCGATGCGCTCGATGCCGATGCCCAGCGCCGAGAGCGAGAACGCGATCACCAGGATGCCGCCCACGTAGCCCAGCAGGGTGCTGATCGAGCTCTGCATGCCGGGCTCGAACTTGGTGGTCGGCAGGTAGCTCGCGGCCAGCCAGCGCTTGAAGATGCGCAGCATCACGAAGCCCACGGCCAGCACCGCCACCGCGCTGAGGATCGCGCCCGGCACGAGCTGGAACTCGCCGATCTTCACGCCGGTGCCGAACTTGCCGCTGCGCTGGAACACCTCGCCGGGGCTGGTGCCCAGCGGGGCGGCCAGCGCGATCAGCATGTAGAAGAACAGCGCCACCCGGCTCAGGCCCGACAGCACGGTGGCGATCTGGTCGAGCGTCTGCGGCGCCAGGCCGAAGCTCTTCTGCAGCCGCTGGCCGAAGCCGCTGCGCGACGACACCGTGGCCATGAACACGTCGTCGGCGAACTTGAACAGCACGTAGAACGCGGTGGCGACGATGCCGCTCCAGGTGAGCTGCGAGGCCAGGAAGCTCGCGAGCGCCACGTAGCCCACGGCCACCAGCACCCAGATCGCGACCATCAGGATGGCGATCAGCGCGACCAGGATGCCGACCCACATCGGCCGCTCGGGCAGGTCCTCGCCGGGGGCGCCCGCGCGCAGCGCCTTGAGCCGGTAGAGCACCGCGCCGACCAGCGCGGTCAGCAGCAGCGCGGTCAGCACGTGCGTGGCGACCACGGCCGAGAAGCTGGCGTCGACCAGCGCGTTGATCTCGGCCGGCGCCCAGGCCAGGGCCGCCACCAGCGCCACCAGCCAGGGCAGGGCCGCGAGCCGCGCGGCCATGGCGTCGGGAATCGGCGGCAGCCGCCACGACGGCCGACCGGTGGCCAGCAGCGCGCGGCCCAGGCCGATCACGAAGGCCATGAACACCAGCGACTGCGCCAGCGACAGCATCGCCTTGCGCGCCTGCGGCGCCCAGCCCGCGTGTTGCTCGAGCACATGGACGAAGCCGTGCGCCGCCAGCGCCACCAGCAGCACGTGGGCCGCGACGATGGCGATCACCAGCAGCGAGCGCCGCAGCCGTCCGGCGGGCAGCAGCTTCACCGCGAGCCGGGCCAGGCCGTGCTCGGCCGCCCAGACGCCCGCGAAGGCCAGCAGCAGCGCGCCGGCCAGCGCCGCGATCACCAGCGTGCGGCCCTCGCCGCCGAACGCGGTGGCGAGGCCGGTCTGCACGCCCGCGGCCATGCCCTGGAGCCGGTCGACGTCTTCGGGCCAGGCCTCCTGCAGGTCGCTCCAGAACTCACCCGTGAGCGGCGATGCCGCGCGCTCGGTGAGCTGGGCCTCGAACACCGCGCGGCGCTGCGTCAGCAGGTCGGTGCCGCGCTGGCGCACGTCGATCGCCAGCAGCTTGGCGAGCCGGATGTCGGCGTCGAGCGCGTTGCGTTCCTTGGTCAGGCGCGCGCGCTGGCGCGTGATGTCGGGGTCTTCGCTGGCGCCGGCCGCGGGCGGATTGCCGAGCTCGCCCAGGCGTGCGTTGAGGTCATTGAGCTCGCCGGTGCGCGCCGCCACGAACTTGTCGGCCTGCGCGCCGATCGCGTTGATCTGCGTGAGGCGGCTGCGCGCGTCGTCTTCCGAGCCGGTGGACTGGTCGATCTTCGCGAGCAGCGCGCGCAGCTCGGCCACGGTGGGCGCGGGCGGCGCGGCCGCGAGGTCGGGGTCCTGCTGCGCGAAGGCGGTGCCGCACAGCAGCAGGGCGGCCATCAGGAAGGCCGCGAGACGGGAGGTCCAGCTCATGGACGCATCATAGAAGCCGCACCTGAAGGCCCGGCTTCGCGGCGCGTCACAGCATGTGACGGCGCCGCGTTCAGCGCGCGGGGCTGAACAGGTCGACGCGGTCGGTGATGATGCCGTCGGTGCCCAGGTCGATCAGGCGCTGCGCGGCCCAGTCGTCGTTGACCGTGTAGCTCAGCGCGCGCAGGCCGGCGCCGTGCACCTGCGCCACCACGGCGGCGTCCCACAGCGCATGGTTGCAGACGATGGCCACGCAGCCGAGTTCGCGCGCGGTCTCGAGCCAGCCGTTCCAGAGCGTGTCGAGCAGCAGGCCGCGCGGCAGTTCGGGCGCGGCGGTCGCCGCGCCCTTCAGCGCATCGACCTGGAACGAGGTCAGCAGCGGCGGGACGGCCGCATCGCGCCACAGCGCCGCGGCCTGCCGCGCCACCGCCTCGCCGGTTTCGCGCTCGGTGCCCGGCGTGGGCTTGATCTCGATGTTCAGCAGGTGGCCGTTGGCCAGGCAGAAGCGCGCGAGGTTCTCGAGCGTGGGCAGCGGCTCGCCCGCGAAGGCGCGCGAATGCCAGCCGCCCGCGTCGAGCTGAGCCAGTTCGCTCCAGGGCTTCCGGCCGCCGATGCCTCGGCCGCTGGTGGTGCGTTCCAGCGTGGCGTCGTGCATCAGGAACACCACGCCGTCGGCGCTGAGCTTGGCATCGCACTCGAACATGCGATAGCCGTGCGCGGCGCCGAAGCGGAAGGCCGCGAGCGTGTTCTCGGGCGCGAGCTTGCCGGCGCCGCGGTGGGCGATCCAGCGTGGATAGGGCCAGGGCGTGCTCATTCCGCGCTCATTCCGCGCGTTTGCCGGAGCCGGCGTCGAACCAGTGCAGCTTGTCCTCGCGCGCGGCGATCTTCACCGTGTCGCCCGCCATCGGCGGCCGGTCGGCCTCGTCGGTGCGCATGATGATCTGCTCGTCGCCGATGCGGCCGTAGACCAGGCGCTCGGCGCCCAGCAGCTCGACCTGCTCCACCTGCACCGACCAGCCGTTCTCGTCGAGTGCCATGTGCTCCGGGCGGATGCCCAGGATCTGGCCCGGGCGCACGCCCGGCGCGTGGCGCAGCAGGTTCATCGGCGGCGAGCCGATGAAGCTCGCGACGAAGGTGGTGGCGGGGCGCGAATAGACCTCCTCGGGCGTCGCGAACTGGTCCATCACGCCGCCGTTCATCACGATGATGCGCTGCGCCAGCGTCATGGCCTCGACCTGGTCGTGGGTGACGAACAGCGAGGTGATGCCGAGCTCGCGGTGCAGCTTCTGGATCTCGAGGCGGGTCTGCGCGCGCAGCTTGGCGTCGAGGTTCGACAGCGGCTCGTCGAACAGGAACACCTGCGGCTGGCGCACGATGGCGCGGCCCATGGCCACGCGCTGGCGCTGGCCGCCCGAGAGCTCGCGCGGCTTGCGCTCGAGCAGGTGGCCCAGTTCGAGGATCTTCGCGGCCTTGTCCACGCGGACCTTGATCTCGGCCGTCGGCACCTTCGCGATCTTCAGGCCGTAGGCCATGTTCGCGAACACCGTCATGTGCGGATAGAGCGCGTAGTTCTGGAACACCATCGCGATGTCGCGCTCGGAGGGCTCGAGCTGGTTCACCACCTTGTTGCCGATGGCGATCTCGCCGGCGGAGATCTCCTCCAGGCCGGCCACCATGCGCAGCAGCGTGGACTTGCCGCAGCCCGACGGGCCGACGATGACGACGAACTCGTGGTCGGCGATCTCGGCGCTCACGCCGTGGATGACCTGGTTGGCCTTGGGCCCGTGGCCGTAGCGCTTGATGACGTTGCGTAGGGAAATGGCAGCCATGTTTTCAGTTCAGCGTTTTATTTGTCGGTATCGACCAGGCCCTTGACGAACCACTTCTGCATCAGCACCACGACCACCGCGGGCGGCAGCATGGCCAGCACGGCCGTGGCCATCACCACGTTCCAGTCCACCGGCGACTCGCCGTTGCCGATCATGGCCTTGATGCCGACGACGATCGGGTACATGTCCTCGCTGGTGGCGGCGATCAGCGGCCACAGGTACTGGTTCCAGCCGTAGATGAACTGGATCACGAACAGCGCCGCGATGCTGGTCTTCGACAGCGGCAGCAGGATGTCCTTGAAGAAGCGCATCGGCCCGGCGCCGTCGACGCGCGCGGCCTCGACCAGCTCGTCGGGCACCGTCAGGAAGAACTGCCGGAACAGGAAGGTGGCGGTCGCCGACGCGATCAACGGTATCGAGAGGCCGGCGAAGCTGTTGATCATGCCGAGGCTGGCCACGACCTGGTAGGTCGGGCCGATGCGCACCTCGACCGGCAGCATCAGCGTGATGAAGATCAGCCAGAAGCACAGGCCGCGCAGCGGGAAGCGGAAATACACCACCGCGAAGGCCGACAGCAGCGAGATGCTGATCTTGCCGAAGGTGATGACGAGCGTGATGACCGTGCTCACCCAGATCATCCGCGCCACCGACACGTTGGCGCTGGTGCGCCCGCCGCCGGTCAGCGCCGCCTTGTAGGTTTCCCAGAAGTTGCTGCCGGGCAGGATCGGCATCGGCGCCTGCATGATCTCCTGCGGCGTGTGGGTCGAGGCGATGAAGGCCAGGTAGATCGGGAACATCACCAGCAGCACGCCGATGATCATGATCACGTGCGCGAGGATGCCCAGGGAGGGGCGGCGCTCAACCATGGCGGGCCTCCGTGGCGTTGGCCGCGCGGCGCGCGGGGAAGAGGGAATGCATGGGGGCGGTCATCAGTACTGGACCTTCTTCTCGACGTAGCGGAACTGCACCACCGTCAGCGCGATGACGATCACCATCAGCACCACCGACTGGGCCGCGGCGCCGCCGAAGTCCATGCCGCGGAAGCCGTCGAAGTACACGCGGTAGACCAGCGTGGCGGTGTCCTTGCCGGGGCCGCCCTGGGTGGTGGCGTCGATGATCGCGAAGGTGTCGAAGAAGGCGTACACCATGTTGATCACCAGCAGGAAGAAGGTGGTGGGCGTCAGCAGCGGGAACTGGATGGTCCAGAAGCGGCGCATCGGGCGCGCGCCGTCCATGGCGGCGGCCTCGATCAGCGACTTCGGGATCGACTGCAGGCCCGCGAGGAAGAACAGGAAGTTGTAGGAGATCTGCTTCCAGACCGAGGCCATCACGACCAGCGCCATGGCGTGGTCGCCGTTGAGCAGGTGGTTCCAGTTGAACCCGATCTTCTTGAGCCAGTAGGCCACGATGCCGATCGAGGAGGAAAACATGAACGACCACAGCAGGCCGGTCACGACGGGGGCGACCGCATACGGCAGGATCAGCACGCTGCGATAGAAGCGCGTGCCGCGCACCACGCGGTCGGCGAACACCGCCAGCACCAGGGCGATGCTCAGGCCCAGGACCGTCACCAGCACCGAGAAGACGATGGTCGTGTGGAACGAGGCCATGTAGGTGCTGTCGTTCCACAGCGCCTCGAAGTTGTCCAGCCCCACCCAGGTGATCGAGTTGCCGAAGGCGTCCTGCTGCTGCAGCGACTGCACCAGCGCCTGGCCGGCGGGCCAGAAGAAGAAGACGCCGACGACGATCAGCTGCGGCGCCAGCAATGCCCAGGGCAGCCAGTTCGAACGAAAGATGACGCGTTTTTCCATGGGGCAGGGCGTTCAGGTCACGGACACACTAAATAAGCAAACAGCCAGGACTGCACGGGTCAGCCTGGCTTGTTGCGGGTCAAACGAACCGAAACGAACATTCGTTCGCGCCGATCCGGGTGCGGAGCTTACTTGTTTGCGGCCTGGAATTTCACCAAAAGTTCGTTTCCGCGCTTCACGGCGCTGTCCAGCGCTTCCTTCGGGGTCTTCTTGCCGGTCCAGATCAGCTCGGTTTCCTCGTCCTCGATGGCGCGGATCTGGGGCAGGTTGCCCAGGCGCACGCCACGCGACTTGTCGGTGGTCTTCTTGATCATCTGGTTCACCGCGACGTCGGTGCCCGGGTTTTCCTTGTAGAAGCCGGCCTTCTCGGTCAGCTCGTAGGCGGCCGTGGTGATCGGCAGGTAGCCGGTGCGCATGTGGCTTTCCGACTGCACCTTGGGGCTCGACAGGAAGCTGAAGAACGCGGCCACGCCCTTGTAGTTGGCGGCCGGCTTGCCCGACATCACCCACAGGCTGGCGCCACCGACGATCGTGTTCTGCGGCGCGCCCTGCACGTCCGGGTAGTAGGGCAGCGCCGATTCGGCGAACTTGAACTTGGCGTCGCGCTTCACGCTGGCATAGCTGCCCGACGAGCCGATGAACATCGCGCATTCACCCGAGGTGAACGAGGTGATCGGCTTGCTGGCGCGGCCCTTGTAGACGAACAGGCCCTGCTTGGACATGTTCGACAGGTTCTCGAAGTGGCGCACGTGCAGCGGCGAGTTGAATTCCAGGCGGGCGTCGAGGCCGCCGAAGCCGTTGTTCTTCGAGGCGTACGAGGTGTTGTGCCAGGCCGAGAAGCTCTCGAGCTGGGCCCAGCTCATCCACGAGGTGGTGAACGGGCACTGGCTGCCGCTGGCCTTGAGCTTGGCGGCCGCCGAGACCACTTCGGGCCAGGTGGCGGGGGCCTTCTCGGGGTCGAGGCCGGCGTTCTTGAAGGCGTCCTTGTTGTAATAGAACACCGTCGTCGAGCTGTTGAACGGGAACGACAGCATCTGGCCGTTGGGGGCGGTGTAGTAGCCGGCCACCGCGGGGATGTAGGCCTTGGGGTCGAACTTCTGGCCGCCTTCCTTCATGACGTCGGCCACGGGCTTGATTGCGCCCTTGGAATACATCATGGTGGCGGTGCCCACTTCGAACACCTGCAGGATGTCGGGCGCGTTGCCCGAGCGGTAGGCCGCGATGCCGGCCGCCATCGACTGGTCGTATTCGCCCTTGTAGGTGGGCACGACCTTGTAGTCCTTCTGGCTCTCGTTGAACTGCTTGGCGAGGTCGTTGACCCAGTCGTTGAGGGCGCCGTCCATCGAGTGCCACCACTGGATCTCGGTCTGGGCCTGGGCAAGGGCTGGCACGGCCAGAGCGGCAGCCAGCGTAGAGGCGATGGCGAGCGTCTTGAAGCGCATTAAGACTCCTGTAGGGAAAAGTAAGTAAAACCGGCGATGTTAGGTTACATACGTGACGGTTCTGCGGCTTTGTCGCACGGAGTGCACACGTCGAGAAACCCGGGTAAACCCCCTTGGACGACAGGGCGCTCGCGCGCCGGGCCCCTGCTTGCTGCGCTGCACCATGCTAGCATCGCCCTCCCTTTTTCGGCCTAGCCTGTTGCCATGGCCGGGGCTACCGCGAGCAGCAGCATGAGCAGCAAGACCTCCCTCGACAAAAGCAAGATCAAGTTTCTTCTGCTCGAGGGTATCCACCCCTCGGCCGTGGAGGTGCTCCATGCGGCGGGCTACACCAACGTCGAGTCGCTGCCGGGCGCGCTGCCCGACGAGCAGCTCAAGGCCAAGATCGCCGACGTGCACTTCCTCGGCATCCGCTCGCGCACCCAGCTGACGGCCGAGGTGTTCGCGGCCGCCCACAAGCTGGTGGCCGCCGGCTGCTTCTGCATCGGCACCAACCAGGTCGACCTCGAGGCCGCGCGCGAGCACGGCGTGGCGATCTTCAACGCGCCTTACTCCAACACCCGCTCGGTGGCCGAGCTGGTGCTGGCCGAGGCGATCCTGCTCTTGCGCGGCGTGCCCGAGAAGAGCGCGGTGGCGCACCGCGGCGGCTGGCTCAAGTCGGCCGAGAACGCCTTCGAGATCCGCGGCAAGACGCTGGGCATCGTGGGCTACGGCTCGATCGGCGCGCAGCTGTCGGTGCTGGCCGAGGCGCTGGGCATGCACGTGGCCTTCTACGACGTGGTCACCAAGCTGCCGCTGGGCAATGCGCGCCAGGTGCGCGACCTGCACCAGTTGCTGGCGCAGAGCGACATCGTGACCCTGCACGTGCCCGAGACGCAGGCCACGCAATGGATGATCGGCGCGGCCGAGATCGCGGCCATGAAGGCCGGCTCGATCCTCATCAACGCCTCGCGCGGCACCGTGGTCGAGATCGATGCGCTGGCCGGCGCGCTGAAGGAGAAGAAGCTGCTGGGCGCCGCCATCGACGTGTTCCCGGTCGAGCCGCGCAGCAACAAGGACGAGTTCCAGTCGCCGCTGCGCGGACTCGACAACGTGATCCTCACGCCCCACATCGGCGGCTCGACGATGGAGGCGCAGGCCAACATCGGCCTCGAGGTGGCCGAGAAGCTGGTCAAGTACAGCGACAACGGCACCTCGACCTCGTCGGTCAACTTCCCCGAGGTGGCGCTGCCCGCGCATCCGGGCAAGCACCGTCTGCTGCATGTGCACCGCAACGTGCCGGGCGTGCTGTCGGAGATCAACAAGATCTTCTCGGACAACAACATCAACATCTCCTCGCAGTTCCTGCAGACCAACGAGAAGATCGGCTACGTGGTGATGGACATCGACGCCGCCTCCTCGGACCTCGCGCTCGAGAAGCTCGCGAAGGTGCAGGGCACGATCCGCAGCCGCGTGCTGTTCTGATGTTCTGACTTTCTCCCTCCCCCGGCGGGGGAGGGCGCAATACCGGGCGCCAAGGCAGGGAGCGGTCCCCTGACCTAAAATCCCCACCCCGGCTATGGACGCGTGGCGCCCGGCCGAGGCCCCACCCCGATGAATGCTCCGACCGCGTTGAACGCGCTGCTGTCGCAGGCCGCAGAGCCCGCACGACTGCGTGAGATCCCCTACAACTACACCAGCTTCTCCGATCGCGAGATCGTGATCCGCCTGCTGGGCGAGCGCGCCTGGGAATTGCTCCAGACGCTGCGCGCCGAGCGACGCACCGGCCGATCGGCGCGCATGCTCTACGAGGTGCTCGGCGACATCTGGGTCGTGCAGCGCAACCCCTACCTGATCGACGACCTGCTCGACAACCCGCGCCGCCGCGGCCTGCTGGTCGATGCGCTGCGGCATCGCCTGGCCGAGGTGCAGAAGCGCCGCACGCCCGACAGCGACCTGCCGCGCGACCAGCTCGTGGGCGAGCTCACGGCCCGCGTCGGCGAGGCCGTGCAGGCCTTCGACACCCTGTTCCGCGACGTCGCCGCGCTGCGCCGCAAGGCCACGCGCGTGCTGGGCCGGCTCACGGCCAAGGACAACATCAAGTTCGACGGCCTCTCGCGCGTGGCCCACGTCACCGATGCCACCGACTGGCGCGTGGAGTACCCCTTCGTCGTGCTGTGCCCCGACACCGAGGCCGAGATGGCGCTGCTGGTCAAGGGCTGCATCGAGCTGGGCCTGACCATCATTCCGCGCGGCGGCGGCACCGGCTACACCGGCGGCGCGATCCCGCTGACCTGGAACAGCGTGGTCATCAACACCGAGAAGCTCGAGGCCATGACCGAGGTCGAGCTGGTCGCGCTGCCGGGCCTCGAAGCGCCCGTGCCCACCATCTGGACCGAGGCCGGCGTGGTCACGCAGCGCGTGGCCGACGCGGCCGAGCGCTCGGGCTACGTGTTCGCGGTCGACCCGACCTCGGCCGAGGCCTCGTGCGTCGGCGGCAACGTCGCGATGAACGCCGGCGGCAAGAAGGCCGTGCTGTGGGGCACCGCGCTCGACAACCTGGCCTCGTGGCGCATGGTCACGCCGCAGGCCGAATGGCTCGAGGTCACGCGCATCGGCCACAACCTCGGCAAGATCCACGACGCCGAGAGCGCGCTGTTCGAGCTCCAGTACTTCGCGGCCGACGGCAAGACGCCGCTGCGCACCGAGCGCCTGGACATCCCGGGCCGCACCTTCCGCAAGGAGGGCCTCGGCAAGGACGTGACCGACAAGTTCCTCTCGGGCCTGCCGGGCATCCAGAAGGAAGGCTGCGACGGCCTGATCACGAGCTGCCGCTGGGTGGTGCACCGCATGCCGGCGCACACGCGCACCGTCTGCCTCGAGTTCTTCGGCAACGCCAAGGACGCGGTGCCCAGCATCGTCGAGATCAAGGACTTCATGTTCGCCGAGCAGAAGCGCTCGGGCGTGCTGCTGGCCGGCCTCGAGCACCTCGACGATCGTTATCTCAAGGCCGTGGGCTACGCCACCAAGTCGAAGAAGCACGGCGGCCTGCCGAAGATGGTGCTGTTCGGCGACATCGCGGGCGACGACGCCGACGCGGTGGCGCGCGTCACCTCCGAGGTGGTGCGCATCGCCAACTCGCGCAGCGGCGAGGGCTTCATCGCCATCAGCCCCGAGGCGCGCAAGAAGTTCTGGCTCGACCGCAAGCGCACCGCCGCGATCAGCCGCCACACCAACGCCTTCAAGATCAACGAGGACGTGGTGATCCCGCTGCCGCGCATGGCCGAGTACAGCGACGGCATCGAGCGCATCAACATCGAGCTCTCGCTGCGCAACAAGCTCGCGCTGGTCGACGAGCTCGAGAAGTTCTTCGTGCACGGCAACCTGCCGCTGGGCAAGACCGACGATGCCAACGAGATCCCCTCGGCCGAGCTGCTCGAGGACCGCGTGGCGCAGGCCGTGGCGCTGCTGCAGGAGGTGCGCGCGCTGTGGGCCGGCTGGCTCGACGAGGTCGATGCGCTGTTCCCGCAGCTGCAGGACCATTCGCTGCGCGCGAGCTGGAAGACCCAGCTGCGCCAGCCGCTGTCGGCCATCTTCGCGGGCGCCGCCTTTGCGCCGATCCTGGCCGAGTGCACGGCGATCCACAAGCGCGTGCTCAAGGGACGCGTGTGGGTCGCGCTGCACATGCACGCGGGCGACGGCAACGTGCACACCAACATCCCGGTCAACAGCGACAACTACGAGATGCTGCAGACCGCGCACGAGGCGGTCGCGCGCATCATGAAGCTGGCGCGCCGGCTCGACGGCGTGATCTCGGGCGAGCACGGCATCGGCATCACCAAGCTCGAGTTCCTGTCGGACGACGAGCTGCGTCCCTTCGCCGAGTACAAGCAGCGCGTCGACCCCGAGGGCCGCTTCAACAAGGGCAAGCTGCTGCGCGAGCCGGGTGCCGGCGCGCAGTCGCTGCATGCCGACCTGACCAATGCCTACACGCCGAGCTTCGGCCTGATGGGGCACGAGTCGATCATCATGCAGCAGAGCGACATCGGCGCCATCGCCGACAGCGTCAAGGACTGCCTGCGCTGCGGCAAGTGCAAGCCGGTGTGCGCCACCCACGTGCCGCGCGCCAACCTGCTCTACAGCCCGCGCAACAAGATCCTCGCGACCTCGCTCCTGGTCGAGGCCTTCCTCTACGAGGAGCAGACCCGGCGCGGCGTGAGCATCAAGCACTGGGAGGAGTTCGAGGACGTGGCCGACCACTGCACGGTGTGCCACAAGTGCCTCACGCCCTGCCCGGTGAAGATCGACTTCGGCGACGTGTCGATGAACATGCGCAACCTGCTGCGCAAGATGGGGCAGAAGAGCTTCCGTCCCGGCAACGCGGCCGCGATGTTCTTCCTCAACGCGACCAATCCGCAGACCATCAAGACGGTGCGCGCGGGCATGGTGGGCATCGGCTTCAAGGCGCAGCGCATGGCCAACGACCTGCTGCGCGGCCTCGCGAAGAAGCAGACGGCGGCGCCGCCGGCCTCGCTCGGGCCGGCGCCGGTCAAGGAGCAGGTGATCCACTTCATCAACAAGAAGATGCCGGGCAACCTGCCGAAGAAGACGGCGCGCGCGCTGCTCGACATCGAGGACGCCGACTACGTGCCGATCATCCGCAACCCCAAGGCCACGACCTCGGAGACCGAGGCGGTGTTCTATTTCCCGGGCTGCGGCTCGGAGCGGCTGTTCTCGCAGGTCGGGCTCGCGACGCAGGCCATGCTCTGGCATGCGGGCGTGCAGACGGTGCTGCCGCCGGGCTACCTGTGCTGCGGCTATCCGCAGCGCGGCAGCGGCCAGTTCGACAAGGCCGAGAAGATGATCACGGACAACCGCGTGCTGTTCCACCGGGTGGCGAACACGCTCAACTACCTCGACATCAAGACGGTGGTGGTGAGCTGCGGCACCTGCTACGACCAGCTGCAGGGCTACCAGTTCGACAAGATCTTCCCGGGCTGCCGGATCATCGACATCCACGAGTACCTGCTCGAGAAGGGCATCACGCTGGGCGACGCCGGCGGTGCCGGCTACCTCTATCACGACCCCTGCCACACGCCGATGAAGCAGCAGGACCCGATGAAAACGGTGAAGGCGCTGGTCGGCGACAACGTGCTCAAGAACGACCGCTGCTGCGGCGAGTCGGGCACGCTGGGCGTGTCGCGGCCCGACATCTCGACGCAGATCCGCTTCCGCAAGGAAGAGGAGCTGAAGAAGGGCGAGGCCGCGCTGCGCGACGGCGGCAAGATCGGCGCTGGCGAGAACGTGAAGATTCTCACCAGCTGCCCGAGCTGCCTGCAGGGCCTGTCGCGCTACGGCAGCGACCTGAACAACGGCCTGCTCGAGGCCGACTACATCGTGGTCGAGATGGCCAACAAGATCCTCGGCGCCGACTGGATGCCCGAGTACGTGGCGGCCGCGAACCAGGGTGGCATCGAACGGGTGCTGGTGTGAGCGCGGCGCCGGGCTGCGTGCTGTGCGAGGGGCCCGGCGGGCGCCTCGTGTTCGAGGGCGCGAAGCTGCGCGTGATCCATGCGCAGGAGGCGGGCTTCCCGGCCTTCTACCGCGTCGTGTGGGCCGCGCATGCGCCCGAGTTCTCCGACCTCGACGCGGCCGACCGCGTGCGCTGCATGGAGGCCGTGACGGTGGTCGAGCAGTGCCTGCGCGAGCACCTGCGGCCGGCGAAGATCAACCTGGCCGCGCTCGGCAACATGGTGGCGCACCTGCATTGGCACGTGATCGCGCGCTTCGCGGACGACAGCCATTTCCCGGGCTCGGTGTGGGCCGGCGCGCAGCGCGAACGCGATGCTGAGCGCGAAGCGCAAGTCGCGGCGAGCCTGCCGGCCGCGGAGGCTGCGATGATCGAGCGCCTCGGCCGCATGGGTGGTCGAGGCATCTGAGGAGTTCGCGATGGCAGGCTTGAAACAGGGCGCACCGACGCCGCAATCGATCACCGTTCACGGCCGCTCGCGCGTGCTCGAAGTGGGCTTCTCCGATGGCGCCACCTTCCGCATTCCGTTCGAGCTGATGCGCATCCATTCGCCCTCGGCCGAGGTGCAGGGCCATGGCCCGGGCCAGGAAGTGCTGCAGACCGGCAAGCGCGAGGTCGAGCTGGTCGCGCTCGAGCCGGTGGGCAACTACGCGGTGCAGCCCACCTTCAGCGACGGGCACGACACCGGCATCTACTCGTGGGACCTGCTGTATCAGCTGGGCTCGCAAGAGGCCGAACTCTGGGCCGCCTACGAGCGGAAGCTGGCCGAAGCGGGCGTCGATCGCGATGCACCGATGGCCGCGAAGGGCGGCCACGCCTGCGGCAGCCATTGACCGGCGTTTGCTATTGAAAGCATAGCTTCGTCGGTAGACGTGACGGGCGTTACAAGACCTCTGCGTTTGCAGAAAAAGCAACAAATGACCGCCGGTACAGCGGGGTCGTCGTCTTGATGCGAGGACGAACGGCCTAACATCGGTCGCATGACCACCACCCATTTCGGCTTCGAGAAAGTCGACGAGAGCGAGAAGGCCGGCCGCGTGCGCGGCGTGTTCGACTCGGTCGCCACGCGCTACGACCTGATGAACGACCTCATGTCCATGGGGCTTCACCGCGCATGGAAGGCCTACACCGTCATGGTCGCGAACGTCGGTGAAGGCTCGCGCGTGCTCGACATCGCGGGCGGCACCGGCGACCTCGCACTGGCCTTCGCGAAGAAGGTCGGCGCCAGCGGCCAGGTGGTCCACACCGACATCAACGAGGCCATGCTGCGCACCGGCCGCGACCGCCTGCTCGACGCCGGCGTGGTGCTGCCCACCACGGTCTGCGACGCCGAGAAGCTGCCCTTCCCCGACGATCACTTCGACGTCGTCACCGTCGCCTTCGGCCTGCGCAACATGACGCACAAGGACGTCGCGCTCAAGGAGATGAACCGCGTGCTCAAGCCGCGCGGCAAGCTGCTGGTGCTCGAGTTCTCGAAGGTCGCGAAGCCGCTCGAGAAGGTCTACGACTGGTACTCCTTCAACGTGCTGCCGCGCCTGGGCAAGGTGGTGGCGGGCGACGACGCGAGCTACCGCTACCTGGCCGAATCGATCCGCATGCATCCGGGCCAGGACGAGCTCAAGTCCCTCATGAAAGAGGGCGGTTTCGGGCATGTGGACTATCACAACATGACGGGTGGCGTGGTCGCCCTCCATGTTGGAATCAAGTGTTGATCAGACGAGATTTCGTTCGAGAGGAGACGTTATGAAGAGTTTGGGTACTTTGCTTCTGGCCGGCGCACTGGCGCTCGTCAGCATCCAGGCCGACGCCGCACGCATGGGCGGTGGCAAGTCGGTCGGCCGCCAATCCTCGAACGTGACGCAACGCCAGGCCACGCCGCCGGCCGCGCCCGCGCAACAGAACGCCGCCAACGCGGCGCCGAGGCCCGGCACGCCGGCGCCCGCCGCCGCGGCTCCGAAGCGTCCGTGGGGCGCCATGCTCGGCGGCCTGGCCGCGGGCCTGGGCCTGGCCTGGCTCGCGAACTCGCTGGGCCTGGGCGCGGGCTTCGCCAACATCCTGCTGATCGGCCTGCTGGTGCTGGCCGCGGTGTTCGTGTGGCGCATGATCAAGTCGCGCTCGCAGCCCGCCGGTGCACGCCAGGGCGGCTTCGCCTTCCAGGGCGCGGGCGGTCCGGGCAACCCGGCGGCGCCGGCGCAGTACAGCCCGAACAACGTCGGCAACGATGCCTCGGCCCGTCCGTGGGAGCGCAACACGACGAACTTCGATGCCACGCCCGCCGCGACCTCGCACGGCAGCAGCCTCTCGTCCGCGGGTGCCGCGGCCGGTGGCGGCAGCATGATCGGCTCGGCCCTCGCGGGTTCGCAGAGCTGGGGCATTCCGGCCGGCTTCGACGTCGACGGTTTCCTGGCCGCGGCCAAGCGCAACTTCGTGACGCTGCAGGACGCCTGGGACCGTGCCGACATCACCATGCTGCGTTCGATGATGACCGACGAGATGATCGCGGAGATCCGCAGCCAGCTCGCCGACCGCGCCAGCCACACCGGTGGCGCGTCGAACAAGACCGAGGTCGTGATGCTCGACGCCAAGCTGCTCGGCATCGAGGAACTGGCCGATGCCTACATGGCCAGCGTGGAGTTCTCCGGCATGATCCGCGAAGACGCCTCGGCGGGCCCGGGCCCGTTCCGCGAAGTCTGGAACATGACGCGTCCGACCACCGGCGGCAACGGCTGGCTCGTGGCCGGCGTGCAAGCCCTGCAATAAGCAGCGGCTTCGAGGGCGGCCCGGCCGCCTGCAGAAAGGATAATGGGGACCATGGCCACACCATCGTCCCCTTTTTCTTTGCTCGGCGATCTGTTCAATCGTGTCGGCGAGCGCCTGCAGCCGCCGCCCTGGGCCGTGCACGAGATCCAGCACCGCGCCGTGCTGTTCCTCAACCACGTGCTGCAGCAGGAGCCCGAGGCCCAGCAGCGGCTGGTGCGCCAGCAGGGCCGCGTGGTGCGCTTCCAGTGGCGCTTCGTCACGATGGAACTGGTGGCCACGCCCGCCGGCCTGCTCGACCTGGCACCGCCGGGCTCGGTGCCAGAGCTCACGCTGTCTGTCACCGATGACAACCCCTTCGAGATCGCGCGCGCCACGCTGCGCGGCGACAAGCCCTCGGTGCAGATCGTGGGCGACGTGCAGCTCGCGGCCGAGGTCAACTGGCTGGTCGACCACGTGCGCTGGGACGTCGAGGACGACCTCGCGCGCGTGATCGGCGACGTGCCCGCGCATGCCATCGGCAATGCGGTGCGGCGCGTGGTGGGCGCGTTGCGTCAGTTCGTGGGCAACCGCGCGGCGGCCGGCAGATCCGGTATCGGTTCGGCGGGCACCGCCGAATGAGCCGCTTCTATCGCAGCCTCTTCATCGTCTGGGTCGCGCTGCGCTACGGCCTCGACGAGCTCGTGCTCACGAGCTTCCAGAAGCCCTGGCTGCGCGTGGTCGCGCGCATCGTCTCCTTCGGCCGCCGGCTCGATGCACCGCGCGGCCAGCGGCTGCGCGAGGCGCTCGAGCGGCTGGGCCCGATCTTCGTCAAGTTCGGCCAGGTGCTATCCACGCGGCGCGACCTGCTGCCGCCCGACATCGCCGACGAACTGACCTTCCTGCAGGACCGCGTGCCGCCGTTCCCCTCGGCGGTGGCGGTGGCGACCATCGAGCGCGCGTTCCGCCGGCCCGTCGGCGACGTGTTCGTGCAGTTCGACGAAACGCCGATCGCGAGCGCCTCGATCGCGCAGGTGCACTTCGCGACCATCCGCACCGGCGACGGCCAGCTGCGCGAGGTGGCGGTCAAGGTGCTGCGCCCCAACATGCGCGGCGTGATCGAGAAGGACCTGGGCCTGATGGCCATGATGGCCGGCTGGGTCGAGAAGCTCTCGCCCGACGGCAAGCGGCTCAAGCCGCGCGAGGTGGTGGCCGAGTTCGACAAGTACCTGCACGACGAGCTCGACCTGGTGCGCGAGGCCGCCAATGCCGCGCAGCTGCGCCGCAACATGGCCTCGCTCGACCTGGTGCTGATCCCCGAGATGTTCTGGGACTTCTGCCATCCCGAGGTGATCGTGATGGAGCGCATGAACGGCGTGCCGATCGCGCAGCTCGAGCGGCTGCGCGCCGCGGGCGTCGACATCCCGAAGCTCGCGCGCGACGGCGTCACCATCTTCTTCACCCAGGTGTTCCGCGACGGCTTCTTCCATGCCGACATGCACCCGGGCAACATCCAGGTCAGCCTCGAGCCCGAGGCCTTCGGGCGCTACATCTCGCTGGACTTCGGGATCATCGGCACGCTCACCGAGTCCGACAAGGAGTACCTGGCGCAGAACTTCGTGGCCTTCTTCCGGCGCGACTACAAGCGCGTGGCCGAGCTGCACCTCGAGAGCGGCTGGGTGCCCGAGGGCACGCGCATCGACGAGCTCGAGGCCGCGATCCGCACCGTCTGCGAGCCCTACTTCGATCGGCCCCTCAAGGAGATCTCGCTCGGCATGGTCTTGATGCGCCTCTTCCAGACCTCGCGCCGCTTCCATGTCGAGATCCAGCCGCAGCTGGTGCTGCTGCAGAAGACGCTGCTCAACATCGAGGGGCTGGGCCGCCAGCTCGACCCCGAACTCGACCTCTGGCACACGGCCAAGCCCTTCCTCGAGAAGTGGATGGTCGACCAGATCGGCCCCAAGAAGCTGTTCCAGCAGCTCAAGGACGAGGCGCCGCGGTACGCCAAGCTGTTGCCGGAATTGCCGCGCCTCTTGCACGATTTCCTGGAGAATCGGCCGCCCGACCACCGGCGCGAGCTGCTGGAGCTGCTGGCCGCGCAGAAGCGCACCAACCGGTTGCTCCAGTCCATCCTCTACGGTGGCATAGGTTTTGTATTGGGTCTGCTGGCCATGCAGTTGCTGGTGCGCGTTCGGATTTTCTGAACCGCGCGGGGGCTGGCCGCCACGGCCTGGAAGAAAGGCGTGCTGCCTTGGAACGAGGAAAGAGGAGAACCTGACGTGCTGCTGACCCTGGTCATCGTCTATCTGTTGCTCACCATCGCCATCGGCCTGTATGCGGCCCGGCGCGTGAAGAACACCACCGACTTCGCGATCGCCGGGCGGCACCTGCCGCTCTTCATGATCGTCACGACCACCTTCGCGACCTGGTTCGGTTCCGAGACGGTGCTGGGCATCCCGGCCAAGTTCATCGAGGGCGGCCTCAACGGCGTGGTCGAGGACCCGTTCGGCGCCGGCACCTGCCTGATCCTCGTGGGCCTGTTCTTCGCGGGCAAGCTCTACCGCATGACCTTGCTGACCATCAGCGACTACTACCGCGAGCGCTACGGCCGCGGCGTGGAGGTGGCCTGCACGCTGATCATCATGCTGAGCTACCTGGGCTGGGTCTCGGCGCAGGTCACGGCGCTGGGCCTGGTGTTCAACGTGCTCTCGGGGGGCGCCATCGGGCTGTCGACCGGCATGGTGATCGGCGTGGTCTCGATCCTGGCCTACACGCTGTTCGGCGGCATGTGGTCGGTGGCGGTCACCGACTTCATCCAGATGATCATCCTGGTGGCCGGCCTGGCCATCATCGCGATGTTCGCGGGCAACATGGCCGGCGGCGCCGACAAGGTGGTCGCCTTCGCGGTCAGCAAGGACCTGTTCAAGTTCTGGCCCGAGCCGAACTGGCACGACATGGTCTTCTTCTTCGCGGCCGCCATCACCATGATGCTCGGCTCGATCCCGCAGCAGGACGTGTTCCAGCGCGTGATGTCGGCCAACAGCGTCAAGGCCGCCACGCGTGGCCCGGTGATCGGCGGCCTGGCGTACATCCTGTTCGCCTTCGTGCCGATGTTCCTCGTGGCCAGCGCGCTCCTGATCATGCCGGAGCAGACCGCCACGCTGCTCAAGGAGGATCCGCAGAAGGTGCTGCCCACGCTGGTGCTCGAGAAGATGCCGTTCGTGATGCAGGTGCTGTTCTTCGGTGCGCTGCTGTCGGCCATCAAGTCGACCGCCTCGGCCACCTTGCTGGCGCCCAGCGTCACCTTCACCGAGAACATCTGGCGCCAGTTCCGGCCCTCGGGCACCGACCGCGAAAACCTCATGACGATGCGCATCACGGTGCTGCTGTTCAGCGCCGCGGTGCTGGCCTACGCGATCCGCATGCAGGGCACGCCGATCTACGAACTGGTTTCGGGCGCCTACCAGGTGCCGCTGGTCGGGGCCTTCGTCCCGCTGGTGTTCGGCCTCTACTGGAAGCGCGCCACCACCCAGGGAGCGATCGCCGCCATCCTGTTCGGCATCGGCACCTGGCTGCTGTTCATGGCCATGCCCTGGGGCGCGGTGTTCCCGGCCCAGCTCGCGGGGGTGCTGGCCTCGTTCGCGGGCATGGTGCTCGGCTCGCTGGCGCCGCAGTGGGTGGTGAACACTCACACGCCGCACCGCCCGCTGGCGACCGAAACGGCCTGAATCCGACCCGGGGCGCAATCCCCGGGGACGTCGGGCGGCCGGGGGGCGCCCCTATAATCGAGGGCTTTGCGAGCGGCCGCCTGGCCGCTTTCCCCACTCGATTTCCCATGCCCATCTACGCCTACAAGTGCAGCGCCTGCGGCTTCGCCAAGGATGCCCTGCAGAAGATGTCCGATCCGCCTCTGACGGTGTGTCCGGCATGCGGCGCGAGCGCGTTCGAAAAGCAGGTCACCGCGGCCGGGTTCCAGCTCAAGGGCTCGGGCTGGTACGTCACCGACTTCCGCGACGGCGGCGGCAAGAAGTCCGAAGCCGCCACCGCGCCGGTCGCCTCGGGCGATGGCGCCGCCAAGTCCGCCGATGCGCCCGCCGCCGCGCCCAGCCCGGCACCCGCGCCGGCTCCCGCCCCCGCGCCGGCCGCCAAGAGCGCCGACTGAGGCGCCGAACCGCCCGCCGCTGTCCCAGAAGAGAAACCTCCCGATGCTCGCCCTGCGCAAATGGTTGCTGTCCGGCCTGCTGGTGATCGTGCCGCTGGTCATCACGCTCGGCGTGCTGAACTGGATCATCGGCACGCTCGACCAGACGCTGTGGCTGCTGCCCGAGCAGTGGCAGGTCTGGCTCAGCGACCACCGGGTGCGCGGCCTGGGCGTGCTGCTCACGCTGGCGATCCTGCTGGTGGTGGGCGCCGCCGCGAGCAATTTCGTCGGCAAGCGCCTGCTCGGCTGGGGCGACGCCGTGGTGCGCCGCATCCCGGTGGTGCGCTCGATCTATTCGAGCGTCAAGCAGGTCTCCGACACGCTGTTCTCCGAGAACGGCAACGCCTTCCGCACCGCGGTGCTGGTGCAGTGGCCGCGCGAGGGCGTGTGGACCATCGCCTTCGTCACCGGCGCGCCCGGCAACGAGGTCGCGGAACACCTGGGCAACGAGGAGTTCCTCAGCGTCTACGTGCCCACCACGCCCAATCCCACGGGCGGCTACTTCGTGATGCTCAAGCGCAGCGACTGCATCGAGCTCCGGATGAGCGTGGACGAGGCGCTCAAGTACATCGTCTCGATGGGGGTGGTCGTTCCTGGCAGCCCCGCCAGCATCGCGACGACCAAACCGTCCAACCCATAAAAACGAACGCGCCGCAACGGCGCCGGAATCTAGCCATGGCCATGCGTACTCACTATTGCGGTCTCGTGACCGAAGCCCTGTTGGGCCAAACCGTCACCCTTTGCGGCTGGGTCAACCGTCGCCGCGACCACGGCGGCGTGATCTTCATCGACGTGCGCGACCGCGAAGGCTACGTGCAGGTGGTGTGCGACCCGGATCGCGCCTCGACCTTCGCCGTCGCCGAGAACCTGCGCAACGAGTTCTGCATGCAGATCACGGGCCTCGTGCGCGCACGCCCCGAAGGCACCACCAACGACCAGCTCAAGAGCGGCAAGATCGAAGTGCTGGCGCACGAGCTCAAGGTGCTCAACCCCTCGGTCACGCCGCCGTTCCTGCTCGACGACGACAACCTGTCGGAAACCACGCGCCTCACGCACCGCGTGCTGGACCTGCGCCGCCCGGCGATGCAGCGCAACCTGATGCTGCGCTACAAGGTGACGATGGAAACGCGCAAGTTCCTCGACGCCAACGGCTTCATCGACATCGAGACCCCGATGCTCGGCAAGTCCACGCCCGAAGGCGCGCGCGACTATCTCGTGCCCAGCCGCGTGCACGACGGCAGCTTCTTCGCGCTGCCGCAGTCGCCGCAGCTGTTCAAGCAGCTGCTGATGGTGGCCGGCTACGACCGCTACTACCAGATCGTGAAGTGCTTCCGCGACGAGGACCTGCGCGCCGACCGCCAGCCCGAGTTCACGCAGATCGACATCGAGACCTCGTTCCTCGCCGAGGAAGAGATCCGCGAGATGTTCGAAGGCATGATCCGCAACGTGTTCCGCAACGCCGCGGGCATCGAGCTGCCGGTGTTCCCGACCATGACCTACGGCGAGGCGATGTTCAAGTACGGCTCGGACAAGCCCGACCTGCGCGTGAAGCTCGAATTCACCGAACTCACCGAGCTGATGAAGCGCGTGGAATTCAAGGTGTTCTCGAACGCCGCCACGATGAAGGGCGGCCGCGTGGTCGCGCTGCGCGTGCCGGGCGGCGGTGCCGAGGGCGGCCTGTCGCGCGGCGAGATCGACGCCTACCAGGAGTTCGTGAAGATCTACGGCGCCAAGGGCCTGGCCTACATCAAGATCAACGACGCGGCCGCGGGCCGCGAGGGCCTGCAGAGCCCGATCGTGAAGAACCTCGACGACAACGCGCTGGCCGAGATCATCGCCCGCACCGGCGCGCGCAACGGCGACATCCTGTTCTTCGGCGCCGACAAGGAGAAGGTGGTCAACGACGCCATCGGCGCGCTGCGCGTGAAGATCGGCCACAGCGCCTTCGGCAAGAAGAGCGGCCTGTTCGACGACCGCTGGGCACCGCTGTGGGTGGTGGACTTCCCGATGTTCGAGTTCGACGAGGAAGGCCAGCGCTGGAGCGCCGTGCACCACCCGTTCACCGCGCCGAAGGACGGCCATGAGGACCTCATGGACACCGCGCCCGAGAAGTGCATCGCCAAGGCCTACGACATGGTGCTCAACGGCATCGAGATGGGCGGCGGCTCGGTGCGTATCCACCGCGAGGAAGTGCAGAGCAAGGTGTTCCGCGCGCTCAAGATCAGCGCGGAGGACGCGCAGCTCAAGTTCGGCTTCCTGCTCGACGCGCTGCAGTACGGTGCCCCGCCGCACGGCGGCATCGCCATCGGCCTGGACCGCCTCGTCATGCTGATGACCGGCGCCGAGTCGATCCGCGACGTGATCGCCTTCCCGAAGACCCAGCGCGCGCAGGACCTGCTGACGCAGGCGCCGAGCCCGGTCGACGAGAAGCAGCTGCGCGAGCTGCACATCCGGCTGCGCAACGTGCAGCCGCAGCAGGCGGCCTGATCGGCGACAGGGGCACTCGATGAGTGCCCTTTTTTTTCTTGTCAGCTTCCTTGCGAAGCCGGTGACACGAAGGAGCCTCGCCCCATGCGGTCTTTCAAGATCCCCCAGTCCGTGCTGGTCGTGATCCACACGCCCGCCCTCGATGTGCTGCTGATCCGCCGCGCCGACGCCGAGACCGAGTTCTGGCAGTCGGTCACGGGCAGCAAGGACGCGGAGGACGAGCCGCTCGCGCTCACGGCCGCGCGCGAGGTCGCGGAGGAGACCGGCATCCTGTGCGGGCAGGGCAGTGCGCTCGCGGCGCAGCTGGTCGACTGGGAGCTGCGCAACGTCTACGAGATCTATCCGCGCTGGCGCGCGCGCTATGCGCCGGGTGTCACGCACAACACCGAGCACCTGTTCGGCCTGTGCGTGCCCGAGCGCGTCGTGCCGGTGCTGGCGCCGCACGAGCACACCGACTGGCGCTGGCTGCCGTACCGCGAGGCCGCCGACGCCTGCTTTTCCCCATCGAACGCCGAAGCCATTCTGTTGCTGCCAGAATTTGCGCGATGAACTCGCAGACGCCCAACTTCCGGGTCGCCACCTACAACATCCACAAGGGGGTGCAGGGCATCGGGCCCGCGCGGCGGCTCGAAATCCACAACCTCGGCCACGCCATCGAGCAGCTCGATGCCGACATCGTCTGCCTGCAGGAAGTGCGCAAGATGAACCGCCAGGCCGCGGTGCGCTTTCCGCGCTGGCCCGAGCTGCCGCAGGCCGATTTCCTCGCGCCCGAGGGCTACACGGCGGTCTACGAGACCAATGCCGTCACGCGCCACGGCGAGCACGGCAACGCGCTGCTCACGCGCTGGCCCGTGCTGCGCACCAACCACCAGGACATTTCCGACCACCGCTTCGAGCAGCGCGGCCTGCTGCACGTGGTGATGGAGGTCGAAGGGCGACCGGTGCACGCCATCGTGGTGCACCTCGGGCTGATCAAGGGCAGCCGCGTGCGGCAGGTGGCGCGGCTGCGCGAATTCATCGAGCGCGAAGTACCCGATGGCGAGCCGGTGGTGGTGGCGGGCGACTTCAACGACTGGGGCGCGCGCATGCGCTACGCGATGAACGCCATGGGCCTGCGCGACACCAGCGACCTGCGCGGCCCGCGCACGCTGACCTATCCCTCGCGGCTGCCGGTGGCGCAGCTCGATTTCATCTACGGGCGCGAGCTCGAACCCCTGACCAGCAGCGTGCCGCGCGGCCCGATCTGGGCCCGCATGTCGGACCACCTGCCGCTGGTCACCGATTTCTTGCTGCCGAATTGATAGCAAGGCCCGCAGAAGGGGCGGGCATTCGCGGCCCGAACGGCGGGCATCGATTCACTGGTACGATGGCCCGATGCTGAGGAAAACCGAAGTGGACACGCTCCCCGTTCCCAAAGACGACGACGAGGGCACGCCCGTCTCCGTGAAGATCCGCGAGCGCCTGAACGCGGCGCGCCGGCGCTTCAACGCCAACGACAACATCGCCGAGTTCATCGAACCCGGCGAGCTCGAGGCTCTGCTCGACGAGGTCGAGGTCAAGATGAAGGGCGTGCTCGAGAGCCTGGTCATCGACATCGAGAACGACCACAACACCGACAACACCGCGCGGCGCGTCGCCAAGATGTACGTCAACGAGGTGTTCCGCGGCCGCTACGTGCCGGCGCCGCCGCTGACCGAATTCCCCAATGCCGAACACCTCAACGAGCTGATGATCGTCGGCCCGATCACGGTGCGCAGCGCCTGCTCGCACCATTTCTGCCCGATCATCGGCAAGCTCTGGATCGGCGTGATGCCCAACGAGCACACCAACGTCATCGGCCTGTCGAAGTACGCGCGCCTCGCCGAATGGGTCATGGGCCGTCCGCAGATCCAGGAAGAGGCCGTGGTGCAGCTGGCCGACCTGATCCAGGAAAAGACCCAGCCCGACGGCCTCGCGCTGGTCATGGAGGCCGAGCACTTCTGCATGGCCTGGCGCGGCGTGAAGGAAATGGACAGCAAGATGATCAATTCCGTGATGCGCGGCGTGTTCCTCAAGGACCCGAGCCTGCGGCGCGAATTCCTGTCCCTCCTGCCCCGAAAGAGCTGACATGCTGGTCCGACTCCTCTACGCCAGCCGCGCCGTCGACACCAGCCCCGCGGCCATCGAGGCGATCCTCACGCAATCGCGCTCGCACAACACGGCCTGCGGCATCACGGGCATCCTCTGCTATGGAGGCGGCACCTTCCTGCAGGCGATCGAAGGCGGCCGCATGGCGATCAGCGAGCTCTACGGCCACATCCAGCGCGATGCGCGCCACAAGGACGTGGTGCTGCTGCACTACGAGGAAATCTTCGAGCGCCGCTTCGGCGGCTGGACCATGGGGCAGGTCAACCTCTCCAAGCTCAACGCCTCCACGCTGCTGAAGTACTCCGAGAAGCCCGAGCTCGACCCGTACAAGGTCTCGGGCAAGGTCTCGCTGGCGCTGCTCGAGGAATTGATGGCCACGGCGGCCATCGTCGGGCGCCACTGAAATGCGTCGGGGGCCTCGGCCCCCTTTTTGTTGCCCGCCGGCCGGCGGGCGAGCGACTTCCCTGATCTGATCCCGTGCCTCTTTCCGCATTCGCGCTGATCCTGCTGGCAGGGCTCATCCACGCGGGCTGGAACATCGTCGCCAAGAAGGCCAACGGCGACGTGCGCTTCAGCTTCCAGACCAGCGTGTTCAACATGCTGATCTGGGCGCCGGTGGGCATCGCGCTGGGCTGGAACGTGGTGCCCCACTGGGGCGCGACCGAGTGGGGCTTCGTCGTGCTCAGCGGCGTGCTGCACATCTTCTATTTCATCGTGCTGCTGCGCGGCTACCGCAAGTCGGACCTCACGGTGGTCTATCCGCTGGCGCGGGGCTCGGGCCCGCTGCTGTCGTCGCTGGTGGCGGTGCTGTTCCTCGGCGAGAAGATCAGTCTCGTGGGCGTGGCGGGCATCCTGGGCGTGGTGGGCGGCGTGTTCCTGGTCGCCGGTGGCCCGAAGCTCTGGCACAAGGCGCACGACCCGGCGCAGCGCGAACGCGTGCACAAGGGCATCCGCTACGGCGTGCTGACCGGCGGCTTCATCGCGGCCTACACCGTGGCCGACAGCTACGCCGTCAAGTTCCTCGCGATGTCGCCGATCCTGCTCGACTACTTCGGCAACTTCGTGCGCCTGGTGCTGCTGCTGCCGGCCGCGCTGCACGATCGCGCCACCACCGCGCGCATGTGGCGCGCGCAGTGGAAGTACGCGCTGGTGGTGGCGGCCGTGAGCCCGGTGTCGTACGTGCTGGTGCTCTACGCGGTACAGCAGGCGCCGATCTCGCACGTGGCGCCCGCGCGCGAGGTGTCGATGCTGTTCGCGGCGCTGATCGGCGGCCACCTGCTGCGCGAGGGCGACCGGCTGCTGCGCCTGCTGGGCGCGCTCTTCATCGCCGCGGGCGTGGTGGCGCTCGCGCTGGGCTGAGCCATGAGCCAGACGCGCCCGGGCCCGCTGCTGTTCGGCTGCGACTTCTCGAGCGCACCGACCGCGCGCAAGCCGATCGTGGTCGCCACCGGCGAATCGATGCCCGATGGCGTCCTGGCGCTGCGCGATCTGCAGCGCTTCAGCACGCTCGAGGCCTGGAGCCGCTGGCTGCACGCCACGCCGGCCTGGGTCGGCGGTTTCGACTTCCCGTTCAGCCTGCCGCGAGAACTGGTCGAGCACCTGGGCTGGCCGCTGCACTTCGAGCCGCTGATCGCGCATTACGCCGCGCTCACCCGTGCCGAGATCCGCGAGACCTTCGCGGCCTTCTGCGCCGCGCGGCCGGTGGGCGGGAAATTCGCGCATCGCGCCACCGATGCGCCCGCGGGTTCGAGCCCGTCGATGAAGTGGGTCAATCCGCCGGTGGCCTTCATGCTGCATGCCGGGGTGCCGCCGCTGCTCGCGGCCGATGCGCATCTGCCGGGGCTGCGCGCGGTGCAGCCGGCCGATCGGGTGGCGCTCGAGGCCTATCCCGGGCTGCTGGCGCGCGAGCTGGTCGGGCGCCGCAGCTACAAGAGCGACGAGCTCGTCAAACAGACGCCCGAGCGCCGTGACGTGCGGGTCGAATTGCTGGCCGCGCTCGAGGCCGGCCGCACGCGGCTCGGCCTGCGCCTCGAGCTCTCGCCCGGGCGGCGCCGCGAGCTGCTCGACGACCCGCGCGGCGACGACCTCGATGCCGTGCTGTGCCTGGTGCAGGCGGCCTGGGGCTTGCAGCGCGCGGACAGCGCGGGCCCTGGCTACGGACTGCCCGCGGGCATCGATCCGCTCGAGGGCTGGATCGTCTCCGCCTGACCCCGGCCGGCCCCGGTTGTCCTACAGCGCTTTGCGCCCCCGTCGTGGCGTGGCTCACAGGTCGCGTCGCTAGATTGAAGTCATGGGCCGCCGGCTCATGCATCCGGTCTCCGGGTGCTTCGTGACCGAATCAGGAAGGACATCGCAATGAACAAGGATCAAGTGGAAGGCCGCGTCGACCAGGCCAAGGGCAAGATCAAGGAAGTCACCGGCAAGGTCGTCGGCAACGAGAAGCTCCAGGGCGAGGGCATCGCCGACCAGGCCACCGGCAAGGTGCAGAGCACCTACGGCGACGTGAAGGAAAAGGCCAAGGACGCCATCAAGTCCGGCGCCGACAAGCTCTGATGCAACATGGCTGCGGCCCGCGGGCGCGCAGCCATTTTTCTTTTCATTCCATCGATGTGGAGGTTCCCATGACCCTCTCGATACAGCCGTCCGCCTCGCGCACGCGCACCTGGCTTGCCGTGCTGGCGATCGCCGGCGGCAGCCTTGCGCTCGCCGCCTGCGACAGGAACGACGGCCGCACCGCCGGCGAGAAGCTCGACAGCGCGGTGGCGCGCACGGGCCAGGCCGTCGACACCGCGCGCGACAAGACCGTCCAGATGGCCGAGGAGGCCAAGGCCAAGATCGATTCGCAAAGCGTGAGGGACGGTGCCGCCAATGCGAAGGAAGCCGTGAAGGACGCCGGTACCGCCGTGGCGAACACGGTGGACGACGCGGCCATCACAGCCGCCATCTCGGCCGGCCTGGCGAAGGATCCCGATCTCAGCGCCATCAAGATCGACGTCGACACCAAGGCCGGCGCCGTGAGCCTGCAGGGACCTGCACCGAGCGCCGCCGCCAAGGAGCGCGCCGAGCAGATCGCCAAGGGCGTGCAGGGCGTGACCTCGGTCGACAACCGGCTCGAGGTGAAGGGCTGAGTTTCCGGATCCGCGTTTTCCGCCTCCCAAAAAGAAAGCCCGGCATGCCGGGCTTTCTCTTGGGTGGCTGCCGGGTCAGTGGCCCAGCCAGTCCTTCAGTTCGTCGGCATGCTCTTCCTCGTCCGAGAGGATGTCCTCGAGCATGCGGCGGGTGGTCGGGTCCTTGTCGCCGATCAGGTTGATCATCTGGCGGTACGACTCGACCGCGATGCGCTCGGCCACGAGGTTGGCGCGCACCATGGCCTGCAGGTCGGTCGATTCGTCGTAGCCGGCATGGCTGCGTTCGCGCAGGTGTTCGGGCGCGAAATCGGGCTCGCCACCCAGTTGCACGATGCGCTCGGCGATGCGGTCGGCATGCGCCGATTCCTCGTTGGCATGCACGAGGAATTCGTCGGCGATGGCCGGCGATTCCACGCCGTTGGCGGTGAAGTAGTGGCGCTTGTAGCGCAGCACGCAGACCAGCTCGGTGGCGAGCGCGTCGTTCAGCAGCTTGACGATGTCGTCGCGCCACGGACCGTAGGCCGGGGTGACGGCGCCGTCGTCGAGGCTCTTGGCCGCGGCGTCGAGGCCCTTCTGGTCCAGCACCAGGTGCTGGTGGTCCTTCGCCGGAGTGGAGGCATTGGCTTTCATGGGGGATCCTTTCGTGGGGGAGTTGTTTTCTGCTGCATGAGCGTGTTCACGATGTCGGCCAGGTCGGAAGTCTTGAGCACCGCCGCCAGCACCGCCGTCACCGACAGCAGCCGCCAGGGCCTGACCAGCACCACCACCGCGCCGGTGGCGGCGGCGATCGCCATCAGCTTGGCCGGCTCCTTGCGCGCATAGCGTTCGAGCAGCGGCCGCGCCAGCTGGCCCGCCGCATGCGCCGGATGGCGGCGCCACCAGCGCTCGGCCATGCTGCGCGCGACCGAGGCCCAGATGCGGGCATTGCCGCCGCGGCCGCCGCCCGGATCGTGCGCGCGCTGGCCTTCGAAGGCGGCGCCGGCATCGTCGGGGTCGGACTGCGCGAAGGCCGCCTCGGCATCGCGCCGGGCGCGTTCCTGCTGCGGCGTGCGGTGCTCCGGCTCGGGATCGCGGCCGCCGTTGAGCTCGCGCACCAGCGCGCGGCGCGAGAGCGCCAGCCTTTCCTTCGGCGTCAGCAGGGCGCGGGGATCAGTGCCGGCCATGGCGGCCTCCGGCTTCGTGAAGGGCTTGCAGGTCGGCGTCGACCTGCGCACGCAGATCGTCGAACCCATGGGCGATGAAGGGACGGGATGCGATCCAGGCGCAGATCGCGGCGATCGCGAGCGCCACGCCGGGGACCGCGACCAGCACCCAATGAAAGCTGCCGTGCAGCACGCCCAGCAGCACCGCCACGCCGATGAGTCCCAGCGCCAGCACGAAGGTGGCTGCGGCCAGGATACCCGCGACGATGCGGGCGATCAGCCCGCGGGCCGCGGTGCCCGACTCCTGCCGGACCAGGGCCGCGTAGTTGGCGATGTGTTCGGCGATGAGCTCCGGGTGCCCGAGCACCGTGGAAAAGATCGGATGAAGCATGGTGCTGCGGAGCGGAGCCGATGCTTCAGTCGATCAATAGTCGTCCCGACGGCGGCTGGCCAGCACGATCAGTGCGGTGATGGCGGCACCGGCCGCGGCGGCGATCAGCACCGAGCGCACGGGCTGGTCGGAGATGTAGCGGCCGGTCACGTCGGCGGCCTGCTCGAGGCGGCGCTGCGCGCGCGCGCTGGTGGTCGAGGCGGCATCGAGGCCGCGCTGCACGGCCTGCTGCACGCGCGCCGCCAGTTGCTCGACCGCCGGTTCCGCGTCGCGACGCAGCTCGCGGACCTTTTCGCCCGCCGCATTCACCGCATTCTGTGCATAGGCGCGCGTGGTATCGACAGCGTCGTTGGCGGTCTGGCGTGCGTCGTCGGCGAGTTGCTGGGGGGTCTTGGTCGTGTTCATGAAAAGTCCTTTCCGGGAATGAATTGCGAGAGCCTGTGGATCGTACCGACGCTACTTGCTTCGTAGCAAGCCGGCCAGGAAGCTCGCGATGGCGAGCACCGCGAAGATCACGAAAAGGATCTTGGCGATACCGACGGCGCTGGCGGCGATACCGCCGAAGCCGAACAAGGCGGCGATCAGCGCGATGACCAGAAAGACCACTGCGTAGTGCAACATGCGGAACTCCTTGGAGGCTGCCCTCGTTGTTGGAAAAGCCGCGTGTCCGAGGAGGAGGAACACGGCATGGACAGACCTTAAGGGCCGGCCCATGGCGGACCTGTCAGTGGCAGGGGGGGCGGGGCGTAGGAGATGGCCGAGTCCGCCCGGCGGCCCTGGAAATCGCGTGAATTCCGGCACGGATGCGCCGGCGCGGGGGGCGTGGTCCGGGCCTATGCCACCGGCAGCATCGCCGCGATGCGCGTGCCATGCCCGGGCGTCGATGTCACCGTGAGCTTGCCGCGCGCGGCCTCCACGCGGTGGCGCATGCCGGCCAGGCCGTGCGTCGACGGGCGCATCTTCTGGGCGTCGAAGCCCTTGCCGTTGTCGAGCACCTCGACCACCACGTGCGTGTCGTGGTTCTTCATCGCGATCGTGGCCTCGGTGGCCTCGGCGTACTTGCCGATGTTGGTGAGGCTCTCCTGCACCATCCGGTAGATGGTGAGCTGGCGCGACTCGTCGGTGCTGACCGGTTCCAGCTGCATGTCGACGCGAATGCCCGAGCGCTCGCCGAACTCGCGCCCGAGGATCTCGAGCGAGGCCACCAGCCCGAGGTTGGCCAGGGACGACGGGCGCAGGTCCTCGATGATGCGGCGCTTGAGCGCGATGCCGCTGTTGAGCAGCTCGGTCAGATGCTGCAGCCGCTGGATCGCATCGGGCGCGTCGGCCAGCCGCGACTTCAGCCGCGCCACGTCGAGCTTGGCGGCGGTCAGCAGCGAACCCAGCTCGTCGTGCAGCTCGCGCGCCAGGAAGCCGCGCTCGGTCTCGCGCACGTCCTGCAGGTGGGTCGCCAGCTCGGCCAGCGAGGCGGTGCGCTCGCGCACCTCGTCCTCCAGGGCATTGCGCTCGCGCTGCAGGGTCTCCTGCTGGCGCTCGCCGATCGAGCGCAGCACGTGCGTCTGGCGCAGGTACAGAAAGAAGGCGAACAGGGCGGCCAGCGCCACGATGCTGGTGCCGAAGCGCGCCAGCCGCAGCGACAGCATCACCTGGGTCTGGCTGTCGTGCAGGGTCTTGTTGCTGAGTTCCACCAGGCCCCGGGCCTTCTCGCGGATGGCATCCATTTCCTCGCGGCCGACGTCGGTGGTGATGACGAACTTCCAGGCGTCCTCCTTGCCGTCCGAGCGCAGGCGCACGCTCATGTCCATCTCGGACACCTTGCGCAGCACGTGTTTCGACAGCTCCGCCAGCTGGGCCGTCTCGGCCGGCCGGCCGGCGTACTGCTCGCGCAGGCTCGCCAGGTTGCCGTCGATCTGCTTGATGGCGTTGTCGTAGGGCTGCCGGTAGGCGGCTTCCCCTGTCAGCAGATAGCCGCGCTGGCCCGTTTCGGCATCGAGGATGTTCTGCAGCAGCTGGTTGAGCACGCTGCGCACCTTCTGCGCGGCGTCGATCTCGGCCAGGGCGATACTGGACTGCCGGTAGCCCGCCTCGTTGATGCCGACGAGCGCCAGCGCCGCCAGTGCGGCGAGCAGCAGGCTCAAGGCCATTTTTGGGAACGCTAGCCAACGCATGAAACTTTTGGATCCGCTTTCAAGACAAGATCGTGAATAATTGACAACGATCAGGGAACCGGCATGTTGCGGCCCGCGGACCGGCAACACAACGACGAAAGTAACAGATGATCAAAATTGGAATTGTGGACGACCACGCCATCGTGCGATCGGGCCTCAGGCAGTTCTTCTCCGAGCACGTGGATCTGCGCGTGGCCGGCGAGGCCGCCAGCGGTCGCGAGGCGATCGAGCTCGTGCGCACCACCGAGCTCGACGTGCTGGTGATGGACCTGTCGATGCCGGGCCAGAGCGGGATCGATGCGCTTGCCATGATCCGTGCCAAGGCGCCCGACGTCGGCATCCTGATCCTGAGCGGCTACCCCGAGGAGCACTACGCGATGAACCTGATCCGGCAGGGCGCGAGCGGCTACCTCAACAAGGAGTGCGATCCGATGGAGATCGTCAACGCGATCCGCACCATCGCGCTGGGCCGCCGCTACATCACCCCGGCCGTGGCCGAACTGCTGGCCCGCCAGCTCGACCGCAAGGACGACGCCGCGCCGCACGAGCAGCTCTCGGAGCGCGAGTTCCAGGTGTTCCTGAAGCTGGCCAAGGGCGAGACCGCGGGCGACATCGCCAAGACGCTGTCGCTGTCGGTGAAGACCGTGAGCACCTACCGCACGCGGCTGATGGAGAAGATGAACCTCTCCTCCAACAGCGACCTCACGTACTACGCCCTCAAGAACAAGCTGATCGACTGAGAAAGCCACCGTTCGCGCCGGGCCTCAGCCCGGCTCCGGTGGCTGCAGCGCCACCGCGCGCAGGCAGAAATCGACCAGCGCGTCGATCTCGTTGGACTTGTCGAACACCGCGTCCACGCCGAACTGCGCACAACGCCTGCGGATGTCGGGCGTCGCATAGTTGCTGAGCACCACCACCTTCTGTTCGGGGCGCCGCTCGGTGCAGGCCTTCAGCACGCCCAGCCCGCTGCCCTGCTTGAGAAAGAGATCGACCACCGCGAGGTTCCAGTCGGCGGCATGCGTGCGCAGCCATTCGACCGCGTGGTCTTCGGTTTCCGCGTAGCCGATCACCACGGTGCGCGCCAGTTCTTCCAGGGTGCCGATGAGGTTTTCACGGATCGTGAGGTTGTCCTCGACGATGTAGGTCTTCAATCTGGAATCCATGACGAACCGCGCTTCCTCCGACGTTGCCCGAATGATGTGGGCCGCGGCGCCCGCCGTGTTCTCGTGGCTGGCGGCGGCTGGACCGGGCTCTGGACGATGAGGCCTCCCTGCCGCGCATCATGCAGGGTTCAGTGCGAGGCATCTGTAGGCGGGTTCCGACGCCCCCGCAGGCGAGGGCCCTGGCGTCGCTCGGCGCGCGGTAGGTGATGCCGCACGCGGGATGCGGCCCTGCGCCGACCTGGACGGCGCGCGCGATGCGGTCATCATGCAGCCATGGCGATGGATTCCACCCGCACCCTCCCGCGCAGATTTCCGCTGTGGCAGAAGCTGATCGTGCTGCTGCTCGCGCTGCTCGCGGCGTTGGTGATCGCCATCCTGTTCTTCCCCTGGGACGTGCTGCGCGAGCCGGTCAACCGCTACGTGAGCGAGAAGACCGGCCGCAAGTTCGAGATCACGCGCCGGCTCGACGTCGATCTCGGCTGGCGCCGCGCCACCGTCAAGTTCGACGGCATCGAGTTCGCCAACCCCTCGTGGGCGCGTGACCCCTACCTCGTGAAGGCCGAGCGCGCCGAGTTCGACATCCGCCTCTGGCCGCTGGTGTCGCGCCGCATCGAGATCCCGCGGCTGGTGCTCGCCTCGCCCACCGTGGGCCTGCAGATGGAAGCCGACGGCCGGCGCACCTGGGCCTTCGGCAAGGACACCTCCGACGCCGGCACCGCGCCCACCATCGGCACCATCGAGGTCGATGGCGGCGCCATCGACTTCCTGGCCAAGCACCTGGGCGTGGACATCCATGCCGATGTCAGCTACGACACCGCGCGCGGCGCGCTGCCGGTGCACTACCGAATCAAGGGCCGCTACAAGGGTCAGCCGCTCACGGCCCAGGGCCGCACCGGCAACGTGATGCAGATCAACGCGGCCGGCGCGCCGCCGTTCCCGCTCGAGATCGACGCGGCCGCCGGCCAGACCAAGCTCAAGGCGGGCGGCACCGTGGGCTCGCTCGCCGACCTCGACGGCATCGATGCGAAGTTCGACATCCGTGGCCAGACCCTGGGCGCGCTGTTCCCGCTGCTGGGCATCGCGCTGCCGCAGACCTCGCCCTACGCGGTACGCGGCAATCTCAGCAAGCGCGGCAGCCTGTGGGAGGCCAAGGCGCTGCAGGGCAAGCTGGGCCTGTCCGACATCGCGGGCGACATGCGCTTCGACCAGGCGACCCAGGTGCCCTACCTCGCGGGCGAACTGCGCTCCAAGGTGATGGACATGGACGACCTCGGCCCGCTGATCGGCCTGCCGCCGACCGCGCGCACAGCCGCCACCGTCGAGGGCGTGGCGCCGCCGCCGACCGTGACCCAGGTCAAGCGCCCGGGCGGCAAGGTGCTGCCGACCGCGCCGCTGGACTTCGAGCGCCTGCGCGCGATGAATGCCGACGTGAAGTACACGGCCGAGCGCATCCGCAACGTGCGCGACGTCCCGCTCGACAGCGGCAGCGTGCAGGTCAAGCTCAAGGATGGTGTGCTCACGCTCGATCCGCTGCTGCTCGGCGTGGCCGGCGGCAAGCTGGGCGGCGCGATCCGCATCGACGGCTCGAAGAACCCGGCCGACATCCGCGCCGCGCTCGACGTGCGCGCGATGCAGCTCGCGCGGCTGTTCCCCAAGCTCGAGACCACCGGCAACAGCCTGGGCCGGCTCGACGGCCGCATCAACCTCTCGGGCTCGGGCAGCACGGTCGCCAACTGGCTCGGCGGCGCTTCGGGCGACGTGGCGGTGCTGGCCGGCCGCGGCCAGTTCGGCAACCTGCTGCCGGTGTTCGCAACGCTGGTGGGCGGCGACATCCTCAAGTTCCTGCTGCGCGGCGACCGCGACGTCGAACTGCGCTGCGCGGCCGTGGCCTTCGACGTGAACAAGGGGCTGGCGACCGGCCGCACGCTGATGGTCGACACCACCAACGCGCTTTTCACGGCCACGGGGCAGGCCAATTTCGCCACCGAGGGGCTGGACTTCGTGGTCCACCAGGAGCCCAAGAGCAAGAGCCTGCTGTCGATCCGCACGCCGCTGGTGGTCAGCGGCAGCTTCGGCGATCCCAAGGGCGGGCTGCAGGTCGGGCCGTTGGCGGGCCGCGGGCTGGCTGCGCTGGCGCTGGGCGCGGTCAACCCGCTGCTGGCGCTGGCCGCGACCATCGAGACCGGTCCCGGCGAGGATTCCGACTGCAAGGCGGTGCTGGCCCAGGCCAACAAGCCGACCGCCGGTGCCGCCGCCAACGGTGCGGCACGGGCCAAGGGCGCGAAGCAGCAGCCCTGACCCGAGCGGGGCTAGGGTGCGGGGCGGTGCGCCGCGCAGACGCCGCAATGCGGATCGCGCGCCACGCGAAGCGTGTCGAACGAAGCGCTTCGCCCATCGAACATCAGCAGCCGGCCCGCCAGCGACGGCCCGATGCCCGCGAGCAGCTTGAGCGCCTCGAGCGCCTGCAGGGTGCCGATGGTGCCGACCACCGGCCCGAACACCCCGAGCACCGCGCACAGCGTCTCCTCGAAGGCCGCGTCGGGCGGGAACAGGCAGGCATAGCAGGGCGAGGCCGGATCACGCACGTCGTACACGCTGAGCTGCCCGTCGAAGCGGATCGCGGCCCCCGCCACCAGCGGCTTGCCGTGCGCCACGCAGGCGCGGTTGACGGCCTGGCGCGTCACGAAGTTGTCGGTGCAGTCGAGCACCACGTCGGCCGCCGCGACCAGCGCCGACAGCTGGTCGGCGTCGGGGCGCAGCACGTGGGTCTCGATGGCGATGCCGGGATTGATGTCGCGCATGGCCTGCGCCGCCGACGCCACCTTGGGCTGGCCCACGCGCGCCTCGGTGTGGGCGACCTGGCGCTGCAGGTTGGTCAGGTCGACCTCGTCGTCGTCGACCAGCACGATGCGCCCCACGCCCGCCGCCGCGAGGTAGAGCACGGCCGGCGACCCCAGCCCGCCGGCGCCGATCACCAGCACCCGGCCGGCGCTCACGCGCGCCTGGCCATCGATGCCGAATTCCTCGAGCAGGATGTGGCGCGAATAGCGCAGCAGGTCGTCGTCTTCGTTCATGGCGGGGAGAAAGCAAAAGGGACCGGTCTGGCCGGTCCCCTGCGGTGGGATGCGAAGTCGGAGCGTCCGGAAGGGGCTCGCGCCCCGGCCGGTCAGTTCTCCTTCTTCTCTTCCTTGTTGTCGACGATCACCTGCGTCTTGCTGACCAGCACCGGCTGGCCCTTGAGGCGGTTGAGCGCCTGCACCAGCGGGAAGTCCTTGTCGGAGCCGAACTCGGGCACCTTGCGGTCCTGCGGCGGCTTCTTGGCTTCTTCCTCGAGGCGCTTGCGGGCCTCGTCGCGGGCCTTCTCGCGCTCGGGGTCCTTGACCTCGGGGCCCTGGCCGCTGGCCAGGTGCTTCTCGAGGTCGGCCTCGCGCATGCGCAGCGCGGCGAAGGGGCTGCCCTCGGCGCTCTCGTCGACCAGCACGTTCGGCACGATGCCCTTGGCCTGGATCGAGGTGCCGCTGGGCGTGTAGTAGCGCGCGGTGGTGATCTTCAGGCCGGTGTCGGGGCCGAGCGGGCGCACGGTCTGCACCGAGCCCTTGCCGAAGGTCTGGCTGCCCATGATGGTGGCGCGCTTGTGGTCCTGCAGCGCGCCCGCGACGATTTCGCTGGCCGAGGCCGAGCCTTCGTTCACGAGCACCACCAGCGGCACCGACTTCAGCGCGGTCGGCAGGCTGCGCAGCGGGTCGCTGCCGGAGCGGCGCTGGTAGAACTCGGGCGCCGCCTTGTAGACCGCCTTGCTCTCGGCGAGCTGGCCGTCGGTGGTGACCACCGTGGCGTTCTCGGGCAGGAAGGCCGCCGATACCGCCACGGCCGCGTCGAGCAGGCCGCCCGGGTCGTTGCGCAGGTCGAGCACCAGGCCCTTGAGGTTCGGGTCTTCCTTGTACAGGTCGTCGATCTTCTTCACGAAGTCGTCGACCGTGCGCTCCTGGAACTGCGACAGGCGGATCCAGCCGTAGCCCGGCTCGATCATCTTGCCGCGCACCGATTGGGTGCGGATTTCCTCGCGCGTGATCGTGACCGGGAAGGTGCGGCTCTCGTCCTTGCGGAAGATCGTCAGCAGCACCTTGGTGTTGGCCTCGCCGCGCATGCGCTTGACCGCCTCGTTGAGCGACAGGCCGCGCACCGCGGTGTCGTCGATCTTGGTGATCAGGTCATTGGGCTTGAGGCCGGCGCGGAACGCGGGCGAGCCCTCGATCGGGGAGACCACCTTGATCAGGCCGTCTTCCTGCGAGATCTCGATGCCCACGCCGACGAAGCGGCCGGTGGTGCCTTCCCTGAATTCCTTGAAGGACTTCTTGTCGAAGTACTGGGAATGCGGGTCGAGCCCGGCGACCATGCCGGAGATGGCGTCGGAAATCAGCTTCTTCTCGTCGACCGGTTCGACGTAGTCGCTCTTGACCATGCCGAACACGGCAGCGAGTTGCTGCAGTTCCTCGAGCGGCAGTGGCGCGAGCGAGCCGCGCGCGACGGTCTGCAGCGAGGCGGTGGTCAGGACGCCTGCGACGGCGCCGGCGGCGACCCAGCCGGTGATCTTGAGTTTCTGGCCCATGGGTAAGTGTCCTTGTCGGCTGTCGAACCAATATACACAGCTTGGAAACAAATTGCCCGCCGGGGTTCCACGGGTGGAGCGGCGGGCACGGTTTTTCTACAGCGCGGCTTCAGCCTTTGCCTTGCGAGGCGACCGCGGCGGCGGCTTTCTCGGCGGCGGCGGCATCGCCCAGGTAGTAGTGCCGCAGCGGCTTGAGATCGTCGTCGAGCTCGTACACCAGGGGAATGCCGTTCGGGATGTTCAGGCCGACGATGTCGTCGTCCGAGATGCCGTCCAGGTACTTCACCAGCGCGCGGATCGAGTTGCCGTGCGCCGCCACCACGAGGCGGCGGCCGGTGCGGATGGCCGGGGCCATCGACTCGTTCCAGAACGGCAGCACGCGCGCCACCGTGTCCTTCAGGCATTCGGTCAGCGGGATCTGCTCGGGCGCGAGCTTGGCGTAGCGCACGTCGCCGCGCTCGCTGCGCGGGTCGTCGGCTTCCAGCGGCGGCGGCGGCGTGCCGTAGCTGCGGCGCCAGACCAGCACCTGCTCGTCGCCGTACTTCTTGGCCGTCTCGGCCTTGTTCAGGCCCTGCAGGCCGCCGTAGTGGCGTTCGTTGAGGCGCCACGAATGCACCACCGGCAGCCAGGTGCGGTCGAGTTCGTCGAGCGTGTGCCACAGGGTGCGGGTGGCGCGCTTGAGCACGCTGGTGTAGGCCACGTCGAAGTCGTAGCCCTCGGCCTTCAGCAGCCGGCCCGCCTGCTTGGCCTGCTCGACGCCGGTCTCGGTCAGGTCGACGTCGGTCCAGCCGGTGAAGCGGTTTTCGAGGTTCCAGGTCGATTCGCCGTGGCGGATCAGTACCAGTTTGTGCATGTCGGAGGCCTTTGGCAGCGCTTTGTAAACCCGACATTCTAAAATCCCGGGTTTGCCTCTCTCCAAGGAACCCCCGTGAAATTGATCGAATTCGTCACCGCGAACTGGATGCTGGTCCTGATCGTGCTCAGCTCGGGCGCCATGCTGGCCTGGCCGCTGATTCGCGGCGCGGGGGGCGGCACGCTGACGGCCGACGCGGCGGTGCACCTCATCAACCGCGAGCGCGCGGTGCTGGTGGACCTGCGCGATCCCGAGGAATTCGCCGCCGGCCACATGATCGGCGCGAAGAATGTGCCGCTCGCCCAGCTCGAGGAAAAGCTGGCCTCCACGGTCAAGAACAAGAACGTGCCGCTGCTGCTGGTGTGCGAGAACGGCTCGCGCGCGCAGCGCGCGGTGGCCGCGGCCAAGAAGCTGGGTTACGAGCAGGCCCAAGCGGTGTCCGGCGGACTCAAGGCGTGGAAAGCGGCTAATCTGCCGGTTGAAAAGGCCTGAACCCCACCGAGATACGAACCATGCAAGCCGTCAAGATGTACACCACCGCCGTGTGCCCCTACTGCACACGCGCCAAGCAGATCCTCAAGTCCAAGGGTGTCGAGCAGATCGAGGAGATCCGCATCGACAGCGATCCCCAGGCGCGCATGGCCATGATGGAGATCACCCAGCGCCGCACGGTGCCGCAGATCTTCATCGGCGACACCCACGTGGGCGGCTGCGACGACCTGATGGCGCTCGACAGCCGCGGCGGCCTGGTGCCGCTGCTGCAGGGCCAGGCGGCCTGATTCAAGGCCGGCCGACCGCCGGTCCGTAGCCGTCACATCGCCGGGCGATAATCGCCCGTTCACCATCTGCGGCCCGCCGCGGGAAACCATCCCCCGGCGGGCCTTGTTTTGACCCTCGAAAGTTCAGCCATGGCCGACCAGCAAGCCCAAGATCCCGTGTTCCAGATCCAGCGCGTCTACCTCAAGGACCTGTCGCTCGAACAACCCAACTCGCCCGCGATCCTGCTGGAACAGGAACAGCCCACCGTCGACATCCAGCTCGGCGTGGACGCCCAGCCCGTGGCCGACGGCATCTTCGAGGTGTCGGTGTCCGCCACCGTGCAGACCAAGATCGGCGACAAGACCGTGTTCCTGGTCGAAGCCAAGCAGGCCGGCATCTTCGAGATCCGCAACCTGCCCGAAGACCAGATGGGCCCGATCCTCGGCATCGCCTGCCCGCAGATCGTCTACCCCTACCTGCGCGGCAACGTGGCCGACGTGATCCAGCGCGGCGGCTTCCCGCCCGTGCACCTGGCCGAGATCAACTTCCAGGCCATGTACGAGCAGCAGCAGGCCCAGGCCGCCGGCCAGCCTTCGCCCATCGTCACGCAGTAAGCCTGACGGCACGCAACGCCGCGACGCCGATGAAGATCTGCGTTCATGGCGCCGGCGCCTGGGGCACGGCGGTGGCCGTCAATGCGGCCGCCCGCCACGAGGTCACGCTGTGGGCCCGTGACGCGGCCCAGGCCGAGGCCATCTCCCGGGCCCGCGAGAACACCCGCTACCTGCCGGGGCTGGCCTTGCCGGCCTCGCTCGCGGTGCGCGCGGGCGGCATCGGCCAGGCGCAGGCCGGCGCCGACCTGGTCATCGTGGCCACGCCCATGGCCGCGCTGCGCCGGCAGCTCGAGACCCTGCGCGACAGCGGCACCCGCGTGCCGGTCGCCTGGCTCTGCAAGGGCGTGGAGCCCGCGCAGGCCGCGAACACCACCGCCTCCTCCTTCGGCCTGCTGGCCCACGAGATCCGCGCGCAGGTCGCGCCCGATCTGCTGGCCGGCGTGCTCAGCGGCCCGAGCTTCGCGCAGGAAGTGGCCGAGGGCCGCCCGACCGCGCTGGTCGCGGCCAGCCCGCATGCCGCCGTGCGCGACGCGCTGGTCGACGCCTTCCATGGCCCCGCGCTGCGCGTCTATGCCAATGACGACATCGTCGGCGTCGAGGTCGGCGGCGCGGTCAAGAACGTGCTGGCCATTGCCACAGGCCTGTGCGACGGCCTCGCGCTGGGCCTCAACGCGCGCGCCGCGCTGATCACGCGCGGCCTGGCCGAGATGACCCGCTTCGGCCTCGCGCTCGGCGCCCGCACCGACACCTTCATGGGCCTGTCGGGCCTGGGCGACCTGGTGCTCACCGCCACCGGCGACCTGTCGCGCAACCGCAAGGTCGGCCTGCTGCTGGCCCAGGGCCGCACCCTGGCGCAGGCGGTCGATTCGCTGGGCCACGTGGCCGAGGGCGTCTACTGCGCCCGCACCGTGGTGCAGCGCGCGCGCGGGCTGGGCGTGGAAATGCCCATCGCCGAAGGCGTGGTCGCGCTGCTCGACGGCCGCGTGAGCCCGGCCGATGCTGTGGCCGCGCTGACCGGGCGCGACCCGGTGCCCGAATCGGTCCGGCCGCCGCCCTGAAGGCGGCCCCCATAACAACATCCGGAAGACAAGCCGCCCCATGCGTTCCCGTTTCGATTTCTCCGCGCCGGCCATCGCCGCGCTGGCCCAGGCCGATGCAGCCCGCGCACTGCAGGAGGACGTCGCCGACGGCGACCTCACCGCCTCCCTGGTCGATGCCGGCCGCCGCGCCCAGGCGCGCGTGCTGGTGCGCGAGCCGGCCGTGCTGTGCGGCGCGCCCTGGGTCGAGGCCACGCTGGCGCAGCTCGATCCGCAGGTGCGCATCGACTGGCGCTGCGCCGAGGGCGGGCGCTGCGAGCCGAACCAGGTCGTGCTCGAGATGGAAGGCCCGGCCCGCGCGCTGCTGACCGCCGAGCGCACCGCGCTCAACTTCCTGCAGCTGCTGAGCGCCGTCGCGACCAAGGCCGCGCTCTACAGCGACATCGTCGAGGGCACGCGCGCGCGCATCGTCGACACCCGCAAGACGCTGCCGGGCCTGCGCCTGGCGCAGAAGTACGCGGTGCGCACCGGCGGCGGCCTCAACCACCGCATCGGCCTGTACGACGCCGTGCTGATCAAGGAAAACCACATCGCCGCGGCCGGTGGCGTGGCCGCCGCGCTGCGCGCCGTGGCTCCGGCCGCCGAGCGTGCCGATTTCGTCGAGATCGAGGTCGAGACCCTGGCGCAGCTGCGCGAGGCGCTCGACGCCGGCGCGCGCATGGTGCTGCTCGACAACATGGACCTGCCGACCCTGCGCGAGGCGGTGCGCATCAACGACGCCGCCGGCGAAGGCCGCGCGGTGCTCGAGATATCGGGCGGCGTCACGCTCGAGGGCTTGCGCGAACTGGCCGAGACCGGCGTCGACCGGATCTCGGTCGGCGCGCTGACCAAGGACGTCAAGGCCATCGATTTCTCGATGCGCTTCCAGGACCGCTGAGGGAGACGCGCACATGGCTTCCTCCGCCGTCATCGATGTCGAGTACGAACAGCCGGCCGAAGGGAGCGTCTGCGACACCCGCCGCGCCTGGGCCCGCGTGCCGCCCGAGCCCACGCCCACCGAGCGAGAGGCGCTCAAGGAGCGCATCCGCCGCCTGCTGCGCGAGCGCAACGCGGTCATGGTGTCGCACTTCTACGTCCACCCCGACCTGCAGGACCTGGCCGAGGAAACCGGCGGCATCGTCAGCGATTCGCTCGAGATGGCGCGCTTCGGCCGCGACCACGCGGCCGGCACGCTGGTGGTGTCGGGCGTGCGCTTCATGGGCGAGACCGCCAAGATCCTGTCGCCCGAGAAGCGGGTGCTGATGCCCGACCTCGACGCCAACTGCTCGCTCGACCTGGGCTGCCCGGTCGACGAGTTCAGCGCCTTCTGCGACGCCCATCCCGACCGCACCGTGGTCGTCTACGCCAACACCAGCGCCGCCGTGAAGGCGCGCGCCGACTGGCTCGTCACCTCGAGCTGCGCGCTCGACGTGGTGGGCGCGCTGCATGCGCAGGGCCGCAAGATCCTCTGGGGCCCCGACCGCCACCTCGGCGACTACATCCAGCGCCAGACCGGTGCCGACATGGTGAGCTGGAACGGCGCCTGCATCGTGCACGACGAATTCAAGGCGCTCGAGCTCGAGCTGCTCAAGCAGGCCCATCCGCGCGCCAAGGTGCTGGTGCATCCCGAATCCTCGGCCGAGGTGATCGCGCTGGCCGATGCCGTGGGCTCGACCTCGGCGATCCTCAACGCCGCGCGCCAGCTCGACGCGACCGAGTTCATCGTCGCGACCGACAACGGCATGCTGCACAAGCTGCGCACGCTCAATCCGGGCAAGACCTTCATCGAGGCGCCCACGGCCGGCAACGGCGCCACCTGCAAGAGCTGCGCGCATTGCCCGTGGATGGCGATGAACGGGCTGGCCGACCTCGCGAACGCGCTCGAGACCGGCGCCGGCGAGATCCACGTCGACCCGGCGCTGGGCCTGCGCGCGCGCGTGCCGATCGACCGCATGCTGGCCTTCACGGCCGGGCTGAAGAACGGCATCGCGCCGGGCAGCCTGGTGGCGGGGATCGGCGCGGCCTGACGAAGCCCCTCAGCGCCCGTCCCAGGCGGAGCGGGTCGCGGCCTTCCTGAACAGCTGGCGGTTGGCGTCGCTCGCCGGCGGCTCCGAGTCGCCGAAGATCGCGGCCATCCAGTGGCCGTCGGTCGGGTTCGGGAACAGCACGTACTTGCGGCCGAACTGCTCGCGGTCGGCTTCCATCGCCTGGATCCGCTGGTCGACGTTCTTCACGTAGTACTTGCGCCGGAAGTCGTTGAGGTTGTCGCCGAGGTAGACCACCACGTCGAACTGCTGCGCGATCTGCTCCTGCCGCGGCTGCTTGTTGCTGCTGTCGCGCAGCACGGTCAGGTGCTCCTTGTCGGCATAGGGCGCGCCCAGCACCTTGAGGTGTTCCATCGCGTATTCGTAGGTGCGTTCGCCCTGTTCGCGGCTGGTCACGTAGAACACCTCTACGCCGTTCTCCCGGCAGAAGCGCAGGAACTCCTGCGAGCCGGGCGAGGGCACGATCTGGTTCTTCGGGATCCACGCGTCCCACTTCGGATCGTCGAAGAAGTCCTGGCCCTCGTTGATCAGGTAGCCCCAGTAGGCCAGCGGCAGCAGGATCGTGTCGTCCATGTCGGTCACCACCGCCAGCGGCTTGTCGCCCGGGCGGCGCTTCTGCAGCGCCGCTTCCACGTGCATGCGCGCCACGTTGAAGCCCTGGTGATAGAGCGCGCGGTACTCGGCCGCGGTCTGCTTCCAGGCCACGGCGCCGATCAGCAGGTTGTTCGTGCCGGCGCCCGCGGCGGCGGGCGGGGCCTGCGTCTGGGCGCAGCCCGCGGCGAGCAGCAGCGCGGCCGTGGCGCCGGCGATGGCCGCGAAGCGGCGTGGGGTCGAATGGGTTTTCAAGCTGGAGTCCTCCCTGTGGTGTCGAAGAAAAAAACGCACCGAGCGTGACACGGGCGCCGGGCAGAACACAGGGCGCCGAATGCGCGCTTGGCGCCGGTTGCGTGCATTTCGCCACCGGTGCCGCGTCATTTCGTCAGGCCGGCTTCGGCGTCCGGCTTTCCTTGCGCAGCGGCGCCTTGATGGTTTCGAGGTGGATGCTGGTCTCGCTGTTGCTGATGCCCTTGATCAGCCGGATGCGTTCCAGCACGTGGGCCAGCTCGACCAGGCTGCCCACCTGCAGCTCGGCCAGCAGGTCCCAGCGGCCGTTGGTGCTGTGCAGCGAGGCCACGCCGGGCTCGCCCAGCAGCGAGGCCGTGATGCGGCGCGTGTCGTTGCCCTCGACGGAGATGCTCATCCATGCCGTGAGGCCGCTGAGTTCGGTCTCGGGCCGCAGCCGCACCGTGTAGCCCACGATCACGCCGGCGTCCTCGAGCTTGCGGATGCGGTTGGTCACGGTGCCGCGCGAGACCCCGAGGCGGGCCGCGAGGGTGGCCACGCTGGCGCGCGCGTTGTGGTGCAGCTGCGCGATGAGCTTCGCGTCGAGATCGTTCATTTCGGCAAATGGATCATTCAAATTGATCGACTATTGCCATATTAAAGGCAGTCTTGGCGATTTGATTTGATCTTCTTCTGTGGGAGCCTTTGAACGTCCCAACCAGGAGATGAGCGAATGACACGAAAACACACGGCGCGAGACGCGGCGCCCCACCACCTCGAGACCTTCTTCCTGAGCCCCACGCGCGCCGCCGAACTGGTCCGGCGCACCGGCGTGGTCGAAACCATGCGCGGCATGGCGCAGGCTCTGGAAGAGGATTTCGGGCGCTGGCAGGACTTCGAGAAGTCCGCGCGCACCGCCAACCATTCGCCGCACGGCGTGATCGAGTTGATGCCGGTCTCGGACGACCGCGAGTTCGCCTTCAAGTACGTCAACGGCCATCCGATCAACACGCGCAGCGGCCTGCCGACGGTGATGGCCTTCGGCGCGCTGGCCAGCGTGGACACCGGCATGCCCGAGTTCATCAGCGAGCTCACGCTGACCACCGCGCTGCGCACCGCCGCCACCTCGGTCATGGTCGCGCGCCGGCTGGCGCGCCCCGACAGCCGCACCATGGCGCTGATCGGCAACGGCGCGCAGAGCGAATTCCAGGCGCTCGCCTTCCACGGCCTGCTGGGCATCCGCCAGCTGCGGCTGTACGACGTCGACCCGGCCGCCACGCGCAAGCTGGCCGCCAACCTGGCGCCGCACGCGCTCGAGGTGGTGTGCTGCGGCAGCACCGATGAGGCGCTGCGCGGCGCCGACATCGTGACCACGGTCACGGCCGACAAGGCCTACGCCACCATCCTCGGCGGCCACCAGGTCGTGCCCGGCATGCACGTCAACGCGGTCGGCGGCGACTGCCCCGGCAAGACCGAGCTCGCGGCCGAGGTGCTGCGCAAGGGCCGCGTGTTCGTCGAGTACGAACCGCAGACCCGCATCGAGGGCGACCTGCAGCAGATGCCCGCGGACTTCGAGGTCACCGAGTTCTGGCGCGTGCTGCGCGGCGAGGCACCCGGGCGGACCTCGGCCGCGCAGATCACGGTGTTCGACTCGGTGGGCTTCGCGCTCGAGGACTATTCGGCGCTGCGCTATATGCGCGCGCTGGCCGGCGCCGCCGGCGTGCTCGAGCGGCTGGAGCTGATCCCCGAGCTGGCGGATCCGAAGAACCTCTACGCGCTGCTGCAGCCGCCGGCCGCGGCCGAGTCGGCAGTGGCCGCGCGCACGGCGGTGGCGGCATGAGCGCCGCGCCGGGCCGCTCCCAAGCAAGCTCGCACCGCAGTGCGAAGCACGAAGGTACTTCGATGAGCAAGTGTGCCGTCACGCTGATCGGTGCTCCGACCGACGCGGGCGCGAGCCGGCTCGGCGCCGCCATGGGCCCCGATGCGCTGCGAGTCGCGCAGCTCAGTCCGGCGCTGCGCCGCTTCGGCATCGACGTGCGGGACATCGGCAACCTCGCAGGCCCGCCCAATCCGCAGGGCGAGCGCGTGGACGGCCTGCGCAACCTCGCCGAGTGCGTGCGCTGGAACCAGGCCGTGCACGATGCCGTGGCGGCCGAACTGGGCGCGGAGCGCCTGCCGATCCTGCTAGGCGGCGACCACCACCTGGCGATCGGCTCCATCAGCGCCGTGGCCCGCCATTGCCGCGCGCGCGGCCGGCGCCTGCGCATCCTCTGGCTCGATGCGCACTCGGACTGCAACACGCCCGAGGTCTCGCCCTCGGGCAACATCCACGGCATGCCGGTGGCCAGCCTCTGCGGGCTCGGGCCGCCCGGCCTCTCGGCGCTGTCGGACACGGTGCCCGCCATCCGTCCCGATGCGCTGTGCCAGGTCGGCCTGCGCAGCGTCGACGCGTCGGAGCAGCGCATGATCCGCGAGCTCGGCATCGAGGTCTACGACATGCGCGCCATCGACGAGCTCGGCATGCGCGAGACCATGCGCCGGGCCCTCGAAGGCGTGGCGGGCGACGAGGTGCACCTGCATGTGAGCTTCGACGTGGACTTCCTCGACCCCGAGATCGCGCCGGGCACGGGCACCACGGTGCGCGGCGGCCCCAACTACCGCGAAGCCCAGCTGTGCATGGAGATGATCGCGGACACCGGCCGCCTCGGCTCGCTCGACATCGTCGAGCTGAACCCGGCGCTCGACCTGCGCAACCAGACCGCCGAGCTGGTCGTCGACCTGACGGAAAGCCTGTTCGGCAAGAGCACCCTGGTGCCTTCCGCACGGCAACGCTAGCCGGCAACGCGCCGGTTCGCGCATCACAACAAGACGGCATCGCCGCGGCCCGCGGGCCGGCGGTGCGCCAACGAGACAAAGAGACTGCCCATGCCTTCTTCTTCCGCGCCGGCGCCCCGCGCCGAGCCCGCCGGCCTGCATCGCGTGCTCAAGGCGCGCCATCTGTCCATGATCGCCATCGGCGGCGCGATCGGCACCGGCCTGTTCGTCGCCTCGGGCTCGGCCATCGCGCAGGCCGGACCCGGCGGCGCGCTGCTGACCTACCTGGTCGTCGGCGCGATGGTCTACTTCATCATGACCAGCCTCGGCGAGCTCGCGGCCTTCATGCCGGTGGCGGGCTCGTTCTCGACCTATGCCTCGCGCTACGTGGAGGAGGGCTTCGGCTTCGCGCTCGGCTGGAATTTCTGGTTCAGCTGGGCGATCGTGGTCGCGGTCGACCTGGTGGCGGTGCAACTGGTCATGGCCTACTGGTGGCCCGGCATGCCCGGCATCGTGTGGAGCCTGCTGTTCCTGCTGCTGATGGTCGGGCTCAATGCCTTCTCGGCCCGGGGCTTCGGCGAGAGCGAGTACTGGTTCGCGCTCATCAAGGTGGTGGCCGTGATCGGCTTCATCGTGACCGGCGTCGCCATGCTGCTGGGCATCGTCCGCGGCGCGGAGAACGTCGGCTTCTCCAACTGGCACACGGGCGACGCGCCGTTCGCCGGCAGCTTCGCCACCCTGATCGGCGTGGCGATGATCGTGGCCTACTCGTTCCAGGGCACCGAGCTCGTGGGCGTGGCGGCGGGCGAATCGGAGGATCCGAAGCGCAACGTGCCGCGCGCGGTGCGGCAGGTGTTCTGGCGCATCCTGCTGTTCTACGTGCTGGCCATCGTGGTGATCGGCTTCCTGATCCCCTACACCGATCCGCACCTGCTGCGCAGCGAGGTCAGCGACATCGCGGTGAGCCCGTTCACGCTGGTGTTCCAGCGCGCGGGGCTGCTGTCGGCGGCCACGGTGATGAATGCCGTGATCCTCACGTCGGTGCTGTCGGCCGGCAACTCCGGCATGTACGCCGCCACGCGCATGCTGTTCAACCTCGCGGTCGAGGGCAAGGCGCCGCGCGCGCTGGCCCGGCTCACGCGCGCGGGCGTGCCCTTCAATGCGCTGATGTGCACCACGGCGCTGGCCTGCCTGTGCCTGTTCAGCGCGATCTTCAGCCCGCAGGTGGTCTACATCTGGCTGCTCAACACGGCGGGCATGACCGAGTTCATCGTCTGGCTCAGCATCGCCGTGTGCCACTACCGGTTTCGCCGCGGCTACGTGCTGCAGGGGCACGACCTCGCACGGCTGCCCTACCGGGCGGGGCTGTTTCCCTTCGGGCCGTTGATCGCTTTCGTGCTGTGCCTTCTCATCACGCTCGGGCAGAACTACCAGGCCTTCACGCAGGGACGGATCGACTGGGGCGGGGCGATCGCCACCTACATCGGCATCCCGCTGTTCCTGCTGACCTGGCTCGGCTACAGGCTGATGAAGAAGTCGCGCTTCGTGCGCTGGCGCGAGATGCGTTTCGTCGTGGACGAGGACTTGCCGGCGGCTCAGAACTCCAGCGTGCAGGAATCGCCGAGCGCCTCCCGCCACACCCGCACGCGCGCCAGCGAAGCCTGAAGCTCGCCCAGCGCCTCGGCGATGAACAGGCACAGGTTCTCCAGCGTGGGCGGATGCAGCCCCGGCACCTCGTCGAGCAGCCGGTGGTCGAGCCGATCGCGCACATCGTCGAGCCGCCGCCGCAGCAGGCCCAGGTCGATCACCATGCCGGTCGCGGGATCGCGCTCGCCCGCGAGCCAGACCTCGGCGTGGTAGGTGTGGCCGTGGATGCGGCGGCTGCCTTCGGCCTCGATCTCGCGTTTCAGGGTGTGGGCGGCGTCGAAGAAGAAGCGTTGGCTGATCGTGAATCGCATGGGGAACGCAGGAACGGGGAAGCGGGCATCAGCGGATGCCGGTGAACTTGTGGGTCTGCACGCTGAGGCGCCAGCGCGGCTGGCGCAGGCAGGCGTCGATGCACAGCGCGGTGTTGGCGGCCTGCCGCGGGCCGTCCATGGGCTGCAGGAAGCGGTGCGCGAACTCGCCGCTGCGCGCCATCGCGTCGAGGTCGATGCCCTCCTGCGGCCACACCAGCTTGAGTTCCTGGCCGCGCCGCTGCACCCAGGGCGCGCCGGCCTTGGGGCTGATGCAGAGCCAGTCGATGCCCTCGGGCGCGGCCACGGTGCCGTTGCTCTCGACGGCGATGCGGAAGCCGCGCGCATGCAGCGCATCGATCAGCGCGGCGTCGACCTGCAGCAGCGGCTCGCCGCCGGTCAGCACCACGAGGCGGTGGCCGGCATCGTCGGCGGGCCACTGCGCGGCGATGGTGTCGGCCAGCGCATCGGCCTCCTTGAACTTGCCGCCCAGCGTGCCGTCGGTGCCGACGAAATCGGTGTCGCAGAAACGGCAGACGGCGCTGGCGCGGTCGGCCTCGCGGCCGCTCCAGAGGTTGCAGCCAGCGAAGCGGCAGAACACGGCCGGCATGCCGGCCTGGCCGCCTTCGCCCTGCAGCGTGTAGAAGATCTCCTTGACGCTATAGCTCATCGCGTCGCCGCCCAGGGCTCGATCTCGAGGTTGTCGATCAGCCGCGTGCTGCCCAGGCGCGCGGCCGCGAGCGCCACCAGCGGCTCGGTGCCGTCGAGCGCGGCCGGCGGCTGCAGGTCGAGGCGGCGGCGCACCGTCAGGTAGTCGGGCTGCCAGCCGCGCTGGGCCAGTGCCTGCATCGCGCGCGCCTCGATCGCCGCGAGCTCGCCGCCGCCGCGCACGGCCTCGGCGATCTCCTTGAGCGCACGCGAGAGCTGCACCGCCTCGGCGCGCTCGCCTTCGCTCAGGTAGCCGTTGCGCGAGGAGAGCGCGAGGCCGTCGTCGGCGCGGCGGGTCTCGCCGCCCACGATCTCGATAGCCAGCGCGAACTGCCGCACCAGGTGGCGGATCATCATCAGCTGCTGGTAGTCCTTCTTGCCGAACACCGCCACGCGCGGCTGCACGCAGCTGAACAGCTTCATCACCACGGTGCACACGCCGACGAAGAAGCCGGGCCGGAAGTGGCCCTCGAGGATGTCGGCCAGCGCCGGGTCGGGATGCACCTTGCAGGTCTGCGGCTCGGGATAGAGCGCCTTCTCGTCGGGCGCGAACAGCACGTCGCAGCCGGCGGCTTCCAGCTTGGCGCAGTCGCTGTCCCAGGTGCGCGGATAGGTGTCGAAGTCCTCGTGCGGCAAAAACTGCAGCCGGTTCACGAAGATGCTCGCGACGGTGGCGTCGCCCAGCGGCTTCGCTTGCGTGACCAGCGCGATGTGGCCGTCGTGCAGGTTGCCCATGGTCGGCACGAAGGCAGGGCGCTCGAAGCGCGCCAGGTGGTCGCGCAGCTCAGGGATGGTGCGGGCGATGAACATGAGGCGGTCCTCCTTGGAACGATGGAAAAAAGAAGAGGGGGGGCTTACCAGGCGTGCAGCCGGTCGTCGGGAAAGCTGCCGTCCTTGACGGCGCGCACATAGGCCGCGAGCGCCTGCGGAATGCCGCCGGCGCCGTCCATGAAGTTGCGCACGAACTTCGGCATGCGGCCCAGGTTCAGGCCCAGCATGTCGTGCAGCACGAGCACCTGGCCCGCGGTGCCGCGGCCGGCACCGATGCCGATGGTGGCGCAGCGCGTGAGTTCGGCCGTGAGCGCGGTGGCCAGCGCGGCCGGCACCATCTCGAGCACCAGCATCGCGGCGCCCGCGTCCTGCAGCGCCTGGGCTTCCTCGCGCAGCCGGGCCGCGGCGGCGTCGCCCTTGCCCTGCACGCGGTAGCCGCCGAGCGCATGCACGGTCTGCGGCGTCAGGCCCAGGTGCGCGCACACCGGGATGCCGCGCTCGACCAGGAAGCGCACGGTCTCGGTGGTCCAGCCGCCGCCCTCGAGCTTCACCATGTGGGCGCCGGCCTGCATCAGCACGGTGGCGCTGCGCAGCGCCTGTTCGCGCGACTCCTGGTAGCTGCCGAAGGGCAGGTCGGCGATCAGCCAGGCCGTGCCCTGCACGCGGCGCAGCCCGCGCGAGACGCTGTCGGTGTGGTGGCGCATGGTCTCGAGCGTGACGCTGACCGTGCTCGACAGGCCCTGGCAGACCATGCCGAGCGAATCGCCGACCAGGAGGCATTCGACGCCCGCGGCATCGGCCACGGCCGCGAAGGTGGCGTCGTAGGCCGTGAGCATCGCGATCTTCTCGCCGCGCGCATGCAGCTCGGCCAGCCGCGGCAGGCCGAGCGGCTTGCGCGTGGCGGGCTGCGAGGCCGGCGGCAGCGTGCCGTAGGGCGTGGCAGTGGTGGCTTCGTTCGGGGTGGAGGCGTTGGACATGGTTGGGTTTCTCCCTGCGGGCGTCGGTGGCCGGGCATCCTGGGTTGAAGAAGGCGGGAACGGGTGGGTCTATCGGTCGGCCAGTACCAGCACCGTGGGCGCGGTGGGCTCGGCGAGCGAAGGATAGTCGCGGCTGAAATGCAGGCCCCGGCTCTCGTGGCGGGCCTGCGCGGAACGCACGATCAGCTCGGCCACCTGCACCAGGTTGCGCAGTTCGAGCAGGTCGCGCGTGACGTGGAAGTTGGCGTAGAACTCGTGGATCTCGGCCTGCAGCAGCGCGATGCGGTGGCTGGCGCGCTCCAGGCGCTTGTTGGTGCGCACTATGCCCACGTAGTCCCACATGAAGCGGCGCAGCTCGTCCCAGTTGTGCGAGATCACCACCGCCTCGTCGGCATCGGTCACCTGGCTCGCATCCCAGGCCGGCAGCGCCACCGGCGCGCGTGCCGGCGCGGCGCCGATGGCCGCGGCCGCCGCGCGCGCGAACACCATGCACTCCACCAGCGAATTGCTGGCCAGCCGGTTCGCGCCGTGCAGCCCGGTGCAGGCGGTCTCGCCGATCGCGTAGAGGCCCGGCAGGTCGGTGCGGCCGGCCAGGTCGGTGACCACGCCGCCGCAGGTGTAGTGGGCCGCCGGCACCACGGGAATAGGCTCGCGCGTGATGTCGATGCCGAGCTCGGCGCAGCGCGCGAGGATGTTCGGGAAATGCGCGCGCAGGAAATCCGGGCTCTGGTGCGAGATGTCGAGGTGCACGCAGTCCAGGCCGTGCTTCTTCATCTCGAAGTCGATCGCGCGCGCCACCACGTCACGCGGCGCGAGTTCGGCGCGCTCGTCGTGCCGCGGCATGAAGCGGGTCCCGTCGGGCAACTTGAGCAGCCCGCCTTCGCCGCGCACCGCCTCGCTGATCAGGAAGGACTTGGCATGCGGGTGGTAGAGGCAGGTCGGATGGAACTGGATGAACTCCATGTTCGACACCCGGCAGCCCGCGCGCCAGGCGGCGGCGATGCCGTCGCCGGTGGCGGTGTCGGGGTTGGTGGTGTAGAGGTAGACCTTGCCCGCGCCGCCCGTCGCCAGGATGGTGTGCGGCGCGCGGAAGGCCAGCACGTCGCCGCTGGCGTCGTCGAGCGCGTAGAGGCCCGCGCAGCCCGCCTCGGGCGCACCGAGCCGCTCGCCGGCGACCAGGTCGACCAGCGTGTGGTGCTCGAACAGCGTGACGTTGGGCGTGCGGCGCACGCGCTCGATCAGCACCTGCTGCACGGCCGCGCCGGTGGCATCGGTCACGTGCACGATGCGGCGCTGGCTGTGGCCGCCCTCGCGCGTGAGGTGCAGGTCGCCATCCTCCTCGGAGAAGGGCACGCCGAGCTCGCGCAGCCAGCCGATGGCCTCGGGCGCGTGCTCGACCACGAAGCGCGTGGCGGCCGCATCGCACAGTCCGGCGCCGGCCACCAGCGTGTCGTCGACATGGGCGTCGAAGCTGTCGCCCGCGGCCAGCACCGCCGCGATGCCGCCCTGGGCCCAGCCGCTCGAGCCGTCGGCCAGCGCGCGCTTGGTCAGCACCGCCACGCGGTGCGCGGGCGCCAGCAGCAGGGCCGCGGAGAGCCCGGCGAGGCCGCTGCCGACGATGAGGACGTCGAAATCGAGGGAGGAGGCCATGGCGCGCGGGAAGGGACGAGGGTCAGGATCGGTGGTGCGGCAGCGCACCGGTCCGGCCCGACGGCAGGGTGAGAGGAAGTTGCCGCGCCGCCGGGTGGCGCGCGAAGGAGGTGGGCCGCATGGGACTCAGGCTGGGGAGTAGGCCAGCCGCACGTAGATCGGCGCGAAGGCCTCGGCCTGCGTGATCTCGATCAGCGTTTCCTTGGCCAGCTCGAGCATCGCGATGAAGGTCACGACCATCACCGGCGCGCCGCGCGAGACGTCGAACAGCTTCTCGAATTCCACGAAGCGCTGGCCCTGCAGGTGGCGCAGCACGATGCTCATGTGCTCGCGCACGCTGAGCTCCTCGCGCGAGATCTTGTGGTGCTGCACGAGCTTGGCGCGCTTCATGATGTCGGCCCAGGCATCGCGCAGGTCGACCACCGCCACCTCGGGGAAGCGCGGCTTGAGCGACTGCTCGATGTAGACCTGGGCGCGCCAGAAGTCGCGCCCGTAGGTCGGCATCGCGTTGAGCGAGGCGGCCTGCAGCTTGGTCTGCTCGTACTCGAGCAGCCGGCGCACGAGCTCGGCGCGCGGGTCCTCGGCTTCCTCGCCCTCGGCCGCCTTCTTGGGCGGCAGCAGCATGCGCGACTTGATCTCGATCAGCATCGCGGCCATCAGCAGGTATTCCGCCGCGAGTTCGAGGTTGGTCTGGCGGATCTCGTCGACGTAGCTCAGGTACTGCCGCGTCAGCGCGGCCATCGGGATGTCGAGGATGTTGAAGTTCTGCTTGCGGATCAGGTACAGCAGCAGGTCCAGCGGGCCCTCGAAGGCCTCGAGGAAGACCTGCAGCGCCTCGGGCGGGATGTACAGGTCCTTCGGCATCGCGAACAGCGGCTCGCCGTAGAGCCGGGCGAGCGCGACCTGGTCGACCACCTCGGGCATGGCCACGACCAGCGTGTCGCTGTCCTCGTCGCGCGGTCCGCTCATCGGGCAGGCGCTATCGAAAAAGTAGCGCCGTGCCCAGCATTGGCGGGCGACGGATGCCGCATCGGCATCATGTTTTTACTTGGCCTGGGTCTGGTAGACGTAGGGCTGCTGCGGCACGCGGGCTTCCGCGTATTCCTCGAGCAGGCCGCGGTCGAGGTGCTTGTCCCAGAGCAGGGCGCGGCCCGCGCGCTGTTCCGCCTCGAGCGTCGGCTTCTTGGTTTTCATCTCGTCGATGAAGCTGGTGATCTCGGAGGTGTAGTGGGGGCGGCGGAAGATGGACATAGACTGAACCTTTGTGGGCGCGAATTTTACCGGGGGACGGCATGGGGCAGGTACGAGTCTGGCGGATCGGGGTGGCGGCCGTGTGGCTGGCGGTGGTGGCGGCCCTCGTCGCGGGCTGCGATTCGCAGCGCATCGAGCAGCTCGAGGAGGGCGTGTCGACCGAGGCCGACGTGCGCGCGCGCTTCGGCGAACCCGAGAACGTCTGGGACGCGCCCGGCGGCCGGGTGTTCGAATACAACCGCCAGCCCCAGGGCCAGAAGAACTACATGATCACCATCGGCGCCGACGGAAAGATGAGCGCGCTGCGCCAGGTGCTCACGCCCGAGAACTTCGCGCGCGTGACCAACGGCATGGCGATGGAGGACCTGCGCAAGATGCTCGGCAAGCCCGCCAAGGTCACGCCCTATCCGCTGCGCCGCGAGTACGAATGGGAATGGCGCTGGGTGCAGCCGCCCAACTCGCCGATGGTGTTCACCGCGGTGCTCAACGACGACCAGCGCGTGGTGCGCAGCGGCTCGTCGCCCGACCGCGGCACCGAGGCGCCCTGAGGCCGGGAAACGCGCCCCGGTCACCCCATGAAAATGGGGGGCGCGAAGCGCGCGGCGCCGACTAAGCTCGGCGCCACCGCCATGCCCGACGCCGCCGCCATCCCCGCCGCTTCCTCCTCCGCGCTGCGCTGGCGCGTCGCATTGCTCGAGGACGATGCCGAGGTCCGGCACTTCTTCGAGGCCTGCATCGCGGCCCATCCCGAGCTCGAGCTGGTCGCCTCGCTGGGCCTGATGGCCGAGGCCGTGGCCTGGTTCGACAGCCACCAGGCCGACATCCTGCTGACCGACCTCGCGCTGCCCGACGGCCATGCGCTCGAGCTGCTGCGCCAGGTGGTGCGCAGCCAGCCGGCCTGCGAGGTGCTGGTGGTCTCGGTCTTCGGTGACGAGGACACGGTGCTCGACTGCGTGCGCGCGGGCGCGGTGGGCTACATCCAGAAGGACTCCTCGCCGGCCGACATCGCGCAGGTGATCGTCGACATCAAGCACGGCGCCTCGCCGATCTCGCCGATGATCGCGCGCAAGCTGCTGCTGCACGTGCGCGGCGGCGCCGACGCCCGGCCCGCGGCCGCGCCCGACCCGGCCGCCGCCATGATGCTGACCCCGCGCGAGACCGAGGTGCTGGAGCTGATCTCGCGCGGCTACTCGTACGGCGAAATCGCGCGCCTGCAGGGCGTGACCAAGCACACGGTGCAGGGCCACATCAAGAACCTCTACAGCAAGCTCGCGGTGCATTCGCGCGGCGAGGCCGTGTTCGAGGCCAGCCGCATGGGGCTGCTGGGGCGCATGCTGGGCTGATGCGCCGCCTGCTGCTCGCCGTCCTCGTGCTGGTCGCCGCTTTGCTGGCGCCTGCCGCGGCAGGGGGCACCCACGAGGTGCTTGCGCTCGACCGCGGCGAACTGCAGCTGCGCTTCGTCGGCCGCCCTTCGCCGCCGCCGGCCGAGGTCACGCTGCCGCTGCACTGGGACGCCCACTGGCCGCGCGCCGTCGGCTGGGCCCAGGTGCGCATCCGCTTCGCCGCGCCCGCGGGCCATGCCGACGAGCCGCAGGCGCTGCTCGTCAGCCGCATCGGCAACGCCTACCGCGTGAAGCTCAACGGCCAGGTGATCGCGGCCGCCGGCAAGCTCGAGCAGATCAACGACGGCTGGTCGAACCGCCGCCCGCTGTGGCTGCGCGTGCCGCCCTCGCTGCTGCGCGACGGCGAGAACCTGCTCGAGATCGCCGTGCGCGCCGATCCCTCGCGCCGCGCCGGCATCGCGCCGGTGCGCCTGGGCGCCGAGCGCCTGCTGCAGCCGCAGTGGGACGCGCTCGAATGGCGCCACGTCACCCTGCCGCGCGTGATCACGCTGTTCAGCCTGCTGGTGGCGGTGTTCTGCCTGATGCTGTGGGCGCAGCAGCGCGAGGCCGTCTACGGCTGGGCCGCGCTGTGCGAGGCGCTGTGGAGCCTGCGCATCGCCGCCACCTGGTGGGAGGAGGGCCTGCTCGCCTGGCCGAGCTGGTTCAAGGTGGTGCTCGCGGTGTTCTGGCTCGGCCACATCGCGACCTACCTCGTGATCCGGGAGGTCTGGCACGGCCGGCCGCGGCGCGAGCAATGGCTGGTCTGGGGCGTGCTGGGCCTGGGCCCGGTGGCGCTGGCGCTCGGCACGCTGCAGCAGACGCAGAACTGGGTGCTCGGCTGGATCCTGCTGCTGGTGGCCGGCTGGCTCGCGCTGTCGCTGCGGCTGGGCTGGGAGACCTGGCGCCAGCGGGCCGGCGAGCGCGCCTGGATGCTGCTGATCCTGGTCGCGGGCTGGGTCGCGCTGGTGCGCGACAGCGTGATCGCGCGGCTCCTGGTCGAGCGCTTCGACGAGGCCGGCTGGACCAAGTTCGCGGCCGTGCTGGTGAGCCTCGCGATCCTCGCCATCGTGGGCATCCGCTTCCAGCGCACGCGCGAGGAACTGCGCCAGCTGCACCTGTCGCTCGAGGACCGCATCCGCCTGCGCGAATCCGAGCTGGCCGACAAGCATGCCGAGCTGCGCCGGCTCGAGCATGCGAGCGCGGTGGCGGCCGAGCGCGCCCGCATCCTGCGCGACATGCACGACGGCGCCGGCGCGCACCTGATCACCGCCATGCTGCAGCTCGAGCGCGGCGTGGCCACCAAGTCGGAGGTGATGCAGACCCTGCGCGAATCGCTCGACCAGCTGCGGCTGTCGATCGATGCCATCAACCTGCCGGCCGGCGACGCCAACGCGCTGCTCGCGAGCATGCGCTTCCGGCTGCAGCCGCGCATCGAGGCCGCGGGGCTCGCGCTCGACTGGTCGGTGGCGAACCTGCCGCGCTGGCGCTGCGATTCCGACGAGGCCACGCGGCACCTGCAGTACATGCTGCTGGAGGCGATCTCGAACGTGCTGCAGCATGCGCGCGCACGCGTGCTCGCGGTCAGCGCGGCGGTCAGCACGACGGTCGGTGGCGATGCCATCGAGATCGTGCTGCGCGACGACGGCTGCGGCCTCGGCGAGGCGCGCGGCAACGGCCTGCGCTCGATGCGCCAGCGCGCCGCGCAGGCCGGCGTCGAACTGCGCATCGAGAAGGCCGAGCCCGGCACGCGCGTGGTGCTGCGGCTGCCGCTGGCGTAGGAACCGCCATCTTTATGGGGCGCGCCGCGCGCCCCGTTTTCCTAGATTCGAACGCAGCCCCCGCTGCGCATCGCACAGGCCCGCCAGGCCTCGTGCGCACGGGTCGTTCCACCCCTTTGCGCCTCCTCGCCATGACACCTGCTTCCCGGCCGCGTGCCGTCTTCACGCCGACCCTGATCGCCGCCGCCGCCGCCGTCGCCGGCCTGGTGTGCGCATCCGCCTTGCCGCGCGCCTTCGCGCAGAGCGCGTGGACCTCCGCGCCGCCCTATGCCGACATGGCGCGCGCCGACTGGTTCAACGCCGCCAACTGGAGCGCGGGCGTGCCCGGCGCCGGCACGGCCGTGACCGTGAGCCTCGTGCCGGGCACCGTCGTCGGCATCGTCTCGGGCCCGGCCAGCGCGGCCTCGGTCGATGCCTCCAACGGCACGCTGATGGTGGTGGAGGGCGCGGGCCGGCTCGACACGGGCCTGTTCAACCTCGGCAGCAGCGACGGCCGCGACGTGCAGACCCTGCTGCGCATCGGCGGCGGCGGCATCGTGAATGCCGCGCGCTTCGTCTCGCAGGGCGGCGGAGGCACCGAGAACACGGTGTCGCTGAGCGGCGCGGGCAGCGCGCTCAACGTCGCCGGCGAGCTGCAGATCGGCCGCAGCGGCACCGGGATGATGCAGCTCGACGAGGGCGCGCGCGTGAGCGCGGGCACGCTGCAGCTCGGGCAGGCGGGCACGGCCGACGGCCATGTGCTGGTGATCGGCGAGACCCCGGTCGATGCGCTGGTGGCCGAGCGCATCGTGCTCGCCACGCCGGGCTCGACGCTGGCCATCTCGCGCGCCGGCACGGCGCCGCTGGTGCTGGGCGCGGCGATCTCCGGCCCGGGCCGGCTCGAGGTCTCGAGCCCGGTCACGCTGACCGGCGACAACACCCAGGGCGGCGACATCGTGCTGGGCAGCACGCTGCGCGTGGGCGACGGCGCGAACGCGGGCTCCATCACGGGCAACCTCTCGGGCTTCGGCCGCGTGGTGTTCGACCGCGGCCCGGGCCGCGTGGCCTACGACGGCGCCATCGGCGGCAGCATCGCGATCGACAAGGAGAACGCCGGCACCCTGGCGCTCGGCGGCGCGCACGACACCGACGGCCGCACGCGCGTGCTCGGCGGCACGCTGCTGGTCAACGGCGCGCTGCCGCGCAGCACGGTCGAGGTGGCGAGTGGCGCCACCCTGGGCGGCCTCGGGCAGGTGAAGGCGGCCACGGTGCGCGCGGGCGGCACGCTGGCGCCCGGCGACGGCGGCGTGGGCACCTTCGCCGTGCTCGGCGACCTGACACTCGATCCCGGCAGCCGGCTGCACTACGACCTCGGCACGCCGGGCGTGCCGGGCGCCGGCGACCTCGTCACCGTGGCCGGCAACCTCACGCTCGACGGCAGCCTCGACGTCAGCGAGCGCGTGGGCTACGGCAACGGCGTGCAGACCCTGATGCGGGTCGACGGCAGCATCGCCGACAACGGCCTCGAGCTCGGCGCCATGCCCACGGGCTTCACGCACGCGGTGCATGTGCGCGGCTCGACGGTGGAGCTGGAGGTCAGCGGCGGCGCGGTCGGCACCAACCAGTTCTGGGACGGCGGCGGCACGGCCGGCGACGGCGTGGTCGCGGGCGGCGATGGCAGCTGGCGCTACCTCGAGCCGCAATGGACCGACATCGCGGGACGCAACGCGGAGGCCTGGAACGGCAACATGGCGATCTTCCAGGGCCGCGCGGGCGCGGTCACCATCGACGGCCTGTTCGACTTCAAGGGCATGCAGTTCCGCAGCGACGGCTACCGGCTCGAAGAGGGCTCGCATGCCGAGGGCTCGCTGCCCGGGCGGCTGGTGCCGCAGCTGGACGAGGCGCCGGTGCGCGTCGACGCGGGCGTCACCGCCACCTTCAACGTGGGCATCGAGGGCCCGGGCGGCATCCTCAAGACCGGCCCCGGCACGCTGGTGCTCGCGGGCCGCAACGACCACGGCGGCGTCACCGCGGTCGACGAGGGCGTGCTGCGCGCGGGCCGCGCCAACACCTTCAGCGAGGCCTCGCACCACGACGTGCGCCGCGGCGGCACGCTCGACCTCGCGGGCCACGACCAGACCGTGGCGGGCCTCACGGTGGCGGGCACGGTGTCGCTGGTCGGCACCGAGCCCGGCACGCGGCTGACCGTGCGCGGTCCCTATGTGGGGCAGGACGGCACCTTGCGCCTGGGCACCCGGCTCGGCGACAGCGGCAGCCTCAGCGACCGGCTGGTGATCGACGGCGGCGTCCGCGAGGAGACCCTCGCCCTGAAGGCCGGCACCGTGAGCGCCACCGCGACCGGCCTGCGCGCCAATGCCGCCGCCAGCGTCACGGGCCGCACCCAGGTGCAGATCGTCAACCTCGGCGGCCTGGGCGCGCTGACCACCGGCGACGGCATCGAGGTCGTGAGCGCGATCAATGGCGCCACCACCACCGCGCAGACCACGCGCGATGCCTTCGCGCTCGTGGGCGGCCACGTGGACGCGGGCGCCTTCGAATACCGGCTGCACGCGGCCGATGCGCAGGGGCTCGGCGAGAACTGGTACCTGCGCTCGAGCGTGGGGGTGACGCCGCCACCTCCGCCGCCGCCCCCTCCGCCCCCCGCGCCGCCTTCGTCCGGCGGCGGCAGCGCCGAGCCGCCGCCCGCGCCCCCGCCGACGCTGCCGCCGGCCCCCGCGCCGGTCGAGCGCCCGGCCTACCGCGTGCAGGTGCCGATGCTCGCCGCGCTGCCCGCGCAACTGCGCGAGAGCGACCTCACGATGCTGTCGAACCTGCACCAGCGCAGCGGCGCGCTGCCGGCCGCCGGCGACGGCCCGCCCCTGCGCCGCGCCTGGGGCCGCGTCATCGTGGCCGATCCGACGCTGGCGCAGCGCGGCGCGGTCGACCCGCGCAGCGAGATGCACCTGGGCGGTTTCCAGGCCGGCACCGACCTCTGGGCCGGCGCCGGTTGGCGCGCCGGCGTCTACGTGGGCCAGCTCGAGGGCAAGGCCGACGTGCAGGGCTTCGCGAGCGGCCTGTGGGGCGCCATCGGCCGCACCGACCTGCGCAGCCGCTACCTCGGCGGCTACGCCACCTATGCGAATGCCGCGGGCTTCTATGCCGACGTGGTGCTGCAGTTCGGCCGCCACGACTACACGGCCCGTCCGCTGGCCGCGCTGCCGGTCGAGGGCAAGGGCCGCAGCACCGTGGCCTCGGTGGAGATCGGCCAGCCCTTCGAGCTCGGCGCCGGCTGGGCGCTCGAGCCGCAGCTGCAGCTGATCCACCAGAGCCGCTCGATCGACGAGGCGCTGATCCCCGCCGCGACGGTGTCGCAGGACAGCGCCAACGGCTGGCTGCTGCGCGCCGGCCTGCGCCTGAAAGGCCGCATCGCCGCGGGCGATGGCGTGGTCGAGCCCTATGGCCGGCTCAATGTCTACAAGACCTCGGCCGGCCACGATATCGCGCGCTTCGCGGGGCCGGCTGCCTCCACCGACATCGCGAGCGGCGCGAGCGGCACCTCGGCCGAGCTCGCGGGCGGCTTCTCGTGGCGCCTCGGGCCCGCGGTCAGCGTCTACGGCGAACTGGGCCGCCGCTTCGCGCTCGGCGGCAACCTGCGCTCGCGCGCCTCGGTGCAGGCGAGCGCGGGGATCAACGTGCGCTGGTGAGAACTCAGGCCGCCGCGTGCAGCGCCGGCCGCCGCGCGCTCCAGGGCATCGCCTGCTCGAGCTGCGCCGCGAGTTGCAGCAGCGTGGCCTCGTCGCCCATCGGCGCCATGCACTGCACGCCGATCGGCAGGTCGCCGGCCATCGCCAGCGGCAGCGAGATCGCGGGCTGGCCCGTGAGGTTGGCCAGCGGGGTGCAGGCGGCGTAGTCGAACAGGTGGTCGAAGAAGCCCTGCGCATCGCGCGCGGCATCGTCCTGGTCGAGCACGCCCAGCGCCACCGGCGGGGTGCGCATCGTGGGCGAGAGCAGGATGTCGTGCCGCGCGAAGAAGGGCGCGACCTCGCGCGACACCGCGTTCATCTGCATCAGCGCCAGTTCCAGGTCGAGCGCGCTCAGCCGCAGCCCGTGCTCGGCGGTGGCGCGCGTGCAGGCCTGCACCTGGGCCAGCGCCTGGTCGACGGTGATCTGCAGCGCCTGCGCCACCCCCGCCACGCCGGCCGCGAGGAACGAGGACCAGAAGGTGCGCGTGGCCGCGAGGAAGGCCTCGTGCGCATAGGCGGGCGTGTCCCATTCCACGACGTGGCCCTGGTCGGCGAGCACCGCCGCCGTGGCCTCGACCGCCTCGACGCAGGCGCGCGCGGCCGGCTGCGTGCCCGGGAACTGCGTCGTGACCGCGATGCGCAGCCGGCGCGGCGGCGTGCCGATGGCCTGCGCATAGGGCTGCGCGGGCGGCGCCATCAGGAAGGGATCGCCGAGCTCGGGGCCGTGCATCGCGTCGAGCGCGCCGGCGGCATCGCGCACCGTGCGGCACACCACGCCCTCGATGCCCAGCCCCATCAGCGGCAGGCCGTAGCCCGGGCCCGCGCTGACGCGGCCGCGGCTGGGCTTGAGCCCGACCAGGCCGCAGGCCGCGGCCGGGATGCGGATCGAGCCGCCGCCGTCGTTGGCATGCGCGACCGGCACGATGCCCGCGGCCACCGCCGCGGCCGAGCCGCCGCTGGAGCCGCCCGTGCTGTGCGCCGGGTTCCAGGGGTTGCGCGTGGCGCCGCCGAAGGCGCTCTCGGTGGTGGCGTTGAAGCCGAACTCGGGCGTGTGCGTGCGCCCCAGCGTGGCGAAGCCCGCGCGGCGGAAGCGCGCCATCAGCGCGCTGTCGGCCGGCGCGGGCAGGCCCGCTCCGAACAGCCGGCTGCCGGCCTGGCAGCGCACGCCCTCGGCCTGCAGCACCAGGTCCTTGATGAGGAAGGGCACGCCGCCGAACGGACCCTGCGCCTCGTGCGCGAGCGGCGCGTCGAACAGCTCGATGATGGCGTTGAGTTGCGGATTCAGCGCGGCCGCGGCCTCGCGCGCGCAGCGCTGCGCCTCGGCGGCGGTGGTCTCCTTGCGGCGGATGGCGTCGGCGAGCGCGGTGGCGTCGAGGCGGCTGTAGTCGGCGAGATGCATGGCGGGGTCCTGTGTCTTCGTTGGAGTGAAAGGCCGCCCGCAGCGTAGGTGGGCGTGGCCCGTCGCGGCAGTCGTTCAGATGAACGATGCGGGAATCTCCGTGCCCCAGGCGCACGGGGCACGCCTAAGATCGCGCCGCATGGCGCAGCAGGCTTTTCCGTCGATGTCGGGCGTTCCCGCCGAGCAGCTCGGTGCGATGCTGCTCGGCCTCTATCCGCTGGCGGCCGAGCCCGAGCGGCTGGGCGCGGGCGCGCTGCTCGACTGGCTGGCGCGCCACATCGCCTTCGACGGCGCCTGGTTCGGCCGCTCGCTGTTCGAGGCTGGCACCCTGCGGCCGCAGGGCGGCCACACGCGCGGCCTGGCGCCCGGTTTCGTGAACGACTGGTGCCGCGTGCGGCACATCGATCCCGTGGTGCCGGCGGCCATGGCGCAGCCCGGCCATGGCGTCGCGCTGGCCGCGCACGAGCTGCCGCCCGTGGCCTCGATGCGCGCCTTCGCGGCCGACCATGGCATCGGCCAGGCGCTCAGCGTGATCGTGCCCGCGCCCGGTTCGCCGTGGTGGATGCACCTGTCGCTCTACAGCCGCGAGGCGGCCGGCCTCGGGGCGCGCGCGCAGGCGCTGGTCGAGCTGCTGATGCCGCACCTGGTGCTGGTGCAGGGGCTGGGATTGCACGAGGCGCCGGTGCCGGCACCGGCTGCCCTCACGCTGCTGAGCCGCCGCGAGGCCGAGGTGGCGCGGCTGTTCGCGCAGGGGCAGAGCTACAAGATGGTGGCGCGCACGCTCGGCAGTTCGCCGGCCACGGTGCGCCATCACCTGCGGCAGGTCTATGCCAAGCTGGGCGTCACGAGCAAGGTGCAGATGGCGCGGCTGGTGGGCGCGCAGGCCGCATAGGCCCGAACGCCGCGCCTGCTCGCTTACTTGTCGCCGTCGGGAATCACCGCATCGGCCGCCGCGCCCACCGCCTTGCCGGTGATGCGCGCGGTGCCGATCGCCGCGTCGGCCGCGAGGCCCACGGCGCCCGCGGTCACGCTGACCGCGGTGCTCGCCACCGAGACCACCGCGCAGCCGCCGAGCACGGCCAGCAGCGCCGCCGCGAGGGTGGCGCGAAAGAACATCGGCAGCGGTGTCGTCATGGCGGGACCTCTTCGGAAGAACGCGGGATTCAGCGCACGCGCATGCCGGGCGTGGCGCCGGGCCAGGGCTCGAGCACGTGGATGCCCGGCTGGGCCTTCTCGTCGGCGTGGCTGGCGGCGAGCACCATGCCTTCGCTGACGCCGAACTTCATCTTGCGCGGCGCGAGGTTCGCGACCAGCACCGTGAGCTTGCCCACGAGCTGCTCGGGCTGATAGGCCGAGGCGATGCCGCTGAACACGTTGCGCGTCTTGCCTTCGCCGGCGTCGAGCGTGAGGCGCAGCAGCTTGGTCGAGCCTTCGACCTTCTCGCAGGCCACGATCTTCGCGATGCGCAAGTCGATCTTCACGAAGTCGTCGATGCCGATGGTGGGCGCGATGGCCTCGCCGCCGGGCAGCGCATCGGCCGCAGGTGCGGCGGCGGGAGCGGCCACCGGCTCGGGCGCGTCGAACAGCTGGTCGACCACCTTGGCGTCGGCACGCTGCATCAGGTGCTTGTACTCGCCGATCGCATGGCCCGCGGGCAGCGCCTGCGCGGCGTCGGCCCACTCGAGCGGCGCGATCTTGAGGAAGGCCTCGACGTTCGCGGCCAGCGCCGGCAGCACCGGCTTGAGGTACAGCGTGAGCAGGCGGAAGGCCTCGATGCAGACCGTGCACACGTCGTGCAGCCGCGCCTCGGCGCCTTCCTTCTTGGCCAGTTCCCAGGGCTTGTTCTGGTCGACGTACTCGTTGACCTTGTCGGCCAGCGCCATCACCTCGCGCAGCGCGCGCGCATAGTCGCGGCCGTCGTAGAGCGCATGGACCTGGCCGGCCGCCTCGCGCAGCGCGAACAGCAGCGCGTCGCCATCGGCCGACACCTCGCCCAGCTTGCCGCCGAAGCGCTTGCCGATGAAGCCGGCCGCGCGGCTCGCGATGTTGATGTACTTGCCCACCAGGTCGCTGTTGACGCGCGCGACGAAGTCCTCGGGGTTGAAGTCGATGTCCTCGTTGCGGCCGTTGAGCTTGGCCGCGATGTAGTAGCGCAGCCATTCGGCGTTGAGGCCGAGCGACAGGTACCTGAGCGGGTCGATGCCGGTGCCGCGGCTCTTGCTCATCTTCTCGCCGCTGACCGTCAGGTGGCCGTGCACGTAGACCGCGTCGGGCGCCTTGCGGCCGCTGAAGTGCAGCATCGCGGGCCAGAACAGCGTGTGGAAGGTGATGATGTCCTTGCCGATGAAGTGCACCTGCTCGAGCTCGGGATCGGCCATGTACTCGGTGTACGAGATGCCGTCGCCGCCCAGTTCGATGCAGCGCTTGTCGAGCAGGTTCTTGAGCGAGGCCAGGTAGCCCACGGGTGCGTCGAGCCAGACGTAGAAGTACTTGCCCGGCGCATCGGGGATCTCGATGCCGAAGTAGGGTGCGTCGCGGCTGATGTCCCAGTCGCCGAGGCCGCCCTTGCCCTCGTCGTCCTTGTAGAGCCACTCGCGGATCTTGTTCTGCACCTCGGGCTGCACGTGGCCGGGCGCGGCGGTCCATTCCTTGAGGTAGGCCTCGCAGCGCGGGTCCGACAGCTTGAAGAAGAAGTGCTCGGAGCTGCGCAGCTCGGGCTTGGCGCCCGAGAGCGCCGAGTAAGGGTTGATCAGCTCGGTGGGCGCGTAGACCGCGCCGCAGACCTCGCAGTTGTCGCCGTACTGGTCCTTCGAGTGGCAGTTCGGGCACTCGCCCTTGATGAAGCGGTCGGCCAGGAACATGCCCTTCTCGGGGTCGTAGAACTGTTCGACGCTCTTGGTGCTGATCAGGCCGTTGGCGCGCAGGTCGCGGTAGATGTCCTGCGCCAGCTGGTGGTTCTCGGGGCCGTCGGTCGAGTGCCAGTTGTCGAAGGCGATGTGGTAGCCGTCGAGGTACTGCTTGCGGCCCGCGGCGATCTCGGCCACGAAGGCCTGCGGCGTCACGCCGGCCTTGTCGGCCGCGATGGTGATCGCCGCGCCGTGCGCGTCGTCGGCGCAGACGAAGTTGACGTCGGCACCGTTCATTCGCTGGTTCCGCACCCAGATGTCGGCCTGGATGTACTCCATCATGTGGCCGATGTGGAACTTGCCGTTGGCGTACGGCAGGGCGGTGGTGACGAAGAGCTTGCGCGGGGCGGACATCGGGGGAGGCGCTTTCGGAGTTGCGGGAGCGTCGGAAGCGACGCAGCGGGAGAACCGGGCATTTTAGGTGGCGCCGCGTTCCGGCGGGTTCGATGGCAGCATCGACCCCATGCCGCAGCTTGACGACCCCGAATTTCCGCCCGCCCGACACGCGCTGCTCGTCCACGGCCCGGCGCGCATCGTCGAGTGGACCCATCCGCTGACCGACGCCCGCGAGGCCACCGACGTGGTCGGCGCCTGCTTCGAGCACGACACCGACCGCCTGCTGCTCGACGAGGCCGTGCTGCCGCCGGCCTTCTTCGCGCTGCGCACCCGCTTCGCGGGCGAATTCCTCGAGAAGCTGCAGACCTACCGCCTGCGCGCGGCCGTGGTGGTGTCGCCCGCGGCCGAGCATGGCGAGCGCTTCGCCGAATACCTGCGCGAGGCCCGCCAGGGCCGCTACTGCCGTTTCCTCGACAGCCGCGAGGAGGCGTTGGCCTGGCTGGCCCGCGAATGACCCTCGCGGCGCCGGGCCTCGTCAAGGCGGTGCCATGGGCCCGGCGTTATTCTTCGGCCTCCGCGCGCCCCGGCGGCCGCGACTCCCCATTCCTCGACCAAGGGCGCCCTTCATGACCACCCCCATTCCCGCAACCCTGATCCCCGGCGACGGCATCGGCCCCGAGATCGTCGACGCCACGCTGGCCGCGCTCGACGCGCTGAAAGCGCCCTTCGAATGGGACCGCCAGATCGCCGGCCTGGGCGGCGTCAAGGCCTCGGGCGATCCGCTGCCCGCGGCCACGCTCGACAGCATCCGCCGCACCCGGCTCGCGCTCAAGGGCCCGCTCGAGACGCCCTCGGGCGGCGGCTACCGCTCGTCGAACGTGCGGCTGCGCGAGGAGTTCGAGCTCTACGCCAACCTGCGCCCGGCGCGCACCATCATCCCGGGCGGGCGCTTCGACAAGATCGACCTGATGGTGGTGCGCGAGAACCTCGAGGGCCTGTACATCGGCCACGAGCACTACGTGCCGATCGACGGCGACCCGCATGCCGTGGCCATGGCCACCGGCATCAACACGCGCCAGGGCAGCCGCCGCATCCTCGAGTACGCGTTCCAGACCGCCGTGGCCACCGGCCGCAAGAAGGTCACGATCGTGCACAAGGCCAACATCATGAAGGCGCTCACGGGCATCTTCCTCGAGACCGGCCTCGACCTCTACGAGAAGAAGTACAAGGGCCAGTTCGAGCTCGACACGGTCATCATCGACGCCTGCGCGATGAAGCTGGTGCTCAACCCCTGGCAGTTCGACATGCTGGTCACCACCAACCTGTTCGGCGACATCCTGTCGGACCTGGTGGCGGGCCTGGTCGGCGGCCTGGGCATGGCGCCCGGCGCCAACATCGGCACCAACGCGGCGATCTTCGAGGCGGTGCACGGCTCGGCGCCCGACATCGCGGGCAAGGGCATCGCGAACCCGATCGCGCTGATGCTGGCGGCCGCGCTGATGCTCGATCACTGCAAGCTGCCCGAGCTCGCCACGCGCCTGCGCCAGGCCATCGACGACACGCTCAACATCGACCAGGTGCGCACCGGCGACCTGGGCGGCAGCGCCGGCACCGGAGCCTTCACGAAGGCGCTGGTGGCGCGCATCCAGAACGCCTGAGGCACGCGCACCGGCGACGATCCCGATGCCCAGGCGCCTGCTGTGGCTGTCGATGCTGGTGGCGGGGCTCGTGCTGGGCCTGGCCGCGTCGGCGCGCGCCGAGCCGGCGCGCTACACGGTGGTGCGCGTCGACCTGCGCAAGGACCGGCTCTCGCTGTTCCTCAACGACGACAGCGGCACCGCCTTCAAGCGCTTCGACCGGCTGCAGGCCTGGCTGGCCGAGCGCGGGCGCCGGCTCGACTTCGCGGTGAATGCCGGCATGTACCACGCCGACTTCGCGCCCGTGGGCCTCCTGGTGCGCGAGGGCCGCGAGGAGTCGCCGCTCAACCTCGAGGCCGGCGCCGGCAATTTCTTCCTCCGGCCCAACGGCGTGTTCCTGGTCTCGGACGAGGGGCCGCGCGTGATCGAGTCGTCGGAATACCCGGCGCTCGCGCCGCGGCTGCGCGGCCTGTCGATCGCCACCCAGTCGGGCCCGCTGCTGCTGCGCCATGGCGCGGTGCATCGCTCGTTCATCGTCGACTCGCCCTCGCGCAAGATCCGCAACGGCGTCGGCGTGTCGGGCCACACGGCGATCTTCGTGCTCAGCGAGACGCCCGTGAACTTCCACGAGTTCGCGCTCTACTTCCGCGACGTGCTGCATTGCCGCGACGCGCTCTATCTCGACGGCACCGTCTCGGCCCTGCATTCGACCGCGCTCGGGCGCAGCGACTTCGTGCGCGAGCTCGGGCCCATACTCGCGGTCGTTTCGCCCTGAATCCCGTTCCCCTTCGTTTTCCCGCCGAGCCATGACCACTGCGCTGCCCGTCCTGTCCCTTGTCGAAACCCGCGTCCTCGGCGTGCTGGCCGAAAAGCAGCGCACCGTGCCCGACAGCTATCCGCTGACGCTCAACGCGCTGGTGTCGGGCTGCAACCAGAAGACGAGCCGCAACCCGGTGCTCGAGCTCAGCGAGTCGCAGGTGCAGGCCGCGATCGACAGCCTCAAGGGCTACAGCCTGGTGGCCGAGACCAGCGGCGGCCGCGCCTGGCGCTACGAGCACAACATCGACCGCGTGCTGCGCATTCCCTCGCAGTCGGTGATCCTGCTCACGGTGCTGATGCTGCGCGGCCCGCAGACCGCGGGCGAGCTGCGCATCGCCTGCGACCGCATGCACAACTTCGCCGACATCTCCTCGGTCGAGGGCTTCCTCGACGAGCTGTCCGAGCGTTCGGCAGGCGCGCTGGTGGTGAAGCTCGCACGCCTGCCCGGCGCGCGCGAGAGCCGCTGGGCGCACCTGCTGAGCGGCACGCCGGCCGAGGAGCCGGCGTCCGCGGGCGGCTACGAGGCGCCGCGCGCCGCGCACGATGTCTCGCTGGGCGAGGTGGCGGCGCTCAAGGCCAACGTGGCGCGGCTCGAGGCCGAGGTGGCGCAGCTCAAGGCGCTGCTCGGGCGGGTGTGCTCGGAGCTCGGGATTTCCGACGCGGGTTGAACGGTCGGCGCTCAGGCCGCCGTCGATTGCGGCTGCAGCGCCTCCTCCCAGCCGAAGAAGCGCAGCACCTCCTCGCGCTGCTTCATCGCGTCGGCATGCCCGAGCGCCATCAGTTCGCGCGTGTAGCCCGACTCGAACAGCAGATAGCTCGCGAGCGCACCGCCCTTGACGTCGGCCGCGACCTGCGAGCCGCCGAGCAGGTGGCGCACGGCGCCGGGCAGGGCGTCGACGTGGCGCGCGGCGATCACGTCGAGGCGTTCCGAGGGCGAGATCACCAGCAGGTCGATCGGTCGCAGCGCGCTCTCGGCGCGCGCCTCCTCGGGGATCAGGCCCAGCGTGTGGTTGATGCGGCGCAGGCGCTCGATGTCGACCGCCAGCGCGTCGAGGAAGATGCTCGACAGCGCATGGCCCGCGATCTGCGCCATGGTCGGGTAGCCGCTGTGGGTGTTGGGCGCGGGCGCCTCGCGCGGCTCGTGCATGCGGCCCGCGCCGATCACCACGATGCGCTGCGCGCCCAGGTGGATGGCCGCGGCGATCGGGGCCGACTGGCGCATCGAGCCGTCGCCGAAGTACTCGGTGTGGCCTTCCATCGGCAGCGCCGTGGCCGGGAACACGAAGGGGATCGCGGCCGAGGCCAGCAGGTGGGCGTGCGAGATGCGGCAGCCCACCGACAGCCGCTGCGAGCGCACCCAGGGTTCCATCGGCGTGCCCGATTCGAAGAAGGTCACGTGCTCGCCCGAGCTGTAGCTCGAGGCCGTGACCGCCAGCGCCCGCAGGTGGCCCTGCTGCATCAGCTTGGGCAGGCGGTCCAGCGGCACCATGCGCTCGAGCATCTGCGACAGCGGCGTGTTGTCGAGCAGGGAGCGCGGCTTCACGCGCATCCAGTTGGCCGCGAAGCGCCCCAGGCCCAGCAGCATGCGCCAGCGCGCGCCGCTGCCGATGACCGAGAGCGAATCGGCGCGATAGACCTGGCCGGCGCGAAACTCGCCCCAGAACTGCGCGATGTGGGCCACCACGGCGTCGAAGTCGTCGGCGCCGCAGGCCAGCACGGCCGCGTTGATGGCGCCGGCCGAGGTGCCGGTGATGACCGGGAAGGGGTTGCCGCCACCCGCGGCGCCGGCCACGCGCCGGATCTCGGCGATGGCTTGCAGCACCCCCACCTGGTAGGCGGCGCGGGCGCCGCCGCCGGTGAGCAGCAGGCCGGTCGTCGGGGGGCTTGTCTCTGGCATTTTTCGGTTATTCGAGGCGTTGGAGGTCGCCCCGGGTGGGGCGCACTAGACTACCCGCCTTCCAGGAGTTAGATCAATGGCCATCACCCCCGAGGCAGTCTCGAACGCGCTCAAGAGCGTCGCAGACCCCAACACCGGCAAGGACTTCGTGTCCACCCGCGCGCTCAAGAACCTGCAGATCTCGGAGGGCGACGTGTCCTTCGACATCGAGCTCGGCTATCCCGCGAAGAGCCAGCACGCGGCGCTGCGCAAGGCGCTGGTGGCCGCGGCCAAGACGGTGCCGGGCGTGGACAACGTGTCGGTCAACATCACGACCAGGGTCATCAGCCATGCGGTGCAGCGCGGCGTGCAGCTGATGCCCAACGTGAAGAACATCGTGGCCGTGGCCTCGGGCAAGGGCGGCGTGGGCAAGAGCACCACCGCGGCCAACCTGGCGCTGGCGCTGGCGGCCGAGGGCGCGCGCGTGGGCCTGCTCGACGCCGACATCTACGGCCCGAGCCAGCCGATGATGATGGGCATCGAGGGCCGCCCCGAGAGCACCGATAACAAGACCATGGAGCCGCTGGAGAACCACGGCGTGCAGGTGATGTCGATCGGCTTCCTGGTCGACGCCGACCAGGCCATGATCTGGCGCGGCCCGATGGCCACGCAGGCGCTCGAGCAGCTGCTGCGCCAGACCAACTGGAAGGACCTCGACTACCTGATCGTCGACATGCCCCCGGGCACCGGCGACATCCAGCTCACGCTGAGCCAGCGCGTGCCGATGACCGGCGCGGTGATCGTGACCACGCCGCAGGACATCGCGCTGCTCGACGCGAAGAAGGGCATCAAGATGTTCGAGAAGGTCGGCGTGCCGATCCTCGGCCTGGTCGAGAACATGGCGGTGCACGTGTGCTCGAACTGCGGCCACGTCGAGCACATCTTCGGCGCCGATGGCGGCAGGAAGCTGGCCGAACAGGACGGCATGGCCTACCTGGGCGCGCTGCCCCTGTCGATCGACATCCGGCTGCAGGCCGACAGCGGCAAGCCCACGGTGGTGGCCGATCCCGAGGGCGAGATCGCGGGGCTCTACCGTGCCGTGGCATTGCAGGTGGCGGTGGGCATTGCCGAGAAGGCCAAGGATTTCTCGGGCAAGTTTCCGACCATCACGGTCAGCAAGAGTACCTAGGATGGGATTCGGGGGGTCGATCAGTTGTGGGCGGGGGTGGGCTCACGCCGAAGGGGTACTCCCCTCCGCGAATGTCCCCCGCCCATCGGGCTCCTCCTTTATTTCGCTGCGGGGAGTACCCCATCGACGTGAGCCGGGACGCAATCGTGGTTGAACCGCTCGCACCACCGCCGCGCCCCGAAGAACAGCGCCTCGAAGCAAGGACAGCGGGATGAACCTCCTCGCCTCCATGCGCTACCTCGTAGCCCTCAGCGAACACAAGCATTTCGGCCGCGCCGCCGCCGCCTGCCACATCACCCAGCCCGCGCTGTCGAATGCCCTGCGCGCGCTCGAGTCCGAATTCGGCGTCGTCATCGTCAAGCGCGCCCGCGTCTATGTCGGCCTCACGCACGAGGGAGAACGCGTGCTCGCCACCGCGCAACGCATGCTGCGCGACAACGAAGTGCTGCTGCAGGAATTGCGCAGCGAGGCCGGAGAACCGCGCGGCAGCCTGCGCATGGCGGCCGTGCCCACGGCGATACCCATGCTCTCGCGCTTCGCGGCCATGCTGCACCAGCGCCATCCGGGCATCGTGCCCGGCGTCATCTCCATGAGTTCGCAGGAACTCGAGACCGGCCTCGAGAGCCTCTCGGTCGATCTTGCGCTCGGCTACACCGAGCGCATGCACATGCCCGGCATCAAGCTCACCGCCTGGCCGCAGAGCGTCGAACATTACTTCCTGCTGCGCCGCGCCGCCGTGCCCTCCGACGACCAGTTGCGCATCGGCAAGCCCCTGGCCTGGGCCGATGCCGCCAAGCTGCCGCTGTGCCTGCTCACGCCCGACATGCACAACCGCGCCATCGTCGACCAGGCGCTGCGCGAGGCCGTCGGCACCGTCGTGGCGCCGGCCATCGAGACCAACTCCGTGCTCGCGCTCGTGCTCGCCGTCACCGCGGGCAAGGTCAGCAGCGTGCTGCCCGGCGCCATGGTCGCGGCCGTGCGCAGCTACCGCGAGCTCGAGGCCCTGCCGCTGGTGGCGCCCGAGATTCGCACCCCCATCGGCTTCATGACCCAGGACGGCGTGCGCGCCTCGCGCGCCCTCGAGGCCGCGCTGGCCTTCCTGCAGACGCCCGAGTGGCTCGCCCAGGCCGCGCTGCACAGCGGCACGCTGGGCGAATAGTGCGGATGGCGGTCGCCATTTAGTTCTTGAATCGGCCCATGCGCCGATCGAATTTGACGGCGCATGGCCGTGCCGCCCACACTCCGCCGCCGGAAATTTTCAACAGTCCGTTTTTCCAGATCCGGCAATTTAGGAGTGATATGGCAGGTTCAACTGCAGGCGTTCTCGAGGGAGATCGCATCCAAGGCTCGGGCGCCGCGCCCGGCTTCCTCGACAAGGAACGCATCATCGCCGGCCCCGGCTACAACCGTTGGCTGGTACCGCCTGCAGCGCTGGCCATCCACCTGTGCATCGGCATGGCCTATGGCTTCTCGGTGTTCTGGCTGCCGCTGTCGAAGGCGCTTGCCACCGCCGGCACCGGCGCCCAGGCCTGCGCGCGCGAGATGAGCTTCTTCGCCGAGCTGTTCGCCACCCACTGCGACTGGCGCGTGGCCACGCTGGGCTGGATGTACACCCTGTTCTTCGTCTTCCTCGGCTGCTCGGCGGCCCTGTGGGGCGGCTGGCTCGAACGCGCGGGTCCGCGCAAGGCCGGCGTGGTGTCGGCCGTGTGCTGGTGCGGCGGCATGCTGCTGTCGGCGCTGGGCATCCACCTGCACCAGTTCTGGCTCATGATCCTCGGCTCGGGCGTCATCGGCGGCATCGGGCTGGGCCTGGGCTATATCTCGCCGGTCAGCACGCTGATCAAGTGGTTCCCCGACCGCCGCGGCATGGCCACCGGCATGGCCATCATGGGCTTCGGCGGCGGCGCGATGATCGGCTCGCCGCTCGCGGTCGACCTCATGAAGCGCTTCTCGGATGCGCACGACGTCGGCGTGATGCAGACCTTCGTCGTGATGGCGCTCGGCTACTTCGTCTTCATGATGGCCGGCGCGCTCGGCTACCGCGTGCCGCCCACGGGCTGGAAGCCGGCCGGCTGGACGCCACCGCCCGCGCAGGCCGGCAACGCCATGATCACGCAGCGCCACGTGCACGTGAAGAAGGTCTGGGGCATTCCGCAGTTCTGGCTCGTGTGGCTGGTGCTGTGCATGAACGTGAGCGCCGGCATCGGCGTGATCGGCATCTCCTCGCCGATGCTGCAGGAAGTGTTCGGCGGCGCGCTGATCGACCTGCCGGGCAAGTTCGGCGAACTCGACAAGACCCAGCTCGCGGCCATCGCGGTCGTGGCCGGCGGCTTCACCGCGCTGCTGTCGCTGTTCAACATCGGCGGGCGCTTCGTCTGGGCCAGCCTGTCCGACAAGCTCGGCCGCAAGCTCACCTACACCGTGTTCTTCGTGCTCGGCGCGGTGCTCTACGCGAGCATTCCCTCGTCGGCCGGCGCGGGCAGCAAGCTCTTGTTCGTGGGCGCCTGCTGCGTCATCGTCTCGATGTACGGCGGCGGCTTCTCCACGGTGCCGGCCTACCTGGCCGACCTGTTCGGCACCCAGTTCGTGGGCGCCATCCACGGCCGCCTGCTGACGGCCTGGGCCACGGCCGGCATCCTCGGCCCGGTGGTCGTGAACTACATGCGCGAGTACCAGCTCGGCCTGGGCCTGCCGCGCGAGCAGGTCTACAACCAGACCATGTACATCCTCGTGGGCATGCTGGCGATCGGCTTCATCGCCAACCTGCTGGTGCGCCCGGTGGCCGACAAGCACTTCATGAGCGATGCCGAACTCGCCATCGAGAAGAAGCTCGCGCACGAGAAGGCCGCGGCCTCCGAAGTGGGCGAGGGCTCGGGCCGTGCCGACACCGTGAGCCCCGTGGTCGTGGTGCTGGCCTGGGCCGCGGTGGGCATTCCGCTGGCCTGGGGCGTCTACAAGACGCTGATCAGCGCGGCCAAGTTCTTCCATTGACCTCCCGCCGGGGCCCGCGGTCCCGGCTTCATCCTCAGCGCGCCGAAGGCTGCGCCGCGAACACCTCGATCGCGGCCAGCCGCGCCACCGAACGGCCCGGCTTCTGGTCGCCGGCCACCACCAGGCGCGCCGCGCCGTTGCGGCCCAGCGGCGTGCCGTTGCGCGCATAGGCCAGGAGCGCCGTCCTGTTGCCGAACTCCGGCGAGATTTCCCCCAGCGACACCACCGCGCGATAGCCGTCGCTGCCGATCGCCACCACGTACATCGACAGCAGCGGGTTGCGCACGCGCGCATCGGCCTGCAGCCCGACCGCGGGATCGTTGAGCAGCGACCACAGGCTCACGCCGGTGTAGGTGTCGGCACCGACCGTGAGCGTGGTCGCGGGCATGGCGCGCAGCTCGGCGAGGTCGAAGCGCGCGCGCTTCAGTACCGCCCCCGAGACCGTGAAGGCCGGCGAGGCCTCGTCGCTGGTCGAGGGGCCATGGCCCGTGGCCGCGGCCGGTGCGGTGGGCGGCGTGCCGGCGCAGCCCGCGAGCAGGGCGACGATCGCTGCGATGCCGAGCAGCCGGCGCGCGGTGCTGCCGGGGGCTTCGAGGGACAGGGGGCGCATGGTTCGATTCCTCATCCGATGGCGGGCCGGCGTGGGCCGGCCCTGGCGCTGTGTTCATTCTGACATGACGACTTCGACGGGCGAGTCCGCGCCATCGGGTAATCCGGCGGCCGGGCCGGTCGCCGCATCGTTTACCCTTCTCGCCCACGCCCGCGCTTTTTCCGTCCGCCATGAAATCCAAAGTCCAGTTCCGCCTGCGCGTCTACCGCGACGACGTCATCGCCATCGGCCCCGGCAAGATCGCCGTGCTCGAGGCCGTGGCCGAGACCGGCTCGATCTCGGGCGCGGCCCGGCTCCTGGGCATGTCGTACCGGCGCGCCTGGATGCTGATCGACGAGATGAACCATGCGCTGAGCTCGCCCGCGGTGAACACCGCCGCCGGCGGTTCGCATGGCGGCGGCACGGCGCTCACGCCCGTGGGCGAGGAGATCGTCAAGCACTACCGCGCAATCGAGAATGCCGCGCGGCTGGCCACGGCCGCCGACATCCGCGCCCTCACGCGGCTGCTCGCGCCATGAGCGCCGAAGCGCGCGACCAGATCGTGCTGCGCCCCGTGGGCGTGGTGCGCAGCCGCTTCACCGAGGCCACCGGCATGCCGATCCAGACCGCGGGCGCGCCCGAGGAGACGGGCCGTGTCGAGGTCCATCCCGAATTCGCGCCGGGGCTGCGCGACATCGAGGGCTTCGACTACCTGATCCTGATCACGCGGCTGCATGCCTGCGAGAACGAGAAGCTCGAGGTCGTGCCCTTCCTCGACGACAGCTCGCACGGCGTCTTCGCCACCCGCGCGCCCGCGCGGCCCAACCGGCTCGGGCTGTCGATCGTGCGGCTCACGGCGGTGGAGGGCCGCATCCTGCACTTCAGCGGCAACGACATGATGGACGGCACCCCGGTGCTCGACATCAAGCCCTACGTTCCGCGCTTCGACGTGCGCGAGACCGGGCGCGTGGGCTGGTTCGGCGCGCGGCTCGAGCGCTTGCCCGAGACCCGCTCCGACGACCGGATGCGCTAGCCGGCTTCCGGCGGCGGCGGCAGCGCGCCGGGCGACGCCACCCACGGCGCCTCGCCCTGCCAGCACGACCACACGTTCTGCGACAGCGTCTCGCGCGGTTGCGGCGGTGCCTCCGCGATCGTGCCCACGCTGATGAAGCCGACCAGCTCCTCGCCGGGCTGCACGCCGAGCTGGCGTGCCAGCGTCTCGTCGAAGCAGCGCTCGCCACTGAGCACGATCGCGCCGTAGCCGAGCTGGTGCGCCGCGCTCAGGATGTTGCCGAGCGCCGCGCCGGCGCTGAGCCACTGCTCGCGCGCGGGCACCTGGCTGCGCGCGCGCGGCGACACCACGAAGGCCAGCAGCAGCGGCGGCTGGGTCGCATGCTCGCGCGCGCGGCCCAGGTCGGCGGGGCTCGCGAGCGGGTCGCGGCGCAGCTTCTCCTGCTCGAAGCAATCGGCCAGCGCCTCGCGGCTCGCGGGCCTGAACTCGATCACGCGCCAGGGATGCAGCGCGCCGTGGTCGGGCGCGCGCAGGCCGGCCTGCAGCAGGCCGTCGAGTTCCTCGGGATTGGGGCCGGGCGGCTGCAGCCGGCGCGGCGAGACCGAACGCCGCGTCAGCAGCACCTCGAGGATGCGCTCGGCACCCGTCATGTGGCGCCACCTCATGGCCGGCGCTGCGGATCCCCGTGTTCGAGCCGCTCGACCCAGGCGGCCTTGCGGCGCAGCACCTCGCCGATGTCGTGCGCGTCGGCCTGGCCGACCAGGAAGGACTGGCTCTCGCCGCCCGGTGCCACGATCGACAGCACCACGCCGCCGTCGCCCTCGAGCGTGCGCTCGACGCGCCATTCCTGGACCTGCGTCACCTGGCGCAGCTCGGGCCGGCCGGAGATCGAGCGGACAACGGTGTCGTGGGCGGAGGAGCGCATGGTCGGCGGTCGGTCCTGGTCCTCGTGGGACATGGGGTGGATCTCGCGCCGCGGCCCTGGGGGTGAAGAGTCCTCGACGCTGTATCTGCCAGTATATGGAGGAGGCCCGGGATATGCATCCGTCGTGCTCCCGGCGCACACTGGATTTACCCTAATAAAACCTGGAACCCGTGTTCCATCGCCGAGCCGTGCCGGCGCGTCATGCAACAATTACGCCGTATCTTCATGAACACGACGCAATCGCTCATCACGCAGACCGACTGGCATCCGCTGGTGCTGTCGATCCAGGTCGCCACCGTGGCGACGCTGCTCGCGCTGGTCGTCGGGCTGGCGCTGGGCTGGCTGTTCGCGCGCAAGCGCTTCTGGGGCCACAGCGTGCTCGAGGCGGTGTTCATGCTGCCGCTGGTGCTGCCGCCCACCGTCATCGGCTACGGCATCCTGGTGGTGGCGGGCCGGCGCAGCCCGCTCGGCGCCTGGATGCGCGAGCACTTCGACTACACCATCATCTTCAGCTGGCATGGCGCCGTGGTGGCTTCGGCCGTGGTCGCGCTGCCGCTGGTGCTCAAGTCGGCCAGCGCCGCCTTCGCGGGCGTCGACCGCTCGCTCGAGGCCGCGGCCAGCACCCTGCGCCAGTCGCGCTTCTCGGTGTTCCTGCGCGTCACCCTGCCGCTGGCCTGGCCCGGCATCCTGGCCGGCACGCTGCTGGCCTTCGCGCGCGCCATGGGCGAGTTCGGCGCCTCGCTGATGGTGGCCGGCTCGATCCCGCAACAGACCCAGACCCTGTCGATGGCGATCTACGACGCCGTGCAGGCCGGCCACGACGAGCTCGCGCTGCTGCTGGTGATCGTGACCTCGCTGCTGTCGATCACGGTGCTGGTGCTGTCCAACCGTTTCTTTTCCCTTCGCTGATTCATCCAGGAGCTTCGCATGCGTTCCATCCGCGCCTTGTCGTCCCTCGCCCTCGCTTCCGTCCTCGCCCTCGCGATCCCGCTGGGCGCGGCCGCGCAGCAGATCACCGTGTCGGCCGCGGCCAGCCTGACCGATGCCTTCAAGGAGATCGGTCCCAAGTTCGAGGCCGCCAAGGCCGGCACCACGGTGCGCTTCAACTTCGCCGCCTCGGGCGTGCTGCTGCAGCAGATCGGCCAGGGCGCGCCGGTCGACGTGTTTGCGAGCGCGGACCAGGAGACCATGAACCGCGGCGTCGAGCAGAAGCACATCGACACCGACACGCGCAAGAACTTCGTCAGCAACAGCCTGGTGCTGATCGAGCCGTCGAAGGACGGCGTGGGCGTCAAGAGCCTGCAGGACCTCGCCGGCCCGGCCGTGAAGAAGATCGCCGTGGGCAAGACCGCCACCGTGCCGGTCGGCCGCTACACCAAGCAGGTGCTCGACGCCGCCAACCTCTGGACCACGCTCGAGCCCAAGTTCGTGCAGGCCGACAGCGTGCGCCAGGTGCTCGACTACGTGGGCCGCGGCGAGGTCGAGGCCGGCTTCGTCTACCGCACCGACGCCGCCGTGATGGGCGACAAGGTCAAGATCGTGCTCTCGCCCAGCGGCAACAGCCCCGTGACCTACCCGATCGCCGTGGTGGCCGAGAGCAAGCAGAAGGCCGCCGCCAAGGACTTCATCGATTTCCTCTCGACCGACGCGGCACAGGAGGTGCTCACGCGCTATGGTTTCGGCAAACCATGATTGATGTCGATCTGAAGCTCACGGTCACCGACGGCAGCCGCCGCTTCGACCTGGCCGCGCGCTTCTCGACCGACGTTCCCTTCGCCGCGCTCTACGGTCCCTCGGGTGCCGGCAAGTCGCTGACCCTGCAGGCCATCGCCGGCCTGCTGCGCCCCGCGGGCGGCCATGTGCGGCTCGACGGCCGCACGCTCTACGACGCCGCCGGCGGCATCGACGTGCCGGCCTCCGAGCGGCGCGTGGGCTACCTGTTCCAGAACTACGCACTGTTCCCGCACCTCACGGTGCGCGAGAACGTGGCCTTCGGCCTGACCTCCTGGCGCCGCCGGCGCCTGCCGAGCGAGGAGGCCGACAATGTGCAGTCGCTGCTCGATCGCTTCGGCCTGGCCGCGCTGGCCGACAGCCGGCCGCAGAAGCTCTCGGGCGGCCAGCAGCAGCGCGTGGCGCTCGCGCGCGCGCTGGCCTGCCGGCCGCAGGTGCTGCTGCTCGACGAACCCTTCGCCGCGCTCAACCCGATGCTGCGCGCCGAGCTGCGCGAGGAGCTCGCCGAGGTGCGCCGCGCCTGGGGCATTCCGGTGCTGATGATCACGCACGACATCGAGGACGTGCTTGCGCTGGCCGACGTGGCCTTCGTCTACAAGGACGGCCAGGTGGTGCGCGAGATCGACCTGCACACCGCCGAGAGCCGCGAGATCTCGCTGCGCGAGGCGGCCGGCGTGCCGGCCGTCGAGGACACGCCGCTGCGCAGCAAGCTGCGCGGGCTGCTGATGCAGGACGCGCCGGGCGCCTGAGCGGGCTCAACCGGCCACGAGCTGGCGCACCACGTCCTCGAGCGTCACGCGCCCCTTGCGCACCGAGGCATCGTCGCCCTCGAACGCGATCCAGCCTTCGTTGAAGCCGTCGAGCATCTGGATGCGCGGCACCGGGTCGCGCATGCCCTGTTCGCGGAACAGCGCGCCCCAGGTCTGGCGCGGCACGGCCTCGGCGTGCACCGGCCGGTCGAGCACGCGCGCGAAGGTGGCGGCGATCTCGTGCTGCGTCACGCGCGCCGGCCCCTCGAGCTCGACCACGCGCCGGCCCTGCCAGTCCTCCTGCAGCAGCTCGGCGGCCACGCGGCCCACGTCGAGCGTCGAGACCATCGGCACCGGCCGATCGAGCGGCTGCAGGAAGCCGGGCAGCACGCCGCGTTCTCGTGCCGGTGCCACGTCCCAGGCCAGGTTGTCGAGGAACCAGGCCGGCCGCAGCAGCGCGAGCGGCAGCGGCAGGGGCGACAGCGCTTCTTCCATCAGCGAGCGCTGGCTCAGCAGGTTCGGCTGCGTGGCCTGCGCGCCCACGGTCGAGAGGCAGACCACGCGCGCGGGCCGCGCCGCCTCGAGCGCCTGGCGCACGGCCGCGATGGACGCACGTGCCTCGGGAAAGCCCGGCAGCGGATCGAAGCATGGCGGCGGCAGCACGAACACGCCGGTGCAGCCGGCGAAGGCGCGCGCCAGCGCGTCGGCGTCTTCCATCTCGGCGACGGCGACCTCGCAACCGAGCGCGGCCCAGGGCCGGGCCTTGTCGGCATCGCGCACGACGGCGCGGACCTTCTGGCCCGAAGCGAGCAGGGCGCGCGCGGCGGCGCCGCCGACCTTGCCCGTGATTCCAGTGATGGCATGCATGTGATTTCTCCTTGAACGAATGCGACGGGGTGGATGCTAGGAATCGCAGGCCTTTGAGTAAATGCCGGGCAGCTCATATCATTCGTGACTCCAAATCACGGATGAATCCATGGCTCTCGACGGACGACTGCTTTCCAACGTCAGCGTGCTCGCCGCCGTCGTCGACAGCGGCAGCTTCGCCAAGGCGGCCGATGCGCTGGGCGTCACGCCCTCGGGCGTGAGCCGGGCCATCGCGCGGCTCGAGGCGCGCATCGGCGTGCGGCTGCTCGACCGCACCACGCGCTCGCTGGGCCTGACCGACGAGGGCCGCGAGCTCTACGCCAGCATCAATCCGCTGGTGCTCGGCATCGAGGACGCGGTGACGCGCGCCAGCGGTTCCGCGGGCGCGGTGCAGGGCCGGCTGCGCGTCAACGTCGACGCCTTCACCTCGCGGCTGCTGCTGGCGCCGCACATCCACCGCTTCGTCGAGCGGCATCCGCAGCTCTCGCTCGAGCTCATCGCGCGCGACCAGCTCGGCGACCTGGTGGGCGAGGGCTTCGACATCGCGCTGCGCTTCGGCACGCCGCCGGCCTCCTCGCTGGTGGCGCGCAAGCTGATCGAGACCCGCGTCGCGACCGTGGCCGCGCCCGGCTACCTCGCGCGCCACGGCCGGCCCGCGAAGCCGGCCGAGCTCGCCCGACATGTCTGCATCCAGGTGCGCGATCCGCTGACCGGCCAGCCCTTCGCCTGGGAATTCCGGCGCGGCCGCAAGGCCATCGAGGTGCCGACCGCGGGCCGGCTGCTGCTGACCGACCCCGGCACCATCCTCGGCGCCTGCGTCGCGGGCGCGGGCATCGCGCAGATCAAGGCGCTGGGCATCCAGGAACTGCTCGACGCCGGGCAACTGGTCGACCTCTTTCCCGACTGGCCCGACGAGCGCTTCTCGCTGCACGTGCTCTATCCCTCGCGCCACCTGCCGGCCGCCAAGGTGCGCGCCTTCATCGGCTTCGTCGAGGAGGTGCTGGCGCCGCGCGCCGCGGGCTGAGCCGGCCCGGCGCTCGCACGGCTGATCGTCTTGCATCGCATCGGCGATACAATTGAGCGATGAAAACCGCCACCATCCCGTCGTTGCGCGTGGAGCCCGAATTCCGTACCGAAGTCGAGCAGGTGCTGGGCGAGGGCGAGTCCTTGTCGCAATTCGTCGAGTCCGCGATACGCGCGCGCGTTCAGCAGCGCAAGGATCAGGCCGAATTCGTGGTCCGCGGCCTCGCGTCGTTGGCCAGCGCACGTCGTAGCGGCGCGTATGTCGATGCGGGCGAGGTGGTCGATCGTCTCAAGACAAAGCTCGAGGTGGCCAGGAAGCGGCAGCGTTCGGCGCACCGGTGAACTACAAGGTCCGCTTCACCCTCCAGGCGGTCGAGGACCTGGAGCGGCTGTATGACTTCATCATCGAGCGGGAACTCGCGCGGGGCGGGGACCTGGCACTGGCGTCGCGAGCGCTCGACGCCATCGAAAGCGGCATCGCCACGCTGGGTTTCTCGCCGTTCACCTGCCGCAAGGCAGGCGACAGCCCATGGATCCGCGAGCTTGTGATTCCGTTCGGCGGGAGCGGCTATGTCGCGCTGTTCGAGATTGAAACGAACGAGTCGATCGTCGTGGCCGCCGTCAGGCATCAACGGGAAGACGACTACCACTGAGCCGGGCCGGCCCCGGGGCGCGACGGATCGTCATTTCCGTTTTGAATCGGAGCATGTCCCGATTCAATTTGACGCTCCCGGCGCGCGCGGCGAACACTCTCCCGCATGAGCATTGGCGATATCGGCGAACAGAAGATCGAGTTCTACAAGGGCCCCGCGGGCGGCTGGGGCGCGTTGCGCAGCGTGAAGAACACGCTGCTGCGGCAGGACATTCCCATCAAGGGTGCGAAGACCCTGCTGTCGGCCAACCAGCCCGACGGCTTCGACTGCCCGGGCTGCGCCTGGCCCGACCGCAACCACGCCTCGACCTTCGAGTTCTGCGAGAACGGCGTGAAGGCCGTGGCGGCCGAGGCCACCGCGCGCCGCGCCGGGCCCGAGCTGTTCGCGAAGCACACGGTGGCCGAGCTGATGCAGCAGAGCGACTTCTGGCTCGAGGACCAGGGCCGGCTCACGCACCCGATGGTCTACGACCGCGCGAGCGACAGATACCGTCCGATCGAGTGGGACGCGGCCTTCGAGCTGATCGCGCGCCATCTGAACGCGCTGCCCGATCCCAACCAGGCCATCTTCTACACCTCGGGCCGCGCCAGCAACGAGGCCGCCTTCCTCTACCAGCTGTTCGTGCGCGAGTACGGCACCAACAACTTCCCCGACTGCTCGAACATGTGCCACGAGCCCAGCGGCAGCGGCATGCGGCCGCAGATCGGCGTGGGCAAGGGCACGGTCACGCTCGACGACTTCGACAAGGCCGACGCGATCTTCATCTTCGGCCAGAACCCCGGCACCAACCATCCGCGCATGCTCGGCGAACTGCGCGCGGCCTCGAAGCGCGGCGCGCGCATCGTGAGCTTCAACCCGCTGCGCGAACGCGGCCTCGAGCGCTTCCAGGATCCGCAGAGCAAGATCGAGATGGCCACGCTGGGCTCGACGCCGATCAGCACCCACTACTACCAGCTGCGCGTGGGCGGCGACTTCGCGGCCCTCAAGGGCATGATGAAGCACGTCATCGAGCGCGACGACCGGAGCATCGCCGCCAGCGGCGCCTCGCTGCTCGACCGCGAGTTCATCGCCATCCACACCACCGGCTTCGAGGCGCTGGCCGCCGACCTGCGCGCCGAGTCGTGGGAGCTGCTCGAACAGGAGTCGGGCCTGGCCGAGGCCGACATCCGCGCCGCGGCCGAGGTCTACCTGGGCGCCAAGCGCGTCATCGCCTGCTGGGGCATGGGCATCACGCAGCACCAGCATTCGGTGGCCACGATCCAGATGATCGTCAACCTGCTGATGCTGTGCGGCCACATGGGCCGCGAGGGCGCGGGCGCCTGCCCGGTGCGCGGCCACAGCAACGTGCAGGGCGACCGCACCATGGGCATCTGGGAGAAGCCGCCGGCCGCGCTGCTCGACCGGCTGCAGCAGGTGTTCGGCTTCGAGCCGCCGCGCGAGAACGGCTTCGATACCGTGGAGGCGATCCAGGCCATGCTCGACGGCCGCGGCCGCGTGTTCTTCGCGCTCGGCGGCAACTTCGCGGCCGCCACGCCCGACACCTACCAGACCTGGAAGGGCCTGCGCCAGTGCGACCTGACGGTGCACGTCGCGACCAAGCTCAACCGCAGCCACGTGGTGCACGGGCGCGAGGCGCTGATCCTGCCCTGCCTGGGCCGCACCGAGATCGACATGCAGGCCGCCGGCGCGCAGGGCGTGACGGTGGAGGACTCGATGAGCATGGTGCACATCTCGATGGGCATCAACCCGCCGGCCTCGGCGCAGCTGCTGTCGGAGCCCGCCATCGTCGCGCGCCTCGCGGCCGCCACGCTCGGTGCGCGCAGCCGCACGCCGTGGCTCTGGATGATCGAGGACTACGCGCGCATCCGCGACAAGATCGAGGCCGTGTTCGACGACTTCGCGGACTTCAACACGCGCGTGGCAGTGCCCGGCGGCTTTCGCCTGCGCAACACCGCGAGCGAGCGGGTGTGGAACACGCCGCAGCACAAGGCCGTTTTCTTCACCCACGCCGTGCCGATCGACACGCCGGTGCACCGCGCACGCGCGCGCCACGGCCGCAAGGGCGACGCGAAGGTCTTCACCCTGCTGACCACGCGTTCGCACGACCAGTACAACACCACCATCTACGGCATGGACGACCGCTACCGCGGCGTGTTCGGCCAGCGCCGCGTGGTGTTCATCCATGCCGAGGACATCCGCGCGCTGGGCTTCAGGGACGGCGACTGGGTCGACATCCTCACGGTGTGGGACGACGGCCAGGAACGGCGCGCCGACCGCTTCAAGCTGGTGGCCTACGACATTCCGCGCGGCAACCTCGCGGCCTACTACCCCGAGACCAATCCGCTGGTGCCGCTGTCCTCGGTGGCCGAGAACGCGGGCACGCCGACCTCGAAGTCGATTCCCGTGATGCTGGTGGCGCACGTTGCGCAGGCCGAGGAAGGTCCGGCTTCGGTCACGGGCGAGGAAGTCGCGGCCTGAGCTGCGTGCGCGCCATGTCCGACGAAGCGAACGACGCCTTGCCGCTGCCCGCCGCGATCCTGCTCGCGCTGGCTGAATTCAAGGCCGAGGGCCTGGAGAGCGTCTCGCTGCCGCGCCTGGGCAAGCGGCTGGGCCAGGGCGCGAGCGTGCTGATGCGCCAGCTCGCGCTGATGGGCGACGCGGCCATCGGCGGCGTGCCGGGGCCGGGCTGGGTCGCGGTCGAGCGCGACGGCGAGCGCTGGCTGGCGCGCCTGAGCGACGCCGGCCGCGCGCTGGCCGAATCCCTCGTCAGCGACGCGCCCGCCGCCTGAACGCCTGGCCCGCCGCGGCGGGCAGGCCCACAATAGGCGCTCACTCCTTCGCCTCAGCGCCATGTCCACCGACACCGAACTCGCACCGCTGCCCTCGATCTCGCGCCTCGGCGTGCGCGTCTACGGCGAGGCTGGCGCGCCACCCGCCGGCATCGCGCGCGAGGACACGCTCGCGGCCGAGGTGCCGGTGGCGCTGGTGTTCAACGGCCTCTCGCACGCGGTGATGATGGCCACGCCGCAGGAGCTCGAGGACTTCGCGCTGGGCTTCGCGCTCAGCGAGGGCATCCTCGACGCCGCCGACGACTGCCGCGGCATCGAGGTCGAGGCGGTCGATGCGCACGATGCCGGCCTGCCCGAGGGCATGCCCGGCGTGGAGGTGCGGCTCGAGATCTCCACGCGCGCCTTCGAGCGCCTCAAGGGCCGCCGGCGCAGCCTCGCGGGCCGCACCGGCTGCGGCGTCTGCGGCGTCGAGAGCTTCGCGGCGCTCGACCTCGCGTCCGAACGGCTGCCGGCGCACGACTGGCTCGCGCGCATCGACCTGCCCACCGTACTGCGCGCCTTCGCGGCGCTGCCCGCGCGCCAGCTGCTCAATGCGAGTGCCGGCGCGATCCATGCCGCGGGCTGGGCCACGCTCGAGGGCGAGCTGGTCGAGGTGCTCGAGGACGTCGGCCGCCACAACGCGCTCGACAAGCTGCTGGGCCGGCTCGCGCGCACCGGGCGCCTCGGCGAGCCGGGCTTCGTGGTGCTGTCGAGCCGCGGCAGCCACGAGCTGGTGCGCAAGTGCGCGCGGCTGGGCATCGCGGCCATGGCCACCATCTCGGCGCCCACCGCGATGGGCGTGCGCATGGCCGAGCTCAGCGGACTGCGGCTGTGGGGGCTGTGCCGCGCGCCGCGCGGCGTGCTCTATGCCGACGGGCTGGCGTCGTCCTCGAGCGCGCGCACCGCGTCGGCCAGCGCCTCGATGCCCTGATCGCCGAGGTCGGCCGCGGCCACGCGGCGCCGGGCGGCCCAGGTCTTGAAATGGCGCTCCTGCGACTTCTCGTAGTGCGGGTCGTAGTGCAGCGCCATCAGCTCGGCGAAGAGCAGCGGCAGCTGCGCCTCGTGCGCCCACTGCTGCCAGCGCGCCACCGTTTCCTTGCCCTGCAGTTCCTTGAGCAGGCCGAGCTGGCCGGCCAGCGCCGCGCGGTCGTCGCCGAGGTAGGCGTAGTCGCGCAGCAGGTAGGCCAGCCGCGCCTCGGGCGTGGCCACCACCTCGATGCAGGGCGCGGCGCGCATCTTCGCCACCAGCGACAGCGGCAGCGAGAGCCGGCCGATGCGGATGCTCTCGCCCTCGACGTACAGCGGGCGCTGCAGGTCGATGCCTTCGAGCACCGTCGCGATGCGGGTCTCGAAATGCTTCTGCGAGGGTTGCGCCACGCCCGGCAGCGAACCCAGCAGCGAGCCCTTGTGGTGCGCGAAGTCCTCGAGGTCGAGCACCTGCTCGCCGCGCGCGGCCAGCGCATGCAGCACGCGGGTCTTGGCGCTGCCGGTGGCGCCGCAGACCACGCGCAGGTCGAGCCGCGGCGTCAGCGCGTCGAGCTGCGAGATCACGTGGCGCCGGAAGCTCTTGTAGCCGCCCGCGAGCTGCTGCGCGTCCCAGCCCACCAGTCGCAGCCAGGTCACCATCGAGCCGCTGCGCATGCCGCCGCGCCAGCAGTAGACCAGCGGCTTCCACTTCTCGGGCCGGTCGGCCAGCGTGTCGCGCAGGTGCCGCGCGATGTTGGCCGCGACCATCGCGCCGCCGATGCGCCGCGCCTCGAAGGCGCCGGTCTGCACGTAGACGGTGCCGACGATGTGGCGCTCCTCGTCGTCGAGCACGGGGCAGTTGATGGCGCCGGGAATGCGGTCGAGCGCGAACTCGGCCGGCGAACGGGCGTCGATGATCGTGTCGAAGGCGTGGCGATCGACGACCCGCACGGGCTGGCGGTGACTCATGGCGGGAACCTCATGCCCCCGATTGTCGCCTCCGACGGATTCAGGCGTAGGCGGGCCCGAGGCCCCGGCGCAAGCGAGCGCTCGCGAAGTCCACCAGCGTGACCAGCGCGAACATCGCGAGCAGCACCGTCATCGCCTGCTGCTGCTGGAAGATCGAGAGGTGGAAGTACAGCAGCTGGCCGAGCCCGCCGCCGCCCACGAAGCCCAGCACCGCGGCCATGCGGATGTTCATCTCCCAGCGGTAGAGCGTGTAGGCCACCCACTGCGGCAGCACGATCGGCAGGCTGGCGTAGCTGAAGGCCGCGACCGGGCCGGCGCCCGCGAGCGTCAGCGCGTGCTCGGGCTCGCGCGGCGCGTTCTCGAGCGCCTCGGCGAACAGGCGGCCCAGCACGCCCGTGGTGTGCAGCGCCAGCGCGAGCGCGCCCGCGAAGGGCCCGATGCCCGCGGCCAGCACCATCAGCGCGGCCCAGACCAGCTCGGGCACGCTGCGCAGCAGGTTGAGGACGAAGCGCGCGGTGTGGCGCGGCAGCCAGCCGGCGCGGCCCGATGCGGGCAGCGCGAGCAGGGCACCCGCCAGCGCCGCGAGCACGGTGCCGAGCGCCGACACCGCGAGCGTCTGCAGCGCGCCATGGCCGACCTTGGCGAGGAAGCCGCCCGAGAGGTCGGGCGGGAAGAACTCGGCGATGAACTTGCCCATGAGCGCGAGCGACTCGGCCGAGCCCAGCGCGCGGTAATCGATGCCGAGGTAGACGAAGCTCGCGACCACCGCCGCCGCGATCAGCAGCAGTGCGATCCGGCAGCGCACGCAGGGCGGAGGACGTGGCGGCAGGTTCATGCCAGCAGCCTGCGCAGTGCGTTGCTCATCGCGTCCGCCAGCAGCACCAGCAGCAGGAACACCAGCAGGATGCTGCTGGCCTCGCCGCCGTTGAGCATCTTCATCGACTGGTCCATCAGCTGGCCCAGCCCTCCGGCGCCGACGAAGCCCATCACCACCGAGGCGCGCACCGCGCACTCCCAGCGGTACACGGTGTAGGAGGCCAGCTCCTGCGCCGTGTGCGGCAAGAGGCCATAGCACAGCGCCGCGAGCCGGCCGCTGCCGGCCTCGAGCAGCGCGCGCGCGGGGCGGGTGTCGGTCGATTCGAGGATCTCGGCGTAGACCTTGCCGAGCATGCCGCCGTAAGTGATGGCCAGCGCCAGCACGCCGGCCGCGGGACCGAGGCCCAGCGCGCGCACGAACAGCAGCGCCCAGACGATCTCGGGGATCGCGCGCAGCACCATCAGCAGCCAGCGCGCCGCCTGCCGCACGATGCCCGCGCGCACGCGGCCCGGCCCGGGGCCGATGCGCGAGATCGACAGCGCGCGCGTGGTCACGAAGGCCAGCGGCGCGCCGATCAGCAGCGCGAGCGCGGTGCCGGCCGTGGCCATGGCCAGCGTCTCTAGCGTGGCCTTGGCGAGCAGCGCGAGAAAGGCGGGCGAGCCGTCGGGCGGAAGAAAGCCCGCGAGGAAGCCGCCGATGACCGCGAGGTTGCCGCTGCCGAACAGCGCCCACGGCTTGAACTCGGCCAGCGTCAGCATCGGCCAGGCGACGACCAGCGCGGCGAGCCCGAAGCCGAGCCGGCGCCGCGCCTGCGGATCGCGGTGGACGGCGCTCGCGCTCAAGCGCAGCCCGGCCGCTGGAAGGCCGCCTCGGCCGCCACGGTTTGCGGCGCGCGCTGCACTGCCACGCCGCCTTCGCTGGCATAGAGCGCGTCGAGCAGCGCGGGCGTGAGCTCGGCGGTCGGCAGGTCGAACATCAGCTGCCCGTTGCGCATGCCGACCACGCGCGGAAACCAGCGCAGCGCCAGGTCCACCGCATGCAGCGAGGCGACCAGCGTGGCGCCTGTGCTTTCGCTCTGCGCGACCAGCTGGCCCACGGCGGCATCGGCCAGCGTGGGGTCGAGCGCGGAGACAGGCTCGTCGGCCAGCAGAAGCGCCGGCCGCTGGTAGAGCGCGCGCGCGATGCCCACGCGCTGCAGCTGCCCGCCCGAGAGCCGGTCGCAGCGCTCGAACAGGCGGTCCTCGAGCGACAGGCGCGCCAGCACCTCGTGCGCGCCGGCCATGTCGGAAGGATGGAACAGCGAGGCCAGCGCGCGCCAGCTCGACCACTGGCCCAGCCGGCCCGCGAGCACGGCCGTGACCACGCGCAGCCGCGGCGCGATCGGCGGTGCCTGGTGCACGGTGGCGATTCGCGCGCGCAATTTCTTGAGCGCAGCGGCCGGCAGTTGCCAGGGCTGCGCGTCGAGCGTTCGCACCTCGCCTTCGCCGGGTCGCAGCGCGGCCCCGAGCACGCGCAGCAGCGTGGTCTTGCCCGCGCCCGAAGGGCCGATGACCGCGAGGCGTTCGCCGTCGCGCGCCGCGAGCTTCACCCCGGCCAGCGCGCGCTGGCCGTTGGGGTGCACCACGCCCACGCCGTCGAGCGAGAAACCCATGCGCGCTTTCTCTCCCTGGTGCTTACTTGATCAGGCCGGCCGACTTGCCCGCCGTCTCGATGCCGTCGTAGTTCGACGACTTGGTCGGGATGAACTTGCTCGCGCGCTGCAGCGCCATGATCTCCTTGTGCGCCGGGTTGGCTGGATCGAGCTTGAGGAAGGCGTCGGTGAGCTTCTTCGTGAGCGCCGCGTCGAGGCCCGGGCGCACGGTCCAGTTGTAGTCGTAGTAGGTCGGCGTGGTGGCCAGCACGCGCACCTTGGCGGCGTTGGGGTTCTTGGCCTCCACCAGCTTGTCCCACACCGAGGCGTTGAGCACGCCGGCCTCGGCGCGCGAGGCGGCCACGAAGGCCACGGTGGCATCGTGCGCGCCCGAGAACGCGACCGTCTTGAAGTCCTTCTCGGGGTTGATGCCGGCCTGCAGCAGGAAGTAGCGCGGCATCAGGCTGCCCGAGGTGGAGGAGGGCGCGCCGAACGCGAAGGTCTTGCCCTTGAGGTCCGCGAGCGTCTTCGCGCTGCTGTCCAGCGGCACGATGAACTTGCTGGTGAAGACCTCGTCCTCGGCGCGCTGCACGATCGGCACCGCGCCGCCGTTGGTGCGGATGCGCGCCTGCACGAAGGTGAAGCCGCCGAGCCAGGCGAGGTCGATCTTGTGGGTGGCGAGGCCCTCGACCACGGCAGCGTAGTCGGTCACGGGCGTGAACTGCACGTCCATGCCGGTTTCCTTCTTGAGGTAGTCGCCCAGCGGCGTGAACTTGCGCTGCAGTTCGGTCGGCGCCTCGTCGGGAATGGCCGAGACGCGCAGCACGCCCTGCGCGAAGGCGCCGAGGCTGGCGGCGGAGAAGGCCAGGGCAAGGGCCAGTCGTGTGAGTGTCTTTTTCATGGATGCGCCTTGGAGGCTCGCGGTTTTGGAAAGGTCGGGATTGTAGAAAGCGGGCCCGATTCGATAATCGGCCCATGAACCCGACTCTCATGAATCCGCTCGCGCCGCTGCGCCTCACGAGTTTTTCGCACGGCGGCGGCTGCGGCTGCAAGATCGCGCCGGGCGTGCTCTCGCAGATCCTGAAGAACCATGGCGGCGGCCTGATCCCGCCCGAGCTCATGGTGGGCATCGAGACCGCCGACGACGCGGCCGTCTACAGGCTCAACGACGAGCAGGCGCTGATCGCCACCACCGATTTCTTCATGCCGATCGTGGACGACCCCTACGAGTTCGGCCGCATCGCCGCCACCAATGCCATCAGCGACGTCTACGCCATGGGCGGGCGGCCGATCATGGCGCTGGCCATCCTCGCGATGCCGATCAACCAGCTGCCGGTGGAGGTCATCGCCGAGATCGTGCGCGGCGGGCAGGACGTGTGCCGCGCCGCCGGCATCCCGATCGCGGGCGGCCACACCATCGATTCGGTCGAGCCGATCTACGGGCTCGTCGCCATGGGCCTGGTGCATCCGAAGCGCGTGCGGCGCAATGCCGACGCGAAGGCGGGCGACGTGCTGGTGCTGGGCAAGCCGCTGGGCGTCGGCGTGCTGTCGGCCGCGCTCAAGAAGGAGCAGCTGTCCGAGACCGGCTACCGCCAGCTGATCGAGAACACGACGAAGCTCAACACGCCCGGCATCGCGCTCTCGGCGCTCGAGGGCGTGCATGCGCTGACCGACGTCACCGGCTTCGGCCTCGCGGGCCATGCGCTCGAGCTCGCGCGCGGCGCGAAGCTCTCGGCCGTCGTCGAATGGTCGAAGGTGCCGCTGCTCGACCGCGTCGAGGCCATGGCCGCCGAGGGCTTCGTCACCGGTGCCTCGGGCCGCAACTGGGCCGGCTACGGCGCCGAGGTCGAACTCGCCGCCGGCCTGCCGCCGACCGCGCAGGCGCTGCTCAGCGATCCGCAGACCTCGGGCGGCCTGCTCGTGAGCTGCGCGCCGGAGGCCGTCGATGCCGTGCTGAAGGTGTTCGGCGACGAGGGCTTCGACCGCGCCGCCGTCATCGGCCGCGTGGAAGCGAACGGCCCATCGCTGCGCGTCGTCCCCTGACCATACAGTTGCCCATCGTCCAAGCTTTTGGTGGGCAGTCGCCGTAGCGAGCGGTTCGAGGTTGCGCCGAGAAGCGCAGACGTACTCAGGTACGTCGAGCATCGCAGGTGCAAGATCGAATCGCGCAGCAGGCGAATGCCCGCCAAAAGGCGGAAGGGGGAAGGAGTCGAACCTTCCAAGCGACGACTGGCGCCACCCACCGGGTTTGAAGCCCGGCCGCCCCACCAGGGACGATCCCCTCCCATGCGCACGGCCCTTCAAGGCCGTGCCTCGAACAGCACCGTGTCGGGCCGCAGCAGGTGCGTGTCCTTCACGCGCCGCGTGAAGCCGACCCGGTCGAAGAACTCCAGCAGCTGGATCGCGCGCTTGCGGCCCAGCCCGGTCGCGTCCCGGAAACTCGCGGCCTGCAGGCCCTCGGGCCCCCGCAGGCAATCGCGCGCGATCGCCGCCAGGCGTTCGACCGTCGCCTGCGGATAGTACAAGTCCTTGACCACCTGGAAGGCCTCGCCGCGCCGCGCGAGGCTCGCGAGCGTCTGCCGCACCACGGCCTCGCTCGCGCCGCAGTCCTTGGCGAGGTCGCGCACCCAGGGCGGATCGAAGCCGCCGTCGGCCAGTTTCGGCAGCAGCTTCTGCGCGAGCTTCTGCTCGGCCTCGCCGAGCCGCGCCGCATGGTCGGGGCGGTGCAGCCAGGTGCCGCTGCGCACCAGCGCGCCGCGCGCCACCAGCGACTCGACCGCATGCCGCCACAGCGCGTCGCCGGTGCGCGGGCCGGCCAGGCGCTTGAGGCGGCGCGCGTCGGGGCCGACCTCGTCGGGCGCGTCGCGGTGGAAGTCGTCGAGCCGCGCCACGATCCGGGCCTCGAGCGCGTCGAGCTGTTCGCGCGCGATGGCGGTGCCGGCGACGCGCTGCGCCTCGGCGGGCAATGGCAGCGCGGCCTCGTCGGCCAGCGAGAGGGCACGCGCCACCTGCGCGGTGTCGAGGCCCAGCGGCGCGTGGCGCAGCAGGGCCGCGATGCGGTCGTCGCGCGCGTCGAGGCGCCAGGCCGCGAGCGTGTCCAGCCGCTCGGGCGTGCGCCGGTAGCGCACCGGCGCGAAGGGATCGAGCACACGCGCGCCGGCCATGGTGCGCGTGGCCGAGGCATCGCGCAGTACGCCGCGGTCGCCGTGCCAGGCGGCGATCTTCTCGCGCAGCACCAGTTGCGCGAGCGCGGTTTCGCCGGGCTGCAGCAGTTCGCGGTCGAGCAGCGCGAGCGAGGCCATGGTGTCGCTCGCGCCCAGGTGCGCATGCACCGTGGTGCCCGAGCGCAGCGCCTTGGCCTCGCCGGGCCACAGGCTCAGTTCGATGTCGATGCGGTCGGTGGCCAGCGCGATCGAGGGCGTGCAGATCCACTCGCCGCGATGCACCTCGTCCCTGGCCACGCCCGCGAGCGCGAGCGCGCAGCGCTGGCCCGCCTGCGCGAGCTCGGCCTGCCGGTTCTGCGCATGGATGCCGCGCACCCGCACCACGCGATCACCGGGCGCGATGCGCAGCTCGTCGCCCACGCGCACCTCGCCGCTGAAGGCGGTGCCGGTCACCACCGTGCCGACGCCCGCGAGCGTGAAGGCGCGGTCGACCGCGAGGCGGAAGGCCAGGCCGTGCTCGCGCGCGCGTTCGTCGCGCGCCACGGCCACGAGCCGCGCGCGCAGCGCCTCGATGCCCTCGCCCGTGACGGCCGAGACCGCGAACACCGGCGCGCCCGCGAGCGGCGTCGGCGCCAGCAGCGCCTCGACCTCGGCACCCACCTCGGCCAGCCGCGCCGCGCGCTGCGCGGGGTCGATGCGGTCGATCTTGGTGATCGCCACCGTGGCGCCGCGCACGCCGAGCAGCGCCACCACCGCGAGGTGCTCGCGCGTCTGCGGCATCACGCCGTCGTCGGCCGCCACCACCAGCAGCGCATGCTCGATGCCGGTGGCACCGGCCAGCATGGTGTGCAGCAGGCGCTCGTGGCCCGGCACGTCGACGAAGCCCAGCGACACGCCCTCGGGCGCGTGCAGGTAGGCATAGCCGAGCTCGATCGAGATGCCGCGGCGTTTCTCCTCGGGCAGCCGGTCGGTGTCGACGCCGGTCAGCGCGCGCACCAGCGAGGTCTTGCCGTGGTCGATGTGGCCTGCGGTTCCGATGATCATGGCGCGAGCATCACATGAAATTGCGCGTGTGCAGTTCGGACAGCCGCTCGGCCTCTTCGCGCGCGAAGCCCAGCCGCGCGAGGCGCGCGCGCCGGCCCGCCGCCATGTCGCGCTGCAGCTGCTGCACGGCCGCGTGGCCGTGTGCGATGGCGGCCGGCGACAGCGCGCCCGCGGCCAGCAGCACCAGCGCGTCGAACACCTCCTCGTTGAGGCCCGCGGTGGCCGCCAGCGCGTCGTAGCGCAACTCGATCGCATTGCGCAGCCGGGCCTGGAACTCGGGCTGCACCGACAGCCGGTACTCGAGGTGCGCCATGCCGAAGGCCACGTGGCGCGCCTCGTCGCGCGCGGCGAGCCGCGCGATCTGCCGCGTCACCGGGTCGGGCGCATGCGCCTGCAGGAAGTTGAGCAGGTTGACGAAGCTGCCCTCGCCGAGCACGGCCAGCAGGAAGGTGGCGATCGAGAAGTCGGGCGCCTCGAACAGCGTGCGCAACGAGGCCTGGCCGCCGGCCGTCGACAGCGCGGGCTCGTGGCCGCGCAGCGTGGCGCGCCGCGTGAAGACCTCGATGTGCCGCGCCTCGTCGGCGCACTGCAGCGCCAGCAGCTGCAACACCTCGCGGAAGTGCGGATGGATCTGGCCCAGGTGGCGCGCGGGCACCAGCAGCGCGGCGTTCTCGTTCTCGATCAGGTAGGTCATCACCTGCACCACCGCGGCCTCGATGGCCGGCGGCAGTTCGAAATGCGCCGCCCAGTCGATGGCGGTGGCCGGGTCCCACTGGGCCGCCGCGGCCTGCGCATAGAGCTCGCCCGCGGTGGCGGCCCAGAGCTCGTGGCGCTGGTGCAGCGAGAAGAAAAAATCGGGGCTGCCGGCCTCGACCGTCGCGCCGCGCGCGGCCAGTCCCCAGCTCGGCAGAGCCTCGGCCTCGGTGTCGCCGCGTGCATGGCCGGTGGGCTGCGCGCCGCGCCAGCGGCCCTCGGCATGCGGGCCGCGCGTGATGCGGGCGAGCGTCATGCCCGCGTCGTCCTGCTCGAAGCGCAGCGGATGGCCCTGGCCGCGGCACCAGGCCTCCAGGTGCAGCTCCCAGGCCGGCGCCGTGCCGCGCACGTGCAGCTCGCCGCCCACGGGCCGCTCGGCCAGCGCGCGGCGGATGAGCAGCAGGGCGCCCTGGTCGAGGCCCAGCGACTCAATATCGATAGCCGGTGGCGGTGATGCGGCCATCGCCGTCGTAGAAACGCTCGTCGTCGACCGCGCGCTCGAGCAGCGCATAGCCGCTGGTGCGGCCCGCGCGCCATTCGCGCAGGCCCTCGAGCTCGAGCAGCGGGCGCACCTGCGGGTCGTCCCAGCGCATCGCCATCAGCAGCGACACGAAGCGCTCGATGAGCGCGGCCGGCGCGTCGGGACTGGTGGTGAAGTTGCAGTGGTCGTAGGCGCCGGTGCGCGCCAGCACGCGCGTGCTGCCCGCGGGCAGGGTGCCATCGAGGCCGAAGGCCAGCAGGTTGCCGTCGATCAGGCAGCAGGCGTCGATCTCGCCGGCGCGCAGCGCCACGGCCGCGTCGCGTTCGCCGCCGATGTGGTCGCCATGCTTGCCGCCGAGCACGTCGAACAGGCGAGCCTGGAAGTCGCGCGATTGCACCAGGCCCGCGCCGCGCAGGTGGTCGAGCGGAATCAGCGTGGCCTGCGGCGAATCGGCCGCGCCGAAGCCGATGGTCTTGCCGCGCAGCTGGTCGAGCGACTGCACCGGGCTGTCGGCGCGCACCACGATGGCCGAGCGCAGGTCGCAGTCGGTGTCGCGCATGGCCACGGCGCGCACCTGCTGGCCGCGCGCACGTGCGATGCGATCGGCGCGCACCCAGGCCAGCGGCGAGTTCCAGGCCAGGTGGATGCTGCCGTCGAACTGCGCCTCGACCTGGCGCTCGTAGTTCGAATACAGCACGTAGTCGAAGGCCAGGCCGTGCTGCGCGAAGAAGGCCTTGAAGCCTTCCCAGATCGTGACGACCTTGGGCGCGTAGGCGACAGCGCCCATGATCAGCGTCGGTTCGGACACGGGCAGCTCCTCAGAACAGCGGCAGGCCGGTGATGGCCTTGCCGATGAAGTCGTAGAGCACGTCGGAGGTCGGCGCCATCACGCTCGAGGCGCGCGCATCGCGGAACAGCCGTTCGATGCCCGCCTCCTTGCGGAAGGCCGCGCCGCCGCACACGCGCATCGCGGTGTCGGTCACCGTCAGCGCGGACTCGGCCGCGGCGGCCTTGACCTCGAGCACGCGCAGCATGGTGTCGGCACGGCCCGCGCCGATGGCGGCGATGGTGTCGTCGAGCAGGGCCTGCGCCATGTCGGCCTGGATGCGGGCGCGCGCGAGGTAGGCGCGGATGGTGGGCAGGTCGGCCAGCGAGCTGTCGAGGTGCACGTGCTTCGTCTGGCTCACGTGGCCGATGGCGCGCGCCAGGGCGCCGTTCATCAGGCCCACCGAGCAGGCGGCGCTGAGCACCGAGAACCAGGGCAGCACCACGCCCATCATGGTGTCGAAGCCCTTGCCGTCCTCGCCGAGGCGATCGCTCGCGGCGATGCGCACGCCCTTCGCCGCGATCGGCGTGGAGGCGTTGCCGCGCAGGCCCAGGCCGTCGAAGCGTCCGGGCTGGCTCAGCCCCTCGGCCCTGGCGCCGACCAGCCACAGCGTGCTCGCGCCCTCGGCCGCGAGCGGCTTGCTCGACCACACATAGCTGTCGGCCTCGAAGGCCGAGGTGACCCAGCTCTTGCGCGCATCGAGCAGCACGCCGTCGCCGTCGGCGCGCGCGGTGCCGGTGGGGGCCCAGAAATGGCTGCGCGAGTCGGCCTCGGAGAAGGCCAGCGTGCTCAGGTGCCGGCCCTCTGCGACGGCCTTGCGCACGGCCTCGGGGCCCTGCTGCTCGAGCACCGCGGTGGCGCAGTAGTGCATGCAGACCACCATCGCGGTGGAGGGGCAGGTCTGCGCGAGCTGCGCGACCACCTGCGCGGCCTCCTTCAGGCCCAGGCCCTGGCCGCCCACCGCGGTGGCCGAGACCAGGCCGAGCAGGCCGGCCTTGCCTAGCGCCGCGATCGCCTCGCGCGGGAACCGTGCCTCGGCATCGGTGCGGGGGGCCAGCGGCTGGAGGACTTCCTTGTCGATATCGGCGAGCGCGTCGAGCGGGTTCATCGCATTCTCCTGAGGTCGGGGTTGAGGTAAATCACTGGAGCCGCTCGCGCAGCAAAGCGAGCTGGGCCGAGAAGGGGGCGCTGTCTTCCAGGCAGCGCAGGTCGAGCAGCAACCGGTCCTCGGCGATGCGGCCGATCACCGGCAGGGGCAGGCCGCGCAGTGCGGTGGCGAGCGCATCGAGCGCGGTGCCGAGGCCTTTCTTCGCGGTCCCGGCCGGCGCCAGCGCGAGGCCGGCCGAGGGCAGGCGTTCGACGGGCAGCGAGCCCGAGCCGATCTGCCCGAGCAGCGGCACCACCTCGACCGTGAAGCGCGGCGCCACGGCCTCGCGCACGGCGGGCAGCAGCGCCTGCGCCAGCTCGCGGATCGCATCGGCCGGGCGCGTGAGCAGACGCAGCGTCGGCAGGTCCTGCGCGAGGCGCTCGGGCCGCAGGTAGAGCGACAGCGTGGCCTCGAGCGCGGCCAGCGGCAGCTTGCTCATGCGCAGCGCGCGCTTCATCGGGAACTTGCGGATGCGGCCCACGGCCTCCTTGCTGCCGACGATGAGCCCGGCCTGCGGGCCGCCCAACAGCTTGTCGCCCGAGAAGGTGACCACGTCGCAGCCGGCCGCGAGCATCTCCTGCGGCAGCGGCTCGCGCGGCAGGCCGTAGTGCGCGAGATCGATCAACGAGCCGCTGCCGAGGTCGGTGGCCAGCGGCACGCCGCGCGCATGGGCGATGCCGGCCAGCGTGGCCTCGTCGACCGCGGCGGTGAAGCCCTGCACCGCGTAATTGCTCGTGTGGACCTTCATCACGAGCGCGGTGCGCGCGTTGATGGCGCGCTCGTAGTCCTGCGGATGGGTGCGGTTGGTGGTGCCGACCTCGACCATCTGCGCGCCCGCGCTGGCCATCACGTCGGGCATGCGGAAGGCGCCGCCGATCTCGACCAGCTCGCCGCGCGAGACGATCACCTCGCGCTCGCGCGCCAGCGCCGCGATGGTCAGCAGCACCGCGGCCGCGTTGTTGTTGACCACGGTCGCGGCCTCGGCGCCGGTGATGGTGCGCAGCAGGTCCTCCACCAGCGAATCGCGGTCGCCGCGGCTGCCGGTGGCGAGGTCGTACTCGAGGTTGTTGGGCGAGGTCATGACCTCGAGCAGCCGCCGCAGCGCCGCATCGGCCAGCAGCGCGCGGCCGAGGTTGGTGTGGATGACGGTGCCGGTGAGGTTGAGCACGCTGCGCATGCGCGGCGCGAGGCGTTGCGCGATGCGCCGCGCGAGCGTGGTGTCGAGCGCGCCGGCCTGCACCTCGGCGGCGGGCAACTTGCCGGCCAGGGCGCGTGCGCGCAGGGCATCGAGCAAGGCGCGGGCCTCGCCGGCCACCAGCGTGTGGCCATGCTCGGCCACGAGGGCCTGCGCGGCCGGTGCGCGCAGCATTCGATCGACAGAAGGCAGATCCTGGGGCCTTGCCGTCGAGCCGTGGACCACGGACTCTTCGGGCGCCGCCATCAGCCGCCTCCGCCGTCGTCGGGGATTTCAGGGTCGCCGAACAGCAGCATCAGGTTGTGGCCGCTGCGCTGGTGACCGTTCTCCGACACCAGCAGGTCGAGCGTGACGCTCGCGAGGTCGTCGGCCACAGGTTCGACCTCGGGGTCTTTTTCCATCGCGATCTGCTTGAGGTAGTGGCCGCAGGTGTCGCAGCACTCGGCCTTGACCGCGCCCTCGCGCGCGCCGGTGGCGGGCATTGCAACGCCGGGCTCGGGCGTCAGCGATTCGAAGTGGATGCCCTTGGTGCTCTCGCAGTGCGTGCACTTGATGCGCACGTAGTGCCACTCGGTGCCGCACAGCGCGCAGTGCAGGTAGCGGAAGCCCGCCTCGTCGGCGCCGATGCGCGTGATGCTCGCGGTGGGCGCGCTGCCGCAGCAGGGGCAGAGGTTGCCGGGATCGGTGCGGCCGAAGATGTTCTCGCCATGCCGTTGCGCCACCTGCAGCACGAGCTGTGTCCAGTAGACCTGCAGGCCGGCCGCGATCAGCGGCGCGGCCGCGAGGTCGAGGCCGAACATGATGCGGCGCGACAGCCGGTCGGCCTGCTGTTCGAGCCAGTCGTCGTCGGCCGCGACCACGCGGTCGAGCGTGTCGCGCGCCGGGCCGTCGGACAGCCGCGCGCGGAACAGGCCGAGCAGGCGGCGCAGCTCGGCGCGCCAGACCGGATCGCGCGGCCAGCCGAAGGCCGGCAGCGGCGGCTTGAGCGCGCGCGACGCGGCCTCGAGCGCCTCGGCCTCGGGCAGCGCGACCGGCGCGTGGTCCTGCAGCACCTGGTGCTGGGCCTGCGCGAGGTCGGCGATGAAGATCAGGTACTCGCGCATCGGGTGCGAGGCCGCGAGCTGGCGCAGCCGCAGCTGCCGGTCGGAGAAGGCCGCGGCGCGCACCGGCAGCCGCAGGAAGGGCATCTGCCGCCCCGCCTGCATGGCGATCTGCTCGGGCTCGAGGACGCGCGTGGTGCGGATCGGTGGGCTGCTGCTCATCCGGACGACTCTACAGCGAATCGCCCGGATCGCAATGCAGGGTGGATGCTCATTCGCCGCGCGTCATCTTGCGATGCCACAGCGGATGGTTGAGCTTGGCCCAGCCTTCGGTGACGGTGCCGCGCGTCATCGCGCGCAGGGTGCCCTTGACCCAGATCGCGGCATAGATGTGCGTGATCACCGAGAGGATCAGCACCACGGCCGAGGCCGCGTGCACCACCACCGCGATGCGCCGCACGAGGATCGGGAAGAAGTGGACGAACCACGGGCTCCAGAACATGAAGCCCGTGACCAGCAGCAGGAGCAGGCTGATGCCGAAGGCCCAGAACACCAGCTTCTGGCCCGCGTTGTACTTGCCCACCGGCGGCATGCTCGACTTGTCGCCCTTGAGCATCTTCGGCGCGTTGGCGATCCATTCGCGGTCGCCGCGGTCGAGGATGTTCTCGCGCCACATGGTGAAGAACAGGAACGCGAAGCCCAGCACCATCAGCACGCCGAGGAAGGGATGCAGGATGCGCGTCCACGGCCCGCCGCCGAACAGGTTGGTGAGGAAGAACAGCGCCGGGTGGAAGAAGGCCAGCCCCGAGAGCGCGGCCGCGAAGAACATGATCGCCACGAACCAATGGTTCATGCGCGTGGCATCGCGGTAGCGGCGAAGGTAGTAGCGGGTCATCGCGTCTCTCCTCGGGTCTCTACTCGGGCCGATGCCGGCGGTTCCTCGATCACCACCACCTCGTCGGGCTTGCCGTCGAGGTCGGCGTCCGGATGGTCTTCCTTGGGCTCGATCGGGCCGGTCTTCATGTAGTGGAAGAAGCTGCCGACCACGGCGCCGATCATCGCCACCATGGCGAGCGGCTTGGCCACGCCCTTCCACAGCGAGACCAGCGGGCTGATCTGCGGATCCTTCGGCAGGTTGGCATAGAGGCCGGGCCGGTCGGCATGCTGCAGCACGTACATGACGTGCGTGCCGCCGACGCCGGCCGGGTCGTAGACGCCGGCGTTCGAGAAGCCGCGTTCCTTGAGGTCGACGATGCGCTCCGACGCGTACTCGTGCATGTCCTCCTTGGTGCCGAAGTGCAGCGCGCCCGTGGGGCAGGCCTTCACGCAGGCGGGTTCGAGGCCCACGCCCACGCGGTCGGAGCACAGCGAGCACTTGTAGGCCTTGTTGTCGGCCTTGCTGATGCGCGGCACGTCGAAGGGGCAGCCGGTGACGCAGTTGCCGCAGCCCACGCAATGCTCGCTGATGAAGTCGACGATGCCGTTGGCGTACTTGACGATCGCGCCCGGCGAGGGGCACGACTTCAGGCAGCCGGGGTCGTCGCAGTGCATGCAGCCGTCCTTGCGGATCAGCCACTCGAGCTTGCCGGCCTCGGGCTCGACCTCGGAGAACTTCATCACCGTCCATGAGGAGGGCGTGAGGTCGACCGGGTTGTCGTAGGTGCCGTGCGTGGTGCCGACCTCGTCGCGCAGGTCGTTCCACTGCATGCACGCGACCTGGCAGGCCTTGCAGCCGATGCAGGTCGACACGTCGATCAGCTTCGCGACCTGCTGCACCTGCGGGCGGTTGCGGACCTCGGGCGAGGGCGTGGTGGTGGCCGAGCGGGCGAGGATGTCTAGGGTTTGAAGAGAGGACATCGGTCAGGCCTTCTCGATGTTCACGGTGAAGGACTTGTACTCGGGGGTCTGCGTGTTCGCATCGCCCACGAAGGGGGTCAGCGTGTTCACCAGATACCCGGGCTTCGCGATGCCGACGAAGCCCCAGTGGTTCGGCAGCCCCACGGTGTGGACCGTGCGGCCGTCGACCTGCAGCCCGACGATGCGCTTGGTGACGACGGCCACGGCCTTGATGAAGCCGCGCTTGCTCGACACCTTGACCATGTCGCCATGGCCGATGCCCTTCTCCTTCGCGAGCTCCTCGCCGATCTCGACGAACTGCTGCGGCTGGATGATGGCCGAGGTGCGCACGTTCTTGGTCCAGTAGTGGAAGTGCTCGGTGAGCCGGTAGCTGGTGGCCACGTACGGGAAGTCCTTCGGCACGCCGAGTCGCTCGAGGTCGCCCTTGAAGATGCGCGCGGCCGGGTTGGCGCGCGCCTTCTCGTTGTTCGGGTGCAGCAGGTTGTTGACCAGCGGCGACTCGAAGGGCTCGTAGTGCTCGGGCAGCGGGCCCTCGGCCATGCCGGTGGGCGCGAACAGCCGCGCCACGCCCTCGGCCGTCATGATGAAGGGCCGCACCGCGTCGGCCTCCATCGGGTTGGCGTCGGGGCGGATGTCGGGCACGTCGGCGCCGGTCCACTGCTTGCCGTTCCAGGCGACCAGCGGCCGCTTGGCGATCCAGGGCTTGCCGGTGGCCGGGTCGGTGGAGGCACCGTTGTAGAGGATGCGCCGGTTCGCGGGCCAGGCCCAGGCCCAGTTCTGCACCATGCCGATGCCGAAGGGATCGGCGTTGTCGCGCCGCGCCATCTGGTTGCCGGCCTGGGTCCAGGCGCCCGCGTAGATCCAGCAGCCGCTGGCGGTGCTGCCGTCGTCGCGCAGCAGGCCGAAGCCCGCGAGCTGCTCGCCGGCCTTGGCCGTCGGCGGCTTGGTCGGGTCCTTCGGATCGAGCAGGTCGGTCAGCGCGCGGCCGTTGTATTCCATCGCCAGTTCCTGCGCGGACGGCGAGTGCGGAATCTTGTAGGGCCAGGTCAGCTTGACGATCGGATCGGGGAAGGCGCCGCCGTCCTTGATGTAGGCCTGGCGCATGCGGTTGAAGATGCCCGCCACGATCTCGATGTCGCCCTTGGCCTCGCCCGGCGGCTCCGCGCCCTTCCAGTGCCACTGCAGCCAGCGGCTGGAGTTGGTGAGCGAGCCGTCCTCCTCCGCGAAGCAGGTGGAAGGCAGGCGGAACACCGTGGTCTGGATGTCTGTGGTCTTGACGTCGTTGAACTCGCCGAAGTTGCGCCAGAACTCGCTGGTCTCGGTCTGCAGCGGATCGATGGTGACCAGGAACTTGAGCTTGGAGAGCCCGTCGACGATCTTCTTCTTGTCGGGGAACGAGCCCACCGGGTTGAAGCCCTGGCAGATGTAGCCGTTGAGCTTGCCCTGGTTCATGAGCTCGAAGGCCTGCAGCACGTCGTAGAGCTTGTCGATCTTCGGCAGGTAGTGGAAGGCCCACTCGTTGTCGGCCGTGGCCGCGTCGCCCCACCACGATTTCTGCATGCTGACGAAGAACTTGGGGTAGTTCTGCCAGAAGCTCATCTGGTTGGGCCGCAGTGCCTTGAGCGCGCGGGTCTTGTAGTAGTCGGGCAGGTTCTGCTCGCTGTCACGCGCGAGCGACATGTAGCCCGGCAGCGAGTTCGACAGCAGCCCCAGGTCGGTCAGGCCCTGGATGTTGCTGTGGCCGCGCAGCGCGTTCATGCCGCCGCCCGGCACGCCGATGTTGCCCAGCAGCAGCTGCACGATGGCGCCGGTGCGGATCATCTGCGAGCCCTGGCTGTGCTGCGTCCAGCCCAGCGCGTACATGATGGTCATGGTGCGCGTGGGCACGCTGGTGCTCGCGATGTACTCGCAGACCTTGAGGAACTTGTCCTGCGGCGTGCCCGTGATGCGGCTCACCAGCTCGGGCGTGTAGCGCGAGTAATGCCGCTTCATCACCTGCAGCACGCAGTTCGGGTCCTGCATGCTCATGTCGACCTTGGCCATGCCGGCCTCGTCGAGCGCATAGCCCCACGACTTCGGGTCGTAGTTGCGCTTCTCGGCGTTGTAGCCGCTGAACAGGCCGTCCTCGAACTTGTAGTCGGGGCCGACGATGAAGGGCGCGTTGGTGTAGTTGCGGACGTACTCGGTCTGGATCTTGTCGTTGCTCAGCAGGTAGTTGATGACCCCGGCGAGGAAGGCGATGTCGGACCCCGCGCGCACCGGCGCGTAGTAGTCGGCCATCGCGGCCGAGCGCGTGAAGCGCGGGTCGACCACCACCAGGCGGGCCTTGTTCTGTTTCTTGGCTTCGATGACCCACTTGAAGCCGCACGGATGCGCCTCCGCGGCATTGCCGCCCATGATCAGCACGAGATCCGCGTTCTGGATGTCCTGCCAATGGTTGGTCATCGCGCCTCTGCCGAACGTCGGGGCCAGACTGGCCACCGTCGGTCCGTGTCAGACGCGTGCCTGGTTGTCGAACACCAGCATTCCGGTCGAGCGGAATGCCTTGTGCGTGATGTAGCCTGTTTCGTTGGACGAGGCCGAGGCACAGAGCATGCCGGAGCTGGTCCATCGGTTGACGGTCTTGCCGTCGGCGTTGGTGGTCTGGAAGTTGGCGTCGCGGTCGGCCTTGAGCAGCTTGGCGATGCGGTCCAGCGCCTCGCCCCAGCCGATGCGCTTCCACTCGGTGCCGCCGGGCTCGCGCACCTCGGGGTACTTCAGGCGCATCGGGCTGTGCACGAAGTCGAGCAGGCCCGCGCCCTTGGGGCACAGCGTGCCGCGGTTCACGGGGTGGTCGGCATCGCCCTCGATGTGGAGGATGTCGGACACCACGTTCTTCGCCTTGTCGCCCAGGCTGTACATGATGAGTCCGCAGCCCACCGAGCAGTAGGGGCAGGTGTTGCGGGTCTCGGTGGTGCGCGCGAGCTTGAAATTGCGGGCCTCGGCCAGCGCGGCGGTCGGCGAGAAGCCGAGCGCCACGATGCTGGAGCCGACCAGCCCCGCGCTGCTCACGCGGAAGAATTGCCGGCGGTTCATGTCCATGACGGAACCTCCGGCGGCGCTGAAGTGGGTTGTCGTTTCATCGTGGTCTTCTTCTGTGGGGCTGGGAACGGAACGGAACTTCTTATTTGGGCGCGGCGCCGTCGCCGCCCGTCGGGGGCGGGGCACCCCCGGACGAGCCGCCACCCTGGCCGCTCATGCCGCCGATGGCCGCGCCGCCTTCGGACGGGCCCTTGTGGGCGGAGGAGGCATCGACCGCATCGCCCGACGCGGCAGGCGTGACGCCCGTGGGACTGGCACCGGAGCCGGCGCCGCCGGAGGCGGCACTCGCGCTCGGCTTGGGATCGCAGGCGGCCAGCAGAACGCCGAGCGCGAGGCACAGGGCGAGAGTGGGCAGACGCTGACATCGTGTCATCGAGACTCCTTGGGGGAAGGGGGTCCGGCGATGGATTCTTCTTGTTCCGGCCGACCCGGACCTGGCGCCATTGCCGGTCCGTGGAGGCTGGATGTTTGTTGCATCATGCTTCAGCAACTGTCCGCGATCAAGGCCGCGGCGGGTAGGAGAGGGCCGCAATAACCCTCGGATGCGCGGCCCGCCGGGTCGCTCGGCTATCGTCGCGGCCATGAACGCCTCCCTCCGCCTGGGTTGGCGCACGCTCTGGCGCGACCTGCGCGCCGGCGAGCTGCGCCTGTTGATCGTCGCCGTGCTGCTGGCCGTGGCCGCGCTCACGGCCGTCGGCTTCTTCGCCGACCGGTTGCAGGGCGGCCTGAAGCGCGATGCGCGCCAGCTGCTGGGCGGCGACGCGGTGATCGTCAGCGACAACCCGACGCCCGAGGCCTTCGTGGCGCAGGCGCGCTCGCTGGGGCTGCAGTCCGCCGGCACCTACGGATTTCCGACCATGGCGCGGGCCGACGACGCGCAGGGCGGCGCGAGCAAGCTGGTGGCGCTGAAGGCGGTGGCCGAGGGCTATCCGCTGCGCGGCAATGTGCAGACCGCCACCGCTCTCGGCGCGCCGGGCGCGGTCACGCGCGACGTGCCGGCGCCGGGCGAGGTCTGGGTCGATGCCTCGCTGCTGGACTCGCTCGCGCTCAAGGTCGGCGACACGCTGCTCTTGGGCGACACCGGCCTGCGCGTGGGCCGCGTCATCACGCTCGAGCCCGATCGCGGCGCGGGCTTCATGAGCTTCTCGCCGCGCGTGATGCTCAACCAGGCCGACGTGCCGCGCACCGGCCTCGTGCAGCCGGCCAGCCGCGTGGGCTACCGGCTCGCGGTGGCGGGGCCCGATGCGGCGGTCAAGCGCTTCGTCGACTGGTCCGAGGCGCAGATCAAGAAGGGCGAGCTGCGCGGCGTGCGGCTCGACTCCTTCGAGAGCGGCCGGCCCGAGATGCGCCAGACGCTGGACCGCGCCGAGAAATTCCTGAGCCTGGTGGCGCTGCTGGCGGCGCTGCTGTCGGCGGTGGCGGTGGCGCTGGCCGCGCGCGGCTTCGCGGCCAACCACCTCGACGACTGCGCGATGCTGCGCGTGCTGGGCCAGAGCCAGCGCACCATCGCCTGGGCCTATGCCTTCGAGTTCGCGGTGGTCGGGCTGGTGGCCAGCGCGCTCGGCGTGGCGATCGGCTTCGGCGTGCACTACGTGTTCGTGCTGCTGCTGGCGGGCCTGGTCGAGACCGCGCTGCCCTCGGCCACGCTGTGGCCCGCGGCCTTCGGCCTCGGCATGGGCCTCACGCTGCTGTTCGCCTTCGGGTTGCCGCCGGTGCTGCAGCTCGCGCGCGTGCCGCCGCTGCGTGTGATCCGGCGCGACGTGGGCGGGCTCAAGCCGGCTTCGCTGGCGGTGCTGGGCATCGGCGTGGCGGGCTTCGCGGCGCTGCTGATGGCGGCCAGCAGCGACATCAAGCTGGGCCTGATCGCGGTCGGCGGCTTCGCGGGCGCGGTGGCGGTGTTCGCGCTCTTGAGCTGGCTCGCGGTCAAGCTGCTGCGGCGCAGCGTCAACGAAACCACGGCGCCGCGCTGGCTGGTGCTGGCCACGCGCCAGATCTCGGCGCGGCCGGCCTATGCGGTGGTGCAGGTCAGCGCGCTCGCGGTCGGCCTGCTGGCGCTGGTGCTGCTGGTGCTGCTGCGCACCGACCTGGTGGCGAGCTGGCGCAAGGCCACGCCGCCCGATGCGCCCAACCGCTTCGTCATCAACGTGATGCCCGACCAGAGCGAGGCCTTCCAGAAGGCGCTGCGCAATGGCGGCGTCGACAAGTTCGACTGGTACCCGATGATCCGCGGCCGCCTGATCGCGATCAACGACAAGCCCGTGACGCCCGACGACTACACCGAGGACCGCGCCAAGCGGCTGGTGGACCGCGAGTTCAACCTCAGCAACAGCGCCGAGGCGCCCGCGCACAACAGCATCGTGGCCGGCCGCTGGACGCCCGGCGCGCAGGGCGAGGTGAGCGTGGAGGAGGGCCTGGCCGAGACCCTGGGCCTGAAGCTCGGCGACAGCCTGCGCTTCGACATCGGCGGCATGCAGAACGACGCGCGCATCACCTCGCTGCGCAAGGTCGACTGGGGCTCGCTGCATGCCAACTTCTTCGTGATGTACACCGTGCCCACGCTGGCCGACGTGCCCACCACCTACATGGGCGCCTTCCGCGCACCGGAGACCAAGGGCTTCGACAACGCGCTGGTGCGCGCCTTCCCGAACGTGACCAACGTCGACATGAGCGCCACCATCAACCAGGTGCAGACGGTGCTCGACCAGGTGATCCGCGCGGTCGAATTCCTGTTCGGCTTCACGCTCGCGGCCGGGCTGGTGGTGCTGTTCGCGGCCGTCACCGCCACGCGCGAGGAGCGCGCGCGCGAATTCGCCGTGATGCGCGCGGTGGGCGCGCGCGCCAGCCTGCTGCGCCAGGTGCAGCGCGCCGAACTCGCGGGCGTGGGCTTGCTCGCGGGCTTCCTCGCGAGCATCGTGGCCTCGGTGATCGGCTGGGGCCTGGCGCGCTTCGTGTTCGAGTTCACCTGGACCGCCTCGCCGATCGTGCCGGTGGCCGGCGCGCTCGCCGGTGCCGTGCTCGCGTTGGGCGCGGGCTGGTGGGGGCTGCGCGAGGTGCTGCGCCGGCCCGTGGTCGACACGCTGCGGCGCGCGGCCGAATGAGCTGAGTCGCAAGCAAGGCATCGCGCGCCGATTTTTTTCGCGCGCCGATCGGAAAGGGGCCGGGAGTGCACTACATTCCCCGGCCCTGCTTTTTTGTGAATCGACTTTCCCGCATGCGCCTGGCGTCCTTCCAGATCACCCACTTTCGCTCGATCAACGACAGCGGTCCCATCGAACTCTCCCGGATCACCACGATCCTCGGCCGCAACGACACCGGCAAATCCAACCTGCTGCGCGCGCTGCACAGCCTGAACCCGGCCGAGGGGCCGGTGAGCGCGCTGAGCCCGATCAAGAACTTTCCGCGCCATCGCCGCCTGAGCGAATGCACGGCCGACACGCCCGTGGTCCACACGCGCTGGCGCCTCGAGCCGCAGGAGCAGGCCGAGCTGGTGCGCCTGCTGCCGCGCGCGTCCGGTGTGAGCCACGTGACCGCGGGCCGCGGCTATGGCCCGGCGCGCTGGGCCGGCCTCGAGGGCCTGGGCGACCTGTCGATCGATGTCGGCGATGCCAAGGGCAAGATCCGCAAGATCGTGCCGGCCGTGAAGGCCGCGGCCGAGAAGCTGGCCGACGAACTGCGCGCGCCGCTCGAGCAGGCGGCCGATGCCTTCGATGGCGCGATGATCCTCAACCCCGACCTGCTCAAGTGGTCCGAGGGCGCGCAGCTCGCCCTGGCCGCGCTGCGCCAGGCATTGGCCGCGGCCGGTGCCGAGCTGGCCGACAAGCCCGCGCAGATGGTGACTGAGCTCGAGGAGCTGTCGCTGTCGATCGTCAGCGACGGGCCCGCGCTCGCGCGCGCCAAGGACTGGATCCTCGCGCGGCTGCCGCGCTTCGTGTTCGTCGACGAGTACCCCGCGCTGCAGGGCCGCCAGAACATCGCCGACTACCTCTCGAGCGAGGCGCGCGACCACCTCTCGAGCGCGCAGCGCAGCTTCGGCACCCTGTGCCGCGCCGCCGGTCTCGATCCGCGCGAGCTGCATGCGCTGCACGAACGCGGCGACCAGGCCACGCGCAACCAGCTCGTGAACCGCGCGGGCGCGGCGATGACCGCCGAGATCCGCCGGCTGTGGAAGGACCGGCCGCTCAAGGTGCGCTTCAACCTCGACGGCGACGAGTTCGACACGCTGGTGTCCGACCCGGGCGGCGCCTACGAGGTCGAGGTCGGGCTCGACGAGCGCAGCCGTGGCTTCCAGTGGTTCTTCGCGTTCCACGTGGCCTTCTTCGCGGGCCTGCGCGGCGAGGCCGGCGAGCAGGGTGATGGCGGCATCGTGCTGCTGCTCGACGAGCCCGGCCTGCACCTGCATCCGCGCTCGCAGGCCGACCTGCTCGCGCACTTCGAGCAGGACTTCGCGCAGCAGATCGTCTACACCACGCACTCGCCCTTCATGGTGCCGGCCGGCGAGAAGGCCTCGGTGCGGATCGCGCAGCTCGAGGGCGGCGCGGGCACCACGCTGAGCAGCCGCGAGCTGGCGGCGATGGGCGGCAGTGCGCGGATCGGCGCGCTGTTCGACCTGGCGCAGGAGCCGTCGGCGGCGCCAGCCGAACCGGCCGCGGTGGCCGAAGCGGCAGTGGCCGCCGTGGCCGCCTGAGTCAGTCGCGCCCGACGTCTTCGTCGGTCGGCGGCGGAAACATCCGCTCGACCGCGAAGTCCACGAAGGCCCGCACCTTCGGCGACAGCTGCCGGCTCGACGGCCACAGCGCCGAGAACTGGCCGCGGTGCGTGACGTGGGGCACGAGCACGCGCTGCAGCTCGCCGCGCGCCAGCGCATCGCGCGCGAGGAAGTCGGGCATGAAGGCGATGCCGAGCCCGGCGATGGCGGCGCCGAGCATGGCCTCCATGTTGTTGCACAGCATCGTGCAGGGCAGCCGCTCGGGCAGGCCCGGCAGGGTCCAGTCCTCGATGCGCGTGCCGGTCACGAACTTGTAGCGCAGGCAGGCATGGTCGGCGAGGTCGGCCGGCTGCTGCGGCACGCCATGGCGCGCGAGGTAGGCCGGCGCGGCCACCAGCAGGAAGCGGAACGGCCCGAGCCCGCGCGCCACCAGCCGCGAATCGACCAGCTCGCCGCTGCGGATCGCCACGTCCACGCCCTCGGCGATCACGTCGACCAGCCGGTCGTTGAAGTCGAGGTCGAGCTCGATCTGCGGATAGCGGGCCTGGAAGTCCGGCAGCATCGGCAGCAGGAAGCGGTAGCCGATGGTCGGCAGGCTCACGCGCAGCCGGCCGCGCGGCTGGGCCACGGCGTCCTGCATCATGGCGCGCGCATCGTCGAGCTCGTCGAGGATGCGGCGGCAGCGCTCGTGGAACATCGCGCCTTCCTGCGTGAGCCGCACCTGGCGCGTGGTGCGGTTGAACAGCCGCAGGCCCAGCTGCTGCTCGAGCCGCGCCACGTTCTTGCCGACCGCCGAGGCGGAGATGCCGAGCAGCCGCCCCGCCTTGGCGAAGCTCAGCAGGTCGGCCGCCCGCACGAAGGATTCGAGGCCGCTGAAACTGTCCATCGATTGGCAACCTCAGGTTGGGAGTGAGTGGAGTTGTGCCTCCATTCTCTTTGCATTCAATCATTTTTATCTTCTCTTCACGCCGATGAGGGCGTCGGCCGGGCTTCAGGGCCGGCGCCGCACGGCCCTGTTTCCGGTCTTGCGTGAAGGGTGTCCATGTCTTCTTCTTTTCCGTCTTCGTCTTCTCCAGCGCCACGCCCGTACTGGCTGCTCGCCGCCGTCTGCCTGGCCGCGATCGGCATGCCGCTGAGCTTCACCGGCCCGGCCGTCGCGCTGCCCGCCATCCATGCCGCGCTGGGCGGCAGCCCGGTGCAGCTCAACTGGGTCACCAATGCCTTCATGCTGAGCTTCGGCGGCACGCTGATGGCGGCCGGCGCGTTGGCCGACGCCTGCGGGCGCAAGCGCGTGTTCGTGCTCGGGCTGCTGCTGATCCTGCTGGGCAGCCTGTTCGCGGTGTGCGCGCCGGGCATCGTGTGGTTCGACCTCGCGCGCGCCGCGCAGGGGCTTGGTGCGGCCGCGGCCTTCGCCGCCGGCACCGCCGCGCTGGCGCAGGTCTTCGACGGTGCGGCGCGCACGCGCGCCTTCAGCCTGATCGGCACCTCATTCGGCGCCGGCCTCGCCTCGGGCGCGCTGCTCGCGGGCTGGCTCGGCGAGCGCTTCGGCTGGCAGGCCGTGATGTGGAGCCCCGCGCTCGTGAGCCTCGCGGCGCTGGCGATCGCCGCGGCGTGCATGCGCGAGTCGCGCAATCCGCAGGCCATGGGCCTCGACGTGCCCGGCACCCTGAGCTTCACGGGCGCGCTGAGCCTGCTGACCCTGGGCGTGCTGCAGGCGCCCGACAGCGGCTGGGGCAGCCCCTGGGTGATGGGCGCGCTGGCCGGCGCCGTGCTGCTGGGTGTCGTCTTCGTCGCGATCGAGCGCCGCGTCGCGCATCCGATGCTCGACCTGACGCTGTTCCGCTATCCGCGCTTCGTCGGCGTGCAGCTGCTCGCGAGCGCGCCGGCCTACGCCTTCGTCGTGCTGCTGGTGCTGCTGCCGATCCGCTTCGTCGGCCTCGAGGGACGCGATGTGGCCGAGACCGGCCGGCTGATGCTCGCGCTGTCGGGGCCGATCCTCGTCGTGCCGACCCTGGCCGCGTGGCTCGCGCACCGCTTCCCGGCCGGCGCCATCTCGGCCGTGGGCCTGCTGGTCTGCGCCGTGGGCCTCTATGCGCTCGGCCGCTGTGCACCGGGCGCGGCACCGCGCGAACTGCTGCTGCCCCTGCTGCTGATCGGCGGCGGCATCGGCCTGCCCTGGGGCCTGATGGACGGGCTCGCGGTCGGCGTCGTGCCGCGCGAGCGCGCGGGCATGGCCTCGGGCATCTTCAACACCGTGCGCGTGGCGGGCGAGGGCATCGCGCTGGCGCTGGTGGGGGCGGCGCTGACGGCGCTGGTGGGGGCGCGGCTGGCGCATCTGCCGGGCGTGCCGGGTGCAGCGGCCGCGTCGCAAGCCGCGCAGCAGGTCACGACCGGCGGCCTGCGGCAGGCGCTCACGCTGCTGCCGGGCCTGGACCGCGCCGCCGTGCTGCAGGTGTATGGCGATGCCTTCGCCACGCTGCTGCTGGGGCTCGCGGCCGTGACGGTGCTGACGGCGGTGGTGGTGTTCGCGTTCCTGCGCGGCGAGGAACAGGCGCAGGGCGCCGAGGCGGCGCTGAACTGCCCGGCGTCCTGAGTGACGCTCGCGCGTCAGTCGAGCCGGATGTTCGAGCCCTCGAGCCGGGCCTGGCCAGCGCCCAGCGGTTGCACCTTGGCGTCGTCGGCTTCCACGTTCGTGAAGTCGACCGTGCGCACGATGGTGTTGCCGAGCAACTCCAGCGTGCCGATGCGGCTGTGCTGCAGCTCGAGGCGGCCGAACTCGTTGCCTTCGAAGCGCACATGGGCGCTGCGCAGGTAGGTGGCGTCGAGGTGGTCGATGTGGCTGTTGCGGAGGGTGAAGGTCTGGTTGACCTTGGGGGCGATGCCCGTGGACGCCCTGCCCACAGTGCCGAAGCCGAGTTCGACGGGCTTGCTGCCCCCGCTGATCTGGACGTTGTCGATCAGGGCGTGCAGGGTGTCGGTCGATGCAAGCCTGAACGGGGAGTGCGCCTGCGGACCGATCCTGAACTGGCTGTCGCGAACGGTGATGCGAGTCCCTCCGGCGATCAGTGCCAGTAATGATCGGCCGCGGACGCGTTCGATCAGGATGTCGCCCGTCACGTCGGCGCGGTTGAGGTCCAGATGGTCCACGACCGTGTCGCGGATGGTCAGCGAGGAGAGTCTTGCGGGCATCATGTTGAAGGTGCCGCGCAGCTTGCAGTTCTCGATGAGCACCGCCGCGCTTTCGGGGTGATAGGACACATCGTCGAAGTCGCAGCCCCTGGCGACCAGGCCCGTGTCTGCGCTGATGTCGAACCACTTGATCACGCAGTCCAGGAAGGTGGCCTCGCCGTAGGTTCCGATCGCGCCTTGGCGATTCCTGTCGCTGTTCGAACCGATGAAGCGGCATTTTTCGAACACGACGTTGCTGCTGCCTTGCTGGCCGCCCCAGTTCGAGTTTCCCTCGGAGTGGCAACGCAGGAATCTCACGTTTGTCATGACACCGAACTCAAGGACACCGGAGAAGTGGCAGTTGCGGAATTCGACATTGACCATGGCATCGAGCCGGATCTGATAGCCACCTTCGAAGCTGCAATCGACGAATTTCAGATTGCGCCAGACCTGCTTGTGAAACGCCGAACCGCCGAAGGATGCGCCCTCGACGACCATCAGCGCGTCTCCGGTCTCCCTGGTCCGCGCAACGTCATCCTTGAGGTACTCGAATATCTTGCCGAACTTTCGGATGTCTTTCTTCATGATGCGGCAGCTTGTGAGCAGCGAGGTGGACGGGGCGATCGACAGGCCGGCGAGCGAGGTGACCAGGTGACGGCGTTGCATGCGTGCTCCTAGCGTTCGAGCCGGATGACTTTGCGGGGATCGGGATAGAGGTTGCCGGACGGCGTTGGAAAACGGCCCCACGCTTGATGCAGCCAATCCCAGTCGGGCACTTCGCCTCGCTCTCCCGCCGGGCGGCGCATGAAATCGACGAGCGCGGCACCGAGGCGGGCGGTCCCGACGTCGAGTGGAAAGAACCAGGGATCGTCGAGGTTCATGTCCAGGCGCCAGTCGGGAATCGACTTCTTGATCGCTGGCAGCCTCAAGGTCACTTCGCAAAATGCTTGCGGTGTGCGCTCGACCACTTGGCGTCGGTCGCCAGGGCGCGTTGGCGCTGTCTTCTTCTCTTCGAGCTCGTCTTTCGTGCTCTGGGTAGGAATCATTGCCTTGGCCAAGGTATCGAGGTCGTGATCGGAAAAGACGAGAGTCTTCTGTTTGCGATGCGTCAGGGACGGTTCGAGTCCATGCCATGACGGTCGCGAGACCCTCGATGCACCCCACTTCTCTTCGACCATCTCGCACACCCACACCCTGACCCCCGCGATGCAATCCAGCACCGCCATCCGCTCGCTCAACACAACCTCGACCTCCGGCGACCGCCGCGATGTCAGCAGCCCCGTGCGCTGCGCCCAGACGAACCGCAGCGGCGGATCCTTCGGATGCATCAGGTGGAGGTAGTCCAGCGCCACCGCGAGCCGGGGTCGCCCCGTCCCCGTCGCGCTTCGCACCTGCGAGAGCCGATGGCGTACCGGGTCGAGCACGCTGCCCGCGGGCGGGCGCAAGGTCCAGCCCGCGAGTTCGCCGTCGAGGTTCTGGTAGCCGATGGGTCCGCCGCAGCTCGACACGACGAAACGCGCTGCGCGGCCATCGCCCGTCTGCGGTCCCTCCAGCCCAGGGTCTCGGGCGCTCGTGACCTCGACGCGTCCCCTGGACCGCGCGCTGCGCGCGGCCTGATAGACGCCGGCGCGGTGGCTGTGGCCGCTGAAGTGCCAGTCGACCCGCGGGCCATCGCCGAGGACCAGGTGGTCGAAGTACCAGCGCAGCCTGCGCTCGCAGGTGCCCATGTTGAAGGCGGTGAGGCCGCCCGGGCTGTGGAGCTGGCCATCGGGCGTGTCGGCCGGCGTGAAGCCGGCATCGGCGGCCGAGAAGGGCACGCCCTGGTCGTAGCTGAAGATGGTGAAGTGGCTCGCCACGAGCAGCGATGCGCCGCTCGCGGCCTTGAGCTGCTGCGCATGCCGCAGCAGCGCCTGCTGGCCGGGACTGAAGCTGCTCGCGGCGCGCGGCAGGATCATGGCGCCCTGGCGGTCCACGCCCACGCTGCCGGTGCCGCCCGCGAGGTTCTGGAAGTTCTCGTGCTCGCCCCAGGCCAGCCCCACGAGCAGCTGGCCGGCCGTTCGCGCGCCCTGCGGGCCACCGAGCCCGACGACGAAGTCGCCGAGCGGATTGAACAGCGCGCCGAAGAGATCGAAGTTGGCGGCGTCGTAGTTGAGCGAGGTGTAGGTCTGGCCGTAGGTCGGGCCATAGGCGAGCGCGGCTTCGTAGATCGTGAGGTTGTGGTCGGCCGCGATGCCTTCGTTGGCGCGGGTCGGCGAGAAGCGGCTGGCCTCCTCGAGCCGGCCGCGGTGCCGCGCGAGGGCCGGATCGGTGCGCTCCACGACCGACGGGCCGGCATGCCGGCCGGCGTTCTCCATCGCGCCGAGCGCCATGCCCCAGCCGCCCACGCGCGGGCTGATGCCGTAGGGCATCTCGTAGGCCTCGTGGTTGCCGGTGGTCATGAACACCGGCAGCCTGAGCCGCGCATAGGCATGCCGCACGAGGCTGTAGACCTGCATGTCGTCCTGCCAGCGCGCGTAGAGATCGGCGTCGTGCGCGTTGCCGAGGATGTTGAAGGCGCGCCATTGCTCGCCCAGCGTGGCGCCGGCGCGCGCGGGATCGATGTTGCGGTTGAAGTCGATCAGGTCGCCGGTCAGCAGCAGGGCGCTGTCGGGCTCGCGGCTCGGGGCGACGGCCTCGAACAGGCCGCGCAGGTGCAGGAAGGCATTGCACAGGGTGCGCGCGGCGAAGGGTTCGGCGAGCGGGCCGGCGCCTTCCGCGCCCTCGAGCAGGATCGCGCGCGAACGGGCCAGCGCCTGCTGGCGCAGGTTGACGTGCACGTCGCTCAGGTGCGCGATCCGCAGCGTCGGCGTGCTCGCGCGGATCACGGGGTGCCAGGCCTGCAGCCGCGGCCGGTCGGCACCGGGCGCGCCGATGCGCGTGGCGCCGATGGCATCGACGTCGTACTCGCGCAGGTCGCCGATCGCTCCGCCGCGCGTGCCGCGCTGCGCCTGCAGGAAGCGCTGGACCAGCAGGTCCTGGTAGTGCGCGGCGCAGGGCGCATTGCCATCGGGCCAGGCCTTCTTCTCGGCCGGCGTCAGCGCCACCATCCAGGCGAAGCTCTGGAAGCCCGAGGCGTCGATGCGCGCGAAGGGCGCGGCGCGCGGGTCGAACTCGATCTCGTAGAGCGTGCCGCCCTCGAACTCATGGTAGAGCCGCATGCCCGCGGGCGAGAGGCTGAAGGCCGTGCCGTCGCTGCAGTGCACGACGCTCTGCGCGCGAAAGGGGCCGAGGGCGCGCGTCGTGAGCGCGGCGCGTGCCTTCGCGTAGGTCCGGCCATCGCCGAACAGCGTGCCCTGCGTCGTGTCGGTATCGTCCGGCTTGCGTTCGATGGGGCACAGGCGCAAGTGGCGGTCGATGTAGGGATGCGCGGCCTGCGCGAGTCCGGTCGTGGCGTCGACGGCGAAGCGGCGGCTGTCGCTGGCGTTCACGCCGATCACGAGGCGCGCGCGGGTCTGGCCCGGTGCCAGCACGAGCGGGCAGCCGAGGCTGGGGTAGAGGATGACGGCAGCGACCCGTGCCGTGGCCTCGGAGGGATGGCAACTGACGCCGCGGTCGTGCTGGCCGTTGCCGGCGTTGGCGAGGCTGCTGGCGATGTCCATGGGCGGTTTCTTTCGTGGGCGCTCAGTGGGGCGAGACGGTGGCGGTGAGCTCATGGCCGGTCGCGCGGCCCGCGATCTCGCGCGCCATGTCCTCCAGCACGCGCGCCGCATGACGCCGGCGCTCGGCGTCGAGGACCTCGGGTGCGATGCCGGCAACGGCGCGCAGGAGACCGCCATTCCCCGTGCGGGCGCCGGCCGCGAGCGCGCACATCCAGGGCTGCTCGAGGATCGCGGGATGTACGCGCAGGCACAGCGCCACCGCGATGCGTTCGTCCTGCCAGCCCGCGAGGCCCAGCGCTTGCGTACGCGCCAGCGCCCGCCTGGCGATGGCACGGTGCAGCCAGCACGGAACGCCATCGAGTTCGCCGGCCGCAACGTCCTCGTCGAGCACCAGGTGCAGCAGGCGCTCGGCGCGGTTGAGGGCGTCGATGCGCTCGAGCAGCGCTTCGTCCAGCACCAGCGGCTCGGTGCGAGGCGCCGCCACCGGCCGTGCGGCGCCCGCGCGGTGTTCGAGCGCGAAGCGGGCATTCCAGCCCCACCAGCCGTCGAAGGCACTCACGAAGGCCTGGCGTTCCGCCGCGGGCCAGAGGTCGACCATCGCCATGCCGGTACAGGCATCGAAGCAGCGCAGCAGCAGACCGGTGCGCCCGCCTTCCGCATCGACCATGGCGGCATCGAGCCAGCTGCGCAGGTGGTTGGCGAGCCGCGGCATCGGCAGCGGGCTGCCGAGCAGCAGCAGGGCCTGCGGCAGCGCGGCGATGCGCGCCAGCTCGTCGATGGCCATGTCGGGCATGCGCGCCGGCAATGCCACGAGCCAGGGGCCGTCGTTCGCGAATCGCGCCTCGGGCGTGCCGTCGAGCAGTGCGTGCGCCTCGAGGCCCTGGCACGCGATCCAGCGCGCGAGCGCGCCTTCGGGCACGCAGAGCGCCGCCTCCACGAGGGCATGAACGGTGGCGCCCGCGGGCGCCGCGTGCAGCAGATGGCGCAGGTCGCCCGCCAGCCGCCGCAACAGCGTTGCCTCGATCGATGCCATGGCCGTCATTCGCGCGGCACCACGCCGGATCGCTGCACGCGGGCGCGCGCCATGCAGGCCTCGCAGACGCTCGCGGCCTCGGCGGTCGGCCGCGTGTCCGGCCCCGGTGTCGCATGCAGGGCCGCATGCTCGATCCAGCTGCCGGGCGTGCCATGGCGGAGGCCTCCCTCGCTCCATTCGCTGAAGCTCGCGCCGCCCACGAGCGTGACCTTCTTCTTGGCGACGATGTAGACCGTGTCCTCGGTGCTGACGATCTCGATGTCCTTCGATGCGGTGGTTTCGATGGCATCGCTTTGCGCCTCGAAACGGACTTCGCCCTCCGAGGCGAAGGCCCGGATGCCATGGCGCTTCGCGAAGACACGCAGTCCCTCGGCGACGCTGGCCAGCAGGCGTCGGCCGGTGCCGATCGAAGCATGGCCGCCGCTGCTGAACTGGATGTGCGTCCCGCTGTGGCCGTGCAGCCCCTGGTCGGCGCTCAGGGCGATGCCGGCGGGGCTCGCGAGCACCAGATGCGGCGCGTCGAGTTCGGGGAAGTCGCCGCGCGTGCCGCGCAGCGCATCGTTCTGCTGCCGCAGCGCGGCCGCGACGATGGCCTGGTCGTCCTCGCCGTCCTGCGCGCCGGCATGGCGCGCGGCCAGCGCGAGCGCCTCGACCCGGCCGGCGGCCCGCGCCAGCCGCCGCGTCGTCTCGTCCATGTGCTTGGCATGCTTCGCGGCATCGGGCCGCGCCTCGGTGCTCAGGAGCAGGCCGTCCTGCGCGCGCAACACGCCCTGCGCGTCGGTGCGCAGCTCGAAGCCCTGGCCGCGCGCCTCCTTGCGCCCGGCGTTGTCTTCCACGCGCGTGAGAAAGCCCAGGCCCAGGCTCGAATGCCCGTGGTCGCTGCGCAGCTGCGCCTGAATCTCGCCTTCGCTGTCGTCCATCAGCAGATGGTTGCCGCGACCCGCCGCGGCATTGCCGCCACGCGGTGCCAGCTCGCGGCTGCGCAAGCCGCTCAGCGCGCCCTGCGCGGGCAGGGCCCAGGGCGGCAGGTTCAGCGCGTTGTGAACGCGCCCGGTGCAGACCGGCAGGTCGGGGTCGTCGCCGATGAAGTCGACGAGCACCTCCTGTCCGATGCGCGGCACGTGGATCGCGCCGAGCTGGTTGCCGGCCCACGGCGAGCAGACGCGCAGCCAGCAGCTGCTGTGGCTGTCATGGGTGCCGAGCCGGTCCCAGGGGAACTGCACCTTGATGCGGCCCAGCGCATCGGTCCAGAGGTTCTCGCCCGCGGGACCGACCACCGTGGCCACCTGCGGACCGCCGGCGCGCGGCTTGGGCTGCGTGGGCACGGGGCGCAAGGTTTCGCTCATCGGGTGCGCGAGGAGTTCGACCTCGGCGCGCCAGCGTTGCGCGCTCGCCGCATCGCGCTGGCTCTCGTGGCCCGTGTCCTCGAGCAGGAAGCGCGTGTGGAGCACGAGGTATTCGGTATTCGCGGCCGCGCGCGGATGCTTGCGCAGGCCGAAGCTGCATCCGGGCACCATGCCGCGCAGGTTGCCACTGGCCCGCGCGCGTGCACCGTGCGTGCGCAGCGCCTGCATGCGCAGCCGCGCGAGCAGCGGGCCTTCATCGAAGGGATCGTTGCCGGGCGCGGCGCCCGCTCCGGGCTGCGCGACATGGCTGCCGGCGTGGGCGTCGTGCCACTGGTAGACCTCGCCGTCGGCCTGGCCCGTGGGGCGCGGGTCGCACTGGCCGGCGCCGAGGTCGGCGTGCGGCCGCAGGTAGTCGTGGTCGCGGGTGGCGTAGCGGCCGCTCGTCAGGCGATGTTCGGGCACGAAGCTGTGCAGGTACTCGGCATCGAGCTTCGAGCCGGGCGCGTGGTATTCGACCTCGGCGCAGGCCGGGCTCGCGAAGCGCGCGTGGGCGCCCATGTGGTCGCACAGCACCAGCCGGTGCGCGCCGCGCTCATGCGCGAAGTGGTAGTTGATGCCCCACTCCTGGCACAGGCGGCTGAAGAACGCGAAGTCGCTCTCGTTGAACTGGGTCTGGTAGTCGCGCACCGGATAGCGCTGCGACAGGCGCTTCTCGATCGGGAACCCATAGGGCTCGAGCAGCAGGTCGAGGATCCGCACCACGTCGAGGTCCTGGAAGATGCGGCAGTCGCTGCGCAGCGTGGCGAGGTGCAGCCAGGGGCGCAGCACGAGCCGGTAGCGCGCGTGGCGTTGCGATTCGCCCAGGCAGGCGGCCTCGGCGATCAGCGCGTTGATCTCGCGGATGCCGTCCTGGCCATCGTCGAGCGCGATCTCGCAGTGGAGTTCGCGGCCGATGAAGGCATCGAGGTCGAGGTCCGCCGCTTCTGTTGTCTCGAGCAGCAGCTCGTAGTCGAACAGGCCGTTGATGCCTTCCTGCCCCGCGAGGCGCACGGGCTCCAGCGCGGGGCGACCGGAAACGAGAGGGATCGCGGGCGAACGGACCCACAGGGTGCGTGGTGGCATCGACGACTTCCTGGGTGAGCGAAGCGGTCGGGCCAGTGTGCGGGGCACGCGGCGCCGGGTCTGCAAACAACGGTCAACCCGCGCGGTGGCGCGCCACAAATCCGTGCCGAGCGTGCAAAAGTCGAAGGGGCGCGCACGCGCGCTTCACATGCCGATCACAGTTCGGCGGCTTCGAACACCTCGCGCAGCCATTGCGTGAACACGCGCACGCGCGCCGACAGCTGCCGGTGCTGCGAATAGAGCACCGACACCGGCATCGGCGGCGGCGCGAAGCCGTCGAGCACCACATGGAGCCGCCCGTCGGCCAGCTCCGCGGCCACGCGGTAGCGCGGCACCTGCACCAGCCCCAGGCCCGCGACGGCCGAGCCGGTGTAGAGGTCGGTGCCGGTGACCGACACGGTGGCCGGCAGCTGCAGCGTGCTCACGCGGCCGTCGACGGTGAATTCGAGCGGCACCGGCTTGCCGGTGGCGCTCGAGAGGTAGTCGACCGCGCGATGCGTCGAGCCGGGCGCGGCCAGCGCCGCGGGATCGGCCGGCTCGCCATGCCGCGCCAGGTAATCGGGGCTCGCCACCGTGACCTGCGGCAGCAGCGCGATGCGGCGCCCGACCATCGAGGAGTCCTGCAGCGTGCCGGCGCGCAGCACGCAGTCGACGCCCTCGCGCACCAGGTCGATGAGGCGGTCGTCCTCGCCGATGTGCAGCGTCAGCTCGGGATGGCGCGCCAGGAAGTCCGGCAGCGCCGGCACCACGAAATGCCGCGCCAGCGTGCCCTGCAGGTTGACGCGCAGCAGCCCCTTGGGCGCCGTGTCGCGGAACAGCCCCTCGGCCTCCTCCACGTCGGCCAGCAGGCGCACGCAGCGGCGGTAGTAGGCCTCGCCGTCCTGCGTGAGCCGCACGGTGCGCGTGGTGCGCTCGAGCAGCCGGGTGCCGATGCGCTGCTCGACGCGCTTGATCAGGTTGGTGACGGTGGCGCGCGGAATCCGAAGGTCTTCCGAGGCCTGGGTGAAGCTCCGGCGCTCGGCGATGCGCACGAAGGCCTGCATTTCCTGGAAGCGGTCCATGGCGATGCCGTCGGTCTATTGTTGAAGTGAATGGAATGGTAATGGCGATTTGGCGGTGATTATCTTTTTGGCGGAACGATCGAAGATTCGTCTCACCAACCACCCACCGCAAGGAAACACGCCATGAACCAGTCCTCCAACCCCAAGGTCGCGATCGTCACCGGCGCATCGCGCGGCATCGGCGCCGCCATCGCGCAGCGCCTGTCGGCCGACGGTTTCGCCGTCGCCGTCAACTACGCCTCGAGCCCGGCGCTGGCCGAGGCGCTGGTCGCCCAGTTGCAGGCCGCGGGCGGCCGCGCCATCGCCGTGCGCGCCGACGTCGCCAGCGCCGACGAGGTGCGCCGGATGTTCGACACCGTCGAGCAGCAGCTCGGCCGCGTCGACGTGCTGGTCAACAACGCCGGCATCCTCAAGACCGTGCCGCTGGCCGAGCACGACGACGCGCTCTACGACCAGGTCTTCGACATCAACGTGCGCGGCACCTTCAACACGCTGCGCGAGGCCGCCAAGCGCCTCGCCGAGGGCGGCCGCATCGTCAATTTCTCGAGCACCACGCTGGCGCTGAACATGCCCGGCTATGCGATCTACAACGCCACCAAGGCCTCGGTCGAAGCCTTCACGCATGTGTTCGCGAAGGAACTGCGCGGCCGCAACGTGACGGTGAATGCGGTCGCGCCGGGCCCGATCGCCACCTCGCTGTTCCTCGACGGCAAGACCGAGGAGCAGGTCCAGGCCTTCGCCAGGATGCCGCCGCTGCAGCGCCTGGGTCAGCCCGGGGACATCGCCTCGGTGGTCTCGTTCCTCGCCGGTCCCGACGCGGGCTGGGTCAACGGCCAGATCCTGCGCGCCAACGGCGGCCTCGCCTGATCCCTTCCATCCTTCGAAGGAGAAGCCTCATGAACAAGCAGATCATCCTCGTCACGGGCGCCGGCACCGGCATCGGCAAGCTCAGCGCCCGATCGCTCGCCGAGGCGGGCCACATCGTCTACGCCTCGATGCGCGACATCGCGGGACGCAACGCGCCGCGCGCGGCCGAACTGCGCGCGCTGGCGGCGGCCGAGGGGCTCGAGCTGCATCCGCTCGAACTCGACGTGCTGTCGCAGGACTCGGCCGATGCCGCCGCCGCGACGATCGTGCGCGAGCAGGGCCAGCTCGACGTGGTGATACAGAACGCCGGCCACCTGGTGGTCGGCCCGACCGAAGCCTTCACGCCCGAGGAGATCGTGAAGGTGTTCGACACCAACGTGCTCGGCGCCCAGCGCGTCAACCGCGCGGTGCTGCCCTACCTGCGGCGGCAGGAATCGGGCCTGATGCTGTGGATCAGCAGCACCACCACCAAGGGCGGCTTCCCGCCGTTCATGGGGCCCTACGGCGCGGCCAAGGCGGCGATGGATTCGCTCGCCGTGACCCTGGCCTACGAGATCGCGCGCTTCGGCATCGAGACCTCGATCGTGGTGCCGGGCGCGTTCACGCGCGGCACCGACCACTTCCCGAGCGCGGGCAAGCCGGCCGACGCGGCCACGGCCGCGGCCTATGGCCGCTACGACGGGCTGATGGACCAGATCGGCGCGAAGCTCTCGGCGCTGACGCCCGAGCATGCCGATCCGCAGGCGGTGGCCGACGAGATCGTGCGCATCGTGGGCCTGCCCGCGGGCCAGCGGCCGATGCGGCCGGTGATCGACTTCGTGAACGACGGCGCGGCCGAGGTGTTCGAGGTGTCGGAGCGCGTGCGCATCGAGTTCGCGCACCGCATCGGCATGGCCGACCTGCTCGAGGCGAAGGTACGGCGCTGAGCTTGGTGGGGGTCGAGGCCGGTGCCTGGAATCGTCACGAAACCGCGGCCGGTCTTCCTGTCCAATAGCGCCATGGAACATTCGCCCCACGAAGTCGCCGAGCGGCTCAATGAGCTCGAGATCAAGGCCAGCTATGCCGAAGACCTGCTCGAGCAGCTCAACCTCACGATCTACCGCCAGCAGCAGCAGATCGACGGCCTGCTGGCCCAGCTGGGGCAGCTGCGCGAGCAGGTGCAGGCCGCGGGCCAGGGCGGCGCGCCGCGCAACCTGCGCGACGAGCTGCCGCCGCACTACTGAGGCCGAAGCGCCGGCTCAGCCGTGCGCGTGCCAGAGCACGGCGAAGAAGTGGCAGGTGCTGCCCGCGAGCACGAACAGGTGCCAGACGAAGTGGGCGAAGCGCACCTTGGAATCGAACAGGAACACCACCGCGCCCGCGGTGTAGAACAGCCCGCCGGCCACCAGCCAGCCCAGGCCCGCGCCCGACATGCGCTCCACCAGCGGCACCGCCGCCATCAGCGCCATCCAGCCCATTGCCACGTAGAGGCCGGTGGACCACAGCGGATGCTTGAGCCGGTCGAACAGCTTGGCGCCCACGCCCAGCGCCGCCGCGGCCCAGATCGCGCCGAACAGCGTCCAGCCCCAGGGGCCGCGCAGCACGCCGAGCACGAAGGGCATGTAGCTGCCGGCGATGAAGAGATAGATCGAGGCATGGTCGAAGCGGTTGAACCAGGCCTTGGCGCGGCCCATCGGCAGCGCGTGGTAGAGCGTGGAGATCAGGTACAGCACGATCGCGGTGCCGGCGAACAGGCTGGCGCCGACGATGCCGGCCGCGGTGCCCTTCTGCGCCGCGCTGTAGACCAGGATCGGCAGCGAGGCGATCGCCAGCAGCAGCCCGAGGCCGTGGCTCAGCGCGTTGAAGATCTCCTCGAGCGTGGTCTGGTCGCGCACCACGGGCGCGGCGCGGCGGGTGGCGACAGGGGCGGGCGTCGGTGTCGGGTGCATGGTCATCCGAAAAGAGAGTGTCGGTGCTTGCCGTGGGTTCCTCGATGCCGCGCCGCCGGGGCCGCTACTTGACCTGCTGCTTGCCCAGCTTGCGCGCGAGCGTCCGCCGGTGCATGCCGAGCCGGCGCGCGGTCTCGGAGATGTTGAAGCCGGTCTCGGCCAGGGTCTCGTGGATGCGTTCCCATTCGAGGGTCTTGATCGAGGTCGAGCGGTTGGTCAGCTCGACCTCGGTGGTGCCGACCGCGCGGCCGAAGGCGGCCTCGATGTCGTCGGTGTTCGAGGGCTTGGCCAGGTAGTGGCAGGCGCCGAGCTTGATGGCCTCGACCGCGGTGGCGATGCTCGCGAAGCCGGTCAGCACCACGATCAGCGTCTTGGCGTCGTGCCGGTGCAGCCTCTGCACGCAGGCCAGGCCCGAGGCCTCGCCGTTGAGCTTGAGGTCGACCACCGCGTAGCCCGGCGCATGGTGGCGCAGCAGGTCCTCGACGTCCTCGAGGTTGCTCGCGTGCAGCACGGTGTAGCCGCGGCGCTCGAACGAGCGGCCCAGCGTGCGCGCGAAGGCCGCGTCGTCCTCGACGATCAGCAGCTGGCGTTCGGCCTCGGCGCCGGTGTCAGTGGGGGATTCCGTCATGCCCATGCATCCCGATGTTCTCTTCCTCGTCGTCCTCTTCTTCCAGCACGATGGCCGCGAGCGGCAGCGCGAGCGTGACCGCGGCGCCGCCCTCGGGCCGGTTGCGCGCGGCCACGCGGCCGCCCACGGTGCGCGCCACGTTGACCACCAGGAACAGGCCCAGGCCGCCGCCGGGGCGGCCCTTGCTCGACTGGTAGGGCTTGCCGAACTGCGCCAGCATCGCGGGCGCGAAGCCCGGGCCGGCATCGGTGACGACCAGCTGCAGGTCGTCGCCCTCGTGCGCCACCTCGAGCCGCACCCAGTGCGGCGAGGCTTCGAGTGCATTGTCGAGCACGTTGCAGATCATCTGCTTGAGCGCCGAGTCGGAGACCATCGGCAGGTCGCGGCCGAAGCGGTTGTCGTAGACGAAGGTGCCGACCGGCCGCGTGGTGCGCCACTCCTCGACCAGGTCGTCGAGGAAGGTGCTGACCGTGGTCTCTTCCGACGACTCGCCGCGCGCCTCGCCGGCCGACAGCAGGATCCCGCTGACGATCGACTTGCAGCGCTGGATCTGGATCTCCATCTCGCTGACCTCCTGCAGCAGCTCGGGGTCGGAGCTGAAGTGCGGCAGCCGGCGCCAGTCGCCGAGGATCACGGCCAGCGTGGCCAGCGGCGTGCCGAGCTCGTGCGCCGCGCCCGAGGCGAGCAGGCCCATGCGCACGATGTGCTCCTCCTCGGCTGCGCGCTGGCGCAGGCCCGCGAGCTTGGCATCGCGCTCGCGCAGGTTGCCGCTGATGCGCGTGATGAACACCACCAGCAGCGCCGCGTTGAGCGCGAAGCACACCAGCGTGCCCTGGATGTAGGGGCTCCACAGGCCGCGGTCGTGGTCGGGCGGCAGCGAGAGCGGGCGCGAGAACAGGGCCAGCCCCGCGAAGCACAGGGTGGTGACGCCCACCACGGTCCAGGTCGACCAGGGCTTGAGCAGCACCGCGCCCAGGATCACCTGCAGCAGGTAGAGGAAGACGAAGGGGTTGCTGGCACCGCCGCTCAGGTAGAGCAGCGAGGTCAGGATCGCCACGTCGACCAGCAGCGCGAGCATCAGCTCGCCGTTGGTCACGCGCCGGTGGGTGCGCCAGCGCAGCAGGCTCGCGAGGTTGAACAGCGCCAGGCAGGTCAGCGCCTGCAGCATCTGGTTGAGCGGCAGGTGGATGCGGTAGCCGTAGTGCACCACCAGGATCGTCACCACCTGCCCCACCACGGCGAACCAGCGCAGCTGGATCAGCTGCTGCATGTTCTTGTGGCCGGTCGCGTTGTCCAGGCTGGCCACGCCCGCGCGCGGGGCCTGCAGCGCGCCGGCGACCGCGACCGCGTCAGCCGCGGTCGGCATCGCGATGGGAAGCGGGGGCGGCGTGCGGCTGTCCGTCGGCATGGCGCGCATTGTCGCTGCCGCCGGTAGAGCGGCCTCGGCGCTCGTCGCGCCAGACGAAGACCGCGCCCGCGGCGACCATCAGCGCCAGCCCGTACCAGGTGAGCGCGTACACCAGGTGGCTGTTGTGGAAGGCGATGACGGTGAGGCCGGGCGCGGGCCAGGCGGGCGCGCCGTCGAGCGCGCGCGGGATGCCGGGCTCGGCCTCGGCGTCGATGAAGTAGGGCGCCACCGCGTCGGCCGCGATGCCGTGCGCCGCGGCGATCGCCGCCACGTCGCGCGAATACCAGCGTCCGCCGGCCGGGTCGTTGCTGCGCAGGAAGCCGCCGCGCGGCTCGCTGATGCGCAGCAGGCCCGTCACCTGGGTTTCGCCCATCGGCTCGGGCGCGGTGCGCGCGGCGCGCTCGCGCGCCTCGGGCGGCACGAAGCCGCGGTTGACCATCACCACGCCGCGCGCGGTCTGCAGCGGCGTCAGCACCCAGAAGCCGGCGCCGAGGGTGGTGCTGGCCTGCACCAGCGTTTCTTTCTCGTGGAGGAAGGTGCCCGAGAGCCGCACGTGGCGGTATTCGTCGTCGGCGGCATTGACGCGCGGCCAGTCGGCGCGCGCCGGGGGCGCGACCGGCACGGCATGCACGCGCTGCTCGACGCGCTCGATCAGGGCCAGCTTCCAGGCCCGGCGCTCGACCTGCCAGGTACCGAGCGCGAAGAAGGCGGCGAACAGCACGGCCCCGAGGACCGCCAGCACCACGAGCCCGGCCGCGGAGCGCTGGCGGCCGGTGGGCGTGCGGTCGGTGGCCGGCGCGCTCAAGGCATGTTCTTCATGTCGTGCATCGACGGCGGCATCATGTTGGTGTTCATGTGGTACATGACCCACAGCGAACCGGCCAGCGTGATGACCACGAGCACCAGCGTGAAGATCAGCGCCAGCATGTTCCAGCCGCCCTCGGACTTGGTGTCCATGTGAAGGAAGTACACCATGTGCACCACGATCTGCACCACGGCGAAGCCGAGGATGATCAGCGCGGTCGTGCTCTTGCTGTCGAGCACCTTGCCCATCACGAGCCAGAACGGAATGGCCGTGAGGATCACGGCCAGCACGAAGCCGGTCATGTAGCCCTTGAAGGTGCTGTGGCTCACCGGGCCGTCGTCGTGGTGCTCGCCGTGGCCGTGGTCGTCATGGCCGTGGCCATGGGTGTCGTGGGGTGCTGCGCTCATGCCATGGATCCCATCAGGTACACGAAGGTGAAGACGCCGATCCAGACGACGTCCAGGAAGTGCCAGAACATCGACAGGCACATCAGGCGGCGGCGGTTGGCCGCGGTGAAGCCGTGCTTGGGCAGCTGGAACAGCAGCACGACCAGCCAGACGATGCCGAAGGTGACGTGCAGGCCGTGGGTGCCGACCAGCGCGAAGAACGAGGACAGGAAGGCGCTGCGCTGCGGGCCCGCGCCCTCGTGGATCAGGTGCGCGAATTCGTAGAGTTCGAGGCCGATGAAGCCCGCGCCCAGCAGGCCGGTGATGGCCAGCCAGGCCAGCGTGCCGCCCATGCGCTTCTTCTGCATCTCGAGCATCGCGAAGCCGTAGGTGATCGACGACAGCAGCAGCAGCGAGGTGTTGATCGCCACCAGCGGCAGGTCGAACAGGTCGGCGCCCGAGGGGCCGGCCGCGTAGCTGCGGCCCAGCACGCCGTACACCGCGAACAGGCAGGCGAAGATGAGGCAGTCGCTCATCAGGTAGAGCCAGAACCCGAGCAGGGTGCCGTTCTCCGGATGGTGGTCCTCGTTGCGGACGTTGAACAGCTCGAAGGTCGGCACGCTCGATGCGTTGCCCACCGTGTGGGTGCCGGCGGGGCTGGAGGGGAGGGCGGTACTGTTAGACATGGGCGGCCAGGAGGCGCGTGCGAGCGTCTTCGGTGCGGACGACTTCGTCCGCGGGGATGTGGTAGTCGCGCTTGTAGTTGAAGGTGTGGACGATGATGGCCACGAGCATCACGAAGAAGCCCACGCCGGCCACCAGCCACATCTGCCAGATCATGGCGAAGCCGAACACCGCGCTGAGCGCCGCGATGACGAAGCCGGCGGCCGTGTTCTTGGGCATGTGGATCGGGCTGAAGCCTTCCAGCGGGCGCTGGTAGCCGCGTGCCTTCATGTCGGACCAGGCGTCGTTGTCATGGATGCGCGGCGTGAACGCGAAGTTGTAGGCCGGCGGCGGCGACGAGGTCGACCACTCGAGCGTGCGGCCGTCCCACGGGTCGCCCGTGGTGTCGCGCAGCGAGTCGCGGCGGATGTAGCTCACCACGATCTGGATCAGGAACGAGGCGATGCCCAGCGCGATCAGCACGGCGCCGAAGGCGGCGACCTGGAACCAGATCTGCAGCGACATGTCCTGGAAGTGGCTCATGCGGCGCGTCACGCCCATCAGGCCCAGGATGTACAGCGGCATGAAGGCGAACCAGAAGCCGACGATCCAGAACCAGAACGAGCACTTGCCCCAGAACGGGTCGAGCTTGTAGCCGAAGGCCTTCGGGAACCAGTAGGTGATGCCCGCCAGCATGCCGAACAGCACGCCGCCGATGATCACGTTGTGGAAGTGGGCGATCAGGAACAGGCTGTTGTGCAGCACGAAGTCGGCCGGGGGAACGGCCAGCAGCACGCCGGTCATGCCGCCGATCACGAAGGTGATCATGAAGCCCACGGTCCACATCATCGGCAGCTCGAAGCGGATGCGGCCGCGGTACATGGTGAAGAGCCAGTTGAAGATCTTCGCCCCGGTCGGGATCGAGATGATCATCGTCGTGATCCCGAAGAAGGAGTTCACGCTGGCGCCCGAGCCCATGGTGAAGAAGTGGTGCAGCCACACCAGGTACGACAGGATCGTGATCACGACCGTGGCGTAGACCATCGAGGCGTAGCCGAACAGGCGCTTGCCCGAGAAGGTGGAGACCACCTCCGAGAAGATGCCGAAGGCCGGCAGGATCAGGATGTAGACCTCGGGGTGGCCCCAGATCCAGATCAGGTTCACGTACATCATGGCGTTGCCGCCGAGGTCGTTCGTGAAGAAGTTGGTGCCGACGTAGCGGTCGAGCGACAGCAGGGCCAGCACGGCGGTCAGCACCGGGAAGGCGGCCACGATCAGCACGTTGGTGCACAGCGCGGTCCAGGTGAAGACGGGCATCTTCATCATGGTCATGCCGGGCGCGCGCATCTTCACGATGGTCGCCAGCAGGTTCACGCCCGAGAGCAACGTGCCCACCCCCGCTATCTGCAACGACCAGATGTAGTAGTCGACCCCCACGTCGGGGCTGAAGAGGATGCCCGACAGCGGCGGATAGGCCAGCCAGCCGGTCTTGGCGAACTCGCCGACGAACAGCGAGGCCATCACGAGGCCGGCGCCGAAGGTGGTCATCCAGAAGCTGAAGTTGTTCAGGAACGGGAAGGCCACGTCGCGCGCGCCGATCTGCAGCGGCACCACGAAGTTCATCAGGCCCGTGACCAGCGGCATCGCCACGAAGAAGATCATGATCACGCCGTGGGCCGTGAAGATCTGGTCGTAGTGGTGCGGCGGCAGGAAGCCCGCGTTGTCGCCGAAGGCCACCGCCTGCTGGGCGCGCATCATCAGCGCGTCGGCGAAGCCGCGCAGCAGCATCACCAGGCCCAGCACGATGTACATGATGCCGATCTTCTTGTGGTCGATGCTGGTGATCCAGTCGTGCCACAGCGTGCTCCACAGCTTGAAGTAGGTGATCGCGCCGAGCAGCGCGACACCGCCGAGCACGACGGCGGCGAAGGTCACCAGCAGGATCGGTTCGTGGTAGGGGATCGCCTCCCACGTGAGGCGGCCGAAGACGAGCTTCGTCAGGTCGAGGTTCTGGAGCATCGTCATTCTTCGGTGGTGCACATCGCCGTGACGTACTTGCCGTACGCACGCTTGGGCGAATTGATGTCGTCGGGTTGCCAGGGCTGCGCGGTCGCGACGTTGTAGGCGCCGGGTTTGCCCAGGCCGCCGTCGGCGTCGATCGCCATCATCTGGCTCATGCACATCTTGCTGCGGTCGACGCAGCGGTTGAGGATGGCGCCGTAGAGGTCGGGCGACACGCTCGCGAAATGCCTGGCGGGCTCACGCTCGCTCGGCACTTCGAGCTTCTGGTAGCGCTCGCGGCTGAGTTCGCCCTCGGGGCTGGACTTGACCTTCTGCACCCACTGGTCGAAGTCGGCGTTGCTCAGGCCGTGGAACTTGAAGCGCATGCCCGAGAAGCCGGCGCCGCTGTAGTTGGCCGAGAAGCCGTCGAACTCGCCGGGCGCGTTGATGACCGCGTGCAGCTTGGTCTCCATGCCGGGCATGGCGTAGATCTGGCCGGCCAGCGCGGGGATGAAGAAGGAGTTCATCACCGACGAGGCGGTGATCTTGAAGGTGATCGGACGGTCCACCGGGGCCGCGAGTTCGTTCACGGTGGCGAAGCCCTGCTCGGGATAGATGAACAGCCACTTCCAGTCGAGCGCCACCACTTCCACGGTCAGCGGCTTGACGTCGGCCGTGATCGGGCGCTGCGCGTCGATGCGGCTGAGCGGGCGGTAGGGGTCGAGCGTGTGGGTGCTGATCCAGGTGATCGCGCCGAGCGCGATGATGATCAGGAGCGGCGCGGCCCAGATCGCGAGCTCGAGCTGGGTCGAGTGGTCCCAGTTCGGCTTGTAGATGGCTTCCTTGTTCGAGGCGCGGTAGCGCCATGCGAAGAAGACCGTCAGCGCGATCACCGGGATGATGATGATCAGCATCAGCACGGTCGAGACGACGATCAGCCGTCCTTGCTGGTTGGCGATGTCGCCGGAGGGATTCAGGAGCACCGTGTTGCAGCCCGCCAGGAAGGCGAGGGGCAACAGCAGGAGCCATCGGCGAAGGGTGTGGAGGATGGGCATGCCGAGAGACGGAAGGGCGGAAGGGTGGCCAGGGCCGCGCGAAAGACCCCACAATCTACGACCAAAGGTTCCCGCAGGCTATTGGACGTTTTGTCCTATGGCGGGAATCCTCGTTCGGTGAGACGCTTGGCACCTGTTTCATGGCCTACCTTTGTCACGCTTCGTGACAACCGAATTACATAACCCAATGACGACGTCCAGCATCAGCCCGCAAGGCGCATCGCCCGTGCCGCACACGTCCGACACCGCCGCCCCGGACGACGACCACTCGCGCATCGATCCGGGCGAGATCGCCGTCGGCGTGGTCATCGGCCGCGCCTCGGAATATTTCGACTTCTTCGTCTACGGCATCGCCTCGGTGCTGGTGTTCCCGGCGGTCTTCTTCCCGTTCGAGCAGCGGCTCGAGGGAACCCTCTGGGCCTTCGTGGTCTTTTCCTTCGCCTTCATCGCACGGCCGTTCGGAACTGTCATCTCGATGGAGATCCAGCGACGTTTCGGCCGCGAGACCAAGCTCACGCTGGCGCTGTTCGTGCTCGGCACCTCGACCGCCGGCATCGCCTTCCTGCCGGGTTATGCGAGCCTGGGCTTCACCTCGATCGTGCTGCTGTCGATCTTCCGCTTCGGCCAGGGCCTGGCCTTCGGCGGCTCGTGGGACGGCCTGCCCTCGCTGCTCGCGCTCAACGCCCCGGCCAACCGCCGCGGCTGGTACGCCATGCTGGGCCAGCTCGGCGCGCCGATCGGCTTCTTCGTGGCCAGCGCGCTGTTCGCGTACCTCTACTCGAGCCTGACGCTCGAGGACTTCCTCGACTGGGGCTGGCGCTACACCTTCTACGTGGCCTTCGCGATCAACGTGGTGGCGCTGTTCGCGCGCCTGCGCCTGGTGGCCGCCGACGAGTACGCGCGCCTGCTCGAGGAGCGCGAGCTGCAGCCCACCAGCGTGGTCGAGCTGGTCCGCTCGCAGGGCTCGAACCTGCTGATCGGCGCCTTCGCGGCGCTGGCCAGCTATGCGCTGTTCCACCTGATCACCGTGTTCCCGCTGTCGTGGATCACGCTCTACTCGAACCAGGCCATCACCGAGTTCCTGGTGATCCAGATGATCGGCGCCGTGCTCGGCGCCGGCGGCATCGTGGCCTCGGGCCTGATCGCCGACCGCATCGGCCGCCGCTTCACGCTGGGCGGGCTGGCGGCGCTGATCGCCGTGTTCAGCGGCTTCGCGCCCACGCTGCTCGACGGCGGCAAGATCGGGCAGGACGTGTTCATCCTGCTGGGCTTCATCCTGCTGGGCCTGTCGTACGGCCAGGCGGCCGGTGCCGTGACCGGCAACTTCGAGGCCAAGTACCGCTACACCGGTGCCGCGCTGACCACCGACCTGGCCTGGCTGATCGGCGCCGCCTTCGCGCCGCTGGTCGCGCTGGGGCTGTCGGCCCACTTCGGGCTGGCCTACGTGAGCGTGTACCTGCTGTCGGGCGCGGCGGGAACGCTCGCGGCGCTGGGCTTGAACCGGGCGCTGGTGCGCGACTGAGCGCGCGCCGTCGCATCCGTTGCACGAGAAGGGGCCCTTGCGGCCCCTTCGCCATTCGGGGCGGGGCTCGGGGGTAGGATCGCGTCGATGTTCTCCGCCGCAATCTTCGACATGGACGGGCTGCTGATCGATTCCGAGCGGCCCATCATGGCCGCCTGGATGGCGGCCGCCCGCACGCTCGACGTCGAGCTCAGCCACGCCCAGTACCTGCAGGTGGTGGGCCTGGCCACCGCCGAGTCCGAGATCATCCTCTCGGGCCTGCTCGGCGGCCCCGCCGCTTTCCGCCATGCGCTCGAGCACGTGCGCCAGGCGCTGGCGCTCGAACGCTCCGACGGCACGCCGCTGTTCCCCATCAAGCCCGGCGCGGCCGAGTTCCTGGGCGCCCTGCGCGCGCGCGGCACGCGCTGCGCCGTGGCCTCGTCCTCGACCAGCGGGCAGATCCAGGCCTGCCTCGGCAGCCTGGGCGTGCTGCATCACTTCGAGGCCTTCGCGGGCGGCGACGAGGTGCCGCGCGCCAAGCCCGACCCGGCGCTCTACCTGCTCGCGGCCTCGCGCCTGGGCGTGGACCCGACGCAGTGCATCGCCTTCGAGGACAGCGAGAACGGCGCCAAGGCGGCGCTGGCCGCGGGCCTGCGGGTGGTGATCGTGCCGGACCTCAAGCACCCGCCGGCCGCGATCGTCGAGCAGGCCTTCCATGTGCTCGAGTCGCTGCACGATGCGAACGCGCACCTGCCGCGCTGGTTTCCCGGCGAGATGGTGCGGCCGTGATCAGGATCGGCACCCTGTGCCACGTGCTCGACAGCTGCCTCGCGTCGCCGATGACCGAGCGCGCGGTCGGGCGCATCGTCGAGGTGGTCTCGGCGCCCTATGAAGCGCCGAGCGAGCGCTACCTGCCCGGCACCTACTACGACGTGCTGTTCGAGGGCTGGACCTTCTACTGCCGCAGCGACAAGCTGGTGCCGATCTCCGACCCCGGCGCGGACGTCGGGCGCTGGGAGGACGAGTTCCTCGACCTCCCGGCGAGCTCGCCTCAGAGCACTTCGTCGCGCAGCTGCGGGAACACCTTCGACACCTTCGCCAGCAGGTAGTCGCCGTAGCGGCCGCTGAAGGCGTGCACGTTGGCGCGGTCCCAGCGCTCGGCGCTGTCGTCCACGGCCACCGCGCCCGCGAGGCCCTCGATGCGCTGCACGCGCGCCTCGAAGTTCGGATCGAAGAACAGCGGGAACGACAGCCGGTTGCGGCCCGAGGTGTTGCGCTTCACGCGGTGCGGCGTCGACTTGTAGAGGCCGCCGGTCATGCGGTCGAGCATGTCGCCGATGTTGCAGACGAAGGAGCCCGCGATCGGCGGCGCATCGATCCAGCCCGCGGGCGTGTGCACCGCGAGGCCGCCCACGCTGTCCTGGTGCAGGATCGTCAGCAGGCCGTAGTCGGTGTGCTCGCCCACGCCCCATTGCACGTCCAGGCCCTCGGGCACCGGCTGCGAGGGATAGTCGAAGAGCCGGAACAGGATCAGCGGATCGCCCGTGTAGCGCGCCGCGAAATAGTCGGCCGCAAGGCCCAGGCTCAGCGCGATGCCTTCCATCAGCCGGTGGCCGAGCTGCGTCACGGCCGCCATGTAGCCGAGGATGGTGTCGCGGAAGTCCTCGAGGCCCGGCGCGTCGGGAAAGAGATTCGGCCCGTGCACCGGTGTCCTGGCCTGCACCAGCGGATGCGTGGCCGGCAGCTCGGTGCCGAGGTAGAGCCCTTCCTTCCAGTCGGGCCGGCCCGAGGTCAGCTCGCCGCCGAGCGGGAAGTAGCCGCGCCAGGCGCGCCCGCCGAGCGCCATGCGCCACTGCATCTTGGTCGCCTCGGGCAGGTCGAAGAAGCGGTGGCTCAGGGTCTCGAGCCGCGCCACCAGCGCGGGGTCGACGCCATGCCCCGTCACGTAGAAGAAGCCGTGCGCGCGGCAGGCCTCGCCGATGCGCGCGGCCACGGCCTCGCGGCCCGGCGCGTCGCCGGCCACCAGCGGCGCGACGTCGATCACGGGCAGGGTCTGGAGGGAAGCGGTGTGGGTCATGGGATGCGTGCGAAGGGCGAGCGGATGTCGGACAGGAACTGCTGCGCGCGCGGATGCTGCGGGCGGTTGAAGAAGTCGTCGGGCGTGGCGCGCTCGAGCACCTTGCCCTCGTCCATGAAGAGCACGCGGTCGGCGACCTCGCGCGCGAAGCCCATCTCGTGCGTCACGCAGACCATGGTCATGCCGTCGCGCACCAGGTCGCGCATCACCAGCAGCACCTCGCCGACCATCTCGGGGTCGAGCGCGCTCGTGGGTTCGTCGAACAGCATCACCGGCGGCTGCATCGCGAGCGCGCGCGCGATCGCCACGCGCTGCTGCTGGCCGCCCGACAGCTCGCCGGGCCAGGCCCGGGCCTTGTTCGCGAGACCCACGCGCGTGAGCAGCGCCATCGCGCGTTCCTCGGCCTGCGCGCGAGAGAGGCCGTGCAGCTGCATCGGCGCCATGGTGCAGTTCTGCAGCACCGTGAGGTGCGGGAACAGATTGAACTGCTGGAACACGAAGCCGATGCGCGAGCGGAAGGCGTTCACGTCGGTGCCCGGCGCGTGGATGTCCTTGCCCTCGATCAGGATGCGGCCCGACTGGATGGCCTCGAGCCGGTTGAAGGTGCGGATCAGCGTGGACTTGCCCGAGCCCGAGGGGCCGCAGACCACGACCACCTCGCCCTTGTGGATGGTTTCGCTCACGTCCACGAGCGCGTGGTAGCTGCCGTACCACTTGTTGACGTTCTGGAGTTCGATCATGCGGAAGCCTTGCGGGCGGCGGCCCGGCCCTCGGTGACCGCGACCACCGGCAGGCCGCGCCGCGCGAGGCGGCGCTCGAGCCAGTAGGCGAAGCGCGAGAGGCCGAAGCAGAGGATGAAATAGGTCAGCCCGAGGATGCCGAAGACCTGGGCCGGCTTGGTGAACACCTGGGTGTTGATCTGCGTGGCGATGAACGAGACCTCGGCCAGGCCGATGATGTAGCCCAGCGAGGTCTCCTTGATGGTCGAGACGAACTGGTTCACCAGCGAGGGCAGCATGCTGCGCAGCGCCTGCGGCAGCACTACCAGGCGCATCGCGCGGCTCCAGCTCAGGCCGAGTGCGCGCGCGGTCTCCATCTGGCCGCGCGGCAGGCCCTGGATGCCGGCGCGCACGATCTCGGCCAGGTAGGCGGCGTCGAACACCACCAGCGCGATCAGCATGGTGGCGAACTGGTCGGTCTTCACGCCGGTGACGCTGGGCAGGAAGAAGTAGGCCCAGAAGATCACCATCAACAGCGGCAGCCCGCGCACCACGAACACGAAGCCGCTGACCGGCCAGCGCAGCCAGCGCCACGGGCTCACGCGCGCCAGCCCGAGCACGATGCCCAGCGGCAGCGCGAGCACCAGCCCGCACGAGGCCAGCAGCAGGGTCAGCACCAGCCCGCCGAGCGGGCCGTTGGGGTACTGGCCGATCAGGAAGTAGAGCCAGTAGTCCTGGATCAGTTCGATCATCGCGAAGCCTCCGTGCGCATCACAGCGTCCTCACCGGGAAGCGGTGGTGGTACCAGCTCGCGAGCGCCGTGATCGCGAGCGAGACCGTGAGGTAGGCCGCGCTCGCGAAGGCGAAGGACTCGAAGCTGCGGAAGGTCGCGCTCTCGACCTGACCGGCCTGGTACATGAGTTCGGCCACGCCGATCACGGTGGCGATCGAGGTGTTCTTCCACAGGCTCAGGGTCTGCGAGATCAGCGGCGGCACGGTCACGCGCAGCGCCTGCGGCAGCACCACGCGGCGCATCGTCGCGAGCCAGCCGAAGCCCAGCGCGCGGCCGGCCTCGAATTGCACCGCGGGGATCGAGCGGATGCCGCTGCGCATGTCTTCGGCCATGAAGGCGGCCGTGTAGAGCGACAGCGCGACGATCGCGCTGTAGGCCTCGATGTGGCCCGCGTAGAGCCATTGCTTGAAGCCTTCGGGCAGCAGCTCGGGCGCGCCGAAATACCAGAACAGCATGTGGGCCAGCAACGGTATGTTGCGGATCGACTCCACGTAGGCGAAGCCGAGCCAGCGCAGCGGCGCCAGCGGCGACAGGCGCAGCATGGCCACCACGAGCGCGATCGGCAGCGCACACACCAGCGAGGCCGCGAGCAGCTGCAGCGACAGCCACAAGCCCGCGACGAGCATGTCGTGGTACTTGCCGGTCAGCAGCAAGGAATAGTCGAACAGGGGCATGGGGGCGACAGTATCGCTGCCGCGTGGGGGATTGGCTCCCTCCCCCGCTGGGGGAGGGTTGGGGTGGGGGCACCGGGCGGTCGATGCGCTCGTGGCCGGTGCGAAGGCCGCATGCCCCCATCCCGGCCTTCCCCCAGAGGGGGAAGGAGGGGGAATGCGGGATCAGTCGATCTTGTCGCTCTCGAACTTGAAGTCGCGCGTCTGGAAGCCCGAGGCGGTGTTCGGGCCGTACCACTTCACGAAGATCTTCTCGGCCTCGCCCGACTTCTCGAGCTCGCGCAGCGTGTCGTCCACCACCGCCTTCAGGCCGCTCTCGCCCTTCTTGATGCCGATGGCCAGCGCCTCGGTGCTGAGGTTCTGCTTGAGCACCACGTACTGGGCCTTCTGCGGGCCGAGCTTGGCGTAGCTGCGCAGCAGCGCGGCCTCGTCGTCCACGTAGCCCACGCCCTTGCCCTGCTGCAGCGCCTGGAAGGCCTGCTGGCTGGTGTCGAAGGTCACGACCTCGGCCGTGGGCACGGCCTTGCGGATGTTGGGTTCCTGGGTGCCGCCGCGGATGGTCAGCACCTTCTTGCCGCCGAGTTGCGATACCTCGGCGATGCCGCTGTCCTTCTTCACGATCGCCTTCTGGCCGGTCACGAAGGTGGTCAGCGAGAAGTCGATCTGCGCCTCGCGCTCCTTGTTGTGCGTGAGGCCGGCCGCGACCAGGTCGACGTGGCCCTGCTGCAGCTCGGGGATGCGCGCGGCCACGGCGATCTGCTTGAGCGTGGTCTTCACGCCGATCTTCCTCGCAATGGCGTTGGCGAGGTCGACCTCGTAGCCCACGATCTGGCGCGTCTTGGGGTCGATGAAGGTGGCGGGCTCGTCGGTGCCGAGCACGCCGACCACGAGTTCGCCCTTCTTCTTGATGTCGGCCAGCTGGTCGGCGTGGGCCACGGTGCCCGCGAGCAGGGCGGAGGCGGCGAGGGCCGCGGCGAGGATGTTCGGGCGCATGTGTTTCTTCTCCTTCTGGGAATGCAAGGGCGGCACCTTATCAACAAAACTTCGGTTCATTAAATGGTCAATCCATATATGTACATGGTCGCATGGGAATGAACGTGCGGTAAATTCGCGCCCGCGCGCCCGTCAAGAGACCGGTGCCCGGCGCCTCGCGCGCCACCCGTCCTTTTTCTTTCCCAGACTGCCTTCCTCCCCATGATCATCCAACCGCGCGTGCGTGGCTTCATCTGCGTCACGACCCATCCCGTCGGCTGCGAGGCCAATGTCCGGCAACAGATCGAGCACGTGCGGGCCCAGGGCCCGGTCGCGGGCGCGCCGAAGCGGGTGCTGGTGATCGGTGCCTCGACCGGCTATGGCCTGGCGGCGCGCATCGTCGCGGCCTTCGGCGGCGGCGCCGACACGCTGGGCGTGTTCTTCGAGCGCGCCGGCAGCGCCACCAAGACCGGCACGCCCGGCTGGTACAACACGGCCGCCTTCGAGCGCCTCGCCACGGCCGAGGGCCGCTATGCGAAGAGCATCAACGGCGACGGCTTCTCCGATGCGGTCAAGCAGCAGGTGATCGAGACCCTCCGCCAGGACCTGGGCCAGGTCGACCTCGTGGTCTACAGTCTCGCGGCGCCGCGGCGCACCCATCCGAAGACCGGCCAGGTCTTCAACTCCACCCTCAAGCCCATCGGCCAGGCGGTGAGCCTGCGCGGCATCGACACCGACAGCGGCACGGTCAAGGAGACCGTGCTCGAGCCCGCGACGCAGGAGGAGATCGACAACACGGTGGCTGTGATGGGCGGCGAGGACTGGCAGCTGTGGATCGACGCGCTGCACGAGGCCGGCGTGCTGGCCGAGGGCGCGAAGACCACGGCCTTCACCTACCTCGGAGAGAAGATCACGCAGGACATCTACTGGAACGGCTCGATCGGCGCGGCCAAGAAGGACCTCGACCGCACCGTGCCCGCGATCCGCGCGAAGCTCGCGGCCCATGGCGGCGGCGATGCGCGCGTGGCGGTGCTCAAGGCGGTGGTCACGCAGGCCAGCTCGGCGATCCCGATGATGCCGCTGTACCTCTCGCTGCTGTTCAAGGTGATGAAGGAGGAGGGCACGCACGAGGGCTGCATCGAGCAGGTCGACGGCCTGTTCCGCGAGGGCCTCTACGGCAGCGCGCCGCCGCTCGACGAGGAAGGCCGGCTGCGCGCCGACCGCAAGGAGCTCGCACCCGCGGTGCAGGCGCGCGTGCTCGAACTCTGGCCGCAGGTCACGAGCGAGAACCTGCAGGCGCTGACCGACTTCGCGGGCTACAAGGCCGAGTTCCTGCGCCTGTTCGGCTTCGGCATCGAGGGCGTGGACTACGCGGCCGATGCCAACCCCGACGTGCCGATCCCCGGCCTCGTGCAGGTGGGCTGAGCGATGCAGATCCAGGACAAGCCGCCCTTCGACACGCCCTTCGAATGGATCGGCGGCGAGGAGAAAGTGCGCGCGCTGGTCGAGCGCTTCTACGACCTGATGGACCTCGAGCCCGGCTACGCGCAACTGCGCGCGGTGCACGGCAGCGACCTCGACAACGCGCGCCAGCGGCTGTTCTGGTTCCTCTGCGGCTGGCTCGGCGGCCCCGCGTACTACACCGACCGCTTCGGCCATCCGATGCTGCGCGCGCGCCACCTGCCGCAGAGCATCGGCGGCCACAGCATCGGCATCAAGGAACGCGACCAGTGGCTGGCGTGCATGGACCAGGCCATGGGCGAGACCGAGGTGCCCGAGGACCTGCGCTCACGGCTGCGCGACTCCTTCTTCAAGACCGCCGACTGGATGCGCAACCGCGCCGGCTGAGCACAACGACCTTCGAAAGACTCACTTCATGAATTCCATCGTCATCATCGGCGGCGGCCACGCGGCGGCCCAGTTGTGCGCCGGCCTCGCCGAGGCGGGGCAGGGCGCGCGCGTGCACCTGGTCTGCGAGGAGGCCTGCGAGCCCTACCACCGTCCGCCGCTGTCGAAGGCCTTCCTCAAGAGCGCCGAGGAAGCCACGCAGCCGCACAAGGCGGCCGACTGGTACCGCGAGGCGGGCATCACGCTGCACCTGGGCGATGCGGCCGTGGCCATCGACCGCGAGGCGCGCAACGTGACCCTGCGCTCGGGCGCGGTGCTGCCGTGGGAAGCGCTGGTGCTGGCCACCGGCACGCGCGCGCGCCGGATCGCCGCGCTCTCGCACGAGCTGGTCAACGTCGCGAGCCTGCGCGCGGCCGACGAGGCGCATCGGCTGCGCGCGCGGCTGGCCGAGGCGCAGCGCGTCACGGTGCTCGGCGGCGGCTTCATCGGCCTCGAGGTCGCGGCCACCGCCAAGGCGCTCGGCAAGGAGGTGCAGGTGATCGAGAGCGCGCCGCGCCTGCTGGGCCGCGCGGTCTCGCCCGAGCTCTCGGACCACGTGCTGGCCACGCACCGCGCCGCCGGCATCAACATCGTGCTGGGCGCGACCGCCGACGACTTCGAGGTTGAGGGCGTCCGGCTGGTGTCGCTGCGCGTGAACGGCGCACGGCAGCCGGTCGACCTGCTGCTGCTGGGCATCGGCGCGGTGCCCGAGACCGCGCTCGCGCAGGCCGCGGGCATCGAGTGCGCCGACGGCATCGTGGTCGACGAGCACATGCAAACCAGCGCGGCCGGCGTGCTCGCGGTCGGCGACTGCACGCGCTTCCCCGACCGGCGCGCGGGCCGCGCGCTGCGGCTCGAGTCGGTGCAGAACGCCAACGACCAGGCGCGCACCGCGGTCGCCACGCTGCTGGGCACGGCGCGCGCGCACGACGTGGTGCCGTGGTTCTGGTCCGACCAGGGCGGCATGCGGCTGCAGATGGTGGGGCTGGTGCCGGCCGAGGGCACGCCGGGCCATGTCACGGTGCGCCGCGCGGGGCCGAAGCCCGATGCCTTCTCGCTGTTCCATTACGTCGACGGGCAGCTCGCGTGCGTGGAATCGGTGAACGCGCCGGTCGACCACATGATGAGCCGCAAGCTGCTCGACGCGGGCCGCAGCCCCGATCCCGCGGCGGTCGCGGACGCTTCGGTACCACTTAAGAATCACCTCGCGTAAACATCCGGTCACGGCTTGTCGCAACGCGGCTGCATTTCAGGCTTCATTCACCGGACTGTCACCTCGGCTTCGGAGACTGGTCTTCCTTGAACAGGAGGGAGACCTTTCGATGAAGCCACTCGCAAACACCCACTTTCCACGCACCGCGTCCATGACCGCCTGTGCCGCACTGATCGCCACCGCCATGCTGAGCGCATGCGGCGGCGGGGATGGCGGCGGCGGCGTGTTCCTGCCGGTGCCGCCGCCCGCGCCGGCGCCGTCCCCGGCGCCCGCCCCCGCGCCGATCGCGGCCGGCACGCGCGCCACCGTCGCGCTGCTCGAGACCACCGACCTGCACTTCAATGTGCGCAGCTACGACTACTTCAAGCTCGCCGAGGACAAGTCCTATGGTTACGAGCGCACCGCCACGCTGATCGCGGCCGCGCGCAAGGAGTTCGCGAACACGCTGCTATTCGACAACGGCGACACCATCCAGGGCACCGCGCTGGCCGACTACGAGGCGCTGGTGAGCCGCATCCCGTGCACCCAGCCGCTGTCGATGTACAAGGCGATGAATGCCGCCGGCTTCGACGCCGGCACGCTGGGCAACCACGAGTTCAACTACGGCCTCGATTTCCTCAACCAGGCGATCGGTGGCGGCCTCGACGTCGAGGGCGTGGACGGCACGAAGAAGTGCGCCGGCCCGAACTTCCCGCTGGTGCTGGCCAACGTGCAGAGCGTGAAGAGCGGCAAGCCGCTGCTCGCGCCCTACACCATCGTCAACAAGAGCTTCACCGCCACCGCGCCCGACGGCTCGCGCGTGACGGTGCCGCTGAAGGTCGGCGTGATCGGCTTCACCACGCCGGGCATCATGAACTGGGACAAGCGCTATCTCGAGGGCAAGCTGCGCACCGAGGGCGCGGTGGAAGCCGCCACGCGCTACATCCCCGAGCTGCGCGCCAAGGGCGCCGACATCGTGGTCGCGCTGCAGCACGGCGGCCTCGACGCCGCGGCCTACACGCCGACCATGGAGAACCCGGGCCTGCACCTGTCGAAGGTGCCGGGCATCGACGCGCTGCTGATGGGCCACCAGCACGGCGTGTTCCCCGACCGCGGCGCCAGCCCCGGCTTCAAGCAGCCGGGCGTGGACAACGCCGCCGGCACCGTGAACGGCGTGCCGGCCGTGATGCCGAGCTCGTGGGGCAAGGCGCTGGGCGTGATCAAGCTCGAGCTGTCGTGGGACGGCAAGGCCTGGACCATCGACAAGAGCAAGACCGCGGTCGAGGCGCGCTCCACGCAGACCGGCAAGGACGACGCGGGCAAGGCGGTCTACGTCGATGCCGACCCGGCCATCGCGCCGCTGATCGAGACCCAGCACCAGGCCGCGATCGACTACGTGAAGACGCCGATCGGCAGCACCGACTTCCGCATGAACACCTACTTCGCCGATGTCGGCGACCCGGGCGCGATCCAGATCGTGAACCAGGCCCAGGCCGACTACGTGAAGAGCTACATCCAGGCCAACCTGCCGCAGTACGCGAGCCTGCCGGTGCTGTCGGTCAGCGCGCCCTTCAAGTCGGGCTACGAGGGCGGCCGCGACTACACCGACGTGGCCGTGGGCAACCTCGCGATCTTCAACGCGGCCGACCTCTACCTGTACCCGAACACGGTGTACGCGGTGAAGGTCACGGGCGCCGAGATCAAGGCCTGGCTCGAGGCCGCGGCCAAGCGCTTCAACAAGATCAGCACCACGGCCACGGCCGACCAGCAGCTGATCAGCACCTTCCCGGGCTACAACTTCGACATGTTCACCACGCCCGATGTGCAGTACGAGATCGACGTGACGCAGGAGGTCGGCGGCCGCATCCGGAACCTCACCTACCTGGGCGCGGCCATCGATCCGGCCAAGGAGTTCGTGATCGCCACCAACAACTACCGCGCCACCAGCGGCGCGAGCTTCATCCCCGCGCTCGACGGCCGCGCGACGATCTATGCCTCGCCCGATGCCAACCGCGACGTGCTGATCGCCTACGTGAAGGCGAAGAAGACCATCACGCGCGCGGCCAACGGCGCGGCGCGCAGCTGGCGCTTCACCAAGGCCACGACGGCCGGCAACGTGGTGTTCACCTCGGGGCAGGGCCAGCTCGCGTCGGCGACGGCGGCGGGGCTGGACAACGTCTCGCTGCTGACGGCGGACGACGGGAGCGGGAAGGGGCGCTCGGTCTACAAGCTCGACCTGGGCAAGTGAGGGGGCGGCTCCCTCCTGCCGGAGGGAGCCGCTCAGCGCCTGACGGGCGCCAGCAGCACCACCAGCGCCCCGGCCCCGCCTTCGGCCGGCTTGGCCTGCACGAAGGCCAGCACCTCGTTCTTCTGGATCAGCCAGCGCTGCGTCTTGGTCTTGAGCACCGGCTGCTTGCCGGGCGAGCCCAGGCCCTTGCCGTGCACCACGCGCACGCAGCGCAGGCCCTGCTTGTGCGCGTTGCGGATGAAGCCGCCGAGCGCCTCGCGCGCCTCGTCGCTGCGCAGGCCGTGCAGGTCGACCTGGGCCTGGATCGTCCAGTCGCCCTTGCGCAGCCGCGCGGTCACGTCGGTGCCGATGCCGGGGCGGCGGAAGCTCATGGCGTCGTCGACGTCGAGCAGCGTGGTGACGTCGAACTCGTCGGACAGCGATTCGCGCAGCACGCGCTGCTCGTCGAGCTGGTGCTGCACCGGGATCGGCGCCGGCGGCTCGGGCGCGAGCGGCACGGTGCGCGTTTTCTGGCGCAGCGGCTCGGTGGCGCCGACGGCGCGCGCGAACAGGTCCTTTTCGGCCGCGCGCTTGCGCTCGGCCGCGGCGCGCTCGGCAGCCTCGGCCGCCTCGCGCTCGCGGGTTTCGGCCAGCTGGCGCTGCACCTGCTTGAGGTCGGCCAGGTTCTTCAGGCTCCTGGTGGCGGGCGGACGTGCGGCGGCCATCAGAGCAACCCCCGTTCGGCCATCGAGAAGCTGCGGCCCGTGCTCACGATCACGTGGTCGAGCACACGCACGTCGACCAGCGAGAGCGCGGCGCGCAGCGTCTGCGTGAGCGTTTCGTCGGCGCGCGAGGGCTCGATGCTGCCGCTCGGATGGTTGTGGGCCAGCACCACCGCGGCCGCATGGTGGTGCAGCGCGCGCAGCACCACTTCGCGCGGATAGACGCTGGTCTGGGTGAGGGTGCCGCGGAACAGCTCCTCGAGCACGATCAGCCGGTGCTGCGCATCGAGGAACAGCACCGCGAACACCTCGTGCGGCCGCGTGCCGATGTGCATCTGCACGTACTGCCGCACGGCCTCGGGCGCGTCGAACACGGCGCGCTGCGAGAGTTGCTCGGCCATGGCGCGGCGCGCGAGCTCGAGCACCGCGACGAGCTCGGCGCGCTTGGTGGCGCCGCCCATGCCGCGCACGCCGCGCAGCTGCTCGGGACTGGCCTGCAGCAGGCCCGCGAGGCCGCCGAAGCGCTCGTGCAGTTCCTGCGCGAGCTGCAGCACGTTCTTGCCGGCCACGCCGGTGCGCAGCAGCAGCGCGAGCAGCTCGGTGTCGGCCAGCGCGGCGGCGCCGCGCGCGATGAGTTTCTCGCGCGGGCGGGCATGTTCGGGGAGATCCTTGAAAGCCATGGAGAGCCTGCTAAACCTTGAACGGGGCGGGTGGAAGCGCCCGTCCTTAAAATGCAGCCCAGTTTATCGGGACACCCGTCTTGTCTTTGTCAACCATTGCTGCCCCCATGTCCCAAGCGCCCCACGTCGTCACCCCCGGCTCCTTCCTGACCCTGCACTACCGGCTGTCCGGGCCCGCGGGCGACATCATCAACACCTTCGCCGACAAGCCCGCCACGCTGTCGCTGGGCACCGGCGAGCTCTCGCCCGCCGTCGAGCAGCGCCTGCTGGGCCTCGAGGAGGGCGCGCACGCCACCTTCGAGCTGCCGGCCGGCGAGGCCTTCGGCGAGCGCAATCCCGAGATGCAGCAGTGGGTCGCGAAGAAGCTGCTGGCGCAGATCGGCGATCCCGACGAGCAGTACGCCGTGGGCGACGTGGTGCAGTTCCCCACGCCCGACGGCACCGGCAGCTATGCCGGCGCGGTGATCGAGTCCAACGAGACCGGCGTGCGCTTCGATTTCAACCATCCGCTCGCAGGCCAGCCCGTGACCTTCGAAGTGCAACTGATCGGGGTGTTGTGATGGCACGCGGCACCGCGGCCGGGGAGGCACGATGAACGAAGGCATCGAGGAAGTCATCCTCGCCGAGCCGCGCGGCTTCTGCGCGGGCGTGGACCGCGCGATCGAGATCGTCGAGCGCGCCATCGCCAAGTTCGGCGCGCCGATCTACGTGCGCCACGAGATCGTGCACAACACCTACGTGGTCAACGAGCTCAAGGCCAAGGGCGCGATCTTTATCGAGGAACTGTCGGACGTGCCGCCCGGCGCCACGCTGGTGTTCAGCGCGCACGGCGTGAGCAAGGCGGTGGAGCAGGAGGCGCGCGATCGCGGCTTCGAAATCTTCGACGCCACCTGCCCGCTGGTGACCAAGGTGCACGTCGAGGTCGCCAAGCTCGCCAAGGAAGGCTACGAGTTCATCATGATCGGCCACAAGGGGCATCCCGAGGTCGAGGGCACGATGGGCCAGCTCTCGAGCGGCATCCATCTGGTGGAAGACGTGGAAGACGTGGCGCGCGTCGCGCCCGGCCAGACCGAGAAGCTCGCGGTGGTCACGCAGACCACGCTGAGCGTGGACGACGCGGCCGAGATCGCCGCCGCGGTGCGCGCGCGCTTTCCGGCCGTGCGCGAGCCCAAGCAGCAGGACATCTGCTACGCCACCCAGAACCGCCAGGACGCGGTGAAGATCATGAGCCCGCAGGTCGACCTCGTGATCGTGGTCGGCAGCCCCACCAGCTCCAACAGCAACCGTCTGCGCGAGCTGGCTCAGCGCCTGGGCACCGAGAGCTACATGGTCGATTCGGCCGCCGAACTCCAGCCCGAATGGTTCGAGGGCAAGACCCGCATCGGCCTGACCGCCGGCGCCTCGGCGCCCGAGGTGCTGGTGCGCGAGGTGATCGAGCGCGTGCGCGCGTTCGGCGCGGTCTCGGTGCGCAAGATGGACGGCATCGAGGAAACCATCAAGTTCCCGCTGCCCAAGGGCCTCAAGCTGGCCGACATTCCTCCTCCTGGACACATCTCTTGACCCTTGCCGTACCTACCCAATGGCGCTCCGAAATCGATAGCGCCTGGCAACGCCTGAACGAACGCTCGGGCCACTTCCTGCGCCAGACCCCGCTGTGGAAGCTGCCCGCGGCGGCGCTCGGCGTCGCGGCGCCGGGGGCCGAGGTCTGGCTCAAGCTCGAGCACCTGCAGGTCAGCGGCAGCTTCAAGGCGCGCGGCATGATGAACCGGCTGCTGGCCAACCCCATTCCCGAGAGTGGCGTGATCGTCGCCTCGGGCGGCAATGCCGGCATCGCCACCGCCGCCGCGGCGCGCGCGCTCGGCGTGCGCTGCGAGGTCTACCTGCCCGGCGTCTCGCCCGAGGCCAAGCGCGCGCGCCTGCGCGCGCTGGGCGCCGAGGTGGTGGTGGTCGGCCAGCTCTATCCCGATGCGCTGGCCGCCTGCCTGGCGCGCCAGGCCGAAACCGGCGCCCTGCTGACCCATGCCTACGACCAGCCCGAGGTGGTGGCCGGCGCCGGCACGCTGGGCCGCGAGATCGAGGCCGAGGGCGGCCTGCCCGATGCCGTGCTCGTGAGCGTGGGCGGCGGCGGGCTGATCGGCGGCCTCGCCGGCTGGTTCGAGCAGCGCGCGCGCGTGATCGCGCTCGAGCCCGAGGGCGCGCCCACGCTGTTCCGGGCCCGCGAGGCCGGCGCGCCGGTCGATGTCGAGGTCGGCGGCATCGCGGCCGACTCGCTGGGCGCGCGCCGCATCGGCGCCATCGCCTGGGACATCGCGCAGCGCCACGTCGCCGATGCGCTGCTGCTGTCCGACGAGGCGATCCGCGCCGCCCAGCAGTGGCTGTGGAAGGAGATGAAGCTGGCCGTCGAACCGGCCGCCGCGCTGCCGCTGGCCGCGCTGCAGACCGGCGCCTACGTGCCGCGCGCGGGCGAGAAGGTCTGCCTGATCGTCTGCGGCGCGAACGTCGATCCGGCCACCGTCGGCTGAACCAGCCCCGCGCGGGGCGGGGTGCGGGCGCGCCCACCTAAAATCGGGCGATGCTCGACATCACCCTGCTCCGCAAAGACCTGGCCGCCGCCGTGGCCGGCCTCGAAAAACGCAAGAAGAACCAGCCCTACCTCGATGTCTCGGCCTTCACCGCGCTCGAGGCCGAGCGCAAGACGCTGCAGACCCGCACCGAGGAAATCCAGGCGCGCCGCAACACGCTGAACAAGCAGATCGGCCCGCTCAAGGCCAAGGGCGAGTCGGTCGACGCGCTGATGGCCGAGGTCAACGCGCTCAAGGCCGAGCAGGAATCGCAATCGAAGCGCCTCGACGAGATCCAGCCCGAGCTGCAGGCGCTGCTGCTCGCCGTGCCCAACCTGCCGCACGCCAGCGTGCCGCTGGGCGAGGACGAGACCGGCAATGTCGAGCAGCGCCGCTGGAGCCCGCAGGGCGGCGCCGGCGCCTCGGCCACGCCGCTGGGCTTCACGCCCAGGGACCACGTCGACCTGGGCGCGCCGCTCGGCCTCGACTTCGAGATGGGCGCCAAGCTCTCGGGTTCGCGCTTCACCGTCATGAAGGGCCCGATCGCGCGGCTGCACCGCGCGCTCGCCCAGTTCATGCTCGACATCCAGACGCAGCAGCACGGCTACACCGAGTGCTACGTGCCCTACATCGTCAATGCCGCCACCCTGAGCGGCACCGGCCAACTGCCCAAGTTCGAGGGCGACCTGTTCGCCGCGAAGAAGGGCGGCCAGGACGGCGAGCCCGCGCCCGACCTGTCGGCGCTCTACCTGATCCCGACCGCCGAGGTGCCGCTCACGAACTTCGTGCGCGACGAGGTCGTGCCCGAGGCGCAGCTGCCGATCCGCCTCACGGCCCACACCCCGTGCTTCCGCTCGGAAGCCGGCAGCGCGGGCCGCGACACCCGCGGCATGATCCGCCAGCACCAGTTCGACAAGGTCGAGATGGTGCAGGTGGTGCATCCCGAGAAGAGCTACGAGGCGCTCGAGCAGATGACCGGCCATGCCGAGGTGGTGCTGCAGGCGCTCGAGCTGCCGTACCGCGTCGTGCTGCTGTGCACCGGCGACATGGGCTTCGGCTCGACCAAGACCTACGACCTCGAGGTCTGGCTGCCGGCGCAGGACACCTACCGCGAGATCAGCTCGGTCTCGAACTGCGAGGCCTTCCAGGCGCGACGCCTGCAGGCGCGCTTCAAGAACGCCCAGGGCAAGAACGAGCTGGTGCACACCCTCAACGGCTCGGGCCTGGCGGTCGGCCGCACCCTGGTCGCGGTGCTCGAGAACCACCAGAACGAGGATGGCTCGATCAACGTGCCGAAGGCGCTGCGGCCCTACCTGGGCGGCACCGAGGTGCTGCGCGGCTGACGAAAAAACGACAGGGAAATCGCTGCACGGCGTGGTTGTGTCGATTTTCCTGGCTATAATCGCAGGCTCGACAGAGCGACCGGAGAGGTGGCAGAGTGGTCGAATGTACCTGACTCGAAATCAGGCGTACTAGCGATAGTACCGAGGGTTCGAATCCCTCCCTCTCCTCCAAGAATGGCCCCGCAAGGGGCTATTTTTTTGCCTGTTCGCCATTGGAGACCCGACAAGCGTGGTCTCCTGTCACGAAAAAGAAGCGCCCGAAGACCTCGTTCCGGGAGGGCCGGCCGCCGAAGGCCGTCGCCGGCCTCGGCGTCACAGGGCGGGCAACCCGTCCATCACCAGCTTCACGCCGTCCGCGAGCTCCTTGGCGCTGACATCCGAGACCTTGCCAGCCTTGCGCAAGGCCTCCACGCCATCGGCATAGCTCTTCAGGTCGTTGCGGATCGAGTCGTAGACGAACTGCGAGCCGCTGCTCTTGTCCGCGAGTGCCACGTTCTTCGCGATGCGGGCCGCCTGATCCATGTAGGCGTCGAGCTGATCCGGGGTGGTCCAGAGGTAGAAGTAGGTGATCTCCAGCAGATCCTGCGCGGCCATGTAGGCCGCGGTGTTCTCCGGCCGTGTCGTTCCGCCATCGAATTCCAGCCGGTCCGCCACGAATTTCGTGTGCCTGGCATCCTCGGGGACCAGGATGCCGGCCTTCACGCTGTCATCGATCGCCAGCGAGACCAGATCGGTGTATTGCCCGCGGGACGGGTAGAGCTGCTCCGTGTAGGCCGGAGAGAAGGGGTAGTAGCTGCCATAGAGGCTGCAGAAGGTGCCGCCCTCGCCGCCGGGCCTGGCGCTGTTGCCGGTGCCGGCGTTCCATGCGGTGGGAACCAGCATCTCGGGCAGGCGCACGCCGCCTTGCGAGTTCTTGTCCTCGTGGCCCGGGGTGGTGTCGCGGACGATCGTGGTGCCGCTGGTGAGGATCGCCGGCATGCGCGGCGGGTTGTAGGAGGGGTTGTCCATCCATTTGACGAGATGGTCGTAGACGGCATTGGTCACGTGCTGCACGGGCACGCGCGGATGGACCGGGTAGACGCAATCCACACCCGTGAGCGGCCAGTCGTCGCGTGCGGCGAGCGGCCGGGAATTCAGCGCGGTGCGTCGTCCCGAGTGGGTGGCGCCAGCGACTTCCCAACTGCGGTAGTTGCCTGCTTCATCGGTGCCCGTCGGACGAGAGGCCACCTGGCCGGCGACATCGGTCTCGGAGATCACCTTCCAGACCGGGACGGCGAGGTTCCGGTTGAGGTAGCCGCCCGCGATGTAGACCATGTAGGAGTCGATCGGTCCCTTGTTGTCGGGCGTGCGTGCGTTGCCATAGATCGGATCGAGGCTGTTGATGATGCGCTGCAGGTAGCCGCCCGACTGCGACACGCCGGTGACGATCATTTTTTTGGCCCGCAGCGGGCCCAGAGGATTGATGCCCTTCCCGGGGTACCGGATGGCCTGCAGCGCCTGCAGGAAGACGTCGTGCGAGATCGCATTGCCCAGTGTGCTGGAGCTGCCGCCCACATCCAGCGAGTCGTAGCGCCCGCTGAAACCGTCGGCCTTCGCGCTCCACTTCTTCAGCTGATTGACGCCCACGGGCTGGGCCGAGATGCCCACATAGACATAGCCCTCGCGAATCATGTGCTCGAACCCGGAGCCCCACAGGGCATCGAGGTCGTAGCCCGCGGTGACGTTCTGCCACTCGGCGATCACCGTGCCATTGAACTTGTCCGCCGACGCCGGGCGGCGCACGAGGATGCGCGTCTTGTAGCGGTTGCCGGTCGTCGCCACGGTGGCCGGCACGCCGACCGTCGTGGCGCTGTTCGCGGCGCTGTACGACGCGGGAAAGTTGTAGGTGTTCGCGTTGCCCTCGATGAAGTATTCCTCTTCGACGTAACCGACGGCCGCCAGGTTGTGCATGGTGGCCAGCCATGGATAGTCGTGTTCCTTGTGCCCCTGCGCCGTACCCGGCATCGCCCCCTTTGCGATGGGACCCGTCACGACCGGGTTGGGCACCTTCGACGTGGTGGCTTCCGGTTGCGGTTCGACCTCGGGTTGCGTCTCGGGCTGCGGTTGCGGTTGCGGTTGCGTCTGCACCGGGGGAATGAAGGGCACGTTGCTGGAGCCGCCGCTGCCGCCGCAGCCCGCGATCAGCGCGCCGACGGCCATGCCGACAATGCCCAGCCTCGGACTCCAATGGAATGGCGCCGATCGCGTGCCGGATTCTGTCATCTGTCTCTGCATCGATATCTCCTTGGAACTGAATGGAATGCGCTGCGGGCGATCCAACGCCGTATGCATCCGAATCAGTCTAGGAATCGGTCGCGCGACGCGCTTGTATGCAGTTGTCGTGCGGTCTAAGGAATTTCCCCAGGCAGGCGGCCGTTGCGGAAGCTGACGTCGATGCGGCCGGCGGTGAAATCGGTGATCCGGTCGTCGAGGTTGCCGAAGACGCGCAGGAAGGAGGACCTCTTCGATGTGCTGCAACTGGTATCGGGCATCCATCCGACTTTCTTCATTGCCTCGCATGTCGACTCGCCGTTCGCGCGGTGCTCACGATCCGCGCGTCGGCGATGGCGCCGCCGAATGGTGTCGCGCATTCGATCCATGGATACCGAAAAGAATAATTCCGACGGCACCGCATGAATCATTGACCGCGATACGCGGCATTCATAGCATCGCCCCCGTCATTGGATCGGTCCCGCTATTGCATTGATTCGTCGAGGGGGAGCAATGAGATCACGGTCTTTCCATTTCTATGGGGCGCTGGTGTTGTCCATCGTCTCGAGCGGCTGCTCGGCGGCGAATGCGAGCACGCTCTTCCACGGCAGCACGCTGGACCAGAGAACCTGGGACGAGCAGCCCGCGGTGCTCAAGACCTTGGAGGAACTGGTCAACATCGAAAGCGGCACCAATGACGCCATCGGCGTTCCCGCGATCGGCCATTACCTCGAGCGGCGCCTCCAGGCGCTCGGTGCCGAGGTCACGAGGACGCCCGCCACCGGCGGCGTGGTCGGCGACGTCATCGTCGGCCGGCTCAAGGGCCGCGGCGGCCGGAACGTCCTGCTGATGGCGCACATGGACACGGTCTATGTGCGCGGCTCGCTGGCCAGGGCGCCGTTCCGCATCGAAGGCGACCAGGTCTTCGGTGCCGGCATCGCCGATGCCAAGGGTGGTGTCGCCGCCATCCTTCACGCGCTGGCGCTGCTGAAAGCGGAGAACTTCCAGCAGTTCGGCACGATCACCGTGATGTTCAACCCCGATGAGGAAAGGGGCTCGCTGGGATCGAACGAAGTGATCCAGAAGCTCGCATCCCAGAGCGACGTGGTGCTGTCCTATGAGCCCGGCGCCATCTACGAAGGGACCGAGCTGCTCGTCTCCGGGACCTCGGGCGTGGCCTTCGTCGAGGCCCGGATCCAGGGCAAGGCCTCGCATGCCGGGACGTCGTCCGAAAAGGGCGTGAACACGATGACCGAGGCGGCGGACCTCATCCTGCGCACCCAGGACCTGCAGGACCGCAAGCAGGAGCGGGTGTTCAACTGGACGGTGATCCAGGGCGGCACGGCCCCCAACATCATCCCGGATCGCACCGTCGTCACGGCGGACCTGCGCTACGGCCGCAACGAGGATCTCCCGCCCTTCGAAGCCGCGCTGCGGGAACGCGTCCAGAAAAAACGGCTGGAAGGAACGCGCATCGATCTCCAGATCACGCGCCTGATCCCGCCCTACAACGCAACGCCGGCCAGCCGCGCAACGATGGACAAGGCGATGTCCATCTACACCGAGGTCGGCGGCAAGCTGGCGATCCTGGAAATGCGCGTCGGCGGGGGCTCGGATGCGGGATGGGCCGCGCTCTCGGGCAAGCCGGTGGTCGAGGGGCTGGGACTGATCGGCACCAACCATCACAGCAGCAATGCAGAATACGTGCAGCTCTCCGCGATCCCGCGCCGGCTCTATCTGTCGGTGCGCCTGATCTCCGAACTCGGACAGGGGCTGTAGCGGTCCGGGCCATGCGCCGCTCGAACGGCGCACGCACGAAAAAAGGTCCGCGCGAAGGCGGACCGAACGAACCCGCATGACGGGCTCTCCCTGGAGACATCGGAACGACCGGAGGCGGCAGTGCCCCCGACCGTTCGCGCATCCGCGGGCCCGCGCCGCGGTCAGAAGGAGTGGCGCAGGCCGAGGTCGTAGCCCGTCGAGGTCTTGGGCACGAACACCGCGTTGTTCACGAAGGCGGGACCGCCGACGGTGAGCGCGGCGCCGTTCTTGTTGCTGATCCGCGCGATGGTGACGTAGAGCGCGGTGCGCTTCGAGAGGTTGTGGATGTAGCCCAGCGCCAGCTTGTTGGCCTTCGGGTCCGCGACATTGGCGGCGAACGGCAGGCTCGCGGTATTGAGGTCGTACTTGACCTGCGAATAGGCGGCGCGGATCAGGCCCGGGCCGACCGGCGCGGTCAGTCCGATCAGGTAGCCGGTCAGGTCGGTGTCGGGAACGCCGCCGAAGGCGGGCGCCGTGGCGTAGTCGCGCGTTCTCTTGATCCGCGACAGCTCGCCGAACAGCTTGACCGGGCCGAAGTCGTACGAACTGCCGAGGTTGAAGGTCTTCACCGAGTCGGTGGTGCCCGCGTAGAAGCTGTCGGCCGCCGTGCTGTTGCCGTACGAGACGGCGATGTCGAACGGGCCGGTGGCATAGCCGAGCCGGCCGCCCAGGTAGCGGCCCGCGCGCGTCGTGGCCACGCTGCCGGCATTGAGCGCGCCCACGGCATTGAGGCCCGGCGGCGTGCTGGTGCCGGGGTCGTACTTGGTGTTCTCGTGCAGCGCATACATGAACTGGCCGTAGACCCCGCCGAGGTTCGGCGGCAGGAAATAGCCGATCGAGTTGCTGGCGCGGTTGTAGTTGAGGTCGCCACCGAAGCCGCCGGAACCGCCGGGCACGGTGTTCGTGTTGGCGGCGGTGTAGATCAGGCTGCGGCCCACGCCGACGATGCCGAAGGGGTCGAACACGATGTCGTTCCAGGCCGAGGGCGTGTAGTCGCGGCCCAGGCGGATCTCGCCGAAGTTGCCCGACAGGCTGAGGGTGGAGCGGCGCTGGAAGCTCGCGATGCCAGTCCTGCCATCGTCCGGGCTGATCGGCGCCTCGAGCCAGAAGCTGGCCGCGAGGCCGCCACCGAGGTCCTCGGTGCCGCGAAAGCCCAGCCGGCTCGAGGAGTAGTTGCCCGAGCTCAGCGCGCTCTGGCTCAGGGTGCGCGTGCCCTGGTTCAGGTAGAACGGATTGGCGAATGCGGCGCGGCCCGCATCCTGCGATTTGGACGAGTAGTTGCTGAGGCCCATGTCCACCACGCCGAACAGCGTGACGGAAGACTGGGCCTGGGCGACTCCCGCACCCAGCAATGCGGCGAAGGCAAGACACTGATTTTTCACGACATCTCCCGATCGAAAAAAAGAATGAATGAAGACTCTTTGAAGGACCGCCGCTTGGGCGATGAAGGCGAGTCTCCGTGTCGCGAATAACAGTTGGCGCACAGCCCGATGACGTCTGCGCAATGTCGGCAACCCTTCCATTCGGCGGGCACTGTCGTCCCGGGTTGGGTTCGACCGATTCAGTCGAATATCGACCGATCCGGTAAGCGCCTGCGATAGACTGCAACCCGATGCCCAAGCCCACCCGCTCCCAGATCGACGCCGAAATCATCGACCGCGCCGCCGGCCTGTTCGCCAAGCACGGTTTCGACCACACCTCGCTCCAGCAGATCGCGGATGCGGTCAACTATTCGAAGGCCGGGCTGCTGCATCACTTCCCGAGCAAGCAGGCGATCTACGACGCGGCGCTGCAGACCTGCCGCGACCAGGCGCAGGCGCTGCTCGATGCCGTCGAGCACCTGCCGCCGGGCGCGGCGCGCGAACGGGTGGTGGTGGAGGCCTCGGTCGACCAGACCTACGAATGGCCCGGCGTGTCGGCGCTCGCGAACCGGCTGGCCGACAACGGCAAGGGCACCGATCCCGCGCTGACCGAGATGGCGCTGATGGTCTACAAGGCGCTCGGCATCGACCTGCAGGCCACCACCATGGAGCGCATCGTGCGCGTGACGAGCGCGCTCTCGGGCCTCGGCGCTTCGGCGATGGTCGCGGCCCACGTGGGACTGCAGCGCGAATGGCGCGGCCCCATCGTCGAGGCGGCCATGGATGCGCTCGGCCACGCTGGCAAGCCGAAGCGCCCGGCACGCAAGCGCGCCTAGCCTTCCCTTCCGGGGCGGTGCCTCAGAGGCCGCCGATCATCCCGCTGAGCTTCGGCGCGAACACGCCATAGCCCATGCTCACCGACACGCGCAACTCGGGCATGAAGGCCGCGAAGGACACGCCGACCCCGGCCAGCCCGCCGACCACGAGACCGAGCACGGCGAGCGCTCTCCCGTGCTGTTTGAGGATCGAGCGGGTGGCGTGGAGGAAGGTCAATGCGGTGTTCCTTGGAGGGAGCATCGGATTATTCAACCAAATCGGTTGAACTTCAACCACTTTGGTAGAAATGCTTGGGGCGTGCCGGTTCAGGCCAGGGGCAGAAACTTCCGCACATGCGCCGCGAAGGCCGCGGTCAGGGCGGTCGGTGCCTCGCGCGCCAGGGCCAGCGTGACGCCCACGCTCGGCAGCTCGGGAAAGCCATCGTCCGCGCCGAGGATCTGCAGGTCCTCGGGCACGGCCGTGCGCGTGAGCACGGTGACGGCCAGGCCCGAGCGCGCCATGCCCACGAGTCCCGACAGGCTGCTGCTCGCATAGGCGAGCCGGTAGGCGCGGCCCGCGGCCTCGAGCGCGCGCCGGGGCAACTGGTGGTCGAGCGCATCGGGCGCGCCGAGCGCCAGCGGCAGCGGATCGAGGGCGACGGCCGTGCTGCCGCGCCGCGCGACCCACACCAGCGGCTCGTGCCGGATCGCGTCGGCACCCGCGGAATCGCCGGCCACCGACACCAGCGCGAGATCGACCGCATGCCGCGCCAGCAGTTCGTGCAGCCGCGGCGTGGGCGCGCACATCACCTCGAGCTGCACGCCCGGGTGCAGGCTCGCAAAGCCCTGCAGCAGGAAGGGCAGGAACACGACCGCGTAGTCGTCGGGGCAGCTGAAGCGCAGCACGCCCGAGAGCTGCTGGCCGCGCAGTTCGGCCAGTGCCTCGTCGTGCCGGCGCAGCAGCTCGCCCGCGCGCACCAGCAGGCGCTCGCCGGTCGCGGTGAGCGACACGCCACGGCCGGTACGGTGCAGCAGCGGCTGCGCGACGATGCCCTCGAGCTTGCGCATCTGCATGCTCAGCGCCGACTGCGTGCGGCCCACGCGCAGGGCGGCCTGGCCCAGAACGCCGGTCTCGGCGATGGCGACGAAGCTGCGCAGCAGGTCGATGTCCAGCGATTGGCTCACGGCATGAGTTCCCTTGATAGCTGATCTCAAAACAATTCGCTTCCACGCGCGCGCGGCGCCGCGTAACGTGGGCATTTTGATCGGGAACCATCGGCATGAGCAGGAACGACGACCCCCAGTTCTGGCAACAGGCACAGCGCCACCTGGTGCGCTACGGCGGCAGCTTCGAGCCGCTGATCATCGAGCGCGCCCAAGGCTGTTTCGTCTACGACGCCGACGGTCGCGCCATCCTCGACTTCACCTCGGGCCAGATGAGCGCGCTGCTCGGCCATGCGCATCCCGAGATCGTCTCGGTGGTGTCGGAGCACGTGCGCACGCTCGACCACCTGTTCAGCGGCATGCTGTCGCGCCCGGTGGTGGCATTGGCCGCCGAGATCGCGCGCCATGCGCCCGGTGCGCTCGAACGCTGCCTGCTGCTGAGCACCGGCGCCGAATCGAACGAGGCGGCGCTGCGCATGGCCAGGCTGGTGACCGGCGGTCACGAGGTGGTGGCCTTCACGCAGTCGTGGCACGGCATGACCGGCAGCGCGGCGGCCGCGACCTACAGCGCGGGCCGCAAGGGCTATGGCCCGGCGGCGGCCGGCTCGTTCGCGATCCCGGCGCCCAATGCCTACCGGCCGCGCTTCGCGACGAAGGAGGGGGAGCTCGACTGGCGTCGCGAACTCGACGACGGCTTCGAGCAGATCGACCGCCAGTCGACCGGCGCGCTCGCGGCCTTCATCGCCGAGCCCATCCTCAGCAGCGGCGGCATCCTCGAGCTGCCGCCGGGCTACATGGCGGCGCTCAAGAAGAAGTGCGAGGAGCGCGGCATGCTGCTGATCGTGGACGAGGCGCAGACCGGCGTGGGCCGCACCGGCCTGATGTTCGCGTGCGACCGCGACGGCGTGGCGCCCGACATCCTGACCCTGTCGAAGACGCTGGGAGCGGGCCTGCCGCTGGCGGCGATGGTGACCACGGCCGCGATCGAGGACGAGGCCCATGCGCGCGGCTTCCTGTTCTACACCACGCACGTCTCCGACCCGCTGCCCGCGGCGGTCGGCCTGAAGGTGCTCGAGGTGGTGGAGCGCGACGGGCTGGTCGAGCGCGCGCGCGTCGCGGGCGAACGGCTGCAGCAGGGGCTGCGCCAACTGCAGTCGCGCCACGAATGCATCGGCGACGTGCGCGGGCGCGGCCTGCTGCTCGGCCTCGAAGTGGTCAAGAGCCGCGACACGCGCGAGCCGGCCTTCGAGCTCGGCGAAGCGGTCACGCGCGAATGCATGAAGCTGGGCCTGAGCATGAACATCGTGAAGCTGCCCTCGATGGGCGGCGTGTTCCGCATCGCGCCGCCGCTCACCATCAGCGACAGCGAGATCGACCTCGGCCTCGAGCTGCTCGACAAGGCCATCGCCACCGCGGTGCGTTCGCAGCGGGCTTCCTGAGCGATCGTCCATTCATTCAGGCCGGCTTAAGTTTGGCGATCGATACTGGCTTCGACGGTCTTTCGGCGTTGGTAGAGGTCGCTTCGGCACCCGCTGGCTTGCAGCGGTTCCTCGAGCCTGGGGCCGTCCAATATTCACGGGCGCGGCGCGCCTTCGGCGTGCAGACGCAGCCAAGTTGCAGCAGCGTCCTACAGGAGCCCGCGGGACCGCGCACTACGGTCGATGTCCCCGGAGCCACCGAGCCATCCACATGCCGAGGCCGAACGCGCAGGACGAAGAGACCGCCAGTGAAGGCGCACAGCCGCCCGCCAGGCGCGGCTTCCTGAACCGCCTCGGCCCCGGCCTCATCACGGGCGCCGCCGACGACGATCCCAGCGGCATCGCCACCTACACCCAGGCCGGCGCGCAGTTCGGCTACGGCATGGGCTGGACCCTGCTGCTGACCTATCCGTTGATGGTGGGCATCCAGCTCGCGAGCGCGCGCATCGGCCGCACCACGGGCCGCGGCCTCACCTCGGCCTTCGCCACCCTGTGGCCGCGCCCGGTCGTGCTGCTCGCGGTCCTGCTGCTGCTGGTCGCCAATGTGGTGAACCTCGCGGCCGACATCGGTGCCATGGCCGAGGTCGCGCGGCTGGGCCTTGGCGGGCCCGAGGCGCTCTATGCGCTGGGCTTCGGCCTGCTGTCGCTGGCGCTGCAGGCTTGGCTGCCCTACCACCGCTACGTGCGCGTGCTCAAGTGGCTCACGCTCTCGCTGCTGGCCTACGTGGGCGTGGCGCTGGTGGCGCACGTCGACTGGAAGGCCGCGCTCGCGGGTGCGCTGCTGCCGCGCCTGCACGGGGATGCCGAGAGCATCAAGATGGTGGTGGCGATCCTCGGCACCACGATCAGTCCCTACCTGTTCTTCTGGCAGGCGGCGCAGGAGGTGGAGGAGATCGAGCGCATCCCCGGGGACCACGCGCTGCGGACCCATCCCGCGCAGGCTCGCGCGCAACTGCGCCGGCTGCGGCTCGACACCTGGGTCGGCATGGGCTTCTCCAACGCGATCGCCTTCTCGATGATCGTGGCCTCGGCCGCCACCCTGCATGCCCATGGCCAGACCGACGTGAGCTCGACCGCGCAGGCGGCCGAGGCGCTGCGTCCGGTGGCCGGCAGCGCGGCCTTCGCGCTGTTCGCGCTGGGGATCGTCGGCACCGGCCTGCTGGCGCTGCCGGTGCTCGGCGGTTCGGCCGCCTATGCCTGCGCCGAGTTCCTGCGCGTGCGCCGCGGACTCGAGCAGCCGGTGGGCGCCGCGCCGGCCTTCTACGGCATCCTCGCGGCCGCCATGGTCTGCGGCATCGGCATCAGCCTGTGCGGCGTCGATCCGATGAAGGCGCTCGTGTGGGCGGCGGTGCTCAATTCGCTGATGTCGGTGCCGATCATGGTCGGCGTCATGTGGGCCGCCGGCAGCCGCCGCCTCATGGGCGAACTGGTGCTGCCGCTGCACTGGCGGGTGCTGGGCTGGGCCGCGACCGCGGTCATGGCGCTGGCGACCCTGGCCTTTCTCTGGACCAGCCTGCGGTCCTGAGCATCCGCCGCCCGCGGTGGGTCGCCTCGTTTCCGTTTCCACCGATTCCCGTAGGACTTAGTCGGGTTTTGTAATCTAGTGTGTTTAATTGCAACGAGTGTTATATTTTTGGCGAGTAACACTGGTTAACACTTAGGCATTCAATCAAAGGCGGGCCGCGAGGCTTCCCGGGGATGTTTCATCGATGGAAGCGCTTGAATTGCCATTCGGACTGCAAAAACGCCCCAATTTGGTGCGATCTTGGGCGAGTGCCGCCCAGCCACCCGCGGACCGCCCATGACCGGTTCCAGCGCCTCGACCCGCGACCGCCGGCCGCTGCTGAGCTTCAGCATCGAAGGGCTGCCGGCCCGCGACGAACTGCTTTTCAAGTCGCTGGTGCGGCTGCTCGACCACCGCACCCACCAGCACTGGGCCTGGCAGGTCGAGGGTGCCGACCTGCGCGTGGTGGGCGACCGGGCCGCGGCGCTGTCGGCCGAGGCGGCCGATTCGCCGCTGCCGCCGGTGCCGTTGCTGACCGTCGGCGACACGCCGCCGCCGCGCGGCCCCTTCCTGCGGCTGCCGCTGCATGCCGATGCGCTCGAGGCCATGCTCAACCGGCTTGGCGCGATGGTGGTCCATGCACGCGACCTGGGCCTGGCGGCATCGGCCGAACGCGGCGCGCGCGGCGAGGAATACCGCCTGCTGCGCTGGCCCTCGGTCGCGCTGCTCGACTCGGCCGTGCGCATGAAGCTCGCGACCCTGCTCGCGAGCCGCCCGGCCACGCTGGCGGCGCTGCAGCAGCGCTCGAACGCCAGCGCGCAGGAATGCGCCGATTTCATCGCCGCGCTCGAGCGCGCCGGCTTCGTGGCGGCCAGCGGCGGCGGCGCCGCGCGCGCGCCCGAGTCGATCTGGCCCGATTCGCAGGTCCACCCCGCCGCCGAGGCGACGCCCCCGGCGCGCGAGGTGCAGCCCGGCCTGCTCGCGCGCATCCGCAGCCGCCTCGGGCTGCTGTCCTCGGGATCGCGCGCCTGATGCGCCGCGATTCGCCCCCATGACCCCCACCGATTCCGACTGAGCGTGGAGCACAAGATCCTTTTCACCGGCACCATGGGCGCCGGCAAGACCACCGCCATCGCGGCCGTGAGCGAGATTGCGCCGGTGCGCACCGAGGTGCGCAACAGCGACACCTCGGTCGCCAAGGCCACCACCACCGTCGGCCTGGACTACGGCGAGCTCACGCTCGACAACGGCGAGAAGCTGCGCCTTTACGGCACGCCCGGCCAGATGCGCTTCGACTTCATGTGGCGCATCCTCGCGCGCGGCGCGCTCGGCCTCGTGATCCTGGTCGACAACAGCCGCCCCGATCCGCTGGCCGACCTCGAGGTCTACCTCGACGGCTTCGCCGAACTCATCGCGCAGACCGCCTGCGTGGTCGCGGTGGGCCGCACCGAGACCCATCCCGAACCCGGCCTCGACGCCTATGCCCAGCGCATGCAGGACAAGGGCGTGCTGTGCCCGGTGCTGCCGGCCAATGTGACCGATCCGCAGCAGGTGGTGCAGCTGCTCGAGCTGCTGCTGATCCAGCTCGAGGCCTGAGCGCCGCCCCTTTCTTTCCTTTCTCTTCCGACATGAACATTCCACCCCGCCTCAAGGACGCCGCCGAGTCCGCCGTCGACACGCTCATGCGCGAGATCAAGGGCGTGAAGGCCGTCGTGATCTCGACCGAGGACGGCCTCGAGCTGGCCGCGCGCGTGGAGAACACCGCGCAGGTCGCGCGCCTGTCGGCCATCGCGAGTTCGCTGGCCGCGCTCGGCGCGGTGGCCGGCGAGGAGAGCGGCCTGGGCCGGTGCGAGAACGTCGCGATCGAGTCCGCGCTGGGCCACATCCTGATGCTGCAGGCGCGCCACGACGAGGCCGACCTGATCGTGAGCGTGGTCGCGGGCAAGGACGCGGTCATCGGCCAGGTCCTGTACTTCGCCAAGCAGGCGACGCTGGCGCTGCAGCGCGCCTGAGGCACGGGTCCTCCCTTCACTGTTACCAACCGGCCGCCGCTCATCATTCGCCCGGGTGGCGGCCGATCCTCAGGGCGATGGACTACGAAAGACAGCGATGGCAAATATCAAGCAATCCATGGACGAACTGATGACGATCGACGGCGCCCTGTGCGCGGCGCTGGTCGACTCCGGCAGCGGCATGATCCTGGGCCAGGTCGGCTCGGGCGTGGACCTCGAAGTGGCGGCCGCGGGCAATACCGAGGTGGTGCGCGCCAAGAACAAGACCATGCGCGCGCTCGGCCTGAACGACACGATCGAGGACATCCTGATCACGCTCGGCCGCCAGTACCACATCATCCGCCCGCTGCAGAAGCACGAAGGCCTGTTCGTCTACCTGGTGCTCGACAAGTCGAAGTCGAACCTCGCGCTCGCGCGCCGCAAGACGCAGGACGTGGAGCAGGCCCTCGCCGTCTGACGCGGCGCGCGTCGGCAACGGACAATGCCGGCGGCACGCACCACGCCGCCGACCCCACGCCGGACTCCGCCGATTGAAGCCCTTTCCCCCCGCCCCGCCGTACCGCATCGTCGCAGCGGACCAGCTGCCGCCGGACCTCGAGCAGGCCGCGGGGCTCGACTGGAAAGCCGCGCGGGTGCTGTCGTCCGCGCCCGCCGAGGCAGCGCGCGACCAGGCCGCGCCGGCCCTGCCGCCGGCCGCGAGCTGGGCGCTCTACGACCTCGCGGCCGACCGGCTGCTGGGCCACGAGCCCGCCGCCGGCAGCTATCCGCCGGCCGGCCTCGCCAAGCTCGCGACCGCGATGCTGGTGGAGCGCAAGCTGGTCGCCGAGCAGCGTGACCGGCGCGCCGAGCGCACGCCGATCGCGGTCGGCGCCGAGGCCATGGTGCGGCTGTCGGTGCAGCGCCTGCTCGAGGCCGTGCTGATCGCCTCGTCGGACAGCGCGGCCTTCGCGCTCGCCGCCTGGCACAGCGGCACCACCGAGGCCTTCGTCGAGGCCATGAACCGCCAGGCCGTGGCCTGGGGCCTGCGCGACACCCGCTTCGCCTGTCCCGCGGGCCAGGACGAGAGCGCGCGCAGCAACGCGGTCGACGTGCTGCGGCTGGCGGCGCGGCTCATGCGCGACCATCCGGCGCTCGCCGCCATCGCCGGCAAGACCCGGCTCGACCCCTGGGAGCAGGCGCTGCCCAACGTCAACCTGCTGCTGGGCACGGTGCGCGGCGTCGACGGCCTGGCCGCGGCCTTCTCGCCCGCGACGGGCGCGCACCAGATCGCCACCGCGGCGCACGAGGGCCGGCGCCTGCTGGCCGTGGTGCTCGGCGCGCCGGACCGCGTGGTCTGCGCCCGGCTCGCGGCGGCGCTGCTGCGCAAGGGTTTCTCGATGCCGGTGGCGGCGGCGCCGGCCTGCGCCCCGCGGCCGGCTGTCAGGCGCGGCCCGACATCGGCCACAGCCGCACGGCCAGCGCCGCGGCCGAGGAGGCGATCGCCAGCGCCGTCACCGCGGCCCAGCCCCATTGCGCGAGCGCCAGCGCACCCACCGCGGAGCCGATCGCCATGCCGATGAACATGGCCGTGAACAGCACCGCGTTGAGCCGGCTGCGCGCGCCGGGCTCGATGCCGTAGACGATGGTCTGGTGCGCGATCAGCGTGGCCTGCACGCCGAGGTCGAAGCCGATCACCGCCACCACGATCACCGCGAGCTGCGCGCCGGGCGCCATCAGCGGCGCGAGTGCCATCACCGCGAACGAGACCACCACCAGCGCGGCGCCCAGCCGCGTCACCAGTTCCGGGCCGCGGCGGTCGGCCAGCCGGCCCGCGAGCGGCGCGGCCAGCGCGCCGGCCGCGCCGGCCAGGCCGAAGGCGCCGGCCGCGGTGCTGCCGAGGTGGAAGGGCTCGCCGTGCAGCATCACGGCCAGCGTGGACCAGAAGGCGCTGAAGCCGATCGAGATCAGCCCCTGCGCCCAGGCCGCGCGGCGCAGCGCGCCATGGCGTTGCCACAGCGTGGCCAGCGAGCGCAGCAGCGCGCCGTAGGCCAGGTGCGTGGTGGCCTTGAAGCGCGGCAGCCCGCGCCAGGCGGCGGCGCCGATCAGCGCGATGCTGGCGGCGGCGGCCACGAACATCGTGCGCCAGCCGAAGTGCTCGGCCACGAAGCCGCTGACCACGCGCGACAGCAGGATGCCGAACAGCAGCCCGGTCATCACCGTGCCCACGGTCTTGCCGCGGCTGGCCTCGGGCGCCAGGGTGGCGGCGGCGGGCACGATGTCCTGCGCCATGGTGGCGGCCAGCCCGATCGCCAGGCTCGCGGCCAGCAGCATGCCGATCGAGGGCGAGGCGCCCGCGAGCAGCAGCGCCACGCACAGCACGGCCGCCTTGGCGAGGATGATGCGGCGCCGGTCGTAGCGGTCGCCCAGCGGCGCCAGGAACAGGATGCCCAGCGCATAGCCGAGCTGGGTCAGCGTGGGCACGAAGCCGACCGTGCGCGTCGGCGCGCCGATGTCGGCCGCGAGCACGCCCAGCATCGGCTGGCTGTAATAGAGGGCGGCCACCGCGAAGCCGGCGCCGCTGGCGAGCAGCAGCACCAGCGAGGCGGGCAGGGCCGGGGCGGCCGGCGCCAGCGGCTTGGTGCCCGCATGCGCTGCTTGAATGGAAGACATGGTATTTACCCTTGGATTCGGCGGAAAGTGCGCGGAGTTTGCAGGGCGGAGCGCTCGAACGGTAGCCCTCGGCAGTGAACAACGCATATACGTTTGACGCATACAAGGCGCAGAATCCCGCGATGGCATCGAATTCCGCTCCCGAAACGCCCGCCGTTCTCCCGGGCGCCGCCCCGGCCGACCGTGTCGAGCTCATGCAGACCTTCGTCCGCATCGTCGAGGCCGGCAGCCTGTCGGCCGCCGCGGCCCAGCTCGGCATGAGCCAGCCCACCGTGAGCCGGCGCCTGCAGGCGCTCGAGCGCTCGCTCGGGCTGCGCCTGCTGCGGCGCTCCACCCACGGCATGAAGCTCACCGAGGACGGCGAACGCTGCTTCGCGCGCGCGAAGGAACTGCTGGCCGACTGGGCCGCGTTCGAGGACGAGCTGCGCGGCGCCGGCCGCGCGGCGGAAGGCACGCTGCGCGTGATCGCGCCGCATGCGCTCGGGCAGGACCTGCTGATGCATCCGCTGTACCGCTACCTGCGCGAGAACCCGCGCGTCGACGTCGAATGGCTGCTGCACGACCGGCGTCCCGACTTCATCACCGAGAACATCGACTGCGCGATCCAGGTCGGCGAGATCGACGACCCCTCGGTGGTGGCGCTCAAGCTCTCGGAGATCCCGCGCATCGTGGCCGCCGCGCCGGCGCTGATGGAAGGCCGGCCGCCGATCGCGCATGCCTCCGAACTCGCGGCGCTGCCCTGGCTGGCGCTGCGCACCTTCTACCGCACCGAGCTGCGGCTCTCGCACGTGACGACCGGCGAGGAATGCCGGGTGCCGATCCGCCCGCGCCTGAGCACCGACGGCCTCTACGCGCTGCGCAACGCGGCCGTGCTGGGGCTCGGCGCCTGCATGGGCTCGGCCTGGCTGCTCAACGACGACATCGCGCGCGGCCGGCTGCTGCGGCTGGTGCCGCAATGGCAGGCGCCGCCGCTGCCGGTGTACCTCGTTTATCCGCAGACGCGCTTCCAGTCGGCCAAGCTGCGGCACTTCATCGAGGCGGTGCGCGCCGCGCTGCCGCGCGCGATCGACGTGGCCGATTCGCTCGCGGGCGTGGTGGCCTGAGGCACGGCGACGCCAGCGGAGGACTTCATGCTCACCCACAAGCAGTTGCGCTACTTCGTCGACATCGTCGATGCCGGCAGCTTCAGCCTCGCGGCGGAACGGCTCTACATCGCGCAGTCGGCGCTGAGCCGGCAGGTCAAGGAGATGGAAACCCAGCTGCAGGTGCCGCTGCTCGAGCGCGGCACACGCCAGCTCGAGATGACGCCGGCCGGCCGCTCGCTGTATGCCGATGCGCGCCAGATCCTGCGCGCGCTCGATGCCGCCGCGCTGGGCGCGCGCCAGGCGCAGCGCGGCATCGAGGGCACGGTGCAGCTGCTGCATTCGAGCTCGGTGCCGCTGTCGCCGGTGCTGCTCGGCGCGCTGCGCTCGCATGCGCTGCGCTGTCCGGGCGTGGCGATCGAGGTCGCGCAGGCCTCGTCCGAGCACCAGGCGCTCGACATCGCCGAGGGCCGCGCCGACATCGGCCTCGCGCGCGCGCCGGTGCTGCGCCGCCATCCGGGCGTGGGCCATGCGCCGCTGTTCGACGAGCCGCTGGTGGTGCTGCTGCCCGCCGCGCATGCGCTGGCCGGGCGCGCGCGGCTGCGGCTCGCCGAGCTGCGTGCCGAGCCCTTCGTCGCGTTGCCGCACCGCGAGCGCGGCGGACTCAGCCATGCGGTGGCCGAGCTGTGCCGCGCCGAGGGCTTCGAGCCCGTGGGCGCGCAGGTGCGCTCGCGCAAGTGGTCGCAGCTCGCGCTGGTGCAGGCCGGCTTCGGCCTCGCGATCGTGCCGGCCTCGATGGCCGCGCTGGCGCCCGCGGGCGTGCGCGCGCTGCCGCTCGACGGCGAGGGCTGCCGCAGCGGCGTGCTGGTGCTGTGGCGCGAGGGCGGGCCGCGGCATGCGCTCGCGCTGCGCGAGTCTCTGCAGGCCGCGTTCGCGCCAGCGATCTGATTTCGAGATCGCCGCACGCCGCATTCGGCATTGGCGCGGCGCGGCGCCAGCGCCTAGATTCGCGTCCCATGACCTTGTCGTCGTCCCTGCAGCACCTGCTGCCCTTCACGCCGCTGCAGTTGCTGGCCATCTGCGCCGGCATCGTCGCGGCCTACGTGATCTTCGGCATCGCCGGCTTCGGCACCGCGCTGGTCGCCGGGCCCGTGCTTGCGCAGTTCGTGCCGGTGGCCACGGTCGTGCCGCTGCTGGCGCTGCTCGACTTCGTCGCGGCCGTGGTCAACGTGAGCCGCGATGCCGGCGCGGCCGACCGCGCCGAGCTGCGCCGGCTGGTGCCGCTGATGGCGTTCGGCAGTCTCGTGGGCGCCGCGCTGCTGCTGCTCGGGCGGCCGCAGGCGATGCTGCTGGCGCTGGGCATCTTCGCGGTCGCCTATGCGCTGTATGCGCTCAGCGGCTGGCGGCCGGTCGCGCGGCTCTCGGCGCGCGTGGCCGTGCCCTTCGGCTTCGTCGGCGGCATCTTCTCGGCCATGTTCGGCAGCGGCGGCTTCATCTACGCGATCTATCTCGCGGGCCGCATCGACGAAAAGGAACGCGTGCGCGTCACCCAGTCCACGCTGATCGGCCTCAGCACGCTCACGCGCGCGCTGCTGTTCCTGGTGGCTGGCGTGTATGCGGACGCCTCGATCCTCGCGCTGGCCGTGCTGCTGCTGCCCGCGATGCTGCTGGGCACCGCGCTGGGCCGGCGCATCACGCTGCGGCTGTCGCGCGAGCAGTTCCTGCGCGTGGTCGCGCTCGCGGTGCTGTGCTCGGGCGCCTTCCTGATCGTGCGCTACGCGATGGCCTGAAGCCCGTGCGCTCAGGCCGCCTGCAGCCGGGGCGGCGCGACCTCGGGTTCCGCGCGCAGTTCGGCGCGCCGCGCGGCGATCGCTTCGGCAAGGAACTCCGCGTCGCGCGCCACGCCCGAGAAACGTCCCGAACCCCAGGTGTGCAGCCACGGCAGCCCGAGGAAGTACAGGCCCGGCTCGCGCGTGACGCCGCGCTGGTGCACCGGATGGCCGCGGCCGTTGAACACCGGCGCGTCGACCCAGGCGAAGTCGGGCGAGAAGCCGATGCACCACAGCACGCTGGCGATGCCCGCGGCCGCGAGATCGAGCCGGGTGCGTTCCTCGGCCGGCTCCCACACGGGCGCGTAGACCGAGGGCGGCGGCGCCTCGATGCCGCTGGCGGCGATGAACTTGTCGATCGAGGCGTTGATGCCGTTGTAGATGCGGTCGGCATGGTCGAGGTGCTCGCGCAGGTTGGGCTGGAACTGCAGCACGCCCTGGTCCAGGTCGGTCAGCAGGCCGAACAGTTCCATGCCCTCGCGCGCGAAGCGCCGCAGGTCGATGTCGCGCCCGCCGTCGCGGCCGGTCACGTAGTGGTTGGTGTTGTCGCGCACGCCCTCGCGCAGCGGGTGGGCCGTGACCGGCATGTCGTAGTACTGCATGTCGGCCAGCCAGTCGACCACCTCGCGGCCGCGGTAGAAGCGCGCGCAGCGCGGTGCGTCGCCCGTGGCCAGGTAGACCTTGCGGCCGGCCAGGTGCAGGTCCTCGGCGATCTGCGCGCCCGACTGGCCGCAGCCCACCACCAGCACCGCGCCCTCGGGCAGTTGCGCGGGGTTGCGGTACTGCGCCGAGTGGTACTGCGCCACCGAGGCCGGCAGCTTCTCGGCCAGCCGCGGCACGATCGGCTTGTGGTAGCCGCCCGAGGCCACCACCACCTGGTCGGCGGTGTAGAGGCCGGCGTCGGTCTGCACCTCGTAGCGGCCGCGCTCGCCGCTTTGCGGCACGTGCACCACGCGCTGCACCGTCACGCCCTCGAGCGCGGGCGGCTTCACCTGCGCCACGAAGCCCGCGAGCCAGTCGTTGATCTGGTCCTTGACCATGAAGCCGTGCGGATCGTCGCCCTGGTAGGGCCAGCCCGGCAGCTGGCATTGCCAGTTGGGCGTGACCAGGCAGAACGAATCCCAGCGCTGCGTGCGCCAGCTGTGGACCAGGCTGCGCTTCTCGATCACGAGGTGGTCGATGCCGCGCTGCTGCAGGCAGTGGCTCAGCGACAGGCCGGCCTGGCCGCCGCCGACGATCGCCACGCTGTAGTGGCTGCGGCCGCCGTAGGGATGCTCGGGATGGGTGGGGTGGGACATGGGGTCTCTCTTTCTCGATGGGGGCGCAAGGGGGAGGTCAGTCGAAGGCCAGCACGGTGACTTCGGCGGCGGGCTCGAAGCGCGCGGCGATGCGCTCGATCTCGGCGAGCTGGTCCATCGCCTGCGAACAGGCGAAGCCATACTTCGCGCGCACGCGTTCGGAGGCGATGCCGAGCGCCTCGCGCGTGCGCCGCAGGAAATCGTCGAGCGCATAGCGTTCGCCGGGCGCGAGGAAGTCGCGCACCACCAGCGAGGGCGAGTAGCAGCGCGATTCGCTGGCATCGGGCCAGCGCACCTGGAAATGCATCACGGGCATGGGGCGGTCCTCGTCTCGATGGCGTGGGGGCGGCGCAGGCCTTCGCGGTAGAGGGCGACGTGCCGCTGCGCGCTCTCGGCCCAGCTGAAGTGCCGCGCGAGCCGGGCCGCCGATCGCGCGATGCGCGCGTCGTCGCGGCGCGCGAGCGCCTCGGCCAAGGCCTGCGCGATCGAGCCCGCATCGAGCGGGTCGGCCCAGCTCACGTCCTCGGGCGCGAGGTAGTCGGTGAAGGGCGCGATGCGCGAGGCCACCACGGGCCGGCCGCTCGCCAGGCCTTCGAGCACCACCAGCCCGAAGCCTTCGCGCAGCGAGGGCATCGCGACCACGTCGGCCAAGCGATAGAGCGCGGGCATGTCCTCGTCGGCCAGCGGCCCGGTGAGCCGCACGGCGCGGTCCGGGCCTTCGGCCAGCCCGAGGCGCGCGAGCGCGCCGGCGAAGGCCTGCATGGCGGCGCTGTGGTCGAGCAGGCTCGCGCCGCCCGCGATCACCAATTGCGCATCGGCCTGGCCCGGGCGCTGCCGCAGCAGCGCGAAGGCCTCGAGCAGGCGCAGCGTGTTCTTGCGCTCCTCGACGCCGCCGACGGCCAGCACCACCGGCGCGCCGGTACGGATGCCGAGTCGCCGCGCGAGCGCCGCGTCGCCGGCCTGCATGCGCGGCGAGAAGCGCGCGGTGTCGATGCCGTTCGCCACCTCCTGCGCCGCGATCCCGTGGTGCCGCGCGAGATGCTCGCACCACAGCCGGCTCACGCAGAACATCTGCCGCGCGCGGACGAAGGCCTGGTGCTGCCAGTGCGCGAGCTGCGCATCGGCGAAGTCGTCGAGGTGATGGACCGTGCGCACGAAGCCCTCGATGCGGCCCATGTCCTGCAGCCGCGCCAGCGCGTTGCCGCCGATCGAATCGTGGGTGTGGAGCACGTCGAAGCGCTCGTGCTCGAGCAGCGTGCCCAGGTGGTCGACGAAGGCCGCGATGCGCGTGCGCACCATCGCCACCGTGTCGGCCGGCGTGCCGTGCACCGGCACGAGCTCGGCGCGGCAGGGCGGTTCGCGGAAGAAGCGCTGGCCCGGCGCGGCCGGCGCGAACACGGTGACGGCATGGCCGGCCTCGTGCAGCGCACGCGCGAGTTCCAGCGTGTGGACCACGCCGCCGCGCGGGTTGACCGAATGCGTGAGCAGCCCGATGCGCAGCGGGCGCTCGAGGTCGTCGTCAGCCATGGCGGGCCTCCTCGCGCAGGCCGGACGGCGCCGGCGGCTGGATGAAGGCGTCGCGGCCGAAGTCCCACAGCAGGGCCTCCTCGCCATCGGCGCGCAGGCGCACGGTGCGGCTGGGGTCCACGGTGCCGATCACGCCGCAGGCGATGTCGCGCGCCGCGAAGCGCGCGAGCACGCGCGCGAGCTGCGCGGGCGCGACGCTGAGCACGAAGCCGTAGCTCGGGAACGACGACAGCCAGCGCAACAGCGGCACGCCCTCGGGCTTCGGCAGCGCATCGAGCTCGATCGAGGCGCCCACGCCCGAGCATTCGAGCAGCATCATCGCGGTGCCGACCGCGCCGGCCATGCTGATGTCCTTGCCGGCGCGGCACAGGCCGGCCTCGGCCAGCGCAGGCAGCAGCTCGAGGTCGGCGCGCAGCCGCGCGGCCGGCGCGCGCGTCGAGGCGTTCCAGTAGGGGAAGGGCTCCTCGTAGGCGCCGCGCAGGTCGGCCGCCATCACCAGCAGGTCGCCGGGCCGCGCATCGAAGCTCGTGATCAGCCGGCGCGCATGGCCGAGGATCGCGACCGCGAGCTGCGGCCGCTCGCTGCGGTTGTTGCTGTGGCCGCCGACGATCGGCACGCCATAGCGCGCCGCGGCCTCGGCCATGCCGCCGAGCACCTGGTCGGCCGGGTTCATGCCGCTGCTCCAGAGCGCGTCGACCACCGCGGTCGGGCGCCCGCCCATCGCGTAGATGTCGCTCACGTTGACCATCACGCCGCAGTAGCCCGCGAACCAGGGCATGCGCACGATGAAGTCCTCGACCAGCCCCTCGATCGCGAACAGCAGGTAGCCGCCGCGGCCGTCGGGAATGGCGGCGCAGTCGTCGCCCACGGGCACGGCCTGCGCGAGCGCCGCGTGGCCGCCGGGCAGCGAGCGGCCCAGCGCGGCCACCACCTCGCTGATGTCGCGCTTGTGGGCGAAGCCGCGCGTGGCGCGCAGCGCTTCGGCGATCTCGGCGGCGCGGCTCATCGCGGCACCTTCGCGCGCGTGACGAAGCCGCTGACCGGGTCGTGGCAGGGCGGATAGAAGCCGAGGTCGGCACGCATGCGCGCATGCGGGCGGCCCTGCACCTCGCATTCGCCGAGCGTGGTCCAGCCGAGCTTGCGGAAAAGCGGCTCGTTCTGCAGCTGCACCTGCGCGAGGAACAGCGTGCAGCCCAGCGCATGGGCGCGCGACACCGCGAGCCGGATCAGCGTGGCGCCCAGGTGGCCCTGGCTGCGGAAGGCCGGGTGCACCGCGAGCCGCGAGCCCCACCATTCGCCCGCGGCCGTGCCGCGATGGATGCGCACCGTGCCCACCACCTGCTCGGGCATGCCGGCGTTGCACGACATCGCGACCAGCAGCAGCGCATGGTCGTCGATCGCGTCGCGGTCGTCGCGGGCGAAGATGCCCTGCTCGATGCAGAACACCGCGCGGCGCAGCGCCATCGCCTCGTCGCGCTCCCATTGCTGGGCGGCCTCGCGCACGAGGTATTCGACCGGCGCGTAGGCCAGCGGCAGCTCGCTCCAGGCTTCGGCGGTCTTCATCTCAGGCCTCGTAGACGGACAGAGAAGAACACGCGCCGCACTTGCCGCAGCCGGCCTTGATGTCGGCCGAGCGCAGGCCGGCGGCCGCGACGCGCCGGCCCAGCGGCTCGAGCAGCGACTTCATGAACTCGGGCGTGGGCGCGGGATGGTCCTCGAGCGGCGTGCCGCTGATCGGCACGAAGGGCACGACGAAGGGGTAGACGCCGCGCGCGAGCAACTCGTCGCAGACCGAGAGGATGGCCTCGCGCGAATCGCCGAGGCCCGCGAGGATGTAGGTGCTGACCTGGCCGCGGCCGAACACCGCCACCGCGGCCTCGAAGGCGCTCATGTAGCGCGACACCGGCACGCTGGCCTTGCCCGGCATGATGCGTTCGCGCACTTCGGGCGTGACCACCTCCAGGTGCATGCCCAGCGTGTCGATGCCCGCGGCCTTCATGCGCTGGAACCAGCGGTCGTCGTCGGGCGGCTCGCACTGGCCCTGGATCGGGATGTCGACCGCGGCCTTGATCGCGAAGGCGCTCTCGCAGAGCACCGCCGCGCCGCGGTCGGTGGCGTTGGGCGTGCCGGTGGTCAGCACCATGTGCTTCACGCCGTCGAGCAGCACGGCCGCGCGCGCCACCTCGGCGAGCTGCTGCGGCGTCTTGTGCGCGATGGTGCGGCCGGCCGCGAGCGACTGGCCGATCGCGCAGAACTTGCAGCTCTTGCGCCGGCTCTCGTAGCGGATGCAGGTCTGCAGCACGGTGGTGGCGAGCACGTCGCTGCCGTGCAAGGTGGCGATGTGCGAATAGGGCACGCCGTCGAAGGTCTGCATCGCATAGAAGCGCGGCTGGCGCGGAAAGGCGATGTTCGCGATCGGGATGCTGCCGCGCATCACGCGGCTCACGCCCTGCGCGTTCGGCGCCTCGGCCGTGAACGGCGAATGCCAGGCGCTCGCGGTGTGCACCGGCACCATGATCGTGTGGCCGTCGACCAGCACGGCCTTGTGGTCCGAGGGGCCGGCGCCGCCGCGGCGGGATCAACCAGCCGCAACCCGAAGGACTGGAGCTCCGTCATCAGCTGGCGGCTGTCCACCGGCGCGGGATTCGGTGCGGGGTTCGATGCGAGGGCGGCGGTCGTCGTCATGGTCGGGGCTCCGTGGGTGGGAAGAAAGGGTGTGCATCGGCACGGTGGTGGCCGCGGGCCGGTCGTCGATGGCGAGCGAGAGCAGCTCGGGGCGCGCGTAGTGGCCCACCGAATCCATCATTCGCTTGCGCTTGGCGATCAGCGCCATGTCGAGGTCGGCGATCACCATGCCCTCGCCCTCGGTGAGCGGCGGCGCGAGATGCCGGCCCTCGGGCGAGACGATGGCCGTGTGGCAGCCGCCGCGCAGCGCCTTCTGCAGGTTCGGGTCGGGCGTGACGCTGCGGATCTGCTCGTCGCTGAGCCAGCCGGTGGCGTTGACCACGAAGCAGCCCGACTCGAGCGCGTGGTGGCGGATCGTCACCTCCATCTGCTCGGCGAAGATCGGGCCCACCAGCGAGCCCGGGAACTGCGCGCAGTGGATCTCCTCGTGCTGCGCCATCAGGCTGTAGCGCGCCAGCGGGTTGTAGTGCTCCCAGCAGGCCAGCGCGCCGACGCGGCCGATGGCGGTGTCGACCACCTTGAGCCCGGCGCCGTCGCCCTGGCCCCAGACCATGCGCTCGTGGTAGGTCGGCGTGATCTTGCGGCGCTTGAGTGCGAGCGTGCCGTCGGCGTCGAACACCAGCTGCGTGTTGTAGAGGCTGCCGTGGTCGCGCTCGTTCACGCCGAGCACCACCACCACGCCGCGGGCGCGCGCCCGCTCGGCCACGGCCTGCGTGACCGGGCCGGGCACCACCACCGCGCGTTCGGCCAGCAGCAGGTGCGGCGCGCCCTGCAGCACCGGCGGCAGCACGAAGCTGAAGTAGGGGTAGTAGGGCATGAAGGTCTCGGGGAAGACCGCGAGCTGCGCGCCCTTGGAAGCGGCTTCGTCGATCGCGCTGCACACCCGATCGAGCGTGCCGTCGGGACGGTCGAAGTCCGGCGCGATCTGGATCGCCGCGGCGCGGACGATGCGGGGTGCGGTGGCCATCGCTTACAGCGTCCAGGTGTCGAGGATGAAGGCGTTGGCCTTGCGGTGCAGCAGGATCAGGTCGAGCACGTCGAGCGGGTTGATCGGCTTGATGCCCTCGATCAGCGCGCCCTCGCCATGGCCGTAGAGCGCCTGCAGCGCGAAGCGGCAGGCGTAGACCTTGCCGCCCTCGGCGATGAAGGTGGCGATCTGCTTGTTGAAGTTCTGGTGGCCCGGGAAGGCCTCGTCGCCCAGCGTCGGGAAGCCGCGCTGCACGCCCAGCGTGACGCCGGGGCCGTAGAGCAGGATCGAGGTCTCGAAGCCCTTGCGCTTGAGGCGGGTGGCCTGCAGCAGGTTGACGAAGCCGATCGAGCCTTCGAAGGCCACGGTGTGGAAGGTCACGAGCGCCTTCTCGCCGGGCTCGGCCTTCACGTCTTCGAACACCTTCTCTTCGTAGTCGACGAGGAACTCGCCTTTTTCGTTGCGGGGACGGGTCACGGTGGGCATGGGGTACTCCGGTGAAAGGGATGAAGGAGAGGAACGCAGCAGCGTCTGCGCGCCTTCTTCTTCGCATGCCATGTGCCAGGGCGCGGGGCCCGCGATGCAATCAAGTTGCGATCAAGGCGCAGCGGTGCCGCATGCGGGCGCGAAAAAATTTCCGCGCGGGTGTCGCGGACGCGTCGCGCGGCCTTCGCGGCGGGCCGGGCCGCACCGTGGCGAAGCGTTCGGCGTGCGATCAATGCACCCGATCAATGGGGCTGATCGCACCCGTTCGAGGCATCGCTGGCCCTGGGAACCCCCAGGGGACGGGCACGTTTCCTGCGGGTTGATCGGTCCCCCGATGCAATCAATGGATGCAATCAAGTGGCCGCCACCGACACCGCCCCGATCGCCCCCGTCACGCTGCACTGGCGCAAGCAGCTGCGCGCCAGCGCCAAGCCGGCCTACCTGCTGCTGGCCGACCTGATCGCCGACGACATCCGCACCGGCCGGCTCGGCGCGCGCGACCGGCTGCCCACGCTGCGCGAGCTGGCGGCGGACCTGCAGCTCAACTACACGACCGTGGCGCGCGGCTACGCCGAGGCGCGCAAGCGCGGGCTGATCGACTCGCGCGCGGGCACCGGCACCTTCATCCGCACCGGCAGCCCGAGCCTGCGGCTGCGCGGCGGCAGCGGCGCCGAGATGACGATGAACATGCCGCCCGAGCCGCGCGACGAGCACCTGGTGGCGCGCATGCACGAGGGCGCCGCGCAGGCCTTCGCGCAGGCCGACCTCTACGACCTGCTGCGCTACCAGGACTTCGGCGGCACGGTGCACGATCGCGAGGCCGCGATGCAGTGGCTGCGCCCGCACGTGCCCGAGGCCGGCGTCGACCGCATCCTCGTGTGCCCCGGCATCCACGGCGTGCTGACCGCGCTGATCTCGCAGCTCGCGCGGCCCGGCGAGCTGGTGTGCGTGGAGTCGCTGACCTATCCGGGCATCAAGGCCATCGCGGCCCAGCTCGGCGTGCAGCTGCATGCGCTGCAGCTCGACGACGACGGCCCGATCGCCGATGCCTTCGAGCACGCCTGCAAGACCCTGAAGCCCAAGGCGCTGTACTGCAATCCGACCCTGCTCAACCCCACCACCGGCACCGTGAGCCGCGCGCGGCGCGAGGCGCTGGCCGACGTGGCGCTGCGCTACGCGGTGCCGATCATCGAGGACGACGCCTACGGCATGCTGCCGCGCCAGATGCCGCCCACGCTCGCCACGCTGGCGCCCGCGCTGACCTACTACGTCACCGGCTTCTCCAAGTGCTTCGGCGCGGGGCTGCGCAGCGCCTATGTCTGCGCGCCGACCGCGCGCCAGTCGCAGCGGCTCGCGGGTGCCCTGCGCGCCACCACGGTGATGGCCTCGCCGGTCACCAATGCGCTGACCACGATGTGGGTCGAGGACGGCACGGCCGACGCCATGCTGCAGGCGGTGCGCGCCGAATCGGCCGCGCGCCAGCTGCTGGCCGCGCGCCACCTCGGCGGCCACGGGCTGCAGGCCCATCCCGAGGGCTTCCATGCCTGGCTGCCGCTCACGCCGGGCTGGAGCCCGGTCGAGTTCGCCTCCTTCCTGCGCACGCGCAACGTGGGCGTGGTCGCGAGCGCGGCCTTCTCGACCGACGGCGATCCGCCCGACGCGGTGCGCATCTGCCTCGGCGGGCCGATGTCGCACGAGGAGTGCGACGACGCGCTGCGGCTGATCGCGGACACGCTGACGCATCCGCTGCATCCGCACGCGACGGTGCAGGAAAGAGCCTTCTAGCCACATCGGATCGTGGCGGCGGACGCGGAGCTTGTTACGGCGTGAAACACCGGACTACAGCCCGGTAAGATCGCCGGACTGGCCGGAACGCCGTTCCGGCCGCCGACTCCACCCGCACCCTCATCCATGGTTTTGGCCCGCTACCGAAGAAAAGGCGCTGCCTGATGGCGACCGCCGCCTCGATCACCAGTCTCACGCCCGTGCCGGCCTCCGCCGACGAGGCCGAGGCCTGGGTGCGCGGCGAGCTGATCCGCAGCCTGATGCGCTCGGCGCGCGGCTCCTACCTCGTGTCGGGCACCTTGATGGTCGGCATGGCGGCGCTCAACTGGTCGGCGCTGCCGCGCTGGGAGGTGCTGACCTGGCTCACCGCCGGCCTGATCTCGATGGCCTGCCGGGCCTGGGCCGCGCGCGTGTACGCGGTGCGCTACGTCGGGCGCAGCGCGCTGGCGCAGCAGCAGTACGCCGACCGCTATGCCTTCGTCTGGACCGCCAGCGCCTTCGTCTGGGGCCTGTCGGTGCTGCTGTTCTTCGAGCGCGTGCCGCAGGTCAACCAGTTCATCAGCTGGCTGGTGATCGCGGGCGTCGCGACCTCGCCGCTCAACGGGCTGGCGCTGCACCCGCCGCTGCTCAAGCGCTTCGTCAACACGCTGTTCGCCACCGTGCTCGGCTCGGTGCTGGTGCGGCTGGTGGTCATCAACCTCGAGCATCCGCAGTTCCAGTACGGCTTCCTGCTGCCGATCCTGCCCACGCTGCACTGGTACCTGCTGCTGCGCGCCGGCCACCACATCCACGAGACCGCGCGCAACAGCCTGGAGCTGCTGTTCCACAACCACATCCTGATCAAGTCGCTGACCCAGCAGCGGCAGGCGGCGGTGGCGGCCGTGGCGATGAAGAACCGCTTCCTCGCGAGCGCCGCGCACGACATGCGCCAGCCGGTGCTGGCGCTGTCGCTGTACGCCGACTGGCTGCGCAACGAGCCCGAGCTGGTGCTCGAGCTGGCACCGAAGATCGTGCGCGCCACCCATGCGGTCAATGCGCTGTTCGACTCCATGTTCGACCTCGCGCGCATCGACTCGGGCCAGGTGCGGCTGCACATCGAGCGCGTGGACATCGCCGAGCTGCTGCAGGACCTCGAGCTGCAGTACCGCCCCGTGGCCGAGAGCAAGGGGCTCGATTTCCGCGTCCACGTGACCGAGGGCAGCTTCCTCACCGACCCGATCCGCGTGCGCCGCATGATCGGCAACCTGCTGGCCAATGCGATCAAGTACACGCCCGAGGGCGGCGTGCTGCTGGCCTCGCGCCGCACGCGGGAGGGCATGCGCGTCGAGGTCTGGGACACCGGCATCGGCATCGCGCCCGAGCACCTGCGCGACGTGTTCCTCGAGTTCTACAAGGTGGCCGACCATGCCGGCACCTCCGATGGCTTCGGCCTCGGCCTGGCGATCGTCGCGCGCCTGTCGCACGTGCTGGGCCACCCGGTCAGCGTGCGCTCGCGCCTGGGCAGCGGCAGCGTGTTCCGCGTGGCGCTGCACGATGCGGACGAGGCGGTGGCGCAGGCGCGGGTGAGCGCGGCGGTGGGCTGAGAGCCTCCGCCCCCAAAGAAAAAGCCGCGCACACGGCGCGGCTCCTTCACGACGCAGCGGCCGGCCTCAGCCCGACAGCAACCCGTTCGTGCGCGCGTAATGCAGCGCCTGCGTGCGGCTCTTCACGCCGAGGCGGCGGAACAGGCGCCACAGGTGCACCTTCACCGTGTGCTCGCTGATCTCGAGGTCGGTGGCGATGTCGCGGTTGCTCATGCCCTTGTCGAGCATCGCGATCAGCTGGGTCTGGCGCTTCGAGAGCTTGCTGTTGCTGGCCAGCGGCGGCTCGTCGGTTTCTTCCGAGCCGGCCATCAGCAGGCCGCGCAGGGCCGCCGCCAGCTCGGCCGAGCTGGCCGACTTCTCGATGTAGGTGTCGGCACCGGCCTCGATGCAGGCGTCTTCCATGTCGGCCGAGGGCGCCGCCGAATAGACGGCGATCGGCACGTTGGGATAGACCTGCTTGACGGCGATCACGCCCGAAACGCCGTTGGTGTCGGGCAACTTCAGGTCGAGACAGAAGAGCGTGGGCGCTCCGCGCTGCGCGACGGAACTCGCGAGCTTGTCGAGCCGTTCGAGCTCGACGATGTTCTCGGCCGGACGAAGGCGCCGCAGGACCATCACGATCGCGTCGCGCATCAGGGGGTGGTCGTCGATGACATATATGCTCATGTTTTCTTCCTTTGTGATCGCACCGTCTTCTCTCTTCTCGTCCACCGGCGGATGGGCCGGTGGCGGTTGCCGGATCAGCCGCCCTTGGTGGTGGCGGTGGCCTCCGACAGTGCCTCCAGCGCCTCGCTCGCGGCGCGCAATCCTTCATCCGTGGCGATCGGCTCGAGCCGATCCGCATAAGTCGCCAAGGCCGCGCCGCGCTGCTCCTGCAGCGCCGCGATGGTACGGCCGGCCTCCTGCGGCGAGGCGAATGCTCGGCTCTGCAGCAGGGTTTCGCCGCTCGCGTCGAGCAGCTTGAAATAGAACATCCCGTCGCGTTCGCGGTACTGCTTGAAGCCGGCCTTGCCGGCCCCCTTGCCGCCCTTGCGCGCCTTGGCGCCGTCGCCCGCGTCGGCCAGGTTGCGCAGGCCGACCGCGTGGCGCAGCCGCGTCATGAAGGGGCGCGACAGCGCGCGCGCCTTGTCGGCGCCGGCCAGCAGCGTGCGCTCGATCTGCGCCGGGTCGGCCATCAGCGCCTCGTAGCGCTCGCGCAGCGGCGCCACCTCGCGGTCGATGCGCTCGAACAGCACCTGCTTGGCGTCGCCCCAGGCGATGCCCTCGGCGTAGGACTTGCGCAGCGCTTCCGTTTCGTCGGCGCTCGCGAAGGCCTGGTAGATCTGGAACAGCGCCGAGCCCTCGGTCTCCTTGGGCTCGCCGGGCGCGCGCGAGTCGGTCACGATGCTCGCGATCTGCTTCTGCAGCTGGGCGCGCGGCGTGAACAGCGGGATCGTGTTGTTGTAGCTCTTGCTCATCTTGCGGCCGTCGAGGCCGGGCAGGGTGGCGACGGCCTCGTCGATCTCGGCGTCCGGCAGCGTGAAGTGGTCGCCGTAGAGGTGGTTGAAGCGCTGCGCCATGTCGCGCGCCATCTCGATGTGCTGCACCTGGTCGCGGCCCACGGGCACCTTGTGGGCGTTGAACATCAGGATGTCCGCGCCCATCAGCACCGGGTACATGAACAGGCCCGCCGTGACGTCGGCATCGACGTCCTCGCCCTTGGCCGTGTTCTTGTCGACCTGGGCCTTGTAGGCATGGGCGCGGTTGAGCACGCCCTTGCCGGTGACGCAGGTCAGGAACCAGGTGAGCTCGGGGATCTCGCCGATGTCGGACTGGCGGTAGAAGGTGACGCGCTCGGGATCGAGCCCGCAGGCCAGCCAGCTGGCGGCGATCTCCAGGGTGGAGCGCTGGATCTTCGCGGGCTCCTGCACCTTGATGAGGGCGTGGTAGTCGGCCAGGAAGAAGTAGCTCTCGACGCCGGGTGCGACGCTCTGGCGCACCGAATGGCGGATCGAGCCGACGTAGTTGCCGAGATGGGGCGTGCCGGAGGGCGTGATGCCGGTGAGGACGCGCAGTGGGGAAGGGGAGGACGAAGCCATGGTCGGAACTGGAAACTAACGCAACATCAACGCAACAGGGCCTGCAGCGGCCCGATCAGCAGATCGAGCACCTCGTAGCCCACGCTCATCAGCGGCATCAGCCAGAACCTGCTGACGATGCCCGCGAGCACCAGGCCCATCACGATGAAGAAACCATAGGGCTCGATGCGAGCGAGGAAATTCTGCGCCGGCCCGTTGGGCAGCAGCCCGGCCAGCACGCGGCCGCCGTCGAGCGGTGGCAGCGGGAAGAGGTTGAAGGCCCACATCACGAGGTTGACCAGCACGCCGCCCTGCGCCATCTTGACGAAGAAGGGCTCCTGCACGCCCACGCCGACGAGCACCGCCCAGACCACGGCCCAGAGGATCGCCTGGATGAAGTTCGAGGCCGGACCGGCCAGGGCCACCCAGACCATGTCGCGCTTGGGATGGCGCAGCCGGCCGAAATTGACCGGCACCGGCTTGGCATAGCCGAACAGGAAGGCGCCCGAGGTCGCGAAGTAGAGCATCAGCGGCATCAGGATGGTCCCGATGGGGTCGATGTGCTTCATCGGGTTGAGCGTGACGCGGCCCATGACCGCCGCCGTGTTGTCGCCGAGGTAGCGCGCCACGTAGCCGTGCGCGGCTTCGTGCACGGTGATCGCGAAGATCACGGGCAGCGCATAGATCAGGACCGTCTGTATCAGATTGGAGATATCCACTGCGAGATTGTGTCAGACGGAACAAGGGGAAAACGAAGGCCGCATCACAGCCCCAGCACGGAGAGCGCCCCGCGGCCCTGGCGCACCACCACCGGATCGTCGCCGCTGCCCATGGGCGTGAGGTCGACCACGGTGGTCGGTTGGGAGGGGCAGGCGCCGGCGTCGATCACGCCCGCGATCTGCTTCTCGAAGCGCTCGCGGATGATCTCGGCGTCGTTGAGCGCCTCGGTCTCGCCGGGTGCGATCAGCGTGGTGGCCAAAAGCGGCGCGCCATGCAGCGCCAGCAGCTCGAGCAGCACCTTGTGGTCGGGCACGCGCAGGCCGATGGTCTTGCGCTGCGGATGGCTCACGCGCCGCGGCACTTCCTTGGTGGCCTCGAGCAGGAAGGTGTAGGGGCCGGGCGTGGCGGCCTTCAGCAGGCGGTACTGCTTGTTGTCCACGCGCGCGTAGTTCGCGAGCTCGCTGAGGTCGCGGCAGATCAGGGTCAGGTGGTGCTTGTCGTCGACCTGGCGGATGCGGCGCAGCTGGTCGACCGCGTCCTTGTCGTCGAGGTGGCAGGCCAGCGCGTAGCTGGAGTCGGTGGGCACGGCGACGATCTCGCCGCGCTGCAGCAGCGCCACGGCCTGCTTGAGCAGGCGCTGCTGGGGGTTCTCGGGGTGGACTTCGAAGTACTGGGCCATGAAAAACGCTCCTGATCAGGATTCCGCCGGTTCGATCGGCACGCGGCGCTCGCGCACGGTGAGCCAGGCACCGGCCGCGCCGCAGACCGCGATCATCGCCATGCCGACCAGCGACACGACATCGGGCACGTGGGAGAACATCAGCCAGCCGCCGAGCATCGCGAACGCGATCTGCGCATAGAGGTAGGGCGTGAGGGTGGAGGCTGGCGCGCGCTGGTAGGCGAGGATCAGCATGAAGTGTCCCACCGTGCCCATCAGGCCCATGAGGCACAGCAGCGCCCACCAGTGCCACGAGGGCAGCGCGGTCCAGGCGAAGGGCACGGCCAGCGAGGCCAGCAGCGTGCCGACCCAGCCGGTGTAGAAGTGCATGGTCAGCGGGTTCTCGGTCTGCGCGAGCTTGCTCGTGAGCACCTGGAACCAGGCGTTGGTCATCACCAGGCCGATCGGCAGCAGGATGGCCCAGCTGAAGGCGCCGCCGCCGGGCCGCAGGATGACCAGCGTGCCCGCGAAGCCGCCCGCCACCAGCGTCCAGCGCAACGGCGAGACCTGCTCCTTGAGCGTGGTGGCCGCCAGCAGCGTGATCACCAGCGGCGCGATCAGCACGATCGAGGTGAACTCGGCCAGCGGCATGTAGCGCAGGCTCATGAAGGCGAACAGGCTCGAGCCCAGCAGCAGCGCCCCGCGCAGCGCCTGGTAGCGCGGATGGGCGGTGCGCAGCAGCGCGGTGCCGCGCAGCGGCAGCAGCACGGCGGTGGTGGCCACGGCCTGGAAGGCATAGCGGAACCACACGCCCATCAGGATCGGCACGCTCGCGGTCGAGATCTTGGTGGCGGTGTCGAGCGTGGCGAAGCAGGCCACGGCCAGCACGACGAGGCCGATGCCGGCCAGGATGCGTTCGGACTCGCGGCTGGAGGCGGCCTGGGCCGCGGCGCGGGCCAGGGCCAGCGCTTGGGTTGCGGCGCTCTCGGTCGCGGTCCCGGGCTGTTGGCTCACGCTAGGTCTGGATTCGGTGGCCGAGCAGTTCCCATACCGGCGTGAGCGAAGCATGCAGCGGCGGCAGCTTGCCGAGGTCGCAGTGGCTTTCGTCGGGACTGTGGAAATCGCTGCCGCGCGAGGCGGCGAAACCGAACTCGAGCGCCTTGTCGGCGTACTCGACGTACTCGGCCGGGGTGTGGCTGCCGGTGACGACCTCGATGGCCTGTCCGCCGTGCGCCTTGAACTCGAGGAATAGCGCGTACTCCTCGTTGGCGCTGAACTTGTAGCGGCCCGGGTGCGCGATCACGGCCAGGCCCTTGGCCGAGGTGATCCAGTGCACTGCATCCTTGAGCGTGGCCCAGCGGTGCGGCACGTAGCCGGGCTTGCCCTCGGTGAGGTACTTGCGGAACACCTCGGGCGTGTCGCGGCAGTGGCCCTGCTCGACCAGGAAGCGCGCGAAGTGGGTGCGCGAGATCAGCTCGGGGTTGCCGACGAACTTGAGCGCGCCTTCGTAGGCGCCGTGGATGCCGACCTTGGCCAGCCCCTCGGACATTTCCTGCGCGCGCTTGCCGCGGCCGCCGCGGGTGTCGTACAGGCCCTGGGTCATGGCGGCGTCGTCGGGGTCGAAGCCCAGGCCGACGATGTGCACGGTCTCGCCCGCGAAGGTGACCGAGATCTCGGTGCCGGTGAGGTAGCGCATGCCGTTCTCGCGCGCGGCGGCGGCGGCGCGGTGCTGGCCACCGATCTCGTCGTGGTCGGTCAGCGCCCACAGGTCGACGCCATTGCTGGCGGCGCGCACGGCGAGTTCTTCGGGCGTCAGTGTGCCGTCGGACACCACGGAGTGGCAGTGCAGGTCGGCATTGAGAATGGAGGACACCGGTCGATTCTAGGCGCTCCGGCCTGTCGACACGGTCGCATGGGTGCTCGTATTTGCTACTAGATAAATAGCATTAACCGCAGCGGTGGAGCGGCTCAGCGCTTCTTCCTGAAAGCGGCCCAGGCGGCCACCGCGGTGAAGGTGGCGACGATCGCCACCACGATCCAGAAGCCGTGCTTGTGCTCGGCCAGCGGGATGCCGCCGACGTTCATGCCGAACAGGCCGGCCAGGATGTTGATCGGCAGCGCCAGCACCGTGACCACCGTCAGCACGAACAGGCTGCGGTTGTTGTCCTCGTTGACGTTGGCGGCGATCTCCTCCTGGAGCAGCTTGATGCGTTCCTGCAGCGCCTGCATGTCGCGCAGCACCACCGAGAACTCCTCGGTCGCGCCGCGCAGCTCCTGCGTGTCGTCCTCGGCCATCCAGCCCGGCGGGCGCTGCAGCAGCCGGAACAGCGCCGCTGGCTCGGGCGCCAGCAGCCGCTGCAGCCGCACCAGCAGCCGGCGCATCACGCCCAGGCGGGCGCGCTTGTGGTCGAGCCGGCCGGCCAGCAGTTCGTCCTCGATGCGGTCGACGCGGCCCGTCACGCCGCGCACGATCTTCACCAGCACGTCGGCCTGCGCCCGCAGCAGGTGCTCGAGCAGCTCGGTGCTCGAGCCCGGCGCGTCGCCGGCCTTGACCGCGGTGCGCAGCGCGTCGACCGAGCGCAGCGGCTTGCTGCGCGCCGTCACGACCAGCCGCGCGCCGACCGCGATCCACAGCGTCGAGATGTCCGAGGGCTCGAAGCTGAACTCGAAGTGCACGTCGTTGATGACCGCGATCAGCGCATCGTCGGCGCGCTCGATGCGCGTGGAGGGCAGGCCGTCGTGCAGCGTCTCGTAGAAGGTGTCCGACAGCCGCGCGTGGCGCCGCAGCCAGCGCTCGGCCTGCGCGTGACTCAGGTTGAAGTGCAGCCAGGCGTAGGGGCCCTCGAAGGGCGCGCCCGCGAACTCTTCTTCGGGCGGCAGGGCATCGAGCCAGGCCGCGGCCTGGCTCGAGTCGATCTCGCGCGAGGCCTCGGGGCCCGACGCGCCCGGGTCGAACAGGTAGCCGCAGATCAGCCCGGCTTCGTCGCCGCCATACGAATTGGCGGCCAGGTCATGGAGTGCCGGCAAGGTGCGCGATGCTTCAGAACAGGTGCGTGAAGAACCAGTACAGACCGCCCGACAGCAGCATCGCCGCCGGCAGCGTCAGCACCCAGGCCAGCGCGAGGTTGCGCAGCGTCGACATCTGCAGCCCCGAGCCGCTCGCGGTCATGGTGCCCGCCACGCCCGAGGACAGCACGTGCGTGGTCGAGACCGGCAGGCCGTACATGTCGGCCGCGCCGATGGTCACCATCGCCACCACCTCGGCCGAGGCGCCCTGGGCATAGCTCAGGTGGGTCTTGCCGATCTTCTCGCCCACGGTCACCACGATGCGCTTCCAGCCGATCATGGTGCCAAGTCCCAGCGCGATCGCCACCGCCACCTTCACCCACAACGGGATGAAGCGGGTGGCGTCGTCGAGTTCCTGGCGCAGCGCGCCGACGCGGGCCTTGGTGTCGGCGTCGAAGCGCGCGGCGCCGCTCTTGTCGAGGTGGCGGATCGCCTCGGAGGTCAGGTACATGTCGTTGCGCACGTTGGCCACCGCGTCGGCCGGCAGGCGGGCCAGCGAGCCGTGCTGCCTGACCTGCTGCGCGATGCTGCCGGTGACAGAGGCCAGCGCGGGCACCACCGTGTCGTTGAACTCGCGGGTGCGCACGTAGGTCGCGAGCGAGTCGCGCGCGGCCGCCGGCTGCAGCGCGGGCAGCGAGGTCGGAAGGCTGCGCTGCATCGCGCCCTGCGCCACCTCGGCCACGGCCACGAACTTCACCGTCTGGTCGGCCGGCATGGCGCGGTTGAGCGCATAGGCCATCGGCACCGTGCCCACCAGGATCAGCATGATCAGGCCCATGCCCTTCTGGCCGTCGTTGGAGCCGTGCGCGAACGAGACGCCGGTGCAGGTCAGGATCAGCAGGCCGCGGATCCACCACGGCGGCGGCTCGCTGCCCTTGGGTTCTTCATAGAGCGCGCGGTTCTTCACGAAGGCGCGCAGCGCCAGCAGCAGCAGCGCGGCGCAGCCGAAGCCCACCAGCGGCGACAGCAGGAGCGAATAGCCGACCTTGGTGGCCTGCGCCCAGTCCACCCCGCTGGTGCCGTCGCGCCCGTGCATCAGCGCGTTGGCCACGCCCACGCCGATGATCGAGCCGATCAGCGTGTGCGAGGAGGAGGCCGGCAGCCCCAGCCACCAGGTGCCGAGGTTCCAGATGATGGCGGCGATCAGCAGCGCGAACACCATCGCGAAGCCCGCGCCCGAGCCCACCTGCAGGATCAGCTCCACCGGCAGCAGCGCGATGATGCCGAAGGCCACCGCGCCGCTGGAGACCAGCACGCCCAGGAAATTGAAGAAGCCCGACCACACGACCGCGAAGTTCGGCGGCAGCGAGTGGGTGTAGATCACGGTCGCCACCGCGTTGGCGGTGTCGTGGAAGCCGTTGACGAACTCGAAGCCCAGCGCGATCAGCAGCGCCACGCCCAGCAGGATGTAGGGCACCCAGGTGGTCATGGGCGCGCCGGAGTCGGACACGTCGCTCACCAGGCTCCAGGCCGTGTAGAGCAGGCCGACGGCCAGCAGGCCGACGAAAGTGATCAGGGCGACCGGACCGGGCCGGGCGTCGAGCTTCGGGCGGTGGGCTGCGGACCCTGCCGGCGCGGCCGGCATGTCCGTATTCGGGGCGGCGAGCGTGTTCATGGAAGCGTTCTGAAGTGTTGTAGTGGGGAGAAATGGTGTTCGCGCCGTGTGACAACGGCGTGTCGGCCTACAGGTTTCGGCCGCGAAACCGTCACGCCGGCGTCATCTGGTCCATGCAGCATGGTTTTCCCCGATCCCGCCACTCTTGCCCCTTCACCATGCCGACGAGCGCCCTTCCCGACCACGAAGAACTGATGCAGCGCATCGCCCGAGACCTCATCGACAGCTACGACGAGGAGCTCGAGCTGGAGATCGAGGACCGCAACGTCGACGGCCTCGACGGCGAGCCCGCCGGCACGAACGGCGCGTCCGACAAGGCGGCCCGCCAAGCCTATTTCAAGGAGCTGTTCCGCCTGCAGGGCGAACTGGTGAAGCTGCAGGACTGGGTCCAGCACAGCAAGCAGAAGGTCGTGATCCTGTTCGAGGGCCGCGACGCGGCCGGCAAGGGCGGCGTCATCAAGCGCATCACCCAGCGGCTGAACCCGCGCGTGGCCCGCGTGGCTGCGCTGCCGGCGCCCAACGATCGCGAACGCACCCAGTGGTACTTCCAGCGCTATGTGGCGCACCTGCCGGCCGCCGGCGAGATGGTGCTGTTCGACCGCAGCTGGTACAACCGCGCCGGCGTCGAGCGCGTGATGGGCTTCTGCACCGACGACGAGTACGAGGAGTTCTTCCGCACCGTGCCCGAGTTCGAGAAGATGCTCGTGCGCTCGGGCATCAAGCTCATCAAGTACTGGTTCTCCATCACCGACGACGAGCAGCACATGCGCTTCCTCGGCCGCATCCACGATCCGCTCAAGCAGTGGAAGCTCAGCCCGATGGACCTCGAGAGCCGCCGCCGCTGGGAGGAATACACCAAGGCCAAGGAAACGATGCTGGAACGCACCCACATCCCCGAGGCGCCGTGGTGGGTGGTGCAGGCGGTCGACAAGAAGAAGGCGCGCCTGAACTGCATCAGCCACCTGCTGGGCCAGTTGCCCTACGAGATGGTGCCGCATGCACCGGTGGAGCTGCCGGCCCGCGTGCGCCATGCCGATTACCTGCGCCAGCCCGTCCCGGCCAGCATGATCGTTCCCGAGGTCTACTGATCTCCCAGGGGCAGCGGGCGATCGCTGTCCCGTCGCGGCGCCATGCGTCACACTGCGCCATGGCCCGCCGCTCCACCGCTTCCGTCTTCGCCCGCGCCTACGAGCGCAACCTGAAGGCGCTCACGAAGCTCACGCTGCGCAACAGCAAGCGCGTGGCCGGCCAGGTCACGCGCGCCGCGGCGAAGCAGATGAAGCCGCCGCCGGGCCGCGGCGACTGGCTCTCGGGCATGGCGCTGGGCCCGGCCGGCGCGCGCCGCTACCACCTGTTCCGCCCCGCCGAACTGCAGCTCGCGCCCGGCGAACGCCTGCCGCTGATGGTGATGCTGCATGGCTGCGGCCAGACCGGGCGCGACTTCGCGATCTCCACGCGCATGAACGCGCTCGCGGTGCGGCACCGCTTCCTGGTGCTCTACCCCGAGCAGGACCGCATCGCCCATCCGCAGGGCTGCTGGAACTGGTACGAGCGCCGCTCGGGCAAGGCCGACGCCGAGGCCGCCACGCTGATGGCGGCCGTCGACCAGGTCTGCATGCTCTATCCGGCCGACCGCGAGCGCGTGGCCGTGGCCGGCCTCTCGGCCGGTGCCAGCATGGCGGCGCTGCTGGCCACGCGCTACCCGGCGCGCTTTCGTGCCGTCGCCATGCACTCGGGCGTGGCGCCGGGCGCCGCGCGCTCCTCCGCCACGGCCATCGGCGCGATGCGCGGCCGCAACGTGCCGCCGATGCCCGTCACCGCGGTCGGCAAGGCGATCGGCGCGGCGGCCGTGTTCGCGACCCTGCCGCCGATGCTGGTGCTGCACGGCGATGGCGACGCGGTGGTGGCGCCGAGCAATGCGCGCCACAGCGCCGAGGTCTGGGCCGCCGCCGTCGGCGCCGTGGCCGGCCCCGTGCGTGCCGTGAAGCGCGGGAAACGCCTGCCGATGCGCCTGACCGACTACCGGCGCCGCGGCCGCGCGCTCGTCGTGCTGTGCGAGATCGCCCAGCTCGGCCATGCCTGGAGCGGCGGTGCCGCGCGCGGGCTGTTCAGCGATCCGGCCGGGCCGGATGCCACGCGCATGGTGTGGGCCTTCGCGGCGGCGCAGTTCAAGGCGGTGGCGAAGGGCTGACCGGTTCGGCGCTCGACTGCGCCGGCACCCGACAGCATCAGCGCCCGCCGGGCGCGGGGAGCGCCGACAGCTTCGCTGCCACCTGCTGGCAGGCCACGATCATGTCGCGGACGATGCGCTCGTCCACGTTCAGGTCGCCCTCGTACTCGCCGAGGTTGCGGATCTCGTGGCCCTTGGCCAGCACGCGCCAGACCTCGGGGCCCAGCGACAGCGTGTGGGGCAGCACCTGGAAGACGATGAAGCGGTTGCCCGAGCGGTAGCCATGCCAGCGCAAGGCGGCGAGGCACAGGGCGTGGGCCGCGTTGTAGACGAGGTCGAAGCGGCCCTCGAGCGAGAGCTGCGCGACCTGCGCATCCTTCAGGCGGGCATGGCCCGAACGCAGCAAGCCCGCGAACTCGCGCGCATCGGGCGCCTCGGCCGCGAGCGGCTTCGAAGGGCCGCAGAGGTTGTCAAGCGGGGAGGGCATGCGCGTCGCCGAGCACCCAGAGCTTGGGCTGAGCCATCACGCGCGTGGCGAAGGATTCGCCGTCCTTGAGCTTTCGCATCAGTTCCTTCCTCGTGAACAGGGTCGGGTTCACTGTACGGCCGAGCCGTGCGGAGACGGCATCGAGCGCGAGAAAGAGATCCGGATAGGCAAGCTCGTCACTGATCAGCAGCAGGTCGATGTCGCTCGCGGCCGTGTCGCTCTTCTTGGCCACGGAGCCGTACACGAACGCGGCCTCGATCCTGTCGGCCACGGGCTGCAGCGCCTCGCGCAGCGGGCCCGCGAGCCCGAAGGTCTTGCGCACGATGCTGCTCAGTTCCTCGTGGATCGGCGATTGCGCATTGGCCTGGTAGTGCTTCTGATTGCCCACGCGCGACATCGTGAGCAGCCCGCTGTCGGTCAGTTGCTTGAGCTCGCGCTGCACGGCGCCCGAGCCCGCGCCGGTAAGCTTGATCAATTCGGTGAAGAAGAAGCTCCGGTCCGGCTGGCCGAAAAGGCAGCCCAGCACGCGCTGCTGGGTGGTCGTGAACAGGGCGTCGGCGAGTCCGACGGGTGCTTCGAGCTGCTTCGGCATCGGCGATTTACCCATTTTGGGCATTTTATTACCCAAAATGGGCTTTTCATGTTTGTGTCCCCAAGAGCCGCCATGACCCACGACCTCCAATCGCTCACGCTCGCCCTGCGCGACTTCGCCCGCGAGCGCCACTGGGAACCCTTCCACTCCCCCAAGAACCTCGCCGCCGCGCTCTCGGTCGAGGCCGCCGAGCTGCTCGAGCATTTCCAGTGGCTCACCGAGGCCCAGAGCCGCGAGCTGCCGGCCGACAAGCGCGCCGAGGTCGGCACCGAGATCGCCGACGTGCTGCTCTACCTGCTGCAATTGGCCGACCAGCTCGGCATCGATCCCGTCGAGGCCGCGCGCAGCAAGATGGTCGCGAACGCGCGCAAGTACCCGGCGCCGTAGCGCCGTTGACGCGGCCTGAGTACCTCCGTGTACGCCACCCGGCGTATTTCTCCTTCCTGGTGCATTCCGCAGACTCCCTCCCATCGCTCGGCACCGCGCCGGCGAACAGGTTCAACCCACCGGAGCAGGAGTCCACATGCAACGTCGTTTCACCCTCAAGGCGCTCACCGCCGCCGTCGCGCTGGCCAGCATCTCCGCTGTGCCCGCATTCGCCGCCGACACCATCAAGGTCGGCGTGCTGCACTCGCTGTCGGGCACGATGGCCATCTCGGAAACCGTGTTGAAGGACACGGTGCTGATGGCCATCGACGACATCAACGCCAAGGGCGGCGTGCTCGGCAAGAAGCTCGAGCCCGTGGTGGTCGACCCGGCCTCGAACTGGCCGCTGTTCGCCGAGAAGACCAAGCAGCTGCTCGGCCAGGACAAGGTCTCGGTGATCTTCGGCTGCTGGACCTCGGTGTCGCGCAAGTCGGTGCTGCCGGTGGTCGAGGAAATGAACGGCCTGCTGTTCTACCCGGTGCAGTACGAGGGTGAAGAGCTCTCGAAGAACGTGTTCTACACGGGCGCCGCGCCCAACCAGCAGGCGATTCCGGCCGTCGACTACCTGATGAGCAAGGAAGGCGGCGCCGCCAAGCGCTGGGTGCTGCTGGGCACCGACTACGTCTACCCGCGCACCACCAACAAGATCCTGCGCGCCTACCTCAAGAGCAAGGGCGTGAAGGACACCGACATCGACGAGAAGTACACGCCCTTCGGCCACAGCGACTACCAGACCATCGTCGCCGACATCAAGAAGTTCTCGGCCGGCGGCAAGACGGCCGTGGTGTCGACCATCAACGGCGACTCCAACGTGCCCTTCTACAAGGAACTCGGCAACGCCGGCTTGAAGGCCAAGGACGTGCCGGTGGTGGCCTTCTCGGTCGGCGAGGAAGAACTGCGCGGCGTGGACACCAAGCCGCTGGTCGGCCACCTGGCCGCGTGGAACTACTTCATGTCGATCAAGAACCCGACCAACACCGCCTTCATCAAGCAGTGGAGCGACTACGCCAAGGCCAAGAACATCGCCGGCCACAAGGACAAGCCGCTGACCAACGACCCGATGGAAGCCACCTGGATCGGCATCCACATGTGGAAGCAGGCGGTCGAGAAGGCCAAGTCGACCGACACCGACAAGGTGATCGCCGCCATGGCCGGCCAGACCTTCACCGCGCCCTCGGGCATCGTCTCGAAGATGGACGAGAAGAACCACCACCTGCACAAGAGCGTGTTCATCGGCGAGATCAAGGCCGACGGCCAGTTCAACGTGGTGTGGAAGACGCCGGGCCCGGTCAAGGCCAAGCCGTGGAGCCCGTACATCGAAGGCAACGACAAGAAGCCCGACTATCCGGCCGGCAAGTCGATGTAAGTGCGTTCCTCCCTCCCCCGCCCGGGGGAGGGCCTTTCCTACTTCCGCTTCAAGATGCTTCGACGAACCCTCCACTGCGCATTTGCCGCCATGCTGTTCATGGCAACGGCCGCCCAGGCGCTGACCGCCGACGAAGCCCGGGCCATCGCCGCCGGCGATTCCGAAGCCCGCATCGCGGCGCTCAACAAGGCCGTCACCAGCGCCGACGAGAAGACCGCCGACTTCATCCAGGCGATGTCGGACGACGCGGTCAAGTACACCGAAGACAAGGTCTTCGTGATGAAGGACGACAAGGGCTACGACCCCGTGACCGGCGCCGAGCTCAAGGTGCCCGACACGGCCGAGGACGTGGTCAACAACAACCTGATGCGCGGCGCGCTCGATGCCGCGCAGGCCGCGCTCAAGCTCGGCAGCAAGGACGACGCGGTGCGCGCCGAGGCCGCGCAGGCGCTGTTCAAGGAGCCCGACGAATCGCGGCTGCCGCTGGTCGAGAAGGCGCTGGCCGCCGAGACCCACCCGAAGATCAAGGCGCAGCTCGAACTGGTGCGCGCCGCCAGCATGCTCGGCAGCGCCGACAAGGCCAAGCGCCTCGTGGCCGCGCGCGAACTCGGCGAGAGCCGCAGCCCCGACACCAAGCTGCTGCTCAACCAGCGCCTGGCCGACGAGACCGAGGCCGACGTGAAGGCCGCGATCGTGGCCTCCATCGCCAGCATCGACGGCTCGCTGGTCTGGGGCGACCGCCTCAATGCCGTGTTCAGCGGCGTCAGCCTGGGCTCGGTGCTGCTGCTGGCCGCGCTGGGCCTGGCCATCACCTACGGCCTGATGGGTGTCATCAACATGGCGCATGGCGAGCTGATGATGATCGGCGCCTACGCCACCTACGTGATGCAGGGCATCTTCCAGAAGTACCTGCCCGAGGCCGCCTTCGGCTGGTACCTGGTGGCCGCCATTCCGGTCTCGTTCCTGGCCTCGGCGCTGGTGGGCGCGGTGCTCGAGCGCGGCGTGATCCGCTTCCTCTACGGCCGCCCGCTCGAGACCCTGCTGGCCACCTGGGGCATCAGCCTGATGCTGCAGCAGCTGGTGCGCTCGCTGTTCGGCGCGCAGAACGTGGGCGTGGAGAACCCGGCCTGGATGAGCGGCGGCCTCTCGCTGCTGTCGAACGTCACGCTGCCGTGGAACCGCCTGTGCATCATCGTCTTCGCGGTGCTGGTGCTGCTGGCCATGGGCTGGCTGATCGGCCGCACGCGGCTGGGCCTATTCGTGCGCGGCGTCACGCAGAACCGCCCGATCGCCTCGTGCATGGGCGTGAACACCGCGCGCATCGATACCTACGCCTTCGCACTGGGCTCGGGCATCGCCGGCCTCGCGGGCTGCGCGCTGAGCCAGATCGGCAACGTCGGCCCCGACCTGGGCCAGAGCTACATCGTCGACAGCTTCATGGTGGTCGTGATGGGCGGCGTCGGCCAGCTCGCGGGCACGGTCTACGCGGCGCTGGGGCTGGGCATCCTCAACAAGTTCATCGAAGGCTGGGCGGGCGCGGTGCTCGCGAAGATCGCGGTGCTGGTTTTCATCATCATCTTCATCCAGAAGCGGCCGCAGGGCATCTTCGCGATGAAGGGCCGGAGCGCAGAGGCATGAGCAAGGTCGTACTTCCAACCAAGGGGCCGCTGCTGAGCGGCAAGGGCTGGACGGCCTTCTTCGTCGCGCTGATCGTGGTGTGCGCGGTGGCGCCGATGCTCAACATGTGGGTGCCGGTCGACAGCCCGCTGCACATGAGCGACTACGCGGTGGCGCTGGTCGGCAAGATCATGTGCTACGCGATCTGCGCGCTGGCCATGGACCTGATCTGGGGCTACACCGGCATTCTCTCGCTGGGCCACGGTCTCTTCTTCGCGCTCGGTGGCTACATGATGGGCATGTACCTCATGCGCCAGATCGGCCGCGACGGCAACTACAAGAGCGACCTGCCCGACTTCATGGTGTTCCTCGACTGGAAGACGCTGCCCTGGCACTGGACCTTCAGCGACAGCTTCATTGCCACCTTGGTCCTGATCGTCGCGGTGCCGGGCCTGATCGCCTTCGTGTTCGGCTTCTTCGCCTTCCGCTCGCGCATCAAGGGCGTGTATTTCTCGATCATCACGCAGGCCCTGACCTTCGCGGCCATGCTGCTGTTCTTCCGCAACGAGACCGGCTTCGGCGGCAACAACGGCTTCACCGACTTCAAGCGCATCCTCGGCATCCCGATCGCCACGCAGGAGATGCGCATGACCATCTTCGCGCTCACCGGCGTCACCCTGCTGGCCTTCTTCCTGTTCGCCAAGTGGCTGATCGCGAGCAAGTTCGGCCGCGTGCTGCAGGCCATCCGCGACGCCGAGTCGCGCGTGATGTTCTCGGGCTACAACCCGCTGCCCTACAAGCTCAGCATCTGGGTCATCTCGGCCGTGATGTGCGGCGTGGCCGGCGCGCTCTACGTGCCGCAGGTCGGCATCATCAACCCGAGCGAGATGAGCGCGGCCAACTCGATCGAGATCGCGATCTGGGCCGCGGTGGGCGGGCGTGCGACCCTGATCGGGCCGATCATCGGCGCCTTCATCGTCAACGGCGCGAAGAGCTGGCTCACGGTGGCCTATCCCGAGTACTGGCTGTACTTCCTCGGCGCGCTGTTCATCGCGGTCACGCTGTTCCTGCCGAACGGCATCGTGGGGCTGGTGCGCCAGTGGCTGTCGCGCGAGAAGGCGGCGCCCGTTGCGGCATCGTCGGCGCGCGCCGAGGCCCAGCGTTCGCTGGCAACGGAACAGGGCATGGAGCCGGAAGCGATCGCCGCGCCGCTGCATGCGGAACCGAAGGGAGCCCGCGCATGACGCCCGACCTGATGGAAGCCGGCGCCGAGCGCGCCGCACGCGCCAAGGGCCATCCGCACGACACCGGCGCCACCGAATCGGGCGGCCGCACGGCGGGCTTCAGCCGCATCGCGACGCCCGGCGAGGTCGACGTGACCCACGGCCGCATCCTCTACCTGGAAGACGTGAGCGTGAGCTTCGACGGCTTCAAGGCGATCAACAAGCTGTCGCTCGACATCGCGCCGGGCGAGCTGCGCTGCATCATCGGCCCCAACGGCGCGGGCAAGACCACGATGATGGACATCATCACCGGCAAGACCCGGCCCGACGAGGGCACGGTGTTCTTCGGCAGCACCATCGACCTGCTGCGCCACAAGGAGGCCGAGATCGCGCAGCTCGGCATCGGCCGCAAGTTCCAGAAGCCGACCGTGTTCGAGCACCTCACGGTGTTCGAGAACCTCGAGCTCGCGCTCAAGACCGACAAGGGCGTGCGCGCCTCGATGCTGTTCAGGCTCGACTCGGCGCAGAGCGACCGCCTCGCCGAGGTGCTCGAGACCATCCACCTCGCGGCCAGCGTGTCGCGCATGGCGGGCAACCTGAGCCACGGCCAGAAGCAGTGGCTCGAGATCGGCATGCTGCTGATGCAGGACCCGAAGCTCCTGCTGCTCGACGAACCCGTGGCCGGCATGACCGACGAGGAGACGGCGCGCACCGCCGAGCTGTTCCTCACGCTCAAGGGCAAGCATTCGCTGATGGTGGTGGAGCACGACATGAGCTTCATCCGCACCATCTCCGAGATCGTGACCGTGCTGTGCGACGGCTCGGTGCTCGCGCAGGGCTCGCTCGACGAGGTGCAGGCCGACGAGCGCGTGATCGAGGTCTACCTGGGCCGCTGAGGAAACCACGCCATGCTGACAGTCAAGAACATCCACCAGTACTACGGCGGCTCCCACATCCTGCGCGACGTGAGCTTCGAGGCCACGCTGGGCAAGGTCACGGTGCTGCTGGGCCGCAACGGCGTGGGCAAGACCACGCTGCTGAAGTCGCTGATGGGCCTGGTGCCGATCAAGAGCGGCAGCATCGAGCTCGAGGGCCGGCCGATCCACAAGGCCACGCCCTACGACCGCGCGCGCGCGGGCATCGGCTTCGTGCCGCAGGGCCGCGAGATCTTCGCGCGCCTCACGGTGGAGGAGAACCTGCGCATGGGCCTGGCCTACAAGCGCGGCGGCACGCCGATCCCGGCCGAGCTGTTCGAGCTGTTCCCGGTGCTCAAGCAGATGATCGGGCGCCGCGGCGGCGACCTCTCGGGCGGCCAGCAGCAGCAGCTCGCGATCGCGCGCGCGCTCGCGCCCAAGCCGAAGCTGCTGATCCTCGACGAGCCCACCGAGGGCATCCAGCCGAGCATCATCAAGGACATCGGCCGCGTGATCCGCATGCTGGCCGACCGCGGCGACATGGCGATCGTGCTGTGCGAGCAGTACTACGACTTCGCGCAGGATCTGGCCGACGACTACCTCGTGATGGAGCGCGGCGAGGTGATCGCGCGCGGCCTCGGCAAGGACATGGAGGCGCAGGGCGTGCGCCATCTGGTGGCGATCTGACGCCTCAGCGCGCCCAGTCGCGGCGCAGGTCGGCCGCGAGGCGCAGCAGCAGTTGCGCGTGCGCCTCGATGGCGTCCGTCGACACTTCCTCCGCGGTGGGGAAGCTCACGTTCATCGCATAGAGACTGCCCGAGGGCGCGCGCAGCGGCAGCGCCACCGCGGTCATGCCAGCGGCCCAGTTCGCGTGGCAGAAGCCGTGCTCGCGCACCGCGTCGAGCGCGGCCTCCACCCGCGGCTGCAGCACGCGCCATTCGGCGCCGTGCGCCTGCCGCAGCCGGCCCAGCAGGGCCTTGCGCTCGCCCGGCTGCATGCCGGCGAGGAAGGCGCAGCCCAGCGAGGTGCTCGCGATCGGGATCCGCGAGCCCGAGAGGATGCGCCGGAAGATCCCGAGCCGGCTCAGTCGCACCGATTCCAGGTAGACCATCTCGAGCTGGTCGGCCACCGCGAGGCCGACGTTGACGCGCCGGCCCTCGGCCAGCGCGCGCATCAGCGGCAGCGCGCGCGCCAGCGTGGCCTCCGAACTGCGGAAGGACAGCGCGAGGCTCAGGCAGGCGGCCGTGAGGCGGTAGCCGCGCTGCTCGAGGTCGTAGGCGAGAAAACCCGCATCCACCAGCGAACGCGTGAGCCGGCTGACCGTGGGCCGCGGCAGCTGCGCGCGGTCGGCCAGCTCGGCGTTGGTCAGCACGTCCACGCCATGCCGGAAGGCGCGCAGCAGCGCGAGGCCGCGTTCGAGCGAATGGCTGCCGGGCGTGCTGCGCACGAAGGTGCCGGTGGCCTGCGTGCGGGCGCGCGTCGAGCCGGCGGTGGAAGGGCGGGGCGTGGCCATGATTTCGTTCTCCGAAATTCTAAGGTTGTCGCCGCCGGGGCCCGCCGGAATACTGGCCGCATGCCCATCGCAGGGCGCAACGGACCAGGAGACACGCTTGGATTTCACGCAACTGAGGTACGCGGCGATCGGCCGCGTGGCCTCGATCACCTTCGACCGGCCCGACCGGCTCAATGCCTGGACGCCCACGCTCGAGGCCGAGCTGCGCGCGGCCGTCGCGCATGCCGAAGCCGACGACGCGGTGCGCGCCATCGTGCTCAGCGGCGCCGGCCGTGCCTTCTGCGCCGGCATGGACATGGCGGTGCTGTCCGACCCGGGCCGGCCGCCCGTGCCGCAGGCCGATTCCGACGACGACGCGGCGCAGCGCTACGGCTACCTCGGCGCGCTCGCCAAGCCGCTGATCGCCGCGATCAACGGCGCGGCCGCGGGCGTGGGCCTGTGCATCGCGCTGCATGCCGACCTGCGCTACGTGGCGGCTGGCGCCAAGCTCACGCTGCCCTATGCGCGCCGCGGCCTGGTGGCCGAGCACGGCACGGCCTGGCTGCTGCCGCGGCTGATCGGGCCGATGCATGCGGCCGACCTGCTGCTGACCGGCCGCACCTTGCAGGCCGAGGAGGCCGATCGCATGGGACTGGCCTGCCTGCTGCCGGCCGAAGGCTTTCTCGATGCGGTGCTCGCGCGCGCCACCGAGATCGCCGAGCTGAGTTCGCCGCGCGCGGTGCGCATCATCAAGCGGCAGCTGGTCGAGGCCCGCTACCAGACCCTCGGGCAGGCCACGCGCGTGGCCGATCGCGAGATCGCGGCCTGCCGCGACACCGAGGATTTTCGCGAGGGCGTGCGGCACTTCGTCGAGAAGCGCGCGCCCCGTTTCACGGGACGCTGAACCATGACGGACGACACGAACAGCAGCACCGCGCTGCCGCTGGCCGGCATCAAGGTCATCGAGCTCGGACAGAACATCGCCGGGCCCTACGCGGGCGAGATCCTGTCCTCGCTCGGCGCCGAGGTGGTGAAGATCGAGCGGCCCGGCACGGGCGACGACGCGCGCGGCTGGGGCCCGCCGTTCTGGCGCGGCACCGCGACCACCTTCCAGGCCATGAACCACGGCAAGAAGAGCATCGCGCTCGACCTCAAGGACCCGGCGCAGGCGCAATGGCTGCGCGAGCGCGCGGCCGAGGCCGACGTGTTCGTGCAGAACATGCGGCCCGGCTCGCTCGAGGAACTGGGGCTCGGCGCCGAAGCGCTGCGCGCGCTCAACCCGCGGCTGGTGTACTGCTCGCTCTGGGCCTTCGGTCACAAGGGGCCGATGCGCCTCGCGCCGGGCTACGAGCCGATGGTGCAGGCCTTCGCGGGCATCTTCAGCATCAACGGCGCAGAGAGCGGGCCGTCGGCGCGCGTGGGCATGCAGGTGCTCGACCTCGGCACCGGCGTCTGGGCCGCGCTGGGCTGCATCGCGGCATTGCTGCGCCGCGCTTCGACCGGGCAGGGCTGCGTGGTCGACACCTCGCTGTTCGAGACCGCGCTGGGCTGGCTGCAGGTGATGATGGCCGGCTTCCATGCCACCGGGAAGCAGCCCGAGCGGCACCGCAGCGGCAATCCCAACGTGGTGGTGTTCCAGGCGCTGCCGACCGGGGACGGCGAGATCGTGGTGGCCGCGGCCAACGACCGGCTGTTCGCCAAGCTCGCGCGCGCGGCCGGCCGCGAGGAATGGACGCGCGACGAGCGCTTCGCGAGCAATGCGCTGCGCGTGCAGCACAAGGCGCTGCTGATCCCCGCGCTCGAGGCCGTGTTCCGCACGCGCTCGACGCAGCAGTGGCTCGAGGCGCTCGAGGCCCTGGGCATTCCCTGCGCGCCGATCCAGGACTTCGCGCAGGTGCTCGCGCAGCCGCAGACCGAGGCCATCGGCATCTTCCAGACCATTCCCGGCGAGGAGCTGCGCATCGTCGGGCTGCCGCTGTCCTTCGATGGCGAGCGGCCGCGGGTGCGGCACCGCGCGCCCGGCGTGGGCGAGCACAACGAGGCGCTTGGCGCGAAGGCCCCGGGCTGAGCGCGCACCTCCAGCGACACCAACAACAGGAGACGACATGCAGAGAAGACAGTGCCTCGCCGCGCTCGCGGCCTTGCCGTTCGCGGCCGCGATGGCGGCGGACAACCACAAGCCGATCCAGATCGTCGTGCCCTTCGGCCCCGGCGGCTCGGGCGACATCTCGGCGCGCATGCTGGCCGAGTTCCTCACGCGCAAGACCGGCCGCGCGGTGGTGGTCGACAACCGCCCCGGCGGCAACGGCATCATCGGCGTGGAGGCGGTGCGCAATGCGCCGGCCGACGGCTCGGTGCTGCTGCTGGCCACCACCTCCACGCACCTGGCCAATCCCAGCCTGTTCCGCAAGCTGCCCTACGACCCCGGGCGCGACTTCCGGCTGGTCGGCTCCTTCGGGCCCGGCTCCACCTACATGCTGGTGCGGCCCGACGCGCCCTACAGGACGCTGCAGGACTTCGTCGCCGCCGCGAAGAAGGCGCCGGGCACGATCAACTACGGCCACTTCAACGCCACCTCCAAGGTCACGGCCGCGCTGTTCGCGCACGAAGCCGGCATCGAGCTCGCGGCGATTCCGTACAAGCAGGTGAGCCAGGCGATGTCGGAGCTGATCGCGGGCCAGATCCAGGTGGTGTTCACCGACACCGTGGCCGGCGATGCCTTCGTGGCCTCGGGCCAGTTGCGCGCGCTCGCGGTGCACAGCGACGCGCGGCTCAAGCGCTATCCCGAGCTGCCGCTGATCGCCGAGAGCTATCCGGGCTTCAGCATCCGCGGCGGCTTCCTCGGCATCGCGGTGCCGGCCGCCACGCCGGCGGCGCTGCAGCAGCAGCTCAACCAGTGGATCAACGAGGCCGTGACCACCGACCCGATCCGCGCGCGGCTCGAGGGCTTCGCCTTCGCGCCCGCGAAGGTCAGCCTGGCCGAGCTCGCGAGCTTCGAGCGCCAGGAGCGCGAGAAGTGGAAGGGCTACGTCGACATCGCGAAGCTGGAGGTGCAATGAGCGCGGTCGCTTCGGTGGAATCGGGCCATGCGCACGTGGCGCTGCTCGAGCTGCGGCGCGCGCCGTTCAACTACCTCGACGTGGCGCTGCTGCGCGAACTGGCCGACCGGCTCGCGCAGCTCGATGCCGATCCCGAGTGCCGCGTCGTCGTGCTGGCCGCCGAAGGCCGGGCCTTCAGCGCGGGCGCCGACTTCAGCGGCAAGGACGATGCGCGCGACCCCGCGCCGCTCTACGAGCAGGCCATGCGCCTGTTCGGCAACGCCAAGCCGCTGGTGGCCGCGGTGCATGGCCCGGCCATCGGCGCCGGGCTCGGCCTCGCGCTGGCGGCCGACTTCCGCGTGGGCTGCGCCGAGGCGCGCTTCAGCGCCAACTTCAACCGCCTCGGTTTCCATCCGGGCTTCGGCCTGAGCCTGACCTTGCCGCGCCTGGTCGGCGCGCAGCAGGCCGCGCTGCTGTTCTACACCGGGCGCCGCATCGGCGGCGAGGAGGCGCTGCGCATCGGGCTGGTCGACCAGCTGGTGCCGGCCGCTGAAGTGCGCACCAGCGCGCTGGCGCTCGCGGCCGAGATCGCGCTGTCGGCCCCGCTCGCGGTGGAATCGACGCGCGCGACCCTGCGGCGCGGCCTGGCCGAGGCGGTGGCCGCGGCGAACCGGCACGAGCGCGAGCTGCAGTGCGTGCAGTTCGCGAGCGAGGACTTCAAGGAGGGCGTGCAGGCCATGGCCGAACGCCGCGCGCCGCGCTTCCTGCGCCGTTGAGCGGCAGGGGCAAGAAGGTATCGGACGGGGCGCAAGACCTCATCAGCGTGCTTTAAGGGTTTACCCTAAAATCGGGCTTTGCCCGCGCTCGCCGGGCATTCCCCCCAGGAGCTCCGGCCTTGAACGCCCCACCATCCGCCCTCGAAGGCGCGGACACCCCCGCCATCCCGCCCGTCTCGTCGGCCCGGTTCCTGCGCGCCGTGCTCGCGCTCGGCGTCGGCGGCTTCGCCATCGGCACCGGCGAGTTCGTGATCATGGGCCTCTTGCCCGAGGTCGCGAACGACATCGCCGTCAGCATCCCGCAGGCAGGCCACGTGATCAGCGCCTATGCGCTGGGCGTGGTCATCGGCGCGCCCGTGCTCGCGGTGCTCGCGGCCGGCTGGCGCCGCCGCGCCTTGCTGATCGCGCTGATGGCCGTGTTCGCGGCCGGCAACTTCGCGAGCGCGATGGCGCCCGGCTACACCTCGCTGAACCTGCTGCGCTTCGCCACCGGGCTGCCGCACGGCACCTACTTCGGCGTGGCCGCGCTGGTGGCCGCCACGCTCGCGCCGCCCGGGCGCCGCGCGCGCGCCGTGGGGCTGGTGATGCTGGGGCTCACGGGCGCCACGCTGGTCGGCGTGCCGATCGCGGCCTGGCTCGGCCAGCTGTTCGGCTGGCGCGCGGCCTTCGTGTTCGTGGGCGTGATCGCGCTCATCGCCGTGGTGCTGCTGCGCCGCGACATCCCCGACCTCGCCGCGCCCGCGGGTGCCAGCCCCTGGCGCGAACTCGGCGCGCTCAAGCGCAAGCAGGTCTGGTTCACGCTGGGCATCGGCGCCATCGGCTTCGGCGGCATGTTCTCGGTGTTCAGCTACATCAAGCCCACGCTGATCGAGGTGGCCGGCATGCCGCTGGGCGGCGTGCCCTTCGTGCTCGCGCTGTTCGGGCTCGGCATGGTGGTCGGCAACCTGGTCGGCGCGCGGCTGGCCGACAAGTCGCTGATGCGCACCATCGGCGGCCTGATGGCCTATGCGGCGCTGGTGCTGGCGCTGTTCGTCTTCTCGGCCCACAACATCTACACCGCGGGCTTCAACGTGTTCCTGATCGGCACCACCGTGGCCATCGGCCCGGCGCTGCAGATCCGGCTGATGGACGTGGCCGGCGATGCGCAGACCCTGGCGGCCGCGCTCAACCACTCGGCCTTCAACATGGCCAATGCGCTCGGCGCCTGGCTCGGCGGCGTGGCGATCGCCGCCGGCCTGGGCTGGACCTCGACCGGCTGGGTCGGCGCGCTGCTCGCGCTCGCGGGCATGGGCGTCTTCTGCTGGGCCGTGGCGAGCGCGCGCGCCGATGCGCGGCGGCCGCGCGTGGCGGCCTGCGAAGGCTGAAGTCCTAGCGCGGCTGCAGCTGCTCGCGCAGGATGCGCCGGATCTCGAGGATCGCGAGCGGGTTCTCCTGCACGCTGTGCGCCGACGGGATCACCAGCTCCGAGGCCGCGCCGTCGAGGTGCGCGCTGGCATAGGGCACGATGCCGTCGCTCGACAGGGCCTGCGCCAGGCCCGGCGTGTCGTTGCCGATGATCGAGTGGAAGCGCACGCGCGGATTCATCGGCAGGCCCGAGGAGAGCCGCACGAAGGGATCGCGGTCGCTGAGGTTGTCGATGCTGTTGGGAATGCGCAGCGGCCCCGCGTCCTGCCGGCCCGGCGCGATGCGGATCAGCTCGCGCGAGATGTCGCTCAACTGCCCCAGCATCGCCACCGGCAGCGTGATCAGGTTGGCGACCCAGCGCGAGATGCGGTTGTTGGCGAAGTCGGTGCCGCGGTGCGGCGAGGCGATGAAGATCGCGTCGCTGACCTGCGGCAGCGGCTCGAAGCGCAGGTAGGGCGCGAGCTTCTCCTCGATGCGCCGCTGCTGCGCGCCCGGCATCGGGTAGCTGGCCAGCAGCGCGTCCCAGAGCTTGTCCTGCGACGACGACACCATCAGCCGCGACAGCACGCCGCCCATGCTGTGGCCGATCAGCGTGATGTCCTTCGAGGCCGGGGCCTGGCCCGTGGGATCGAAGTGCTGCAGCGTCTGCGTCACGGCCTCGCGGATCGCGAAGTTGTTGAGCGGCAGCGGCGCATTGGTCGGGTAGTAGACCTGCCAGATCTGGTAGCGGCGGCGCAGCGTCTCGTCGCCGAGCACCTCGTTGGCCACGTTGATCCAGGCCTCGGGGCTGCTCGCGAGGCCGTGCAGCATGATGACCGTGCGGCGCTCCGGGTCGTAGGGCTGCATCAGGTAGATGCGCGGCTGCGTGAGTCCGTCGCGACCGCCGAACAGGCTGCGCAGCGCCTGCAGCGCGAAGTCGGAGCGGGCCAGCCACAGGCCGTAGCCCGAGGTGAAGTTGGCGGCCAGCGGCACCTCCTGCCCGGCCAGCTGCACGTTGGCCGTGCGATAGGGGTCGTAGGCCGCGATGCGCAGCCTGCGCGTGGCCAGCACCTCGGCGAGGTTGCCGCCCTCGAACAGCAGCAGCGCGGTGACGGCGGGGAAGGGCATCTCGCGGTAGGGCGGGCGCGGCTCGGCGGTATCGCGCGCGGGCGCCTTCTCGTCGGTGCGCTGGCTGTCGGCCGCCACCAGCTCGGCGCCGAAGCCGTCGCGCCGGTAGGTGTTGCGCAGGCCCGAGAAGGTCAGCGAGGCGGCGGGGATCAGCTCGTCGGGCAGCGGCGCGTCGGCGGGCAGGCGCAGGCCCGACACGTCGGCCTCGATGCGCCAGTCGCCCACGCGCGGCACCTGCGGTTGGGCCGCGCCGTTGCGCCGCGCGCCGCGGTACAGGCCCGTGATGGCCTGCTGCACCGCGTAGTTGTAGTAGTCGCGCACCTGCGTCTGCCGGTCCTCGAAGGCACGGTCGCGCGGCTTGCGCGCGGTGAAGAACAGGTAGGCATAGGCATGGCGCGCGCTCTCGAGCCAGGCCTCGATGGCGGCGGTATCGGCGCTCGAGCCCGGCGGCGTCGCGCTGCCGCTCTTCTCGGCCGCGATCGCCACCTGCAGCCACACCTCCGACAGCGCCGACAGCCGCTGCTCGTCGCTCAGGCCCGGCGAGTCGGCCAGTGCGCTGCGGCAGGCCGGGCCGTCCTTGCCGCACAGCTCGGCATCGGAGCCGATCACGCGCAGCACCTCCTCGGCCGAGGTGCTGAGCCGGCCCGTGGTGAGCACGTCGCCGCGGCGCTGCGCGAGGTATTCGGCGGGCGAGATCGAGCCCACCTTCACGCCCGCGCAGCCCGCGAGCAGCGCGGCGGCGCACAGCAGGGCCGCCAGGCCGGAGAGACGCGCGCGCATCGTCACGGGGCCTCGGCGCCCGGCAGCCCCTGCCGGATCGCGCGCGAGAAATCGACGCCCGGAGTGGCATCGCTCGCGATCGCGCGCTGCGTGATGCGTCCGTCCGCGCGCAGCGCATCGAGGCTGTAGCCCGGCGTGAGCCCGCCCACGTCGTACAGGTAGTCGGGCAGGTAGCCCGAGGCCAGCAGCCGCCAGTCCATCGGCAGGCCCGGCACGATGCGCCTGGCGAGGTCGTAGACGATGGTGGTGCAGTTGGCCGTGAGCGTGTTGTAGAAGCTCGGCGCGCGCAGCAGCGCGGCGCTCTGGTCGAGGTAGGCCAGGAACAGCGAGCGCATCTCGGCCTGTGGCAGCCGCACGCGGTACATGTGGACGTCCTCGCCGCGCACGTTGGTGCGCACGCGCAGCACGTCGCGCTCCTCGGCCGCGACCAGGCTCAGCTCGAAGCGCCGGAAGAAGCCCCCGATCGACGAGAAGCTCTCGCCGCGCTCCTTGCGGATCTCGATCGAGAAGGTGAGGAAGCGGCCGTCGTCGAAGCCGAAGGACACCAGCGTGTGCGCGATCGCCGGGCCCATCCAGTACGAGACCGAGACGTCGACCGAGCGCAGGCGCTCAAGGTCGTAGCGGCGCGTTTCCCAGCGCGGCGTGTAGTCGGTGTCGCTGCGCCAGTCGAAGTTGCGCACGTTCTCGAGCGTGACCACGTTGCCGTCGACGCGCGCCACCAGTTGGCGCGCGACGTCGTCGGCCCAGTCGCGCTGCTGCAGCGGCACGATGGTGTTCCACCAGCCCAGCAGCAGCGCGAAGCCGGCCGCGTAGGACAGCAGGGCGCGCGCGGCCCGGCCGCGCCACAGCAGTACCAGGGCCGCGAGGCCGAAGCCGCTCCAGAGCACGGCGGCGGCGACCTTGCCCGTCTCGCCCACGGGCAACTGGTACCAGAGCGCGAGGCAGGCCCAGCCCGTCGACAGCAGCAGAACCAGCGAGGCCGCGACGCGGCCAACGATGCGCAGCAAGGTCCGGAACCCGGAGGCGGAATGCGTGATGGCTTGGGAGGGGGAGGGGCTCATTCGGGAAACGCGTGGATCGGCGCCGAGCTTAAACGCAGTCCCGCGCGCCGACCGCGACCGCGCGCGATGTGCCGCAACGAAGACGGGATCGGCTGCCCGATCCCGTCTTCAGCCGCTAAGGGCGCACCGCCGTCCTCGCGTGCAGCAGCGCCGCGAAGTGGCGCAGCTCGGCCGCATTGAGGTCCGACACGGCCCAGGCCTGCATGCCGCCCTGGGTCCAGTGCGCGAGCTGGTAGCCCTGCCGGGTCGAGAAGGCCGGGGCCTGCGGCTTCGCATCGGCCATGGGCCAGACGAAGACATTGATGACGTGCGGACCCGAGCGATAGACCAGCGCCGCCACCGTGCGCCCGTCGAGGTAGTCGAGCCGCCCGCCCGTCAGCGCGAAGCCTTCGGCGGCGAGGTCCACCACCGGCGGCGAGAAGTCGAGCTTGCCGGCGAACCAGGGCTTGACCGTGTGCTGGTCGGTGGAGGCCACGTCGGCCAGGTGCGAGGCCATCAGCGAGCGCACGTGGTTGGCCGTGACCTGCGCGCCGAGCAGCTCGAGGGGCGCCGGCGATGCCAGCAGCACCAGCGCCAGGCCCCAGGCCGCGGCCGCGCCGGTTCCGAATCCGAGCAGGCCCTGCCACCAGCCGTGACGGCGCGGCGCCGGCGTTGCGGGTGCGCCGGCCTCGGCGCGCACCGACAGCGCGATGCGCTCGGCCAGGCCGGCGGGCGGCGCATGGCGCGTGGCGTGCTGTCGCATCAGCGCTCCCAGCTCTTCGTCAGGAATTGGCATGCCGTGTCCTTTCCCGCGTCGGGCCCGGGCGCTCGTCGCGCAGGCTCTCGCGCAGCAGGGCCCGCGCGCGCGACAGCCGCGACATCACGGTGCCCAGCGGCACGCCGGCGATGCGTGCGATGTCTTCATAGCGCAGCTCCTCCAGTTCGCGCAGCACGATCGCTTCGCGGTAGACCGCGGGCAGGGCGTCGATCGCTGCATTGACGCGCTCGCCCTGCACGCGCCGCTCCCACAGCCGCGCGGGATCGCCGGCCTCCGGCGCCGTCGCGTCGGCCGACTCGCTGTCGCGCAGCTCGTCGAACTCCACCTGGTCGGCCAGCTGCCGGTTCTGCCGCATCCAGTCGTAGCACGCGTTGCGCACGATGCCCAGCAGCCAGGGCCGCGCGTTCTCGCCGCGCAGCCCGTCGAAGAAACGGAAGGCCCGCAGGTAGGCCTCCTGCACCGCGTCCTCGGCCAGGCGGTCGTCGCGCAGCAGCCAGCGCGCGAGATTCCAGGCCGCATCGAGATGCGGCAGGGCGGCGGCTTCGAACTGGCGGGTGCGGTCGGTCAAGGGACGTGCTTTGGGGGCATGACGCGGCGGGCGCGCGTTTTATTCCAGCCCTGCGCGAAAAAATTTCGGGGAATAGACGAAGGGCACCGCGCGTCATGCCCTGTGCCGATTCTCTTCCTCTCTTCTTTCAGGAGTGTTCCCCCATGACCGCCTTTCCAGGATTCGCACGCCTGCTCGCCGTTCTCGCGGCCTCCGGCGCCCTGGCCTTCCCGGCGCTGGCCGCCGGCCCCAAGGCCTACGTCGGCAACTTCAAGGACAGCACGCTCAGCGTGATCGACACCGGCAGCGAGCGCGTGCTCGCCACCGTGCCGGTGGCCGCGGGGCCCGACGGCATCGTGATCTCCCCGAACGGCCAACGCGTGTTCGTCAGCGGCTCCAGCGCCTCGGCGGTGAGCGAGATCGACGCCGCGACCGACCGCGTGACGCACAGCATCGAGGTCGGCCAGGGACCGCAGGGCCTCGCCACCACGGCCGATGGCCGCTGGGTGCTGGTGGCCGTCAACGGCGACGACCGCGTGGCCTTCATCGACACCGCGACCCATGCCGTGGCCGCGAGCGTGGCCGTGCCCAAGCCGCACACCATCGCCGTGCGCCCCGATGGCCGGCAGGCCTACGTGGCCTCGCAGGCGCCGGGCCATTTCGCGCTCGTGGTGCTCGACCTGGCGACGCGCAAGGCGGTCTCGGAGATCGCGCTCGACAAGCCGCCGCGCGACCTCGAGTTCGGCCCCGACGGCAAGGCGCTCTACCTGACGCTGGCGGGCGTTCTCGCGGTGCAGGTGCTGGACGCGACCACCAACCAGTGGCTGGCGCCGATTCCCACCGGCGTGTCGCCCCACATCGCGCAGCACTTCGCGGGCATGGCGAGCGGCGTGGTCGTGGTGCAGGGGCCGGGCGAGGTGATGCTGTTCGACCCCGCGACGCGCACGCCGGGCCGCAGCATCGCCGTGGGCAAGCAGCCGCACTGGCTCGACATCTCGGCCGACGGCGGGAAGCTGTGGGTCAGCAACGAGGGCTCGAACGACGTCAGCGTGATCGATCTGGCCGGGGGGCCGTCGCACACGGTGGCGGTCGGCAATGCCCCGCGCAAGGTGGCGGTGCAGCGCGGCGCGCCGGCCGGGCATGCGGGCGGCTCGGCCCACGTGACGATCCGCAACTTCGCCTTCGAGCCGGCGCAGATCACCGTGAAGGTGGGCCAGCCCGTGCGCTGGAAGAACGACGACGGCGCGCCCCATGGCGTGGTGTTCAAGAACGGCCCCGCGGGCATGGACCTGATGCTGCCGGGCCAGGGCTTCACGCAGACCTTCGACAAGCCCGGTGTCTACGACTATGCCTGCTCGGTGCATCCCTACATGACGGCACGCGTCACGGTGATTGCACCCTGACGTGCAGGCCTCGGGCGGCCTGCCTATGATGGTCGTGCAGCCACGCGCGCCTGCGCGGTTCGGCCGTTTCACAGGAACCATCCACCATGAGCATTCCCACCACCCGCCTGGGCCGCACCGGCCTGACCGTCTCGCGGCTCGCGCTCGGCACCATGACCTTCGGCCTGCAGACCGACGAGGCCGTGTCGCACCGCATCCTCGACAAGGCCGCCGAGGGCGGCATCAACTTCCTCGACACCGCCGACGTCTACCCGCTGGGCGGCACGGTCGAGACCACGGGCCGCACCGAGGAGATCATCGGCAACTGGCTCGAGAAGCAGGGCCCCGCGGGCCGCCGGCGCTTCGTGGTCGCGACCAAGGCGGTCAACAAGGTCGGTCCCAATCCCTGGGACCAGGGCGCCTCGCGCAAGCACCTGCTCGATGCCATCGACCTCTCGCTCAAGCGGCTGAAGACCGATCACGTCGATCTCTATCAGCTGCACATGGACGACCGCGAGACGCCGCTCGAGGAGAGCATCGAGGCGCTCGACACCATCGTGAAGTCGGGCCGCGCGCGCTATGTGGGCGTGTCGAACTTCCTGGCCTACCGGCTCGCGCGCGCGCTCGGCAAGGCCGACCTGCTGCGGCTCACGCGCTTCGTCTCGGTGCAGCCGCGCTACAGCCTGCTGTTCCGCGAGATCGAGCGTGAGCTGCTGCCGCTCGCGAGCGAGGAAGGGCTGGGCGTGATCCCCTACAACCCGCTGGCCGGCGGCCTGCTCACCGGCAAGTACAAGCCCGGCGCCAGCCCCGAGGCGAACACGCGCTTCACGCTCGGCACGGCCGGCAACATGTACCAGGACCGCTACTGGAACGAGCGCAGCTTCAACACCGTGACGCAGCTGCATGCGCTGGCCGACGAGGCGGGCGTGCCGCTCGCGACGCTGGCCGTGGCCTGGGTGATGGCGAACCCGCTGATCACCGCGCCGCTGCTCGGCGCGAGCCGGCCCGAGCAGCTCGACGCGACGCTCGCGGCGGCCGAGTACCAGCTCGACCCGGCGCTCAAGCAGAAGCTCGACGAGCTGACGGCCGAGTACCGCAAGGGCGACGCGCCGCGCTGAACGCGGCCGACGCCGCCTTGCGCCTCAGCGCCAGCCGCGGTGCCAGCCCGCGTGCGGGTTGTACCAGCCCCAGCCGTAGTGCGGGTGGTAGCGCCAGCCCCAGCCGGGGCCGGGCGAGACGTAGGTCGGGCCGACGATGGCCACGCCCACCGGCGGTTCGATCGGCGCGGCATACACGGCCGCGCCGTGCACCGGCCCCACCGGTGCCACCACGCAGGCACCGAGACTGGCCGCCGCGGCAAGGGCTGCGGCTATCGCTGCGAATTTCATGGGTCGCTCCTGTCAATGCGTTGTTGAAGACTTCGGCTTCTTCAATGCCGCGGGCGGTCCCGAAGCCGACGCGGCGGCGGTAAAGATTTCTTAGCGCGCGCCAACTGACAGCTTTGTCAGGAAGTCGACAGCGAGCGGTTGGAAGGCGGGTCCTAGAGTGGCCGCACCATGGCTCGCTTCGCCGCTCCCCCCTTCTCCGATCTTCCGCGCCGCGCCCTGCGCGCGCCCGCCGCGGCCGCGCTGGCCGCGCTGCTGCTCGCGGGCTGCGCGGTCGGCCCCGACTACGTGCGGCCGGCGATGGAACTGCCCGCGGCCTACAAGGAAGACGGCCCGTGGAAGACCGCCACGCCGCGGGCCATCGATCCCTCGCACCCCTGGTGGGAAGCCTTCGGCGACACCACGCTCAACGCGCTGGTGGTGCAGGCCAATGCCGCCAACCAGAACATCCGCCAGGCCGAGGCCCAGTACCGCGAGGCGCGCGCGCTGGCCTCGGCCGCGCGCGCCGGCTTCTATCCCACCCTCGGCCTGAACGCCGGCGCCAACCGCGCGCAGACCAACAGCACCGGCAGCATCGAGCGCCGCACCACCGACACCTTGGGCCTCGCCGCGAGCTGGGAGCCCGACGTCTGGGGCGCGGTGCGCCGCTCGGTCGAGGCCGGCGACGCCAGCACGCAGGCCAGCGCCGACGACCTCGCGGGCGCGCGCCTGAGCATCCAGACCACGCTGGCGCAGGACTACCTGCAGCTGCGCGCCATCGACCTGCAGCGCGCGCTCTACGCCACCACCACCGCCGCCTATGCGCGCGCGCTCGAGCTCACGCAGCACCAGTACGCGGCCGGCACCGTGCTGCGCTCCGACGTGGCACTGGCCGAGAGCCAGCTGCGCACCGCGCAGGCGCAGGGCGTGGATCTCGAGGCGCAGCGCGCCCAGCTCGAGCATGCGATCGCGGTGCTGACGGGCCAGGCGCCGGCACGCTTCTCGCTGGCCGCGCTGCCGGCCAGCGAGAACCCCGCGCTCGCCAATGCCGGCACGCTCGGCGTCCGGCTGCCGCTCGCGCCCGCGGGCCTGCCCTCGGAACTGCTCGAGCGCCGCCCCGACATCGCCGCGGCCGAGCGCCGCGTGCAGGCCGCCAATGCGCAGATCGGCGTGGCCAAGGCCGCCTACTTCCCGCAGATCGTGCTGAGCGCGAGCGGCGGCTTCAGCGCCGGCAGGCTGGCTTCGCTGTTCGACACGCCGAGCCGCGTCTGGTCGCTGGGCGCGGTGCTCGCGCAGACCGTGTTCGACGGCGGCCTGCGCAAGGCCCACAGCGAGCAGGCCGTGGCCGCCTACGACGCCTCGGTCGCGCTCTACAAGCAGACCGTGCTCGGCGGCTTCCAGCAGGTCGAGGACAACCTCGCCACCCTGCGCGTGCTCGACCACGAATCGCAGTTGCAGGCGCAGGCCGTGCAGGCCGCGCAGACAGCCGAGCGCCTCGCGCTGGCCCAGTACCGCGCCGGCACCGCCACCTACCTGAGCGTGGTGACCGCGCAGCAGCTCTCGCTGACCAACCAGCGCACGGCCGCGCAACTGCTGGCGCGCCAGCTCGCCGCCAGCGTGGCGCTGATCGCGGCCACCGGGGGCGGCTGGCATGCCGATGCCGCCGATGCCGCCACCACCGCCGCCGCAACGACTTCCGGAACCTGATGCCATGACGAATCCAGCCCCTTCCCACACCGGCCCCGCCAGCGACGACGCCGTTCCCCGCGCGCGACGCAGCGCCGCCTGGTTCGCCGTCGCCGCCCTCGTCGCCGTGCTCGGCGGCGGCGCCTGGACCCTGGGCCGCAAGGCCTCGGCCGCCACGCCCGAGGCCAAGGTGCCGCCGGTGCTGGTGACCACCGCGCCGGTGCGGGCGCAGGACGTGCAGGTCTACCGCAGCGGCATCGGCACCGTGGCCTCGATGGCCACCGTCACCGTCAAGGCGCGCATCGACGGCCAGCTCGACAAGGTCGGCTTCGTCGAGGGCCAGGACGTGAAGGCCGGCCAGATGCTCGCGCAGCTCGATCCGCGCACCCTGCAGGCCCAGCTCGCGCAGGCCCGCGCCACCCAGGCGCGCGACCAGGCGCAGCTCGGGAATGCGCGCGCCGACCTCGCGCGCTACACCACGCTGATCGCGCAAGACGCGGCCACGAAGCAGCAGCTCGACACCCAGAAGGCGCTGGTCGGCCAGCTCGAGGCCACGGTGCAGACCGATGCCGCGCAGGTGCAGTACGCCCAGGTGCAGCTGAGCTTCACGCGCATCGACGCGCCGATCGACGGCCGCGTGGGCGCGCGGCTGGTCGACCCCGGCAACATCGTCCATGCGGCCGACACCGGCGGGCTGGTGGTCATCAACCAGATCGACCCGATCGCGGTGCAGTTCACGCTGCCCGAGGACGCGGTGCAGGACATCAACCGGCTGCAACAGAAGGGCGCCGCGCCGCTCGCGGTGGTGGCCTACGACCGCGCCGGCACGCAGCAGCTGGGCACGGGCAAGCTGATCCTGCTCAACAACCAGATCGACACCACCAACGGCACGGTGCAGCTCAAGGGCAGCTTCGCCAATCCGCAGCACACCATGTGGCCCGGCCAGTACGTCAACGTGCGGCTGCAGCTCGACCGCCGCGCCGGCGCGCTGACCGTGCCGGCCGCCGCGGTGCAGCGCAGCCAGGACGGCACCTACGTCTGGGCCGTCGATGCCGAGAACAAGGCCAGCTCGGTGCCGGTGCACGTGGTGCAGATCGCCGACGGCACGGCCGTGCTCGACCAGGGCGTGGCCGCCGGCCAGCGCGTGGTGGTCGACGGCCAGTACAAGCTGCGGCCAGGCGCCACGGTGGCCGAGAACAGGACCGCGGCCAAGGCCGCGCCGACGGCCGCCGCGGCCGGCGGCAACAACGCGAGCGGGGTGCGCAATTGAGCATTTCCGCCGCCTTCATCAAGCGCCCGATCGGCACCACGCTGCTCGCGCTGGCCATCCTGCTGGTCGGCGCCGCGGTGTTTCCGCTGCTGCCGGTGGCGCCGCTGCCGCAGGTCGACTTCCCGACCATCCAGGTCTCGGCCAACCTGCCGGGCGCCAGTCCCGAGACCATGGCCTCGAACGTGGCGCAGCCGCTGGAGCGCCAGTTCTCGCTGATCGCGGGGCTGACGCAGATGACCTCGACCAGCGGCCTGGGCAGCACCCAGATCACGCTGCAGTTCGACCTCGACCGCAGCATCGACGCCGCCGCGCTCGACGTGCAGGCGGCCATCAACGCCTCCACCGGCCAGCTGCCGGCCAACCTGCCGAGCCCGCCGACCTTCCGCAAGGTGAATCCGGCCGACTCGCCGATCCTGATCCTGTCGGTGCAGTCCAAGACGCTGCCGCTGACCGAGGTCAACGACTACGCCGACAACATCCTCGCGCAGCAGATCTCGCAGATCTCGGGCGTGGGCCTGGTCAACATCGGCGGCGCGCAGAAGCCGGCCGTGCGCATCCAGGTCGACCCGGCCAAGCTCGCGGCGCTGGGCCTGAGCCTGGAGGACGTGCGCACCGTGCTGTCCTCGGCCACCGTGAACGCGCCCAAGGGCACGATCGACGGGCCGAACCAGAGCTTCACCGTCTACACCAACGACCAGCTGCTCAAGGCCCAGCCCTGGAACGACGTGGTGCTGGCCTACCGCAACGGCGCGCCGATCCGCGTGCGCGACCTCGGCGTGGCGGTCGACGGTCCCGAGAACGCGAAGATCGCGGGCTGGGCCTATGCCGGCGCCGCCGCGCCCGCGGGCAGCACGGTGCAGAACGGCCGCTCGATCGTGCTGGCCATCACCAAGCAGCCCGGGGCCAACGTGATCGAGACGGTGGACCGCATCAATGCCGCGCTGCCGCGGCTCAAGGCCTCGATCCCGCCGACGGTGGACGTCAACGCCATCATCGACCGCACCCAGACCATCCGCGCCTCGGTCAAGGACGTGGAGTTCACGCTGCTCCTGACCATCGTGCTGGTGGTGGCCGTGATCTTCGTGTTCCTGCGCAACGTGGCGGCCACGCTGATCCCGAGCGTGACGGTGCCGCTCGCGATCCTCGGCACCGTGGCCATGATGTACCTGCTGGGCTACAGCCTCGACAACCTCTCGCTGATGGCGCTGACCATCGCGGTCGGCTTCGTGGTCGACGACGCCATCGTGATGCTCGAGAACATCTACCGCTACGTCGAGGAGGGCATGGCGCCGCTGGAGGCCGCCTACAAGGGCGCGGGCGAGATCGGCTTCACCATCGTCTCGATCTCGGTCTCGCTGATCGCGGTGTTCATCCCGCTGCTGCTGATGGGCGGCATCGTCGGGCGGCTGTTCCGCGAGTTCGCCGTCACCGTCACCCTGACCATCGTGGTGAGCGTGGTGATCTCGCTCACGCTCACGCCGATGCTGTGCTCGCGCTTCCTCAAGAACGAGCATGCGCGGCGCCACGGGCGGCTGTACCTGCTGTGCGAACGCGGCTTCGACGCCATGCTCGACGGCTACAAGCGCGGGCTGCACGTGGTGCTCGACCACCAGTTCATCACCTTGATGGTGTTCATCGCCACCGTGGTGGCCACGGGCGCGCTGTTCGTGGTGATCCCGAAGGGCTTCTTCCCGCAGCAGGACACGGGCTTCATCTCGGGCTTCGCCGAGTCGGCGCAGGATGCCTCCTTCGCCTCGATGAACGCGCGCATGCTCGAGCTGGCCGACGTGGTGCGCAAGGACCCCGACGTGACCGGCTTCGGCATGAACGGCAGTTCGTCGACCTACAACACCGGCAACTTCTTCATCAGCCTCAAGCCCAAGGACGAGGGCCGCACCGCCAACGCCGACGAGATCATCGCGCGGCTGCGCCCGCAGCTCGCGAAGGTGCAGGGCGTGAACCTGTTCCTGCAGGCCGGGCAGGACATCCGCGTGGGCGGGCGCTCCTCGCGCACGCAGTACCAGTACACGCTGACCGACTCGAACCTCGACGAGCTCAACACCTGGGCGCCGCGCCTTTTGGCCAAGCTGCGCCAGGTGCCCGAGGTGACCGACCTCGCGACCGACCAGCAGAACGCCGCCGCCTCGGCCGTGCTGACCATCGACCGCGACCGCGCATCGAGCTTCGGCATCTCGCCGGCCGCGATCGACGCCACGCTGTACGACGCCATCGGCCAGCGCCAGGTGGCGCAGTACTTCACGCAGCTCAACAGCTACCACGTGGTGCTCGAGGTGACGCCCGCGCTGCAGCAGGATCCGGCGCTGTTCGACAAGCTCTACCTGAGCGCACCGGCCACCGGCCAGCAGGTGCCGCTGTCGACCTTCGTGAAGGTCGACACCAGCAAGACCGCCTACCTCTCGATCAGCCACCAGGGCCAGTTCCCGGCCGTGACGATCTCGTTCAACCTCGCGCCCGGCGCCTCGCTGGGCCAGGCGGTCGACGCGATCAAGGCCGCGCAGTCCGAGATGGGCATGCCGCAGTCGCTGACCGGCGCCTTCCAGGGCACGGCCCAGGCCTTCCAGGATTCGCTGGCCTCGCAGCCCTACCTGATCGCAGCGGCGCTGGTGGCGGTCTACATCGTGCTGGGCCTGCTCTACGAGAGCTACATCCATCCGCTGACGATCCTCTCGACCCTGCCCTCGGCCGGCGTGGGGGCGCTGCTGATCCTGATGGCGGGCGGCTACGACCTCAGCGTGATCGCGCTGATCGGCATCATCCTGCTGATCGGCATCGTCAAGAAGAACGGGATCATGATGATCGACTTCGCGCTCAAGGCCGAGCGCGAGCAGGGCATGAAACCGCACGAGGCGATCTACCAGGCCTGCCTGCTGCGCTTCCGCCCGATCATGATGACCACCATGTGCGCGCTGCTCTCGGGCCTGCCGCTGATGCTGGGCCACGGCTCGGGCTCCGAGCTGCGCCGGCCGCTGGGCTACGCCATGGTCGGCGGGCTGGTACTCTCGCAGGCGCTCACGCTGTTCACCACGCCGGTGGTCTACCTCTACCTCGACCGCGCCCACTACTGGTACCTGCGCCGCAAGGAAGCGCGCATGGCACGCAAGGCGGCCAAGGCCGGGCAGGCACCCTCGCAGGCGCAGGCGCATTGAGCACCGGAGACCACGCCACGCCATGAAGATCCTGATCGTCGAAGACGAGTTGAGAACCGCCGACTACCTCTCGAAGGGGCTGACGGAGCAGGGCTGCGCGGTCGACATGGCGCACAACGGCATCGACGGCCAGCACCTGGCGCTCACCCACGACTACGACGTGATCGTGCTCGACGTGATGCTGCCGGGCCAGGACGGCTTCTCGGTGCTGCGCGGGCTGCGCGCCGTGAAGCAGACGCCGGTGATCATGCTGACCGCGCGCGACCGCGTGGAGGACCGCGTCAAGGGGCTGCACGAGGGCGCCGACGACTACCTGGTCAAGCCCTTCTCGTTCCTCGAGCTGCTGGCGCGGCTGCAGGCGCTGAACCGGCGCGGCCGCAAGCAGGAGCCGATGCAGTTGCGCATCGCCGACCTGCAGATCGACCTGCTCGCGCGCAAGGCCTTCCGCGGCGCCACCCGCATCGACCTCACGGCCAAGGAGTTCGCGCTGCTCGCGGTGCTGGCGCGGCGCCAGGGCGAGATCCTCTCGAAGACCGCGATCGCCGAGCTGGTGTGGGACATGAACTTCGACAGCAACACCAACGTGGTCGAGGTCGCGATCAAGCGGCTGCGCGACAAGATCGACGTGCCTTTCTCGCCCAAGCTGCTGCACACCATCCGCGGCATGGGCTACGTGATGGAGCTGCGCGAGGACGGCGCCACGCCATGAAGCGCTCGATCGCCGCGCGGCTGGTGCTGATGTTCGCGGCGGCGGCGCTCGCCACCTTCGCGTTGATCGGCGCGGCGCTGCAGGGCGTGCTGCTGCGCGAGCTCGAGCGCCACCAGTACGAGGAGCTCGACACCACGGTCAAGAGCCTGCAGTTCTGGATCCAGGCCATCGGCACGCCCGAGCGCTGGCCGCGCGTGCAGGCGCGCATGGACGCGCTCACGCCCGAGGACGGCAGCACCCGCTTCTGGGTGCTCAGCGACGACCCGCGCTTCCAGTACGGCAAGGGCATGGCCGAGATCGACGCCCTCACGCGCGAGACCGGCCGCAGCCTGCTGCTGCCCGGCGAGGAGAAGCCCTACCGCACGCTGTCGGCCCACATCCCGCCGTTCGAGCAGCGCCCGGCCGTGCGGCTGATCGTGGGCAAGAACACCGAGCCCTATGCGCGCACGCGCCGCACCTTCCTCACGGCGCTGGTGTCGCTGGGCCTGGGCGCGGTGCTGGTGGTGGCGGCCGCCGGCTACTGGATCGCGCGCGTCGGCCTGCGCCCGCTCGACCAGCTCTCGCGCGAGGCGCAGGCGCTGCGGCCCAAGATGCGCTCGCAGCGGCTGCGCTCGGGCGCGCTGCCGGTCGAGCTGTCGGGGCTGGCCGAGGCCTTCAACGGCGCGCTCGCGCGGCTCGAGGAGGCCTACGGCCAGCTCGAGGCCTTCAATGCCGACGTGGCGCACGAGCTGCGCACGCCGCTGGCCAATCTGATCGGCAGCACCCAGGTCGCGCTCTCGCGCCAGCGCAGCGCGCCGCAGTTCGAGGAGGTGCTGCAGGCCAACCTCGAGGACCTGGAGCGGCTGCGCTCGATCGTCAACGACATGCTGTTCCTCGCGCGCGCCGACCGCGGCGAGGTCGCCACCGGCCTGGTGCTGACGCCGGTGGCGCAGGAGGTGCGCAAGACCATCGAGTTCTTCGAGTTCGTGCTCGAGGAGAGCGGCGTGCAAGTCGAGATCGAGGGCGACGTGCTGGCGCAGGCCCAGCTCGAGACCGCGCTGTTCCGCCGCGCCATGTCGAACCTGCTGCAGAACGCGATCGAGCATTCGCCGCCGGGCGCGCGCATCGCGGTGCGGCTGCGCGAGACGCCCGCGGCAACCTGGATCGGCGTGTCGAATCCCGGCGCGCCCATCGCCGAGGCGCACCTGCAGCACCTGTTCGACCGTTTCTACCGCGTCGATGCCGCGCGCAACGACGGCGGCGAGCACCATGGCCACGGGCTCGGGCTGGCGATCGTGCGGGCCGTGGCCAGCATGCATGGCGGGCAGGTCGCCGCGGCCAGCGCGGACGGCGTGAATACCTTCGAATTCAGCGTCGCCCGGCCGGCGGCCTGAACCCGTCGCGCGGGGGCCGGCCATGACCCCCGGAACGCGCCGCAACCCGCATGGCCAATGGCCTCCCGGCGACAGGCCCTTGCGCCATGCCGCAGAATCCATGCCGCCCATGACCACGTCCGCACCCTCTTTCGCCATCACGGAGCCGTTGCCATGGCACAGCTGATGTCGCTGCTGGTGCAGAACGCGATCCTGGTGGTGTTCGCCGCCAGCTTCGCCGCCCGCCTGGGCCTGCCGGTGCCGGCGGCCGCGGTGCTGGTGGTCACCGGCGCGCTGCTCGCGGCCGGCGACATCTCGCTGGCCGGCGTGGTGCTCGCGGCGGTGGCGGCCAACCTGCTGGGCGACGGCGCGTGGTTCTATGCCGGGCGGCGCTTCGGCTACCGCTTCATGCGCCTCTTGTGCCGGATCTCGCTGGCGCCCGACTCCTGCGTGCGCCGCGGCGAAGCGCTGATCGGCGACTGGGGCGGCCTGTCGCTGGTGGCCGCCAAGTTCGTGCCGGGCGTGTCGGTGGTGGCGCCGCCGATGGCGGGCGCGCTCGGCATGTCGGTGCCGCGCTTCATCGGCTTCGACATCGGCGCCGCGCTGATCTGGACCGGCCTGTTCCTCGGCCTGGGCTGGGGCTTTCGCAACCAGATCCAGGACGTGCTCGCGGTGATGGCGCAGGCCGGCGGCATCGCCACCATGGCCCTGGGCGCGCTGCTGGTCGTGTTCCTGGTGGTGCGCTGGTGGCGCCGCCGCGCCTTCATGCGCCTGACCGGCATGCCGCGCATCTCGGTCGACGAGCTGCACGAGATGCTCGCGGGCGACGAGCCGCCGCTGGTGATCGACGTGCGCGGCGCGGCCGGCCGGCAGGTCGATCCGCGCCGCATCCCGGGTGCGCTGTCGTACACGCTCAAGGCGCTGCAGCAGCGCGGCCTCGACCTGTCGGCCGCGGCCGGGCGCGACGTGGTGCTGTACTGCAACTGCCCCAACGAGGTGTCGGCCGCGCAGGCCGCGCGCGTGCTGCTGGCACGTGGCGCGCGGCGCGCGCTGCCGCTGACCGGCGGGCTCGATGCCTGGGTGGCCTCGGGCCGGCCGACCTCGCCGCACTGAGCCAGGCCCGGGCCCTGCGCGCCTGCCGGCGGGGCGGTGGTAGTCTTCGCGCCCGACATGAACCTGCGCACCAAGATCGTGGCCCTGGCCGTCGCACCGCTGCTGGTGGCGCTGGTGCTGGTCGCGCTCGCCGTGCGGCACCAGGAGCACGACCTCGCGCAACGCGAGCGCGCGCTGATCGAGCAGAGCTACATGACCCAGCGGCGCAACGAGCTGCGCAGCTACGTCGACCTCGCGATCAGCATCGTCAAGCCGCTGTACGACGCGGGCCAGGACGACGAGGCCACGCGCGCCGAGGCACTGCGCCGGCTGGCCGCGCTCGACTACGGCGACGACGGCTACTTCTTCGTCTACGACCTGCAGGGCCGCTCGCTGATGCATTCGCGCCAGCCCGACCTCGTGGGCCAGGACCTCTGGGGGCTCAAGGACTCGAAGGGCCGCTTCACGATCCAGGACCTGATCGCGCGCGCGAAGGAGGGCGGCGGCTACGTCGAGTACGAATGGCGCAAGCCCTCGAGCACGCAGCGCGCGCCCAAGCTCGGCTACGTGGTCGCGCTGCCGCGCTGGAACTGGATGGTGGGCACCGGCCTGTACCTCGACGACATGGAAGCCACCATGCAGTCGCTCGACCGCCAGATCAGCGCCAACGTCACGACCACCCTGCTGTGGATCGCCGGCATCGCCGCGCTGTGCCTGGGCGTGGTCAGCGCCGGCGGCCTGCTGCTCAACCTCAGCGAGCACCGCGTGGCCGAGGCCAAGCTGCGCCTGCTCGCGCGCCGCGTGGTGCAGTCGCAGGAGGAGGAGCGCGGCCATCTCGCGCGCGAGCTGCACGACGGCACCAGCCAGACCCTGGTGTCGGCCAAACTGCTGATCGAGTCGGCCGTCGATGCGCTCGACCGCGCGCGGCATCCCGCGCCGCCCGCGCTGGGCAAGGCGCTGCAGCGGCTCAACGATTCGCTGACCGAGGTGCGCCGCATCTCGCACCGGCTGCGTCCCGCGCTGCTCGACACGCTGGGCCTGCCGGCCGCGCTCGAGCGGCTGGTCGACGAATTCGGCGAGGAGGGCCAGGGGACGACCGCCGCCTCGCTGATGGTCGAGGGCGAGCCCTTCGAACTCTCGCAGGAAGTGAAGACCGCGCTGTTCCGCACCACGCAGGAGGCGCTGACCAACGTGCGCAAGCATGCGCTCGCGCACGAGGTGCACATCGCGCTGGCCTTCGGCGAGCGCGAGGTGCGGCTCGAGGTCGGCGACGACGGCATCGGCTTCGACGTCGATGCCGTGCAGCTCGATCCGCGGCGCGGCATCGGCCTGCGCAACATGCGCGAGCGAGTGGCCTCGATCGGCGGGCAGCTCGTGGTGCGCTCGGGCAGCGGGCGCACGCGCATCGTCGCGATCGTGCCCGCCGCGGCCGCGCGGGCCGTGCCACCCCTTTCCCCCTCCACCTGACGAACTCCCCGACGATGACGACCGCCAAGGCCCGCACCCCGGCTCCGATCCGCATCTTCCTGGTGGACGACCATCCGCTGGTGCGCGACGGCCTGCGCGCGCGGCTCGGCGCGCTGCCCGGGCTGGAGATCGCGGGCGAGGCCGGCAGCGCGGCCGAGGCGCTCGCGCAGATGGACAGCGTGCGGCCCGACCTGCTGCTGGTCGACATCGGCATGAAGGACATGAACGGCATCGAGCTGGCCGCGCTGCTGCTCGAGCGCGAGCCCGCGCCGCACGTCGTGATGCTCAGCATGTACGACAACCCCGAGTACGTGCAGCGCGCGCTGCAGGCCGGCGCGCACGGCTATGTGCTGAAGGACGCGCCCGCGTCTGAGATCGTCGCGGCCATCGAGGCCGTGTCCGCGGGCGGTACCTTCCTGAGCCCGGCCGTGTCGAGGAAGCTGTTCCGCAACCAGACCCCGCGCCCGCTGCTCACGCCGCGCGAGAGCGAGATCCTCGCGGCGCTGGGCCGCGGCGAATCGAGCAAGCAGATCGCGCGCGACCTCGGCCTGAGCGTGCGCACGGTCGAGGCGCACCGCCAGAGCATCAAGCGGCGGCTCGGGATCGAGGGGCAGGCCGAGCTGATCAAGTATGCGGTGGAGCATGCGAGGGAGTTCGAGCGGCGCTGAATGCGCCGCAAAAGTTCCCGTTGGCACGCACTTGGCGCGAGCTTCGGAGTTTCCGAACGAAACGGACGTAAACGAATGAGCGCCGGCGTCGCGCCGACCGCACAACCCGCGCCCGCATGAGGTAGAACCGCAGCCTCGCCGCGCGGGGATGGATCGCTCCGGACCCGTGCATCGTTCACGTTGCCTCGCTTTCGCGTGCGTGCCGGCCGGAGGCCGGCGTAGCGCCCGTTAAATTCGAGCCGGTGCGCCCCCGCCGCTTCGCCGCGCGGGGGCGTCACCGAACCGTCATCTCAATCCACAAGGAATCACTCGTTTTGAACAAGACCGACCTCATTGCCGCCATCGCCAACGACACCAGCCTGAGCAAGGCCGACGCCGCGCGCGCCCTCGACGCCGCCCTCGACAACCTCTCGCGCGCGCTCGCCGGCGGCGACACGGTGCAACTGATCGGCTTCGGCACCTTCGCGGTGACCAGCCGTCCCGAGCGCACGGGCCGCAACCCGTCGACCGGCGAACCCCTGACCATCAAGGCCAGCAAGGCCCCCAAGTTCACCGCCGGCAAGGCGCTGAAGGACGTGGTGAACGGCGCGGCACCGCAGGCCTGATCCCGTGCCCCGCGGCGCGCCGCGCGCGCGCCCCACCCCCAGCCCTCCGCGGGCCCGCGCATCCGATGCGCGTGGAGCGCGGAGGGTTTGCTTTTGGCGCGCGCGCATTCGCGCTAGAGTGCGCGCACGTCCACAAGACCCGCCCTCGACATGCCAGACGCACGCGCGCACCACCCCGGCCACCGCATCCCGAAGCAACTGCATCGCTTCCTTGCCGCCGGGGCCTGCGCGGTGGCGATCCTGGCCGCGGGCTGCGCGAGCCGGCCCACTTCGCCCTCCTCGCCCTCGACCCCGACCGTGCGCAGCTCGCCGCTGAGCGACGAGCAGTCGAACAGCATCGCGATCCACGCGCTCGGCCTGGTCGGCACGCCGTACCGCTACGGCGGCAACACGCCCGCCGGCGGCTTCGACTGCAGCGGCCTGATCGGCTATGTCTACCGCGAGAGCGTGGGGCAGGCCGCGCCGCGCACCGTGGCGCGCATGGCCTCGTTCGGCCAGAGCGTGCCCACCGCGGAGATGCGCACCGGCGACCTCGTGATCTTCGGCGCGGGCACGCCCACGCATGCCGGCATCTACGTCGGCGCCAACCGCTTCGTGCACGCACCCTCGACCGGCGGCGAGGTCCGGCTCGACCGGCTCGACGGCATCTACTGGTCGCGCCAGCCGGTGCAGGTGCGCCGGCCCGGGTAGGCCCTCGGGTTTTCCATTACGCAAAGCCACGCGCCCCGCCTGCGCGGTGCGACGGATGGCAGCGCGCGCGTGTCCGGCAAGACTCCCGGGGTTCGACAAATCCGAGGAGACAAAGCATGCAGAGCATCCGCCGCCACCTGGTGTGGCTCGTCATCGCGGTGTTCGGCGCGTTCGCGCTGGGCACCGTGGCCCTGAGCCGGGGGGAAACGATCAACGCGATCTGGGTGGTCGCCGCCGCGATCTGCACCTACCTGATCGCCTACCGCTACTACAGCCTGTTCATCGCCGACAAGGTGCTGGGCCTGGACGGCAACCGCAAGACGCCGGCGCACCGCCACAACGACGGCCTGGACTACGTGCCGACCGACAAGAACGTGCTGTTCGGCCACCACTTCGCGGCCATCGCGGGCGCGGGCCCGCTGGTGGGGCCGGTGCTGGCGGCGCAGATGGGCTACCTGCCCGGATTGCTGTGGGTGCTCGCGGGCGTGGTGTTCGCGGGCGCGGTGCAGGACTTCATCGTGCTGTTCATCTCCACGCGCCGCGACGGCCGCTCGCTCGGCGACCTGGTCAAGCAGGAGATGGGCGTGGTGCCCGGCATGATCGCGCTGTTCGGCACCTTCATGATCATGATCATCATCCTCGCGGTGCTGGCGCTGATCGTGGTGAAGGCGCTGGCCGAATCGCCGTGGGGCACCTTCACGGTGGCGGCGACGATTCCGGTCGCCGTCTTCATGGGCCTCTACCTGCGCTACATCCGCCCGGGCCGCATCGGCGAGGTGTCGATCATCGGCTTCGTGCTGCTGATGCTCGCGATCTTCGGTGGCCAGTGGGTGAGCCAGGACCCGGTCTGGGGCCCGGCCTTCACCTTCGACGGCAAGGCGCTGACCTGGATGCTCGTGGGCTACGGCTTCGTCGCCGCGAGCCTGCCGGTGTGGCTGCTGCTCGCGCCGCGCGACTACCTGTCGACCTTCCTGAAGATCGGCACCATCATCGCGCTGGCGATCGGCATCGTGGTCGTGGCGCCCACGCTGCAGATGCCCGCGGTGACGCAGTTCGCGCAGGGCAACGGCCCGGTGTGGTCGGGCAACCTGTTCCCGTTCCTGTTCATCACCATCGCCTGCGGCGCGGTGTCGGGCTTCCATGCGCTGATCTCCTCGGGCACCACGCCCAAGATGCTCGACAACGAGCGCCATGCGCGCTTCATCGGCTACGGCGGCATGCTGGCCGAGTCCTTCGTCGCCGTGATGGCGCTGGTGGCGGCCTCGTGCATCGAGCCCGGCATCTACTTCGCGATGAACAGCCCCGGTGCCCTGATCGGCACCACGGTGCAGCAGGCGGCGCAGACCATCTCGGGCTGGGGCTTCGTGGTCACGCCCGAGATGCTGCTGCAGACCGCCAAGGACGTGGGCGAGACCACCATCCTGGGCCGCGCCGGCGGCGCGCCCACGCTCGCGGTCGGCATGGCGCACATCCTGCACCAGGTGATCGGCGGCCAGGCCATGATGGCCTTCTGGTACCACTTCGCGATCCTGTTCGAGGCGCTCTTCATCCTCACGGCGGTCGATGCCGGCACGCGCGCGGGCCGCTTCATGCTGCAGGACCTGCTGGGCAGCTTCGTGCCCGCGCTCAAACGCACCGACTCGCTGCCGGCCAACCTGGTCGCGACCGCGCTGTGCGTGGCGGCCTGGGGCTACTTCCTCTACCAGGGCGTGGTCGATCCGCTGGGCGGCATCAACACGCTGTGGCCGCTGTTCGGCATCTCGAACCAGATGCTGGCCGCGGTGGCGCTGCTGCTCGGCGTGGTGGTGCTGTTCCGCATGAAGCGCGAGCGCTATGCCTGGGTGGCGGCGGCGCCGGCCGCGTGGCTTTTGGCCTGCACGCTGACCGCGGGCTGGCAGAAGATCTTCTCGAGCGATCCGAAGATCGGCTTCCTGTCGCATGCGGCCAAGTACAGCGAGGGCCTGGCCAACGGCGTGCTGGTGGCACCGGCCAAGACCACGGCGGCGATGGAGCGCATCGTCTTCAACGACCGGCTCGATGCCGCGCTGTGCGCGCTCTTCATGTTCGTGGTGCTCAGCGTGCTGGTCTACAGCATCAAGGCCTGCATCGCGGCGCGCGCGGCCAACCGGCCGACCGCGCACGAGACGCCGTTCGAGCCGATGGGCGGCGCGGTCGCGGCGCGCGGCGCGCACTGAGGCCGGAGCGCGAGATGCAGGTCGATGAAGCGTCCGCCGCGGGCCGCGGCCTCGCGGACACCGGGCGCTACATCGCGCGCTCGATCCGGCAGTCGCTGCGGCTGATGGTCGGGTTGCCCGACTACGACGTCTACCTGAGCCACATGGCGGCCACGCATCCCGACCGGCCGCCGATGAGCTACGAGGCCTTCTTCCGCGAGCGGCTCGAGGCGCGCTACGGCGCGGGCAAGGGGCGCTGCTGTTGAGCTGGGCGAGAATGGTCCGCTGACGATCACCACGCTTCCGAAGGAAGCGTTTTTTCATTCATGCAAGAAGAGTTGGAGACGGCGATCGGCCTGCTGAACGCGAGCCGGCGCGTCGTCGTTTTTTCCGGCGCGGGGCTGTCCCGCGCCTCGGGCATCCCGACCTACCGGGACGCCGATGGGCTGTGGATGCAGCAGAACGCGATCCAGTTCTCGCATGCGGAGGACCTGGCGCGCGATCCCGCAGGCTTCACGAAGTTCTGGGGGCAGCGTCTGGCCGTGATCGAGGAGGCGGCGCCGAATGCGGGGCATCGGGCGCTGGCTGCGCTGCAGCGCTTGCGGCCGGCTACGCGGCTGATCACGCAGAACGTCGATGGGCTGCTGACGCAGGCGGGATGCATGGACGTGCTGGAGCTGCATGGGAATCTGCGGCGCTGGCGGTGCGATCGGTGCGGCAATCGGCATGGGCCCTGGCCCTTTCATCGCTGCCTGCGGTGTGGGGGGCATGCGCGGCCCGATGTGGTGATGTTTGGGGAGATGCTGAATCCGGGGGTGTTGATGGATGCGCAGGAGGCTTCGGTGGACTGCGATCTGTTCGTGCTGGTTGGGAGTACGGCTGTGGTTTATCCGGCGGCGGATTTGCCTGTGGCTGCGATGGCGCATGGGGCTGCGTTGATCACGTTGAACATGGAGCCTATTGCGCATCTGGACGACAGGGCGCGTGTCGTGCTGAGAGGGGCTTCGGAAGTCTTGTTGCCGTTGATGGTGGAGGGGTTGAAGGGGGTTTGAGATTGCAGGCCGGGTCTCGCCCCGGCGGGCGAGTCACTTTCTCTTGTCTCGCCAAGAGAAAGTAACCAAAGAGAAGGCGACCCCGCTGTCTGCGTCCCTCCGCTTCGCTACGGGCAACCTGCGGTGCTCGCGTTTCGCGGGGTCTCGCAGAACTCGCTTCGCTCAAACAGCTGCGAGCCCTTATCCGCGAAACGCTGCGCTCCTCGGCGCAGCCAGAGGGGGTGGATCGGGCCATCGCTTCGCTCGGCCTCTTGTTCCCTCTCCCTCTGGGAGAGGGTTAGGGTGAGGGCACCGGGCCTTGCAACTGGACTGGACCTCTGCATCGCCGCCCTGGCGCGGCACTACGAAGCTGCAGGAAAGCGGTGGTACATGAAGTACTTGCCGTCCTGTTCCCAGCCTTGCCGTTCATAGAGCTGCTGCGCCGACACGTTCTCGCGTGCGACGTTCAGCGAGATGCGCGCGGCACCCAGTGACCATGCATACGACTCGACAGCCGCGAGCAGGCGCGAGGCGACGCCCTTGCGGCGCCCGGCCGCGGCGACGAACAGGTCGTTAAGGATGAACACGCGCGTGAGCGAGACCGACGAGAAGATCGGGTAGAGCTGCGCGAAGCCGACGGGCACGGTGCCGTCGTGGCAGAGGAAGACCACCGATTCGCCATGGTCGAGGCGCTCGCGCAGGAAGGCGCGTGCGGCGGGCAGGTCGCCGGGCTGGCCCTGGAACTGGCGGTACTGGTCGAACAGCGCGGCCAGCGCATCGAGGTCGGCCATCACGGCCTGGCGGGCGGAGATCGTGGTCATGGGGCGCTCGGGTGAGATGAAGCGCGCAGGGTAGCAAAGCACCTCGCGCGCCGCGGACTCAGCGAGGCTCGCCGCGCCACACGGGGCGCAGTGCATCGTCGATCGCCCAGTGCGCCTGGCGGGGCTCGATGTGCACGCCGCCGATCCAGCGTTCGTGGCTCGCATGGTCGATCCAGTACCTCTCGCCCGCGAGCACGCGCCGGCCCAGTGTCGTGAGTTCGAGCGGGCGCCGGGGCCAGTCGCGCTGTGCCTCGGATTCCACGATCAGCGGCTCGGCTGCGTCGATCAAGGGGCGCACGAGCGCATGGAACATCAGGTCGCCGAGAAAGGGCAGCGGCTCGCGATGCTCGTTGAGTTCGGCATAGACCTGGCCGAACGCGGGTCGGTCGTGCTCGTCGATGGTCTGGAGCACCAGGCGCTCGGTCAGCGAGAGGCCGTCGCGCAGCGAGGGCAGCTCCTGCAACTGCCGCCGCAACGCGGGCGCGAGGAAGGGCAGGGCGGGCGTCTCGCCGTGCGCGATGTCGGCCCAGGCTTCGGGCGAGGACGCGCGGTAGGCACGCCATGCGTTGCGCGCGAGTTCGAGCGCGGGCGCATCGATGGGCCTGCGGCGCGGCCACAGCCAGGCCAGCACGGCGGGTGCGAGCTGGCCGATGCCGATGAAGCGGTCGACGCCGGGCACGCGATCGATCTCGATCAGCTCGAGCTTCGCGGGCAGGCGCTCGAGCCGCGCGAGCACGGCGATCAGGAACAGCTGGTCGTAGGCATCGGCCTCGCACCAGAGCACGGCGCGGCCGGCATCGGGCAGGCGCGCGAGCGCTTCGTATTCGCCGCGCATGCGGCCGCGTGCGTCGTCGGGCGGCAGGCCGAAGGTCCGGGCGACGAAGGCGCTGCGCGTCTCGATGAAGGCGGCTTCGGGCTGCTCGGGCACCGGGCCCATGCACAGCGGGTCCGCGAACATGTGGAAGGCGCCGCGGAAGCCGGCCAGTTGCAGGGTGTGGGCGATGTCGTTGCCGCAACGCAAGTGCCGGGTGCCGGCCTCGTCGTCGGCCACGAAGCCCGGATGCGCCGCGGCGAAGTCGACCGCGTCGACATGGGCCTTGAGCCTGGGCCAGCTCGCGAAGCCGAGTTCGCGCGCGATCAGCCATTGGGCGTCGGCCAGCCGTGGTGCCGAAGCGCTCCGGCGCGAGAGAAGGGACGGTGGCGCGGCGGCGCTGCCATCGGTGAGCCGCGCGAGCAATTCCTTGGCGCGCTTGCGCTGCTGCTCGAGGTTGATGTGGCCGCTGCGGGCCGAGGCGCGATGGGTGTCGCGAGGGGCGTTGGACATACGAACTCCAGTGTCGGCCGTGTCCGCTGTCTGGCCGGGAGTCGCATGGGCATGCGATGGGGGATGAAACCTGGGCGCAGCCCTTTCCGCGGACGGGAGGCGTGGAAGACGCCGGCGCCGATTCTAGGAGCGATTTACTTGTTTTCGGGGATGGCTGCACGAGGACCGTGAGGACACACTCCGTTGCGTTTTTTTCAACGCGTCAGAGACACCATGCAAGCACCCCTTCGCGCCGTGCGCACCATTCCTCGCTCCATTCCGAGTGGCCCATCCTCCATGCGGCGCCTGCTGCGCGCGGTGCCGCTCGCGGCGCTGCTCATGGCTGGCGGCAGCTTTGCCGCGGGCTTCAGCGGCGGCGGTGTCGGCAATGGCGGCACCAGCGATTCGGGCGGCTCGGGCGGCGGCGGCGGGGCGGCGGCGCAGGCCGCCGGCGGTGCAACGGCGATCGGCGGGGGCGGCAACGGCGGCAATGCGAGTTCGGGCGCGACCGGCGGCGCTGGCGGTTCGGGCGCGAGCACCACCGTCGCGGGAGGCTCCGCGATCGGCGCGGGAGGGAGCGGCGGCAATGCGAATTCGACCGGCACGGGCGGCTCCGGTGGCTCGGGCGCGAGCACGACCGCCGCCGGCGGCTCCGCGATGGGCGCGGGCGGGCGTGGCGGCGATGCCTTCGCTGGCGGAACAGGTGGCGTGGGCGGTTCGGGCGCGAGCGTGACCGGGGGCGGCGCCACGGCCGTGGGCGGCGGCGGCAATGGCGGCCAGGCCGCCGGGGGAGCCGGTGGAGCGGGCGGCCAAGGGGCCTTGGCTGGTGACCAGGGCGCCACGGCCATAGGCGGCGGCGGCAACGGCGGCGAGTCCGCAGGGGGAACCGGTGGCGCGGGCGGCAGAGGAGCCTCGGCGGCTGGCGGCCAAGGAACCATGGCCATTGGCGGCGGCGGCCATGGTGGCGAGGCCAATTCAGGGGGAACCGGTGGCACAGGCGGTAGCGGTGCCACGGCAACGGGCGGTCAAGGCGCCATGGCCATCGGCGGCGGCGGCAACGGCGGCCTGGGCGTGGCCGGGGGCCACGGTGGCGCGGGCGGTGGCGGCGCCACGGCAGCCGGCAGCGGGGCGATCGCATTGGGTGCGGGGGGCAATGGTGCCGAAGGGTGCTGCGGCGGTACCGCGCCATCGGGCGGCAATGGCGCGCAGGCCTCCGCCACGGGCGCGATCGCACTCGGCAGCGCCGACGGCACGCGCTCGGGCGCGGTCGCATCGGGCGCCGCGAGTACCGCGATCGGCGGCGCGGGCAATGGATCGGCCGGTGCCTCGGCCCAGGCCGCGGGCAGCGTGGCGCTGGGCAGCGGCAGCCAGGTGGCGAGCGGCGCGAACGGCAGCGTGGCGATCGGCGCGAACTCGGTCGCGACCGATGCCAACACGGTCTCGTTCGGATCGGCCGGCCAGACGCGCGGGCTGGTCAACGTGAGCGCGGGCGCGGTGACGGCCACCAGCACCGATGCGGTCAACGGCAGCCAGCTCCACGGCGTGCAGCAGACGGCGAACAGTGCGTCGGCGGCGGCCAGCGCCGCGCAGGGCACCGCGACGGCGGCGCAGACGGCCGCTGCCGCCGCGCAGACCACGGCGGATGCCGCGTCGACGGCGGCGGGCACGGCGCAAGGCACGGCCACGGCAGCGCAGACGGCGGCCGCTGCCGCGCAAACCACGGCCAATGCCGCATCGACGGCGGCGACCACGGCGCAGGGCACGGCCACGGCAGCGCAGACGGCGGCCGCTGCCGCGCAGACCACGGCCAATGCTGCGTCGACAGCGGCGAATACGGCGCAAGGCACGGCCACGGCAGCACAGACGGCCGCTGCCGCCGCGCAGGCCACGGGCACGGCCGCGCAGGCCGCCGCCGCCGCGGCACAGACCACGGCCAATGCCGCGCAGACGACCGCCACGGCCGCCCAGGGCGCGGCCGCCACCGCGCAGACCACCGCCAACGCGGCACAGGGCACCGCGACGGCCGCGCAGGGCACCGCCAATTCGGCACTGGGCCTGGCGCAGAACTCGGCGCAGTACGGCGCGGGCGGCACCTCGCTGCAGCTCAATGCCAATGGCGGCGCGGGCACCACCATCGCCAACGTCGCGGCGGGGCAGAACGCGACCGACGCGGCCAATGTGGGCCAGGTGCAGCAGGCGCAGCAGAGCGCGGTCAGCTCGGCGAACAACTTCACGGTGCAGCAGGTCACGGCGCTGCAGGCGCTGATGAACCAGGCGCTGGCCAGCGGCGTGTGCTCGATGAACGCCTCGGGCGCGGTGGCCTGCGGCAGCGGCTCGGTGTCCAGCGGCGCCGGCAGCACCTCGATGGGCACGAACGCGCAGGCGATCGGCGAAGACACGACCGCCATCGGCAACGGTGCGCGCGCCGAGCACAAGGGTTCGGTGGCGATCGGCGCGGGCGCGCGGGCGCTGGCCGACCCCACCACCGCGGTCGGCAACAACGCGGTGGCGACGGGCAACAACGCGGTCGCGCTCGGCGCCAACACGCTGGCCTCGGGCAGCAACTCGGTGGCACTTGGCCAGGGCTCGGTCGCCGATCGCGACAACACGGTGTCGGTGGGCAACGCGGCCACCGGCCAGCTGCGCGCGATCGCCAACGTGGCGCCGGGCCTGCTGGGCACCGACGCGGTCAACGTCAACCAGCTGCAGCAGGCCGTGAGCGGCGCGGTGCAGCAGTCCAATGCCTTCGCCGCGCGCGGCGTGGCGGCCTCGCTCGCGATGCCGGCGATGCCGGCGCTCGCCGCCGGCAAGAAGTGGATGGGCGCGGCCGTGGGCAACTACGCGGGCGCATCGGCGATCGGCTTCGCCTTCGGCTACCAGGTGAGCGAGAACCTCAACCTCGGGCTCGGCGTGTCCACCGCCACCAGCGGCGGCAGCGGCAGCCACATCGCGACGCGGGTGCAGGCGGGCTACGCCTGGTGAGGGGAGGGCGGCCACGCAGCCGCCTCGTTTCGACGGGAATTGAATGCCGTTCGATTTTGGATGTCGTATAAACTTGGACGACGTTCAACTTTGAAGGTTTCGCCTTGCCAGTCCCGGAGATCCCCGGCCGCCGCGAACGGCGGCGCGTCCAGACGCTCGACCACGTGGCGACCACCGCTATGCAACTGTTCGAGGCCCAGGGCTACGACGCCACCACGATGGAGCAGATCGCGCTGCGGGCCGACGTGGCCAAGGGCACGCTCTACAACCATTTCGCGACCAAGGAGGCAGTGCTCGCGCACTGGATCCACCTGGAGCTCGCGGCCGATACCGCGCGGCTGGCCGAACTGGTCGGCGCGCCCGGCGGTTTCGAGGCGCGGCTCGCGCGGCTGCTCGAGGCTTCGGCCGCATGGTCGCAGCGCCATCGCGCCTACCTGCTCGACTACTTCCGCTTTCGCTTCCTCAACATCGAGTCCGAGATCGACGGCGGTGGCGATCCCGAGGGCCGGCCGCGCGACCTGATCGGGCTGTTCGCGCTGCTGATCCGCGATGCGCAGCAGGAGGGCAGCCTGCGCGCCGACCTCGCGCCCGATCATCTCGCGCAACTGCTGCACCACCTGTACTTCGGCGCGCTGATGCGCTGGCTCACGCTGCCGGGCCTGGAACTGGGCGAGGAGTTCGCGGCGATCGTCGAGGTCTTCGTCGAGGGCACGCGCGCCGGTGCCAAGGCCGCGAGGAGGAAGCGCGCATGAGGATCGCGGTCGTCACCTACGGCACCGAGGGCGATGCGCGTCCCCTAGCCGCGCTGTGCCATGCGCTCGACGCGGCCGGCCATTCGACCTTGCTGCTGGCCGATGCCTCCACGCTCGGCGCCGCGCAGCGCCTGGGCGTGCGTTCGCAGGCGCTCGCCGGCGACATTCAGGGCGCGCTGGGCGCGAGCGGCGCGATCGCCAACGTGGTCGCGCAGAGCCACAACCCGGGCGCGGCCGCGAAGGCGCTCGCGGCCATCGCCAACGCCAATGCCGCGGCCTGGCTGCGGCAGACCGTCGAGGCGGCACGCGATTGCGATGCCATCGTGTCGGCGGGGCTCGCGGCCTTCGTCGGGCTCTCGGCCGGCGACGCGCTGCGCGTGCCGGTGATCGGCGCGGGCATGTTCCCGCTCACGCCCACGCGCGATTTCGCCACGCCCTTCGTGCCGCCCGCGAAGGTGCCGCGCTGGCTGCACCGCACCAGCCATCGCTTCGTCAACGCGATGCTGTGGCGCGCCTTCCGCCCGGCGATCAATGCGGCGCGCGCCGAGGTCTGCGGCCTGCCGGCACGCGGCAAGATGTGGGACGGGCACGCGATGCTCTACGGCTTCTCGCCGAGCCTGCTGCCGCGCCCTGCCGACTGGCCCGGCAACGCGGTGGCCTTCGGGCAGTGGATGCCGCCCGCCAGCGCTTGGCAGGTGCCCGCGGCGCTGCAGGCTTTTCTGGACGCGGGCGAGGCGCCGGTCTACCTGGGCTTCGGCAGCATGACGGGCTTCGATGCGGTGCGCATGCGCGCGATGCTGGTCGAGGCGATGGCGGGCCGGCGCACGGTGTTCAACCCGGGCTGGAGCGGCATGGCGATGCACGGGCTGCCGGCCAACTTCCACGTGGTGGGCGACGTGCCGCACGACTGGCTGTTCGCGCGCATGGCGGCGGTGGTGCACCACGGCGGCTCGGGCACCGCGCATTCGGCGGCGCGTGCCGGCGTGCCCTCGGTGGTGGTGCCGTTCGCGGGCGACCAGTTCTTCTGGGCCCACCAGCTCGCGCGTGCCGGTGTGGCGCCCGCGGCGGTGGCCGGCACGCGGCTCACGGCGCAGGACCTGGCGCGCGGTATCGCCTGGACCGACGACGAGGCGGTGCGCTCGCGGGCGCGCGAACTCGGCGAGCGCATGCGCGCCGAGCAGGGACTGGCGCGCGCCGTGGCCTTCATCGAGGCCACGCTCGCGCGCTGATCAGGGGCGCACCAGCGGGATCTGCAGGTTGGTCGGCCGGTTCTGCTCGGTGTCGAAGCCGCGGCCGTCGATGTGGCGCGCGCCCCAGAACAGCATGTCGCCGCGCAGGTGGACGAGGTCGTACTCCATGAAATGGCGGCCCGCCGCCAGGCCGAAGGGCGCGAAGCTCTTGCCGAACACGCTCTGCGTGCCGTTGAGCTCCCACTTCGCATAGCCCTGGCTCGCCACCTGGTTCAGCAGGTCGGCGAAGCCCTGGATCAGCGGCGTGACCTCGTAGGCCTCGTCGGCCACGAAGTCCACCTTCTGCGCGCCGGCCGCGATCGGGTGCGCGCCGCGCCACAGCATGTGGCCCTTGATGAGGACGCGCGCGAGCGGCACGGCGCCGTTCGGGTCGGCCGAGTTGACGATGGCGAGCTCGAAGCGGTCGTCGGGCAGGGCCTTGAAGGCGCGCTTCAGGTAGAAGGGCTTGAGCGTGCCGTCGGCATTCTTCGCGGCGCTGGGCCGGACTTCGGTCGCGATGCTGGTCCAGTCGCCCAGAAGGGCTTGTTGGGTCTGTTCCTCGGTCATGGGGCTGCCCTGTGTGAAGAGGCCGGCAGTGTGCGGCGGGAGGCCGAACGCTCGTTAACCCAAATCGGCAAAATGCGCGGGCCGGCGTACGCTGGCGTCCCACCGCCCCTTGCCGACGCATGGCCATCACCCTCGACCTGTACGACGACTTCCACCTGCATGGTGCTTCCGCGCCCGAGTGGCAGCAGCGCTACCTGCAGCTGTCGCAGGGCGTGATGCGCAGCACGCTGGCCGAAGCCGTGTCGGGCGGGGTGCACGTGTTCCGCAAGTGGATGAGCGAGCGCGTCGTGCAGCAGGGCTGCCTGCCGGCGGGACGGCTGTGCTTCGCGGTCGGCAATGGCCAGGGCGCGGGCATTCCGCGCGTGCAGGGCCGCGCGCTCGAGGACCACAGCCTGTTCCTGCTGCGCGCCGGCGAGGACTTCACCTTGCAGCGTCCGCGCGACATGGAACTGCTGGCCGTGACCTTCGAGGCCGAGCAGTTCCGCCGCCTGCTTGATGCGCGGCCCTTGCCGCCGCAGGCGCTGCGCCTGCTGTCGCAGCCGGTGCTGCGCGCGCCGGCCGAAGCCGTGGCGCGCTTGCGGCACGCCTTGCTGGGGCTGGTGCAGGGCGGCGATACCGCGCACGAGGAAGCCGCTGCGTGCATCGCCTTCGAGGCATTGCATGCCGTGCTCGAGGGGGCGGCCGGTGCCCCACCGGGCGTGGCGGGCAGCTCGGCGAGCTTCATCGTCTCGGAGTGCCATCGCATCGTGGCCGCCAGCGGCGCCGCGCCGCCCGACATCGAGGCGCTGTGCCGGCGCCTGCGCACCAGCCGGCGCAGCCTGCAGAACGGCTTCCGGCAGATGGCCGACACGACGCCGGTGCATTACCTGCGCAGCCTGCGGCTCAATGCGGTGCGCGGCCGCCTGCTGGCCACCTCGGCCGCGCAATGCAGCGTGTCGCAGGCGGCCGAGGCGCAGGGGTTCCATCAATTGAGCCATTTCTCGCAGCGCTACAAGGCGCTGTTCGGCGAACTGCCGTCGGCGACGCCGCGCGCCATTTCATAGCGCTTCCCCGCTGCCGGGACTCTTCGCTCGGTGGTCCGCCTTTCGGCCTATTGCCGATGCACGCAATGGGACGCGCGTTTCGGCTTTTCGCGAATGGATACTGGAGGCGATGCGGCCGGCGACCGCGAATGGATCCGATCGTCGCCGCATCGCCCATCAAAGACCGAAGCGACACAGGAGACATTCCGAAGATGCCCGCCTACATCATTGCGCAACTCGCCTTCAAAGACCTCGAGGCCTACCGGCGTTATCAACGCGCATTCCCGGCCGTGTTCGCGCGCTTCGACGCGCAATTGCTCGTGGCCGACGAAGCGCCCGAAATCCTCGAAGGCGGATGGCAGCGCGACAAGGTGGTGGTGATGCAATTCGCTGACAAGGAGGCCGCGCGCGCATTCCAGAACGATCCCGGCTATGCGGCGATTGCGCGCGACCGCAAGGCCGGCGCGGATGCGGTGGTGCTGCTGGTGGAGGGATTGCGGCCCCTGGGGCGATAGCCCGGCGGCGCAATTCGGCCGCCCCAAAAAGACATGCGGCCTCGAGGGCCGCATGTGCAATTCGAAAGCGCCAAAGGCGGGTTTCGGGATGGCGCACCGGTGGTAGCGGCGCCTCTCGAAGTCCGTCGCCTTATTTCGCGAGCAGTTCGTCGGGCGACTTGCCGGCTTCGAGCGCGGCCTTGAACCAGCCGGGACGCGGACCGCGGCCGCTCCACACATTGCCCTGGTCGTCCCTGAACTTGGGCGCATTGCCGGCGGCCTTGCGACCCTTGCGGCCCTGGCGCGCGGCGGGTTTCGCCGTGGCGGCGGGACGGCCGGGCGAGCGGCCGAAACCCAATTCGGCGGCCGTGAAGCCATACACCTCGATGGCTTCGCGGATGCGCTCGAGGACGCCGTCGGCTTCCTTCTTGCGAAGCTGATCGGCTTCTTTCTGGAGTTGTTCGATTTGCTTCTGGACCTGTTGGAATGTCTTGGCCATGGAGATGCTTTGTATTTGAGTGAGGAGAGGAGAGCTGGCGAGATTAGGCCGCGAACGCATTTTTCGTTGTCAGCAATTGTCGCAAGATCGAAATCAGGACGAGTCGCAGACAGGTGGTCTACAAAAAAGGCATCCGGTTTGGCCCATCGCCAATCCGTGCCGGCATCGAATCCGGCCCGCCGACTTTATCTGATCGGGAAGCGGAATCCCGGATTCCTTTTTGGGAATTGGGGATTCGGGCTGGCAGGCTTCCGTGCCGGTCGGTGAATGAATTCGACTTCACCGCATCGCGCGGGATTCGGCGCCGGCCGTCGAGGCTGCAATTGGACGACCGCAAAGAACTCGCACTGGAATACCCGGATGCCCAAGTCCGGTGCGCGACCGGCAATCCCAATTCGAGCCCGCCACCCTATTCCGGCGGCGGAATTTATCGTCCGTCGGCCAGGAATGAACGCGGATCGACCGCGCGCCCGCCCACGCGGACCTCGAAATGCAGCTTGACCCGGTCGGCGTCGGTATTGCCCATCTCGGCGATCTGCTGGCCCTTCTGCACGGTCTGGCCCTTCTTCACCAGGGCGCTGCGCAGGTGGGTGTAGACCGACATGCGCGAGCCGCCGTGGTCGATCATGAGCACGTTGCCGTAGCCGCGCAGGGTCTCGCTGACCGTGACCACGCCCCTGGCCGCGGCGACCACCGGCTCGCCGAGCTTGCCGGCGATGTCGACGCCCTTGTTGCTGCCGCCGTTGAAACCCGCGATCACCGGGCCCGGCGCGGGCCAGGCCCAGTCGCCGGTGCCGACGCGCGAGGGCGGCGGGCCCGATTCGCGCGGTGCCGGCGGCACGGGCCGCTTCGAGGGTTCGCGCTCACCGCCCGCGGTGCGCGGCGGCTCCGACGCGCCGCCCGGCGGCACGATGCGCAGCACCTGGCCGACCTCGAGCTTGTCCGGGTCGTCGATGCCGTTCCAGCGCGAGATGTCCTGCATCCGGCGGCCGGTCTTCGAGGCGATGCGGTACAGGGTGTCGCCCGGCTGCACCACGTAGTTGCCGGGACCGCGCGCATCGCTCTTCTCGACGGGCGCGCTGCCCGGGGATGGGGTGGAACAGCCCGCGATGGCCAGCGCCATCGTCAGGGCCACGAGCGGTGCGGCGCGCATGCGCCAGTTCCTGCCTGTCGAAACCAAAACCGGATACCTCCTGGATCAAAAGCCGCCGTGCGCGGCGGGGCATGATCGCACGAGGCGACGGCGGTGGCCGTAGGAGGCCGGGAGGCTCAGGCGATGACGTTGAACCAGCGCGTGGCACTGGCGCCGTCGATGCGGGCTTCCTGCCGCGCATGGGCGGCCTGCTCGAGCACCGCCGTGACCGGTCGCGCCGGGTCGCCGATGGCGAAGCCGACCTTGCAGTCCAGCCCGTGGCCGAGCGCCCGCGCGCCGCGCACCAGCGAGGAGCCGACGCGCTCTGCGGCCTGCGCCAGCCCGTCGCGGGGGCCGGTCAGCACGATGACGAAGGTGTCGGCGTCGATGCGCCCGCAGGCGTCGCCGGGCCGCACCGAGCGGCGCATGCGGCCGACGAAGGCCTGCAGCAGCCGTTCGGCCGCTTCCTCGCCGAGGCGGTCGCGTGCCGCGGCGAGGCCGCCGAGCTCGACGCTGATCGCGCACCAAAGGAAGCCGGGGCTGTTCTCGGCCACGGTGCGGGCCTGCCGCACCTGGGCGAGGAAGACCTCGGGCAGCGGCAGGCCGGTGATGTCGTCGCGCGCCATGTCGTCGGGCGCGGGCGCCATTTCGGCGGCCACGCCGGTCTTCGGCATGGCCTCGGCCGCGGGGCCGGGCACGGTGAGCGCGCGCGCGGTGGCGGTGGGCACCACCACATCGGGCACGTCCATCGAGGCGGGCCGGAATTCGCGGTTGAGCCGGCGCGCGATCAGCGCCGAGGCCGCCAGGCCGAGCACGACCAGGCAGCTGCCCATGCCGAGCAGCGAGGCCAGCGGGTTGCGGGCACTGCGGGTCAGGGTGTCCTCGGGCACGCCGACCGCGACCCACCAGGCCGTGCCGGGCACCGGCGCGATGGTGGAGAGCACCTTCAGGCCGTCGAGCGTGAGGGTGCTGCTGACGCTGCGGTCGGCGCCGGCGATCTTCTGCCGCAGCTGGGGCGTGGCGTGGTGGCCGAGATAGCGGTCCTCGTCGCGCGAGCGCGCGACCACCTTGCCGCTGGCGTCGACCAGCGAGGCAACCCAGCCCTCGGGCCAGATCTGTTCGCGCAGCACCACGCCGAAACCCTCGGGTCGCAGGCCGACGAGCGCGGCCGGTACATCGGCCAGCCACGGCGTGCCATCGGGACGGTAGACGGCATGGAGCGCGGGCGAGGCTTCGCCCGGGCCCTGTACCTCGAAGCGCTGGCCCGAGCGCGGCACGGCGGCGAGCTGGTGGACGTCGGCGCGCAGCCGGTCGGCCTCGCGAGCCATCGCGGCGGCGGTGCTGTTGGCCTTGTCGAGCAGCAACTGGCGCTCGCGGGCCTCTGCCTGGTCGCCCATGCGGGTGGTGACGTAGACGCTGAAGGCCAGCATCGGCACGAGCACGAAGAGCTGGACCGCGATCAGCCAGGGGATGAAGCTCGCCGTGCGCGAGCGCGTGCTTTCCGGCGGGAAAGGGGTGCGTGGGGAGAAGCCGATCCGGTTCATGGCAGGTGTGCGCTGCGCTGGAGCCTGAATGTAACCTTTGGCCTTAAGAAAAGGTCACTAATTGTTGCCCGGAGCAGGGGCTTTTTTCACGTCCTGGTGACCGGCGGTGGCTGCCGGGGTGCGGGCGGCGCTCTCGCGGCCCTGTTCCGCGCCGCCGAAGCCGCGGAAAGGAAACAGATGCTGACAAAGCCGATCGGCCCGCCTGGGCGCGGGAACGCGGCCCGGCGCCCTCAGCCGGCCTCGCCGGCCCCGGCGGCCGCGAAGCCGCGGCCGAGGTCGGCCACCAGGTCGGCCGGCGCCTCGAGCCCGACGTGCAGCCGCACCACTGCGCCGCGCGCGCTCCAGTCGCTCACGCTGCGCGCCGCGCGCATGTTGGCCCAGGCCACGAGGCTCTCGTAGCCGCCCCAGGACGAGCCGCGCCCGAACAGCGAGAGCGCGTCGACCAGCCGCTCGACCGCGGCCGGCGCGATCTCCGGCCGCAGCTCGAAGGACAGCAGCCCGTTGGTGCCGCTGCAGTCGCGCCGCCAGAGATCGTGCCCGGGGTGCGTGGGCAGCGCGGGGCAGAACACGGTCGCGACCTCGGGTCGCGCCTGCAGCCAGCGCGCGACCTCGAGCGCATGCTGCTCGTGCAGGCGCAGCCGCGCCGACAGCGTGCGGATGCCGCGCAGCACCAGCCAGGCGTCGTCGGGGCTCACGGTCATGCCGAAGGCGTCGCAGCGCTCGTTGAGCGCGCGCCAGGCCTCGCGCGTGGTCGCCACCGTGCCCATCATCACGTCGGAGTGGCCCGAGAGGTACTTGGTGGCGGCCATCAGCGAGATGTCGGCGCCGAGCGCGAGCGGGCGGTACTGCAGGCCCGAGCCCCAGGTGTTGTCGGCCGCCAGCAGCGCGCCGCGCGCATGCGCGAGCGCGGCCAGCTTCGGCAGGTCGCACATCTCGTAGACCAGCGAGCCCGGGCACTCGGCGTAGACCAGCCGCGTGGCGGGCTCGAACAGCGCCTCGATGCCGCTGCCGTCGGCCGCGAAGAAGCTGCAGCGGATGCCGTAGGGATCGAGGAAGGAATGCACCAGCTGGCGCGCCGGCTCGTAGACGCTGTCGGACATCAGCACGTGGTCGCCCGGCTTGAGGTAGGACAGCAGCACCATGCCGATGGCCGCGAGGCCGGTGGGAAAGAGCCGCGTGCGGTAGCCGCCCTCGAGCTCGCTCACCGCATCCTCGAGCGCGAAGGTGGTGGGCGTGCCGCGCGCGCCGTAGCTGAAGACGCGCTCCTCGCCGCGCCGCGCGCGGGCGTCGCGCATCGCGGCCACGCTGTCGAACACCACCGTGCTGGCGCGCACCAGCGGCGGGTTGACCGGCGCGCCGCCCGCATGGGCGGGGTGCTTGCCGAGGTGGGCGATGCGGGTTTCGAGGGACAGGCCGGAGGGATCGGTGGGCGAGGCGGGCATGGGCTTCTTCTCTGTCGTGGAGGCGTTCGCCGATGCTAGTCGGCGCGCGCGCCCGACAGCTTCACGATGCGCGACCAGCGTTCGATGTCCTGCCTGAGCTGCGCCGCGAAGGCCTCGGGTGTGTTCGCGACCACCTCGCTGCCGCCGTCGGTCACCTGCCTGTTCACCTCGGGCAGGTGCAGGGTGCGCACGATTGCCTCGTTGAGATAGGCCACGCGCTCGGGCGGCGTGCCGGCCGGCGCGAAGAAGCCGTACCAGTCCTCGAAGCGCGCATTGGCATAGCCGAGTTCCTCGAGCGTGGGCGCCTTCGCGAACACGCCGATGCGGCGCGGGCTGGTCACGGCCAGCACGCGCAGCTTGCCGCTTTGCACCATGCCCGCGACCGAGGCAGTGGAGGTCACGAGCACGTCGACCTGGCCGCCGAGCAGGTCGGTGAGCGCGGGGCCGGCGCCCTTGTAGGGCACGTGCGTCATGTCGACGCCGTTGTCCTTCTGCAGCACCACGCCGACCAGGTGCGAGAGCGTGCCGTTGCCCGGCGTGGCATAGGTGAGCTTGCCGGGGCTGGCCTTGGCCTTCGCGGCCAGGTCGGCGAAGGACTTGAGCGGCGAGTTCGCCTCCACCACCAGCGCGAGCGGCGCCGCGTTGATCTGCGTGATCGGCACGAAGTTCTTGACCGGGTCGAAGCCCGGCGCCGCGTACAGCGCGGGGTTCACCGCCATGATCGAGACCTGCGAGGTCAGCACGGTGTAGCCGTCGGCCCTGGCATCGGCCACCGCCTTGGCGCCGATGTTGCCGCCCGCGCCGCCGCGGTTGTCGACCACGGCCGGCTGGCCCGTGATCTCGGCCAGGCGCGTGGTCACCAGGCGCGCGGTGGCGTCGTTGCCGCCGCCGGGCGGGAACGGCGAGACGAAGCGGATCGGCTGCGTGGGGTAGCCGTTGCGCGCGGGCAGCGGGTCGGCCGCCGCGCCCTGCAGCACGAGCGTGGCGCTCCAGGCCGCGGCGAGCAGCCAGCGCGCGCGGCGCAGGCGGGACGGACGGTGCGGGGAAAGGCCGGATGCAGTCGACATGGTGAACTCCTGGACGGAACGAACGAGGACGAGCGAAGGCCGGACCGTGGCGCGAAGCCGCGGTCCGTGGACTGGCGAGGAACGGGGGCGAGGGCTACGCGTGCGGCGCGCCCGGCAATCGGAAGGCGGCGCGCTCCTGCGCGTCGAGCTGTGCGACCAGGCCGGTCTCCCAGGCGAGGTAGCGGCGCGCGGCCTCCTTGTTGCCGTCGTGGCGGTCGTGCACGAAGAACAGGTAGTCGATGCAGTCGGCATCGCTGGGCAGCGCGGGCGTGGCCTCGAGCGGCAGCCCGGCGGCGCGCCATGCGGCCATGCCGCCCTCGAGCAGCAGCGGCGCCGCGTGGTCCGCGAGTTCGGAGGCGACGGCCCAGGCGGCGAGCGCCGGATCGTCGGCCACCAGCACCAACTGGCGCGTTTCGCCGCGCAGGTCGTCGGCCAGCCGCGGCCGGATCGACCAGCGCGCGCCCGCGATGTGGCCGGCGCGGAACGCCATGCCCGGGCGCAGGTCGACCAGCGCGACCTCGCCGCTCTCGATGCGCGCCGACAGCGCGTGCGCATCGATCGTGACGAGCGGCTTCGGCGCGGGTGCGGTCACTGCCTCGAGCGCCAGCCCGCTCGCGAGCCCGCCCTCGAGCACGCTCGCGTCGTGGCCCATCTGGCGCAGCCAGCTCGCGACCGTGGGCGCGCGCACGCCGTCGCTGTCGAACAGCACCAGCCGCGCGCCGCGCACGCCCAGGTACTGGTCGGCCGCCTGCAGCAGTTGCCCGCCCGGCGTGTGCTGCGCGCCGGGCAGGCTGCCGGCCGCGAATTCCTCGGGCGTGCGCACGTCGCACAGGAACAGGCTGCGGCCCGCGTCGCCGGCCCAGTCGCGGACCGTGCGCGCGTCGACCGTGGGCGCGCCGAAGCGCGCGGCCAGCGCCTGCGCGGCGCCGCGCAGCTCGTTGTTGCCGCTGTCGTCGGCATAGCGCTCGGTGCCGCCGTGCGCGAGCGCATGGTCGGCCAGGTACCAGCCCTGCGTGCCGTTCTCCAGCGCATAGACCGGGTTCGGAACGCCGAGGTTGATCAGCGTCTGCGCGCCGATGATGCTGCGCGTGCGGCCCGCGCAGTTGACGACGATGGTCGTGCGCTCATCGGGCACGAGCCGGCGCACGCGGTAGGCGAGCTCGCCGTTGGGGCAGCAGGTCGCGCCCGGGATGTTCATCTTGAAGAACTCGCTCACGGGCCGGCCGTCGAGCACCACCACGTCGTCGCGGCGCGCGAGCATGGCGGCGAGTTCGTCGGCGCCGATGCGCGGCGTGTGATAGGCCTCCTCGGCCAGTTCGCCGAAGGTCTTCGAGGGCAGGTTCACGCCCGCGAACAGCACATGGCCCGCGGCCTGCCAGGCGCGCGTGCCGCCTTCGAGCACGTGCACGTCGCCGTAGCCGAGCGCCCGCAGGCGTTCGGCCGCGCGATGAGCGACGCCCCGGCTCTCCTCGTCGCCCCCGTCATAGGTCACGACGCGCACGCCGCGGCGCGGCAGCAGGCGCGGCGCATCGAGCTCGAGCCGGCTGAAGGGCAGCGGCACGCCGAGGAACAGGTGCGACTCGCCGTACTGGCCGTGCTCGCGCACGTCGAGCAGCGCGATCTCGCCGCCGTCGTGCAGCCAGCGCTTGAGGGTCTTCGGGTCGATGGAGGTCATGGGGAAAGCGAAAAGGAAGAAAGCGGGGGAGCCGGTTCAGCGCCGCGTCTGCACGCCGATGCCCATGGTCTGGCAGGTGCCGGCCGCGAGGTCGTAGGCGGTGCGGCGGTCCAGCGTCTCGAGCGCGCGGCCGTACATGTGCAGGTGGCGGATGGTCTGCTCGCCCTGGATCTCCACCGAGTGGATGTCCTCGGGCATCAGCGCGATGCCGGCGCCGGGCGCGACCACCACCAGCGCGGTCTCCTCGAGCCGGCCCACGCCGGGCACCGAGCCGTCGTCCAGCCGCCGGTAGACGCGGTTGTGCTCGGTGCCTTCCACCGCGGCGATGCAGGCCCAGGTCGTGTGGTTGTGCGGCACGATGCGCTTGCCCGGGCGCATCACGTTGAGATAGAGCGCGTAGCTCTGGTCGGCGTCCTCGGCGATCAGGTAGCGCGCCTGGTGCTCGCCGGGCTCGGGCGGCGGGTAGTCGCCGGCCTGCCAGTAGTCGGTGCGGGCGGCCAGGCCCTGCAGCGCTTCGAGCACCTCGGCCAGCTTCTCGCGCGTCGGTTCACCGTTGGCGATGGATGTCTTCATGCTGGCGATGGCCGTCTCGACGGCTTCGCGGCGTGGAACGGATGCGGTGCTCATGCGGTTTCTCCTGTGGGGCTGCCCGATTTCTGTGCAGCCACTGTAGTGAGCCCGGCGGCGCCGAACAATCCAGCACGGGCGCAAAACACATCAATAAAATTAATGAATGCCCACGCTCGACCTCGAACTGCTGCGCACGCTCGCCGCCGTCGTCACCCATCGCAGCTTCGCCGCCGCGGCGGTGCACCTGGACCGCACGCAGTCCGCGGTCACGCAGCAGATGCAGCGGCTCGAGGAGCAGATCGGCCATCCGCTGTTCGCCAGGCAGGGCCGGCAGAAGCGGCTGACCGAGCACGGCCAGCGCCTGCTCAACTATGCGCACCACCTGCTGGCGCTCAACGACGAGGCGCTGCGCAGCCTGCGCGAGGGCCAGCTCGAGGGCAACCTGCGCATCGGCGCGCCGCACGACGTGGCCGAGACCATGCTGCCGCTGCTGCTGACCGAGGTGGCGCGCACCTCGCCGCTGCTGCAGCTCGACATCCACGTGGCGCGCAGCCCCTACCTCATGACCTCGCTCAAGCGCGGCGAGGTCGACATGATCATCTCGAACCGCATCGACACCCAGTTCGAGGGCGTGGTGCTGCGCAACTCGCCGACCGTGTGGCTGTGCGCCGCGGGCTACGTGCACGACCCGGCGAAGCCGGTGCCGCTGATCATGGCCGACGGGCCCAGCATCTTCCGGCGCATCGGCCACGAGGCGCTCGACGCGGCCGGCGTGCCCTGGACGCCGCGCTACACCTCCTCGAGCCTGATCGGCATCAAGGCGGCGCTGCGCGCGGGACTCGGCGTGACGGCGCGCGGCGTGGAGCAGCTCGACGCGGGCCTGCGCGTGCTCGGCGTGGGCGACGGCATGCCGCGGCTGCCCGACCTGGCCTACCACCTCTACGTGCGCAGCCACGTGGTGAACCCGGTCACGCGGCAGGTGTTCGAGCACCTGAAGAAGCACCTGCGGCTGCCGCGCACCGACGCGGCGGGCTGAACCCGGGGCTGAGCGGCGCGGGCGCGTTCAGCGCGCCGCGGGTACGGCGTGGCCGTCCTGCTTGGCGCGGTACATCGCCTGGTCGGCGGCCGCGAGCAGGTCGCGCGGCGTCTCGCCGCCACGGCCCAGCGCGATGCCCACCGACACGCCGATCAGCGTGCGCGCGCGTGCCAGCTGCAGCGGCTCGGCGATCGCCGCGATGCAGCGCTGCGCCAACACCTGCGCGCCCTGTTCCGCGGGCTCCACGAGGCCGGTGGCGAGCAGCACGAACTCGTCGCCGCCGATGCGCGCCACGGTGTCCGTCTGCCGCACCAGCGCCTGCAGCCGGCGCGCGATCTCGCGCAGCGCGAGGTCGCCGGCCTCGTGGCCCAGGGTGTCGTTGAGCTGCTTGAAGCCGTCGAGATCGAGGTAGAGCACCGCCACCGGCTGCCCGTGGCGCGCGGCATGGGCCAGCGCCTGCTGCAACCGCTCGTCGAGCAGCTTGCGGTTGGGCAGGCCGGTCAGCGTGTCGTGGTGGGCCAGCCGTGCCAGCGCCTGCTGGTTGTCGACCAGCTTGGCCAGCAGCCGGTTGAAGGCCTGCGTCAGGTGGCCGATCTCGTCGTCGCGCACCACGCGCAGCGGCGCCAGCGGCAGCTCGCCGCGCGTCATGCGGTCGGCCTGGTCGGCGGCACGCAGCAGCGGGCGCAGCAGCCAGGCCATGATCAGGCCGATCACGATCAGCACCATCGTCACGGCCGGCGCGCGCTGCCGCAGGATGAAGGCCTGCATGCGCGCCACCGGCGCGAGCGCCTCCGCCACCGGCAGCCGCGCGACCACGAACCAGCCGGCCGTCGGCACCGAGGCGATGGCCGAGATCTCGTCGATGCCGCGGGCGTTGCGCGTCGTGCCGCTGCCGCGGTAGCCCGCCATTGCGCGGTCGTGCAGCGGGTTCACGCCGTCGGGCGGCGTGGGGGTCAGCATCATCGTCGCGTCGGTCGAGGCGACGAAGAGCCGGTCGCGCGGCGAGATCACGAGGATGCCGCCGGCCTGGCCCACGCGGCCTTCCAGCAGGTGGTCGAGCAGGCCGTCGGCCGTGAGGTCGGCGGTGCCGAGCAGCACGGCCACCACTTCGCCACGGCCGTCGCGCAGCGGCACGGCCATGGGCAGGGCCGCGTGATGCGCCGCCGTCGCCTGCGCCCGGCCCACCGCGCGCCGGCCGGCGCGCGCGGCGGCGAATTCCAGCGCCTCGGTCGAAAACTGCCCGTCCTGGTCGAGCCGCCTGCCGTCGGGCGTGGCGAGCGCCAGGCCGAGCGGGAACAGCGGGTTCAGCGCGCCGCGCTCCGCGAGCCAGGCGTGCAGCGGCGTGGGCTGCGCCAGCAGCTCGGGCGGCACGGCCTGCGCCAGCCGCTCGAGGAAGGCAAGGCGCTCCACCAGGTAGTTGTCGACGTCGCGCGCCACGTAGGCGGCCAGCGCGGTCTGCTGCGAGGCCACCGACTGCGTCAGGTCCTCGCGCAGGAAGCGGCTGAGCTGGATGTAGCTGGCGGCGGTGCCGATGATCGCCATCACCAGCCCCATCACGAGGAGGCGCACGACCAGGCTGCGAGCGGATTTTCGGAGGGTCACTCTGGCGGCGGGTCGTGAGGCGGGAGGTGCGGGACTGTAGCCGAAAGCCTTAGCGCCGCCGCCGCGGCGGGGGTCTTCAGGTCGACCAGATGCGCGGCGTGGCGGCCGGCAGCGACCAGAGCTCGGCGCGCCAGTCCTGCCACACCTGGCGCAGCAGCCGCATCGCGGGTTCGACCACCGGCGCGAGCACGCGCAGCACCACCACCTCGGCATGCGGGCTGGTGGCGCCGGCGCTGCCGGCCAGGCCCTGGGCCTCGATGCGTTCGCGTGCGAGCGCGAGCAGTGCCTCGCGCCGGGCGCGCGCGGCCGGCGTCCCCGCCACGTAGAACAGCGAGGCCAGGCAGCGGTGGCCGCCCAGGCCCAGCGGGCTTTGCAGCAGCCTCTGGTCGGCCGCGTCGATGCGGCCGCGCTCGAGCCACACGCCGGGCGCCTCGATGTGCTGCAGCAGGCTGCCGCGCTCGAAGGGCTGGTGCGCATGCGGCAGGCCCAGCGCCGCCACGTCCCAGCCGACCATCTCGGCGCCGGGTTCGGCCTCGATGGCGATGCGGTTCTCGGCCACGCAGCCGCTGTAGCAGATGGCCTCGAGCGGCAGCCATTCGAGCCGCGCGCCGGCCGCCAGCCGCAGCCGGGTGCGCTGCACCGCGCGCTCGCCCTCGCTGCGGTAGAAGCGCGAGGCGCCGGGCGTGGTCACCAGGCCATGGCTGCCGGCGGCGGCCTCGACCTCGATCTCGAGCGTGTCGCCGCCCACCAGCCCGCCCGGCGGATGCACCAGCACGTTGTGGCAGACGGCACCGCCCTCGGGGTAGAGGCTCTGCAGGATGCGCAGCGGGCCGTCGTGGCGGAAGCGGGCGACGGTGCGGTCGGCTTCGTGGCGGTAGGAAAGATGGAGGCGGGCGTGCCAGGGCATGCGGGGAGTCTATGTGCCGCGTCAGCTCTTCCAGGCGCCGTCGTGCGCGGCGCTGGCCTCGTCGACCAGCGCCGGGCCGATGCATTCGATCGGGTGCGGCGAGACGCGGAACACGTCGCGGCACGACAGCTCGGCATCGCGCTGGTCCTGCCGCTCGCCGCGGAACACGCGCAGCCGCTCGGCGTCGATGCCGAACACCACGCGGCCGATGTTCGACCAGAAGATCGCGCCCGCGCACATCACGCAGGGCTCGCCCGAGGCATAGAGCGTGGCGCCGGCCAGTTCCTCGCGCGAGATGCCGCAGCCCGCGAGCGCGCGGATCGCGTTGGTCTCGGCATGGCCGGTGCAGTCGCCGGTCTCGCCGGTGTTGTTGTAGGCCTCGGCGATCACCTCGCCCGCGGCCGAGACGATGACGGAACCGAAGGGCCGGTTGCCGCGCCGGCGCGCGAGGTGCGACCAGACGATGGCCTTGCGCAGGTAGCGGCCGTCGCGTTCGTCGAGCGCGGTTTCGGCGGGGAAGGAGGGGGATGGGGTGTCGCTGAAGTTCATGCGTGGAAAGAGGGCGTGCGTTCGCCGCGGCGGGGCGGCAGTTTCGTTTGTCTCGGATCGGATGTCCTGGTGACCGCATCATGACCGCCTGAACGGCGGGCCATGGCGCGGGCGCTGCAAGAGCAATTTCCGGGCGGCGCACTTCGATGGTGCATCTGCCGCTGAACGCTTCTACTCTCGGCGGCGTGGAATGCATGCCGCATGCCAAGGCGGCGCGCTCGGGCATTGCGCACGGTGGATCGCCCGCGCGACACAATGCGGGCGCGCAACTTGCATCGGGCAAGGCGCAGAGTAGAAGCGTTCAGTCCACCGGCCTTCGTCCCACCCCCTGGCGAAGCCGGCCGCGACGGGAAATTGCTCTTCGGTTCGTCCCCGCGCATCGCTGGTCGTGCGCGGACATGCAACGCAGAAGGAGTCCCACGCATGCTCGTCACCCGTCAACCCGTCTTCCGCAAGTTCTGGCATGCCGTCATGCCGCTCGCCGACCTGGCCCAGGGGCCCAGGCCCTTCCGGCTGCTCGGCGAGGACATCGTTCTCTTCCTCGACGCCGAGGGCCAGCCGGCCGCGCTGCGCGACCGCTGCTGCCACCGCACCGCGAAGCTCTCCAAGGGCTGGTGCGTCGACGGCGCGGGCCAGGCGTGCGCTCAGGGCGCGATCCAGTGCGGCTACCACGGCTGGACCTACGACCGCGGCGGCCAGGTCATCCGCATCCCGCAGTACGACCCCGAGCGGCCGATTCCGCCCGACTACCGCACCACGGCCTACCGCTGCACCGCGCGCCATGGCTATGCCTGGGTCGCGCTCGAGGAGCCGATCGCCGACATCCCGGCCATTCCCGAGTTCGACGATCCGGGCTACCGCACCATCTTCCAGTTCCACGAGGAGTGGCGGACCAGTCCGCTGCGCGCGCTCGAGAACTCCTTCGACAACTCGCACTTCAGCTTCGTGCACCGCGCCACCTTCGGCGTGGCCGCGAGCCCGAAGCCGAGCCGGTACGAGCTGGTGGAGAACGAGGCGGGCTTCCACGCGGAGACCGTCATCGAGGCGACCAATCCCGCGAAATTCCATGCGATCAGCGGCGTGAGCGATCCCATCACCACGCGCCACATGCGCAATGCCTATTTCCTGCCGTTCTCGCGCCGCCTCGACATCGAGTACCCGAGCGGCATCCGCCACATCATCATCAACTGCTTCACGCCGATCGACGACCACCGCATGCAGCTGTGCCAATGGCTGTTCCGCAACGACACCGAGGCCGACTGCCCGGCCTCGATGCTGATCGCCTTCGACGAGGAGATCACGCGCGAGGACAAGGACATCCTCGAGTCGACCGATCCCGATGCGCTGGTCGACACGCGCCGGCGCGGCGTCGAGTACTCGATGGAGTCGGATCGCCCGGGCATGCTGATCCGCAAGCACCTGATGCAGCTGCTCGCGCGGCATGGCGAGGCCGAGGTGTACCGGGGGATGGACAGCGGCGTGACGGTTGCGAAGGCCGCCTGAAAAACGGGATCGGGCAGCCGGACGCAGAGGACGCGAAGGTTTCGCAGAGGACGCGAAAGGAAAACCAATTTTTTATTGAATTGTTTTGCGCCCTTCGCGAAACCTTCGCGTCCTCTGCGTCCGGAAGTCCGCTTTCTCAGGCCGTCGCAGAGGCCGGGCGCGGTTGAGGCATACGCTGCGACCCCTGCTCGTAGCGGTCCATCGCGAGCCCGTCGGTGCGGATCTCGGGCCGCTGGCCGGTCACGATGTCGGAGATCAGCTTGCCCGAGCCGCAGGCCATGGTCCAGCCCAGGGTGCCGTGGCCGGTGTTGAGGAACAGGTTAGGGTAGCGCGTGGCGCCGACGATCGGGGTGCTGTCGGGCGTCATCGGGCGCAGGCCGGTCCAGAAGCTCGCGCGCGGCAGGTCGCCGCCCGGGAACAGGTCGCTCACCACCTTCTCGAGCGTGGCGCGGCGCTGCGGGTTCAGGCGCAGGTCGAAGCCCGAGAGCTCGGCCATGCCGCCCACGCGGATGCGGTTGTCGAAGCGCGTGACGGCCACCTTGTAGGTCTCGTCGAGCACGGTCGATTGCGGCGCCAGCGATTCGTCGATCAGCGGCACCGTGAGCGAATAGCCCTTGACCGGGTAGACGGGAATGTCGAGGCCCAGCGAGGCGATGGCCGCGCGCGAGTAGCTGCCGAAGGCCATCACGTAGCGGTCGGCCGTGAGCACCTTGCCGGCCGTGGTGCGCACGCCGCTGATGCGGCCGCCCTCGGTCTCGAGCGCCTCGATGCTTTGGCCGAAGCGGAAGTCCACGCCCAGGCCGCGCGCGATCTCGGCCAGGCCGCGCGTGAACAGGTGGCAGTCGCCGGTCTCGTCGTTCGGTAGCCGCAGGCCGCCCGCGAGGCGGTCGCGCGCGCCGGCCAGCGCGGGTTCGACGCGTGCCAGCGCATCGCGGTCGAGCAGTTCGTAGGGCACGCCGCATTCCTCGAGCACCGCGATGTCGCGCTGCACCGCGTCGAGCTGCGCCTGCGTGCGGAACAGCTGCAAGGTGCCGCCGGTGCGGTGCTCGTACTGCAGGCCGGTCTCGGCGCGCAGCGCCTGCAGGCAGCCGCGGCTGTACTCGGCCACCCGCATCATGCGTTCCTTGTTGATCGCATAGCGCTCGGGCGAGCAGTTGCGCAGCATCTGCGCCATCCAGCGCAGCTGGAACAGCGTGCCGTCGGGGCGGATCGACAGCGGCGCATGCTTCTGGAACATCCACTTGATCGCCTTCAGCGGAATGCCGGGCGCGGCCCAGGGCGTGGAGTAGCCGGGCGACACCTGGCCCGCGTTGCCGAAGCTGGTTTCCTCGGCCGGACCGGCCTGCCGGTCGAGCAGGGTGACGTCGGCGCCCGAGCGCGCGAGGTAGTAGGCCGTGGTGGTGCCGATCACGCCGCCGCCCAGAACGATGACTTTCATGGTGTATCCGCTGATTCGAATGGAATGATGAGAATTTATGCGTCAGAATGAAGTGGATTCCACTGTTTTCAAGCGTTCGGCAGCGGAATCCCCTGTGTAGAACCTTCCTATGCGCCGCGCGGAGTGAAAGTGCCCGAGCTCGACCGAATCGACCGCAAGATCCTCGACCTGCTGCAGCGCCAGGGCCGCATTTCCATGACCGAACTGGCCGAGCGCATCGGCCTCTCGGCCTCGCCCTGCGCCGAGCGCGTCAAGCGCATGGAGCGCGACGGCGTCATCAGCGGCTACCACGCGCGCGTGTCGCCCGAGGCGCTGGGCAAGACGCTCTTGGTGTTCGTCGAGATCAAGCTCTCGGCCAAGTCGGGCGACGTGTTCGACAAGGTCAGGCAGGAGCTGCTGCACATGCCCGAGGTGCTCGAATGCCACCTCGTGTCGGGCAGCTTCGACTACCTCGTGAAGGCGCGCCTGAGCGGCATGAGCGAATACCGCCACCTGCTCGGCGACATCCTCAAGAAGCTGCCGGTGGCGGCCGAGTCGCACAGCTACGTGGTCATGGAGGAGATCAAGGAAACCCTGATGCTCGCCACCGACCGCTGAAGGCACGGCTACCATCGCGCGCCCATGTCCCCAGACCCGATCACCATCCGCCCCTGGCGCCTCGACGACTTCGACGCCGTCAAGGCCATCCTCGACGACACCTTCGCGAGCACCTGGCTGCCGCAGCTCACGCCCGAGGCCGCGCGCGGCTACTGCGAGAGCGGCGAGCCCGTGGGCTACATCGACGAGATGGGGCCCGAGTTCTTCGTCGCCGAGATCGGCGGCGAGGTGGTCGGCATGGTCCATTGGCAGCACGACTTCGTGCAGGCGCTGCACGTGCCCGCGGCGCATCGGCGCAAGGGCATCGCGCGCGCCCTCATGGCCTTCGCCGAAGCCGGCATGCGCGCCGACGGCATCGAGCGCGCGCGGCTCGAGACCGACACCTTCAACACCGCGAGCCAGGGCTTCTACCTCGCGCTCGGCTATCGCGAGGCCGACCGCTATCCCGACCTCGAATGGCACAGCGGCTTCACGACCATCCTCTACGTGAAGCCGCTGCTTTCCTGAACCTCTACTCCACCCCAAGGACACCGCCATGAGCATCTCGATCCGCCGCGACGGCACCACCGGCACGCGCCACATCCTCAAGATCCGCAACCACGAGATCGCGGTCGATGCCTCGCCCGCTGGCGGCGGCAACGACGAGGGCCCCGAGCCGCACGACCTCTACGACGCCTCGCTGGCCGCCTGCAAGGCGCTCACCGTGCTGATCTACGCGCGCCGCAAGGGCATCCCGGTCGAGGACATCGAGGTCGTGGTCGACCGCGACGACAGCGAGGAGCGCAAGGGCATCTACCGGCTCGACTCGACGTTGCGCGTGAGCGGCAACCTCACCGACGCACAGCGCGACGAGCTGCTGCGCGTGGCGGGCAAGTGCCCGGTGCACAAGCTCATGACCGAGGTGAAGACCGAGATCCAGACGAACTGGGCGGCCTGAACCCGGGGGCGGTCAGCGCAGCACGCGCCAGGCCCGCACCGCGCGCAGCAGCGACCACAGGCCGGCCTCGGCCGGCACCTTCTTCTCGTTGAAGGACACGGCGACGTAGAGGTCGTCGGCCGGCACGTAGGCGACCACGCTCGTGAAGCCCTCGATGCCGCCGCTGTGGCCCAGCATCAGGCCCGGCCCGTCGGGCACGTCGTAGAGCTGCACGCCCATGCCGTACGAGGCATTGCCGCCGCTGTAGGGGCCGAGCATCGCGGGCATGTCGCCGAACATGCGCCGCACCGTGGCCGGCGGCAGCACCCGGCCGCCGAGCAGCGCATGCCAGAAGCGCACGAGGTCGCCCGCGGTCGAGGCCAGCGCGCCCGCGGCATAGGGCGTGGCGTACTGGTCGGGCGCCTCGACCGGTCGGCCGCCCGCGTGGCCGCTGACCACGGGCAGTTCGACGCCGGGTCGGCGCATCGTGGTGTGCGTGAGCGCGAGCGGGCCGACCAGCCGCTTCGCCAGCACCTGCTCGAAGGATGCGCCCTCGAGCCGTTCGACGATGGCGCCGAGCATCGCGTAGCCGGTGTTGCTGTAGCTCCAGTTCGTGCCGGGGCAGAACTGCGGTTTCTGCGCGAGGCCCATGGCGATGATCTCCGCGGGTGGCCGGTACTTCGTGCCGAAGTCGGGCAGCGCATTGAAGCTCACGAGGCCGCTGGTGTGGCGCAGCAGGTGCTCGATGGTGACGAACCCGGCGTTGGGCGCCTCGGGGAACCAGCGCTCGATGCTGTCGCCGAGCGCGAGCCGGCGTTCCTCCACGAGCTGCAGCACGATCGCGGCGGTCAGCGTCTTGGCGGTGCTCGCGACCTGGAAGCCCTGATCGGGCCGGACCGGCTCGCGCGGCTCGGTGCGCGCCAGGCCGCGGGTTGCCCGCCAGCTGCCTTCGCCGGGGAGCGCGACCGCCACGCTCGCGGCCGGCACGTGCTGCAGCATTTTGTCGAGCGCATCGCCGAGGCTCTTCTGCAGGTCGGCGGGCAGCTCGCCGTCGATCGCGCGGCCGAAGTCGCGCTGCCAGACCGCATCGGGCGCGGAGCGCCGCGGCGGGCCGGCATAGGCGGCGCGGACCGAGCAGCCCTCGTCGGCGCGCGCGCTGCCCCATGGCAGGGCCATCGCGATCATCGTGGCCAGCGCGTTGCGGCGCGCCGGGTCGTTCAGCGTCGTTGTCATCCGATCTCCATCAGCCCTGCCTGGCCGCTTCCGACTGCTTGCGCGCCGCCTCCACGCGCTTGGCGTAGCGGTCGCCCCAATCGGCGAGCGGGCCGAGCGCCGCGTTGAGCGTGGCACCCAGTTTGGTCTCCGAATACTCGACGCGCGGCGGCACCTCGTGGAACACCTCGCGCGCGACCACGCCGTCGGTCTCGAGCTCGCGCAGCTGCTGGATCAGCATCTTCTCGCTGATGCCCGGCAGCATGCGCCGCAGCTCGCCGAAGCGGCGCGGCTGCAGGTGCAGCTCCCAGAGGATCAGCGCTTTCCATTTCCCGCCGATGACTTCGAACGCGGGGCCGATGCCGCAGACGTAGGGCTTCTTCGCTGCCATGCCTTCTCCAATACTGACATTTTGGTAAGTACCGCACTTTATCGTAGGTACTTGACCATCGGGAGGTGCGATTTCTACCATGCGGCCATCGTCAATCCTTTTCGGAAACACCCCATGAGCAGCAAGCAGAAGATCACCGTCATCGGCCTCGGCGCGATGGGCGCCACCATCGCGCGCCTCTACCTCGAACAGGGCCACGAAGTCACGATATGGAACCGCAGCGCCGACAAGGCCGCGCCGCTGGTCGCCCAGGGCGCGGTGCTGGCCGACAGCGCCGCCGCCGCGGTGCGCGCGAGCCGCGTGGTGCTGATGTGCGTCTACGACTACCGCGCGGCCGACGCGATCCTCGGCGCCGCGGGGGGGGCGGCCGCGATGGACGGCCGCCTGCTGGTGCAGCTCACGACCGGCAGCCCGCGCGATGCGCGCGATGCGCAGGCCTGGGCGCAGCGCCACGGCGCCACCTTCCTCGAGGGCGCGATCCAGGCCGCGCCCGAGCAGATGGGCAAGGGCGACACGCCGATCCTGATGTCGGGCGACGAGCAGGTGTTCCGTGCCGTCGAGCCGCTGCTCGCGGTGCTCGGCGGCGGCATCGTCTACCTCGGCGAGAAGATCAGCAACGCCGCGGCCATGGACCTCGCGACGCTCTCGACCATCTACGGCACGATGCTGGGCTTCCTGCACGGCGCGCGCGTGGCCGAGTCGGAGGGCTTCGACGTGGCCGAGTTCGGACGCATCGTCGCGGGCATCATGCCGACCTTCGCGAGCTTCCTGCAGCACGAGGGCGCGGTCATCCAGTCGGGCGACTTCAAGATCTCGCAGAGCCCGATGCGGATCTCGGTCGAGGCCACGCAGCGCATCCTGCAGACGGCGCGCGAGAGCGGCATCAACAGCGAGTTCCCGGCCTTCGCGGCCGGCCTGTTTCAGCGCGCCGATGCCGCGGGGCTCGGCGGCGAGGAACTGGCGGCGCTGATCAAGCTGCTGCGCGCGCCGGCCTGACATCGCCGGCCGGCCCTCAGGCCCAGCGCATCGCCTCGATGGCGCGCACCAGCTCGGCCTCGCGCTCGATGAAGAAGTCGCCGTGGCAGGCGTCCTCGAGCACGAGCTGGTGGCGAGTCTTCAGCGCCGCCATCAGGCGGGCCGCGTCGTCGACGCGCACGTAGCGGATCGCGCGCAGGTAGGCGGCCGCGTCCTTTTGCGTGGCATCGTCCAGCGTCTCGGGCAGCGCGGGGAAGATGTCGCGGATGTCCCCCGGCATGGCGGTCACGACGAGAGCGGGCGCTCGCACCGGCGCGTAGTCGGGCGAGAAGGAATGGCTGGCGGTGTCCATCGCGTCGGCCACGGCGGCGGGCGTGTTGAGGCGCACGCTGCCGTCGGGCCGTGGGTCGAGCTGGTCGCGCAGGTTGGCCTCCAGCGGCGCCGACCAGTGGCGCACCGTGCGCCGCGCATAGGCGATCGCCGCCTCCATAGAGGCGCCGTCCTCCTCGTTCGGCACCGGTTCGCGAAACAGCCGGTTGTCTGGCACGGGCAGGCCGCCGGTGCCGGGGTTGCGCGTGTGGTCGAAGGTGGCATCGAGGTAGACCAGCCCGCGCACGCGCTGCGGATGCCGGCCCGCGAAGCGCGTGAGCTCGTTGCCCGCGATCGAATGGCCCGCGAGCACCACGCGGTCGAGCCCGAGGCCGTCGAGCAGCGCATGCAGGTCGGCCACCAGAGTGTCGACCTCGTAGTGCTCGGTGGCGGTGCGCACCGGCAGCGGCTTGTCCGACTGGCCGTAGCCGCGGCGGCTCACCGCGATCACGCGCGAGCGCGGCGCGAGCGCATGGGCCAGGCCGTCGAAGACGTAGGCATTGGCGCCCAGCCCCGGCAGCAGCACGATGGCCGGGCCGCGGCAGTTGTCGCATTGCCAGTCGCGCACATGCAGCGAGACATCGTGCGCCACCTTCACGCGCCGGTCGGTCACCGACACCACGATCGGGCCGGCGGGCGCACTGGCCTGCGGGGCGACCGGATGGCTGCTGCCGCCGCAGCCGCCGAGGGTGACGAGGCCGCCGAGGCCCGAGAGCGAGACGGCCGAGGGCCAGGCCAGCGCGGCGCGCAGGAAGGCGCGCCGCGGCGGAAAGAAGAGGGGGTGGAACCGGGGCATGGCGCGCAGTGTGGGCAACCGACCTGAAGCGCGGCTGTGGCCTTCATGAAGGAATCCTGAAGTCTTCGAAGGCCGCTTGGCAGATACTTCCGGCTCCCCAGGTGCCGGGCGGCGCACCGCACGGAGACTGTCATGAATCTTTTGCTCGTGGAGGACGACCTCGAACTCGGCAACGGCGTGCGCATCGCGCTCGCCAACCAGGGCATGGACGTGGTCTGGGTGCGCCGTCTCGACGATGCCATCCGCACCCTCGACAGCGGTGCCTTCGACATGGTGCTGCTCGACCTCGGCCTGCCCGACGGCGACGGCATCGAACTGCTGCTGCGCCTGCGCCGCGAGCGCCAGATCCTGCCGGTGCTCGTGCTCAGCGCGCGCGACGCGCTCAACGACCGGCTGCGCAGCCTCGACGACGGCGCCGACGACTACCTGGTCAAGCCCTTCGCGCTGGCCGAGCTGCTGTCGCGCGTGCGCGCGCTCGCGCGCCGCAGCTACGGCTTCGACGACGAGACCATCCGCATGCGCGGCCTGGCGCTGCACGAGCCCACGCGCGGCGTGCTGGTCGACGGCCAGCAGGTGGAGCTCTCGCGCTGCGAGTTCGACCTGCTCGCGCTGCTGCTCAAGCGCACCGGTCGCGTGGTCACGCGCCGCGTGATGGAGGAACAGGTGCTGCCGGGCGGCCCGGGCATCGGCAGCAACTCGCTCGAGGTGCACATCTCGAACCTGCGCCGCAAGATCGGCCAGGGCTACATCCGCACCGTGCGCGGCATCGGCTACGTGGTCGACGCCCAGTCGCTGGCGCGCGCCGGCAGCCCGCGCGCATGATCCGTGGCGCGCTGCGCTTCATCGGGCGGGTGATCCAGCCCTCGCTGATGCGCCGGCTGGTGCTGGCGCAGATGGCGGTGGTGGCGGCGCTGTGGACCTTGATCGTCGGGCTGCTGTTCTACGATTCCTACAAGGACCCGGAGCTGCTGCGCTTCGGCAAGATCTACGAGAGCGTGGCGGCGATCGCCATCAACCTGGCCGACGACCCGAAGCGCCAGTACGACACCCTGCATGCCTTCGACCTCGCGCTGATGGAGACCGCGAGCGACGGCAACGCCGAATCCGACACCTCGCCGATGCTGCAGGTGTGGCAGCGCGGCAAGCTGATCTACCGCACCACCGACAGCGTGCCCGAGATCGTCAACAGCGCGCCCGACGTCATCGAGACGGTGCACGCGGGCGGGCGCGAATGGCGCGCGCGCACGCTGCACTCGCCCCAGCTCGACACCCGCGTGATGATCGCCGAGCCCGGCATCTGGCGGCTGGTGGTCAACATCACCTACCGCGGCTACTACCTGCTGCCGCTGCTGGTGAGCCTGCCCTTCCTGGTGGTGCCGGCCTGGCTCACGGTGCGGCTCGCGCTGCGGCCCTGGCGCCGCGTGAGCCGCGAGACCTCGGAGCGCGGGCCGGCCGATCTCACGCCGCTGTCGTACCGGCCGCCGCACCGCGAGCTGCAGCCGCTGGTGCAGAGCATCAACACGCTGCTGCAGCGGGTGCGCGACAGCACCACGCGCGAGCGCAGCCTGATCGCCGACGCGGCCCACGAGCTGCGCACGCCGCTGGCCGCGATGCGCGTGAACGTGGAGGCGCTGAAGGCGCAGAGCATCGATTCGGGGCAGCGCGAGCTGATGGCCAACCTGCTGCGCAGCAACGACCGCGCGACCCGGCTGGTGGGCCAGCTGCTGCAGCTCATGCGCAGCGACGCGGTGTCCGATGCCGCGCTGCCGGTGGCGCTGTCGCTCGACGCGCTGGTGCAGGACCGGCTCGCGATGATCGAGGCCGTGGCGCATGCGCGCGGCGTCGAGCTCGAACTGGCCTGCGAGGGCGAGGTGCCGGTGCTCGGCGAGCGCGAGAGCCTGGTGTCGATGGTCGACAACCTGGTGGACAACGCCATCAAGTACAGCCCGCGCCGCACGGTCGTCAAGGTGCAGGTGGCGCGCGAGCAGGACCAGGCGGTGCTGCGCGTGGCCGACCAGGGACCGGGCATTCCGCCGGGCCTGCGCGAGCGGGTGTTCGACCGCTTCTTCCGCAGCCCGGGCCAGGCCCAGAGCGGCAGCGGGCTGGGCCTCGCGATCGTCAAGTCGGTGGTCGACAAGCATGGCGGCAGCGTGGTGCTGGAGACCGGCGCCGGCGGCCGCGGGCTGCTGGCGGTGGTGCGGCTGCCGCTGGCGGTCGACGGGCAGGCGCAGCCGATGCTCGAGGGGCGCGGCTGAGGGCACCAAGACCCCGCTCAGCCCCGCCGAAGTGTGAAGATTTAAAATGCCGGGTGCTCTCCGGCACCCCTCCCGAACAGGACACTCCCCCATGAAGTGGGTCATTCTCGCCATCTTCGCGCTCAGCGCGCTCTACGTGCACTTCCGCGGCCAGGTGCGCCACCGATTCTTCCGCCAGCTGTCGGACCACTCGACCTTCCTCGCGCCGCTCAACGTGTTCATGTACATGTTCTCGAAGGTGCCGAGCACACCCTACCTGTCGCCCAAGGAATTCCCCGAGATGCGCGTGCTCGAGGAGAACTGGGAGGTCATCCGCGAGGAGGCGCTCGCGATGCGCAACGGCGGCAGCATCAAGGCCTCGAGCCAGTTCAACGACGTGGGCTTCAACTCCTTCTTCAAGAGCGGCTGGAAGCGCTTCTACCTCAAGTGGTACGACGAGGCCCATCCCTCGGCCGCGGTGCTGTGCCCGCGCACGACCGAGCTGCTGCGCGGCATCGGCACCATCAAGGCCGCGATGTTCGCCGAGCTGCCGCCCGGCAGCCGGCTGGTGCGCCATCGCGACCCCTTCGCGGGTTCGCTGCGCTACCACCTGGGCCTGTGGACGCCGGGCGTGGAGGGCTGCTACATCGACGTCGACGGCCAGCGCTACCACTGGCGCGACGGCGAATCGGTGGTGTTCGACGAGACCTACATCCACTATGCCGAGAACACCACCGACCACGACCGCGTGATCCTGTTCTGCGACATCGAGCGTCCGCTCAAGTACCGCTGGGCCAGCGCCGTCAACCGCTGGTTCGCGAAAAACCTGCTGGCCGCGGCCAGCTCGCCCAACGATGCCGGCGACAAGACCGGCGGCATCAACCGCGCCTTCAAGTACATCTACCAGATCCGCGTGATCGGCAAGCGCCTGAAGGCCTGGGACAAGCGCGTGTACTACCTCGTGAAGTGGGCGATCTTCGGCGGCCTCGCGCTCTGGATCTTCTGGTAACGAAGGGCCGGGCGCCGCCTCAGGCGCCCACCAGGATCAGCCGGCGCCGCGCCGGGCCGGTGATCCAGCTCATGAAGCCCGCCAGCGCCGTGCCGCCGAGCACGTCGAGCAGCACGTGCTGGCGCGTGGCCAGCGTGGAATAGACGATCCCCGCGGCCCACAGCCAGTTGAGCGCCAGCACCCAGCCGGGCGCGTCCACGCTGCGCAGCTGGCGCGTCATCAGCACGGCCGTGAACACCGCGAACGACACGTGCAGCGAGGGAAAGGCATTGCCGCCCGCGTCGGTGCTCTTGAGGAACTGCAGCGAGGGGTACTGCGCCCAGTCGACCGGGAAGGCCGGCACGGTGGTCGGAAAGAGCCAGAACACCACGAGCCCGATGGCCGCCATCAGCGCCGCCGCCTGCGCATGCAGCAGCAGCTCGGCGCGGTCCTTCGCGAAGGCCGGCGCGAGGCCGACGTAGAGCCACAGCGAGCCGTAGAGCGGCAGCGCGTCCTCGCTCAGCGGCACCCAGTGGTCGATGGCCGTGAGCGGCATCGTGAGCGGCAGGCCGAGCGGGTGGTGCATGACCCAGAAATACAGCACGAAGAAGCCGGAGATGCCGAGCGTGGTGCCGAGCATCTTGGTGACCCAGAGCGTGGCGATGCGCCGCAGCAACGCCGCGTGCCATGGCGTGCCGGCGAGGCGGGACGAGAGGGGTGTCACCTGGGCTCCCTGGATGGATGAACCGGCCAGGGTAGGCGAGGGCATTGCGTGAACATTACGGGGGCCGCCCTCTAGAATTCCCGCCCGATATGAGAATCCTGCTGGTCGAAGACGAAGCCGAACTCGCGCAGGCGCTGGCGGCGGCCCTGCGCCAGAACCAGGCGGTGGTCGACGTGGCCGGCTCGCTGCGCGAGGCGCAGGACGCGGTGCTCGCGGGCCAGCACGAGGTGATCGTGCTCGATCGCGGCCTGCCCGACGGCGACGGCCTGAGCCTGATCGAGTTCCTGCGCGCCAGCGGGATCGCGGCCGCGGTGCTGGTGCTCACCGCGATGGCCGACATCTCCGAGCGCGTGCTGAGCCTCGACGGCGGCGCCGACGACTACCTCGCCAAGCCCTTCTCGATGGACGAGCTGATGGCGCGCGTGCGCGCGCTCGCGCGCCGTCCCGCGCTGCGCGCGAACCCCGTCACCGCACTGGCGCGGCTGCGCTTCGACCACCTGCAGCGGCAGGCGCATGTCGATGCGCAGAGCCTGCTGCTCACGCGGCGCGAGCTGCTGGTGCTCGAGGCCCTGCTCGAGCAGCGCGGGCGCACCGTGCTGCGCGAGTCGCTGCACGACCGCGTCTACGGGCAGGAGGGCGACATCCATTCGAACGCGCTCGACACCCATGTCTCGCGCTTGCGCTCCAAGCTCGACAAGTCGGGCGCCCAGGTCGAGATCCACGCCATCCGCGGCGTGGGCTACCTGCTGTGCGCGGCGCCGGGCGCCGCATGAAGCTGCTGTCGCTGCGCTGGCAGCTGATCTGGAGCCTGATCCTGCTGCAGGTGGTGGTGGGGCTGCTGGTGATGGGCGGCTTCATCGGCCTGGCCTGGGTGCTGGGGCGGGTGGTCGACGAGACCGGCGAGGAGACGGTGCGCGTGATCCGCGATGCGGTCGTCCGCGCGGACGACGGCGTGCTCGCGCTTGCGCCCACGCCCGAGTTCGAACAGCTGCGCGGCAACGCCGGCGCGGGCCTGTGGTTCATCGTGCGCGATGCGCAGGGCCACCAGCTCGTGCAGGGCGAGGTGCCCGAGCGCTACCTCGGTCTGGCCGGACGCTTCGACGGCATCGACCGCGTGTGGATCGACCTCGCCACGAGCAACGGCCAGCCGAAGGCGCGCTTCGAGCGCGTCGAGACGCGCGCCGGCCCGGTCGCGATGATGGTTCAGACCGGCAGCCCGCTGTCGATGAAGAGCACGCTGCGCGGCACCGGCGTGGCCTTCCTGTTCCTGGTGGCGCCGATGGCGCTGGTCACCTGTCTCGGCGTGATCCTCGCGACGCCCTTCGTGGTCAAGCGCGGCCTCAAGGGGCTGATCGCCACCGCCGCGCATGCCGAGAGCATCGACGTGCACGAGCGCACCACGCGGCTGCCGCTCGATGGCGTGGCGAGCGAGATCCGCCCGCTGGTGAATGCCGTCAACCGTGCCTTCGACCGCCTCAACGAGGGCTACGACCGGCAGGAGCGCTTCCTGGCCGACGCGGCGCACGAGCTGCGCACGCCGATCACCATCCTGCAGATCCGCCTCGAGGGGCTGCCCAACGATCCGCTCAAGGTCAAGCTGATGCAGGCCTCGGCGCGCCTGGCCACGCTGGCCGAGCAGCTGCTCGACCTGCAGCGGCTCGACGGCGTGGTGGTGCAGGCGCAGCAGGTGGACCTGAAGGCGCTGTGCGAGCGCGTGGCGGCCGACCTCGCGCCGCTCGCGATCATGAACCGCTGCACCCTGTCGGTCGATGCGCCGCAGGCGATCGTGGTCGGCGGCGATGCGCCCTCGCTCGAGCGCGCGCTGACCAACCTGATCCAGAACGCGATCGAGCACGGCGGGCAGGGCTGCGACATCCAGGTGCGGCTGTGCGAGCCCTTCTGCATCGAGGTGCTCGACTCGGGCCCTGGCATCCCCGAGTCGGAGCGCGAGCGCGTGGTCGAGCCCTTCCACCGGCTGGTGCCGCGCGGGCGTGGCGCCGGGCTCGGGCTGCACCTCGTGGCCGAGGTGGCGCATCTGCACCGCGGGCGGCTCACCATCGGCAGCAACGACACGGGCGGCGCGCGGATGCGGCTGGAGCTGAACCTCGCGACCTGATCAGGCCTGGCGCAGCCAGCGGTTGCAGGGCTCGGAGAAGCCTCGTGCCACCACCTGCCCCAGCAGCCCCGACACGGCCAGCAGCACGATATAGCCGAGCGGAATCCACATCGCCGGCAGGCCCGATTGCTGGAACCACCAGGCACCGGGAATCACCACGAACATGTGGCTCAGGTAGACCTCGTAGCTGTACCGCCCGAACCAGCGCAGCGGCGCCGCGGCCGCGCCCGCGCACCAGCGCCAGGGTCGCCAGTGCGCCGCCACCAGCAGCAGCGCGAGGCCCAGCTCGAGCAGCGTGACCTGCAGGCCGAAGCGCGTGAGGCCGAGCTGGAACACCTCGCGCCGGAAGCAGAACACGCCCGCCACCAGCAGCGCGCCCGCGGCCAGCAGCAGCCGATGCACCGTGGCCGAGGGCGCGCGGGGTACGCGGTGCGCGAGCAGCGCCGCGAGGCAGCCGAAGGCGATGCCGTCCATGCCCGAGAGGTAGGCGTGGTCCTGCCACAGTTCGTTGTCGCTCCACACGCTGCGCGCCAGCGGCCCGAGCGCGATCGGCACCAGCATCAGCAGCGCGAAGCGGCGTTCGCCGCGCGCGAGCAGGCACAGCCACGGAAAGCCCAGGTAGAAGGCCTCCTCGACCGAGAGCGACCACAGCACGCCCCAGGGGCCGGGCAGGTAGCCGACCTGCGCCTCGAGCCAGTTGAGGTGCAGGCCCAGCGCCGCGAGCAGCGCACGCGGCAGCGAGACCCTGGTCGTGTCGAGCGCGAACCAGGCGCTGCCCGCGAGATGCAGCACGCTCAGTACCGCGAGCAGCAGCACGAGGCTCGGCAGGATGCGCGCCGCGCGCAGGCGGTAGAAGGCGCCTGGCGACACGCGCGACAGCGTGCCCCAGCGGCGCAGCGAGGCGCTCGCGATCAGGTAGCCCGACACCACGAAGAACGCGATCACCGCGTAGTAGCCGCTCCGGAACAGGAGGCCCTGCAGGCGCGGCCCGAGCGCCTGCGCGAGCTCGGGCGGACCGAAGGGCAGGCGCAGGTTCGCATGCAGCAGGATCACGAAGACCACCAGCAGGCCGCGCAGCAGGTCGACATGCGGCAGGCGGGGCAGGGCATCGGAGCGGACCATCGCGGCGATTCTGCGGACGAACGCCCGCGCGGCCTGAAGGGCTGCTGAAGCACCGACAATCGCGCCTCGACCGTCCCGCACCGCATGCCCGATTCGCCTTTCGCCGACCCGGCCCTTCTCGCCACGCCGACCGACCTCGCCAGTGCCCAGGCCCTGATCGCGCGCATCGCGCCGCTGCTCGCGGCGCGCGGCCTGGCGATGCGCGCGCCGCCGCCCGAGCCCACCACCTGCTGCGGGCGCGGCTGCAACGGCTGCGTCTGGGAAGGCTGGCTCGCGGCGGTCGCCTACTGGCGCGACGAGGCCTCCTTGCTGCTCGATTGAGCGGCGCGCTTGCGCGGCGCCTTGCGATCGGGTGCCGCGATGGCGCCCGTGCCCGCGGCGCGCAGGATGCGCCGGAATGTCGGGCATTCCATGTGGCTGGGCGCGCGGCACACGGCCGCGTGCCGCAGGCCGTCGCGCATCGCGGCGAGCTGGCGGATGGTGCGGTCGAGCTCGTCGGCCTTGGTCTCGAGCATGCCGCGATCGATGCGCGGCTGGCCGTCGGGCGCGAACATGCGCGCGATCTCGTCGAGCGAGAAGCCGGCGGCGCGGCCCAGCGAGATCAGCGCCAGCTTCTCGAGCACGCCGGGATCGAACAGCCGGCGCAGCCCCTGCCGGCCCGTCGAGGCGATCAGCCCCTTCTCGTCGTAGAAGCGCAGCGTGGAAGCGGGCACGCCCGACTGCCTCGCCACCTGCGCGATATCCAGTGGTGCCATCCTCTTGACCTCAAGTCGACTTGAACTTGCATAGTGCGTTCTCCGCCTTCCGAAGGCAAGCCAGAAAGGAAAGAAAGATGCACGACACGCAAGAGTCCGACAGCGAGCAGTCGCGGCTGTGGAACGGCCCGGCGGGCCGCGCCTGGGTCGACCGGCAGCCGCTGCTCGACCGCCTGTTCGCACCGCTCGGCACGCTGCTGATCGAGTCCCTGGCCGGGCATTCGCTCGGTCGCGTGCTCGACGTGGGCTGCGGCACCGGTGCCGTCACGCTCGCGCTCGCGAGCCCGTCGGGCGATGCTGGCGAATGCGTCGGCATCGACATCTCGGCGCCGATGATCGAGGCCGCCCGCGCACGCGCCGAGCGCGAGGGTTCGCGGGCGCGCTTCGTGTGCGCCGATGCCCAGGCCCATGCCTTCGCGCCGGCCGGGTTCGACACCCTCGTCTCGCGCCTCGGCGTGATGTTCTTCGACGATCCCGTCGCGGCCTTCGCGAACCTGCGGCGTGCCGCGCGCGACGGTGCCGCGCTGCGCTTCCTCGCGTGGCGCGCGGCCGCGGAGAACCCGTTCATGACCACGGCCGAACGCGCGGCGGCGCCGCTGTTGCCTCGACTGCCCGCGCGCCGGCCGGGCGCGCCGGGGCAGTTCGGCTTCGCGGACCGCGAGCGGGTCGAGTCCATCCTCGCGCAGGCCGGCTGGGGCGCCATCGCGATCCGTCCCGTCGATCTGGCCTGCAGCCTGCCCGCGCGGGAGCTCGTGCCCTACCTGAGCCGCCTCGGCCCGGTCGGCCTCGCGCTCGAACAGGCCGATGCGGCGACGCGCGATCGCGTCATCGAGACGGTGCGTGCCGCCTTCGAACCCTTCGTGCAGGGCGACGAAGTGCGCTTCACCGCGGCCTGCTGGCTGGCCGGCGCGCAGGCCGCGAGCGCGGCCCGGCCGGCATGACGCTCACTGGTTCTGCGACCCGCGGTGCGCCCAGCCCGTGGTGTGCTTCTCGACCACGCTGAAGAGTTCGTACATCAGCATCGCCATCGCGCCCACCACCATCAGCCCGGCGAAGGCCAGGCCCATCTGCATCGACGAGCCGGCCGAGATCAGCAGGTAGCCGATGCCCTCGTTGGCGGCAGTCATCTCGCTGACCGTGGTGCCCACGAAGGCCAGCGTGATCGCGACCTTGAGCGAGCCGAAGAAGTAGGGCATGGAGCGCGGCAGGCCGATCTTCACGAGCACGTCCCAGCGCTTGGCGCCGAGCACGCGCAGCACGTCCTCGAGCTCGGGCTCGAGCGTGGCGAGGCCGGTCGCGATGTTGACCATGATCGGGAAGAAGCTGATCAGGAAGGCCGTGAGGATCGCGGGCCCGATGCCGATGCCGAACCACACGACCAGGATCGGCACGAAGGCCGCCTTGGGCAGCGCGTTGAAAGCCGTCATCAGCGGATAGATGGCCGCGTAGGCCAGGCGCGAGCTGCCGATCACGAAGCCGAGCAGCACGCCCACCACGATCGCGAGGCCGAAGCCCGCCATCGTGACCCAGAAGGTGCGCCAGGCATGGCCCGCGATGATCTCCTTGAACTCCCAGAACTGGTTCCAGATGCGCAGCGGGCTCGGGAAGATGAAGTCCGAGACGCCGAAGCCCGCGCAGATCACCTGCCACAGCAGGATCACGGCCACGAGCAGCAGCCAGGGCGACCAGCGTTCGAGTTGCTTGTTGTTCTTCATGGCCGCTCCTCAGTGGGCCACCGCGGCGGCACCGCTGGCGCCGGCGGCATTGCCGCGGATCGCGCCGATGTGGCTGCGCAGCTCGAGCACGATGTCGGTGAACTCCTTGGTGTAGGTGAGCTCGAGCTCGCGCGGGCGCGGCAGCTCGATCTCGCGCTTCACCACGAAGCGGCCCGGGCTCTTGCTCATCACGTAGACCGTGTCGGCCAGGAACACCGATTCGCGCAGGTCGTGCGTGACCAGGATCACGTTGAAGCGCTGCTCGGTCCAGAGGTCGCGCAGGATGCACCAGAGCTCCTCGCGCGTGAAGGCATCGAGCGCGCCGAAGGGCTCGTCGAGCAGCAGCATCTTGGGCTCGTGGATCAGCGCGCGGCAGATGCTCGCGCGCTGCTGCATGCCGCCCGAGAGCTGCCACGGGAACTTGTCCTCGTAGCCGCCCAGGCCCACCTTCTGCAGCAGGCGGCGCGCGCGGTCCTCGTATTCCTTGCGCTTCGCCTTGAAGTTCGAGCGGTAGGGCTCGACGATCTCCAGCGGCAGCAGCACGTTGTCGACCGTGGTGCGCCAGGGCAGCAGCGAGGGCGCCTGGAAGGCCATGCCCGAGATCTTGAGCGGCCCGGTCACCGGCTCGCCGTCGATGCGGATGCGGCCCATCGACGGCATCTTGAGCCCGGTCGTGAGCTTCATGAACGTCGACTTGCCGCAGCCCGAGGGGCCGACGATGGCGATGAACTCGCCGCGCCTGACCTTCAGGTCGATGGCCTCGACCGCGAAGTGGTTGGCGCGCAGCAGCTCCTCGTTGTAGGCGAGCCAGACGTCCTGGAAGTCGACGAAGGGGGCGGCCTCGTTCGCGGCGTCCGCCATCACTTGCGCAGGATTCCGCTGAGTTCGGCGGCCGGCGGCAGCAGCGCGGCGGACCACACGGCCTCGGGGCTCACGCGGGTCTTGGTGTTGAAGGCATCCGACACCTGCGAGGCCATCAGCGACAGGCGGCCCGCGTTGACCGCGCCGAAGCCGTCGGCGCGTGCGTCGGCGCTGTTGATCACGGTGTCGATCGCGAGCTGCAGGCGGCGCGTCTCGAGCTTGCTGTCGACGATGCCGTCGCGTGCCTTCACCGACTCGATGCCCTGCGCGGGATTGGCGATCACTTCCTTGGCGCCCTTGGCGAAGGCCGAGAGGAATTTCTTCACCGCCTCGGGGTTCTCCTTGATGAGCTTGGGCGAGGCGATGATGACGTTGCCGTAGAGCTTCACGCCGTAGTCGGGGTAGGGCAGGATCACCACCTCGGCCGTCTTGGCGCCGCGCGCCTCGAGGTTGAGCAGCGAGGTGAAGGTGAAGCCGGTGATGGCGTCGATGTCGCCGCGCATCAGCATGGTCTCGCGCAGGGTCGGGTCCATCGCGGTCCAGTTGACCGTGCCGATGTTGTTGGCCTTGGCGAAGATCGGGAACGCGCGGCGGCCGGCGTCGAACACCGGCGCGCCGAGCTTCTTGCCCGTGAGGTCGGCGGGCTTCGTGATGCCGCTCTTCTTGAGCGTCATGACCGAGGCCGGCGTGTTGTTGTAGACCATCATCACCGCGACCGGCTTGTTCGGGCTGTCCGGGTTGTTGGCGTGGAATTCCATCAGCGCCGCGAGATCGGCGAAGCCCATGTCGTAGGCGCCCGAGGCCACGCGCGTCACTGTGCCGCCCGAGCCGTTGCCCGCGTCGATGGTCACGTCGAGGCCGGCGGCCTTGAAGTAGCCCTTGGCGGCCGGATGCAGGAACAGCGCGGCCGGTCCCTCGAAGCGCCAGTCGAGCTGGAACTTGATCGGCGTCGTGGCCTGGGCGAAGGCCGAGGGCAGGCCGAAGCTCAGGGCCGAGGCGGCGAGGAAGGACTGGAGCAGATGGCGCTTGTTCATGCGGGCTTGGTTCCGTGAAGGTGAAATGCTTCCGGATTCAAGCAAAAACGGTGCCCGCACGTGATTGGTGCGAACCCTTCCCGCGTCTCGATGCGGTGCGTCGCTGGGGAAAACCGCACCGCGAGGGTGAGAAACCTTCGATTCTCAGGGGACGTTCGCACCGAAGCCGAGCCCGGGGGCGCGATCGCGGCCCCAGGCTCGGCCTTCCTGCTTACTTGTCGACCGTGACCTTCGCCACCGCCAGCGCCGTCATGTTGATGATGCGGCGCACCGTCGACGAGGGCGTGAGCACGTGCGCCGAGCTCGCGGCGCCCAGCAGCACCGGGCCCACCGTGATGCCGTTGGCGCCGGTCATCTTCAGCACGTTGTAGAGGATGTGGGCCGAGTCGAGGTTCGGGCACACCAGCAGGTTGGCCTCGCCCGAGAGCGTGCTGTCGGGCAGCGCGGTGCGGCGGATCTCCTCCGAGAGCGCCGCGTCGCCGTGCATCTCGCCGTCGCATTCGATGTCGGGCGCCATCTGGGCGAACAGGTCGCGCGCCAGCCGCATCTTGCGCGCCGAGCCGCGCGAGGAACTGCCGTAGTTCGAGTGCGAGAGGAAGGCCACCTTCGGCGGCAGGCCGAAGCGGTGAATCTCCTCGGCCGCCATCAGCGCGATGCTGGCGAGCATCTCGGCGCTCGGGTCCTCGTTCACGTTGGTGTCGGTGATGAAGATGGTGCGCTTGTCGAGCGTGAGCGCGTTCAGGGTCGCGAAGCCGGGCGCGCCGCGCTTCAGGCCGATCAGGTCGCGGATGTGCTCGAGGTGGGCGTCGAAGCGACCGACCATGCCGCAGATCATCGCGTCGGCGTCGCCGAGGTAGATCATCAGCGCGGCGATCACGGTGTTCGAACGGCGCACCGCGGCCTTGGCGGCCTCGGGCGTCATGCCGCGGCGGCCCATGAGCTTGTGATAGCTCTCCCAGTAGGTGCGGAAGCGCGGATCGTCCTCGGGGTCGACCACCTCGAAGTCGGTGCCCAGGCGGATGTGCAGCCCGGCCTTCTTGATGCGGGCCTCGATCACGGCGGGGCGTCCCACCAGGATCGGCCGCGCGATGCCTTCGTCGACCGCGTACTGGGCCGCGCGCAGCACGCGCTCGTCCTCGCCCTCGGCGTAGGCCACGCGCTTGGCGGTGGCCAGCTTGGCGGCGGTGAACACCGGGCGCATGAACATGCCGGTCTGGTAGACGAAGCGCGTGAGGTGCTGGCGGTAGGCCTCCATGTCCTCGATCGGGCGCGTGGCCACGCCCGAGGCCTGCGCGGCCTTGGCGACGGCCGGCGCGATGCGCAGGATCAGGCGCGAATCGAAGGGCTTGGGAATGATGTAGTCGGGGCCGAAGGCGAGCTCCTGGCCCGCGTAGGCGGTGGCCACTTCCTCGCTGATGTCGGCCTTGGTCAGGTCGGCGATCTCGCGCACGCAGGCCAGCTTCATCTCTTCCGTGATCTTGCTCGCGCCGCAGTCGAGCGCGCCGCGGAAGATGTACGGGAAGCACAGCACGTTGTTGACCTGGTTCGGATAGTCCGAGCGGCCGGTGGCGATGATGCAGTCGGGCCGCACGGCCTTGGCGAGCTCGGGGCGGATCTCGGGCTCGGGGTTGGCCAGCGCCAGGATGATCGGCTGGCGCGCCATGGTCTTGACCATGTCGGCCGTCATCACGCCCGGGGCCGAGCAGCCGAGGAACACGTCGGCGTCCTTCACCACGTCGGCCAGCGTGCGCGCGCCGGTGTCGGGCTGCGCGTAGCGCGCCTTCGATTCGTCGAAGCCGCCCGCGCGACCGGTGTAGATCAGACCCTTGGAGTCGCAGGCGTGGATGTTGGCGGGTTTCACGCCCAGGCCCACCATCACGTCGAGGCAGGCGATGGCGGCGGCGCCCGCGCCCGAGACGGCGATCTTCACGTCCTCGATCTTCTTGTCGACCAGTTCCAGGCCGTTGATCAGCGCGGCGGCCGAGATGATGGCCGTGCCGTGCTGGTCGTCATGGAACACCGGGATGTTCATGCGCTCGCGCAGCTTCTTCTCGATGTAGAAGCACTCGGGCGCCTTGATGTCCTCGAGGTTGATACCGCCCAGCGTGGGCTCGAGCGCCGCGATGATCTCGACCAGCTTGTCGGGATCGGTCTCGGCCAGTTCGATGTCGAACACGTCGATGCCGGCGAACTTCTTGAACAGGCAGCCCTTGCCTTCCATCACGGGCTTGGCGGCCAGCGGGCCGATGTTGCCCAGGCCCAGCACGGCCGTGCCGTTGGTGACCACGCCCACCAGGTTGCCGCGCGCGGTGTATTCGGCGGCGGTGGCCGGATCGGCCGCGATGTCGAGGCAGGGATAGGCCACGCCCGGCGAATAGGCCAGCGACAGGTCGCGCTGGTTCAGCAGGGGCTTGGTCGGGGTGATCGAGATCTTGCCCTTGACGGGCGAGCGGTGGTATTCACGGGCAGCTTCGCGCAGTGCTTCTTCTGCCGGTGACAGGGGGGCGGCCATGGAAAGTCTCCTTGTTTCTGACGGGGAACGAGGCTACCGCAAAAGCGCTACCTCTTCTTGCCAGGGCGATGCCGAAAAGGCCTGAACCCATAGCGGGCGTGGCCCCCGACGGATGCGCGGCGGCCGCGGCCGCGCGCCGGAACGGGTTCGGCGCGGCCCGGGGGGCCGCTAAACTGCGCTCCGGCCGGTTGCGGCCCTGCCGCGAGGGCGGCTTCATCCTCCACATGACAGAACGACAACAAGAGGCTTGCAGCGAATGACTTCCGGACCTTTCACCAGCACCGAACCCGACGTCGTGGTCATCGGCGGCGGCCCCTCGGGTTCCACCGTGGCCGCGCTGCTCGCGGACAAGGGCCACGACGTGGTGCTGTTCGAGAAGGCGCAGCATCCGCGCTTTCACATCGGCGAATCGCTGCTGCCGATGAACATGCCGCTGTTCGACCGGCTCGGCGTGCGCACCGAGGTCGAGGCCATCGGCATCCGCAAGCACGGCGCCGAGTTCGTCTCGCCCTGGCACGACCACAGCAGCCATTTCGACTTCGGCGAGGCGATGGACAAGAGCTTCCCGTATGCGGTGCACGTGCGCCGCTCGGAGTTCGACGAACTGCTGTTCCGCCATGCCGGCAAGCGCGGCGCGCGGACTTTCGAGGGCCAGCGCGTCACGGGCGTCGACATGGACGCCGGCAAGGGCACGCCCGACAACCGCCCGCTCGTGAAGATCAAGGCCGACGACGGCACCGAGACCGCCTGGCGCCCGCGCTTCGTGATCGATGCCAGCGGGCGCGACACCCTGCTGTCGAACCAGTTCGACGCCAAGCAGCGCAACCGCAAGCATGCGAGCGCCGCGCTCTACGGCCACTTCGCCAATGCCGAGCGCCGGCCGGGCCGCTTCGAGGGCAATATCTCGCTCTTCTGGTTCGACCACGGCTGGTTCTGGTACATCCCGCTCAAGGACGGCACCGTGAGCGTCGGCGCGGTGGCCTCGCCGGCCTACTTCAAGCGCCGTCAGGGCGCCTCGCTCGAGGACTTCCTGATGGAGACCATCGCGCTCGCGCCCAAGCTGGCCGCGCGATTGAAGAACGCCACGCTGATGGAGGGCGCCACCGCCACCGGCAACTACGCCTACGACTCCAAGTTCTGCCGCGGCGACCGCTTCATGATGGTGGGCGACGCCTATGCCTTCGTCGACCCGATGTTCTCCTCGGGCGTCTACCTCGCGATGAACAGCGGCTTCGAGGCCGCGACGGCCGCCGACCTGTGGCTGCGCGGCGAGGCCAGGGAGGCCGAGCGCGCGTTCCGCCACTACGAGAAGGTCATGAAGCGCGGGCCGAAGATGTTCTCGTGGTTCATCTACCGCATCACCTCGCCGGCGATCCGGCGCCTGTTCATGGCGCCGCGCAACGTCTGGCGCATGCAGGAGGCGCTGCTGTCGATCCTGGCCGGCGACCTGTTCCGCGACACCCCCATCGGCCCGCGCTTCTGGGGCTTCAAGGTGACCTACTACGCCTCCTGCCTCGGCATCCTGCCGCAGGCCATCAAGACCTGGGCCTGGCGGCGGCGCAACCTCAAGGAGTCGCTGGAGGCGGCGAAGTAGGGAGCGGACTTCCGGACGCAGAGGACGCGAAGGTTTCGCGAAAGACGCAAAAGAAATCTCAAAGTTGTCTTCGGTCCCTTTCGCGTTCTTCGCGAAATCTTTGCGTCCTCTGCGTCCGGCTGCCCGATTTCGACGGTTTCAGTCCGGCGCCACCGTGTGCTGCGCCAGCGCTTCCAGCGCGCGCACCAGCGCCGAGTGGTCCTGCTGCCCGTGGCCCAGTGCCGCGCAGGCGTTCATCAGTTGCGCCGCGCCGGCCGTCTGCGGCAGCGCCACGCCCAGCGAACGCGCGCTCTGCAGCGCGAGGTTCAGGTCCTTCTGGTGCAGCGAGATGCGGAAGCCCGGCGCGAAGGTGCGCTTGATCATGCGTTCGCCATGCACCTCGAGGATGCGCGAGCTCGCGAAGCCGCCCATCAGCGCCTGGCGCACCTTGGCCGGATCGGCGCCGGCCTTGCTCGCGAACAGCAGCGCCTCGCCCACGGCCGCGATGTTCAGCGCCACGATGATCTGGTTGGCCACCTTGCAGACCTGGCCGTCGCCCACGCCGCCCACCAGCGTCACGTTCTTGCCCATCTTCTCGAGCAGCGGGCGCACGCGGCCGAAGGTGCCCTCGTCGCCGCCGCACATGATCGTGAGGCTAGCGGCCTTGGCGCCCACTTCGCCGCCCGAGACCGGCGCGTCGATGTAGCCGCAGCCCAGCGCCTCGATGCGCTGCGCGAAGCCCTTGGTGGCGATCGGGTCGATCGAGCTGCAGTCCACCACGATCTTGCCCTTGCTCAGGCCCGCGGCCACGCCGTCGCGGCCCGGCTCGCCGAACAGCACCTTCTCCACGTCGGGCGTGTCGGGCACCATCACGAACACGATGTCGGCCTGGCGCGCGACCTCGACCGGCGAGGCGCAGATGGTGGCGCGCGAGATGAAGGGCTCGGGCGTGTTGCCGTGCGTGTTCACGAACAGCTGGTGGCCGGCCTCGAGCAGGTGGCCCGCCATGGGCGCGCCCATGATGCCCAGGCCGATGAATCCGATGCGTTGCGATGCTTGTTGCGTCATGTCTGAGGTTTCCTTGAATCTTGTCGTGTCGTCGTTCACTGCGCGCGGGTCAGCGCCTCGCGCCAGCCCAGGCCTTCGACGGTGGTGGCGCGTGGCTTGTATTCGCAGCCGATGAAGCCGTCGTAGCCGAGCGCATCGATGTGTTGGAACAGCCACGGGTAGTTGATCTCGCCCGTGCCCGGCTCGCCGCGGCCCGGGTTGTCGGCCAGCTGGATGTGGCCGATGCGCGCGAAGTGCTTCGTGAGCGTGTTGCCCAGCTCGCCCTCGGTGCGCTGCGCGTGGTAGATGTCGTACTGCACGCGCAGGTTGGCCGAGCCCACCTCGTCGATCAGCGCGATGGCCTGCTCGGTGCGGTTGAGGAAGAAGCCGGGAATGTCGAAGGGGTTGATCGGCTCGATCAAGAGGCGGATGCCCGCCGCCTCGAGCTCGGAAGCCGCGAGGCGCAGGTTCTCGACCACCGTGCGGTGGGCGATGTCGTGGCTCACGCCGGCCGGCACCTTGCCGACCAGGCAGTTGACCTGCGGGCAGCCGAGGGCCGTGGCGTAGTCGATCGCCATCGCGATGCCTTCGCGGAACTCGCCGGTGCGGTCCGGATGGCAGGCGATGCCGCGCTCGCCCTTGTCCCAGTCGCCGGCCGGCAGGTTGTGCAGCACCTGCGCGAGGCCGTTGGCGCGCAGCGCGGCGGTCAGGTCCTTCTTCTCGAAGGGGTAGGGGAACAGGTACTCCACCGCCTCGAAGCCCGCCTTGGCGGCGGCCTCGAAGCGCTGCAGGAACGGCAGCTCGGTGAAGAGCATGGTGAGATTGGCTGCGAACTTGGGCATGGTGTCGTCTTTCAAATCGGGAAGCGGGATCGGAAACCGAACGCAGAAGTCGCGAAGGTTGCGCAGAGGTCGCAGAAGAAAACCAAAAGATGTCTTCGATTCCTTCTGCGACTTCCGCGCGCTTTGGTCTTCCTTCTGCGTTCGGCTGTCCGTATTCGGTTCAGTCCAGCAGCACCGCCGCGACGGCGGTGGGCGCATCGGCCGGCGTCTCCGCGAGCGGCTCGAACTCGGTGATGTTGTCGATCTCGGTGCCCATCGCGATGTTGGTCACGCGCTCGAGCATCACCTCGATCACCACCGGCACGCCGTGCTCGGCCATCAGCGCCTCGGCGCGGCGGATCGCGGGGGCGATCTCTTCCTGGCGGTTGACGCGGATCGCCTTGCAGCCCAGGCCCTCGACCACCTTCATGTGGTCCACGCCGTAGCTGCTCTCGATGCCGGCGTCGGGGCCCGCGTTGATGTTGTCGAAGGCCAGCTGCACGCAGTAGTCCATCTCGAAGCCGCGCTGCGCCTGGCGGATCAGGCCGAGGTAGGAGTTGTTGACCACGATGTGGATGTAGGGCAGCTTGAACTGCGCGCCCACCGCGAGCTCCTCGATCATGAACTGGAAGTCGTAGTCGCCCGAGAGCGCGACGATCTTGCGCGTGGGGTCGGCCGCGCGCACGCCGAGCGCGGCGGGGATGGTCCAGCCCAGCGGGCCGGCCTGGCCGCAGTTGATCCAGTGGCGCGGGTTGTAGACGTGCAGGAACTGCGCCGCGGCGATCTGCGACAGCCCGATGGTGCTGACGTAGCAGGTGTCGTTGTCGAAGTTGTTGTTCATGCACTGGTACACGCGCTGCGGCTTCATCGGCACTTCGTCGAAGTTGGTCTTGCGCAGCATGGTCCTCTTGCGCTCGATGCACGCGTTGGCCCACTCGCGGCGGCTCGGCAGCCGGCCCGCGGCCTTCATCTCCTCGGCCACCTGCACGAACAGCTCGAGCGCGGCCTTGGCATCGGAGACGATGCCGAAGTCGGGCGTGAACACGCGGCCGATCTGCGTGGGCTCGATGTCCACGTGCACGAACTTGCGGCCCTTGGTGTAGACGTCGACCGAGCCGGTGTGGCGGTTGGCCCAGCGGTTGCCGATGCCCAGCACGAAGTCGGAGGCCAGCATGGTGGCGTTGCCGTAGCGGTGGCTGGTCTGCAGGCCGCACATGCCGGCCATCAGCGGATGGTCGTCGGGGATCGAGCCCCAGCCCATCAGCGTGGGGATCACGGGCACGCCGGTGGCTTCGGCGAAGCGCACCAGCAGCTCGCTCGCGTCGGCGTTGATGACGCCGCCGCCGGCCACGATCAGCGGGCGCTCGGCCGCGTTGAGCATCTCGATCGCGCGCTCGATCTGGGCGCGGCTCGCGGCCGGCTTGTAGGGCTTGAGCGGTTCGTAGCTGTCGATGTCGAACTCGATCTGCGCCATCTGCACGTCGAAGGGCAGATCGATCAGCACCGGGCCCGGGCGACCCGAGCGCATCAGGTGGAAGGCCTGCTGGAACACCTGCGGCACCTGGCCGGGTTCGCGCACCGTCACCGACCACTTGGTGACCGGCTTGGAGATCGACTCGATGTCGACCGCCTGGAAGTCTTCCTTGTAGAGGCGCGCGCGCGGTGCCTGGCCGGTGATGCACAGGATCGGGATCGAGTCGGCCCAGGCCGAGTACAGGCCCGTGATCATGTCGGTGCCCGCGGGGCCCGAGGTGCCGATGCACACGCCGATGTTGCCGGCGACGGCGCGGGTGTAGCCCTCGGCCATGTGCGAGGCGCCCTCGACGTGGCGCGCGAGGATGTGCGCGATGCTGCCGCGTTGCCGCAGCGCCGAGTACATCGGGTTGATGGCGGCACCGGGCACGCCGAAGGCCTGCGTCACGCCCTCCTTCTCCATCACCAGCACGGCGGCCTGGACCGCGGTCATCTTTGCCATTGAAAGTCTCCTTAAAAGCTTGGGTCCACTGTAGGAAGCGGGGGGGATTCCAAGAAGACGGCACGGGACCATAAAACCTATTCCATTGCGGAATAAGTGATTAGGATGGCGGCGATCCGAAGGAGTGGCGATGGACCGTTTGCTGGCAATGGAAATGTTCGTGCGCGTGGTGGAGACCGGCAGCTTCTCGAAGGCCGCGCTCGAGTTCCACACCACCCAGCCCACGGTGACCAAGCAGATCGCCGCCACCGAGGCGCGCCTGAAAGTAAGGCTGCTCAACCGCAACACGCGCGGCGTGAGCCTCACCGAGCCGGGCGCGCTCTACTACGAGAAGTGCAAGTCGATCGTGCGCGACGCCGAGGAGGCCGACAGCGTGGTGCAGCTGCGCCAGAACCAGGCCCAGGGCCTGCTGCGCGTCGGCACCTCGGTGGCCTTCGGCCGCCGCGTGGTGGTGCCGCTCGCGCTCGAGTACATGCGCCGGTATCCGCAGGTGCAGATCGACCTGAGCTTCGAGGACCGCTACGTGGACCTGATCGCGCAGGGCATCGACGTGGCGGTGCGCATGGGCAAGCTGGCCGATTCCTCGCTGGGCGCGCGCTACCTGGGCGCCAACCCCTGGGCCATGGTCGCCTCGCCGGCCTACCTCAAGAAGCACGGCACGCCCAGGCGCGCGCAGGACCTCAGCGCGCACGTGGCGCTGATCTACAGCAGCGTGGTGGGCGACGAGTTCTGGCGCATGCACACGCCCAAGGGCGAGCCGGTGACGGTGCCGGTGTCGGGCCGCTTCCGTTCCAACAACCTCTCGGCCGTGCTGGCGGCCGCGCGCGACGGCCTGGGCATCGCGCTGATGCCGCGCTACGTGGCCAGCGAGTCGCTGGCCGCGGGCAAGGTGCGCGCGGTGCTGGCCGACCATGCGCTGCCCGAGCAGGAGATCCACGCCGTCTTCCCGTCGCCCAAGCTGGTGCCGGGCAAGGTGTCGAGCTTCGTGGCCTTCCTGCAGGGGCGCTTCGACGAAGGCTGGTGGGACGCTTGACGGCATCCCTTGCGCCTCAAGCCTTCACGAAAGCCCCGTGCAGCCCCAGCGGCAGGGCATAGGGCAGCGTGGCCTGCGCCACGGGCCCCGCCGCGAGGTGGTCCGCCGCGAAGCAGGACAGCACCGTGCACTTGCGGCCGAAGTCGAGCGAGGTGCCCAGCACCCAGCCCGGCTTCCTGCCGTCGGGCACGAACACATGCTCCTCGACGATCGACTGCGCGCCATGGACGAAGCGCTCGCTGCGGCCGCTCTCGACGTCGGTGCGCGCCACCGCCTGGAAGCCCGGCACGTCGGGCCGCGTCAGCGTGGCATGGATCACCTGCCGATGGCGCAGGCCGACGCGGCGCGGATCGATGCGCGGGAACTCGGCCTCCTGCGGCAGCACCTTCTGCGTGGCCCGGCCGGCGGCCAGGTCGAGCGTGGCGACGGTCAGGCGCGGCTCGTTCTGGCGCACGCGGCGTGCGCGCATCAGCTCGCGGTTGGTCGTGAACACCGATTCGGCGTCCTCGGTGCGCACGTAGTCGATATGGATGCGCGGGCCGCGCGGCGTGTCCTCCTCCCAGGCATTGCCGACATGGAACAGGAAGCCGGCCGGCAGGGTCAGCAGCTGGTGCCGCTCCCAGTCGCGCTTGTCGACCACCAGCGCGCGCATGCCGAGCTCGGGCCGCCAGACATGGGCGTCGAGGAAGCTGGCACCGGCCTCCTTGCGCTTGCCGTCGTAGACCAGCGGCGGCATCAGGAACACCAGGTGCCGCTCGGTCACGGCGAAGTCGTGGACCATCGGCAGGTCGGGCACCGGCACCGCGGCGGCGCGGCGCAGCGTGCCCTCGGGCGCGATCTCGTAGAGCGCGAGCAGGCTCGCGCCCGAGCTCACGCCGAAGTTCCACACCGTGCCGTCGGGGTCGACCTTCGGATGGGCCGAGAACGGCATGCCCGCGAGGTCGGCGCGCCAGGTCTTCAGGCCCAGCGTGTCGAGCGTGCGCGCATCGAGGCGCGTGGCCGAGCCGCCTTCCCACAGCGCCAGCACCTCGCCCTGCAGCGGCAGCACGCTGGTGTTGGCGACGTTCATCGCGTCGGGCGAGGCCGGCGGCTCCGCGCCCGGCGGCACGGTGCCGAAGGCCTCGACCAGCCGGCGCCCGGCGCGCAGCTCGGCCACGCGCTTGGGCGTGGCCACGTAGCGGCCCTGGTGCAGCACCTCGCCGCCCGCGATCGCGAAGCGGTGCACCATGCCGTCGCCGTCGAACCAGTGGTGGTAGCGCTCGCCGCCGAGGTCGTGGCCGGTGGGGCCGACACGGAACAGCGTGCCGGCCACCGCGTCGGGAAAGCGCCCGCGCACCGTGGCGCGGGTCGGCGGCAGGTCGCCGGGCGGGGTGGCGAAGCCGATCTTCCAGGGGGCGTCGGCGGCCTCGAACTGGGCCTGCCAGTTCTCCTCGCCGGCCGCGCCCGCCGCTCGGGCCCAGGGCGCGAGCAGGGGCAGGGCGCCGGTGCCGGCCAGCAGGCGCAGCAGTTCGCGTCGTTGCATGGCGGCCTCCTCAGCGCAGGTGGATGGCGCTCTGCAGGTCGGCGTCGACGCCGATCGCTGCGGCCTCGAAGTCGGGCGCGCCGAGCTTGCCCCTGGCATCGTTCGAGAAGCCGTAGCGCTCGGTCGGCAGGCCCACGAGGTTGGTGTCGAGCTTGCCGTTGCCGTTCTCGTCGGCATAGGCGCGCACGGCATAGCGGCCCGGCGGCAGGCCCGCGAACACCACGCGCGCCTTGCCCTCGCGCAGCGGCAGGCTCTGCGAGGCCAGCGGCTTGCTGGCGCCGAAGCTGGCGGCATCAGCGTACAGCGCGATGTAGAGCGTGGCCTCGGTCGCGGGGCCGTCGGCCACGTTCAGGCTGAGGTCGGCGGCCCGCGCGCTCAGCGGGGCGAAGGTGGCGGCCGTGAGCGCGGCGACGGCGGTCGCGGCGTACAGGGTGCGCGCGGCCGGGCGGGGCAGGAAAGCGAGAAGGTGCATGGCGGTCCTCGTCGTGGTGGATGGAAGACCCGACGATCCCAAAGGCGGCGGATGCTGCCCACCGCCATGCGACGGAATGCGCGAATGCACGCGCGAAATGCGCGAGAGCCGGCGCGAACGGCCGGCGCTCGCTGTGTCCTCAATGCTTGTGAGGATTCTTGCGGCGGCCTTCCTCGCCGTCCGCTTCGGGGGGCTCGTGGCCCGTTCCCACATGCCCCGAATCGGCGAACAGGCTCCACGCCGCCATGAACAGCGCCGCCACCACCGGCCCGATCACGAAGCCGTTGATGCCGAAGATCGCCATGCCGCCGATGGTGGACATCAGCACGATGTAGTCGGGCATCTGCGTGTCCTTGCCCACCAGCACCGGGCGCAGGATGTTGTCGACCAGGCCGATCACGAACACGCCGACGAAGATCAGGATGCCGCCCTGCCAGAAGTGGCCGGTGGCGAGGAAGTAGATCGCCACCGGGCCCCAGATCAGCGCCGCGCCCACCGCGGGCAGCAGCGACAGGAAGGCCATCAGCACCGCCCACAGCAGCGCGCCCTGCACGCCGAGGAACCAGAAGGCCAGCCCGCCCAGCGTGCCCTGCGCCACCGCCACCGCCACGTTGCCCTTGATGGTGGCGCGGATCACGGTGGTGAACTTGTTGAGCAGGTAGTGCGTGTGCGGCTTGGCCAGCGGCAGCGCGTCGCGCACCTTCTTCGACAGTTCGGCGCCATCGCGCACCAGGAAATAGAGCAGATACAGCATCACGAAGAAGCTGACCACGAAGTCGAAAGTGTTCTGCCCGATCGCCAGCGCCTGGCTCGCGATCAACTGGCTGCCCTGGCCGGCGATGGCCGAGATGCGCGCCTGCCAGGCGGCCGCGTCGCCGAGGTTGAAGCGCTCGACGAGGTTGAGCAGCCACTGCGGCGTGGCGGCCAGGATCTGCTGGAAGTAGGCCGCGAAGTTGATCTGCCCCGAGCGGATGTTCTGCGTGACCAGCGCCACTTCCTGCACCAGCGATACGCCGATCATCGCCAGCGGCAGGATCACGATCACCAGGCAGATCGCGAGCGTGGACAGCGCCGCCGCGTTCGGCTTGCCGCGCATCTTCCTGAGCAGCCACTTGTAGAGCGGCGTGAACAGGATCGCGAGCGCCACGCCCCAGAGCACCGCGCCGAAGAACGGCATCAGCACCCAGAGGAAAGCGACGGTGACGACGGCGAGCAGGGCGAGGAACACGCCGCGCTGGAGTTGGGGAGAATTCATGGTTGTCCCGGACTGTAGCCGAGCGCGCCGGGCCGCTTTTGTAGTCGCCGGCCCCTTCGTGCGCCCTCGCCAGCGGCCGGCGCGGACCTAATGCACGGTTCTCAGCGCTTGGCGCGCGGCAAGGCCACCGGCGCCAGCGTGGCGCGCAGCCGCGCCGAGGCATCGGGTTCGGCGCTGGCTTCGACCTCGAGTGCGCGCTCGACGTTGCCGATGTGCGCCAGCATCAGGCTGCGCGCGCGCGGCCGGTCGCCGTTCTCGAGCGCGGCCACGATCGCCTCGTGGTCGGCGCAGGACTGGCCGGCCTCGTGCTTCGACTGGTAGAGCGTTGCCGCGAGCGTGGTGCGCGCCGTCAGGTCGCGCAGCACGTCGACCAGCAACTGGTGGCCGAGCTGCTCGGCCAGGCAGACGTGGAAGTCGGCCAGCAGGAAGGCGCGGGTGGCGGCATCGGCGCCTTCCACCGCGCGCTGCTCGTCGGCGATGTGGTCGCGCAGCTTGCGGATCACCTTCGCCAGCGGCCGGCCCTCGGGCTCCGAGAGGATGCCCGACTCGATGATGCGGCGCGCGCGGAAGGCGTCGCGCGCCTCCTCGGCCGAGGGCTCGACCACGTACCAGCCGCGGCGCGACTGCACCTCGACGAAGCCGCGCGCCTGCAGCTGCATCAGCGCCTCGCGCACCATGGTGCGGCTGACCGCGAAGTTCTCGGCCAGCGCCTGCTCGCCGAGCCGCTCGCCGGGCGCGAGCTTCTGCGCGAGGATCGCCTCGACCACGCGCTCGGCGATGACGGTGGGGCTGACTTCGGTGGTGCTCATCGGTGGCGGCGGTGGCTTGCTTCAGTGGCGTTCGAGGGCGGCGCCGGCGGGCGGCGCGCCGGATTCTGCCAGCGCCGGCTCGAGTGCCGGTTCTTCGGGCGCCACGCGGCCGTCGAGCACCGCATGGGCGCGCTCGCGGTCGATGTCGCCTTCCCAGGCGGCGATCGCCACCGTCGCCACGCAGTTGCCGATCAGGTTGCCGAGCGCGCGCGCGATGCCCATGAACCAGTCGACCGACAGCACCAGCACCAGCCCGATCGCGGGAATGGCCGGAATCGCATGCAGGGTGGCGGCCAGCACCACGATCGCCGAGCCCGGCACGCCGTGCGCGCCCTTGGAGGTGACCAGCGAGATCGCGAGGATCGTCAGCAGGTCGGTCATGGTGATCGGCGTGTTGGTGGCCTGCGCGATGAACACCGCCGCCAGCGTGATGTAGATCGAGAAGGCGTCGAGGTTGAACGAGTAGCCGGTGGGGATCACCAGGCCCACCGTCGAGTCGCGGATGCCCATGCGGCGCAGCTTGGCCATGATCTGCGGCAGCACGCTGTCCGACGAGGTGGTGGCGAACACGATCGCGAGCTCCTCGCGCAGGTAGCGCAGCAGCTTCCAGAGGCTGAAGCCCGACATGCGCATCACGAAGCCCAGCACCACGAACACGAACAGCAGCACCGCGAGATAGAACAGCGCGATCAGCATGCCCAGCTGCTTGAGCGAGCCCAGGCCGTACTGGCCCACCGTGAAGGCGATCGCGCCGAGCACGCCCAGCGGCGCCAGCTTGATGAGGATGCCCATGATCTTGAACAGCACCAGCGAAAGCGCGTCCACCACCACCGCCACCGGCTTGCCGCGCTCGCCGAGCAGCGACAGCGCGCAGCCGAACAGCACCGCGAACAGCAGCACCTGCAGCACATCACCGGTCGCGAAGGCGTTCACCACCGTGGTGGGGATCAGCTTCATCAGGAACTCGACCGTGCCGCCGCTCGTGAGCTTGTCGGCATTGGAGGCATAGGCGCTCATCGCGGCCGGGTCGAGCTTGCCCGGATCGACGTTCATGCCCACGCCGGGCTGGAACACGAAGGCCAGCACCAGCCCCATCGCCAGCGCGATGGTGGTGAGCACCTCGAAGTAGATCAGCGCCTTCACGCCGACGCGGCCCACGCGCTTGAGGTCGCCCGCGCCGGCGATGCCATGCACCACCACGCAGAAGACCAGCACGGGAATGATCATCTTGATCAGCTTGATGAAGCCGTCGCCCAGCGGCTTGAGCTTGACGGCGAACTGCGGGGCCACGAGGCCCAGCACCACGCCGATCAGCAGGGCGAGCACGACCTGGCCGAACAGGGAGCGGGTGAAACGACGCATGGAAATCTCCTGTGTTATTTGCATGCAAGTCGTCGGAAATCTTGCATACAAGCAATGTAGGCAAGAAAGGGCCCGGGCTGGCAGAGGGTATTCCCGGGCCTGTGGGAGCCCTTTCTTCAGGCGCCGGCCCCATGAAAAATGCCCCGCGCGAGCGGGGCATCGGGCCTGGAAGCGGGGTCCGCCTACTTCGCGGACAACAGGAACACCTGCTGCGTCGGGTCGCGCTGCAGCCGCGTGGCGTTGCGCGTGCTCGCGAAGGCGATGACACCGCCCGAGGTCACGGGCCAGGTGTTGATGCCGGTGCCTTTCAGCAGCGTGCCGGTGTCCCAGCCCGCGGGCTTCCTGTAGACCGCCGTCATCACGCGCCAGCGCCAGTCGGCCGAGCGCGAGTCGAACCAGACCGCGCGCACCGAGCCGTCCTTGTCCACACCCAGGCGCGGGCGCTGGCTCATGGTGGTGGGCTCCGCGGCCAGCACCGTGGGGGCCGAGAAGGTCGCGCCGCCGTCGCCCGACACCGCCGCGAGCACCGCGATGTTCTTGCCGGCCGGCTCCTGCTCCTTGCTTTCCCAGGCCACGACCAGGTCGCCGTTGCCGCCGAAGATCACGTCGGGATGGCGATCGGCGCGGTCGGTGGCGCCGAGGCTCACGGGCGTCTTCCAAGCGCCGGCCGCATCGCGCACCGCGACCTGGACCTGCCAGTCGTCGGGATTCGAGCCGTCGCCGTAGGCGGCGGCGCCGGTCCACAGCGGGTCCTGGTCGTTGCGGTTGTCCTGCCAGGCCACGGCGACCCGGCCGTCGGCCGCGACCGTCAGGTTCGGCAGCACCGAGGCCGGGTAGTGCGGCGAGCGCGTGTCGTCGAGCACGCCGGCGTCGACCGACTTGCCGGCGCGCGAGAGGTTGCGCGGCTGCGCGTCGGTGCCGACCTCCTGCACCATGATGTCGAAGGGCTGGTCGGCCCGGATCTCCTGCCAGGCCAGCACCGGCTTGCCGCTCGCGGCCACGGCGACGTCCGGATGCTCGGCACGGCCCTCGAGCGCGCGCACGGTGTCGGTCGAGGCCCAGGTCGCGCCGCCGTCGGCCGAATGGCGCAGGTTGATGACCGGGCGGTGCGGCACCTGCACCGCGTCTTCCTCCCAGGCCACCCAGACGTCGTTGCCGCGCACGGCCACGCGCGGGAAGCGCGCCTGGCCCTTGCCGCTCAGCGTCTGGCCGGCATCGTTCCAGGCGCCCTTGGCGTCGCGGCGGCGGTAGACCACGGTGCTGGTGGCATCGCCATGCATCTCGGTCACGATGTGCGTCACGCCGTCGGCGGTCACGAGGTCGGGGAAGCCGGCGAAGTCGCCGCGCGCACCGGCGACGCGCAGCGCGCCGTCGGCCACGCTGTCTTCCTTCGGCACGGCGATCTCGGCCTTGGCCTCGACCGGGGCGGGCGACACGAAGATCGGCGACACGGCCGCCTTGAGCTCCATCGCGGGCGCGGCCGGCGGAATCGGCACGTTGATGCCGCGCACCTCGACGCGGTACCAGTCGGGCTGCGAGCCGGCGGTGATGTCGACCGTGTAGGTCTCGTCGTCGCGGGTGGGCTTGAAGGTCTTCATCGGGCCGGCGCTCTTGCCGGGCATGCGGAACAGCAGCACGTCCATGCCGGCGGCGCGCTGCACGCCGATGCGCAGGTGGCCGGTGGTGCCCGCGGGCACGAAGACCTCGTCGCCGCTCATGGCGGTGTAGCCGCCGCCCTTGAGGTCGGTGGTCATCGAGACGCCGGGGCCGGTCGGGTTGATCGACAGGCTGGTGTAGCCCGCGCGCAGCGCCTCGAGGATGCCGCGCTCGTTGTAGCCCTTGGCCAGCACCTTGGTCACCGGCATGCCGGGGCTGTTGAGGTAGGGCGCGCCCCAGTATTCGCGGAAGTGGTTGTCGCTGGCGCCGGCCACGCCGAAGCGGAAGCCCGCGTTCCAGCGGTTCTCGGCGTAGTCCATCTGCTTGTCGGGGCTCTTCGAGCGGTTCCAGACCTCGACCAGGTTGACGCCCTGCACGTTGGCGTTCACGTTGGGCGAGCCGTCGGCATTCGTCTCGCCGTCGTCGGCATGCGCGACCGACCAGATGGCGCCCTGCGCGTGCGCATCCCAGACCGACTGCTGGACCAGCGCGAACTGCGCGCGGTCCGGATGCATGGCGCCTTGCTCCACCGAGTCCACGCCGCCGAGCGCGATGGCGTGCGGCTTGCCGTTGGCTTCCTCGCCGCGGATCAGCAGCAGCGAGGACGACTCCCACAGCGGGTCGTAGTGCTGGTCGTAGGTGCGGTGGTCGGTGAAGGGCACGAAGTCCAGGCCGGTGCGGCCGGCCTGGCCGATCTGGTCGGCCAGCGAGAGGTTGCCCTTGGCCTTGTCCTTGTTGAGCTGGCGCGGCGCGCTGCCGTCGTCCGAGTGGTCGTCGTGCACGTGGGTGTCGCCCTTGAACCAGGTGCCCGTGGGCGCGGCGTTCGCGGCCAGCGAGAACTTCGCCACCACGTTGCGCGCCTGGTCCATCGTCAGTTCGCAGGCCTCGGTGCCTTCGCAGGCGCCCTGCCAGCCGTCGAAGACCGAGCCGCGCGCGGCGGTCGCGATGAGCTTGACGCTCGCACCCTCGGCGTAGTCGGCGCTGCAGTCGGCATGGCAGGCGAGCGTGGTGTCGAGCGACTCCACGTCGCCGCTGCCGTCGCCCTGCACGCTCACGGCCGCGGCATGGCGGACGTTCGGGTTGTCGGGCGTGCCGGCGCCGCCGGAGCCGCCGGAGTCACTGGAACCGCCTGTGCCTTGGCCGGCGGGCGGAGGAAGGAAGGCCAGCCCGCCGTTGCCCGAGCCTCCCCCGCACGATGCGAGGAAGACTGCGCAGGCCACCGCGAGGAAGCGTTTGGAAAAAGACTGGGGCGTCGTCAACACCATGAACCTCTGGAAGTAGGGACGGGTTCCGCCATGCAGGGCTGCGCGGTCGGAGGGCGCCGTCGAAGTGAGAACCAAAGGATGTGGTTTGCTCGTTACATCGCCATGAAAAATGTTCAGCCTAATTTCTTCATAAGATAAAGAAAACTCAAAGACGCGTGGCTCCGTGCGCCGCCAGCAGCGACTGGATCGTCGCGCGCAGCGTCTGCGCATCCACCGGCTTGTGCAGCAGCGGCCAGCGTGTGGCGCGCGCCTCGCGCAGGGCCTCGGACGAGGTCTCGCCGGTGATGAAGACCACCGGAAACTCGCCATGGATCTCGCGCATGCGCGCGACCAGCGCCGGCCCGTGCTCGTTGCCGCGCAGCCGCAGGTCCGCGATCAGCAGGTCGGGGCAGCCTTCCTCGTCGAACAGCGCCGCCGTGCCGGCGACATCGAGGGCCGTGCGCACCTCGAGCTTCCAGGCCTGCAGCAGGGTCGTCATGCCGCGCACGATGTCGGGCTCGTCGTCGACGAGGTAGATCCTCGGCCGGCTGCCGGCCACGGCCTCGAGCGCGACGGCCATCGGCGCCGGCGCGGCCGCGGCAACGGGCGGCGGCGCATCGTGCACGCCCGGCATGCGCACCTCGAAGCGGCTGCCGGCACCGAGCCGCGATCGCACCGAGATCCGCGCGCCGATCAGCGTCACCAGCCGCTCGACGATCGCCAGCCCCAGTCCCACCCCCTGGCTGCGGTCGCGTCCCGCGTTGCCGAGCTGGTAGAACTCCTCGAAGATGTGCGCGTGCTCCGAGGCGGCGATGCCCTTGCCGCTGTCCTCGACCACGAGGACGGCGCACAGGCCGTCGTGCCGCAGCCGCACGCGCAGCCCGCCGCGCTCGGTGTACTTGATGGCGTTGTCGATCAGGTTGCGCGCGATGCGCAGCACCGCGGTGGGATCGCTCTCGAGCGTGACGGGCTGCAGCTCGCGCTCGAAGTACAGCCCCTTCTTCGCGGCGGCCGCCTCGAATTCGGCACAGACGTTCGCGATCACCGCATCGAGCGCGAAGCGCTGCCGCGCCGGCACGTAGTGGCCCGAGGACAGCTGCGACAGGTCGAGCAGTCCGTGCAGCAGCGCACCGAGCGAACGCACGAGCTGGTCGATGTGCGTGGCGACCTCGTCCAGCGTGGCCGGCGTGGGGCTCGTGGCCAGGATCGCGCTGTAGACCGACAGCGCATGCAGCGGCTGGCGCAGGTCGTGGCTCGCCGCCGCGAGCACGCGCGTGCGCGCCAGCGCCGCGGCCTCCGCGCGCGTGACCGCCGCGTTGACCTCCGCATTGCTGCGCTCGAGGTGGCGCACCATCTCGTCGCGCTCGCGCCGGATCGCCACCGAGCGCGTGAGCAGCTTCTCGTTCTCGTTGGCGGCGAACAGCAGCGCGAGCATGTAGGCGAGCGTCATGACGATGGTCGCCAGCAGGTGCTCGGGATGCAGCAGCACCCAGGCGGTGGAGGTGGGTACGAGGATGGCGGCTGCGTAGACGCCGGCGAGCAGGCGCGAGGAGATCGAGACCGCGACCCCGATGGCCGGCAATGCCACCAGGATGAAGGTCAGGAAGGTCTGGTTCAGCGCGCTCAAGTCGGGCTTGAACAGCGGCAGCATCACGCCGGCCTCGGCGCCGGCCAGGAAGGCCAGCGCGACCTGCTGGCGCAGGGCCTTGCGCAGGTCGAGGCGGGAGAGCCGCCGCAGCAGCTGCCAGGCATGGGCGGCGCGCGCGCCCTCCATGCAGAGCACCGCGACGGCCCACAGCGCGAACTCGATGAGCGGCACCTGCGGCAGCAGCACGAAGGCGGAGCCACCGACCAGCAGGGCCTGCACCAGCGGAATGCGCAGGGTGACGCGTGCATGCAGCTCGACGAACTCCCGCAGCAGCTCGCGCTGGAACGAGGCCTCGGCCGCGGGGTCGTGGGTGGCTGGCACGCTGTCCCCGGGGCCGGGTCAGCAGGGACGCGGCAGGTCCAGCAGGCCGAGCCGGCTCGCGGTGATCACGGCCTCGGTGCGGTTGTGGACGTCGAGCGCCTCGAACAGCCCGCGTATGTATTCCTTGACGGTGTATTCGGAAAGCCGCAGCTCGCGCGCGATCGCCTTGGTCGGCAGGGCCCGGGCCAGGCCGCGCAGCACGTCGACCTGGCGCGGGCTCAGCGCGGGAAGCTCGTGCGCCAGCGCGATGGTGTTCAGCACCTCCTGCGGCAGGTAGATCTGGCCGGCCAGCACCCGGCGCAGCGCCCGCGTCAGGGTCTCGGGCGGCATGCTCTTGGGCACGAAGCTCATGGCGCCGGCATCGATGCAGGCCCGCACGGTGGCGAGGTCGCTGGTGGCCGACACGATCACCACCGCGACGTCGGGCGCGGCTGCCTTGAAGGCGGTGAGTGCCTCATGGCCGCGTTCGCGCGCGAGCGTGAGGTCGAGCAGGCAGACGGCGAGATCGGGGTGTGCGGCGACGGCGGCCGTCGCCTCGCGCAAGGTGGCGGCCTCGTAGACCGCCGCGCCGCTCTCCATGCTGGCGAGCAGCAGACGCAGACCCGCACGGAACAGTGCGTGGTCGTCCACGACAAGAATCTTCATCTTGTACCTCTCCCTGCGCCGGGCCGGAGCTGGCTCTGCGGCCGCGTTTTTACACCATCGCAGGGCCCGATCGGGCGCGGCCCCCTCGCAAGAGGGGATGTTTTCCGGGGGGCTAAAAACTATGGTCGGGGCATGACGCTCAAGCGCCTTCATCAACTGCTGCGTGTGACCTCGCACCTGCTGGACCAGGCGGCCGCCGATGCCCACAGGACCCAGCTGCACCCCCTGTCCACCAACATCGAAAGAATAGGCCGCGCGCTGATCGAGGTGCTCGACGTGCAACGGCAGATCCACATCGCGCACCCCGAACTCAGGCCGCGGTCGCTGGCGGCGCCGGCACGCGAGCGCGATGCCATCCTTCTGTTCGCGCGCTGCATGGCGGAGGCGCTCGAACTCGAGGAACGCGGCGAGACCCAGGCCGCGATCGCGACCTACGAATGGTTCCTCGGCAATTCGCGCTCGCTCTCGCGGCGGGCCATCGCGCAGGCGCAGATCCGGCGGCTGTCCTCGTCGGCGGTCCCGGCGCGTTGAGCGCCCCGGGCCCTCAGTGGCGGGTGGCGGGGTTCTCCGCTTCCTGCCGCAGGCGTTCGGCTTCCCGCGCCAGCGCGACGATCTCGACGATCTCGCGCAGCGCGAGCCGCCCGGTCAGTTCGGCCTCGCCGGCCAGCACGCTCTGCAGTGCCTCCCGGCCCTTGGCGCCGGTCAGCCAGGCGGCCGCCGACGAGATCGATCCGCCACCGAAGCGGACCTTCAGCGCCTTGCCCGCGGCGTGGCTGATCCGCACGAACTCCTCGTGGTTCGTGGCCGCCGATGCCTGGCGCACCACCAGGCAGAAGGCTTCGAGCTTGTCGGTTTCGGTGCGCAGGCGGCGGGCCTTCGCTTCGCTCGGTGCGATGGGCCCCAGAAGCACCGGTTCCGAGGCTTCGGTGAACAACCGGATCTCGCGGCCTTCCGCCCATCCGGCATCGCCGCGCGACAGCACCTCGACCGGCCGGCCCTGGGCCTGGGTCGCTCGCTCGGCGGCGGCGCGCGCTTCGTCCGCCCGTGCCGCAGGCCATGCGAGCAGCGGCGAGTCCGGCGTGCCATGCACCGCCCACCGGCCCGCGGCGTTGAGGCAGCGCGCATGGCTGTCTTGCCGTTCGGCGGCAGGCGACGCCGAGGGGTGATCCGCGAGGGACAGGAACAGGTACTGGGTGGGCGGCATGGGAGCGGACTTTTCGGACAAGGGCCCGATTGTCCCCTCGTCGTCCCCTCGTTGCCTTCGCGTGCTACGCCGCCTTGCGCTCCTCGGACTTCCTGGCCGGCGCCGCCTTCGCACGCGTCGTCTTCTTCGCGGCCGCCTTGCCCGCCTTGGGCGCCGCGCGCGCACCCTTCTTCGCGGCGGCCCCCGCCTTCGCGCCCTTGAGGCTTCGCGTCAGCAGCTCGGTCAGGTCGATCACCTTCGCGCCCGGACCCGGTGCCTCTTCCTCGGGCTCGACCACCGTCTCGGTGTCGCCGGCCTTGACCTTCTTCTCGACGATCTTCATCACCGCGTGCTTGAACTCGTCCTTGAAGTCCTCGGGGTCCCAGGCGCCCGACATGTCCTTGACCAGCTGCTCGGCCATCTTCATCTCGGCCGGCGTGATCTTCGCGCTCCTGGTGCCTTCGGGCGGCAGCTCCAGCCCCTCGGTCGACTTCACCTCGTCGCCCCAGCGCAGCAGGTTCAGCACCAGCACCTTGCCCGAGGGCACGAGCACGGCCAGGTGCTGCTTGGTCGAGATCACCACCTTCGCGAGCCCGACCTTGCCGGTCTTCACGAGCACCTCGCGCAGCAGCGCATAGACCTTCTGGCCCTTGTTGATCGGCGCCACGTAGTAGGGCCGCTCGAGGTAGACGAAGGGAATCTCGCCGGCGTCGATGAAGCGCTCGATCTCGATGGTCTGCGTGGTGCGCGGAAAGGCGGCCTCGATCTCGGCCGGCGAGACGATCACGTACTTGCCGTCCTCGTACTCGACGCCCTTGACGATGTTGTCGCGGTCGATCTCGCGGCCGGTGCGCTTGTTGATGCGCTTGTAGCCCACGGGGTCCATGCTGCGCTTGTCGAGCCAGTCGAAATCCACGCCCTGCTCGCTGCTCGCGGTGTGCAGGCCGACGGGGATGTGGACCAGGCCGAAGCTGATCGCGCCTTTCCAGAGGGTTCGGGTGCCGGTGGCCATGGGCGTGACTCCTTGCCGGCTCGAAACGCAGCCGGTTCATGGCCGCACCATGCGCGCGGCTGCGGCCGCGGCTCGTAGGAGACCGGCGGCCGATCGCGTCGGGCCGTTGCCGCGGTGATCAGCCGGCCATGGCCAGCACCACCCGGTCGCGCCCCTGCGACTTGGCGCGGTAGAGCGCCTCGTCGGCCTGCCCGAGCATGTCGTCGATGTCGGCGCCCGGCCATTGCGGCGCCACGCCCACGCTGACGGTGAACGAGCCCACCGCGGCCAGCGGCGAATCGGCCGGGAAGGCCTGGCGCGCGCCATGGCGCAGTTCTTCGGCCAGCGCGGTGGCCTCGTCGGTGCTGGCTTCGGGCAGCATCACGACGAACTCCTCGCCGCCGTAGCGCCCGAGCACGCCCTGGCCGCCCAGGCTGCGCTGCATGCGCCCGACCGCCTCGCGCAGCACCGCGTCGCCGGTCTGGTGGCCGAAGCGGTCGTTGATCGACTTGAAGTGGTCGACGTCGATCATCAGCAGCGCCATGCGCCGCGGCGCCGAGGCCTCGCGGCCGGCCGTGCCGAGCTGGGCCTGGCAGGCGTCGAGCAGCGCGCGCCGGTTGAGCACGCCGGTCAGCGGATCGTGGGTGGCGAGGAACTCGAACTCCGAGTGCATGCGGTCGGTGGCCATCAGGATGGCGCCGATCGACAGCAGCAGCACGGTGAAGGAATACATCGAGATGTAGATCGACTGCAGCAGGGTCGCGTCCATCAGGCCCACGCCGGCCATGCCCAGCAGCGCCGACACCAGCCGCGCCAGGGCCACCAGCGACTGCAGCAGCAGCAGCACGATCATCAGCCGCATGCCGAGCACGCGGCCGCGGTTGCGGATGTAGAGCAGCGCGTGGTTGAAGAACAGGGCGGCGACCAGCGCCGTGACGATCACCAGCCGGATCTCGTAGTCGGGCTTGAACTCGCTGAACCAGAACAGCGCGCAGGCCATCACCACGGTCAGGCCGTGCCAGCCGGCGGTGTCGCTGCGGCCGTGCAGGAAGCGCTGGCTGCCGGCGTAGTAGAGGAGGCAGGCCTCGAACAGCACCACGTTCGCGACCACGATGGTGATGAAGTCCGGCAGCACGTCGCGGCCGGCGAACAGCAGGGTGCTGACGAAGGCCACCAGCGGCGCCCAGGCCCACTCGCGCAGGCCCTGGATGGTGGCCGGGTAGCTGCGGCGCATGAAGAACACGACCACCGACATCACGACGCCCATCAGGCCCGCCAGCATGATGACGGAACGGGGATCGAGAACGGAGGGCAATGCAGCCATGGGACCGGATTCTGCATTGCCCCGCACGGCCCGTGCCGGCGCGGGGCTGCGGGAGAACCCTGGGCGCGGCCCGATCTTCAGGAACGCGCGCTCAGAGCATCGCGAAACCGCCCGAGGCGCCCAGCGTCTGGCCGGTGACGAACAGCGCCCGGTCCGAGGCCAGGAAGGCCACCACGCCCGAGACGTCCTCGGGCCGCGAGAGCCGGCCCACGCCCTTGGCGATCGGGTAGACGTTGAGCATCTTGGGCAGGCGCTCGTCGTTCTCGACCGTGGCGTCCACGCGCAGCGGGCCGTCCTTGATGCCGGCGTGCGAGACCGCGCCCAGCGCGATCGAGTTGACCGTGATCGCGTGCCGGCCGTGCTCGCGCGCCAGCGCCTTGCCGAAGCCGGCGATCGCGGCCTTGGCGCCCGAGTACACCGCCATGTTGGCCTCGCCGATGCGCCCGGCCTCCGAGATGATGTTGACGATGCGCCCGCCCTTGCGCGCCACCATGCCCGGCAGCACGGTGCGGCAGCAGTGCATGGTGCCGTAGACGTTGAGGTTGACGATCTTGGCCCAGTCCTCGATGGGCATGTCGAGGAAGGGCGGCGTGCGCCCACCCTTCTCGCGGCGCTCGGGAATGATGCCGGCGTTGTTGACCAGCACGCTGACCGGCGCGTCGAAGTGCGCCGTGCCCCTGGCGACCATGGCCTCGACCTGGTCGGCGCGCGTGATGTCGGCCGGCGCCGCGAGGGCCTGGCCGCCGGCGGCCGCGATCTCGGCCGCCACCGCTTCGGCGCGCTCGGCGAACAGGTCGTTGACGATGACGCGCGCGCCCTCGGCCGCGAGCTCGATGCAGATCTGGCGGCCGACGCCCTGGCCGCCGCCGGTGACCAGCGCGACCTGGCCTTCCAATCCGAGTTTCATGGGATGCGTTCCTTGTCTTGTAGGGGATGGGGAAGAAATGGAGGGAAGGGGCTCAGCGGCCGGTGAACACCGGCTTGCGCTTCTCGACGAAGGCGCGCATGCCTTCCTTGCGGTCCTCGCTGTCGATGATCATGGCGGCCGCGTAGCGCTCGTACTCGAGGCCCGAGTCGAGGTCGGTCTGCATGCCGCGGTTGATGGCGCGCTTGGCGAAGCGCACCGCCAGCGGCGGATGCTCGGCGATGCGCTGGGCCAGCTCGAGCGCGGCGGGCATCAGCTCGGCGGGCGGCAGCACGCGGCTCACGATGCCGTAGCGCAGCGCGGTGTCGGCGTCGACCAGGTCGGCCGTGAGGATCAGCTCCTTGGCGCGCGCCTCGCCGATCAGCCGCGGCAGCCGCTGGGTGCCGCCGGCCGCGGGGATCACGCCGAGCTTGATCTCGGGCAGGCCGAAGCGCGCGGCCTGCGAGGCCAGGCGTATGTCGGCGCACAGCGCGATCTCGAGCCCGCCGCCGAGCGCCACGCCGTTGATGGCGGCGATCACCGGCTTCTCGAACTCCTCGATGTCGCGGAACAGGTCGTGCGTGGCCTTCTGCGCCACGAAGTAGTCGGTGCCGAGGGTGGCGTTGCCGGCGCGCTCCTTGATGTCGGCACCGGCGCAGAAGGCGCGCTCGCCGCTGCCGGTGACGAGCACGGCGCGCACGCGCTCGTCGGCGCGCGCGTACTCGAAGAAGGCGCGCGCGAGGTCGGGCTTCATCGAGCCGCCGAGCGTGTTCATGCGATCGGGCCGGTTCAGCGTGACCACGGCGACGTTGCCGCGCACTTCGTACAGCAGGGTCTCGAGGGCGGGGGTGTCGGGATTCATGGGTTGGTGTTCCTTCCTGAGCGTTCGTTGTTCAAGCCCGCGCCGTGCCGCCGAGCACGTGCGCAATCGCCACCGACCCGAGGCCGATCATGTGGGCCATGCCCCAGCGCGCGGCCGGGTGCTGGCGGCCCTCGGCCTCGCCGCGGATCTGGCGCACGATCTCGGCGACCTGGCCGATGCCCGTGGGCCCGAGCGGATGGCCCATGCCGATCAGCCCGCCCGAGGCATTGATGGCGCAGCGCCCGCCGATGCGCGAGTCGCCGCGCTCGAGGTAGGCCGCGCCCTCGCCGGGCTGGCACACGCCCACGGCCTCGCTGTAGAGCAGTTCCTCGACCGAGAAGGCGTCGTGCAGCTCGAGCAGGTCGAGCTCGGTGGCGCCGATGCCGGCCTGCTCGAGCGCGGCGCGCGCGCTGTCGCGCACCAGCTCGACCGGGCCCTCGCCGTAACGCGTTTCGTCGCGCTCGCTGTTGGCGGCCGAGGCCTGCACGCGCACGCAGCGCTTCGGGTCGAGCCCGAGCCGCGCCAGCGCCTGGCCCGACACCAGCAGCACCGCGGCGGCGCCCTCGCCGCGCGGGCAGCACTGCTGCACCGTGAGATCGCCCGCCACCTTGGGCGAGGCCAGCACCTGCTCGAGCGTGCGCGGCTTGCGGAACTGCGCATAGGGGTTGAGCGCGGCGTTGCCGTGGTTCTTGACCGCCACCTTCGCCATCGATTCCATGCCGCCGCCGTGCTCGCGCAGGTAGCTGCGCGCCATCAGCGCGAACTTCACGGCCGGGATGGTGGCGGTGTCGCTGAGGCGCTCGAGCCCGTCCTTGTTGGCCGCGCGGCGGCCGTCGCCGTGCTTGTCCACGCCCATCGCGAGCACCACGTCGCTGATGCCGTGCGCCACTTCCATGCAGGCCTGGCGGAAGGCGAAGGAGCCCGAGGCCGAGGCGTTCTCGACCTGCGTCACCGCGAGCCCGGTCGAGCCCAGGTGGCGCAGCATCACGCGGCCCGCGGCCATGCCGATCGAGGTGGTGCCCACGTAGGCGGCCTGCACCTGTTTCCAGGCCAGGCCGGCGTCGGCCAGCGCGGCGCGCACGGCCGTGAGGCCCAGGTGGGTGTAGGGCGTGTCGCTCGGGAACTGGTAGGGATGCAGGCCGATGCCGACCACGTAGACGCCGCCGTGGCCGGCCAGCCAGTTGCTGCTGCTCATGCCGCATCCGCCGGCACGAAGTGGCAGCCGTAGTGCTCGCCCGAGGGCAGCGGCACCGCCACCGCGCGCAGCGCCATGCCCGGCGCGAGCAGGCTTTCGTCGGCCACGCCGATCACGCCTTCCTCCACCACCTGCTCGGCGATGCGGATGTCGCCCGCGATGCTGGGCGCGCTCAGGCCCGGCACCATCGGCACGTGCAGGGTCACGTACTCGAGCAGGGTGCCGCCGCCGGGCCGTGCCACCTGCGCCGAGGCATCGATGGCGTGGCCGCAGTGCATGCAGCCCGGCGCGTTGGCCGGAAAGCTCAGTTGCCGGCATTGCGGGCACTGGGCGAACAGGAAGTCGAGCGAGCGGCCGTCGGCCGCGAGCCGGTAGAGCGTGGGCCGCAGGGGCTGGAGCGTGGTCAGGTCTGGGGTCATGGAGGAGGGAATCGCGGAGGAAAGGAAGAGGCGTGGGGTCAGTCGATGCGGGCGCCCGATTGCTGCACCACCTCGCGCCAGCGCACCATCTCGGTCTTGACGAACTCGCCGAGCTTCGCGTCGCGCAGGTCCTTGAGCGGCACGCTGCCGAACTTCTCGGTGACCTGCAGCATCTCGGGATCGACGATGGCCAGCGCGATCGCGTCGCCTAGCTTCTTCACGACCTCGGGCGGCGTCTTCGCGGGCACGAAGACCGCGCTCCAGGCCGAGGACTCGGCGCGCGGGAAGCCGAGCTCGCCCACGGTGGGCACTTCGGGCATCACCGACAGCCGCGCGCGGCCGGTCATCGCGAGCGGCTTGAGCTTGCCGGCCTGCACGAAGGGCATGACCACCACCGGGTAGTCGAACATCAGGTCGAGGTTGCCCGCCATCAGGTCGGTCAGCGCCGGGCTGCTGCCCTTGTAGGGCACGTGGGTCATCTTGATGCCGGTGGCGACCTGGAACAGCTCGGCCGTCAGGTGCGTGCCGGTGCCCGGGCCGGCCGAGCCGAAGTTGAGCTTGCCGGGATTGGCCTTGGCGTAGGCGATCAGCTCGGGAACGGTCTTGAACGGCCGGTTCGGGTTGATCACCAGGATCAGCGGCGTCTCGGACATGGCATGCACCGGCACGAAGTCCTTCACCGGGTCGTAGCGGATGTTCTTGTAGAGCGCGAGGTTGGCCGCCTGCGTGCCCTGGGTGCCGTAGATCATGGTGTAGCCGTCTGGCGGCTGGCGCGAGGCCGCCTCCACGCCGATCGAACCGCCCGCGCCGGGCCGGTTGTCGACCACCACCGGCTGCCCCAGCTTGTCGCCCACGATCTTCGCGAGCACGCGCGAGGTGTTGTCGGTGATGCCGCCCGGCGTGAACGGCACCACGAAGGTGATGGGCTTGGCGGGCCAGGCCTCGCCGGCCGCCCGGGCGGGGCTGCCGATCAGGGCGGACACCGCCGCCAGCCCCACGAATGCTGTCTTCCAGAACTTCTGCATGCCTTGTCTCCGGGTTTGTTTTGGGTCTCGTTTGTCTACGAGTAATCGCAATATACTTCGACCATTCGTAGAAAAACAAGAGGAAATCCGACGATGCCGGAAAACCCGTATCGGAAGAAACTGCCCGTCACCAATGGAAGTTCTAGACCGTCCCTTCGTTAATATTCGTGGATCTCTACGAAATATCGGAGGAAATATGCCCACACTCGTCCCCGCCGCCGCCCGCACCATGGCGCTGCTCGAGCTGTTCGCGCGCGAAAAGCGCGAGCTCTCCAATTCCGACCTGGCGCGGCTCATGGACCTGCCCGAGAGCAGCTGCTCGGACCTGCTGCACACGCTGCACGAGCTCGGCTACCTGCTGCGCACCGCGCGCAGCCGGCGCTTCTATCCCACCGCCCGGCTGCTGGCCGTGGCCCGGGAGATCTCGGCCAGCGACCCGCTCTATGCCGTGGCCTCGGAAGCCGCCGAGCTGCTGCGCGACAAGACCGGCGAGACCGGGCTGGTCGGCCGCGTCGAGGGCGGCGTGGTCAAGGTGCTGGCCTTCTTCGAGGGCCGCCATCCGCTGCGCTACATGCAGAACCCCGGCGACAAGCTGAGCCTGCACGTCTCGGCGCTCGGCAAGGCGGCGCTGGCGCTGGGCACGCCCGAGGAGGCGGCGCGCCAGCTGCGCCTGAAGCCGCTGCGCCCGCTCGCCGAGGGAACCATCACCGACCTCGCCGCCCTCGAGGCGCAGGTGGCGCGCGCGCGCGAGCAGGGCTGGATCTGGGTCGAGAACGAAGGCGGCGACGGGCTCTCGGCCCTGGCCGTCGCCGGCTACGTGGGCGGGGAGCCGATCGCGCTCTCGGTCGCCGGCCCCACCGACCGCCTGCGCCAGCAGCGCGAACCTTTCCTGGCCGCCCTGCAGGAAGTGCAGGCGCTGGTCTTCCGTCCCCGCAACGCCCGGGAGCCCGGCGCCTCGTAGACCGAGGGCCGGGCGCCCGGCGTGCGTCCTCTTTCCATCCAACGCCACACAGGAGACATCTCGATGAATTTCACCCCCGACGCCGACCAGGAACTGCTGCGCGACAGCATCCGGCGCTTCATGAAGAGCGAGGTGGCGCCCCTGGTGGCGAAGCACGACGTGGAGAAGACCTTCCCGTTCGAGATCCTGAAGCAGCTCGCGCAGTTCGGCTACATCGGCGGCCGTCTGCCCGAATCGGAGGGCGGCATGGGCCTGGACCAGATGACCTGGGCCATGCTGATGGAAGAGGCGGGCCACACCTGGCTGTCGCTGCGCACCATGCTCAACATCACCAACGGGCCGATCCACAAGATCGCGAGCGAGGGCACGGCGGCGCAGAAGAAGCGGTTCCTCGAGCCGCTGCTGGCGAGCGAGCGCCGCGTCTTCACCGCCATCAGCGAGCCCGGCACCGGCTCGAACATCGCGCAGATCCAGACCCGCGCCGACCTGCAGGGCGACCATTACGTGCTCAACGGCCGCAAGCTCTGGATCACCAACGGCGCCTTCGCCGACTTCGGCATCGTGGTGGCGCGCACCTTCAGCCCCGACTGCCAGGGGCAGCTGTCGACCTTCCTGGTCGAGCGCGAGGTCTCGCCCTTCGAGGCGCGCCGCGTCGACACCATGGTGCTGCGCAGCACCGGCACCGCCGAGCTGAGCTTCGACAACGTGAAGGTGCCGCGCGAGAACCTGCTGGGCGAGGAGGGCAGCGCGCTCAAGCGCATGCTGGTGGGGCTGGACGGCGCGCGCGTGAACATCGCGATGGGCGCGGTCGGCGCCGCGCGCGCGGCGCTCGAGTTGTCGATCGACTATGCGCGCACGCGCACCCAGTTCGGCAAGCCGATCGGCAGCTTCCAGCTGGTGCAGAAGCTCATCGTCGACATGACGGTGCGCGTGGAGGCGGCGCGCGCGCTGGCGCTGCGCGCGGCCGCGGCGCTCGACGCCAACGCAGACGACGCGCGCATGGCCTGCTCGATCGCCAAGCTCTATGCCACCGAGGCCGCGCACGAGGTCGCGAGCATGGCGCTGCAGGTGCATGGCGGGCTCGGCTATTCCACCGACTATCCGATCGAGCGCATCTTCCGCGACACCCGCGGCGGCACCATTCCCGAGGGCACGACCGAGGTCCAGACGCTGATCGTCGGGCGCGAGATCCTCGGCATGTCGGCGATCGCCTGAGGGGAGCACCGCAATGCAAGGCACCCAGGACACGCGCCCGGTCGACATCGCGCGGCTGATCCGCCCGCGCTCCATCGCGCTGGTCGGCGCTTCCGAGCGCGAAGGCAGCATCGGCGAGCGCACGCTGACCAACCTGATCGAACACTCCGAATTCGACGGCGAGGTCTACCTCGTCAATCCCACCAAGGCCGAGCTTCGCGGCCGCCAATGCTGGCCCAGCGTGGCCGCGCTGCCTGCCACGCCCGACGTGGCCGTGGTCGCGGTGCCCGCGAGCGGCGTGCTGGCCGTGATCGAGGAATGCACGGCGCGCGGCGTGGGCTTCGCCGTGATCCTCAGTTCGGGCTTCGGCGAGGCCGGCGAGGAAGGCGAGCGCGAGCAGCAGCGCATGAAGGAGATCGCCGCGCGCGGCGGCCTGCGGCTGTACGGCCCCAACTGCCCGGGGCTGACCAACGTCAACCATCGGCTGGGCCTGACCTTCTCGCCCTCGTTCCCGCACGACCTCACGAAGGGCCCGATCGGCCTGGCCACGCAGGGCGGCGGCCTGGGCCGCAACGTGATGCAGGCGATGGAGCGTGGCATCGGCATCGGCCTGTGGGCCTCGACCGGCAACGAGGTCGACCTGCAGGTGGCCGACTTCATCCACTACATGGCCGACGCGCCCGACATCGAGGTGGTGGTCACGCTGCTGGAAGGCATCAAGGACGGCGCGAAGTTCGCGGCCGCGGTGCAGCGCTGCGCGGCGAACGGCAAGCCCGTGATCGGGCTCAAGGTGGGCCGCTCCGAATACGGGCGCAAGGCCGCGCAGTCGCACACCGCCTCGCTCACCGGATCGGCCGAGGTCAACAGCGCGGTGTTCCGCCAGTTCGGCGTGATCGAGGTCGACGACATCGACGAGCTGGTCGATACCGCCTGGCTGTTCGCGCGCGCCATGCCGGGGGCGCAGGAGGCGCTGGGCATCTACTGCTCCTCGGGCGGCACGGCCGCGCTGACCGCCGACGCGGTGGGCGCCGCCGGCCTCACGCTGGCCACCTTCGCGCCCGAGACCACCGCGGTGCTGCGCGCCAAGCTGCCCGACTACGCGGCCATCGGCAACCCGGTCGACACCACGGCGATGGTGCTCAGCGACAAGACCGTGGTCGAGACCACGCTGGGCTGCGTGGCGAACGATCCGCACACGGGCCTGACCATCGTGCCGATCGCGCTCGACTACGGCGAGACCACCACGCGCATGGCCGACAACATCATCAATGCGCAGAAGGACAGCGCCTCGCCGATCGTGCCGATCTGGATGAGCGACCGGCTCGGCGAGGGCTACCGCAAGCTGGTGGCGGCCGGCTTCGCGCCGCCGCGCTCGGTCAACAAGTCGATCGCGGCGATCGCGCGCTGGGTCGAGTACGGGCGCTGGAAGCGCGCGAATCCGTCGAACCCCGAGGCGCGACCGGTGCTGCCGACGCGCGCGCCCGAGGGCGAGTTCGCCACGCGCAGCCTGTCGGAGTCGCAGGCCAAGGCGCAGTTGAAGCAAGCCGGCATCGCGCTGCTGCCGCAAGGGCTCGCCAGCTCGGCCGAGCAGGCGTGCGCGCTGGCGGACGGCATGGGCTACCCGGTGGTCGCGAAGATCGCGAGCGCGCAGATCGTCCACAAATCCGACATCGGCGGCGTGAAGGTGGGCCTGCGGGACGCGGCCCAGGTGGCCGAAGCCTGGCGCGAGATCATGGCCGCGGCCGCGAAGCACCATCCCGAGGCCACGGTCGATGGCCTGCTGGTCGAGAAGATGGCGCCGCGCGGCGGCACCGAGCTCATGGTGGGCGTCACGCGCGACCCGGTGTTCGGCCATGTCATGACCTTCGGCCTCGGCGGCATCTACGTCGAGGTGCTGCGCGACGTGACGCGGCGCATGCTGCCCATAGGCCCGCGCGACGCGGCGGCGATGGTGCGCGAGATCCGCGGCTTCGCGCTGCTCGACGGCGCGCGCGGCCGGCCCAAGGCCGACCTCGCGGCGCTCGAGACGCTGCTGCTGCGCGTGTCGGAGTTCGTGGTGGCGAATGCCGATCGCATCGAGGAGATGGACCTCAATCCGGTCTGGGTGGGCGCGGTGGGCGAGGGCGCGCTGCCGCTCGACGCCGTGATCATCGAGCGCGTGCCGGCATGACGCACCCCGTCGCAACGCCGCCGCTGGCCGGCATCGTGGTGGTCGACTTCAGTGAGCTGCTGCCCGGTCCCTTCTTCACGCAGAACCTCGCCGAGCTCGGCGCGCGCGTGATCAAGATCGAGCGCCCGCCGCATGGCGACAACGTGCGGCGCATGGGCCCGGGCGTGTTCGAGGCCGTGAACCGCGGCAAGCAGAGCCTGCTGGTCGACCTCAAGGACGAGGCCCAGCGTGCCGAGGTGCGCGCGCTGATCGCCACGGCCGACGTGGTGGTGGAGTCGTACCGGCCCGGCGTGATGGCGCGGCTGGGGCTCGATGCAGACAGCCTGCGCGCGGAGTTTCCGCGGCTGGTCTACGTGTCGCTCAGCGGCTATGGCCAGCAGGGGCCGTGGGCCGACCTGCCGGGGCACGACATCAACTACCTCGGCGCGGCCGGCGTGCTCGCGGTCTCGGGCGTGCCCGGCGGCGGTCCGGCGCAGAGCTTCGGCCTGCCGGTGGCCGACCTCTGCGGCGCGATGTATGCGCTGTCGTCCACGCTGGCCGCGCTGCTGCAGCGCCAGCACACGGGCCAGGGCCAGCACCTCGACGTGGCGCTGGCCGACTGCGCGCTGCACTGGATGAATCCGCGCCTCGGCGCCTGGCGCTCGTCGGGCGATGCGGACCTGGCAGCGCAGCGCGAGGCCACGCTGGTGAAGGCGGCCTACGGCGCCTTCCTCTGCCGCGACGGCAGGCACCTGTCGGTGGCCGCGCTCGAGGACCACTTCTGGGCCCGCCTGTGCGAGGCACTCGATCTCTCGCCCTATGGCGACGCGGCCTTCCGCTCGCATGGCGCGCGCAAGAAGGTGGCGCCGGCCATCAATGCGCGACTGGCCGAGGCGCTGGCCGCGTTCGATGCCGACGACGCCTTCGCGCTGCTGCAGCGGCACGACGTGCCGGTGGCGCCGGTGGTGGAGCCGGCCGCGCTCGCGGCGCTGCCGCAGTTCGCACAGCGCGGCAAGTTCGAGAGCGATGCAGCGCTCTCGCTTGCGCGCTATCCGGTGCCGATGGCGGGCGTGGCGCCTGGCGGTCTCGGCGGCGCGCCGCGGCTCGACAGCGCGCGCGGCTGAGCGGCCATGACGGCACCGCTCTTTTGCACCCGCATCACCGAGCTGTTCGGGATCGACCATCCGATCCTCGGCGGCGGGCTGATGTGGCTCTCCGACGCGCGCTACGTGGCCGCGCTGGTCAATGCCGGCTGCATGGGCTTCGTCACGCCGCGCTCCTTCGCCGACGACACGGCCTTCGCGGCCGCGCTCGTGCAATGCCGCGAACTCACGCGCGGGCGTCCCTTCGGCGTGAACCTCACGCTCTCGAAGCGGCCCGAGGCCAACACGGCAGTGCGGCGCTGGATGGAGATCGCGCTCGCGCATGGCGTGCGCCACTTCGAGACCGCGGGCTATGCGCCCGGCGAGCTGATCGGCACCTTGCACGCGGCCGGCGCGGTGGTGATCCACAAGGCGCCGGGCCTGCGCCATGCGCTCGCGGCCGAGCGCGCGGGCGCCGATGCGGTGGCGCTGGTCGGCATGGAGGAGGGCGGCCATCCGGGCGCCAACGAGCTGCCGACCATGCTGCTGGGCGCGCTGGCGGCCGAGCAACTGCGCGTGCCCGTGGTGCTGGCCGGCGGCATCGGCCACGGGCGCCAGCTCGCGGCCGTGCTCGCGCAGGGGCTCGACGGCGTGCTGATCGGCAGCCGTTTCCTGGTGGCCGAGGAGATCGCCACCCATCCGGCCTACAAGCGCCACCTGCTCGACTGCGACGAGCAGTCCACCGTGCGGCTGCTGCACACGCTGGGCAACACCTGGCGCGTGCTGCGCAATGAGACCGCGCTTGAGGTCGAGGCGATCGAGCGCGCCGGCGCGGCCGACCACACCGCCTTCGGCGCGCTGATCGACGGCCGCCAGACGCGCGACCACTGCTATGCGCAGGGCGACTGGCAGCGCGGCATGGTGTCGCTCGGGCCGGCTATCGCCTTCGCGCGGCGCATCGAGCCGCTGGCGGCCATCGTGGCCGAGCTGCTGGCGCAGGCGCGGGCCTCGCTCGCGCGCCTGCCTTCCCTCGTGTCCCCCGCATCGGAGCCCGCATGACGCAGCGCCTGCCTTTCCTCGACCGCCTGGCGGTGCCCGCGATCGCCGCGCCGATGCTGCGGGTGTCGGGCATCGAGCTGGTGTCGGCCGCCTGCCGCGCCGGCGTGGTCGGTGCCTTTCCGACCGCCAATGCGGAATCGCTCGAGACCTTCGCGGGCTGGATGGCGCGGCTCAACGACGAGGCGGCCGCGGCGCGCGATGCCGGCACCGCGCATGCGCCCTGGTGCCCCAACCTCATCATGCGGCGCGACCCGGCACGCGTGCGCGCCGAGGTCGAGCTGATCGTGCGCCATCGCGCCGAACTCGTGATCACCAGCGTGGGCTCGCCCGCGGCGGTGATCCCCGCGCTGCACGACGGCGGCTGCCTGGTGCTGGCCGACGTGGCCTCGGTGCACCATGCCGAGCGCGCCATCGAGGCCGGCGCCGACGGCCTGGTGCTGCTGACCGCGGGCGCGGGCGGCCACACCGGCTGGGCCAATCCCTTCGCCTTCGTGCGCGCGGTGCGCGCCTTCTTCGACGGCCCGCTGGTGCTGGCCGGCGGCCTGCCCGACGGCGTGGCGCTGCGCGCGGCCACCGTGCTGGGCTGCGACCTGGGCTCGATGGGCACGCGCTTCATCGCCACCGAAGAGAGCCTGGCCTCGGTGCCCTACAAGAAGATGCTGGCCGCGAGCTCGCTCGACGACGTGATGACCACGCGCGCCTTCACCGGCCTGCCGGCCAACTTCCTGCGTCCCTCGGTGGTGAACGCCGGGCTCGATCCGGCGGCGCTCGACGAGACGGTGTCGGTGCAGGAGGCGCGCCAGCGCTTCGGCGGCGGCTCCGAAGGCGCCGTGATCCAGCGCTGGGCCGACCTGTGGAGCGCCGGGCATTCGGTCGGCGGCGTGGCCGGGCTGGCCACGGTCGAGCAGGTGGTGCGCGGGCTGCGCGCGGAATTCAGCGCCTAGGGTTTTCCCTGAAGGGTGCGTCCGAAACGCCGGACGGCCCGCGCGGGCCGCGTCCGGAAGCGCGGCGCGGGGTCTCGTTGGCCCCTGATTTTCTTCAATGAAATCAATGACTTGAGTCGGGTTCACGTGCCGTTTCGACTGGCATGTGCGTTGCTCTGTGTTCTGCACTGCCGGCGCCGCCTTTTCGGACGGCGCAGCCGGCGACAACGAGCCCAGGAGACAACCATGACCCTCAGCCGACCGGCCTTGCGGCCCCCTTCGCCAGCACGCCCCGCTCCGAGCGGCGGCGCGCCGGCGCGCTGACCCCGTCCGACCGCGCCCGTCGGGCGCACCCCTTTCCATCCCAGTGTTCAGCCCCGGCCGGCCCCCGGCCTCAAGGAGATTTCCCGTGGACCACGTATCCGCATCCGCCCCCAAGCCCTTCTACAGATCGCTGTACTTCCAGGTCATCACCGCCATCGTCATCGGCGTGCTGCTCGGCCACTTCTATCCCGACACCGGCGCCGCGATGAAGCCGCTGGGCGACGGCTTCATCAAGCTGATCAAGATGATCATCGCGCCGATCATCTTCTGCACGGTGGTGGTCGGCATCGCCGGCATGGAGGACATGAAGAAGGTCGGCAAGACCGGCGGCCTCGCGCTCTTGTACTTCGAGATCGTCAGCACCATCGCGCTGATCGTCGGCTTGGTCATCATCAACATCGTGCAGCCCGGCCACGGCATGAACGTGGACCCGAGCCAGCTCGACGCCAAGTCGATCGCGGCCTACACCGGCCCGGGCAAAATGGCCTCGACCACCGAGTTCCTGCTCAACGTGATCCCGACCACCGTGGTCGATGCCTTCGCCAAGGGCGAGATCCTGCAGGTGCTGCTTTTCGCCGTGATGTTCGGCTTCGCGCTGCACCGCTTCGGCGGCCGCGGCACGCTGGTGTTCGACTTCATCGAGAAGTTCTCGCACGTGCTGTTCACCATCGTCGGCTACATCATGAAGGTGGCCCCGATCGGTGCCTTCGGCGCGATGGCCTTCACCATCGGCAAGTACGGCGTGGGCTCGCTGGTGCAGCTCGGCGCGCTGATGGCGACCTTCTACGCCACCTGCCTGTTCTTCATCTTCGTGGTGCTCGGCGCGATCGCGCGCGCGCACGGCTTCAGCATCTGGAAGTTCATCAAGTACATCAAGGAAGAGCTGCTGATCGTGCTGGGCACCTCCTCGAGCGAGGCCGCGCTGCCGCGCATGATGGCCAAGATGGAGAACCTCGGCGCCAAGAAGTCGGTGGTCGGCCTGGTGATTCCCACCGGCTACTCGTTCAACCTCGACGGCACCTCGATCTACCTGACCATGGCCGCGGTGTTCATCGCCCAGGCCACCAACACGCCGATGTCGATCACCCAGCAGATCACGCTGCTGCTGGTGCTGCTGCTGACCTCGAAGGGCGCGGCCGGCGTGACCGGCAGCGGCTTCATCGTGCTGGCGGCCACGCTCTCGGCCGTGGGCCACGTGCCGGTGGCGGGCCTGGCGCTGATCCTGGGCATCGACCGCTTCATGTCGGAAGCGCGCGCGCTGACCAACCTGATCGGCAACGGCGTGGCCACCATGGTGGTCGCGAAGTGGACCGGCGACCTCGACACCGAGCGCCTGACCAGCCAGCTGAACCAGGGCAGCGGCGCCGAGGCCGACGAGCCCGAGCTGGTGCTCGACGCCAAGGAAGCGCACATGCCCGCGGGCAGCGGGCGCTGATCGGGGCCGGCGTTCGCGCCGGTCTTTCCTCGGACGCCCGCCTCGCGCGGGCGTCCTGCCTTGCGGCTTCGCAATCTGCATTAACCTGCGCCCCAGAATCGAACCGGAGCGGCGCGCCCTTCCATGGAGACTTCCACCGTGACCTTCCGTCCCCGCACCCGGCGCGCGGTGGTGCGCTGGTGCGCCGCGCTCGTGCTGGTGGCGCTGTCCGCCCTGGTCGGCCACCACCTCTCCATGCAGGCCGGCCTGGCGCGATTGCGCGAGGCCGCCGAGCACCGGCTCGACATGGTCGCCACCGGGCTCGACGCCGAGCTCACGCGCTTCGACTACCTGCCCGCGCTGCTCGAGATGACGCCGGTGGTGCCCGCGCTGCTGAACGCGCCGGCCGACGCCTCGCTGCGCGACGCCGCCAACCGCTACCTCGCGGGCGTGAACGCCACCGCGCGCGCCGAGATGCTCTACGTGCTCGATGCCGGCGGCACCTCGCTCGCGGCCTCCGACTGGGACCGGCCCGGCACCACGCTGGGCCAGCACTACGAGTTCCGGCCCTACATGATCGATGCGCTGGCCCAGGGGCGCGGGCGCTTCTACGGCGTGGGCATCACGAGCCGCCGGCCCGGCTACTACCTCTCGTACGCGCTGCGCCGCGAGCGCTCCGTGCCCGGCGTGGTCACGGTGAAGATCAACCTCGAGGACAACGAGGCCGCGTGGCGCAAGCTGCCGGGCGACGTGGTGGTGGTCGACCAGCGCGGCGTGGTGATCCTCGCCACGCGCGACGACCTCAAGTTCCGGCCGCTGCTGCCGCTCGACGCGCTGCAGCGCGCCGAGGTGCTGCGCTCGCGGCCCTATGGCGAGGCCGCGCTCGCGCCGCTGCGCTGGCAGCGGCTGGAGGCGCTGGCGCCGGGCGTGCAGCTGATCCGCGTGGAGGGCGCCGACCGGCTCGTCGCCAGCCGCACCCTGCGCAACGCGCCGTGGCAGTTGCTCACGCTCGACGACATGGCGCCGCTGCGCGTGGCCGCGCGCAATGCCGCGATGACCGCCGCGCTCGGCATGGTCGCGCTGCTGCTGCTGGGCGTGACCCTGTGGCAGCGCCGCCGCGCCGAGCGCCAGAAGCTCGCCAACCAGGCCGCGCTGCAGGCCGCGCACGACGGCCTCGAGTCGATGGTGGCGGCGCGCACCGCGCAGCTGCGCGCCGCGCAGGACGAACTGGTGCAGGCCGGCAAGATGGCCGCGCTGGGCCAGATGTCGGCCGGCCTCGCGCACGAACTCAACCAGCCGCTGACCGCGATGCGCACGCTGTCGGAGAGCGCGGCCATCCTGCTCGACCACGAGCGCCACGACGAGGTGCGCGGCAACCTCAAGCGCATCCGCGACATGGTCGACCGGCTCGCGCGGCTGACCGCGCAGCTCAAGACCTTCTCGCACAAGAACCAGCTCGGGCCCTCGCCCGTGGCGCTGGCCGCCGCGATCGACGATGCGCGCGTGATCGTCGCCGGCGCTGAGCAGAAGCACGGCGTGCAGGTCGAGGTCGACATCGAGCCGCCGCAGCTCGCCGTGATGGCCGACGAGGCCGCGCTCGGCAGCGTGCTGGTGAACCTGATGCGCAACGCGATCGAGGCCATGGAGCACATGCCGCAGCGCGTGCTGCGCCTGCAGGGGCGGCTCAGCGAGGACGGCCGCGCGGTGCTGACGGTGAGCGACACCGGGCCCGGCATCCGCGACGACGTGGTGCCGAAGCTGTTCGAGCCCTTCGTCACCACCAAGCCCGCGGGTTCGGGGCTGGGGCTCGGCCTCGTGCTGTGCGCGCAACTCGTGCGCGCCATGAACGGCGGCCTGCGGGCGGACAACCGGGAGGGCGGCGGGGCATACTTCGTCGTCGACCTGCCGGCCGCCAGCCCCCACGCCCACCCATGACACCACCGCCCGCCAACGAAGCCTCCGCCATCCGCGTGCTGCTCGTCGAAGACGACGACGACGTGCGCCTGAGCACCGCGCAGATGCTGGGCCTGGCGGGCTTCGAGGTCGAGGCCTTCGCGAGCGTGGAGCGGGTGCGGCCGCACATCGCCTTCGGCGTGCCCGCGGTGGTGGTGTGCGACGTGCGGCTGCCGCGCATGAGCGGCACCGAGTGGCTGGTGGAGGTGCGCGGCATCGATCCCGAGCTGCCGGTGATCCTGGTCACGGGCCATGGCCACATCGCGATGGCGGTGGCGGCGATGCGCGACGGCGCCTACGACTTCATCGAGAAGCCCTTCACCACCGAGCGGCTGGTGGCCATCGTGCGGCATGCGATCGAGCGGCGGCAGCTGGCGCTGCAGGTGCGCAGCCTGCGCGAGGCGCTCGACAACTGGAACGGCATCCAGTCGGTGCTGATCGGCCGCTCGGCCCAGATGCAGCGGGTGCGGCGCAACGTGATGACCCTGGCCGGCACCTCGGCCGACGTGCTGATCTACGGCGAGACCGGCACCGGCAAGGAGATGGTGGCGCGCTGCCTGCACGACCACAGCGAACGGCGGCGCGAGCACTTCGTGCCGCTGAACTGCGGCGGCCTGCCCGAGGCGCTGGCCGAGAGCGAACTGTTCGGCCACGAGGCCGGCGCCTTCACCAGCGCCAACCGCACGCGCGTGGGCAAGTTCGAATACGCGAGCGGCGGCACCCTGTTCCTCGACGAGATCGAGAGCATGCCGATGGCGGTGCAGATCAAGCTGCTGCGCGCGCTGCAGGAGCGCAGCATCGAGCGCATCGGCTCGAACAAGCCGATCCCCTTCGATTGCCGCGTGGTGGCCGCGAGCAAGGAGGACCTGAAGGCGCTGAGCGACCGGCAGAAATTCCGCGCCGACCTCTACTACCGCATCGGCGTGGCGTTCATCGAGCTGCCGCCGCTGCGTGAGCGGCGCGAGGACATCCCGCTCTTGTTCGAGCATTTCACGCTGCAGGCCGCGAAGAAATACGACCGGCCCGCGCCGGTGCCCAGCCATGCCCAGCTCGCCGACCTGATGGCCTATGCCTGGCCCGGCAACGTGCGCGAGCTGCGCAACGTGGCCGACCGCTTCGTGCTGGGCCTGCTCGGCGAGCGGCTCACGCTGCTGCGCGCGAGCGACGAGGAGGTGCTGCCGCAGGCCCTGCCGCAGCAGGTGGAGGCCTTCGAGCGCGCCGTCATCGTCGAGGCGCTGCGCCAGCACCAGGGCGACCAGCCGGCCACCGCGGGCGCGCTGGGCATCGCGCGCCAGACCCTGTTCGACAAGCTGCGCAAGCTCGGCATCGCGGCCGAGGAATTCAAGTAGTCCGCGTGTGGCATTCGGCCGGCGCTAGCATGGCCCGATGCGAACACTCTCCTTTCCCCAAGGCGCCGGCAACGGCAACGAGATGCCCGTGCTCGGGCTGGGCACCTGGCGCATGGGCGAGGCCGCGGGCCGCCGCCAGGCCGAGGTGGCCGCGGTGCGCGAGGCCATCGCGCTCGGCTACCGGCTGATCGACACCGCCGAGATGTACGGCGAGGGCGGTGCCGAGACCGTGGTGGGCCAGGCCGTGGCCGAGGCGCTGCGTGCCAGCGAGGTGCGGCGCGACGAGCTCTTCATCGTCAGCAAGGTCTATCCGCACAACGCGAGCCGGCGCGGCACGCCCGAGGCCTGCGAGCGCAGCCTGAAGCGCCTGGGCCTCGATGCCATCGACCTCTACCTGCTGCACTGGCGCGGCAGCCATCCGCTGGCCGAGACCGTCGACGCCCTGCAGGCGCTGGTGGCGCGCGGGCGCATCGCGCGCTGGGGCGTGAGCAACTTCGACACCGACGACATGGAGGAGCTGGCGCCGCTGGGGCAGGGCGGTCCCGCGTGCGCGGCGAACCAGGTCTACCTGTCGCTCGGCGAGCGCGGTCCCGAGTTCAGCCTGCTGCCCTGGCAGCGCGAGCGCGGCATCCCGCTGATGGCCTACAGCCCGATCGACCAGGGCGCGCTGGCCGACGACGAGGGGCTCGGCGAACTCGCGGCGGACCTGGGCGTGAGCGCGGCCCAGCTCGCGCTGGCCGCGGTCATCGCGCGGCCGGGCGTGGCGGCGATTCCGAAGGCGGTGGGCAGCGCGCATCTGAAGGAGAACTTCGCGGCGGCCTCGTTGACGCTCGATGCCGGCGTGCTCGAGAAGCTCGACCGGCTGCATCCGCCGCCGAAGCGCAAGACGGCGCTGGCGATGATCTGAGCGGACCTCACGCGGCTTCGCCGCTGCGGTCGCAGAGGTAGCTGATCACCATGTCCGAGGCGTGCCTGAGCCGCGACTGCTGGCGGTCCGCCGCGCCGAGGTCGACGTCGAGCACGTACGAGAGCGTGTAGCGGTTGGTGATGAAGTACGAGCCCAGGCCCGAGATCGAAACATAGAGGTCGACCCAGTCGGCATCGCGGCGGAACACGCCCTTCTGCTTGCCAGATTCGAGGATGGTCGACAGCGCGGTGCGCAGCGGGTTGAACATCTCCGAGATCACTTTCGACTTGCGGATGTGCACCGCCTTGTGCAGGTTCTCGGTCGACAGCAGCTGGTGGAACTCGGGCTGGTCGATGAAGTGCTGCACCGTCTTCTCGACCAGCTCGCGCATGTCGCGCACCGGGTCCTCGCCCGTGAGCGCGAGCTCGTTCTGGCGTTCGCGCATCGCGCCGTAGGCGCGCTCCATCACCTCGATGAACAGCGCCTCCTTGCTGTCGAAGTAGTGATAGACGAGGTTCTTGCTGATCTTGCAGCGGGCCACGATCGCGTCGATGCGCGCGCCGTCGTAGCCGTGCGCGGCGAACTCCTTGCTCGCGATCTTCAAGATCCGGTCTCGCGTTGCCACGGCATTGCGCTGCCGCGGCTTGGGCGTCTTTGTGTCGTGTGTCATGGGTCCTGATGTCGGCGAGGCACCACCGAGGCCGCGAGTCTACTTCCGGCGCGGGCGCGAAAAAGATGCAAAACAAAGGTTGACACCGTGCGGTCACGGCTCCTATATTTCGCCCTCAATGGTACTAGCCAGTTAGTTAGTTAAGGCCGGTCCCATTATCGTCCAACCCCGCTAGAACGGAGCATCACAATGGGTTCTGCACCACAGCGAAGCAAAGGCGTGCGCGTCGGATGCGATATCGGAGGAACCTTCACCGATATCGTGCTCGCGATGCCCGACGGCCGGCTCTTCGTCAACAAGACGTCCACTACGCCGGAGGACCTCGGCAAGGCGATCGTCAACGGCCTGCGCGCATTGATCGACCAGGCCGGCATCGCGCCGGGCGACATCGCCGAGATCGTGCACGGCACCACCACCGCGTCGAACACCATCCTGCAGAAGGTCGGCGCGAACACCGGCGTGCTCACCACCGAGGGTTTCCGCGACGTGCTGGAGATCGGCCGCATCCGCACGCCCACCATGTTCGACCTCGGCTGGCAGAAGCCGCAGCCGCTGGCCACGCGCCGCTGGCGCCGCGGCGTGCGCGAGCGCATGGGTTCGCGCGGCGAGGTGGTCGTGCCGCTCGACGTCGAGCACCTGCTCGAGCAGGCCGGCGAGCTGGTGGCCGACGGCGTGAACGCGGTCGCGCTGTGCTTCCTCAACAGCTACATCAACCCGGCGCACGAGCTCCAGGCCAAGGCCGCGCTGCAGGCGCGCTTTCCCGAGCTGCTGCTGAGCGTGTCGTGCGAGGTGCTGCCCGAGATCAAGGAGTACGAGCGCACCAGCACGACGGTGGTCAACGCCTACATCCTGCCCGCGATGAAGACCTACCTCGCGCGCCTGAAGAAGGACCTGCGCGACATGGGCGTCGATGCCTCGCTGCAGGTGATGGCCTCCAACGGCGGCATGATGGGCATCGCCTCCGCGACCGAGAAGCCGGTGTTCGCCGTGGCCTCGGGCCCGGCGGGCGGCGTGGCCGGTGCCGCTCGCATCGGCGCGATGGGCGGCGACGACGACCTGATCGTCTTCGACATGGGCGGCACCACCGCCAAGGCCTCGGTCATCGTCGGCGGCCAGCCCTCGCTGACCAACGAGTACGAGTTCCGCGACGGCATCAGCGCGCCGAGCCGCTTCGTCAAGGGCGGCGGCTACGTGCTCAAGGTGCCCGCGATCGACATCGCCGAGGTGGGCGCGGGCGGCGGCTCGATCGCCTGGATCGACGGCGGCGGCCTGCTGTGCGTCGGACCCGAATCGGCCGGTGCCTCGCCGGGTCCGGCCTGCTATGGCAACGGCAACGAGCGCCCGACCGTGACCGACGCCAACATGGTGCTCGGCTACCTCAATCCGCAAGCGCTCGCGGGCGGCAGCCTGCCGGTCTCGCCCGAGTTGTCGGCGCGGGCGATCGATGCCCACGTGGCCGGGCCGCTGAAGCTCGACCGCCTCGCCGCGGCGCACGGCATCCGCCAGGTCGCCAACGTGAACATGGCACGCGCGATCCGCGCGGTGACGGTGGAGCGCGGCCGCGATCCGCGCGACATGTCGATGATCGCCTTCGGCGGCGGCGGCCCGCTGCATGCGGTGGCGGTGGCGCGGCTGCTCGGCATCCGCCGCGTGATCGCGCCGATCATGGCCGGCGTCTTCTGCTCGGCCGGCATGCTCTCGGCCGACGCCGAGCACAACTTCGTGAAGGCGGTGCTGCGCCCGCTGGCCGATTGCGAACCGGCCGCGCTCGCGCGCGCCACCGCGGTGCTCGCCGACCAGGGCTTCACGGTGCTGGCCTCCGAAGGCTACGCGGCCGACGCGGTGCGCGTGGAGCGCTTCGCCGACCTGCGCTACCTCGGCCAGAGCTCGGAACTCACCGTGGCGCTGCCCGCGGGCACGCTCGACACGGCCGTGCTCGAGCAACTGGCGCGCGACTTCCATGGGCTCTACCAGCAGACCTTCGGCTACAGCAGCGACGAGCCGCTCGAGCTGGTCAACCTGCGCGTCAGCGCCCATGGCCGCAGCGACTTCCGGCTCGACTTCGCCAAGTGCCGCGTCGACGCCACCGCGCTGCAGGGCACGCAGGGCGAACGCCTCGTGAGCTTCGCGCCCGGCGAGGCGCCCGCTTCGACGCCCGTGGTCCCGCGCGCCAGCCTCGGTGCCGAGCCGGTGCAGGGGCCGCTGATCGTCGAGTCCTACGACACCACCATCGTCGTGCCGCCGCACTGCAGCGCACGCGCCGATGCCATCGGCAACATCGTCATCGACCTCCAGGAGATCCCGGCATGAACCGCGCCATCGACCCGATCACCTTCGCGGTGGTCAAGAACGCGATGGATTCCATCGTCGACGAAGTGGCCTATACCGTGCTGCGCACCGCGCGCTCGGAGATCGTCAAGGACGTGATGGACTACTCGGCCGCGATCTGCGACCGCCACGGCCAGATGATCGCGCAGGCCAAGACCATCGCGCTGCACCTGGGCGCCATCCCCGAGGCCATGGCCGAGGTGCGCAAGCGTTACGGCGATGCGCTCGCGCCGGGCGACGCGGTGATCGTCAACGATCCCTACCAGGGCGGCATGCACCTGCCGGACATCTTCATGTTCGTGCCCTTCTTCTACCGCGAGGAGCTCGAGGGCTTCTGCGTCGTCATCTGCCACCACACCGACGTGGGCGGCCGCGTGCCCGGCTCGAACGCCAGCGACTCGACCGAGGTCTACCAGGAAGGCCTGCGCATCCCGGTGGTCAAGCTCTACGAACGCGGCTCGGTCAACGACATCATGGAACGCGTGATCGCGCAGAACGTGCGCGTGCCCGACCGCGTGCTCGGCGACCTGCGCGCGCAGTACGCGGCCTCGCAGGTGGGCGTGCGCGAGCTCACGGCGCTGTTCGACCGCTATGGCCGCGACGACGCGCGGCGCTACTTCGCCGAACTGCTCGACTATGCCGAGCGGCTCACGCGCGAGGAGATCCGCCGCTGGCCCAAGGGCACCTTCCACTTCGAGGACTTCATCGACGACGACGGCCTCTCGCCCGAGCCGATCCCGATCCGCGTCGCGCTCACGGTGCACGAGGATCGCGTCAGCGTGGACTACACCGGTTCCTCGCCGCAGGTGCGCGCGGCGATCAACTCGACGCTGTCGTACACCAAGTCCTGCACCTACCTCAGCGTGCGCTGCGCATTGAAGGGCGACGTGCCGAACAACGCCGGCGTGTTCCGCTGCATCGAGGTGCACGTGCCCGAGGGCACCGTGCTCAACCCGATCGAGCCGGCCGCGGTCGCGGCGCGCGCGCTCACCGGCTACCGCGTGTTCGACGCGATGCTCGGCGCGCTGGCCCAGGTGGTGCCCGACCGCATTCCCGCCGCGGGCGAGGGCGGCAACACCGTGGTCTGCCTCTCGGGCAAGAAGGACGACGGCAGCGGCTACATCATCGTCGACATGATCTGCGGCGCCTGGGGCGGCCGCCCAGGTTCCGACGGCATCGAGGCGATCACCAATGCCTCGCAGAACCTCTCGAACACGCCGGTGGAAACGCTGGAGGCGCAGCATCCGGTGCGCGTCGAGGCCTACGAGCTCGAGCCCGACTCCTGCGGTGCCGGCCGCTACCGCGGCGGCCTCGGCATTCGGCGCAGCTACCGCGTGCTGGCCGACGACGTGCTGCTGCAGCTGCGCGCCGACCGCATGAAGTTCCAGCCCTACGGCCTGCAGGGCGGCCTGCCCGCGAAGTCGGCCTCGAACCGGCTGCAGCACGCGGGCGAGACCACCGAGCTCGCGAGCAAGGTTGGCATGCGCATTGCGAGAGGCAGCGTGGTGACGCACACGCAACCCGGTGGCGGTGGCTTCGGCGATCCGCTGCTGCGCCCCGCGCAAGAGATCGAGCGCGACGTCTGGGACCACAAGCTGTCGGCCGACTTCGTGCGCCGGCACTACCGCGCGGTGGTCGATCCGGCCAGCGGCCGCCTCGATGCCGCGCAAACCCAGGCACTGCGCGCCGGCACGGCGGACTGAAGCACCGCGCCGTTCCCGCGATTCCCCCACCACCCCATGACGAAGAAGCAGAGGTAAGCGATGAAAAGACGTACGTTGACCCAAGGCCTCGCGGCGATGGCCGCGCTCCCGGCGCTGTCCCTCGGCCTGCGAACGGCGCAGGCGCAGGGGGCCACCAAGCTGCGCGTGCGCATGGACTTCTCGCCCTGGGGCATGCACGGCGCGGTGCACCTGGCCCAGCAGAAGGGCTGGTTCAAGGACGAGGGCCTGGAGGTCGAGGTGCAGGACGGCACCGGCACCATCTCGACGCTGCAGCTGCTCGCGGCGGGGCAGGTCGACGTGGGCCAGGTGGCGCTCGGCACCATGGCGGTGGCGAAGGAGAACGGGCTCGAGCTGGTCTCGATCGCCGGCTTCGCGCGCACCGGCGACCTCGCCGTCATGACCGACGCGGCGCAGGGCGTGAAGTCGCCGAAGGAGCTCGCGGGCAAGAAGATCGTGTGCTTCACGACCAGCCCGTGGGCGCCGTTCATCGAGCCCTTCCTCAAGGCCAACGGCATGAGCAAGAGCAGCATCGAGCTGGTGATGGTCACGCCCAGCGCGATGATCTCGACCTATGCCTCGGGCAACAGCGACGGCTTCATGTCGCAGGCCCCGTTCGGCCAGCCCATGGTGCTGAAGACCCGCAAGGCCAGCGCGCTGCTGCTGGCCGACAGCGGCATCAGCTTCCCGAGCTACGGGCTGGCCACGACGCCGAAGGCGATCGAATCGAAGCAGGCCGCGATCGCGAAGTTCACGCGCGTGCAGCTGCGCGCCTGGCAGTACATCCACGACAACCACATCGACGAGGCGGTGGCCGCCATCGTGGCGCAGCGGCCCAATGCGCGGCTCGACCCCGAGGTGCTCAAGGGACAGCTCGTGGCCTACCGCCCCTTCTTCCAGAGCCCGGGCGACAAGAACCTGCCGATCGGCCAGCAGTCCGACGCGGACTGGGCCGCGGCGATCCGCTCGATGGAACAGACCGGCCAGATCAAGCCGGGCCGCAAACCCTCCGACTACTACACCAATGCGCTCCTTTCCGTCTGAAGCGCCCGCGCGCGGAGCCCACCACGTGGCCGATTTCCTGTCGATCGACGGCCTCCACAAGGTCTACCAGTCCGGCCGCAAGCCGATCACCGCGCTGCAGGACGTGCGCCTCGGCGTCGCGCGCGGCGAGTTCGTCTCGATCGTGGGCCCGAGCGGCTGCGGCAAGAGCACGCTGATGCGCTGCATCGCCGGGCTCGAGCCGATCACCAGCGGCCGGCTCGCGCTCGACGGCGTGCCGATCACCGAGCCGCCCGACAACATGGGCGTGGTGTTCCAGCGCGACCTGCTGCTGGAGTGGCGCAGCATCCTCGACAACGTGCTGGCGGCCGCCGAGTTCCACGGTCTCGAGCGTGCGCGGCACGCGCCGCGCGCGCGCGAACTGCTGGCCCTGTTCGGCCTGGCCGACTTCATGGACCGCTATCCGCGCGAGCTCTCGGGCGGCATGCGCCAGCGCGTGTCGATCTGCCGCGCGCTGCTGCTCGATCCGCAGCTGCTGCTGATGGACGAACCCTTCGGCGCGCTCGACCCCTTCACGCGCGACGCGCTCAACGCGGAGCTGCAGCGCACCTGGATGGCGACCGGCAAGACGGTGATCTTCATCACCCATTCGATCACCGAGGCCGTGTACCTCGGCGGGCGTGTGGTGATGATGGCGCGCGGCCCGGGCCGCATCGCCGACATCCTGCCGATCGAGCTCGAGCGGCCGCGCGGCCTCGACGTGCGCGAGACGCGCGAGTTCGCGGCCTACGTGTCGCGCATCAAGGAAACCTTCCGCGAACTGGGCGCCTACTGACCATGAAGACACTCTGGAACCACACCGAGCGCAGCCGCCAGGCCCTGCTCACGCTCGCGGTGCTGCTCGTGGCCTGGGAGGCGTGCGTGCGCCTGCTCGGCATCCGCGACTTCCTGCTGCCCGCGCCCTCGAAGATCATCGGGCAGTTCTTGGCGCAGCCTGGCTACCTGCTGCGCGAGACGCTCGACACCTTGCTCACCACGCTGTACGGCTTCGTGCTGGCCGTGGTGCTCGGCGTGGCCGCGGCCATCGGCATCGTCTACTCGCGCTTCCTCGACCGCACGCTCTACTCGCTGCTGGTGGCGCTCAACGCCGTGCCCAAGGTCGCGCTCGCGCCGCTGTTCGTGATCTGGATGGGCACCGGCGCGCTGCCCAAGGTGGCGATCGCGATGCTGATCGCGATCTTTCCGATCCTGATCGACTGCGTGCTGGGGCTGCGTTCCACCGACCCCGACATGCTCGACATGGCGCGGGTCAACAAGGCCACGCGCGGGCGCATCCTCTGGAAGATCCGCTTTCCCAATGCGCTGCCGAGCCTGTTCGCGGGCATGAAGGTCGGCGTGTCCTTCGCGCTGGTGGGCACCATCGTGGGCGAGTTCGTGGCCGGCGAATCGGGTCTGGGCCACGTGATCCTGGTGGCGCAGGGCAGCTTCGACACCTCCACCGTGTTCGTCGCGCTCGCGCTGCTGTGCGTGCTCGGCGTGGTGCTGTTCAAGGGGATCGAGCTGGCCGAGGAGCGGCTGCTCGGCTGGCATGCCTCGCAGCGCGGCGTGCCGGCGCACGCGGTCTAGCAGAGGCCGTGCGCGCTGCATGAAAAAAGGGGCCGACGGCCCCTTCGTTCGTTGTGGCGTGCAGCGGCTCAGTGCGCATCCGCATGCTTGGCCGCCGCGATCACCGCCTGCTCGTCATGCTTCGCGCCGTTGAGGAACAGGTTCAGCAGCACCGCCGCGATCGATGCGAGCAGGATGCCCGACTCGATCAGCGAGTGGATCGCATGCGGCATCCACTGCTTGAAGTTGGGCGCGATCAGCGGAATCATGCCGACGCCGATCGAGACCGCGACGATCATCGCGTTGTGGCGATTGTGCTTGAAGTCCACGCCCGAGAGGATGCGGATGCCGGTGGCGGCCACCATGCCGAACATCACGAGACCCGCGCCGCCGAGCACCACGGTGGGCAGCGACTCCACCAGCGCCGCCATCTTCGGCAGCAGGCCCAGCACGATCAGGATGATGCCTCCGGCCACGCAGACATAGCGGCTCTTGATGCCGGTGACGGCGACCAGGCCCACGTTCTGCGAGAAGCTGGTGTAGGGGAAGGTGTTGAAGATGCCGCCGATCAGCGTGCCCAGGCCGTCGGTGCGCAGGCCCTTGGCGAGGTCCTGCTGCGAGATCCTGCGCTCGGTCATCTCGCCGAGCGCGAGGAACATGCCGGTCGACTCGATCATCACCACCACCATGATCAGCGTCATCGTGAGGATCAGGATCGGGTCGAACTGCGGCATGCCGAAGTGGAAGGGCAGCACGATGTCGAACCACGCGGCCTTGCCGACCTTCTCGTAGGTCATGAGGCCGGTGAGCGAGGCCACGACCGCGCCGATGACGATGCCCAGCAGCACCGAGATGTTGGCGACGAAGCCCTTGGCGTACTTCACGATCAGCAGGATCGAGACCAGCACCAGCGCGGCCACGCCCAGGCCCGAGAGGTCGGCGTACTTGGGGTTGGGCACCGTGGGCATGATCGCGAAGCCCTTGGGCACCGCGGGGATGGAGCTGCCGGGCGAGGTCACCTCGGCCAGCCACTTGGCGTAGACCGGGTCGACCAGCGCGGGCGCCGTCGGGCCCACGGGATTGCCGAAGATCCAGTTGATGCCCACGCGCATCAGGCTGATGCCGATCACCGCGATGATGGTGCCCGTGACCACCGGCGGGAAGAAGCGCAGCATGCGGCTCACGAAGGGCGCGATCAGTATCGAGACGATGCCCGCGCCGATGATGGCGCCGAACAGCAGCTGCGCGCCGTTCTGGCCCGGGTTGGCATTGGCGATGGCCACCATGGGCGCCACCGAGGCGAAGGTCACGCCCATCATCACGGGCAGCTTGATGCCGAACCATTGCGTGGCGCCGAGCGCCTGGATCAGCGTGGCGATGCCGCAGCAGAACAGGTCGGCCGAGATCAGCAGCGCGACCTCGTCGGGCGAGAGCTTGAGCGCGCGGCCCACGATCAGCGGGACCGCGACCGCGCCCGCGTACATGACCAGCACGTGCTGCAGGCCCAGGGCGGTGAGCTTGCCGGCGGGCAGGCGCTGGTCCACCGGATGGACTGGGGAAAGGGAGTCGGCCGTCATCGTGAATCTCCTGCTGCGGCAATGAGAGAAAGACAGGGAGAGGTGCGGCGCGCAGTCGTCGGGCGCGTCCACCGCATCTGGTGTACGCGAAACTGTATACAATTTATGCGGCAATCCGGACTGAGGAAAACCCGGAGGGCCCGGGTGGGCCGGAGGCCGTGCCGCGGCGGGTTCAGGCCACGGGGTAGGGACCGTTTTCGAAGCGCTGCGCGTGGTAGCCCTTGCTGCCCACGGCGTGCGCCAGGTCGCTGCGGAAATCGCGGCCCTCGCGCAGGCTTTGCAGCACCTGCGCGAAGTTGTGCTTCGGCGCCCAGCCCAGGTCGCGCCGCGCGCGTTCGTTCACGTACACGCGGTCGAGCTGCGCGGGCAGGGTCCAGCCGCGCCGTTCGTAGAGCGCCTCGCAGTCCGGGAAATGCCGGCGCAGCACGGCCGGTGCATCGCTGCGCAGCAGCTCGAGCTCGTCGCGCGCGAAGGGCGTGGTGGCCGAGACGATGTAGCGGCCGAAGCCCAGCGCCGGTGCGCGCCGTGCCGCGCACAGGTGCGCCTCGACGATGTCCGCGATGTCGGCGCGGCGGTGCAGCAGCTCGTTGGCCTGGGCGTTCTCGAGCGAATGGCGTTCGCGCGCGCGCGGATCGTCGTCGTCCTCGGGGAAGAAGCGCGAGGTGCGCAGCACGATCGCATGGAGACCGTGCTCGCGGTGGAACAGCTGGCACAGGTCCTCGGCCGCGGTCTTGGTCGCGCCGTAGATGTTCTTCGGGATCGGCGTCACCTCTTCCGTGATCCAGGCGGCGGGCTCGCCCGCGGCCGGCGTGAGCGCCGAGCCGAAGCTGCTGGTGGTGCTCGTGAACACGAAGGCCTGCACGCCGGCCGCCACCGCCTCCTCGAGCAGCGCGAGCGTGCCCGCGATGTTGGTCTCGACGAAGTCCTGCTTCGCATGCGTGGCCACGTGCGGCTTGTGCAGGGTGGCGGTGTGCAGCACCGTGCGCACGCCGCGCATGCACTCGCGCACGAAGCCGCGGTCGGCGATGGAGCCGGTGCGGTCGGTGAAAGGCGAGGCGAGCAGGTCGATGCCGCGGGCCTCGCCCAGGGTGTCGGGGTGCGCGCGCAGATGGCGCATCAGTGCTTCGCCGAGATGGCCGGCGCTGCCGGTGACCAGGGTGGTCATGGGAACGGTTTCCTTCCTGCGATGGGGATTCTCGAAACCGCGAGGCTAGCGCGAGGCCGCGCGCCCCGTCCACGCATAAGTTATGCGTGGGGCGGTCCGCCCTCAGGCGATGGTGGTGACCAGCCGTCCCGCGCTGCCGTCGGCCAGCGCGATGCGTTCCCACAGCACGCGGCCCGGCAGGATCGGAATCACGGGGTCGAGCGTGCCGGCGGTCGCGATCTCGAGCGTGGCCAGCTCGCCCTCGTGCCAGCCGCGGTCCGCGAGCGTGGCCTCGGCCGCGAGGATCTCCCGCGAGGCATAGCCGATCAGCGAGCGGCCGATGAACTCGGCCGGGTCGGCGCGCCATTCGGACTGGCGCGCGGGAGAGGCCGCGAGCAGCCGGTGCGTGCGGTCGCAGATCAGGTGCACCTTGCGCGTGGACGACTCCACCAGCCGCTTGAGCGCCGCGTCCTGGCGCGGATCGCGCGCCGCGGCCAGCAGCCGGTGCGCGGCCGCCTGCTGCGCCTTCGACAGCAGCAGGTCGCCGCGCTCCCAGCGCGACACCGTGGCCTGGTGCACGCCCATGAGCTGCGCGAAATGGCTCTGCTTGAAGCCGCGCAGCAGCCGAAGCCGTTTGAGCGCGAGACCGGTGTCGTGGGCCGCCATGCGCGCGTTCCTCAGGCCAGCAGCGCCTTCACCAGGTCGAGCTGGCGGTCGGGCTTGCCGGTGCCGAGCTCGAGGCTGGCCTCGATGCGGTCGAGGTGTTCGATCATGCAGTTCACGGCGGCCTCCACGTCGCCGGTGCGGCAGATGCGCAGGAAGTCGGCATGCTCGTCGGACGAGCAGTGCGGATCGTTCGACGAGTGGTAGAGCATCGCGATCAGCGAGCTGCGTGCGACCAGCTCGCGCACCAGCTCGGCCAGCGTGTGGTTGCCCGTGGCCTCGGCCAGCGCGACGTGGAAGTCGCCCAGCAGCTTCTCGCGCACCGTGCCCATGGTGGTGGTCTGGCGCAGCGCGTTGCGCTCGAAGCGGATGTGCTGGTCGAGCGCCTGGTAGTCGCGCGGCCGCGCGTTGGCGATGAACAGCCGCACCACCTCGCGCTCGAGGATGCGGCGCACCGCGAACACCTCGCGCGCTTCCTCCACGGTGGGCTGGCAGACGAAGGCGCCCTTGTCGGGAATGATCTCGATCAGCTTGTCCTTCGACAGCATCAGGAGCGCCGCGCGCACCTTGGTGCGGCTCACCGAATAGACGCGGCCCAGCGCCTCCTCGCGCAGCCAGGTGCCGGGCGGCAGGCGCTTCTCGACGATGGCGGTGGCGATGTCCTGGGCGATGCTCTCGATGGAGCTGGCCTTGTCCGCCTTCTCGCTGGCGGCGGCCGGGCCGTCGCCGGACGCAACCGGCGCGGCGGGGGAAGGAGCGGGGGTGGAACGTGCGCGGGGCATCGGTGGATTGTCGCTTGGCGCAAGCCGGTGCCGGGCGCACATGCTGCTATGGCCTCGCGAGGGTGAAGCCTTCGAGCGCGCCGACCATGGTCTTGGGCAGCGGCCGCGCGAGCTCGCCGCGCTTGCTGGTGCGCAGCTTGAGCCGCACCAGCGATTCGATCAGCTGCGTGCCCGCGGCCACGCCGTCGATCACCGGCACGCCGAGCAGCTCGCCGATGTGCTCGCACAGGTCGGTCATGCCGGCGCAGCCGAGCACGATGCAGTCGGAGCCGTCCTCCTCGAGCGCGCGCCGGCATTCCTCGACGATGCGTTCGCGCGCGCGCGAGCCCGGCTCCTCGAGCTCGAGCACCGGCAGCTCGCAGGCGCGCACGTTGGCGCAGAAGCGCTCCATGCCGTAGATCTCCGCCAGGTGCCAGGCCTGGCCGATGGTGCGCCCCAGGGTGGTGACCACGCTGAAGCGGCTGCCGACCATGCTGGCCAGGTGCATCGCGGCCTCGGCGATGCCCACCACCGGCCCGCGCGCGAGCTCGCGCGCGGCCTTCAGGCCCGGGTCGCCGAAGCAGGCGATCACGTAGCCGTCGATGCCGTCGCGCTCGCCGGCCGCGATCTCCTGCAGCAGGCCGGGCACGGCCAGCGCCTCGTCGTAGTGGCTCTCGATGGACACCGGGCCCATGGCCGGGCTCACGGCCACGATCTCGGTGCCGGCGTGCGCCACCGCGCGGGCGCAGGCACCGATCTTCTCGGTCATGCTCCAGGTGGTGTTGGGGTTGATGATCTTGATGCGCACGGTGCGCTCCCTTTCTCTTGCAGTGTGTTCAGCTCTTGGTGTTGCGGTTCAGCAGCGCGTAGATCACGAAGCCCAGCGCCATGCCGATGAACCAGGCGTAGTTGGCCGCGCCGCGCAGGGTCGGCACCATCACGCACAGGATCGGCACGATCGCCGAGGGGATCAGCGCCTGGATCGCCTTCGGGTTGTAGCCGCCGCTGTACCAGTACTTGCCCTGCGTGCTCATGCTGTAGAGCGCATCCACGTCGATCTGCTGCTTGCGCACCAGGTAGTAGTCGGCGATCAGGATGCCGAACAGCGGGCCGATGAACGAACCCAGCACGTCGAGCGTGTAGTGGATGACCTCGGGGCTGTTGTAGAGGTTCCACGGCGTGAGGAACACCGAGCCCACGGCGGCGATCATGCCGCCGGTGCGCCAGCTGATGTGCTGCGGCGCCACGTTCGAGAAGTCGAAGGCCGGCGAGACGAAGTTGGCGACGATGTTGATGCCAATGGTGGCGATCATGAAGGTCAGCGCGCCCAGCACCACGGCGGTGGTGCTGTCGATCTTGCCCACCGTGTGCACCGGGTCGGTGATCAGTTCGCCGAACACCGGCAGCGTGGCGGCGGTGGTGATCACGGTCAGCAGCGAGAAGAACACGAAGTTGATCGGCAGGCCCCAGAAGTTGCCCTTCTTCACCGCGTCGAAGCTCTTGCCGTAGCGCGAGAAGTCGCCGAAGTTGAGCATCGGGCCGCTGAAGTAGCTGACCACCAGCGCGATGGCCGACAGCATCACCGGCAGCGCGTCCCAGCCCTGGAACTTGATGCCGCCGAGATTCAGGTCGATGTTCTTCCAGCCGGCCTTCCACACCAGCCAGCCGCACAGGATGGCCATCACCACGTAGACCGCCGGACCGGCCCAGTCGATGAACTTGCGGATCGCGTCCATGCCGTGCCAGAACACGAGGGCCTGCAGCACCCACATCACCATGAAGGCGACCCAGCCCAGCGTCGACAGGCCGACGAAGCCGTGCTGCGCCAGGTCGGCGTAGGGCGCGAGGTTGGGAAACATGTGCAGCGCCAGCACCATGAAGGCGGCCGAGGCGAGGTAGGTCTGCACGCCGTACCAGGCCACCGCGATCAGGCCGCGGATGATGGCCGGGATGTTGGCGCCGAGCACGCCGAAGGAGGCGCGGCACATCACGGGGTAGGGCGTGCCGGTCACCTGGCTGGGCTTGGCGACCAGGTTGCAGAAGATCTGCACGATCACGATGCCCACCAGCAGCGACACCAGCACCTGCCAGCTCGACAGGCCCAGCGCGAACAGGCTGCCGGCCGTGATGTAGCCGCCCACGCTGTGCACGTCGGACATCCAGAACGCGAAGATGTTGTACTGCCCCCAGGTCTGCTTCTTGAGCGGCGCGAGGTCCTCGTTGGTCAGGCGCGGGTGGTAGCCGGGCTTGATGAGGGCATTCGATTCGGCATGCGCCGGGGCGCTGGCTGCGCTGGCCCCGGCGGGCGTCTGGCTGACGGCTGTGCTCATGGTCTTTACCTCGTCTCTTCGATTGGGTTGCGTTGGAGGACCTGCTTGCGACGCAATTTGTGCGCCCGTTTTTGAGTTCGTTATTTGTATACAAAAACTGAGCACAATCAAGATCATCCAGATATTCATATATCCGTAGATTCCCTGAGACGCCGGCGGGCGGGTGCGGACCGCTGCTGCAAGAAAAAGAGCGCCGGGCCCAGGGGCCACGGCGCTCTCGCGCGGAAAGGGAGGGGGAAGACGGGCCGGGCCTACTTCGCCGCCACCTTCACGAACACCGGGTTCGAATAGAACCAGAGGTCGGCGTAGTTGCGCGCGTTGATCGCGTTGAAGCGCGCCACGTTGTCGTTGCCCTCCGTGCGCGCGTCGGGCAGCGGCTCGCCGTTGGCGGTCTCGCCGGGCACGTCGGTCCCCAGGTTGGTGCCGCGCAGCCGGAAGTACTGGTTGGCGCCGGCCTTCACGGTGAAGCTGGCGGCGTAGTAGCCCTCGGCGTCGAGCTTCCAGTCGGCGCGCGTGAAGCGCTTGACGACGCGTGTCGACGGATTGGTCGCGCGGTCGTAGCCGGGCGTGCCGGGCTGTTCGCGGCCGGTCACGTCGCCCGCGATCAGGTCGATGTGGTCGACCACGGGCTTGACGTTGGCGTAGAGGCCGCTGCCGAGCTGGTACTCGAAGTTGTTGCGCTCGGGGCTCCGGAAGCGCACGGTGATCCGCAGCTCCTCGCCCGCGGCGGCCGCGAGTTCGCTGCCCATCCGGCCGGCGCCCTTGCTGCCTTCCACCCGGAAGTCGAGCGCGTCGATCAGGTCGCCGTTGACCGCGAACAGCCGGCCCGTGCGCATCGCCGCGAGCAGCGACTTCGGATCCTTGATGTCGCCGAACAGGTGGTTCTTGGCGTACTCGCCGGGCGCGTAGCCGCTGCTGTAGAGGCCCTGCGAGGTGGTGAAGTGGTAGTCGGAATCGGCCACGTTCCAGATGCGGCGGCCTTCCGACAGCAACGCGTCCCAGGTGCCGCCGAGCTTGGCGACCAGGTAGTCGACGCCGCCATAGGTGCGCGAGGGCAGGTTGGCGTCGATGTAGGCGCTGTTGTAGCCGCCGCGGTCGGGCTCCATCTGGTTGCCGACCATGCCTTCGAGCGAGAACACGATGTCGGGCGCGAGGTCGTTCATCTCGCGCAGCTGCGCGATCGTGTACTTGCCGGGGTTGCGCGAGGGATGGTTGATCTGCAGGTAGCTGGTGGCCGGGTAGTTCTTCTTGAGCCAGGCCACGGCCTGCATCGTCTCGGCATGGGTGTTGTAGCCGGTGCCGGCCTTCGGGCCCCAGGCGGCCACGTCGGCGGCCGGGAACAGCGCGGCGTCGCGGTTGGTGAACAGGTATTCGAACTGGCTCACGGCCTTGAGCGCGGCGTCCGACATCGGGCTGTCGGTCAGGATGCCGACGTTGCCGTGATCGTGCGCGGGCATGTCCCACTCGGCCGAGGCGAAGATGGTCTTGTCGGCGTACTTGCCGCCGGCCTGCAGCGCCTTGATGCGTGGCACTTGGTACTTGGCCATGCCCTCGGAGAAGGGGATCTGCGCCGGCAGCTTGTTGCCGGCGTTGTCGTAGGACGAGAGGCGCAGGTGGTCCGAGATCGCGACCCAGTCCAGGCCGAAGCGGTCGAAGGCCTTGGCCAGCACCTGGTCGAGCGTGGAGATCTGCTGCGTGTCGTCCGACTGCCAGGTGTGGACGTGCAGGTCGCCGACGGTCCAGCGGCCGGCTTCGGCGGCCGGCGCGGGCGGCGGGGCCGGGGGCGCGGGTGCCGGGGCGGGCGCCGGCGCGGCGGGCAGGCCGCCGAACAGCACGCCGCTGTCGGAACCGCCGCCGCAGCCGGCGAGCAGGGCCGTGCCGAGCACGAGCGAGAAGGCGAGGCGCGACAGCGGCAGGCCGGGGAGGGAAGGCAGGGATTTCATGAAGACGGAAACAGGAACGCGGAGAGGAGCACGAGGCAGCCACGACGATGTCGCGACGCTCGGGGACGGACCCGGCGCGCGGGCGCCGGGAACGCGCTGCAGTCTCGGTGCGCGCCATGACGCGCCCATGAAAGATTTTTGAAAGTCACGCCGCCGTCATGCCCGCGGCATGACCCGCGACATCAGCCCGTCACCGCATCGTCGGCCTGCGCCTGGAACATGCGCGTGAAGTCGCAACAGGACTGCGCGAGCATCACGATCGACGAGGTCAGCGCGCTGCGGTGCTCGCCCTTGTGCATCGCCACGTAGCGCACCACCGGCAGGGCCGGCGCCACCTCGATCTCGGCCAGCATGCCGGCGGCCACCATCGGCCGCAGGCATTCGCGCGGCAGGTAGCTCACGCCCAGGCCCGACACCGTGAGGCCGACCAGCGCGATCAGGTTGCTGACCACGATGGTGTCGGCCGGCTGCACGCCCTGTTCCTTCATCCAGGCGTCGTAGGCGCGGCCCGTGCCCGAGTTGCCGCCCTGCACCAGCATGCGCTGGCGCGCCAGCTCGTGCAGCCGCAGCGGCGCGTCGACGGGCACCACGCCGGGCTTGCACATCCAGGCGCTCTTCACCTCGCCGATCGCCTTGCTCGCCATGCGCGCGTCGGCGAAGCTGTCGGGCAGGAACACCAGGTCGAGCTCGTCGGCCAGCAGTTTGTCGCGCAGCTGCAGGCTGTCGTCGACGTCGGGCTCGAGGATCACCTTCGGGTAGTGCTGCTGGATCAGCCGCACCAGCCGCGGCAGCCAGGTCATGGCCGTGAGCTCGGTCACGCCGATGCGCAGCCGGCGCTCCACCACGCCGGGCTTGCCGAACTGCTCGACTGCCGCGTCGCGCTGCGCCAGCAGCTTCTGCGCGAGCACGTACATCTCCTCGCCCTTCTCGGTGAGCCGTGCGCTGCGCTGGCTGCGGTCGAACAGCTCGGTGTCGAACAGCGCCTCGAGCTCGTGCACCCGCTTCGACACCGCCGACTGCGAGGTGTGGAGCTGGTTCGCGGCCTGCGCGAAGCCGCCCAGGCGGGCGATCCAGTACAGGGCCTCGAGCTGCTTGAAGGTCATCATGGCGGTGCGTTCCTTGGGCGACAGAACACTTTAAGCGATCTTTTTCGATGAATAAAAATCGCTTTTGGAAACTTGAAGCCGCGCCGAAGATGCGCTCCGAACCGGTTGCGCCCACCACTTTCGTATTCAACCCACACGGCCAAGGACTTCACCATGCACTTCCCACGCCCCGCCGCACTCGGCATCGCCCTCGTAGTGGCCTGCGGCGTCGCCGCCGCCCAGGACAGCGGCACGCTGCGCAAGATCAAGGACAGCGGCACCATCCAGATCGGCAGCCGCGACACCCAGATCCCGTTCTCGTACAAGACCAGCGCCGACGCGGCGCCGATCGGCTTCACCAACGAGATCTGCCTGAAGATCGTCGAGGCGGTGAAGGCGAAGCTGAACCTGCCGAAGCTCGACGTGCGCTACACGCTGCTGAACTCCACCAACCGCATCCCGCTGCTGCAGAACGGCACCGTGGACCTCGACTGCGCGACCACCACCAACACCACGCAGCGCCAGCAGCAGGTGGACTTCGCACCCAGCCATTTCGTCACCAACATCACGGCGGCGGTCAAGAAGAGTTCGGGCATCAACAGCTTCGCCGACCTGCAGGGCAAGACCGTGGCTACCGTGGCCGGCAGCACCTCGATCCAGCTGCTGCGCGGCGCGCGCAAGAGCGGCATCGACGTGCAGGAGATCGCGGGCAAGGACACGGCCGATGCCTTCCTGCTGCTCGCGAGCGACCGTGCCGCGGCCTACGTGCTCGACGACGTGCAGCTCGCCGGCCTGATCGCCAACCAGCCCAACGCGGGCGACTACAAGCTGCTGAAGGAATCGCTGCGCCAGGAGCCCTACGGGATCATGCTGCGCAAGGACGATCCCGAGTTCAAGGCGATCGTCGACCAGACCGTGGCCGGCCTCATGAAGTCGGGCGAGATCGACAAGCTCTATGCGCGCTGGTTCACGCAGCCGATCCCGCCGCGCAACGTGAGCCTCGACTTCCCGATGTCGGACGCGGTGCGCGAGACCTACAAGAACCCGAACAACAAGGGCGTGTGAGCGTGAGCGCTTCTTCTTCCTTTTCTTCCCCGAACGGTGCGCGGCATCCGCGCGGCCTGGCCTTCTCCGACGCCTTGATGCGCGAGGTGCGCGAGCGCTTCCTGCTCGTGGAGCGCGACCACCACGGGCGCGAGCGCCTGTACTTCGACAACGCGGGCGGCTCGTTCCGGCTCAAGGCCGCCATCGAGCGCTTCGCGGCCATCGACGCGGTGCCCGACAACACCGAGCGCATCCACGAGACCGCGCTCGAGCTGCAGGCCGTGCAGGCGCGCGGCTGGGACGACGTGCGCACCATCCTCAATGCCGAGGGCGGCAGCATTTTCGCGGCGCTCACCGCCTCGGGCGCCATGTTCGACATGGTGCGCGCGGTGGCCGAGAACGTGCCTGGCACGAACATGGTGACCACCGTGCTCGAACATCCCTCGGCCTACGACGCGATGGCGCTCTATGCCGAGCGCACCGGCCGCGAATTGCGCGTGGCGCGCAGCAACCCCGAGACCGGCGGCATCGACGTCGACGAGATCGTGCGGCTGGTCGACGCGGATACCTGCCTGCTCAACGTGATCTACGCCTCGAACATCTCGGGCGCGAAGCTCGACATCGAGGCCATCGTGCGGCGCGCGCGCGAGGTCAAGCCCGATCTCTACATCGTGGTGGACGCGGTGCAGCATGCGCCGCACGGGCTGATCGATCTGCGCAAGACGCCGGTGGACGGCATCAACCTCGCGCCCTACAAGTTCTTCGGCTGCCGCGGCTCGGGCATCGCCTGGATGTCGGAGCGCGCCGCGGCCCTGCCGCACCACAAGCTCGCGGGCAAGAAGGCCGGCCACTGGGACCTCGGCAGCGTGGCGCCCTGGCAGTTCGCGGTGGTCAGCGAGATCGTCGACTACGTCTGCTGGCTCGGCGGCCACTTCAGCGAGGCCACCGGGCGGCGCGAGCTGTTCGCGGCCGGCATCGAGCACATCGAGCTGCACGAACGCGCGCTGCTCGCGGCGCTGCTCGAGGGCGTGGACGGCCAGCCGGGCCTGCGCGCCATGCCGGGCGTGCGCGTGTTCCTCGACCACCCGGACCTGAGCCGGCGCGACCTGATCCTGGGCATCGGCTTCGACGGCCTGGACTGCACGCGCGCCGTGCACGAGTACGGGCTGCGCGGCGTCACGGTCTACGAGCGCACGGCCGCGAGCATCTACTCGAAGCGCATGCTCGATTCCTTCGGGCTCGAGGGCACGGTGCGCGTGTCGCCGCTGCACTGCAACTCGATGGCGGAAATGGCGCGCTTCCTCCAGGTGACGCAGGAGATCGCGCGGGCCTTCGCGGCGGCGGACTGAGGCGACGGGACACCGCGGCGGGATCACTGGCGTACAAGACGCCCGCGCGCGGGCGTCCTATCGTGAGGCGGTCTTCCACTCCCGTGAACCGCCTCCCGATGCCCACCCCGTTCTCGCCTCCCTTCACCGCCTCCGGCCGCAGCGCGCTCGTGCAGGCGCCGCCCTGGCACTACGCCGGCTGGCTGGTCAACGTGGCCTTCGCCTTCGAGGCCGAACGCGCCGCCGCGCTGCTGCCCGCCGGGCTCGGCCGGGCCACCGGCCAGGGCTGCGTGCATTTCGCCGACTGGCAGTTCTGCGGCGCCGATGGCGCGGAGCTGCTCGATCCCGTCTATGCGCAGTACCGCGAGACCATCGTGGTGCTCGAGATCGAAGGCCCTCCGGGCGAACAGCGTTTCTATTGCCCCTTCATCTACGTCGACCAGGACATCTCGCTGCTGCGCGGCTGGCTGCAGGGCTGGCCCAAGAAGATCGGCCAGACCTGGGTCACGCGCAGCCTGCCGATCGCCCATCCGGCGGCCGCGTCGCTGGGCCGCGGCGGCCGGCTCGGCGCCAGCCTCAGCGTGAAGGAGCGCCGGCTGGTCGATGCCAGCGTCACATTGAACGGCGAGCCCGGCGAACGGCTGGGCTTCCTGCGCGCGCCGACCATCGGCGCGATCGGCTGGCCCGACCTGACGCGGCCGCGGGAGGTGCCGGTGCCGCGCCATCTGCGCGCCGACATCGTCGACCGCGTGGAGTCGGGCTGGAGCGCGGGCAGCGCCACCCTGCGCTTCCACGACCATCCGGTGGAGGAGCTCGCGCTGCTCGGCGAGGTGCGCGCCACCCAGGCCACGGCCGGCTGGATGGGGCTCACGGTGCGCGGTGCCTTCGCTGCCTAGGTCGAAGCCGATGCCCGCGGCGATCGTGTCGAGGGCGCTGCTGCGCTACCCTCGCGCGATGACCGCCGTCGCCGCGCCGCCGCCGTCCTCCCGCCTGGTCGTGCTGCCCTCGGGCGAGGGCCTGCGCGTGGAGGCGCTGTTCGCGGCCGAGCCGCGCGCCCGCTTCGCGCCGCACTGGCATCCCGAATGGAGCGTGGGCGCCATCCTCGAGGGCCACTGCGAGTTCACCTGCGATGGCGAGGCGCTCGTGGCCCATGCGGGCGAGCTGGTGCTGATGGCACCCTACATGCTGCACACCGCGGGCGTGAGCCGGCGCAGCTTCCGCATGGTGATGCTCTATGTGCCGCACGGCTGGGTCGCGGCGCGGCTGGGTTGGCCGGCGGATTCGCGCGGTGCCCTGCGGTGCAAGGTGCTGCCCGATGCCGCACTGGTCGAGGCCTTGGCTGCCGCCGCCACGGCAGCGGACGGCGCGGGCATCGCCCACCTGGTCGAGCGCATCCTGCGTGCCCAGGCCGGCCCCGAACTCATGGCGCTGCAGCCGCCGGCGCCCGATGCGCGCGTGGCGGAGATCTGCGCGCTGCTCGCCGGGGAGGATGCCTGCCGCATCGATCCGGCCGCGCTCGCGCGCCGCATGTGCGTGTCGCGCGAGCACTTCCAGCGTGCCTTTCGCGAGGCCGTGGGCATGACGCCCGCGCACTACGCGCGGCATGCGCGCATCGGCCGCGCCAAGGCGCTGCTGCGCGAGGGCGTGGCCCTGAAGGACGTGGCGGCCGAATGCGGCTTCGCCGACCAGGCGCATTTCTCGCGCTGGTTCCGGCGCTGCTTCGGGGTGGCGCCGGGGCGGTATCGCGTGGCCGCCTGAGACTCAGGCCAGCAGGTCGCTCAGCGTGCGCGCGATCACCTTGGTCGCGCGCCGCAGGTCCTCGAGCACCACGCGTTCGTCGCTGCGCTTGGCATGCGACTCGAGCACGGTGCGCGGGCCGGCGCCGTAGATCACGCCCGGAATGCCGGCCTCGCCATAGAGGCGAACGTCGGTGTACAGCGGCGTGCCCATGGCCTTGATCGGCTCGCCGAACAGCTCGCCGCCATGCTTCTGGATCGCCTCGACCAGCGGCTTGTTGCCCGCCAGCGGCTTCATCGAATTGGCCAGCAGCAGGCGCTTGATCTCGACCGTGATGCCCGGGAACGAGGCCGCCGCGTCGGCGATGACCTGGCGGATCGAGGCCTCGACCTCGACCGGGTTCTCCTCGGGGATCATGCGGCGGTCGAGCTTGAACACGACCTTGCCGGGCACGACGTTGGTGTTGGTGCCGCCCTCGATGCGGCCGACGTTGAGGTAGGGGTGCGTGATGCCCTCGACCTGCGAACTGACCTGCTGGTAGAGCGTGTTCTGCGCGTAGAGCGCCTCGAGGATCTTCACCGCGCCCTGCAGCGCGTCGATGCCGGTGGAGGGGATGGCGGCATGCGCCATCTTGCCGTGCACCGTCACTTCCATCTGCAGGCAGCCGTTGTGGGCCGTGACCACCTCGTAGCTGAAGCCCGCGGCGATCATCAGGTCGGGCTTGGTGAGGCCGTTCTTCAGCAGCCAACCCGGGCCGAGGATGCCGCCGAATTCCTCGTCATAGGTGAAGTGCAGCTCGACGCCGCCCCTGGTCGGCTTCGCGACCGCTTCGAGCGCGCGCAGCGCGAAGGTGAAGCTCGCGAAGTCGCTCTTGCTCACGGCGGCCGCGCGGCCGTAGAGCGAGCCGTCGGCGATCTCGCCGCCGTAGGGGTCGTGGGTCCAGCCCTCGCCGGGCGGCACCACGTCGCCGTGCGCGTTGAGCGCCACGGTGCGGCCGCCGTCGCCGTCCTTGCCGTATTTGCGGCGCACGATCAGGTTGGTGATCGATTCGAGGCCGTAGTCCTTCACGTCCTGCGCGGGCACGGCGTGCTTCTCGGCCACGAGGCCGAAGCCCTCGAGCAGTTCGGCGGTGCGCTCGGCATGCGGCGCGTTGTTGCCGGGCGGGGTGTCGGTGGGCACCTGCACCAGTTGCTGCAGGAACTTCACTTCCTCGTCGAAGTGGGCGTCGATCCAGGCGTCGAGCTTTGCGTAGTCGGTCATGGGGTTCAGGCGGCGCTCGGCGCGCCGTTCAGGTTGTCGAGCAGATGCTGGAAGGCTTGCACCGCCAGCTCCATGTCGTCGTTGGTGCTCGATTCGAGCGGGTTGTGGCTGATGCCGGAGTTGATGCCGCGCACGAACAGCATGGCCTGCGGCATCACCTCGTGCAGCTTCATCGCGTCGTGGCCGGCGCCGCTGGGCATGCGGAACAGCGGCACGCCGAGCGAATCGACCGCGCGTTCCCAGCGCTGCTGCCATTCGGGCGCGCTCGGCGCGGCCGAGGCACGCATGGTCTCCTCGAGCGTGTGGCGTACGCCGCGGCGCTCGCAGATGTCCTGCAGCGCCTTCACCACGTCGTCGGCGAGCGCGTCGCGCTGCGCGTCGTTGGGCGCGCGCAGGTCGAGGCTGAACTTGCAGCGCCCGGGCACCACGTTGATCGAGCCGCTCGGCACCTCGAGCATGCCGACGGTGCCGACCGAGTCGCCATCCTTCGCGGCGCGCTGCTCGGTGTAGAGGATCAGCTCGGCCACGGCCGCGGCCGCGTCGCGGCGGCGGTCCATCGGCGTGGTGCCCGCATGGCTGGCCATGCCGATCACCTCGCCCACGTAGCGCACGCTGCCGTTGATCGAGGTCACGATGCCCAGCGGGATGTCGAGCTCGTTGAGCACCGGGCCCTGCTCGATGTGCACCTCGACGAAGCCCAGGTACTTCGAGGGATCGCGCTGCGCCTTGGCGATGTCTTCCTCGCGCAGGCCCGCATGGGCGCGCGCCTCGCGCATGGTGATGCCGTCGGCGTCCTTCTGGTCGAGCCAGGCCGGGTTGAAGTGGCCGATCAGCGCGCCCGAACCGAGGAAGGTGGCCTTGTAGCGCTGGCCTTCCTCCTCGGCGAAGCCCACCACCTCGAAGGCGAAGGGCAGGCGGCGGTTCTGGCGCTTGAGCTCGCGCACGCAGGCCATGGGCACGAAGATGCCGAGCCGGCCGTCGTACTTGCCGCCGTTGCGCACCGTGTCGTAGTGCGAGCCCGTGAGCAGCGTCTTCGCATCGGGCGTCGCGCCCTCGTAGCGACCGACCACGTTGCCGACCGCGTCGATCTCCACCGAGTCGAAGCCGGCCTCGCGCATCTCGCGCGCGATCTGCGCGGCGCAGGCGCGGTGCGCGTCGGTCAGGTAGGTCACGGTGAGCTGGCCCTTCTCGGCGAAGCCCGGGTCGCTGTGCACCGCGAGCGCCTCCTGCCAGTCCCACACGTGGTTGCCGAGCGCCGGCTCGGTGCCGAACTTGTCGTTCAGCCGGATCTCGGCGATGCGGTGGATGTTGCGCAGCGCCTCGGCGAGCTCGAAGTCGGGATGGTTGTAGGCGCGGCGCTCGAAGGTGTCGATGATCTCGCGCTTGGACAGGCCCGTGCCGCGCGGGCCGCGCACCGCGAGGATGAAGGGGAAGCCGAACTTCGCGTTGTAGTCGGCGTTGAGCCGCTGGATCTTCGCGAACTCCTCGGGCGTGCAGTCGGTAAGGCCCGCCTTGCCCTGCTCGTTGGTCGACTCGGCCGTCAGCGTCTTGCTGACCATCGCCTTGCCCGCGAGCTCGGGGTGGGCGCGGATCAGGGCCAGGCGCTCTTCCCTGGTGGCCGTGTTCACGGCCTGCGCGAGCGCGTACTTCAGGTGCTGCAGCGAACGGAATGGGCGCGCGGCCAGCGCCTGGCGCGCGATCCACGGCGAGTGCTCGTAGGTGCCGTCGAGCAGCGCGACGGCTTCGTCGGCGCCCGCGGCGTTCAGTTGTTCGATGGTCAGGCTCATGGCGTGTGTGTCCTCCGTATGAATCAAGCTTGCGAGGCTTGGGAAGAGGCTTCGAACGGATGGGTCTTCTTCCAGTGCCGCGCGATGTCGACGCGGCGGCAGACCCACACCCGCTCGTGGCTGGCGATGTGATCGAGAAAGCGTTGCAGCGCCACGATGCGGCCCGGGCGCCCGAGCAGGCGGCAGTGCATGCCGATGCTCATCATCTTCGGCGCCTCGTCGCCCTCGGCGTAGAGCGCGTCGAAGCTGTCCTTCATGTACTGGAAGAAGGGATCGGCGTGCGAGTAGCCCTGCGGCAGCGCGAAGCGCATGTCGTTGCAGTCGAGCGTGTAGGGCACGATGAGCTGCGGCACCGTGCTGCCGTCGGTCTTGCGCACCTTCATCCAGAACGGCAGGTCGTCGCCGTAGTAGTCGCTGTCGTACTCGAAGCCGCCGTAGTCGGCCACCAGCCGGCGCGTGCGCGGGCTGTCGCGGCCGGTGTACCAGCCCAGGGCTCGCTCGCCCGTGAGCTTCTCGATCGCCTCCATGCCCAGGCGCATGTGCTCGCGCTCGGTGGCCTCGTCGATGTTCTGGTAGTGGATCCAGCGCCAGCCGTGGCAGGCGATCTCGTGGCCCAGTTCCTTGAAGGCGGCCGTGAGCTCGGGATGGCGCTCGAGCGCCATGCCGACGCCGAACACGGTGAGCGGCAGGCCGCGCTTCTCGAACTCGCGCAAGAGGCGCCACACGCCCACGCGCGAGCCGTACTCGTAGATGCCTTCCATGCTGATGTGGCGGTCGGGGTAGCTCGCGGGATTGAACATCTCCGAGAGGAACTGTTCCGAGCCGGCGTCGCCGTGCAGCGTGGCGTTCTCGCCGCCTTCCTCGTAGTTGAGGACGAACTGCACCGCGATGCGCGCGTTGCCGGGCCACTGCGCGTGGGGCGGGTTGCGGCCGTAGCCGACGAGGTCGCGCGGGTAGGGCAGGGTGGTGTCGTAGACGGTCATGGTGGAGGGGATCAGGACAATGCGAGGGAGATGTCGCTGGTGGGCACCTTGCGGTCGAACACCAGGTTGGCCTCGACGTGCTGCAGGTGCTCGGTCATCAGGCGCACGGCGCGCTCCTCGTCGCGCGCGGCCAGCGCCTTGACGATGTCGGCGTGCTCGTCGTTCGAATGCTCGGCGGCGCTGGTGCTCTGGTACATGAGCGTGATGAGGGCGCAGCGCGAGATCAGCTCGCCGAGGATCTGCGCCAGCACCTGGTTGCCCATGAGCTCGGCCATGCGCACGTGGAAGTCGCCGAGCAGCTCGGTGCGGCCCGAGACGTCCTCGCCCGACACGGCCGATTTCTCGAGCGCCACGTGTTCCTTGAGCGCCTTGATCTTGGCCGGCGTGACGGTGCGCACGAATTCGCGCGTCATCTCGGCCTCGAGCATGCGGCGCACCGCGAACACTTGCTTGGCCTCGTCGACCGCGGGCGCCGCCACGAAGGCGCCGCGCGCGGGCTCGAGCCGGATCAGCTTGTTCTGCGCGAGCTGGAACAGCGCCTGGCGCACCAGCGTGCGCGACACGCCGAAATGGTCCGCCAGCTTCTGCTCGGCCAGCTTGGTGCCGGGCTGAAGCCGGTGGTCGACGATCGCGCGGGTGAGCGCATCGACGATCGAACGGGTGGTGGAGGACTCCATGTTTTTCATGATAGACCGAAAGCCGACAACTGTATACACTTTTGTCCACCGGAATATCCCGCACTCTCACCTGACCGACCGAAGGAAACTCCCATGGGCCTGAGCACCCACGTACTGGACACGATGCATGGCGGCCCCGCGGCCGGCATGGAGGTCGCGCTCTTCACCACCGAGGGCGATGCCGCCACGCTGGTCAAGCGCTTCACGCTGAATGCCGACGGCCGCAGCGACGGCCCGCTCTACGACAACAGCACGCTGAAGACCGGCACCTACCGGCTGGTGTTCGACGTGGCGGGGTACTTCAAGGCGCGCGGCGTGGCGCTGCCCGAGCCGAACTTCCTCAACAAGGTGTCGCTGGACTTCGGCGTGGCGCATGCCGACCAGCACTACCACGTGCCGCTCTTGGTGAGCCCGTGGAGCTATTCGACCTACCGGGGGTCGTGAACGCCGACAGCGTGACTGTCGGAGGCTTTTCGCCCCTCCCCCGGCGGGGGGCGGCGGGGGCGCTACTGCTGCAGCTGCCCTTCGGTCAGCGTGTCGAGCTGGAAGCGCCCGCTCTTGTCCCAGAGCCAGGTGTCGGTCCACACCACCGGCCCGAGCCGCGACGCGGCCGGGAAGGGCGCGGCCTGCAGCACGGTGCGCTCGATCTCGGCGATGACCTCGGGCGCATGCTGGGGCGCGCGCAGCCAGTGCAGCGAGACCACGCGGCCCCCGCCGTCGAGGTTGACCTGCAGCGTGCCGACCGCGTAGAGCACCGGCGGCAGTTGCCCGCCATAGATGCGGCGGCTGTTGAGGTCGTAGACATGGCGCGCGGCGTCGCGCCGGTAGTCGCGCGCGCTGGTGGCATTCGATGCGCGCGGCGCCGGCCGGCCGCTGGCGCCGGGTTCGGCGGTGGCCTTGCTCAGTTGACCGGGCACCGAACCGGTGGTGCCGCATCCGGCGAGCCAGAGTGCGGCGAGGAAAGACACCGCCAGGGCAAGGCGGCGCGTCGTGGGCTGAAAATTCATCGCCGGGTTTATACCGTGAGTCCCTCACTCGCCGGCAACCGAAGGTATCCCTCATGAACGGCGCGGTCGACCAACTGCTGGCCCGTCTTCGCGACGAAGACGCGGTGCTGGTGCGCGTCGAATCCACGCAGGGCTCGGCGCCGCGCGAGGCCGGCACCTGGATGGCGGTCTGGGCCGAGGGCCTCACGGCCACCATCGGCGGCGGCCAGCTCGAGTTCCAGGCCACGCAGGAAGCGCGCGAGCTGCTGGCCGGCGCGCGCGCGATGGAGGGCATCCAGCGCTATCCGCTGGGCCCGAGCCTGGGCCAGTGCTGCGGCGGCGTGGTGTTCCTCTCGTTCCGGCGCGTCTCGGCCACCGACATCCCCGAGCTGAGGCGCGCGCTGGTCGAGCGTTTGCGGCCGGTGGCGCTGTTCGGCGGCGGCCATGTGGGCGCGGCGATCGCGCGGCTGCTCGCGGGCCTGCCGTTCTCGGTGCGCTGGATCGACAGCCGCGACGGCGTGTTCCCCGAAGAACTGCCCGCCCAGGTCGAGACCGAGCATTCCGAGCCGGTGCAGGACGCGGTGGTCTCGCTCGCGCCCGGCAGCCGCGTGCTGATCATGAGCTTCAGCCATGCCGAGGACCTCGACATCGTGATCGCCTGCCTGCGCCGCCTGCGCGAGCGCGACGACCTGCCCTACATCGGCCTGATCGGCAGCAAGACCAAGTGGGCCACCTTCAGCCACCGGCTCGAGGCGCGCGGCTTCACGGCGGCCGAGCTGGCGCGCGTCACCTGTCCGATCGGCGTGCCGGGCATCACGGGCAAGGAGCCCGAGGTGATCGCGGTCGCGGTGGCGGCACAGTTGTTGCAATCGCTGGGCTGAGCCGGGCGCTTCGGTGCACGAACAGGGTTTTCCCGGCACCGGCTCCGCAAAAAACCACGCCGCCCCACGCCAAAACTGTATACACTTTCAGTCCACAAGTATCTGCCGCAGCGGAGCGAGGCCCACCCGGAGCCTGCGTTCGCGGCACTTTCTCTGCTTACAGCGCCCGCAGTGGTGAGCAGGACGAAGACATCCGCGCCCGGCGTTCCCCCGCGCCGAGCGGATTGAGAGAGCACCTCATGGAAAGCTACTACCTCGACTGGGCCAACCTGCTGCTGCGCTGGGTCCACGTCATCACCGCCATCGCCTGGATCGGCGCCTCCTTCTACTTCGTGATGCTGGACAACAGCCTCGAGAAGCCGCAGGACCAGGAATCGCTCGACAAGGGCGTGGGCGGCGAGCAGTGGGCCGTGCACGGCGGCGGCTTCTACAACATGCAGAAGTACCTGCTGGCGCCCAAGAAGCTGCCCGACCACCTGCACTGGTCGTACTGGGAGAGCTACTCCACATGGCTCACGGGCTTCGCGCTCTTCACCATGTCGTACCTCTGGAACGCCAGCACCTACCTGATCGACAAGTCGAAGATGGACTGGCAGCCGGGCGCGGCGATCGCCGTGGCGCTGGCCTTCCTGGTCGTGTTCTGGATGGTCTACGACAGCATCTGCCAGCTGTTCGGCCGGCGCAAGAACGGCGACACCATCGTCGGCGTGCTGGTCGCGATCTTCGTGGCCTTCGCGGCCTGGCTGGCCTGCCAGTGGTTCGCGGGCCGCGCGGCCTTCCTGCTGGTCGGCGCCATGATGGCCACGACCATGAGCGGCAACGTGTTCTTCTGGATCATCCCGGGCCAGCGCAAGAACGTGCAGGCCCTGCGCGAAGGCCGCCCGGTCGACCCGGTGCACGGCCAGCGCGGCAAGCAGCGCAGCGTGCACAACACCTACTTCACGCTGCCGGTGCTGTTCGCGATGCTGAGCAACCACTACAGCTTCACCTACACCCACAAGTACAACTGGATCGTGCTGCTGCTGATCATGCTCGGCGGCGCGGCGATCCGGCAGTTCTTCGTGGTGCGCCACCGCTTCAAGCTCGGCAACGCGCGCAACCCGCTGCCCTATGCGATGGTCGGCGTGGCCGTGCTCGGCCTCACCATCGTCTGGATGAAGCCCGAGCCCGCCGCCCCCGTGGCCGCCGCCGCGCCGAGCGCGCCGGCCGTGGCCTACCAGGACGTGCAGAAGGTGCTCGAGCAGCGCTGCTACATGTGCCACGGCGCGAGCGTGCAGATGAAGAACGTGCGCGTCGACTCGCCCGAGCAGGTGAGCGCCCACGCCCAGGCCATCTACCAGCAGGTGGTGGTCACGAAGATCATGCCGATGAACAACGCCACCTCGATCACCGACGAGGAGCGTGCACTGATCGGCCGCTGGTTCCAGGGCGGCGCAAAGACGACGAACTAGACCGCGGTCAAGAGGGCGGACCTCGGTTCGCCGCAAAATGCAGGCCCCGGAGACAACGCCACCCATGACCGCCAAGACCCCGACCCCCTCGCTGCAAGACGCGACCGCTCCCGATCCCCGCCAGGCGCCGCGCGCCTTCCTCGAACACCTCTACCGCGTCGCGGTCGACCGCGCGCTGCCGCTGTCCACCCTGGGCGCGCACCTGCCCAAGCCGCCCAAGGGCCGCACGCTGGTGCTCGGTGCCGGCAAGGCCGGCGGTTCGATGGTGCAGGCGCTCGAGGCGCTGTGGCCGGCCGACGCGCCGCTGTCGGGCCTGGTGGTCACGCGCTACGACCACATCCCGCCGCGGCCCGAGGGGCTGCCCAGCCGCATCGAGATCGTCGAGGCCGCGCATCCCGTGCCCGACGCGGCCGGCCAGCAGGCGGCCGAGCGCATCCTCGCGCTGACCGAAGGCCTGACCGCCGACGACCTCGTGCTGTGCCTGATCTCGGGCGGCGGCTCCTCGCTGCTGGTGCTGCCGGCCGAGGGCCTGACGCTGGCCGACAAGCAGCGCATCAACAAGCAGCTGCTCGACAGCGGCGCCCACATCGGCGAGATGAACTGCGTGCGCAAGCACCTCTCGCGCATCAAGGGCGGCCGGCTCGCGGCGGCCTGCGCGCCGGCGCGCGTGGTCACGCTCACCATCAGCGACGTGCCCGGCGACGACCCGGCCGTGATCGCCAGCGGCCCCACCGTGCCCGACGCCACCACCTGCGCCGACGCGCTGGCCATCCTCGACCGCTACCGCATCGAGGTGCCGGCGCCGGTGCGCGCGCAGCTCGAGAGCGGCGCGCTCGAGACGCCCAAGCCCGGCGACGCCGTGTTCCAGGGCCACGAGACCCACATGATCGCGGCGCCGCAGCAGTCGCTCGAAGCGGCTGCCGCGGCCGCGAGCGCGGCCGGCATCGAGGCCCACATCCTCAGCGACGAGATGGAGGGCGAATCGCGCGAGGTCGGCAAGGTGCATGCCGCGCTCGCGCGCGCCGTGGCCCAGCGCGGCGCGCCGTTCGCCAGGCCCTGCGTGATCCTCTCGGGCGGCGAGACCACCGTCACCATCCGGCCGCGCCAGCCCGGCCAGGCCAAGGGCCGGGGCGGACGCGCGGGCGAGTTCTGCATGGGGCTCGCGGGGGCGCTGCTGGGTCAGGCCGACGTGTGGGCGCTGGCGGCCGACACCGACGGCATCGACGGCGTGGAGGACAACGCCGGCGCCTACGTCACGCCCGACACCCTGGCGCGCGCCGCCAACGCGGGCCGCAAGCTGTCCGATCACCTCGACCGCAACGACGCCTACGGCTACTTCGACGCCATCGGCGACCTGTTCGTGACCGGGCCGACGCACACCAACGTCAACGACTTCCGGGCGCTGCTGGTGCTCTGAGCACCGGCGCGCCAAACGCCCTTCCCCGGCGGGGGAGGCGGGCGGCCGCCTGCGCGCATCCCCGACTCGGGTTAACCTATGCGCCCCGGCAGCCCGCTGCCGCCCAGCCGCACGCGCCTTTTCGGGCGCCGTGCCGCCATCCGAACTCCCCGTTTCCACTCCCATCCCCTGCCGAAGGAAAAGCTCGCCATGACCGCCTCCTCCTATACCGACACCCGCCTGCTGATCGACAACGAATGGGTGGACGCCGCCAGCCGCAAGACCCTCGACGTGGTGAACCCGGCCACCGGCCAGGTCATCGGCAAGGTGGCGCATGCCGGCATCCCCGACCTCGACCGCGCCCTGGCCGCCGCCCAGCGCGGCTTCGACGCCTGGCGCAACACCCCGGCCCATGAGCGCGCCGCCGTCATGCGCCGCGCCGCCGGCCTGATCCGCGAACGCGCCGGCGACATCGCCAAGCTGCTGACGCAGGAACAGGGCAAGCCGCTGGCCGAAGCCAAGGGCGAGACCCTGGCCGCCGCCGACATCATCGAATGGTTCGCCGACGAAGGCCGCCGCGTCTACGGCCGCATCGTGCCCTCGCGCAACCTCGCGGCGCAGCAGCTGGTCATCAAGGAGCCCGTGGGCCCCGTGGCCGCCTTCACGCCCTGGAACTTCCCGATCAACCAGGTCGTGCGCAAGCTCGGCGCCGCGCTGGCCACCGGCTGCTCCTTCCTCGTGAAGGCACCCGAGGAGACCCCCGCGTCGCCCGCCGCCCTGCTGCAGGCCTTCGTCGACGCCGGCATCCCCGCCGGCACCGTCGGCCTGGTGTTCGGCAACCCGGCCGAGATCTCGGCCTACCTGATCCCGCACCCGATCATCCGCAAGGTCACCTTCACCGGCTCGACCCCCGTCGGCAAGCAGCTCGCCGGCCTGGCCGGCCAGCACATGAAGCGCGTGACCATGGAACTGGGCGGCCACGCCCCGGTGATCGTGGCCGAGGACGCCGACGTCGCGCTGGCCGCCAAGGCCGCCGGTGCCGCCAAGTTCCGCAACGCGGGCCAGGTCTGCATCTCGCCGACCCGCTTCCTGGTGCACAACAGCATCCGCGAGGAATTCGCCAAGGCCATGGTCAAGCACGCCGAAGGCCTGAAGCTCGGCGACGGCCTGGCCGACGGCACCACCCTGGGCCCGCTGGCCAATGCGCGCCGCCTCACGGCCATGGCGCATGTGCTCGACGACGCCCGCAAGAAGGGCGCGACCATCGCCACCGGCGGCGAGCGCGTCGGCGATGCCGGCAACTTCTTCGCCCCCACCGTGCTGACCGACGTGCCGCTGGACGCCGACGTCTTCAACAACGAGCCCTTCGGCCCGATCGCCGCGATCCGCGGCTTCGACACGCTGGACGAGGCCATCGCCGAATCGAACCGCCTGCCCTTCGGCCTGGCCGGCTATGCGTTCACCAAGTCGATCAAGAACGCGCACCTGCTGAGCCAGAAGCTCGAACTCGGCATGCTGTGGGTCAACCAGCCCGCGACCCCGTCGCCCGAGATGCCGTTCGGCGGCGTGAAGGACTCGGGCTACGGCTCGGAAGGCGGCCCGGAGGCGCTCGAGGCCTACCTCAACACCAAGGCGGTGTCGATCCTCGGCGTCTGAGCGCGACGCTTCGATCCGCTGTCTCGAAGAGGGCGGCATCGCTGGAAGGCGATGCCGCTTTTTTCATGGCGCGCCGCGCAAGGGAGATCGTCAGAGAAACATCACGTCGGAGCGCAGCGCGTACTTGGTGCCGCGCGTCACCTCGGTGCCTTCGATGAATCAGCCATGGCCATCCAGCGACGCACGCGAAGTCGCATCGAACCCGACGCGCCCGCGCCAATTGCGTTTCTCGACCGCGCGCACGTTCGGCACATCGGCCAGTTGCAGCAGGTACTGCGCCAGCAGCGGCAGTTCGGCGTCTTCGCGCTCGCCGAGGAACTCGCGCACCGTGACCAGGTTGCCGTAGCTGCGCGCGTACTTCGCGGGCGTGTCGTCCACGGCGATGATCGATTCGAGCGGATAGCCGCGCGACTTGAGCTTCTGCAGGTTCTTCACGGTCTGGTAGCCGCCCGTGATCCAGTCGCGGGTGGTGGTGCAGCGCTTGCTCGACCAGAGGAAGGCCAGCTTGCCGGGCGGGAAGATCCGCTCCACGACCTGGGTGGCGTAGATCTCGCCCGAGGCGGTCCACACGCCGACCTCGAAGCGCTCGAACATGCGGGCCAGGAAGTCCGCGAGATGCGGCCGCAGGTAGACGTGGTAGCCCGCCACCCGGAAGTCTTCCGGGTGGTCGAGCGGCGTCTCCCGCGCGTGGATCAAGGTCTCGTCCAGGTCCAGCACCAGCAGCTTCGATGCGCCGGGCGTCGAGCCCGCGCGCACCGCGGCCGCGGGGCGGGCGGTCGATGCGGCATCGGGGATCGGCGGTCTGTCCATGGCGGTCCTGGGGAGCGGCGTGAGCGCACAGGATAGTGCGTTCGCTGCGCTTTCCGGCGACCGGGGCGCGTTCAGTCCTCCGCGCTCGCGTTCCAGAACGCCTGCTGCACCCCCTCCAGCGCCTCGAGCTCCGCGACCACCCGGTCGAGCTCCTCGGCCTCGACCGCGGTCGCATAGAGCGTGGCCTCGATCTCGGTGTCGGTGGCGCCGAAGGCATGCTGGTCGACGTCGCGCACCGGGTAGTTGGCTTCCTCGAGCAGCAGCAGCACCTGGTCCATCACCTCGGGCCGCGAGGCCCGCGTGCAGATCACGCGCACGGTGTAGCTGGCCTCGCCCGACTCCTCCTTCACCGGCTGCCGGTTGATGCGGTTGACCACGGGCCGCAGCAGGGTGTTGCTCGCGAGCACGAACAGCGCGGCGATCACGGCCTCGCCGATCAGGTCGGCGCCCGCGCAGGCGCCCACGGCGGCCGATCCCCACAGGGTGGCCGCGGTGTTGAGGCCCGTGATGTTGGCGCCTTCCTTCATGATCGCGCCCGCGCCGAGAAAGCCGATGCCCGAGACCACGTAGGCCGCCACGTGCACCGCGCCGTCGTGGCCGTGCAGGCGGTTGGCCATGTCGACGAACACGGCCGCGCCCACGGCCACCAGCGTGTTGGTGCGCAGCCCGGCGGTGCGCTGGCGCACCTGGCGCTCGAAGCCGATCAGCGAGCCCAGCACGAAGGCCGTGAAGACGCTCAGCAGGGTGTCGAGCAGCGAAGGCAGGTTGAAGTTCTGTATTGCTTCCATGCGGATCTCCTCCTCGTCGTTCGCGAACCAGGGTAGCGGCGGCATGTGACAACCGCCACCCCCTCCTGTCGTCATCGGCTCATTGCCAGCCGTAGCGCCGCGCGTACCAGCCCTTCACCGCCTGCACCAGTGCCGCGTAGCCGCCGAGCATCAGCAAGAGCCACGGGAAGTAGCCCAGCGGCAGCGCCTCGAGCTTGAAGTAGTGCGCCACCGGGCCCATCGGCAGCCAGATGCCCACGGCCGCGATCGCCGCGCCCATGATCAAGAGCGGCCAGGCCGCGCGGCTTTGCAGGAACGGAATCCGGCGCGTGCGGATCAGGTGCACGATCAGCGTCTGCGAGAGCAGTCCCTCGACGAACCAGCCCGACTGGAACAGGGTCTGGTGCTCGGGCGAGTTGGCGGCGAACACGAACCACATCACGGCATAGGTCAGGATGTCGAACACCGAGCTCAGCGGACCGAAGAACACCATGAAGCGCCCCAGGTCGCCCGGGTTCCAGCTCTGCGGCTTGCGCAGGAACTCCTCGTCGACGTTGTCGAACGGGATCGCGATCTGCGACACGTCGTACAGCAGGTTCTGCACCAGCAGGTGCAGCGGCAGCATCGGCAGGAAGGGCAGGAAGGCGCTCGCCACCAGCACCGAGAACACGTTGCCGAAGTTCGAGCTCGCGGTGAGCTTGATGTACTTGAGCATGTTCGCGAAGGTGCGGCGGCCCTCCACCACGCCCTGCTCGAGCACCATCAGGCTCTTCTCGAGCAGGATGATGTCGGCCGATTCCTTGGCCACGTCCACCGCGCCGTCGACCGAGATGCCGATGTCGGCCGCGCGCAGCGCGGGCGCGTCGTTGATGCCGTCGCCCATGAAGCCGACCACGTGGCCGTTGGCATGCAGCGCCTGCACGATGCGCTCCTTGTGCGCGGGCGTGAGCTTGGCGAAGACCTGGCGCTTCTCGACGATCTGGCGCAGCTCGGCCTCGTTCATGCGCTCGACCTCGTGGCCCAGCACCATGCGGCCGGCCTCGATGCCGACGTCGGCGCAGACCTTGCGCGTCACGAGCTCGTTGTCGCCGGTCAGCACCTTCACCGCCACGCCGTGCTCGGCCAGCGCGCGCAGCGCGGGCGCGGTCGATTCCTTCGGCGGATCGAGGAAGGCCACGTAGCCCAGCAGCGTGAGGCCGGCCTCGTCGGCCACGCCGTAGGCGGCGCGGCGCTCCTCGCCGCGCAGCGCGCGGCTGGCCACGGCCACCACGCGCAAGCCCTGGGCATTGAGTTCCGAGGCCACGGCGTGGATGCGCGCGAGCACCTCCGCGTCGAGCGCGAGCACCTCGGCGCCGCGCTCGACCGCGCTGCACACGGCCAGCACTTCCTCGAGCGCGCCCTTGCAGATCAGCAGGTGTTCCTCGGCCGCGTCGCTGCCGGCCACCACCACCGACATGCGGCGGCGCGAGAAGTCGAAGGGCACTTCGTCGAGCTTGCGCCAGTCGGTCTGCAGCCGGGTGTCGAGCTGCATCTGCGCATGGCTCAGCACCGCCTTGTCGAGCAGGTTCTTCAGACCGGTCTGGTGGAAGCTGTTGAGGTAGGCCAGCTGCAGCACGTGGTCGGAGCCCTCGCCCCAGGCGTTGGTGTGGCGCTCGAGCACGATGCGGTCCTGCGTCAGCGTGCCGGTCTTGTCGGTGCACAGCACGTCCATGGCGCCGAAGTTGTGGATCGCCTCGAGGCGCTTGACGATCACCTTCTGGCGCGACATCACGACCGCGCCCTTGGCGAGCGTGGCGGTCACGATCATCGGCAGCATCTCGGGCGTGAGGCCGACCGCGATCGACAGCGCGAACAGCGCCGCCTCCCACCAGTCGCCCTTGGTCACGCCATTGATCACCAGCACCAGCGGCGCCATCACCAGCATGAAGCGGATCAGCACCCAGCTCACGCGGTTGATGCCGGCCTGGAAGGCCGTGGTGCCGCGGTCGGTGGCGCTCACGCGCTGCGCCAGCGCGCCGAAGAAGGTGCGCGCGCCGGTGTGCACGATCAGCGCGGTCGCGGTGCCGCTGATCACGTTGGTGCCCATGAACAGCAGGTTGTCGCGCTCGAGCACACCGCTCGCGCTGCCGTTGGCGGGCACGCTGGCGAACTTCTCGACCGGCATCGCCTCGCCGGTCAGCGCCGACTGGCTGATGAACAGATCCTTGGCCGAGAGCAGCCGGCAGTCGGCCGGGATCATGTCGCCGGCCGACAGCGCGATCAGGTCGCCGGGCACCAGGTCGCGCATCGGCACCTCGATGCGCAGCGCGCCGCCCGTGCCTTCCTCGGGCCGCAGCACGGTCGAGGTGTTGCTGACCATCGCCTTGAGCTCGTCGGCCGCCTTGTTCGAGCGCGACTCCTGCAGGAAGCGCAGCACCGTCGACAGCACCACCATGCTGCCGATCACCACCGCGGCCTTCATGTCCTCGGTGACGTAGGAGACCAGCGCGAGCACGGTCAGCAGCAGGTTGAATGGATTGCGGTAGCACTGCCACAGGTGGGTCCACCACGGCAGCGGCTTCTCGTGGTTCACCTCGTTGCCGCCCAGACGCTTGCGCAGCGCGGTGGCGTGTTCCTCGCTCAGGCCCTGGGGCGAGCTGTCGAGCTGCGCGAGCATGTCGCTTGCATCGGCCAGCGAGGCGGCGCTCAGCGCGTTCGCGATCTCGGGCGGCATCGCGGCCGAGGCGGTGCCCACCGGCTTCGAGCCCAGCAGCGTCTGCCAGCGCTCGAAGTGATGCAGCATGCGGCGGCTGCGCAGGAAGCTTTCGAAGAAGGACTTGAAGACGTTCTTCATGCGCCTTCTCCTTCGTGGCGTGGAGGACGCGGGTCGCCTGCAAGGCGGACCATGAGGACGAGGAGGGCGGCCCTGGTGGCGGGCCGCAGGCATTGTTGGCGGTTCATTCGAGGTTCTCCTGGCGAGGCGCGCAACGGGGCGCGCGAAGGAGAACCTCCCGCGGGTCAGCCGGAGGTGAAGGTCCTTCGCGGCTCGGTGTGCCGCGGATGGTTCATGGCGATGAAGGCCGACCGGCGCATGGCGCGGTCAGGCAGGGGAGGCGCGCAGCGGCGCCAGCGAGGGTCTGGGTCCATGAGGCCTCCGTGAAGATGGGTGGATGGAAGCGCGGTGCTTCGTTCGAATGCAACGGTCGGGGTGACGCGTCGGTGGACAGGCGCTACGAACGCCGCGGCTTGCGTTGGCCCGGCACCAGCAGCAGGAAGCAGCGGATGCGCCGCGTGCTCCAGAACGAAGCGGACTTGTCGAGCTCCTGGTCGGCCTCGGGTTGCAGCACGTCGGCCGCGGACCGGCGTGCCGACGCGGCGCGCGGGTCGGCGTCATGCGTGGCGACGTGGCCACGATGCAGAGGCTGGCGATGAAGAACGAGTTGACGCATGACAAGGCTCCTTCGACCCGTGACGGGCGAGAGGACCTCGTGGCATGGACCACGCTGGCTGGCAAAGAGACGCCAGTGACGAAACGGATGTCGGGGGAGGGAGAGCCTGCCGGGGAGGGCAGGCATCACGCCGCGGGCACATCGGCCGCGGCGCGCAAGAAGCCTGCGCTACGGAGCCGGGTGTGCCGCGCATGCCACGGCACGCGTCTGGTCACTGATCCAACTGGCACTGTCCACGCACGAGGCTCCGAAGTGAAGATGCAGGATTGTTGCACTGCGTCATCGCGAGGGCAACCCGAAATGCGCGTTTCAGCGTTCGATGCAGGGTTTTAAGGCCACGGTGTTGCGATGGCGCCTCGATGCGACACGGGCCCGTGTGGTGGTCAGGCTGCGTTAAGTCGGTACGCTCCATCAAGCGGTCAGGGGCTCGATCTCGTTCAACTCATCCCCGAGCGCATCGCGCGCCTGCGCGGCGTCATAGTCGCGCTGAAGGTTCATCCAGAACTCGTCGCTCACGCCGAATGCACGTGCCAGGCGCAGGCCGGTATCGGCCGTGATGCCGCGGGTGCCGGCGATGATGGCGGCCACGCGCGTCTGCGGCACGTGGATCGCCTTGGCGAGACGGTAGGCGGTGATGCCCATCGGCTCCAGGAACTCCGCGGCGAGGATCTCGCCGGGGTGCGGGTAGGGTACTTGGCGCGTCATGGTGTCTTCCTGCGTAGCAGATGAGGTTGAACAGGGCCTCGTCAAGCCGGCGAGGTCGGTCGCGAACTCAGTGATAGTCGACGATCTCCACTTCGATGGGACCCGCGGCGGTCCATTTGAAGCAAGCGCGCCACTGGTCGTTGATGCGGATGCTGTGCTGTCCCTTGCGGTCGCCGGCCAGTGCTTCCAATCGGTTCTGCGGCGGAATGCGCAGATCGCCGAGAACGACAGCGGCATTCAGCATGGCCAGCTTTCGCATCGCGACGGTCTGAATATTCACCCAGCGAGCAACCCGGCCGCCCTCGAACAGCTGGCGAGTCTGTTCGCATTTGAAGCTCTGGATTGTCATGAGGACGAATAGTAACGCTTGGCGTTACTATCGACAAGCGTTGCTAATGTTCTGTGTGTACAAAGGAGGGCCGATGGGACAAAAGGCCCATCGGACATGATCAGCCAATGCGCCAGAGTCACGCCAGCAGGAACATCCGTTGAAGAAAACCGCCATCTTGTTCGTGTGCACCGGCAACATCTGCCGTTCCCCCACCGCCCACGCCCTGCTCGCCCACAAGGCCCGCGCCGCGCAGCTCGCGCTCGAGGTCGACAGCGCCGCGATCTCCGATGAGGAGCGCGGCAATCCGCCCGACCCGCGCTCTGTGGCCGAGGCGCGGCGGCGGGGCATCGAGATGCCCGCGCATCGCGCGCGGCAGGTGCGGGCCTCGGACTTCGAGCGTTTCGACACCATCGTCGGCATGACCGGCCAGCACTGCGCGGCCTTGCGTCGCCTCGCGCCCGCGGGCACGGCGCACAAGATCCATCTGCTGACCGACTTCGCCGACGGGCTCTCGGGCGACGTGCCCGATCCCTGGTACGGCGACCGGCAGGCCTTCGTCGAGGCCTTCGACCTGATCGAGCGCGGCGTCGACGGCCTGCTCGCGAAGCTGGCGGTCGCGAGATCCTGAGGTCGCAGGAAAGGCGGGCAGCCGAACACAGAAGGCGCGAAGGTCTCGCAGAAGTCGCAGAAGGACATCTGGAGATCGGTTGTTCCTTCTGCAACCTCTGCGCGCTTTGCTCTTCCTTCTGCGTTCGGCTGTCCGTATCCGCAGCCCGTCCGTCTCAGACGTTGTCTTCGATCACCGGCGTCGTGCTGCCGGCATTCACGCGGATCCGCGTGCGCTTGAGCAGCGGGCTCGCGGGCACCTTGCCCGCGTCGAGCGGCTTGACCTTGTTGAAGACGACGGTGAAGGCCTGCGCCGTGACCGTGGCGCTCGCGTAGCCCTGCGCGTCGTGGTCGGAGAACAGCAGGTCGGGGTTGTTGCCGCGCATGACCTGCTCGAAGGCCGCGGGCGTGGCGGTCAGCGCCGTGAGCGGCGTGCCCTGCGAACCGGCCTTGATGTAGCTGTAGAACGAGGAACTGCTGACGCCCGCGCAGACGAAGTCGACCAGCACCGGCGTGCCGGCCGCGGGATCGGGCAGGTCGCGGATCAGGCCGCACTGGAAGGCATGCAGGTCGCCCGTGATCGCCACCACGTTGCGGATGTTCTGTCCCTTCAGGTAGCCCATCAGGTCGGCCTTGTGGCTCGGATAGCCGTCCCAGGCGTCGCAGTTGACGACGTAGCGCTGGTTGTAGGGCGGCGGCGCCATCTGCGTCAGGTCCACCCACATGCGGCTCAGCGAGACCTCGTTGCCCCAGACCTTCCAGGTGGCGTTCGAGTTCTTCAGCGTGGTCTTCCACCAGTCGGTCTGCGTCGGGCCGAGGATGCTCGGCGCTCGGCCGAGCTGCTGCGTGCGCATCGCCTCGAGTGCCAGCAGCGTCGTCTGCGGCGCGAAGTAGCGCGAGCCGATCGAGCTGTTGCCGTTGACCGGATCGCCGCCCGTCTGCTGCGCGACCAGCGCCTCGGAGATCACGTGGTCGTCGCGGTACAGCCGCTCGTCGGTCATCACCAGGTGCAGCAGCGGGCCGAAGCGGAAGTCGCGGTAGATCTTGATGTTGTCGTAGGCCGGGTTTGCCATGTCGAAGGAGACATCGCCGAAGTCCACCGGCATGTACTCGGCCCAGGCCTGGCTCGCGCCGCGGCGGCGCGCGGTCTGCTGGGTGTTGGCGTTGGTGTAGGTCTGGTGGTCCTGCCAGCAGTCGTCCGAGAACTCGTGGTCGTCCCAGATCGCGATCAGCGGGAACTTCGCATGCACCGTCTGCAGCCGCGCGTCGCCGCGGTAGGTGCGGTAGAGCGTGCGGTAGTCGTCGACCGTGTTGGCGTAGACGCTGCCGTCGGCCAGCGCCACGCCGTTGGGCAGCTGGATCGCCTGGTGCGCGGGCTCGGCCACGCCGGCCTGGAACTTCGCGCCCACGGTCTCGTAGACGTAGTCGCCCACGTGCACCGTGAAGTCGAGGTCGTCCTCGGCCGCGAGCAGGTCGAGCGCGCCCCAGTGGTTGATCAGCCAGTCCTGGCAGGTGAACCAGGCGAAGCGCAGCTGCTGCCGCTGGCTGTCGGCGGCCGGCGCGGTGCGCGTGCGGCCGGTGGCGCTGACGTCGCTGCCCGCGACGAAGCGGAAGAAGTAGCGCGTATCGGGCGAGAGGCCCGTGACCTTGGCGCGCACGGTGCGGTCGAAGCGGTCCGAGGCCTCGAGCGCGACCTTCGCCACCAGGTTGCCGAAGCCCGAGGTGTCCGACACCTCGAGCCGCAGCGCGATGGCCGCGCTGTCGGCGGCGGTGCCGGTGCGCACGCAGCGGGTCCAGAAGACGATGCTGGTGTCCTTCGGATCGCCCGAGGCCACGCCCTGGCCGAAGGCATAGCGGCCCGCGGGTTCGGGCGCGGGTGGCGGCGGTGCCGGCGCGGGAGCGGGCGGCGGCACGATCGGGAACACGATCCCGTCGCTGCCTCCGCCGCCGCAGGCGCTCAGCACGGGAGGGGTGGCGGCGGCGACCGTGTAGAACAGGCCGCGGCGCAGGAAGGAACGTCTTTCCATGGGGGATTTCTTTTCGCGTGTGGGGTCGATGGCGGGGCGCGCACGAATCTGCGCGAGCGCCATGACACCGCGATGAAAGCCGCCCGCCGCCCCTCGCGGCCCCGGCGCCGCCCTATTCGCAGAGCGCGCGGATCGACGGCGGCACCGGCAGCGCGCGCAGGCTGCCGTCCTCGCGCTTGCCGCCGAAGATGCGCACCTCCTCGCATTCGAGGATCAGGTCGTCGCCGCGCGTCACGCGGTAGGCCTGCACGAAGCTCTTCTCGCGCCACTCGGCGATGCGAACCGCGATCTCTAGCGTGTCGCCGTAGCTCGCGGTCTTGACGAAGCGCGTGTGGGTGTCGACCAGCGGCGTGCCGATCACGCCGAGCGTCTTCGTGGTCTCCTCCCAGCGCGGCACGCCGCACTGGTGGAAGAAGTGGCGCGAGGCCGCGTCGATCCAGCGGAAGAAGTTCGGGAACCAGACGATGCCGGCGGGGTCGCAGTCGCCGAATTCGACGCGGACGGTGTGGACGATTTCCTTGGTGCTCATGTGTTCGATTCTGCTTGCTGCCTTCATCCCATGCGCCCGGGCAGCCACAGCGCGATCGCCGGGAACGCGATCAGGATCACCAGCCGCAGGATGTCGGTCGCCACGAAGGGCAGCACGCCCTTGAAGATGGTGGTGAAGCTCACGTCCTTCACCACGCTCTTGATGACGAACACGTTCATGCCCACGGGCGGATGGATCAGCCCGAGCTCCACCGTCATCACGATGATGATGCCGAACCAGATCGGGTCGAAGCCCAGGTGCACGATCACCGGATAGATGATCGGCACCGTGAGGATGATCATCGCCATCGCGTCCATCAGGCAGCCGAGCACCAGGTACATCACCATGATCAGCGCGAGCACGCCGTAGCGGCCCACGCCCAGGCCGGTGAGGAACTCGGTGAGCTTCTGCGGGCTCTGCGTGATGGTGAGGAAGTAGCCGAACAAGAGCGCGCCGATCAGCACGGTGAACACCGCCGCCGCCGTGCGCGTGGCCGACAGCAGGGCCTCGCGGATCTTCGCGCGGTCGAGCCGGCCGCGCAGCACGCCGAGGATGAAGGCACCGCTCGCGCCCACGCCGCCGGCCTCGGTGGGCGTGAAGAAGCCGCCGTACAGCCCGCCGATCACGAACAGGAACAGCACGATCGGCGCCCACACGTTCTTGAGCTCGGCCGCGCGCTCGCTCCACGCCCGCGCCTCGCCGCGCGGCAGCCAGCCGGGCTTCACGCGCACGATGACCACGATGGTCAGCACGTACATCAGCATCGCGAGCAGGCCCGGCACGATGCCGGCCATGAACAGCTTGCCGATGTCCTGCTGCGTGAGGATGGCGTAGACCGCGAGCACGGTCGACGGCGGCAGCATCGCGCCCAGCGTGCCGCCCGCGGCGATCACGCCGGTGGCGAAGGACTGCGGGTAGCCGAAGCGCCGCATCTCGGGATAGGCCACCGACGAGAAGGTGGCGGCCGTGGCGACCGAGGAGCCGCAGATCGCCGCGAAGCCGCCGCAGGCCACCACCGTGGCCACGCCGAGGCCGCCGCGCAGGTGGCCGATCATCGAGTTGGCGGCGCGGAACAGCTCGCGGCTCACGCCCGACACCGAGACCAGCGCGCCCATCAGCATGAACATGGGGATCACGCCGAAGGTGTAGTCGGTCACGGTGCGCATCGAGGTCTGGCCCACCAGCTTGAGCGCGGGGCCGGGGCCCACGAGGTAGCTGTAGCCGGTGACGCCGACCAGCCCCATCGCCATGCCCACGGGCACGCGCAGCAGCATCAGCACGAACAGGGCGACGAAGCCCAGCAGGGCGACTGCATCGGTGCTCATTCGCTCACCTTCTCTTCGACGTGTTCGTCGTGCAGCAGCTCGGGATGGAAGATCAGCCGCCAGGTGCGCACGGCGATCAGGATCACGGCCGACACGTCGCCGGCCCAGGCCACGGCATAGAACGGCCAGGTCGGGATGTTCATGTCGTAGGTCAGCACGTTGTCGGTGTAGGTGAGCCGCACCTTGTCGAACAGCATCGCGGTCTGCACCGCCACCACCAGCAGCAGCACCAGCGTGGCGAAGATGTCGATCGCGCGGCGCATGCGCGGGCCTGCCGCGGTCCAGACCAGGTCGACCGTGATGTGGCCGCCGCGGTAGCTGGTGGCCGCGATGCCCCAGAAGATCAGGATCCCGAGCAGCATGCGGCCGAAGTCGTAGGCGTCGGGGATCGAGGTGTCGAAGAACTTGCGCAGCACCACGGCCACGAAGATGTTGAGCGCGACGATCCCCACGAAGATGGCGGCCAGCCATTCGATCGTGTTGATCACGCGGTCCATGGCACTGGCCGGACGCGTGCTCATGGCCGTCACAGCGCCGACTTGTGCTTCGCCAGGCTCGCCTTCAGCGCGTCCATCACGGCCTTCGGATCCTCGCCCGTCTTCTTCACGCTGTCGGACCACTGCGCCTCCGACGGCGCGGCCGCCTTGCGCCAGGCATCGAGCTGCTCGGCCGTGAGCTTGTAGACCTCGTGGCCCGATTGCGCGGCGATCTTGCCGCGGCCCGCGAACTCGAAGTCGGCCCAGGGCGCGGCCACCTTCTGCGCCCATTCGCTGGTGCAGTGGTCGTCGATCACCTTCTTCTGGCCGGCCGACATCGCGTCGTACTTGCCCTTGTTCATGACCCAGACGAAGGGCGTGACGTACAGCGGCACGTCCATGTGGTACTTGACCACCTTGTCGATGCCGAACAGGCCGATCGATCCCCAGGGGAAGGTGATGGCATCGGCCACGCCGCGCTCGAGCATGTCGCGCGACTCCGGCGCCGAGGCCTGCACGTTGGTGCCGCCCAGCGAGGTGATGAGCTGGCCCACGGTGCTGGTCGCGGGCCGTACCTTCATGCCCTTCACGTCGGCGGGCAGCACGATCTTCTTGCGCGAATGGAAGGTGCCTGGGTCGTGCACGAAGGCGAAGCAGTACTTCACGTCCTTCATTTCCTTGGCGGCATAGGCGCGGTACCAGTCGTCGATGGCGGCCGAGCCCTCCTTGCCGTTGGCGAACAGGAAGGGCAGCGAGGCACCGGCCATCACCGGGAAGCGGCCTGGCTGGTAGCCGGGGTTCACGTACGAGAAGTCGGCGATGCCGTCGCGCGCCATGTCGTAGTGGTCGAAGGCCTTGCCCAGTTGCTCCGACGGGAAAAGGATCGCGGTGATCGAGCCGTTCGAGGCCTTCTTGATGTCGTCGGCCCAGGCCTGCAGGGCCGGGTTCAGCGGATGCTGCGCGGGCACCCAGCTCGACAGCTTGATCTGCACCGGCTTGTCCTGCGCGAGCGCGGGGACCATGGCCGAGGCCGCGAGTGCCAGTGTGAGCGCGAGGGCGCCGGGGCGGCGATGGAAGGAAGTCTGCATGGCTTGTCTCTCTTTCGTTCTGCGTGTTGTGGATTCAGTGAGCAAGGGGATCGGGCAAGGTCTCGAGGTCTGGTTGGGCTCCTCGCGTGTTCAGTCCGCCGCGATGCGGCGTTCGCGGATCAGCGCGCCGAAGCGCTGCGAATCGGCCGCGGCGCGCTGCTGGAACTCGGCCGGCGTGCCGGGCACGGCCTCGCCGCCCAGCGAGGCGATGCGTTCCTTCACGGCCGGCAATGCGAGCGCGCGGTTGATCTGCGCATTGAGCTGCGCCACCACCTCGGGCGGCGTGCCGGCCGGCGCATAGAAACCGAACACGGTGTCGGCGTCGAAGCCGCGCAGGCCGGCCTCGTCGAGCGTGGGCACGTCGGGGAACAGCGGCGAGCGCTGCGGGCTGCCCACGGCCAGCAGGCGCAGCTTGCCCGCGCGCACCTGCTGCAGGCCGATGCCGGGATCGAAGGCGTAGTCGACCTGGCCCGCCAGCAGGTCCTGCAGCGCGGGCGCGGCGCCGCGGTAGGGCACGTGCAGCGCGAACAGGCCGGCCTGGCTCTTGAACATCTCGCCCGCGAGGTGCGGCGAACTGCCGCTGCCCGGCGAGGCATACGAGAGCTTGCCCGGGTTGGCCTTGGCATAGGCGATGAAGTCGCGCACGTTGGCCGGCGGCAGCGAGGGCTTGGCGACCAGGAACACCAGCACCCGCGCCGCGGCCGCCACCGGCACCAGGTCCTTTGCCGGGTCGAAGCTCATGCGCGCATAGAGGTGCGGGTTCACCGACACCATGCCGCCCGAGCTCATGAGCAGCGTGTAGCCGTCGGCCGGCGCGCGCGCCACGGCCTCGCCGCCGACGTTGCCGTTGGCGCCGCCGCGGTTCTCGATCACCACCGGCTGCTTGAGCGCCTCCTGCAGCGGCTGCGCGACGGCGCGCGCGATCTGGTCGGCCGCGCCGCCGGGCGGGAAGTTGACGATCACTTTGACCGGCTTGGCGGGCCAGGCGGTGGCGGTGTTGGCCTGCGCCGAGGCACAAGCAAGAGAGGCGAGAGCGGCCGCCAGCAGCAGCCGGCGTCGCCAGGGGAAAGCGTCGAGGGTCATGGTGTGTCTCCTGTTTCTTCTTGGGGGTGCGATGAGGCTCAGGCGGGGCGCGAAGGCGTGGCGGCCGGCGGCCGCTTCATCCAGCGGATGGGCTGCGCCTGCACCGGCCGCGGCGCCGCGCCGTGCTGCGCGAGCGCGGCATCGAGCGCCTTGCCACCTTCGTCGGCCAGCGCGGCCTCGCGCGCGGCGCCGATGGCCTCGGCGCGTGCCGGCGCGGGCATCGCCGTGCGGCCCGCAAGTTCGCCGACCAGGTGCAGCAGCGTGTGCTTGCCGCGCTCGTTGGTGCTGCCGTAGCCCTTGATGAGCCGGCCGCACAGCGCGAGCTCGCGGCCCAGCATCCAGTTCTCGCGCGCGCCGGCTTCCACGGCCGCGAGCCAGCGCTCGATCAGCGCCTGTTCCTCCGCGAAGCGGCTGCCGCGGCGGCGCAGCCAGCGCAGCGAGGCCAGCAGGCGCAGCGAGGCCATGCCCCAGACGGCATGGCTGCCCACCTGCAGCGGCAGCGCCCAGGGCTCGCGGCCGCGCGCCTGGCGCGCGCGGTCCCAGGCCGTCACGCGGCGCGCGAGCGCGGGTGGCAGCAGCGCCGCGAACTCGGCCGCACCGGGCTTGAAGTGGTCGTAGACCTTCACGATGTCGGCCTCGCCCGCGCGCACTTCGCGGCGCACGCGCTGCGCGCGGCTGGCGCGGCCCTTGAGTGCGGCCACACGCACGATGTCGTCGAAGGCCATCCACAGCGCGAGCCAGCGCGCGGTCTCGCGCACGATCGCGAAGCCGCGTGCGCCGGCCGGGTCGGCCGCGCGCTCTGCATCGAGCACGCGCGCCAGCCGCTGCGCATAGAGCGCGGCGTAGGCCGCGTCCTGGTAGTCGAGCACGCGCACATGGCCGAGCGCCAGCAGGTCGTGCACGGCCGGTGGAAAGCGTTGCGCCAGCTCGGCCGGCAGCGCGCGCGCGGGCGGCGGTGCATCGCGGCCTTCCTCGGCCAGCACGCCGCGCACGAAGGCGGCCTGCGCGCGCGGCGCGCTCACGGCCTCGAAGGCGGCCGCGAAGCCGCGCAGGCTGGCCGCGGCCGCCTTGCCGACCTTGTCGTGCGCGACGCCGCCGCGCACCGCATGCTCGTAGGCCGCGCGCTCGAACGGGAACAGCCCGCTGCCCGCGATCGCGCCGAGCATCACGGCGCTGACCACCGTGCCGGCCTCGCGCGCCATCGCGCCCATGTCGAGCACATGGTGCTCGCGGCTGAAGGCCTTGACCACGTCGATCAGCCGCTGCGCGTCGGCGCGTCCGTCGCCGGGCACCATGCGCTCGGCGGTGGTGAGCACGCGCGCCGACGAGCTGATGACCAGCGTGCGCGGCGGCGCGCTCATGCCGTTGCCGATCTGGCGCGTGGTCTCGAGCAGCTCCGACGACACGATCGCGTCGAGCGCGCCCGGCACCGGGCTCAGGCTGAAGACGGGACGGCGCCCGCCGAGCTGGGCCAGCGGCACCGGGAACACCTCGATGTAGTAGGTGGTGGCGCCGGTGCGCTGCGCCACGCCGGGGATCGAGGTGCTCTGCGCGGCGAAGCCCGCGTGGCGCGCGGTCTCCACCAGCCATTCGGTGAGCACGCCGCCGCCTTCGCCGCCGAGCGCGCAGACGAGCAGCGTGATCGGGCGCTGCGTGGACGCCGGGGAGGAATGTCGTTCCATCGTCTGTTCCTCCTCAAGCCGGGCGCAGCGCGCGCACCACCGCGCCGCGCAGGCCATGCAGCAGCCGCTCGTGCCACTTCGGGTTCTGCACCACCTCGGCGCGGTAGAAGCTCGGGCACAGCGTGGCGGCGTGCGCGTTGGCGCCGCACAGGCCGCAGCCCACGCAGCCGTCGATCACGGTCGCCACCGGGTCGAGCTTGAGCGGATCGGGGTTGTCCTTCAGCGTGAGCGTGGGGCAGCCCGAGAGCCGGATGCAGGCATGGTCGCCGTTGCACACGTCCTCGTCCACGCCGTACTTCACGCGCACCACGCGTTCGCCGCGCTGCAGCAGGCCCGCGATCCAGGGCTTGATGCGGCGCTGCCGCTCGAGCTGGCATTCGCCCTCGGCGATCACCACCTTGAGGCCGTCGAAGTCGCTGGTCAGCGCCTCGGTCAGGGTGCGGCGCATGCGCTCCACGTCGTAGGTGGTCACGGTGCGCATCCATTGCACGCCCAGGCCCTTCAAGGTCGATTCGATGGTCTGGTTCTTGTCGACCAGGCTCTGCTGCTTGTCGACGGCGCGCTCCTTCGCCTCGTCGTCGGGCGTGGAGATGATGTCCTGCGTGCCGGTGGCCGAGGTGTAGCCGTTCTTGAAGATCAGGAGCACCGCGTCGTCGCCGTTGAACAGCGCGCTCTGCACGCCGGTCAAGAGGCCGTTGTGCCAGAAGCCGCCGTCGCCCATGATCGACAGCGTGCGCCGGTTCATCATCGGCGACACGCCCGCGCGGCTCGCGAGGCTCATGCCGTAGCCGAGGATCGAGTGGCCCATCGAGAACGGTTCGAAGGTGCCGAAGGCATGGCAGCCGATGTCGGCCGCGATGTGCACCGGGCCCGTGGTCTGCTGCGCGAGCTTGAGGGCCGAGAACACCGGCCGCTCGGGACAGCCCACGCAGAAGCTCGGCGGCCGGTTCGGCAGCGGCACGTCGAGCCGGCGCGCCACCGCCTCGCGGCGCTCGCGGTTGCCGGCCAGCCAGGCCTGGGCCGACAGCGCCGATGCGGCCGTCTCGCCCTCGCCGACGTACTTCGCGACGAAGGCGGCGAGCCCGCCCGAGAGCACTTCCACGCCGTACTCGCCGGCCGAGGGCAGCAGGTCCTTGCCGTGCAGCGGCGTCTGGATGTCGCGGCGGCGCAGCAGGGTCGCGATGTCCTGCTCGATGTACTCGGGCTGGCCTTCCTCCGCCACCAGCACCGCGCGTTTGCCGAGGCAGAAGTCGGCCAGCTGCTCGGGCACCAGAGGATAGGTGACGTTGAGCACCAGGATCGGGATCTCGCTCTCGCCGAAGGCATCGGCCAGCCCCTGCTGCTGCAGGCCGCGGATCAGCGCGTTGTACAGGCCGCCCTGCACCACGATGCCGAGTTCGGCATGGCGCCCGCCGGGCATCAGCTCGTTGAGCCCCTGGGCCACGATGTGGCGGCGCGCGGCGGGAATGCGCTCGTCGCCCTTGAGCTTCTCGTGGCGGAAGGTCACGGGCGGATGGGCGAGCCGCATGTAGTCGAAGCCCGCGGGGTCGGTCATGAGCGCGCGCGTCGACACGGCGGGCGCGAGGTTGTCCTTGCACGCGAAGCTGCCGCGCACGTGGCAGGTGCGGATGCGCAGCTCCATCAGGCAGGGCATGTTCGAGGTCTCCGAGAGCTGGAAGCCCTGCTCGACCATGCGCACCATCACGGCCAGGTCGGGCCGCGGGTCGAGCAGGCACATGCTCGACTTGAGCGCATAGGCATGGGTGCGCTCCTGGATCACGCTGGCGCCTTCGCCGTAGTCCTCGCCGACCACGATCAGCACGCCGCCGGTCACTCCGGGCGAGGACAGGTTCGACAGCGCGTCGGCCGCCACGTTGGTGCCGACGATGGATTTCCAGGTCACGGCGCCGCGCAGCGGATAGTGGATCGAGGCGCCGAGCATGGCCGCGGCCGAGGCCTCGTTCGAGCAGGCCTCCACGTGCACGCCGAGCTCGTCCATGTAGCCCTTGGCCTGCACCATCACGTCGAGCAGGTGCGAGACCGGCGCGCCCTGGTAGCCGCCGACATAGGCCACGCCCGACTGCAGCAGGCCCTTGGTGATCGCGAGGATGCCCTCGCCGTGAAAGGTGTCGCCCTCGCCGAGGCGCAGCGCCTCGACTTCCTTGCTGAATGAGACTTCCAAAAGAATCGGCTCCGATGGGTTGATGCGTGGGTGGATGAAGGAATGCGCGGACGCAGGCGTCCCCGCACCGGGTGCGGGCCGGCGTTGATCGTTGCTGGAGGCGGTGCTACTTGCCGCCGGGCTTGGGCGGCGCGGTGGGAAAACGCGCCACGTAGTAGGCGAGGGTGTCGAGGTCTTCGGGCGCCATGCGGCCCACGGCCTCGCCCATCGCCTGCGTGTAGCCCGGGCGCTTGCCGGTGCGGAACTCCTGCAGCGTGAGCGCGAGGTATTCCTCGCGCTGGTGCGCGATGCGCGGCACCTGCTGGCCGCCGCTCAGGTCGGCGCCGTGGCAGATCACGCAGCGGTTCTCCTGCGCGAGCGCCTGGCCGCGCGCCATGCGCACCGCGTCGGGCGGTGCGGCGGCGGCGGCGGCCGGCGCCAGCGCGGGCAGCGTCGCGATGAAGTCGGAGAAGCCGCGCAGGTCCTCGTCCTTCATCGTCTTGGCGACCGCGGTCATGGCCTCGTTGGCGCGCCGGCCCTCGCGGAACAGGAACAGCTGCGTGATCGCGTAGAACGAATGCTGGCCCGCGAGCGAGGGCACGCCCTGCATCTCGCTGCGGCCATCGGCACCGTGGCAGGCGGCGCACAGCGCGGCGTAGCGCTCGGCATAGACCTTGGCGCCCGATGCCGCCGCCGGCGCGGCCTTGGGCTGCGCGCCCCTGGTCGCCTGCGCGAACGCGGGCAGGGCCAGCGCCCACAGCATCGCCACCGTCGCCGCCATCGCCGTGTGCCTCGTCATCCGGCGCGCCTCACTTGCCGCCGTAGCTGATGCGGTAGATCGCACCCGCGTGGTCGTCGCTCACCAGCATCGAGCCGTCCTTGAGCACCAGGAAGTCCACCGGCCGGCCCAGGTAGGTGTTGTTCTCGACGAAGCCGGTCATGAAGGGCTCGACCTTCGCGCCGCCCCTGCCGTCGGGCCAGGCCACCGCGATGTCGGCGTACTTGGTGGTGCGGTTCCAGGGGCCGTGGCGCGCGATGAACATCGCGCCGCGGTACTTCGCCGGGAACATCTTTCCTTGATAGAAAGTCATGCCCAGCGCCGCGGCGTGCGGGCCCAGCAGCGCGGCGGGCTTGGCGTAGTCGGCGCAGCTCTTGCCCCAGCCGAATTCCGAATCGAGGATGTTGCCCTGGTGGCAGTACGGATAGCCGAAGTGCTGGTCGGCCTTGGTCACCACGTTGAGCTCGTCGTTGGGCAGGTCCTCGGAGAGCCAGTCGCGCCCGTTGTCGGTGAACCAGAGGTTGCCGGTCTTCGGATCGAAGTCGAAGCCCACCGTGTTGCGCACGCCGCGCGCGATGGTCTCGATGCCGCTGCCGTCGAGGTTCATGCGGAAGATGCGCGCATGCGCGTCGTCGGGCTCGCAGAGGTTGCAGGGCGCGCCGACCGCGTAGTAGAGCTTCTCGTCGCGGATGCGCAGGTAGCGCCAGCTGTGGTCCCGGCCGCCGGGCAGCTTGTCGTGGAGCACCACCGGCTGGCCGGGGTTGTCGAGCTTGTCCTCGATGCCGTCGTAGCGCTGGATCTGCTTGTGCGTCGCGAGGTAGAGCGCGCCCTTGTGGAATTCGATGCCGGTGGCGAACTCGGTCTTGTCGACGATGGTCTTCGGCTTGCGGTCGCCCTTCTCGGCAATGGCATAGACCTTGTTGCCGACGAACAGCGTGCTCACGAACACCGTGCCCTTGGCGCCCTGGCGCAGCGAGCGTGCATCGAGCACGCCCGAGGCCCAGGTCTCGACCTTGAAGCCCGGCGGAAGCTTGAACTTTGCGGTGGGCAACTGGTCGGCCGCAGTGGGGATCGGAAAGGAAGGCACGGGCGCCAGCCGCGTGGCCGCGTCGTTCTTGGGCCGGCCCTTGGCCCAGCCGGGTTCCTCGGTGGGCGGCTGCTGGGCCCAGGCGGCGCCGGCCGCGAGGAGCAGGGAGGTTGCAAGGGTCGCGAGCACCGCTGACATCGAATGCGGGCGCAGTCTGGCCATGTCGTGTCTCCTTCTCGTTGTGGTGGCGCTTTCGTCGGGGGCGGCGAATTCACGCCGGGCGCCAGTGTGCGGAGCTTGCGGCCCGGCTTCAATAAAATAAGCGAGCTAAGCGATATGAACGGCATGCATATTGAAACCATAGACCTCAACCTGCTGCGCCTCTTCGATGCCGTCTACCGCGCGCGCAGCGTGAGCCGTGCCGCCGAGTCGCTGGGCCTGACCCAGCCCGCGGCCAGCCACGGCCTGGGCCGGCTGCGGCTGCTGCTGAAAGATGCGCTGTTCACGCGCGCCCCCGGCGGCGTGGCGCCCACGCCGCGCGCCGAGCGCCTCGCCGCCGCGGTGCAGGCCGCGCTCGCACTGCTCGAGGAGGCGCTGCACGAGCCCGCGCGCTTCGAGCCGCAAGCCTCGCGCAAGGTCTTTCGTATTCACATGAGCGACATCGGCGAGGGCCGCTTCCTGCCCGCGCTGATGGCGCGGCTCGGCGAGCTCGCGCCCGGCGTGCGCATGGAGACGCTGCCGCTCGCGCCTGGCGAGATCGCGCCCGCGCTCGACAGCGGCCGCGTCGACTTCGCCTTCGGCTTCCTGCCCAAGGTGCGCGACACGCAGCGCCTGCACCTGCTGAAGGACCGCTACATCGTGCTGCTGCGCAAGGGCCATCCGTTCGCGCGCGGCCGGCGCACCAGCCAGGCGCTGATCGAGGCGCTGCAGACCCTCGAGTACGTGGCGGTGCGCACCCATGCCGAAACCCTGCGCATCCTGCAGCTGCTGAACCTCGAGGACCGCGTGCGCCTGACCACCGAGCACTTCATGGTGCTGCCGGCGATCGTGCGCGCCACCGACCTCGCGGTGGTGATGCCGCGCAACATCGCGCGCGGCTTCGCGCAGGAGGGCGGCTACGCGATCGTCGAGCCGGCCTTTCCGCTGCGCGACTTCACGGTGTCGCTGCACTGGAGCAAGCGCTTCGAGGCAGACCCCGCGAACCGCTGGCTGCGGCAGGTGATCGCGGAGCTGTTCGCCGAGCGCGCGGGCCGTGCCGAGCGCTGAGCCGGCTCAGCGAAAGAACGCGCGCAGGTAGTCCGCCGCGGCGTCGGAGAGGCCGACGATCTTGTCGGTGGCCTGGCGGTAGAACTTGAAGTTGAGCTCGGTCTCGGGCCGGCCGTCGTTCCAGTCGGCATGGGACTTGAGCTCGCGCCGCCCGAGCGGGGCCTTGGCAAGGGCGGTGCGCCGCACCGCGATGCTCACGCGCGGCGTCTGCCGCTCGACGTCGGGCACCGGCGGCAGCGCCTCGGCCGCGGTCACGATGCCCATCGCGACCAGGCCGGCGCCGCCCGCGTTCTCGCTCGCGAACACGAACACCGTGTCGCCGGGCGCGATCTGCTTGCCGCCGTACATGGTCTTCTGGGCCGCGAATTCGAAGCGCGTGGCGCGCGGGTCGGCGACCTCGGTCTTGATCGCGTAGCAGGGGCGTGGGGGCGGGGTTTGCGGCATCGATGCTAGTTTCCATCAGCCGCGAATACCCCCGCGCCTCAAGGCAGGTTCTCCCTGAAGATCACCACGCTGCGCGTCGTCTCCACCCCGCTGAGCACGTCGCGCCCCTCGCGCAGGTTGGTGAAGATGCGCACGCAGCTCATCAGGGTCGCATGCGGGCTTTGCGTGATCACCGCGTCCATGCTGCCGTCGATCAGCAGCGCGCGCGTGTCGGGCGTGAGGCCGTGGCCGATGAAGGCCACCTTCTGGTCGCGCTGCGCTTCCTTGAGCGCGCGCGCCACGCCGTCGGAGGCGCCGCCGATGTTGTAGATGCCCGCGAGCTCGGGATGCTGCTCGAGCAGCGCGCGGGTCTGGCGGTAATTCTTGTCGGCATCGTCCTGGCCCTCGCGCAGGCCCACCACCTGCAGCGGCTCGAACATCTCGTCGATCACCTGCAGGAAGCCGGCCTCGCGCTCCTGGTGCGCGCTGTAGCGCAGGCTGCCCGCGATCAGCGCGACCTTGGCGGCGCGCGCTCCGATGAAGCGGCCGATGAGGTAGCCCGCGGTGCGGCCGGCGGCGCGGTTGTCCAGCCCGATGTAGGCCGCGCGCTGCGAGTTCGCGAGGTCCGAGATCAGCGTCACCACCGGCACGCCGCGCGCGGCCAGCGCGGCCACGGCCTCGCGCACGGCCGGATGCTCGAGCGCCATCATCGCGATGCCGTCGCAGCGCCCGCCCAGGCGCAGCAGCGCGGCGGCCAGCGCCTCGGGGTTGAAGCTCTCGGTGAGTTCGGTGCGGCACACCACGTTGAACGGCGCCCAGTGCTCCTGCGCGTAGCCGACCATGTCGCCGAGCATGCGGATGAAGCGGTTGGTGCCGCTGGGCAGCAGGAACACCAGCCGCAGCGGCCGCGGCGCCAGCGCCGCGTAGAGGTCGCGCTCGGGCAGGTAGCCGAGCTCGGCGGCGGCCTTGAGCACGCGCTGCACGGTGGCGTCGCGCACGCCGGGGCGCTTGTTGAGCACGCGGTCGACGGTGGCCGTCGAGACCTGCGCGGTGCGCGCGATGTCGGCCACGGTGGCGCGCGCCGCGGCGCCGTCGGCCGGCGCGGAGGATTGGTGTGAAGGGTTAACCCGCATACATCAAAAACCATCAAACCGTGGTTTGACGGTACAGGGTGAGGCCTATATCTTCGAGGAAATTCAATCAATGATGCATCAATTCGCATCATCCGCACAACGGAGACACAGCATGGCACCGGTCACCCGCCGCAGCGCGATTCGCACCCTGTCCGCCCTTCCCGCCATCGCGGCCGTTCCGGCCGCCGGCGTGTTCTCGGCCCTGCCGCGCACGGCCCGCGCGGCGGAGTTCTCGTACAAGTACGGCAACAATCTGCCGCTGAGCCATCCGCTGAACATCCGCGCGCAGGAGGCGGCCGACCGCATCGCCAAGGAGACCAGCGGCCGGGTCGAGATCAAGATCTTCCCGAACAACCAGCTCGGCGGCGACACCGACATGCTGGCCCAGGTGCGCTCGGGCGGCATCGAGTTCTTCACGCCCTCGGCACTGGTGATCGCCACCCTGGTGCCGGTGGCCGCGATCAATGCGGTGGGCTTCGCCTTCGCCGACTACAAGCAGGTCTGGGCCGCGATGGACGGCAAGCTCGGCGCCCATGTGCGCGGCGCGATCGCCAAGTCGCGCCTCTACGCCTTCGAGAAGATGTGGGACAACGGCTTCCGCCAGACCACCAGCAGCAAGGCCGCGGTCGCCACCGCCAAGGACATGGATGGCCTGAAGATCCGCGTGCCCGTGAGCCCGCTGTCGATCTCGATGTTCAAGGGCCTGGGCGCCGCGCCCGCGAGCCTGCAGTTCAGCGAGGTCTACTCGGCGCTGCAGACGAAGATCGTCGACGCGCAGGAGAACCCGCTGCCGATCATCCAGGTCGCCAAGCTGTTCGAGGTGCAGAAGTTCTGCTCGCTCACCAACCACATCTGGGACGGCTACTGGTTCATCGCCAACGGCCGCGCCTGGGACGCGCTGCCCGCCGACCTGAAGACCGTCGTCGCGCGCGCCATCAACGAGGCCGGCCTGCAGCAGCGCGAGGACATCCGCAAGCTCAACGAGTCGGTGGTGGGCGACCTGCAGGCCAAGGGCCTGACCATCAACCGCCCGGCGGCCGACAGCTTCCGCGCCAAGCTGCGCGACTCGGGCTTCTACGGCGAGTGGAAGGGCCGCTTCGGCCCCGAGGCCTGGGCGCTGCTCGAAGAGGCCGTGGGCAAGCTGGCCTGAGCGTCACCCATGTCCTCGCACGTGCTTCCCGCCGACGCGCTCGCCCCTGGTGGCGCCGCCGTGGCCCATCCGAACGCGCTGGCGCCGCTGGCCGGCCGCCTCGACCGCTGGCTCGGCGGCACGGTGGAATCGCTGGCCGCGCTGCTGGTGCTGGCCGAGATCGTGGTGCTGTTCGCGGGCGTCACGGCGCGCTATGCCTTCCATGCGCCGCTGGTGTGGTCCGACGAGCTGGCCTCGATCCTGTTCCTGTGGCTGTCGATGCTCGGCGCCGTGGTGGCGCTGCGCCGCGGCGAGCACATGCGCATGACCGCCTTCGTGGCGCGGCTGCGGCCCGACACGCGCGCGCTGTTCGACACCTTCGCCATCACGGCCTCGGTGGCCTTCCTGGCGCTGGTGGCCTGGCCGGCCATCGACTACGCGCACGAGGAGTCCTTCGTCGTCACGCCCGCGCTCGAGATCAGCAATGCCTGGCGCGCCTCGGCCATCCCCGCGGGCATCGCGCTGATGGGGGTGGTGGCGCTGCTGCGCCTGCTGCGCGTGTGCACCCTGCGGCAGATCGCCGTGGCCGCGCTCGGCACCGTGGCGCTGGTGGCCGCCTTCTGGCTCGCGGGGCCGGTGCTGGCGCCGCTGGGCAAGCTCAACCTGCTGATCTTCTTCGTCGGCGTGGTGGCCTTCACCGTGTTCGCCGGCGTGCCGATCGCCTTCTCGTTCGCGCTCGCCACCTTCGGCTACCTGGCGCTGACCACGCGCACGCCGATGCTGGTGATGGTGGGCCGGCTCGACGAGGGCATGTCGCACCTGATCCTGCTGGCGGTGCCGCTGTTCATCTTCCTCGGCGCGCTGATCGAGATGACCGGCATGGCGCGCGCCATGATCCAGTTCCTCGCGAGCCTGCTGGGCCATGTGCGCGGCGGCCTGTCGTACGTGCTGATCGGCGCCATGTACCTGATCTCGGGCATCTCGGGCTCGAAGATCGCCGACATGGCGGCCATCGCGCCGGTGCTGTTCCCCGAGATGACCCAGCGCGGCGCCAAGCCCGGCGACCTGGTGGCGCTGCTGTCGGCCACGGGCGCGCAGACCGAGACCATCCCGCCGTCGATCGTGCTGATCACCATCGGCTCGGTCACCGGCATCTCGATCGCGGCGCTGTTCACCGGCGGCCTGATGCCCGCGGTGGTGCTCGGCGCCATGCTCTGCGTGGTGGTCTGGTGGCGCTACCGCCGCGAGGACCTGAGCCAGGTGAAGCGCCACGGCGCGCGCGAGATCGGCAAGCTGCTGGGGGTGGCGCTGCCCGCGGTGCTGCTGCCCTTCGTGATCCGCGCCGCGGTGGTCGAGGGCGTGGCCACGGCCACCGAGGTCTCGACCATCGGCATCGTCTATTCGGCGCTGGTCGGCCTGCTGATCTACCGCCAGTTCGACTGGCGCCGGCTGCGCCCGATGCTGGTCGAGACCGCCTCGCTCTCGGGCGCCATCATCTTCATCGTCGGCTGCGCCACCGCCATGGCCTGGGGGCTCACGCAGTCGGGCTTCTCGCAGGACCTCGCGAAGCTCATGGCCGGCATCCCGGGCGGCGCCTACGGCTTCCTCGCGGTCTCGATCGTGGCCTTCATCGTGCTGGGCAGCGTGCTCGAGGGCATTCCGGCCATCGTGCTGTTCGGGCCGCTGCTGTTCCCGATCGCCAAGGCGGCCGGCGTGCACGAGGTGCACTACGCCATGGTCGTGATCTTCGCGATGGGCATCGGCCTGTTCGCGCCGCCCTTCGGCGTCGGCTACTACGGCGCCTGCGCCGTCAGCAAGGTCGATCCCGACGAGGGCATCCGCCACATCTGGGGCTACATGGCCGCGCTGCTCGCGGGGCTGGTGCTGGTCGCCGCGATCCCGTGGTTCTCCACCGGTTTTCTCAAAGTCTGACAACAACACGCACAACGGAGCGCGCAAGAAAATGAGTCGATTCCTCGGCGAGATCCGCCAACTGGGCTACGTGGTGCCCGACATCGAGGCCGCCATGGACTACTGGAGCCGCGAGCTCGGCGTCGGTCCCTGGTTCTACAACCCCAAGGTGCCGATCCGCAACTACCGCTACAACGGCGAAGCGCACGAGCCGCACAACTCGGTGGCGCTGGCCAACTCGGGCTATGTGCAGGTCGAGCTGATCCAGACCCGCAACGACGTGCCCTCGATGTACCGCGACTTCCTGCGCGCGGGCCGCACCGGCCTGCAGCACGTGGCCTACTGGACCGCCGACTACGACGCCGACCTCGCGCGCCTCACGGCGCAGGGCTTCAAGCCGGTGATGAGCGGCGAGGTGGGCGAGCGCGGCCGCTTCATCTACTTCGACACCGAATACCACCCGGGCACCGTGATCGAGCTGTCGGAAGTGGCCGGGCCGAAGGGGAAGATGTTCGACCTGATTCGCGCGGCCTCCGAAGGCTGGGACGGCAGCGAGCCGGTGCGGCCCTTCCCCGACCTGTCGAAGCTCTGATGACGATGGCGCAGGCAGAACAGCGCATCCGCGCGCGCTACCGCATCGAGACGCCGCTCGAGCCGGCCGCGGTGGCCGAGGTGATGGCGGGCGAGCAGTCGTGCGGCACCTTCACGCGCGTCGAGGGCGAGACCGACGACCTGCGCGCGCGGGCGCGCGCCACCGTCGAGGCCATCGCCGAGCACGAGCCGGCCGCGGCGCCCAGCCTGCCCAATGCGCTGCTCGAGCGCCAGGGCCGGCGCGGGCCGTGGCGGCGCGCGCTGGTCGACATCTCCTTTCCCGTCGCCAACATCGGCGCCAACCTGCCGACGCTGGCGGCCACGGTCGCGGGCAACCTCTACGACCTCGGCGAGGTCACGGGGCTGCGGCTCGAATCGCTGCAGCTGCCCGCGGCCTACCGCGCGCAGTTCGAACGGCCGAGCCACGGCGTGGCCGGCACCCGCCGCGCCACCGGCGTGGAAACGGGTGCGCTGGTGGGCACCATCATCAAGCCCAACGTCGGCTTCTCGGCCGCGCAGACCGCCGAGCTGGTGGCGCGGCTGTGCACCGCGGGCGTGGACTTCATCAAGGACGACGAGGTCTCGGCCGATCCGCTGCATGCGCCGCTGGCCGAGCGCGTGCCGGCCGTGATGGCGGTGGTGCGCGACCATGCGCAGCGCACCGGCAAGCAGGTGATGGTGGCCTTCAACATCACTGACGAGACCGACGCCATGAAGCGCCATGCCGACCTGGTCGAGCGCGAGGGCGGCAGCTGCGTGATGGCCAGCCTCAACTGGTGCGGCCATTCGGGCATCCAGACCTTGCGCCGCCATACGCCGCTGGCGCTGCACGGCCACCGCAACGGCTATGGCGCGCTGTCGCGCCATCCGCTGCTGGGCATCTCGTTCCAGGCCTACCAGGCGCTGTGGCGGCTGGCCGGCGTCGACCACATGCACGTGCACGGGTTGCAGGGCAAGTTCTCGCAGCCCGACGAGGAGGTGATCGAGTCGGCGCGCGACTGCCTCGCGCCGCTGGTGGCGGGCGAGGGCGCCTTCGATGATCGCGTGATGCCCGCCTTCTCCTCGGGCCAGTGGGCCGGCACCGTGGCGCCGACCTGGGCCGCGGTCGGCAGCGACGACCTGCTGTTCATGTCGGGCGGCGGCATCCTGGCCCATCCGGGCGGCGCGGCCGCGGGTGTGGCGAGCATTCGCCAGGCCTGGGCCGCGGCGCGCGCGGGCGTGCCGGTGGCCGAGGCCGCGCGCGAAGCGCCCGAGCTGGCGCAGGCGCTGGCCTTCTTCGGCGCCAAATGAGCGCGGCAGCGGGCACGTCGGTGCCGCTCGCCTATTACGGCGACGACTTCACCGGCGCCACCGACACGCTCGCCACCGCGGCGCGTGCCGGGCTGCGCGCCTTGCTGTTCCTGCGCGTGCCCGACGAGGCGCTGCTCGCGCGCGCCGGCACGCTCGACTGCCTGGGCATCGCGGGCGCGGCGCGCTCGATGGCACCGGACGCGATGCGCGCCGAGCTCGCGCCGGTCGCGCGGCTGATGGCCGGGCTCGGCGCGCGCGTGCTGCACTACAAGACCTGTTCCACCTTCGACAGCGCGCCCGGCGTCGGCAACATCGCGGTCGCCATCGAGGCGCTGCGGCCCGCCACCGGCCGGTCCTGGACCGCGATCGTCGGCGGCCAGCCGAACCTCGAGCGCTACTGCCTGTTCGGCCACCTGTTCGCCGCGGCCGGCAGCGGCGGCACGGTGCACCGCATCGACCGCCATCCAACCATGAGCCGGCATCCGGTCACGCCGATGCGCGAATCGGACCTGCGGCTGCACCTTCAGGCGCAGGGCCTGGGCGAGACCGCGCTGCTGCCGTACCCACGTCATGCGGCCACGGGCGAGGCGCTGGCCGCCTTGCTGGACCAGCGGCCCGAGGCCGTGCTGTTCGACGTCGCGCGGCCCGAGGACCTCGAGGCCATCGGCGCGGCGCTGTGGCCGCTCGCCACCGCCGAGGCGCCGCTGCTGGCCGTCGGCCCGAGCAGCGTGGTGCAGGCCTTCGCGCCGCGGCTGGCACAGGCGCCCGCGGCGCCGGCCGCCGTGGCGCCCGCGCGCGGCCCGGTGTTCGTGCTGGCCGGCAGCCTCTCGCCGGTCACGGCGCGGCAGGTGGCGGCCGCGCGGTCCTTCGAGACCGTCTGGCTCGACGCGGCGCGGCTGGTCGATCCCCATTCCGATCACCTGGCACAGGCCGCGCGCGAACTGGCCGACCGGCTCTCGACCGGCGTCCACGTGCTGGCCTGCACCGCCACCGAGGCCGCACGCGCCGGCCACACCCGCGTGCCCGCGCGCGCGCTGGCCGAGGCCGGCGGCGAACTGCTGGCGCGCGTGCTCGCGGCCGTGCCGCTGTCGCGCGTGGGCGTGGCCGGCGGCGACACCTCCAGCCTCGCCGTGGGTGCGCTCGACGCCTGGGGGCTGTCCTATCTCGCGCAGCTCGCGCCCGGCACCGCGCTGTGCCGGCTGCACAGCGAGGCGCCGGGGCTCGACTGGGTCGAGATCATGCTCAAGGGCGGGCAGATGGGGGCGGAGGACGTGTTCGAGCGCCTGGTGCACGGCACCGGCGGCTGAGCGGGGGCAAGGCCTGTTTCTTCGGCGCGGCCATGGCGCCCGCGCCGCCATGGCACGAGAATTGCCCCGAATCCAGGGTTTCCCCGTACGTCGCATACCGGGCCCTGCATACGCAATATGGGCACCACGGTATGCGTGCGGCGGCGCAAGCCGCTAACGTCCAGGCTTGGCCACCACGCGCCACCCCACGAGCACGACAGCATGAGTACCGAGAGCAGCAGCCACAGCCCCAGCCAGCCCATCCGATTCTTCCATCGCGGACAGGTCGTCGACGTCAGCGGCGTCCACCCGACCCGCTCGGTGCTCGACTGGCTGCGCGAGGACGCGCGCTGCACCGGCACCAAGGAGGGTTGCAACGAGGGCGACTGCGGTGCGTGCACCGTGGTGATCGGCGAGCTGGCCGAGGCCGGCGCGCCCGACGCGGTCGGCGGCCTGCGGCTGCAGACGGTCAATGCCTGCATCCAGTTCCTGCCCACGCTCAACGGCAAGGCGCTGTTCACGGTCGAGGACCTCAAGGACCAGTGCCAAGCTTCGCAGGCAGCCCCGGCCCCCGCGCTTCAAGAGGGCGACAAGCGCCCGCACCTCGTGCACTGCCTGCACCCGGTGCAGCAGGCGCTGGTCGACTGCCATGGCTCGCAATGCGGCTTCTGCACGCCGGGCTTCGTGATGTCGCTGTGGTCGGCCTACGAGCATCACCAGGCGCGCGGCACGCAGCCCTCGCGCCAGCAGCTGGCCGACGACCTCTCGGGCAACCTGTGCCGCTGCACCGGCTACCGCCCGATCCTCGACGCGGGCCAGCGCATGTTCGACCTGCCGCCGGTGCGGCTGGACAGCCGCGCGGTGGTGGCCGCGCTCACCGCGCTGAATCCGCCCTCCGGCGCCACGGGCTTCGAGTACGCGGCCCCGCTGGGCGCGCGCATCGACCGCTTCCACGCGCCGCGCTCGCTCGAGCAGCTGGCCGCGCTGCGCGAGCAGAAGCCGCGTGCGCAACTGCTGTCGGGCTCGACCGACGTGGGCCTGTGGGTCAACAAACAGTTCCGCGACCTCGGCGACATCATCTACGTGGGCGACGTGCCCGAGCTCAAGACCGTCGAGGTCCGCGGCGACCACCTCTATATCGGCGCGGGCGCCTCGCTCGAATCGGCCTTCGCGGCGCTGGTCGAGCGCGTGCCCAGCCTGGCCGACGTCTGGCTGCGCTTCGCCTCGCCGCCGATCCGCCACGCGGGCACCATGGGCGGCAATGTCGCCAACGGCTCGCCGATCGGCGACTCGCCGCCGGTGCTGATGTCGCTCGACGCCGAGATCGAGCTGCGCCGCGGCGCCGACGTGCGCCGCATGCCGCTGCCCGACTTCTACGTCGACTACATGAAGAACCAGCTGCAGAGCGGCGAATTCGTGCAGGGCCTGTGGCTGCCGCTGGCCGCGATGCGCCGCCAGGTGCGCGCCTACAAGATCAGCAAGCGCTTCGACTGCGACATCTCGGCGCTGTGCGCGGGCTTCGCGCTCGAGCTCGAGCCCGGCGGCAACAAGGTCAAGGCCGTGCGCCTGGCCTTCGGCGGCATGGCCGCCACCGTGAAGCGCGCGGCGCAGGCCGAGGCCGCGCTGGTCGGCAAGCCCTGGACCCAGTCCAGCGTGAATGCCGCCAAGCTGGCGCTGGCGCAGGACTTCAAGCCGCTGTCCGACATGCGCGCCTCGGCCGACTACCGGATGCAGGTGGCGCAGAACCTGATCCAGCGCCTGTGGCTCGAAACCCGGGCCGAGGATGCGCTGCCCGGCAGCGCCACCAGCGTCTGGAGCGTGATGCCGCACGCCGCCACCGCCAAGCCGGCCGCGCAAGGAGTCTGAGACCATGAACAAGCCCCTCGATGCCCGCCTGCTGCAACCCGCAGAGGCCTTTGCCGACTACCTCAAGAACACCGCCGCCCGCATCGACCAGGGTGCCGAGGCGCTCGCCCACGACCAGGGCGCGCGCGTGGGCATCAGCCGCCCGCACGAATCGGCGCACCTGCACGTGGCCGGCGAGGCCACCTACATCGACGACATTCCCGAGATCGCCGGCACCCTGCACTGCGCGCTGGGCCTGTCGCCCGCGGCCAACGGGCGCGTCACGGCGCTCTCGCTCGACGCCATCCGCGCCATGCCGGGCGTGGTGTCGGTGCTCACGGCCGACGACATCCCCGGCACCAACGACTGCGGCTCGATCATCCACGACGACCCGATCCTGCTGTCGGTGAAGGACGGCGGCGAGATCCGCTACCTGGGCCAGCCGGTGTTCGCCGTGATCGCGCGCACCCGCGACGCCGCGCGCCGCGCCGCCGCGCGCGCCAAGGACGCGCTGACCATCGAGGCGCAGCCGCCGGTGCTGACGCCGCAGGACGCGCATGCGCGCGGCCAGTACGTGGTGCCGCCGATGCACATCGTGCGCAGCGGCGGTGCCGCCAACGGCGGCGACGAGGCCGCGGTGCGCGCCGCCATCGCGGCCGCGCCGCGCCGGCTCAAGGCCACGCTCGACGTCGGCGGGCAGGAGCAGTTCTACCTCGAGGGCCAGATCAGCTACGCCATTCCGAAGGAGGGCGGCGCGCTGCATATCCACTGCTCGACCCAGCATCCGAGCGAGATGCAGCACCTGGTCGCGCACGCGATGCACCTGCAGTCGAACGAGGTGCACGTGGAGTGCCGGCGCATGGGCGGCGGCTTCGGCGGCAAGGAATCGCAGTCGGCGCTGTTCGCCTGCGTGGCCGCGGTGGCCGCGAGCAAGCTGCGCCGCCCGGTCAAGCTGCGGCTGGACCGCGACGACGACTTCATGGTCACGGGCCGGCGCCACTGCTTCTGGTACGAGTACGAGGTGGGCTTCGACGACGAGGGCCGCCTGCTCGGCGCCGAGATCACCATGGTCTCGCGCGCCGGCCACTCGGCCGACCTGTCGGGCCCGGTGATGACGCGCGCGCTGTGCCACTTCGACAACGCCTACTGGCTGCCCAACGTCAGCATGCACGGCTACTCGGGCAAGACCAACACGCAGAGCAACACGGCCTTCCGCGGTTTCGGCGGCCCGCAGGGCGCGATCGCGATCGAGAACATCATGGACTCGGTGGCGCGCGCGCTGGGCCGCGATCCGCTCGACGTGCGGCGCGTCAACTTCTACGGCAAGGGCGAGAACAACGTGACGCCCTACCGCCAGACCGTGACCGACAACATCGTGCACGAGCTGGTGGCCGAGCTCGAGGCCACGAGCGACTACCGCGCGCGGCGCGAGGAGATCGCCGGCTTCAACGCCGCGAGCCCGGTGCTCAAGCGCGGGCTGGCGCTGGCACCGCTGAAGTTCGGCATCTCGTTCAACGTCAAGCACTTCAACCAGGCCGGCGCGCTGGTGCACGTCTACACCGACGGCTCGATCCTGGTGAACCACGGCGGCACCGAGATGGGCCAGGGCCTGAACACCAAGGTGGCGCAGGTGGTGGCGCACGAGCTCGGCGTGAGCTTCGAGCGCGTGCGCGTCACGGCCACCGACACGACCAAGGTCGCGAACACCTCGGCCACGGCGGCTTCGACCGGCGCCGACCTCAACGGCAAGGCCGCGCAGGACGCCGCGCGCCAGATCCGCGAGCGGCTGGCCCAGAGCGCGGCCGAGCGCCATGGCGGCGAGCCCGGCGCGGTGCGCTTCGCCAACGACAAGGTCGAGGTCAACGGCCGCACGCTGGCCTTCAGCACCGTGGTGGGCGAGGCCTACCTCGACCGCAAGCAGCTGTGGTCCGACGGCTTCTACGCCACGCCCGGCCTGAGCTGGGACAAGGACAAGATGCAGGGCCGCCCGTTCTACTACTACGCCTACGGCGCGGCGGTGAGCGAGGTGATCGTCGACACGCTGACCGGCGAATGGAAGCTGCTGCGCGCCGACATCCTGCACGACGCGGGCAAGTCGCTGAACCCGGCGGTCGACATCGGCCAGGTCGAGGGCGCCTTCATCCAGGGCATGGGCTGGCTCACGACCGAGGAGCTGGTGTGGCATCCGCAGAGCGGCAAGCTCACGACCCACGCGCCCAGCACCTACAAGATCCCGACCGCCAACGACTGCCCGCCGGTGTTCAACGTGCGGCTGTTCGAGGGCCAGAACTTCGAGGACTCGATCCACCGCAGCAAGGCCGTGGGCGAGCCGCCGCTGCTGCTGCCGTTCTCGGTCTTCTTCGCGATCCGCGACGCTGTGTCGGCCGCGGGCGGCCACCGTGTCGACCCGCCGCTGCGCGCGCCCGCCACGAGCGAATCGATCCTGCGCGCCGTGACGGCCGTGCAGGTGGGATGAGCGCCGCCAAAGCGGACAGCCGAACGCAGAAGACGCGAAGAACACGCGGAAGTCGCAGAAAAGAAATCGAGGAAAACCTTCATGTCTTCCTTTGGCGACTTTCGCGAAAGCTTCGCGGCCTCCGCGTTCGGCTGTCCGACGCCGTGCCTCGGCTGTATAACGCCTCGCATCGACCACTTCCTTGCGGGCGGCCATGAGAGACCAGGCGCTTTTCGACAAGATCGACCTTCACCTGATCCGGGTGCTGCACACCGTGCTGACCGATCGCAGCGTCTCGCGCGCCGCGATCCGGCTCGGGATGTACCAGCCGGCGGTGTCGGCCGCGCTCAAGCGGCTGCGCGAGCTCTCGGGCGATCCGCTGCTGGTGCGTTCGGGCTCGGGCATGGTGCCCACCGATGCGGGGCTGCGCATGATCGAGCCGGCCGCGAGCATCCTGCGCGCGGCCGAGATGCTGTTCTCCGATGCGCGCGGCTTCGACCCGCAATCGGCCAGCACCACCTTCCGCATCGCGGCCAGCGACTACATGGACCCGATCTTCCTGCCCATGCTGGTGGCGCAGGTCAAGCGCGAGGCGCCGCTGTGCCACATCGAGATCCATCCGCTGTCGCCCGACTCCGACTACCACGGCCACCTGTCGCTGGGCCAGGTCGACGTGGTGATCGGCAACTGGCTCAAGCCACCCGAGGACCTGCACATGGCACGCCTGTTCGGTGACGAGGTGGTGTCGCTGGTGAACCAGGACCATCCGGCGGTGCGCCGCGGCTGGGACCTCGAGACCTGGCTGCAGGCCGAGCACATCGCGCCCACGCCCATGCACCCGGGCGGGCGCGGCATCATCGACCAGATGCTCGACGAGCTCGGGCGCCAGCGCAACATCACGGCGCGCTGCGCGCACTTCGGGCTGATCCCCGACATGGTGGCCTCGAGCCTGCTGGTGCTGACCACCGGCCGCCAGTACTGCGAGCGCTTCGCCGCGCGGCTGCCGCTGAAGATCCTCGACTGCCCGGTGGCGCTGCCGCGGCTCATGTACTACCAGCTCTGGCACGAGCGCACCCACTCGTCGAGCTCGGCGCGCTGGCTGCGCGAATGCATCAAGGACGTGGCGGCCTCGCTGCGTCCGCCCACCCCGCCCGCGCGCGATGCGCGCGATCCGCCGCCCCTGGGCGCCTGACGGCGCCGGCCCCCTCCCCAGAACCCCAAGGACATCGAGGCGCGAGCGAGCTCGCGCCAGGGACGGGCTCGGCCCGCTTTTTCTTCAGAACGACGCCGCACGACGCGACACGAGACAACACATCCCGGAGACAAGAAACCCATGAACTGGATCGACAAGGTGTTCAAGCTCAACGAACACAACACCACCGTGCGCACCGAGGTCATCGCGGGGCTCACCACCTTCCTGACGATGGCCTACATCATCTTCGTCAACCCCTCGATCCTCGGCGACGCGGGCATGCCCAAGGGCGCGGTCTTCGTCGCCACCTGCCTGATCGCGGCGCTGGGCACGCTGATCATGGGCCTGTACGCCAACTACCCGATCGCCATGGCGCCGGGCATGGGCCTGAACGCCTACTTCGCCTACGTGGTCGTGCTCGGCATGGGCTACACGTGGCAGACCGCGCTGGGCGCGGTCTTCATCTCGGGCTGCCTGTTCCTGATCGTCACGGTCACGGGGCTGCGCGAGCTGTTCATCCAGGGCATACCGCAGTCGCTGCGAACGGCGATCACGGTGGGCATCGGCATGTTCCTCGCGCTGATCGCGCTCAAGAGCGCGGGCGTGGTCGCGGCCTCGCCGGCGACCTTCGTGACCTTGGGCGACCTGCACTCGGCGCCGGTGGTGCTGGCCACGCTGGGCTTCCTGATCATCGTGGTGCTCGACAAGCTCAAGGTGCGCGGCGCGATCCTGATCGGCATCGTCACGGTCACGGTGCTGTCCTTCTTCTTCGGCGGCAACAAGTTCCACGGCGTGTTCGCGCCGCCGCCCTCGATCGCGCCCACCTTCATGCAGCTCGACATCCTGAGCGCGCTCAAGGGCGGCATCCTCAACGTGGTGCTGGTGTTCTTCCTGGTCGAGATGTTCGACGCCACCGGCACGCTGATGGGCGTGGCCAAGCGCGCCGGGCTGCTGGTGCCCGGCAAGATGGAGCGCATGAACAAGGCGCTCCTGGCCGACAGCGGCGCGATCTTCGCGGGCTCGCTGCTCGGCACCTCGAGCACCACGGCCTACGTGGAGAGCGCGGCCGGCGTGCAGGCCGGCGGGCGTACCGGCCTCACGGCCGTGGTGGTGGCGGTGCTGTTCCTGGCCTGCCTGATGATCTCGCCGCTCGCGGGCTCGGTGCCGGCCTATGCCACCGCGCCGGCGCTGCTGTTCGTGGGCTGCCTGATGCTGCGCGACCTGGTCGAGCTCGACTGGGAGGACACCACCGAGGTCATCCCCGCGGCCGTGACCGCGCTGGCCATGCCCTTCACCTACTCGATCGCCAACGGCCTGGCCTTCGGCTTCATCACCTACGCCGTGCTCAAGCTGTTCACCGGCCGGGCACGGGAAGTGCATGCCATGGTGTGGGTCATCGCCGCCATCTTCCTGTTCAAGTTCGTCTATGTGACCGGCCACTGAGCCGGAAACCGAACGCAAGCCCCGGAGTCGGGGTCTTCCATCGTCCGGATTCCGCAGGGACGCTATTAAACTTATAGCTATCGACGTACATCGGAACCCGCGAGACGAGGCCCATTCCTGTACCGAACGAGACAACCCACGGAACCGGCATGACAACACCCAGACTCCAGCTCGCGCACATCACCAAGCGCTACCCGGCGGTGGTCGCCAACAGCGACATCTCGCTGGCGGTGCAACCGGGCGAGATCCACGCCGTGCTCGGCGAGAACGGCGCCGGCAAGTCGACGCTGATGAAGATCATCTACGGCTCGGTCAAGCCCGACGAGGGCAGCGTCGCCTTCGACGGCCAGCCGGTGAACCTGCGCAACCCGCAGCAGGCGCGCGCGCTGGGCATCAGCATGGTGTTCCAGCACTTCAGCCTGTTCGACACCCTCACGGTGGCCGAGAACGTCTGGCTCGGCCTCGACAAGTCGCTGGCGCTGGCCGACGTGGCGCGCAGCATCACGGCCAAGGCGAGCGAGTACGGCCTCGACATCGATCCCGCGCGGCCGGTCCATACGCTGTCGGTGGGCGAGATGCAGCGGGTGGAGATCATCCGCGCGCTGCTGACCGACCCCAAGCTGCTGATCCTCGACGAGCCGACCTCGGTGCTCACGCCGCAGGCGGTGGTCAAGCTGTTCGGGGTGCTCAACAAGCTGGCCTCCGAGGGCTGCAGCATCCTCTACATCAGCCACAAGCTGCACGAGATCCGCGAGCTGTGCACCGCCTGCACGGTGTTGCGCGGCGGCAAGGTCACGGGGGTGTGCAACCCGAAGAACGAGAGCAACGAGTCGCTGTCGCGGCTGATGATCGGCAGCGAGCCGCCGCCGCTCGAGCACCGGCCGGTGCATGCGGGCGCGGTGGCGCTGCGCGTGCAGGGCCTCACGCTGGCGCGCGAGGACCAGTTCGGCGTGGACCTCGAGGGCGTGTCCTTCGAGGTGCGCGCGGGCGAGGTGGTGGGCATTGCGGGCGTGTCGGGCAATGGCCAGAAGGAACTGCTCTACACGCTCTCGGGCGAGGACGTGCGCGCCGAGGCGGCGATGGTGCGGGTGTTCGACCAGCCGGCCGGCCGGCTGCGCCCGCGCGCGCGCCGTGCGCTGGGCCTGCACTTCGTGCCCGAGGAACGGCTGGGCCGCGGCGCGGTGCCCACGCTGGGGCTCGCGCACAACCTGCTGCTGACACGCGGCGACGCGGTGGGCCGTGGCGGCTGGATCCGCACCGGTGCGCTCGAGCGCCAGGCCAGGTCCATCATCGAGCGCTTCAAGGTCAAGGCCGGCGGCCCGAAGGCGGCGGCGCGCTCGCTATCGGGCGGCAACCTGCAGAAGTTCATCGTCGGCCGCGAGATCGACGCCAACCCGAAGCTGTTCATCGTCTCGCAGCCGACCTGGGGCGTGGACGTGGGCGCGGCCGCGCTGATCCATGCCGAGATCCTCGCGCTGCGCGACGCGGGCTGCGCGGTGCTGGTGATCAGCGAGGAGCTCGACGAGCTCTTCAGCATCAGCGACCGGCTGCACGTGATCGCCAAGGGGCGGCTGTCGCCCTCGATCGACCGCGCGGCCGCCACGCTGGCGCAGATCGGCGAATGGATGAGCGGGCTGTGGCCGGGCCAACCCGGCAAGAGCCACAAGAACCAGGAGGCGGCCCATGCTTAAGCTCGAACCCCGTCCGGAGCTCTCGCGCTTCTGGACCTTCGCCTCGCCGATCCTGGCGCTGCTGATCACGGTGCTGATCGGCGTGGCGCTGTTCGCCGCGCTCGGCAAGGACCCGGTCAAGGGCCTGCTGGTGTTCTTCTACGAGCCGATCAAGAACGGCTATGCGCTGGGCGAGCTGACGGTGAAGGCCACGCCGCTTCTGATCATCGCGCTTGGCCTGGCGGTGTGCTTCCGCTCCAACGTGTGGAACATCGGCGCCGAGGGCCAGTTCGTGTTCGGCGCGATTGCCGCGGGCGGCGTGGCGCTGATGGCCGACAAGACCACGGGCGGCTGGATCGTGCTGGCGATCCTGGTGGCGGGCACGCTGGGCGGCATGGTCTGGGCCGGCATCGTGGCCTGGCTGCGCGACCGCTTCAACGCGAACGAGATCCTGGTGAGCCTGATGCTGGTGTACGTGGCGACGCTGCTGCTGAGCTACATGGTGTTCGGCCCCTGGAAGGATCCGAACGGCTACAACTTCCCGCAGTCGAAGACCTTTGAGGCGGTGACGCAGATCCCGCGCCTGTTCAAGGGCTCGCGCGTGACGATCGGGGTGATCATCGCGCTGGTGGGGGTGGGGGCGCTGTGGGTGTTCCTGTTCCGCACGCGCGCGGGCTTCGCGCAGCAGGTCGGCGGCCTCGCGCCTGCGGCGTCGCGCTATGCGGGCTTCTCGGCGCGCCGCGCGGTGTGGATCGCGCTGCTGACCTCGGGTGGCGCGGCCGGCCTGGCCGGTGCGCTCGAGGTGGCGGGCCCGCTCGGCCAGCTCACGCCCTACGTGCCGGCCGGCTACGGCTTCGCGGCCATCATCGTGGCCTTCGTCGGCCGCCTGCATCCGGTGGGGATGGTGTTCTCGGCGATCCTGATGAGCATGTTCTACATCGGCGGCGAGCTCGCGCAGTCGCGGCTCGGGCTGCCGAAGTCGCTGACGGGGGTGTTCCAGGGGCTGCTGCTGTTCACGCTGCTGGCTTGCGATACCTTGATCGCCTACCGGGTTCGGCGCAAGGCGGCTGCGAAGGCTGCGGTGCTCACGACGAGTTCTTTGCAGGCGAGTACGCCTTTGACTGCGCCGGTTGCGCGTACGACCGAGGGGGCGCTGTGATGTTGTCCTGCGCTTTCGATCTGGTTCGTTCGGGGTGGGCTCACGCCGACGGCGTACTCCCCTCCGCGAATGTCCCCCGGCCTGCGGCCTCCTCCTTTATTTCGCTGCGGGGAGTACGCCATCGACGTGAGCCTGGGGCAGGTCGGTTGAACCGGCCGGCACAACGACTGCGCCCACGTGCACAGGGCAGTGGGTGCTTCCCGCAGCGAAATAAAGGAGGAGCCGAAGGCGGGGGACATTCGCGGAGGGAAGTACCCGCTGTCCTGTGCACGCGCCCCGACCGTCCCCTCTGCACCCCGAGCAACCCAAGCAACGAGAGCCACTAAAAAAATGGACAGCTACGCACTCCTGCTCGGCTCCACCCTGAGCGCCGGCACCGTCCTCGCCATCGCCGCGCTAGGCCTTCTCATCAACGAGAAAGCCGGCATCGTCAACCTCGGCGCCGAGGGCATGATGCTGTGCGCCGCCATCGCCGGTTTCGCCACCGTGGTGACCACCCACAACCCCTGGCTCGGCCTGCTCGCCGGCATGGCCGCCGGGGCCTTGCTGGCCGCCTTCTTCGGCGTGCTCGTCATCTGGCTCAACACCAACCAGTACGCCACCGGCCTCGCGCTGAGCCTGTTCGGTGTCGGCTTCTCGGCCTTCGCCGGCATCAACTTCGTGCAGGCCAAGCTGCCCGAGAGCGCCAGCTATGCGATTCCCGTGCTGGCCGACATTCCGCTGCTCGGCCCCGCGCTGTTCCGCCATCACCCGATGGTCTACGTCGCCGTGCTGCTGACCGTGGGCCTGATCTGGTTTCTCTACCGCACGCGCGCCGGCCTCGTGCTGCGCTCGGTCGGCGAGTCGCCCGAATCGGCGCATGCGCTGGGCTATCCGGTGCGGCGCATCCGCCTCATGGCCGTGATCGCGGGCGGGGCGCTGTGCGGCCTTTCGGGCGCGTATCTCTCGACCGTCTACACCCCGCTGTGGGTCGAGGGCATGGTCGCGGGCCGCGGCTGGATCGCGCTGGCGCTCACCACCTTCGCCACCTGGCGGCCGATGCGCGTGCTGCTGGGCGCCTACCTGTTCGGCGGCGTCTCGATGCTGGGCTTCCACCTGCAGAGCAGCGGCGTCGACGTGCCCTCGCAGTTCCTCAGCATGCTGCAGTACATCGCGCCCATCGTGGTGCTGGCCCTGATCTCGCGCAACCCCGCATTCATTCGCGTCAACATGCCGGCTTCGATCGGGAAACCGTTCTACCCCGGCTCATAATCGCGGTTTTCGTTTTTCCGCCAACCCGTCCTTTTTGAGGATTTCCGACAATGAATGATCTGAACAAGCGCTCCCTGCTCAAGCTCGCCGCCCTCACGGCGGTCGCTTCGGCAGCCTTGATCGGCTGCGGCAAGAAAGAAGAAGCGGCAGCACCGGCCGCCGCGCCCGCACCGGCTCCGGCACCCGCCGCCGCAGCGCCGGCTCCGGCAGCGCCGCTCAACATCGCATTCGCATACATCGGACCCGTGGGCGACGGCGGCTGGACCTTCGCGCACGACAACGGCCGCAAGGCGCTCGAGAAGGAATTCGGCGACAAGATCAAGACCACCTTCGTGGAAAGCGTGCCCGAGGGCGCCGACGCCGAGCGCGTGTTCCGCGACATGGTCGGCCAGGGCAACAAGCTGATCTTCGGCACCACCTTCGGCTACATGGAGCCCATGCTCAAGGTGGCCAACGACAGCAAGGACGTCAAGTTCGAGCATGCCACCGGCTACAAGACCGCCGAGAACATGCGCACCTACGACAGCCGCACCTACGAAGGTGCGTACATGGCCGGCATCATCGCGGGCGCCATGACCAAGTCGAACACGCTCGGCGTCGTCGGCTCGGTGCCGATCCCCGAAGTGCTGCGCAACATCAACAGCTTCACGCTCGGCGCCCAGTCGGTCAACCCGAAGATCACGACCAAGGTCGTGTGGGTCAACGAGTGGTTCAGCCCGCCGAAGGAAACCGAGGCCGCCACCGCCCTCATCAACGGCGGCGCCGACATCCTGTTCCAGAACACCGACTCGCCGGCCGTGCTCAAGACCGCGCAGGAAAAGGGCAAGCGCGCCTTCGGCTGGGACTCCGACATGACCGCCTACGGTCCCAAGGCCCACCTGGGCTCGGCCACCATCAACTGGGCGCCGTACTACATCAAGGCCACGCAGGACGCGCTCGACGGCAAGTGGGCCACCGGCCAGGCCTGGTGGGGCGTCAAGGAAGGCGCCATCGACCTCGTGTCGATCGCCGAAGACGTGCCGGCCGAAGCCAAGGCCAAGGTCGACGAAGTCAAGAAGGGCCTGAAGGACGGCAGCTTCTCGATCTGGAAGGGCCCGATCCTCGGCCAGGACGGCAAGGAAGTGGTCGCCAAGGACGCGGTCGCCGACGACAAGTTCCTGACCGGCATCAACTTCTACGTCAAGGGCGTCGAAGGCAAGGTGCCGGGCGGCGACAAGAAGTAAACAAGCAAGCTGCTTCGCGTCGCGATGCAGGCAAGGCCGCCTTCGGGGCGGCCTTTTTCATGGAGGATCCGTTCGATGCTGCGCAGTCTTCGCCCCTTCATTGCCGCCGTCCTCGCGGCGCTGGTCTCGCTGCCCGCCGCCGCGGCGGGCGAGACGCCGCCGCGTTTCTCGAAGGACGAGCAGCCGCTGCGCCAGGCCGTCGAGGATGCCGCGATGTGCTTCCACTTCGCCGGCGAATTCGGCGGCGACGGCTCGGCGCGGGACCGCGAGGTGAAACGGGAGATGGCCAAGGTCTGCAAGGACGATAGCCAGCAGCGCGTGATGCAGGCCTACCGCAAGAACCCGCGCGACCGGCGGCTCTATCCCGCGGTGCTGATGCTCGACGGGATGGTCAAGGGGCCGGCGCTGACCGAGGCCGAGAAGGCGCGGCTGTGCGCGGTGGCGAAGACGGAGCTGGTGTGTCCCTGAGGGACGGCCTGCTTTTTCGGGCGGGCCGCATCGTGCGCCGCGACCTACAGCCGGGCGCCACCCACCTGTGGATACTGTGAGCCGACGCACGGCCCGCGCGCGATGCGGGCCTTTTCTTCAGAACGCCACGGCTTCCCGATGCGCAACTCACTCGACTTCACATCCTGGCAAGGCCTGCTCTCGACCCTGCTCGGCCTGGTGCTGGTGTCGCTGGTCGCGGTCGGCATCCGCATCGTCGTGATGCTCAGCGTGCAGCAGCGGCGCGAGCGGCAGAACCGGCAGATCAACGAGCGGCTCAAGACCCTGATCGCGGCCTACAAGGTGCTCGGCGGCTCGTTCACCGGCGAGCTCGCGGTCGACCCCAGCCATCTGCGCGAACTGCGCACGCGCGGCCTGCAGGCCGAGGCCGAAGGCGGCGCCGACGCCGGACTGCCTGCCTCGGACCGGCGCCGCCGCATCCGTGACGCGGTCGAGACCGCGCTGTCCGACGTGATCCTGCTCGGCACCGAGGAGCAGGTGCGGCTGGCCGCGAAGGCCGCGGCCGACATGGTCGCGGGCCGCAGCGTGGAGACGGCCGAGCTCGTGGTCTCGCTGCGCACCTTCATCCGCGCGGTGCTCGACCTCGATCCGGTGCCGCCGACGCTCGGCATCCCGAAGCAGGGGCCGCTGCGGCTCAAGGGCACGGCCACGCGAGGCGAGCGCGCGGGCGGTGGCGGCGGCATGGGCGGCGGTGGCATGGGCGCGGGCCTCGGGGCCGGCATGGGCCTGCACCATGGCGCGGCCGAGGCCGAAGCCACGATCTCCAGCGAACGCACCGACCCATGACCGATACGACGCTCGACACCTCCTCCCTCGCGCTCGTCGACGCCTGCACCCAGGCCTCGCTCGCGCTGCTCGAAGCCAACCTCACGCCGCACGGCATCCTGGCCGCGAGCCGCACCGAGGCCGCGGTGGCGCGGCGCTACACGCGCATCTTCGGGCGCGACGCGGCGATCTGCGTGATGGCGATGTGCGGCAGCGGCGTGCCTGCGCTCGAGCACGGCGCGGTCGCGAGCCTCGACGCGCTCGCGGCGCAGCAGGCGGCCAACGGGCAGATCCCGAAATACGTCGATCCCGAGGGCCAGGACGCCGATTTCTGGTATCTGGGCTGCATCGACGCCACGCTCTGGTGGCTGATCGCGGTGGACTACGTGCGCCGCCACGGCAAGGTGGGCGCCACGCATTGGGCCGATGGCGTGCAGCGCGCGGTCGGCTGGCTGCTGGCGCAGGAGCACCAGCACTTCCGGCTGCTGCAGCAGAACGAGGCCAGCGACTGGGCCGACATCATGCCGCGCTCGGGCTACGTGCTCTACACCAACGCGCTGTGGTTCGACGTCAAGCGCCGCTTCGCGATCGCGCAGGCCGACGAGACCCGGCACCACTTCAACCACCTGTTTAACCCGTTCCAGCGCGACCTGCCCGAATACCACCGCGCGCGGCTGCTGCAGCACTACGCGCGGCGCGGCCGGCGCGATCCGGGGCTGTACCTGAGCTTCGTCAACCTCGCGGTGGTGGGCGACGAGGGCGATGTGTTCGGCAACGTGCTGGCGATCCAGGCCGGGCTGGCCGACGAGGCGATGGCGCACAGCATCGTCAACACCATCGAGGGCGCGCGCGCGAGCGATCCCTACCCGGTGCGCGTGGTGCTGCATCCGCTGTCGCCGCAGCACGACCTGTGGCGCGCCTACATGGGCCGGCACCGGCAGAACCTGGTGCACCAGTACCACAACGGCGGCATCTGGCCCTTCGTGGGCGGCTTCTGGGCGATGGCGCTCGCGAAGCTGGGGCTCGAGGCCGAGGGCTGGGCCGAGCTCGCGAAGCTGGCGCGGGCCAACGAGCTCGACGGCTGGCGCTTCACCGAGTGGTTCCATGGCCGCACGCTGGCGCCGATGGGCATGGCGGGCCAGAGCTGGAATGCGGCCACCTTCCTGCTGGCGCGGCGCGCGCTCGAGGGCGTCGCCACGGCCTGGTGAGGGGGCGCTCGAGGGCGGCCGGTTTCCGGTTGCGGCATACTCGCCACCCCCCGCAATCTCCAATCTGCCTCTCGCACAAGACCCCCGCATGGACAAGGAAGTCGACCCCAAAGTACTCGCCGTCATCGATGAGATGCGTCTCTCCGGCCCCCGGCTCACGCCGGTCGACATCGTCGCCAAGATGGGTGTGTTCGACGCGCGCGAGAAGGCCTCGGACCACGCCTGGCTCGCCACCGGCGACAACGTGATCGCCACCATCTGGGGCGAGTACGTCAACCTCGGCGAGGGCGGGCGCTGGTTCTGCCTCGAGTCGCTCGACGTGCAGTTCCGCCCCGGCGGCGGCCCGCGCACCGCGTTCCAGTCGCAGCGCGCCGCCGATCGCCTCGCGCTGCTCAAGCGCACCTTCGACGCCGGCCAGGATTTCCGCGCCGTGGTGCAGACCAACCGCATCGCCATCGGCGAGATCGAGACCAACCGCAGCGCCAAGGTCTCCACGCGCGTGCGCGACGACGCGGAATGGCACGTCGCGAGCTGGGAACCCGAGCGCAAGTTCGCGGTGCTGGTGCGCGGTCCGCGCGGCTGGGTGCCCGACGAGGCCGCGATCCAGGCCGCCCGCGCCAAGGGCAACGTGCCCGACGAGGCCGCGGCCGGTGCCGACGGCGCGGCGAAGCTGGGCTCGGCCGAGGCCGTGCAGGAGGCCGCCATGGACTACGTGATGCGCCACTTCAAGGGCTACGGCTACAACGCCGAGGACGTGCGCAGCCAGAAGACCGGCTACGACATCGTGGTGTCGAACGCGAAGGGCGCGACCCTGCTCAAGGTCACGGTCAAGGGCACGGCCTCGGGCTTCCCGACCTTCCGCCTCACGCGCGAGGAGCAGCTGAGCTCGGTCGGCGAGCCGTTGTGGCGCCTGCTGGTGGTGTCCGACGTGGCGACCACCACGGCCGCGCACAAGATCTACAAGCCCACCGAGATGACGCAGGCGCCCGGCTTCGAGCCGCTCTGAACCGTCAGGCCCGGGGCTGCTGCTGCGCGGCCTGCAGCTGCGCCGCCATCTTCTGGTGGATCAGGTTCACGGCCTTCAGCGGGCGCAGCATCACCTTGAACTCGGTGATCTTGCCGGCGTCGTTCCAGCGGATCATGTCGACGCCGTTGACCACGATGCCGTCGAGCTCCACCTCGAACTCGAGCACCGCGTCGCGCTCGGCCTTCACTTCGCGCACGTAGCGGAAGCTCGGGTTGAAGAAGACCTCGAAGGCCGCGGCCAGGTAGCGGCGCGTGATCTCCTTGCCGACCTGCGGCTTGTGCACCACCGGCGAATGGAAGACGGCGTTCTCGTCGAGCAGGATGTCGAGCCCCGCCGCGTCGTGCGTCTTCACGAGCTGGTGCCAGGTGGAAAGCGTGTCGATCGCCATGTCGTGTGTCCGATGCTGTGGATGGATGGAGCACGCCATGGTATCGGCTGGCCGCCCTGCGTGTGCTATTGGTCGACGCTCGAGAGCGCCCTGAGCACGGCCACGCCCCGATAGGCCCGCCAGAGCCCGAAGGGCACCAGCAGCAGGCCGGCCAGCCGATGCCACGACGGCTCCAGGGACAGCGCGGCCCAGATCCCGAGCGCGGCGATGAGCAGGCCGCCGACGATATTGACCACACCGCCACTGAGCCACTGCACCTGGAGCAGCCGCGCCGTCAGCGACAGCATGCGGTCGGCCACCTTGAGCCCGAGCCGGTCGGCCAGCACATAGAGCCCGAGCAGCAGCAACGGCGCCACGGCGATGCCGATCAGGAGATACGCCGCGATGCTGATCAGGGTGTGCATGCGGCCCAGCTTATCAAGCGGGGCGCCGGCTCAGGAGAAGCGATCGAGCAGGCTGTACCAGGCCACGCCGGCCGCGATGTAGAAGCGCTGCAGTCCATGCAGCGGGATCGGCCGCAGCGGCGTCACCGGGTAAGGGAAATCCGCCCCCGGCTGCAGCAGCCGCGCCGCCACGTGCCGGCCCATGCTGGTGGCCAGCGCGATGCCGCGCCCGTTGTAGCCCAGCGCGATCGTGAGGCCCGGCGCGGGCGTGTGCACATGCGGCATGAAGTCGCGCGTGACGGCGATGCGGCCGGCCCAGCGGTACTCGTATTCGAGCGGCCCGAGCTGCGGGAACAGCAGTTCGAGCGAGCGCTCGAGGTGCGCGAAATCGGCCGGCCCGGCCGGATCGGCGAAGTGGCCGCGCCCGCCCATCAGCAGCCGGCCCTGCGCGTCCTTGCGGAAGTACAGCAGCAGGCGCTGTGAGGTCGAGGCGGTCTCGCCGCCCGGCAGGATGGCGTGCGCGGCCGCGCCCTGCAGCGGCGCGGTCGCGACGATGAAGCTGTTGGCCGCGAGTACCGTGCGCGAGAGGCCGGGCCACAGGCCGCCGGTGTAGCCGTTGGTCGCGATCAGCACCTGGTCGGCGACCACGCTCGCGCCGCTGGCCGTAGCCGCATGCCACTGCGTACCGCGGCGTTCGAGCGCGGTGACCGCGCTGCCGCCGTGCACCGATGCGCCCGCCGCCTGCGCCGCGCGCACCAGCCCGCGCGTGTAGGCCAGCGGCTGGATGCCACCCGCGCGGCCGTCGAGCCAGCCGCCCGCGAAGGCCTCGGTGCCCAGGCGCGCCGCCACGTCGGCGCGGTCGAGCATCTGCGTGGCGACGCCGCGCCGCGCCCATTGCTCGGCGCGCGCATGCATGGCGGCGATGTGCTTGGGCGAGTAGGCCACCTGCAGCCAGCCTTTGCGCACCGGCTGGCAGTCGATGCCGTGGCGTTCGATCAGCTCGAACACCAGGTCGGCCGAGCGCGAGACCGCGTCGATCAGCGGCTCGGCGCGCGGGGCGCCGTAGAGCCGCACCAGCTCGTCGGGATCGTGCTTGAGCGTGGGATTGACCTGGCCGCCGTTGCGCCCCGAGGCGCCCCAGCCCGGCTCGTGCGCCTCGAGCACGCAGACCTTCGCGCCGGCCTCGGCCAGGTGCAGCGCGGCCGACAGGCCCGTGAAGCCGGCGCCGACGATCAGCACGTCGGCGCGCCGCGAACCCGCCAGCGGTGGCGTCGGCGGTGCCGCCGGCGCGGTGGCTGCCCACAGCGAGGGAGGCAGTGTGGATGTCGCGATGCTCACGCGCGCACCTCCGCCGACGGATGCAGCACGCGGCGCAGGAAGTCCTGCGTGCGCGCCTGGCGCGGCGCGCCCAGCATCTGCGCGGCCGGGCCTTCCTCGACGATGCTGCCGCTGTGCAGGAAGCACACGCGGTCGGCCACCTCGCGCGCGAAGCCCATCTCGTGCGTGACCACGATCATGGTCATGCCCTCGTCGGCCAGCGCACGCATCACGCCGAGCACGTCGCCCACGAGCTCGGGGTCGAGCGCCGAGGTGGGTTCGTCGAACAGCATGGCCTCGGGCTTCATCGCGAGCGCGCGCGCGATCGCCACGCGCTGCTGCTGGCCGCCCGAGAGCTGCGCCGGCCAGGCCTGCGCCTTCTCGGCCAGCCCGACCTTGGCGAGCAGCACGAGCGCCTCCTCGCGCGCCTGCGCCGGATTCTGGCGCAGCACGTGCACCGGGCCCTCCATCACGTTCTCGATCACGGTGCGGTGCGGGAACAGGTTGAAGCGCTGGAACACCATGCCCATGCGGCTGCGCAGCCGGTGGATGGCGGGTGAGTTCCGGTCCACGCGCTCGCCGAAGGCGCGCACCTCGCCGCCCTCGTACGACTCGAGGCCGTTGATGCAGCGCAGCACCGTCGACTTGCCCGAACCCGAGGGGCCGATCAGGCACACCACTTCGCCCTTGTCCACGCGCAGGCTCACGCCCTGCAGCACGCGGTGCGCGCCGAAGCGCTTCTCCAGGCCTTCGACGTGGATCATGGCTTTCTCCTTCCGGCGCCGAAGCGCGCCTCGAGCCGGCGCAGGCCCCAGACCAGCGGCAGGCTCATCAAGAGGTAGAGCAGCGCGACCAGCGTGTAGACCGTCATGTTCTGGAAGGTGGAGGAGGCGATCAGCTGGCCCGCGCGCGTCATCTCGGCCACCGTGATGGTCGAGACCAGCGAGGAGTCCTTGAGCATCATCACCAGCGTGTTGCCGTAGGGCGGCAGCGCGATGCGGAAGGCCTGCGGCAGGATCACGCGCCGCATGATCAGCGCCGAGCGCATGCCCATGGCCTGCGCGGCCTCGCGCTGGCCCGGGTCGACGGCCTCGATGCCGGCGCGGAAGTTCTCGGCCTGGTAGGCCGAGTAGGCGATGCCCAGCCCGATCACGCCGGCCTGGAAGGCCGTGAGCTGCACGCCGAACTCGGGCAGCACGAAGTAGATGTAGAACAGCTGCACGATGATCGGCAGCCCGCGGATCACGTTGACGATCACCGCGCCGGTCCACGAGACGGCGCGCACCGGCGACAGCTTCATCAGCGCCAGCGCGAGGCCGAGCACGCTGCTCAGCAGGAACGACAGCACGGTGACCTGCACCGTGACCACCGCGCCCTGCAGCAGGATCGGCAGGAAGTCCTGCGCGTGTTGGAGGAACGAGGAGGCCATGGCTCAGCGCGCGCTCAGATGCCCCATTTCTGGACGATCTTCGCGAGCGTGCCGTCGGCCTTGATCGCGGCGATGGCCTTGTTCAGCCGCGCCAGCGTCTCGGTGTCGCCCTTGCGCACCACCAGGCAGACGTCGCCCACGTTCACCGGCTTGTAGCTGTCGACCAGCTTCACGCCCGGGAAGGTGTTCTGCCGGATCTGGTAGGCCATGATGGGCTGGTCGCCGAGGCCGGCCTTGATGCGGCCGAGCGAGAGGTCGCGCGTCATGTCGGCCACCGAGTCGTAGCTGCGCACCTCCTTGAAGATGCCCTTCTTGTTGAGCATGTCGAGGAACACGGTGCCGACCTGCGCGCCCACCACCTCGCCCTTGAGCTCGTCGAGCGTGGCGTAGGCGCGGGTGTCGTCGGCCTTGACGATCAGGCCCTCGCCGTACGAATAGACCGGGTCGCTGAAGTCGACCACCTCCTGGCGCGCGGGCGTCTTGAGCATGGCGGCCGAGACGATGTCGATCTTGCGCGCCGTGAGCGAGGGGATCAGCGCCGAGAACACGGTCTGCTGCACGTTGACCGTGAAGCCGCCCGCCTTGCCGACCGCGGTGACGGTGTCGACCATCATTCCCTGGATGCTGTTGCTCTTCACGTCGAGGAAGGTGAAGGGCACGCCGGTGGCGGTGGCGCCCACGTTGAAGCTGGCCGGGGCCGCGCCCTGGGCCGCCGCGAACGAGGCGGCGCCGGCGATGCAGAGGCCGAGCGCGAGGCGGCGCAGCGGGCGGAGGTGGCGAACGATGCGATTCATGGAAGCACTCCTCAGGACAAGAGACAGAGAAAGGAAGGAAGCAGGGTCAACGCAACGTGCATGCCAATAATCGATTCGATTGACTCTTTAATCAATAAATGAAAACCACTAGTCGAATTGATCGTATCGATATTCGATATTTCGACGGGCCCTAGCTATACTTCGACGCCATGGACCCCACGACCGCCCCCACCGGGACCGCCGACGACGCGGCGCCCGAGGACAGCCAGAGCCTTCTCTTCAACCAGTCGCTCGAGAAGGGCCTGGCCGTGCTGCGCGCCTTCAGCGCGCGGCGGCGCACCATGACGCTGGCCGACGTGGCCGCGGCCACCGACATCACCAAGAGCTCGGCCCAGCGCATGGTCTTCACGCTCGAGAAGCTCGGCTACCTGCGCAAGCATCCGAAGACGCGGCGCTACCAGCTCACGCCGCGCGTGATGGAGATCGGCTTCAACTACCTCGCGGCCAATGCGCTGATCGACGTGGCGAACCCATACCTGTCGGAACTCACCAAGGTGACGACCGAGACCTCCTGCCTCACCGAGCCCGACGGGCTGGACATGGTCTACGTGGCGCGCTTCGTGAGCGCGCAGTTCGTGCCGGTGCACATGCCGATCGGCAGCCGCATCCCGATGTACTGCACCGCCTCGGGCCGCGCCTTCCTGAGCGCGCTGCCCGAGGACGAGGCGCGCGCGCTGATCGAGGCCTCGGACCGGGTGGCCCACACCACCCACACGCTGACCGAGGTCGAGGCGATCCTGGCCACCTTGCGCCAGGCACGGCTGCAGGGCTTCGCGACCAATGCCGAGGAGCTGTTCCTCGGCGACATGACCATCGCCGCGCCGGTGCTCGGCAGCCAGGGCCGGCCGGTGGCCTCGGTGCACGTGGTCGCGCCCACCAGCCGCTGGACGCTGGAGGAGGCGGTGCGCAAGCTGGCGCCCACCTTGCTCTTGTGCGCGCGCTCGCTCACGAGCTCGGCGCGCAGCCTCGATTGAGGCCATACGGTTTCGCGCATTGCGCGGCCGCGGGCAGCCTTTATGCTCGCGCGAACGCAACGCCCCACGGCGCCCCCCATGCGCCAGACCCCACCATGACCGATTTCCGTCCCGCCGCCGACCACCTGCGCTTCGACGCCATTCCCGCCGAGCGCCTGCCCGAGCTGCTGCGCGCCATGCCCAAGGCCGAGCTGCACATGCACATCGAGGGCTCGCTCGAGCCCGAGCTGATCTTCGCGCTCGCGCAGCGCAACGGCGTGGCCATTCCCTACGCCAGCGTCGAGGAGCTGCGCCAGGCCTACGCCTTCACCAACCTGCAGAGCTTCCTCGACATCTACTACGCGGGCGCGAGCGTGCTGCTCGAGGAGCAGGACTTCTACGACATGGCCTGGGCCTACCTCGAGCGCGCCGCGGCCGACCACGTGGTCCACACCGAGATGTTCTTCGACCCGCAGACCCACACCGCGCGCGGCGTGGCGATGCAGACCGTGGTCGACGGCCTGCACCGCGCCTGCGTCGAGGCGAAATCGAAGCTGGGCGTGAGCGCCTCGCTGATCCTGTGCTTCCTGCGCCACCTGAGCGAGGAAGAGGCCTTCGAGACCCTGGAGCAGGCGCTGCCGCATCGCGACAAGTTCATCGGCGTGGGGCTCGACTCGAGCGAGGTCGGCCATCCGCCCGAGAAGTTCGCGCGTGTGTTCGCGCGCTGCCGCGAACTGGGCCTGCACCTCGTGGCCCATGCGGGCGAGGAGGGCCCGCCCGAATACGTGTGGAGCGCGCTCGACGTGCTCAAGGTGGAGCGCGTCGACCACGGCGTGCAAAGCGCGAAGGACCCGGCGCTGATGCAGCGGCTGGCCCAGGACCGTATCCCGCTGACCGTGTGCCCGCTGTCGAACCTCAAGCTGTGCGTGTTCCCCGACCTCGCGCAGCACAACCTCGGCACCCTGCTCGACGCGGGCCTGGTCGCCACGGTGAACTCCGACGACCCGGCCTACTTCGGCGGCTACATGAACCAGAACTTCACGCAGACCTTCGAGGCCACCGGCCTGAATGCGCGCCACGCCTGGCAGCTCGCGGCCAACAGCTTCGAGGGCAGCTTCATCGACGAGGCCGCCAAGCGCGCCTATGTGGAGCGGCTCAACGCCGTCTTCGCCGACTTCGGCGCCTGACAGGCACCGGCGGAAGTCGAAGGCGCGCGCGGCGCCAGCAGCGGCACCGCGACCAGCGCGCAGCCCGCCGCCGCCAGCCACACCAGCGGCCAGCCCCGCGCCGCCATCAGGTGCGGGATCGAGAACGGCGTGAGGAAGCAGACCAGGAACACGCTGGTGTTCGCCATGCCCAGCGCCGTGCCGGCGCGCGCGGCGCCGGCCAGCGTGGCGAGCTCGGTGTAGGCCACGCCGTGCCAGGCCGAGACGCAGATGCCGCTCACGCCCAGCAGCACCACCAGCGCGATGCGCAACGCCTGCGATTCGGCCGCGACCTGCGCGCCGGTGCAGAACACCAGCAGCGCGAGCAACGCGAACAGCGCCACGCTGAGGCTGGCGCAGGCGCGCAGGTAGGCCGGCCGGTTGCCGCGCCGGTCGGTCCAGCGCCCGCTCCACACGCGCATCGCCATCGCGCCGGCCTGCAGCGTGACCATGGCGGCGGTGATGGTGGCCAGGCCCGCATGGCCGAAGTCGTGCAGGAACACCGTGCCGAAGGACAGCACCGCGAACTGCGGCGCGCAGAGGATGCCGATGCCCGCGACGATGCGCCACACGCGCGCATCGCGCAGCGGGCCGGTGCCCGAAGCGGCCGGCGCGGCCGAGGGCCGTGCGGCGCGCTCGGGCGGCGGCTCGTGCACCCAGGCCCAGGCCATCCAGGCGCTGAGCGCGCACAGCAGCGCGAGCACGCCGTAGAGCGCCGCGAAGCCGAGGTGCAGCGCCAGCCACGGCAGCACCAGCGCGCCGACGGCGCCGCCCAGCGGCACGGCGGTTTGCCGGATGCTCATCGCGAGGCCGCGCTCGCCGGCCGCGAACCAGGTCATCACCGCGCGGCCGCTGGCGCCGTTGACGCTGCCGCCGAGCAGCCCGACCAGCAGCAGCCCGCCGCCGAGCAGGCCCAGGCCCGGGACGTGGCCGGCCACGGGCGCGGCCCACAGCGCCATCGCCGCCAGGGCGAGCGCGGTGGCGCCCAGGCCCAGCAGCAACACCGGGCGGTCGCCCCAGCGATCGGTCAGCAGGCCCCAGGGCAGTTCGCTGACCGCGATGCCCAGGCCCATGAGGCCGAGCACCAGGCCGAGCGTGGCGTTGTCGAGCTGGTAGCCCGAGCGCATCAGCACGGCGGTCATCGGGATGCCGCTGAAGGCGACCGAGAAGGCGGCGTTGGCCGCGACGCCCGCGCTCAGCACTTTCCAGCGGTGGCGCGGCGGGAGCGGGGAGGGGGAAGGGGCGGAATGGGTCATAGGCGACGCAGTCTCCGCGCTTGCGAAGGTTTTGAAAATCAGAAAATAATCGTCGAATCGTTCGAAAAAACAGGATGGTTGCGATGTCCCAGGTGATGTTCGATCTCGACGTGCTGCGCAGCTTCTCGACCGGCGTGGCGCTCGGCAGCTATTCGCGCGCGGCCGACCGGCTCGGTCGCTCGACCTCGGCGGTCAGCGCCCAGCTCAAGAAGCTCGAGTCGCAGGCCGGCACGGTGCTGTTCCGCAAGGCCGGCCGCGGGCTGGAGCTGACCGACGCGGGCGAGACCCTGCTGGCCTACGCGCACCGGCTGCTGGCGCTCAACGAGGAGGCGGGCGCCGCGATGCGCGGTGTCGACCTCGAGGGCTGGGTGCGCCTCGGGCTGCAGGAGGACTTCGGCGAGACGCTGCTGCCCGCGGTGCTGGGCCGCTTCGCGCGCGCCCATCCCAAGGTGCGCATCGAGGCCTGCGTGGCGCGCAGCGGCGACCTGCGCGAGCGGCTCGAGCTCGGCAAGCTCGACCTCGCGCTGGCCTGGGACGCGGGCGAGCAGCCGATCTCCGCGCATGCGCAGCGCGTGGCGCGGCTGCCGCTGCAGTGGATCGGCCCGGTCGACGCGGCGATGTGCGATGCCCCCTGGTGGAAGGAGCGCGAGCGCGGCGCGGCGGGCGCGCGCAGGACGCGGGAGCCGCTGCCGCTGGTGCTGCTCGACGCGCCCTGTCCGCTGCGCGCCATCGTCACCGACGCCCTCGATCGCGCGGGCGTGCCCTGGCGCCATGCCTTCGCGAGCAGCAGCCTGGCCGCGCTGTGGGCCGCGAGTTCGGCCGGCCTCGGCCTCTCGGTGCGCACGCCCTTCGGCCTGCCGCGCCAGGTGCGGGCCATCGACCGCACGCTGCTCGGCCTGCCCGCGCTGCCGCAGATGTCGCTGTCGCTCTATCGCGCGCAGGCGCAGGCGGAAGCGCCGGCCGCGCGGCTGGGCACCCTGCTGCTGGAGGCGGTGCGCGAGCATGTGCAGGGCGAGGGGAGCGTGCTGCACTGAGCCCGGGGTCGGGCCGACCGTCCTTCGGCGCAGTGAGGGCAATGCCTCATACCGCCTGCGCGTTGATCGCCCCAGAATGGGGCGCAGAAGACAAGAGACGAGACAAGCGGGTCCATGACCATCCCGAAGAACTTCCTGCACCTGTGGGACGACAGGTTCCTCTACATCACGCCGGCGATCCAGTCGGGCCTGACCGCGCGCTCCTCGGCCACGGTGCTGGCCTCGGTGAGCGGGCATCCGTTCATGCTCGAGGCGGCCGACGGCACGCGCACGTACTGCACCGCCGCCGTGGTGGCGCCGCACGTGGCGCGCCGGCTCGCGGTCGAGGGTTGCGGGCTGCTGTCGCTCAACATCGATCCGGCCTCGGGCGCCTACCGCATGCTCTCGCGCCAGCTCGGCGGGCACGGCATCCAGGTGTTCGATGCGCGCCGCTTCGGCCGCCTGCGCGAGGGCTTCGAGCCCGCGCAGGCCGGCGTGCTCGACGATGCCGCGCTGCAGGCGCTGAGCCGCGGCCTGGTGGAGACCATCACCGGCAGCCCCGAGCGCCGCACGCCCAACGATCCACGCATCGAGCGCGTGCTCGACGCGATCCGCCATCGCGCGGGCGCGGTGTCGCTGCGCGAGCTGTCGGCCGTGGCCTGCCTCTCGCCCGACCGGCTCACCCACCTGTTCGCGCAGCAGGTGGGCGTGTCGATCAAGCGCTATGCGCTGTGGACCAAGGTGCGGCGCACGGTGCAGCAGTTCACCGGCCAGCGCCCGCTGACCGACGTCGCGCTGACCAGCGGCTTCACCGACGCGGCCCACATGAGCCGCACCTTCAAGAGCTACTTCGGCCTCGCGCCCTCGTTCCTCGCGGGCAAGGTCGAGGTCAAGGCCGACGAGCAGGCCTCGCAGGCCTGGGGCCACGGCGCGCTCCCGATGCATTCCTGAGCGCCTGCTGAAGCGGCGCCCGCGCGGGTGCAATACAGCGGCTTCGTTCAAGCCAGCGGCCGGTGCGCTGCCTAAGCTGGCAAGGCTCCATCAAGAGAGCATCACCAGAGCATTCACAGGAGACATCCGACATGAGACAAGACAATCCGCGCGGCCGGAGGCGGCCGCTCGCCCTCGCATTCACGGCCACCTCGCTGGCCGCGGCAGCCACGCTGCTGGTCGCCTGCGGCGGCGGTGGAGGCGGCGGCGGCTTCTTCCCGATCGGACCGATCAGCCCGCCGCCGGCCGAGAACGCCACCTACAAGGCCGAGATCCGCCGCACCGCGATGGGCGTGCCGCACATCAAGGCGGACAACTGGGCCGGCGCGGGCTACGGCTACGGCTATGCGCAGGCGCAGGACGACCTGTGCACCATGGCCAACTCCTTCCTCACCTACCGCGGCGAGCGCTCGCGCTACTTCGGCGCCGACGCGCAGATCCCGTTCAGCAGCACCATCGGCCGGCCGAAGAACATCGACTCCGACTTCTTCCACAAGCACGTGATCTCGGACGACGTGGTGGCGACCATGCTCAAGCAGCAGCCCGACACGCTGATCAAGCTGGTCGAGGGCTTCGCCGCGGGCTACAACCGCTACGTGCGCGAGATCAAGGCCGGCGGCAGCGCCGGTGCGAACGCGGCCTGCCGCAACGAGGCCTGGGTGCAGCCGGTCACGCGCGAGGACATCTTCCGCCGCATGTACGCGGCCAACTTCGCGGCGGGGCTCAGCAACTTCCTGCCGAACATCGCGGGCGCCACCGCGCCGGCCGCCTCGGTCACCATGGCCCGGCGCGAGGCCGCGAAGAGCGAGCCGGCCACCCGCCTCGCCGCGGTGCGCATGCCCGAACTCCAGGTCGGCGGCCACGAGGGCGTGGGCAGCAACATGATCGGCTTCGGCACCGGCGCCACCGGCGGCGACAGCCCGCTGCTGTTCGGCAACCCGCACTGGTACTGGCGCGGCCCCGACCGCTTCTATCAGGCGCAGATCACGATTCCGGGTCAGGCCAACATCAGCGGTACTTCCTTCCTCGGCATCCCGGTGATCCTGATCGGCTTCAACAACGACGTCGCCTGGAGCCACACGGTCTCGACCGCCACCCGCTTCGGCTTCTTCGAGCTCAAGCTCGCCTCGGGCGACCCCACCAGCTACATGCGCGACGGCGCCGCGGTGAAGATGAAGGCCGCGAACATCACCGTGCAGGTGAAGCAGGACGGCGGCGGCGTGGTGCCGGTCACGCGCACCCTCTACAAGTCGGAATACGGTCCGCTGATCAACCTCGGCGCGCTCAGTCCGGCGCTGGCCTGGAGCCAGACCACGGCCTACGCGATCCGCGACATCAACGCCGACAACTTCCGGCTGTTCCGCAACTGGCACCGCTGGAACACAGCCAAGTCGCTCGACGAGTTCATCGCGATCCAGAAGGAGGAGGTCGCGATCCCCTGGGTCAACACTGTGGCCGTGGGCCGTGGCGCGGCCAAGGCCTGGTATGCCGACATCGGCGCGATCCCGAACGTGTCGCCCGCGCAGATGACCGACTGCACCACGCCCACCGGCCAGATGCTCAATGCCGGCGTGGCCTCGCTCGCGCGCGTGCCGGTGTTCGACGGCTCGCGCAGCGCCTGCGACTGGCAGACCGACGCCGACTCGCCGCAAAAGGGCGTGATCGGTGCCTCGCGCCTGCCGAACCTGCAGCGCGACGACTACGTGGCCAACATGAACGACAGCTACTGGCTCGCCAACCCGAAGGCGCCGATGACCGGCTATCCGCCGATCATGGGCCCGGCCGGCACCAGCCCCGTGAGCTTCCGCACCCGCATGGGCAACCTGCTGGCGCAGGGGCGCATCGACGGCGGCGACGCCTACGGCGCCAAGGGCGCGACCGCCGACACGGTCAAGCGCATGGTGCTCAACAGCCGGGCGCTGACGGCCGAGCTGTTCAAGGACCAGGCGCTGGCGATGGTGTGCACCGGCCCGACGGTGTCGGTGTCGAAGGACCCGGCGACCGGCGACGCGATCGGACCGACGGTGGACGTCAGCGCCGCCTGCGCGGCGCTGCGTGCCTGGGACAACACCGGCACCGTGGCCTCGCGCGGCGCGCACGTCTGGGACGAGTTCTGGAACCGTGCCTCGCTGCTGCCGGCCGCCACGCTCTACGACGTGGCCTTCGACCCGGCCGATCCGATCCACACGCCGCGCGACCTCAAGAGCAGCGCCGCCGTCGCGCTGCGCGAAGCCCTCGGTGCCGCGGCGGCGCGGGTGCAGGCCAGCGGTTTCGCGGCCGATGCCAAGCGCGGCGACGTGCTGTTCGCAACGCGCAGCGGCGAGAAGATCCCGCTGTACGGTGGCTGCGGCGGCCCGGGCTACTTCACCATCGCCTGCTCGGACAACCGGCTCGACAAGGGCGGCTATTCGATGGACAACGACCCGAACGGCAACAGCTACATGCAGATCGTGCGTTTCCCGGCCGGCGGCGTGGAGGCCCATACCTTCCTGACCTTCTCGCTGTCGGACGACCCGGCCTCGGCGCACAACGCCGACTACACCCGCGCCTACAGCGCCGGGCAGTGGCTCAAGGTGCCGTTCTCCGAAGCCGAGATCCAGGCCGATGCGGCGCTGAAGACCAGTTCGATCAGCGAATGAGCGAATGAGCGAGTGAGGCGCGGGACGCCGTTCGTCGGAACAGCCACGAAAGGTTGAACTTCGGCGAACGGGCCCGCTCCCAACCTTCACTGCGTTGCCGAGGTGCGGGCCCCAAAGCCCCGCCTCGGTTTTTTTATGGGCGCGCGATCGCCACCCGCTCAGCGCCGCTTGGCGGCCCAGTTCCACGCCGCGCCCGCCGCCATCAGCACGCAGGTGCCGAGGAACACCGCGCGCATGCCGATGTGGCCGCCCACGAAGCCTCCGAGCAGCGGCCCCGCGACCTGGCCCGTGTACTGGGCCGAGGTCGAGTAGCCGAGCATGTTGCCGGCCACGCGCTCGGGCACGTTGTGGCGGATCACGCTCGCGATGCAAGGCAGGAGGCCGCCGAGCGACAGCCCCATCAGGAAGCGCAGCACCACGAGCTGCCAGCCCGAGGTCACGAAGGCCTGCGGGATCAGCAGCAGCGCCGACACCGCGAGGCAGCCCACGATTACGTTCCAGTGGCCCACGCGGTCGGCCAGCTTGCCCAGCCGCGAGGCCGACAGGATGCTGCCGAGCGCGGCGGCCGACATCACGAAGCCGGCCATCATGGTCACGCGGTCCGGGTCCTCGACCAGCGTCGCCACGTAGACCGTGATGATCGGCTCGATCGACATGTTGGCGAGCATCAGCAGCATGCCGGTGAACAGCATCGCGACCAGCGGCCCCTTGTCGGGCACCGCGGCCCAGCCGGCGCCGGCGTCGCCGCCCTTGGCCGCGGCGGCGCGAGGCTTCTTCTCCTCGCGGATCAGGAAGGCCGTGGCGAGGAAGGCCACGAAGATGATCGCGCCGGCCGCGAAGAAGGTGGCGCGGATGCCGATCAGCGGCGGCAGCGCGCCGCCGACCAGCGGCCCCACGAGGTTGCCGGCCATGATCGCCGAGGACATCGTGCCCAGTGCCCAGCCGGTGCGGTCCTTGGGCGTCTGCGTGGCGACCAGCACCATCGAGCCCGAGGCGTAGCCGCCGAGCAGGCCCGCGAGCAGCCGCAGCCCGACCAGCTGCCAGACGTTGCCGGCCACGCCGATCAGCGCCATCGCCACCGCCATGCCGAGGCTGGCGCGGATCAGCATCGGCTTGCGCCCGTAGCGGTCGGCCAGCCAGCCCCACAGCGGCGCCACCAGCGCCGCGCTGAGGAAGGTCGCGCCATAGGCCGCGCCCGACCACTGCACGATGGCCGCATGGTCCTTCACGCCGAGCTGCTCCACGTACAGCGGCAGGAAGGGCAGCAGCAGCGTCATCGCCACGATGGTGGTGAAGGAGCCGAACATGCAGACGACCAGGTTGCGTCGCCAGTGGGTGGAATGCGTGAACGCGGCGGTGGAGGAGGGCTGTGCGTCGGTCGTCATGGGGTGGCGGAATTGTCCCGCCGCCCGCGCGCCCTGGCGCCTGCCGATTGGCGGCGGCAGCCATCGCGGCTGTGCACGGGTGGCGGCGCGGCCGCGCGGCTTTCGCTCTAATGGGCGTCCGGCCACAGACACCCAGGAGAACACCGCATGAAACCCCAGCCCATCGAATACGCGAACGCCCCGGACGAGGTCCGCGCCGTGTTCGACGACATCAAGGCCACGCGCAACGTGCCCGACGTCAACAACTTCTGGAAGTACCTCGCGAACGACCCCGCCACCTTGCGGCGCACCTGGTCCAGCCTCAAGGAGGTGATGGCGCCCGGCGCGCTCGACCCGGTGGTCAAGGAGATGGTCTACCTGGCCGTGAGCGTCAGCAACGGCTGCAACTACTGCATCGCGAGCCACCACGCGGGTGCCGAGAAGGCCGGCATGACGCCGGCGATGTTCGCCGAGCTGATGGCCGTGGTCGGCATGGCCAACGAGACCAACCGGCTGGTCAACGGCTACCGGGTGCCGGTCGACCCGGCCTTCGACAAGTAGAATGCCCGCCCCTGCACCGGGCGTCCCGGCCGGTGCGGGGCTTTCTTTTGACCGGGGCCATGTAGAGGAACACCATGTACAAAAACCTCGCGGGCCGCGCCTTGGTGGCGTGGCTGACCGCCTGTTTTCTGTTGTCCGCCCACTCCCGGGCCCACTCCCAACCCCAACCCGCGCCGCCGCTGAAGATCGGCTTCGTCTATGTCACGCCGCTGACCGAGGCCGGCTGGGTGCGCCAGCACGACGAGGGCCGCAAGGCCGTGGAAGCGGCGCTCGGCGCCCGCGTCAAGACCACCTATGTCGAGAACGTGGCCGAGGGCGCCGATGCCGAGCGCGTGATCCGCGACCTCGCGCAGCAGGGCCACCGGCTGATCTTCACGCCGAGCTTCGGCTACATGGAGCCCACGCTCAAGGTGGCGCGCGACTTCCCCGAGGTGAAGTTCGAGTCGATCACCGGCTACAAGACCGCGCCCAACGTGGCGACCGCCAATGCGCGCTACTACGAGGGCCGCTACCTGGCCGGCGTGGCGGCCGGGCGCATGACGAAGAGCAACGTCGCGGGCTACGTGGCGGGTTTCCCGATTCCCGAGGTGCTGCAGGGCATCAACGCCTTCACGCTCGGCATGCGTTCGGTGAATCCGAAGGCCACCGTGCGCGTGGTCTGGCTCAACGAGTGGTTCGATCCGCCGAAGGAGCGCGACGCGGCCATGACCCTGTTCAACCAGTCGGTGGACGTGATCGCCTTCCACACCGGCTCGACCGCGGTGATGGCGGCGGCCCAGGAGCGCGGCAAGCTGGCGATCGCCTACCACTCCGACATGCGCAAGATCGCGCCCGACGCCCAGGTGGTCGCGGTCACGCACCAGTGGGGCGGCTACTACACCCAGCGCGCCCGCGCGGTGCTCGACGGCAGCTGGAAGAGCGCCAACCTCTGGGGCGGCGTGAAGGAAGGAATGATCCGGGTCGGCGATTTCGGCACCAGGGTGCCCCAGGCCGTGCAGCAGGAGGTGCTGGCGCGCCAGCAGGACATCGCGGCCGGCCGGCTGCAGCCGTTCCGCGCCGTGGCGGCCGAGGTGCGCGACAACGAGGGCCGCACCGTCATCGCCAAGGGCAGCCAGCTGTCCGACGAGCAGATCCTGCGGATGAACTGGCTGGCCGAGGGCGTGCAGGGGCGGATCGCGCGCTGAGCGGAACGCCCGTCGGCGGGTTCGGGAACCGAATGCCGTTTTTCGTGTCGGACAGGCCTATGCCGGTGTTCGGGAAGGCTTCAGTGCTTTTCCGGTGCCAAAAAGGCAGATCTTTCGCCGACAATGGCGGGATCTGCCGGTAGTCGGTCCGCGAGGCCCGATACTCCGGCGTCGAGTTTCTGGAAGAACGCATAACAACAAAGGAAGCTTCGCCCCGGGGCCGCAATGGCCTCACGTCTACAAGAAGCACGAAGGAGAGATGAGATGCGTCTCACCACCAAGGGCCGCTTTGCGGTCACCGCCATGATCGATCTGGCCCTGCACCAGACCACCGGTCCGGTCACGCTGGCTGCCATCAGCCTGCGGCAGAAGATTTCGATGTCCTATCTGGAGCAGATGTTCAGCAAGCTGCGCCGGCACGAACTGGTCGCCTCCACGCGCGGCCCGGGCGGCGGCTACTCGCTGGGCCGCAAGGCCGCCCGCATCACGGTGGCCGACATCGTGTTCGCGGTCGATGCCGCCGAAGCGGCGCCGTCCTCGGCCTCCGCGAGCGAGGAAGAAGGCGTGCGCTGCACCGCGCACGAGCTCTGGGCATCGCTCAACAGCCGCATGGTGGAGTTCCTCGATTCGGTCACGCTGCAGCACCTGATGGACGAGCAGCTCGCGCGCAACGCGACCCAGGCCAAGGCGCCCGCGGTGGTCCGTCACGCGACCTCGCGCCAGGCCGCGCCCAGCGTCGCCCGCCCGACCAACGTGCCGAACTCGGTGTTCGCGCTCGGCAAGGTGCTCGCGAAGTCCTGAGACCGCGGGCGTCGGGGTTTTCCGGCCGGGCCGCCATGGCCCGGCTTCGCCGTTTCCAGGCCCCGGCCTCGGGATAACCCGCAGGCGGCGCGCCATATAGCGCTCATACGCGCATGGAAATTGCGGCGGCGCGAGGCTGCATTACGCTCGGTCTCCACGATGAAAAAAGCCTACCGCGCCTCCCTGCTGCGCTTCGATGCCGCAGGTCTCCCCCAGTTCGACGAAGACGGCCTGCTGGTCGTCGGCCCCGATGCCGCCGGCCGCCAGCGCGTGCTCGATGCGGGCAGCCACGCCGCCGTGGCGCCGCGCCATCCCGAGGTCCACACCACGCACCTGCCGGGGCGCATCCTCGCGCCGGGCTTCGTGGACATGCACATCCATTTCCCGCAGACCGACATCATCGGTTCGCCCTCGCCGGGCCTCCTGCCCTGGCTCGAGAACTACACCTTCCCGGCCGAGAGCCGCTTCGCCGACCCGGCCCATTCGAAGGAAGTGGCCGGCTTCTTCCTCGACGAACTGCTGCGCAACGGCGTCACCACCTCGCTGACCTTCGCGACCTCGCACGTGGCCTCGGTCGATGCCTTCTTCGAGGACGCCCGGCGCCGCGGCCTGCGCATGATCACCGGCAAGGTGCTGCAGGACCGCAACTCGCCCGACGGCGTGCGCGACCGGACCGAGCAGAGCCTGATCGATTCCGAGGCGCTGATCCGCAAGTGGCACGGCGTCGACCGGCTCGGCTACGCCATCACGCCGCGCTTCGCGCCCGCGAGCACCGACGCGCAGATGCGCGGCGCCGGCGAGCTGGCCGCGAAGTACGCCGACACCTGGATCCAGTCGCACGTGGCCGAGAACCGCGACGAGGTGGCCTGGGTGCGCGAGCTGTATCCGCAGGCGCGTTCCTACCTCGACGTCTACGCCGGCTTCGGCCTGATGCGCGAGCGCGCCGTCTACGCGCACTGCATCTACCTCGACGACACCGACCGCGCGCTGCTGCGCGAGACGAAGACCGCCGCGGCCGTGAGCCCGACCAGCAACCTGTTCCTGGGCAGCGGCTTCTTCGACTTCGGCCGGGCCGACCAGGTGGGCCACCCCTACGGCCTGGCCAGCGACGTGGGCGGCGGCACCAGCTTCAGCCCCTTCCACACCATGATGGCCGCCTACTACGTGGGCCGCGAGGGCCAGACCAAGGCCGGCCTGAGCATCGCGCCCTCGGAACTCTGGTGGCGCCACACCGGCGGCGCGGCGCGCGCGCTGGGGCTCGACGGCGTGGTCGGCAACCTGCAGCCGGGCTGCGAGGCCGACTTCCTGGTGCTGAATCCCAAGGCCACGCCGCTGCTGGAGCGCAAGACCGCGCGGGCGAACGGCCTCGAGGAGCTGCTGTTCGCGCTGATCGTGCTGGGCGACGACCGGCTGGTCGAGCGCACGGTGATCTCGCAGGCTGGGTAGGCGGGGCAGGGCGGCGCTGCCTGCCGTGCCACAATTCGCGCCCGTTCCCCCCGCAGCAGCGACCGCATATGAGCATCAAGAGCGACAAATGGATCCGGCGCATGGCCGAGCAGCACGGCATGATCGAGCCCTTCGAGCCCGGCCAGGTGCGCGAGTCCGACGGCCACAAGATCATCAGCTACGGCACCTCGAGCTACGGCTACGACATCCGCTGCGCGCCCGAATTCAAGGTCTTCACGAACATCCACAGCACGGTGGTCGACCCGAAGAACTTCGACGAGAAGAGCTTCGTCGACATGCACGGCGACTACTGCATCATCCCGCCCAACAGCTTCGCGCTGGCGCGCACCGTCGAGTACTTCCGCATCCCGCGCAACGTGCTGACCATCTGCCTGGGCAAGAGCACCTATGCGCGCTGCGGCATCATCGTCAACGTCACGCCCTTCGAGCCCGAATGGGAAGGCTACGTGACGCTCGAGTTCAGCAACACCACGCCGCTGCCGGCCAAGATCTATGCGGGCGAGGGCTGCGCCCAGGTGCTGTTCTTCGAGAGCGACGAGGTCTGCGAGACCAGCTACAAGGACCGCGGCGGCAAGTACCAGGGCCAGCGCGGCGTGACGCTGCCCAAGACCTGATCCGGCGTTCGAGCGCGTCTCCGCCATGCGCGCGCGGCCTGCGCTGACGCCCGGTTACCCCGGCACGCGCCGGGGCCGCTACCATCCGGCGATCACCGGCCAAAACCCCAGCAAGAGGCCGGCAAGGAGCGTGCGATGAGATGGGAAGGCAACGAGCAATCCGACAACGTGGAAGACCGCCGCGGCGAGGGTGGCGGTGGTGGTGGCGGCGGCTTCATCGGCGGCCGCGGGATCGGCATCGGCACCATCGCCGTCGCGCTGATCGCGGGCTGGGTCTTCGGCATCAATCCGCTCACCGTGCTGAGCCTGCTCAGCGGTGGCGGCGGCCCGGCACCGGTGCAGCAGCAGCAACAGGGCCCGGCGCCCAAGCCGCCGGCCAACGACCGCGAGGCCGCCTTCGTCAGCACCGTGCTGCGCAACACCGAGGTGGTCTGGAGCGACATCTTCCAGAAGAACGGCGGTACCTACCACGCGCCGCGCCTCGTGCTGTTCCGCGGCGCCACGCCCACGGCCTGCGGCACCGGCGAATCGGCCATGGGGCCGTTCTACTGCCCGGGCGACAAGAAGGTCTACATCGACCTCGGCTTCTACGACACGCTCAAGAACCAGCTCGGCGCGCCGGGCGAGTTCGCGCAGGCCTATGTGATCGCGCACGAGGTCGGCCATCACGTGCAGGACGAGCTCGGCATCACGGCCAAGGTCGACGGCATGCGCCGGCGCCTGAGCCAGAGCCAGAACAACGCGATGAGCGTGCGCGTCGAGCTGCAGGCCGACTGCTTCGCGGGCATCTGGGCGCACCACTCGCAGGAGTCGAAGAAGTGGCTCGACCCGGGCGACATCGAGTCCGCGATGAATGCCGCGCAGAAGATCGGCGACGACGCCCTGCAGCGCTCCGCGGGGCGCGCGGTGGTGCCCGACAGCTTCACGCACGGTACCAGCGCGCAGCGCCAGCGCTGGTTCGGAACCGGCTATCAAACGGGCAGCGTGCAGGCCTGCGACACCTTCAACGCGCGCAACCTCTGATGGTTGCACACGATTGCCTGACAGCGCGACATCTTGGACCGCGCGCCAGTGCTACGTTGTTTGCTATTGAATAAATAGCAATGCCGTGAAAGCGGACGTTGTCATCGCGCGGTCACTGCCGTTTTTTGCGGCAGTGCGACAATAGCGGGCTCAATGACAAGTTCCTTCTCCAACCTATCGCTGGCGGCTCCGCTGGCGCGTGCCGTGGCCGAAATGGGCTACGAGACCATGACGCCGATCCAGGAGCAGGCCATTCCGGTCGTGCTTTCGGGCCAGGACGTGATGGGCGCAGCGCAGACCGGCACCGGCAAGACCGCGGCGTTCTCGCTGCCCCTGCTGCAGCGCATGCTCAAGCACGAGAACGCCTCCACCTCGCCCGCGCGGCATCCGGTGCGGGCCCTCGTGCTGTTGCCCACGCGCGAACTCGCCGACCAGGTGGCGCAGCAGATCAAGCTCTATGCCAAGTACACCAACCTGCGCAGCACGGTGGTGTTCGGCGGTATCGACATGAAGCCGCAGACGCTGGAGTTGAAGAAGGGCGTCGAGGTGCTGGTGGCCACGCCGGGCCGGCTGCTCGACCACATCGAGGCCAAGAACGCGGTGCTCAACCAGGTCGAGTACGTGGTGCTCGACGAGGCCGACCGCATGCTCGACATCGGCTTCCTGCCCGACCTGCAGCGCATCCTCAGCTACCTGCCCAAGCAGCGCACCACGCTGCTGTTCTCGGCCACCTTCTCGCCCGAGATCAAGCGCCTGGCCGGCAGCTACCTGCAGAACCCGGTGACCATCGAGGTGGCGCGTCCCAACGAGACCGCCTCCACCGTCGAGCAGCACTTCTACAGCGTGTCCGACGACGACAAGCGCCGCGCGCTCAAGCAGATCGTGCGCCAGCGCGGCATCACACAGGCCTTCGTGTTCGTCAACAGCAAGCTGGGCTGCGCCCGGCTCGCGCGCACGCTCGAGCGCGACGGCCTGCGCACCTCGGCGCTGCATGGCGACAAGAGCCAGGACGAGCGCCTGAAGGCGCTTGCCGCCTTCAAGGCCGGCGAGGTCGACCTGCTGGTGTGCACCGACGTCGCGGCCCGCGGCCTCGACATCAAGGACGTGCCCGCGGTCTTCAACTTCGACATCCCGTTCAACGCCGAGGACTACGTGCACCGCATCGGCCGCACGGGCCGTGCCGGCGCCTCGGGCCTGGCCGTGAGCTTCGCGAGCGGCGGCAACGATGCGCGCCTGGTGGCCGACATCGAGAAGCTGATCAAGAAGAAGATCGAGCTCGAGCCGGTCGAGTTCGAGGAAGACCGCCCGCGCGGCCGCATCAACGACGGCCGCCGCCACTGGCGCGAAGAGGGCGAGGCCGGCGATGCGCGCGACGTGCTCGACCAGCCGCGCGAACGTGGCTACGGCAGCGATGCGCGGCGCGGCGGCGGACGCCCGCACCGCGCGCCCTCGGCGCCGCGCGATCCCTTCTTCGACAAGCCCTACGAGCCCGGCACCAGCAACAGCGAGGCCGCGCCGGCCTGGGAAGCCGCGGCCAAGGCCGCGCCCGCGCGCACCGGCGTGTCGAGCAACATCAAGAGCAAGCGCAAGATCGCGGCGCTGTTCAAGACGCCCGAGCCGAGCTGATCGGTTCGCCGATCGCCCAGCAACGAGGCCGCGCATGTCGCGGCCTTTTTCATGGGCGCTTTTTCAGCTTCTTCAGTGCGTGCGCCCGCCCGCGGGACGGCGCTCGCCGCGCGCGGCCGCGAGCTCTTCCACCGCCAGCCCCAGCGCGCGGATGCCGGCCGAGATCTGCGCCGCCGGTATCGACGACAGCCGCAGCCTGAAGAAGGGGCACGGATAGGGCGGCTTCGCGAAGAACACGTCGCCGGCCTCGATCAGCACGCCGTGGCTGCGCGCCATCAGCGACAGCTCGCCCGCGTCGACCCAGGCCGGCGCGCGCACCCACAGCGACGCGCCGCCCTGCGGCAGCCTGAACTCGAAATCGGGCAGGTGGTCGCGCAGCGCCTGCGCCGCCAGCGCGAGCCGTTCCTGCATCGCGTGGTTCACGCGCCGCGCATGCGACTCGTGATGGCCCAGCGAGAGGAACAGCGCATAGGCATGCTGCAGGAACGCGCTCGGATGCCGCACCATCGCATGACGGATGGCGCGCAGCTCCTTGATCAGCGCGCGCGGCGCGACGATGAAGCCCAGCCGCAGCGCGGGCGACAGGCTCTTCGATACCGAGCCCACGTAGATCACGCGTCCGGTCTTGTCCAGGCTCTTGAGCGCCGGCATCGGCGTGCCCTCGTAGAGGTTCTCGGCCTCGTAGTCGTCCTCGATGATCACGAAGTCCTGCAGCTCGGCCTTGCGCAGCAGCCATTGGCGGCGCTCCAGGCTCAGGGTGGCGGTGGTCGGGCTCTGGTGCGAGGGCGTGACGAACAGGTAGTCGGCCGCGGGCAATGCATCGACCACCAGCCCGTCTTCATCGACCGCCACCTCCACCCACCTGGGCTGGCGCAGCGAGAAGCTGTTGCGCGCATGCGGATGGCCGGGCTCCTCGAGGCCCACGCGCGTGTGGGTGTCGAACAGCGTGTCGGCCAGCAGGTAGTAGGCATGCTGCGCGCCGAGCGTGACGATGATCTCCTCCTTGAGCGCGAACACGCCGCGCTTGGGCAGCAGGCGCGTGCGGATCTGCTCGATCAGGTCGGGCACGTCGTCGGTCTCGAAGTCGGGCGTCCAGTGCTGCAGCTGCGAGCGCGCCAGGCTGCGCGCGCAGCACTCGCGGAAGTCCTCGGTCGGAAACAGCAGCGGGTCGTGCTGGCCGTAGACGAAGGGATAGGGATAGTCGCGCCAGCGCTCGGGCTTGGACAGCGTGGGCTGGTCCACCAGCGAGCGCAGCACGCGCTGCGACCAGTCGGGCGGCTGGCCCGACTGCCCGCTGCGTCCCACCAGCGGTTCGGCCGGCGCCGCCGCGGGCGGGCGCGCATTGCGCGCCACGAACACGCCGCTGCGCGGACGCGCCTCGAGAAAGCCCTCGTCGATCAGCTGCAGGTAGGCCGAGGTCACGGTGTTGCGGCTCAGGCCCAGCAGCACCGCGAGCTCGCGCGAGGAGGGCAGCGACGCGCCCGGGCTCAGGTGGTCCTCGAGGATGGCCTGCACCACCGCGGCGCGCAGCCGCGCCTGCAGCGGCAGCGCGGGCTGGTCGGGCAGCGCGAAGAGCTGCGCCCACTGGGTGGCTCGGGGATGGCTTGCCATGGTCGCCGCAGTTTAGGGCAGGCCTCTGGCGAGCGCGCATGCCGGTGCGCTCTGGCTCGGTCGAATCCCCGCATCTGGCCCTATCGCGCGTCCCGCCCGCTGCCTACCCTCGGCTCCATTCATTCCCCAAAGACTTCAATCCGAGCGCCATGTCCTCTTCTTTCCCGCCCGTGACCACCGACACCCTCGCCGCCTTCAGCGCGGCCTGGAACCGCCACGACATCGATGCGCTGATGAGCTTCATGAGCGACGACTGCGTGTTCCAGACCGCCGCCGGCCCCGATGCCTGCGGCACCCGCCACACGGGCACCGAGGCCGTGCGCAAGGCCTTCGCGGCCGCCTGGCAGGCCGTGCCCGACGCGCAGTGGATCGACGGCGTGCATTTCGTGCACGGCGACTTCGGCACCTCGCAGTGGACCTTCACCGGCACCGCCGCCGACGGCAGCCGCATCGAGACCGATGGCATCGACGTCTTCACCTTCAAGGACGGGAAGATCCAGCTCAAGAACGTGTTCCGCAAGGCAAGGCCGAACCTGCCCGCGGCCAAGTAGACAAGGCCATGACGACCGGTACCGCCACGCACTTCGCTTCCGCCGAGCCCGTGCCCGCCACGCCCTCGCGGCCCTACGACCCGCGCTACGACCCGCTGCTCGCGCCCGACCCCGGCGCCGGCCGCGCCTATGCGCCCACCTGGTGGGTTGCGAGCGCGGGCACGCCGCCCGAGGACGACGGCCCGCTGGTGCAGGACATCGACGTCGACGTGGCGATCGTGGGCTCGGGCGCCACCGGCATGTCGACCGCGCTCTACCTCGCGCAGGAGCACGGCATCCGCGCCACCGTGCTCGAGGCCAACCAGGCGGCCTGGGGCTGCTCGAGCCGCAGCGGCGGCCAGGGCCAGAACGCCAGCGGCCGCCTCAAGCGCTCGCAGTGGATCGCGCGCTGGGGCCTCGATACCGCGAAGAAGCTCGACGCCGAGATCCGCGCGGGCTTCGAGAACTTCAAGGCGCTCGCGCAGCAGATCGACTGCGATGCCTTCGACGGCGGCCACCTCTACCTCGCGCACCGCCGCGAGAAGCTGCCGGTGCTCGCCGCCGAGGCCGCGCTGATGCGCGACACCTTCGGCTATGCCACGCGCATGATGAGCGCCGAGGAAGTGCGCAGCGACTACTGCGACGAGCGCGAGACCGTGGGCGCGATGTTCGAGGCCGAGGGCGTGGGCATCCATCCGCTGAAGTTCACCTTCGGGCTGCTGCGGCGCGCACGCGCGCTCGGCGTGAAGGTCCACACCTCGAGCCCGGTGCAGGGCTGGCAGACCATCGACGGCGTGCACCACCTGCGCACGCCCGGCGGCACGGTGCGCGCGCGCCGCGTGGCGGTGTGCACCGGCGGCTACACGGGCCAGGCGCTGAGCCCGCTGTTGAAGAACCGCGTGATGCCGATCCTCTCGAACTCGGTGGTCACGCGCGAGCTCACCGAGGCCGAGCTCAAGGCCACCAACTTCCGCTCCAAGACCTTCCTCACCGACACGCGCACGCTGCGCTTCTACTACCGGCTGCTCGAGGGCAACCGGCTGCAGATCGGCAGCCGCAGCTCGGTCAGCGGCGCCGATGCCGAGGCGCCGGTGCACCTGAAGCTGCTCACCGACGCGATCGCGCGCAAGTTTCCGCCGCTCGCCAACATCCGCATCGACCACTCGTGGTGGGGCTGGGTCGACATGAGCCACGACATGATGCCGCGCATCACGCAGCCCGATGCGTCGAAGAAGATCTGGTACGCGGTGGGCTATGGCGGCAACGGCGTCTCGTTCTCGACCTGGGCCGGCAAGCGCCTGGCCGAGCGCATCGCGGGCCGCGATGCGGGCCGCGAGGTGTTCGAGCTGCCGATCTACGACTCGCCGCTGCCCTTCCCCAACGTGATGGGCCTGGTCGAGTCGCAGGCCTTCGCGCCGTTCCGCCGCATGGGCCAGCGCATGCTCTACAAGTGGTACTGGCTCAAGGACGAGAAGTAGCGCGCGCCGGCACCAGCGCGCTCCCGCATCCGGTGCGCCTTCCCGCAAACGGCGCATCGCACGCCGCACAACGGGGCAAACCCGCAGCGTCTGGCCCTGCGGATCGGTGCCACGTGGCTCTTCGTGGCACCTGCTCGCGGGCCTATCGTCGATCTCGTCGGCGCCGCACCGCGCGCCGCTTCATCTTCGAGTAGCCATCCAGAGGTCCCGCATGCCGTTTCCGCTCTCCCGCTTCACGCGCCGTGTCACCCTGTTGTCGGCGGCCTCGCTGGCCGCGCTCGCGCTGTGCTCCCTGCCCGCCGCCGCGCAAGAACCCAAGCGTGGCGGCACGCTGGTGATCGGCAGCACGCAGACGCCGCGCCACCTCAACGGCGCCGTGCAGTCGGGCATCGCCACTGCGCTGCCCTCGGCGCAGATCTTCGCGAGCCCGCTGCGCTTCGACGACAAGTGGAACCCGCAGCCCTACCTGGCCGAATCGTGGAAGCTCGCCGACGACGCGAAGTCGCTCACGCTCAACCTGCGCAAGAACGCCGTGTTCCACGACGGCAAGCCCATCACCTCGGCCGACGTCGCGTTCTCGATCATGGCCATCAAGGCCAACCATCCCTTCACCACCATGCTGGGCCCGGTCGAGAAGGTCGACACGCCCGATCCCTACACCGCCATCATCCGCATGAGCGCGCCGCATCCGGCGATCGTGCTCGCGATGTCGCCCGCGCTGTGCCCGATCCTGCCCAAGCACATCTACGGCGACGGCACCGACCTCAAGAACCATCCGCGCAACAGCACCGACGTGGTCGGCTCGGGCCCGTTCCGCGTCACGGAGTTCAAGCCCTCGCAGCGCATCGTGATGGAGCGCTTCGACAAGTTCTTCCTGCCCAGCAAGCCCTACCTCGACAAGGTCATCGTGAGCATCACGCCCGACATGGCGAGCCTGGTGCTCGGCGTGGAGCGTGGCGACATCCAGATGCTGCCCTTCGCGACCCTGCCCACCGACCTCAAGCGCTTCGCCAGCGATCCGCGCGTGTCGCTCACGCCCAAGGGCTACGACGGCATCGGCCCGCTCAACTGGCTGGCCTTCAACACCGCGAAGAAGCCGCTGTCCGACCTGCAGGTGCGCAAGGCGATCGCGCACTCGATCGACAAGAACTTCATCACCAAGGCGCTGATGGGCGGCTTCGCCACCGTGTCCGACGGCCCGCTGGTGGCCAGCAGCCCGTTCGCGGTCAACGACCTGGTGCGCTATCCGCTCGACCTCAAGAAGGCCGGCGAGATGCTCGATGCCGCGGGCTACAAGGCCGGCGCCAACGGCGAGCGCTTCAAGCTCACCATCGACTACCTGCCCGGCGGCGACGACCAGCAGAAGAACGTGGCCGAGTACGTGCGCGGCCAGCTCAAGAAGGTGGGCATCACGGTGGAGGTGCGCGCCTCGGCCGACTTCCCGGCCTGGGCCAAGCGGCTGGCCACGCACGACTTCGACATGTCGATGGACGCGGTCTTCAACTGGGGCGATCCGATCATCGGCGTGCACCGCACCTACCTGTCGACCAACATCAAGCCCATCGTCTGGACCAACACCCAGTCCTATGCCAACCCGAAGGTCGACGAGCTGCTCAACACCGCCGGCGGCCTGACCGACCCGACGCAGCGCAAGGCCTACTACGCCACCTTCCAGAAGATCGTGACCGACGAGCTGCCGATCGAGTTCATCAACCAGGTGCCCTACCACACGATCACCAGCAAGAAGGTCGGCAACGTGCCCACCACCATCTGGGGACCGCTGTCGCCGCTCGACGAGGTCTACCTCAAGTAAGGCGGGGCGCACATGGGCATGCTCCGCTACGCCGCCTCGCGCCTGCTGCAGGGCCTCGCCCTGGTGCTCGCGGTGGTGGTGCTGAACTTCGTGCTGGTGCACGCGGCACCGGGCGATCCGGTCGAGACCATCGCGGGCGCGAGCGGCGGCATGTCACCCGAGCTCATGGCCGAGCTGCGCACGCAGTACGGCCTCGACCGGCCGCTGCCGGTGCAGCTCGGCGTCTACCTCGGCAAGGTGCTGCGCGGCGACCTCGGCTATTCCTACTTCTTCAACCTGCCGGTCACGCAGATGATCGCCGAGCGCGTGCCCGCGACCTTGCTGCTGGTGCTGAGTTCGGTGCTGCTGGCCTTCATCGTCGGCACGGCGCTCGGCGTGCTGTCCTCGCGCCGGCCCAACGGGCTGCTGTCGCAGTTCATCACCGTGCTGTCGCTGGTGGGCTTCGCGGCGCCGGTGTTCTGGATCGGCATCATGCTGGTGATCCTGCTGGCCTCGGTGTTCCCGATCCTGCCGGTGGCCGGCATGCGCTCCATCGACGCCACCGGCGGCGGCCTGGCCGACGTGCTCGACGTCGCGCACCACCTGGTGCTGCCCACGATCACGCTGAGCCTGGTCTATCTCGCGCAGTACAGCCGGCTCGCGCGTTCGTCGATGCTCGACGTGCTCGGATCCGACTTCATCCGCACCGCGCGCGCCAAGGGCCTGGCCGAGCGCGTGGTGCTCTACAAGCATGCGCTGCGCAACGCGCTGCTGCCGGTGGTGACGGTGCTCGGGCTGCAGTTCGGCAACGTGCTCGCGGGCGCGATCCTGGTCGAGACCGTCTTCAACTGGCCGGGGCTCGGCCGCCTGGCCTTCGACTCGGTGCTGCGGCGTGACTACCCGACCATCCTCGGCGTGCTGCTGTTCTCCTCCATCGTGGTGGTGGTGATGAACCAGCTCACGGACCTCTGCTACCGCCTGATCGATCCGCGCATCAAGACCGCGTGACGCCTCCCCGATGAATGCGACCTCCACGATGACCCTCGACCCAGACCCGGCGCCCGCCGCGAAGCCGGTGGCGCCCGCGCGCACGAGCGCCACCGCCGGCCCGCGCGCCGAACACCCCGGCATCGAGGCCGCGCGCATGTTCCTGCGCAACCCCGCGGCCATCGCCGGCATGGTGCTGCTGCTGATCGTGCTCGCGGTCGCGATCGCCGGTCCCTGGCTCTATCCGGCCGATCCCTTCGAGATCAAGGCCGCGCCGCTCACGCCGCCGTTCAGCGAGGAGGCCTGGCTCGGCAGCGACTACCTCGGGCGCGATGTGCTCACCGCGCTGATCTACGGCGGCCGCGCCACCCTGCTGGTGGGCGCGGTGGCGGCGCTGCTGTCGGTGCTGATCGGCATCACGCTCGGCGCCTTCGCCGGCTACTACGGCGGCAAGGTCGACGCGGTGCTGATGAAGATCACCGAGTTCTTCCAGGTGCTGCCCGCGCTGCTGTTCGCGATGGTGGTGGTGACGCTGTTCTCGCCCACGCTGGTCACGGTCACGCTGGCCATCGGCGTCGTGAGCTGGACCGGCACCGCGCGGCTCACGCGCGCCGAGTTCCTCAAGTACCGGGGGCTGGAGTTCGTGCGCGCCGAGCGCGCCATCGGCGCGCGCGACGCCCGCATCATCTGGAAGGTGATCCTGCCCAATGCGCTGCCGCCGCTGGTGGTGTCGGCCACCCTGGCGATCGGCGCGGCGATCCTGTTCGAGGCCGGCCTGTCCTTCCTCGGCCTGGGCGACCCGAACCAGATGAGCTGGGGCCTGATGATCGGCTCGAGCCGCCAGTACGTGCTGTCGTGCTGGTGGGCCGTGGCCTTTCCCGGCGCCGCGATCTTCGTCACCGTGCTCGCGGTCAGCCTGATCGGCGACGGGCTCAACGATGCCCTCAACCCCAAGCTGAGGGAGCGCTGAGATGAGCGAGCCACTGCTGCGCGTGCAGGACCTGCACGTCGAATTCAGGACCCGCCGCGGCCAGGCGCTGGTGCTCAACGGCGTGGACTTCGAGTTGCGCGCCGGCGAGACGCTGTGCGTGGTCGGCGAGTCGGGCTGCGGCAAGAGCATGACCGCGCTCGCGCTGCTGCGGCTCATTCCCTCGCCGCCGGGGCGCATCCGCGACGGCCGCGTACTGTTCCAGGGCGAGGACCTGGTGCGCGCCACCGACGCGCGCATGCGCGAGGTGCGCGGCAACCGCATCTCGATGATCTTCCAGGAACCGATGACCTCGCTGAACCCGGTGTTCAGCGTGGGAGACCAGATCGGCGAATCGCTGCGGCTGCATGCGGGCCTCGATGCGCAGGCCGCGCGCGAACGCGCCATCGAGATGCTGCGCCAGGTCGGCATCCCCGCGCCCGAGCGGCGCGTGGACGAGTATCCGCACCAGCTCTCTGGCGGCATGCGCCAGCGCGTGATGATCGCGATGGCGCTAGCCTGCCGGCCCGACATCCTGATCGCCGACGAGCCCACCACCGCGCTCGACGTGACGGTGCAGGCGCAGATCTTCGACCTGCTGCGCGAACTGCAGCGCGAGAAGGGCACGGCGATCCTGCTGATCACGCACGACATGGGCGCGGTGGCCGAGATGGCCGACCGCGTGATGGTGATGTATGCGGGTCGCGTGATCGAGCAGGGCAGCGCCGACCAGGTGCTGTCCGCGCCCGGCCATCCCTACACGCGCGGCCTCATCGACTGCCTGCCCGAACTCGGTAGCAGCGCGGCCTTCGAGGACGACACGCGCGAGGACCTGGCCGAGATCCCCGGCGTCGTGCCCTCGATCTGGGAACTGGGCAGCGGCTGCGCCTTCCGCGAGCGCTGCCGCCATGCCATGCCGCGCTGCGCGCACGAGGTGCCGCCGATGTTCGCGCTGGCCGGCGAGGGCGATGGCGGCAGCTCGCACGGCGCGGCCTGCTGGCTGCATGCCGAGGCGCTGGCGGAGGAGGCGGCATGAGCCTGATCGAACCGGCGGACACGCTGCTCGCGGTCGACGACCTGCAGGTGCACTTCCCGCGCGCCAGGGCCGGCTGGGGTCGCAAGCCCGAGGTGGTGAAGGCGGTGGACGGCGTGTCCTTCGAGATCCGCCGTGGCCGCACGCTCGCCGTGGTCGGCGAGTCTGGCTCGGGCAAGACCACCACCGCGCTCGCCGTGATGCGGCTGTCGCCGCTGACCGGTGGCCGCATCCGGCTCGGCGACACCGACCTCGGCGCGCTCGAGGGCGAGGCGCTGCGCCGTTCGCGCACGCGCATGCAGATCATCTTCCAGGACCCGTTCTCCTCGCTCAACCCGCGCGAGCGCGCCGGTGCTGCGGTGCGCGCGCCGCTCGACCTGATGCAGGTGGGCACGCCCGAGCAGCGCACGCGCCGCGTGGCCGAGCTGTTCGAGGCCGTGGGCCTGCGGCCCGAGCAGCAGCAGCTGTTTCCGCACCAGTTCTCGGGCGGCCAGCGCCAGCGCATCAACATCGCGCGCGCGCTCGCCACCAACCCCGAGCTCGTGGTCTGCGACGAGCCGGTGTCGGCGCTCGACATCGCGATTCGCGCCCAGATCCTCAACCTGCTCGCGCGGCTGCAGCGCGAGCTGGGCCTGACCTACCTGTTCATCTCGCACGACATGGCGGTGGTCGAGCACATCTGCGACGACATCGCCGTGATGTACCTGGGCCAGATCGTGGAGCGCGCGCCGCGGCGCGCCTTCTTCGCGCAGCCGCTGCATCCCTACAGCGTGGCGCTGATGTCGGCCGTGCCCACCGTGGGCGGCGGCCGGCGCCGCGCCGCGGGCCGCATCAAGCTCACGGGCGATCCGCCGAGCCCGATCGATCCGCCGCACGGCTGCCGCTTCGCCGGCCGCTGCCCGGTGGCCGAGCCGGCCTGCGCGGCCGAGCCGCCGCCGCTGCGCGAGGTGGTGCCCGGCCACTGGGTGCGCTGCCGCCGCGTCGGGCTGGCCGACGGCCTGCCGCTGCCGCCCCTGCGCCTGCAAGCCGATTGAATCCGCGCGAACATCGCGTCGCGCCCCGTCCATCCTCCTTCCCGAATCCATGACCGCCACCACCGTCTACAGCGCCCGCAAGATCCTCACGATGAACCCGATGCAGCCCGAGGCCACCCATGTCGCGGTGCGCGAGGGCCGCGTGCTCGCGGTCGGCTCGCTCGACGACATGCGCGCCTGGGGCGACTTCGCGCTCGACGAGCGCTTCGCGTCCAAGGTGCTGATGCCGGGACTGGTCGAGGGCCACTGCCACCTCAAGGAAGGCAGCATGTGGGACTGGGCGTACCTCGGCTGGTTCGACCGGCGCGATCCGCAGGGCAAGGTCTGGAGCGGCCTGCGCTCGATGGAGGCCGTGGTCGCGCGCCTGGCCGAGATCGCCGCGCGCATGCAGGCCGAGGGCCGGCCCGAGTCCGAGCCGCTGGTGGCCTGGGGCTTCGATCCGATCTACTTCGGCGGCGAGCGCATGACGGTGGAGCACGTCGACCGCGCGAGCGCCACGCGGCCGATCGTCATCGGCCATGCCAACGGCCACCTCATGAACGTCAACAGCGCGATGCTGCGCATCGCCGACATCACGCGCGACAACGAGGTCGAGGGCGTGGTCAAGTTCGCCGCCGGGCCGGCCGCGGGCGAGCCCACGGGCGAACTGCAGGAGCCGGCCGCGATGTTCCTGGTGCTGCGCAAGATCGGCAATGCCGGCCTGCTGGCGCCGATGACCGAGGCCGGCGTGCGCTCCTTCGCGCGGCTGGCCTGCATGCAGGGCGTGACCACCGCGACCGACCTGGTCAACAAGCTCACCGAGGAAGATTGCGGCGTGCTCGAGCGCGCCACCGGCGCCGAGGATTTCGCGGTGCGCATCCTGCCCGCGTTCCAGGCCTTCCACGGCACGCATGGCGCGGCGCAAGGCGCGGAGCATGTGCAGGCGCTGATGCCGCGCAACACCGACCGGCTGCGCTACGGCCTCGTGAAGATGATGCTCGACGGCTCGATCCAGGGCTTCTCGGCGCGGCTGCGCTGGCCCGGCCATTTCAACGGCGCGCCCAACGGCATCTGGGTGACCGCGCCCGCGCAGTACGAAGCCGACTTCGAGACCTACCACCGCGCCGGCCTCACCATCCACACCCACACCAACGGCGACGAGGCCAGCGAGGTCGCAATCGACGCCATCGGCCGCGTGCTCGCGCGCGCGCCGCGCCCCGACCACCGCCACACGCTGCAGCACGGCCAGATGATCGACGCGCCGCTGTTCCGCCGCATGGCCGCGCTGGGCCTGTGCGCCAACCTGTTCGCCAACCACATCTGGTACTGGGGCGACCAGCACTACGAGATGACCATGGGCCCCGACCGCGCCAACCGGCTCGATGCTTGCGGCAGTGCGCTCGCCGCGGGCGTGCCGCTGGCGATCCATTCCGACGCGCCGGTCACGCCGCTGGGCCCGCTGTTCACCGCCTGGTGCGCGGTCAACCGCGTCACGCCCAAGGGCCGCGTGCTCGGTGCGGCCGAACGCATCACGGTCGAGCAGGCACTGCGCGCCATCACGCTGGGCGCGGCCTGGACCCTCAAGCTCGATGGCGAGATCGGCAGCATCGAATGCGGCAAGCGCGCCGACTTCTGCGTGCTCGAGGAGGATCCGCTGGCCATCGACCCGATGCGGCTCAAGGACCTGCGCGTGTGGGGCACGGTGCTGTCGGGCCGCGTGTTCGAGGCATGAGCACTGGGCGGCTGCCGCTTACTGTCGTCGGCGGCTTTCTCGGCGCCGGCAAGACCACGCTGCTCAACCGCTGGCTGGCCGAGGCCGAGGGCCTGCGCATGGCGGTGCTGGTCAACGACTTCGGCGCGCTCAACATCGATGCCGGCCTGATCGCCGCGCGCCATGGCGACACCGTCGCGCTCACCAACGGCTGCGTCTGCTGCCAGATCGGTGACGACCTCGGGCGCGCGCTGCAAGGCACGATCGACGCCGAGCCGCCGTTCGACGCCGTGGTGATCGAGGCCAGCGGCGTGTCGGACCCCTGGCGCATCGCGCAGATCGGCATGGCCGCGCCCGAGCTGAGCCTGCAGGCCGTGCTGGTGCTGGTCGATGCGAGCGCGGTCGCCGCGCAGTCGCGCGATCCGCTGCTGGCCGACACGCTGGCGCGGCAGGCGAAGTCGGCCGACCTCGTGGTGCTCAACAAGACCGACATCGCGGGCGATGCCGCGCTGGCCGCGGCCACGGCCTGGCTCGAGGCGACCGTGCCGGGCACGCCGCGGATCGCAACCACGCAGTCGGACCTGCCGCTCGTGCTGGCCTCGGGGCTGCAGGGCCAGGCCATGTCGCATGCGCATTGCGATGTGCCGGGCTGCGGCCACGATCACGAGCACGCGCACGCGCACCACGCCGACCATGGCGCGCAGTTCGCGACCTGGAGCGCGCGGCCTTCGGCCACGTTCGCGCCCGAGGCCTTGCGCGCCTGGATGCGCGCGATGCCGCCCGGCGTGCTGCGGCTCAAGGGCCTGCTGAAGATCGAGGCCGAGGGCGGTGTCGAGACCTGGTCCGAAGTCCAGTACGCGGGCCGCCACGGCATGCTGCGGCGGGCTGCCGCGCCGCTCGATGCCGAAGGCGCGGCGGTGGTCGCGATCGGGCTGCGCGGCCACCTGCCGGCAGCGGCACTCGAGGAATTCTTCCTGAGCGTGACGTCTTCAGCGAATCCTTAGCCGAGCCCCAGCCCGTTCGTGTTGCAATGCCGGCTTTTCGCCCGACGCGCACCCGCGCATTGCACACGCCATGAACTCGACCCTCGTGATCCGCCCGCCCACGCGCGACGACTACGCCGACTGGAAGCCGCTGTGGGACGGCTACAACGCCTTCTACGAGCGCGAGGGCCCGACGGCCTTGCCCGACGCGATCACGCAGGCCACCTGGCAGCGCTTCTTCGACGCCTACGAGCCCGTGCATGCGCTCGTGGCCGAGCGCGAGGGCCGGCTGGTCGGCCTCACGCACTACCTGTTCCACCGCAGCACCACGCGCATCGAGCCGACCTGCTATCTGCAGGACCTGTTCACGCTGCCCTCGCTGCGCGGGCAGGGCGTGGGCCGGCAGTTGATCGAGGGCGTGTACGAGCGTGCGCGGCAGGCCGGCTTGAAGCGCGTCTACTGGCAGACGCACGAGACCAATCTCGCGGGGCAGCGGCTCTACGACAAGGTCGCGGACCGCACGGGCTTCATCATCTTTGCGAAGAACGTCTGAGGTTTCAGCGTTCGTGGCTCCACCGGTCCCAGGCCCGCATCGCCTCGGCCCGGTAGGCATTGATCTGCGACGGAAAGTGCACGAAGCGGCTGTCGCGGGTCGCGTAGATCGGCGCCGGCGCGAGCGAGATCGCGTCGATCACGTGCTCGGCGTTCTCGAGCCCGAAATGGCGCATGCCCGCGAGCACGCTGGCCTGGTCGCCACCGCCGGCATAGACGTTCGACTTGTCGGGCGCGGCTTCGATGGCCGCGCAGACATGGTCGACGAACTGCCGCATGCGCGGCCCGGGCCTGAAGCCCATCAGCCCCGAGTTCGCGGGCCAGGCACTGTGGTCCATGCCGATCACGAAGTCGCGCGCGCCGAGCACGTCCTCGACGCCGAGACGCTGGTTGATCGCGAGGATGTCGGCGTCGATCCAGAACAGCTGCTCGTGCTGCGCCAGATGCTCGCGCACCAGGTGCATCTTGGCCCAGTTGGCCTGCACGCCCGCCGGCACGAAGGCCGGCAGCTCGCGATAGAGGTGATGGGCATAGCCGTGGCGCTCGCAGTAGCGCGCGAGGTTGTCTTCGTGGATGCGGCCGTAGCCCGCGACCTTGGCGTCGTAGAACGAGACGAAGGCGATCTTCGCCTGCGGGTTCAGGTGCAACTCGCCTCCCCGTGCCTCCTGCGCGGCCTGCTCCCACTGCGCCGGCAGGTCGAGCGGCCGTTCCTCCTCGAAGGCCCGCGCCTGCTCGAGCAGCACGCTGACGTAGCGGAAGTCGTAGCCATAGGTCGGCAGCCACACGCCATGCTGGCGTTCCCAGCGCGGCGCGGCATGCGCGACCAGCGGCACCACCTTCGGCAACTGGTCGATGGCGACGCGGCCGCCGCCGTCCCAGACGGCCTGGATGCTGCTGTAGTAGCCGTTGGCCAGGCGGTTCTCGAGCGGATGCACGGCGAAGGCCTCGCCCAGGTGCTCGCCGGCGGACTTGCCCAGCGTGTCCGGGTCGCCCGCCACGCTCACCGACAGACGGAACACCAGCAGCCGCAGCCGCTCGCGGACCTCGGCGGTGTTGCGCAGGATCATCCCGCTCGATGTGGGCAGGCCGGCGCCGGGTTCCTGCGACACGACCACGAAGTCATGGCCCAGCGCCACCTCCTCGAGCTTCTGCCGGCCGTAGATCACCGAGAACTCGTCGAGCACCAGCAGCAGCCCGCCTTCGGCCAGCGCGAGCAGGGCGCCATAGATCGCGTGGTACTTGTAGAGCTCGGCCTGCCGGTCGCCGAACACGTGCAGGCTGTCCCTGGCCTCGTGCGCATAGCCCCAGCGCGCCGCATAGGCCGCGTGGTTCTCGAGCAGGCCCTCGATCGGCCGGTGGGCGAAGACGGAGAGGATCGTGGTGGAGGGCATGCGGGGGCGGCGAGTGGGGCGTGCCCCATTGTCGTCCCCGTGCCTCGACGCGGATCGCTAGCGCGACGGATGCTCGCAGGCCGCGGCCCGGACGCAGTCGCCCGTCGTGCAGGTGGCGGCCGGTGCTTCGTCGCTGCCCGCATCGACCGATGCCGCGAAGGCCGCCACCGCGACCGCCGCGAGCAGCATGCGCCAGGCCTGCAGCAGGCCCAGCGCGCCGTGCCGCGCGAGCAGCCCGCGCGCGAACTCAGGAACGCTGCGCATCGCAGGCCTCCCTGCCCATGGGCGCGTTGCGCGCGCGGTTGAGCAGGTGCAGCTGGTGCTGGCCGACCTCGCTGCCCTGGCGCGCCGCCTCGCGCGCCCAGTGGCGGGCCTCGCAGCGGTCGGCGGGCACGCCGTTGCCGTACAGCAGCGGCCCGGCCAGCAGCACCACGCCGAGCATCTCCTGCGCCTCGCGATGGCCCGACGCGCCGGCCTCGCGCAGCAGCGACATCATCGAACGGTAGTCGCGCGCGGACTGGGCCTCGAGCGCGAGCTGGAAGCGCTGCTCGGGCGTGACCGCCACGGCCGTGTCGCGCGCCGAGGCACTGGCGGCCGCGGCGAACGCGGCCGCGAGGAGCATCGCGCGCAGGGCGCGGTGGGGGAATGGCGGGGAGAGGTGCATCGCGGGCTCCTTCGTGGCGTTCGGTGGCCACGATCTTCCCGCGCGCGTGCCGGCGCGTCGAACTGGAATTTCCGCAGCCGGCCTATGGCGCAGGCTGAGGGCACTAGGGCCTGTTCACACTATCCAAGGGGTCGCGTTGCCCCGCAAAGGGGCTGGATGCAAGGCGCCCGCGCGCAGCAAGGCTGATGCCTTGCAAGCGCGGGCAACGCCGCAGACGGCCCCTTTGCGGGGCAACCCGGAGGGAAGCTCGCCAAAGCCCGCCCCTCGGCGTTGCCCTCCTAGCGTGTGCGCACGCACACGCGTCGTCGCGCGCCTTGATGGGCGGGCTTTGGCGAGCTTCGCGACCCCTTGCATAGTGTGAACAGGCCCTAGCCTAGAACTCGTTCTGGATGTTCTTGTAGCCCTGCACCAGCGCGTTGTTGGTGCGCACCACGTCCTCCGAGAACTCGCTCGCATCCACCGAGACGGTCGGCCGTCCATCCAGGGCGGTCTCGGGGCCGATGCGCTCGGTGGAGCGCACGTAGAAGTTCGGCGGCAGCTCGCAGCCGTCGACCACCGCGTTGTAGCGCACCACGCTGCCGTCGCCGACCGCGCAGTTGAACAGCACGCTGTTGAAGCCGATGAACACGCCCTGGCCCACCCGGCACGGCCCGTGGACGATGGCGCGGTGCGCGATCGAGGTGCGCTCGCCGATCGTCACCGGCGCACCCGACTTGGAATGGATCACCACGCCGTCCTGGATGTTCGAGTGCGCGCCGATGACGATGGGGGCTATGTGGCCGTTCGCATCGGTCTCGTCGGCGCGGATCACGGCATAGGGGCCGATGAACACGTTCCCCTCCACCACGACCAGGCCGCAGAGGATCGCGGTCGGGTCGACGAAGGCGCTCGGATGGATCTGCGGCAGGTCGCCGCGCGGGTTCTTGCGGATCATGTGGAATCTCGTCGGTCGTCTGGGGAATGGCGGCCGGATAATGCCACAGAGATGCGTTAGTGAGTCGTTCCGGTCAGGGCGCCTTGCCCGCCTCGGCCCGTGCCTTCAGCGCCCGCGCCGCGGTGCGCTTGCCGCGCGCGCGGATGTTCAGCGCCTCGACCGCGAGCGAGAAGGCCATCGCCGCGTAGATGTAGCCCTTGGGCACGTGCTTGTCGAAGGCCTCGGCCGTGAGCACCATGCCCACCATCACGAGGAAGGCCAGCGCCAGCACCTTGACCGAGGGATGCTTGTCGACGAAGTCGCCGATCGGCTTGGCGGCCACCAGCATCACGCCGACCGAGGCGACCACCGCGGCCACCATCACGGCGATCTGGTCGACCATGCCGACGGCGGTGATCACCGAGTCGAGCGAGAACACGATGTCGATGATGGCGATCTGGCCGATCACGCCCCAGAACGCGGCCTTGCGCGCGCCCCCGTCCTCCGCGGCATCGGGGCCGTGTTCCTCGCCGGCCTCGACCTCGAGGAAGATCTCGTGCGAGGCCTTGTAGAGCAGGAACAGGCCGCCCAGCAGCAGCACGATGTCGCGCCCGCTGATGCCCTGGCCGAAGACGTGGAACAGGTCGGCCGTGAGGCCCATCACCCAGCTCAGCGAGAACAGCAGCAACAGCCGCGAGACCATCGCGAAGCCCAGCCCGAGCCGGCGCGCCTTGTCGCGCTGCTCGGGCGGCAGCCGGCCGACCAGGATCGAGATGAAGATGATGTTGTCGATGCCCAGGACGATCTCGAGGGCGGTCAGCATCGCGAAGGCGATCCAGACATTCGGGTCCAGGAGGAATTCCACGGTGTGCTCCCGGCAATGCGGTCAGGGCGCATGCCGCTCGCCAGTGTGCAGCAGCGCGGCCGGTTCGCCAACAGGCGCGAGCGATCAGTTGGCGAGTGCCTGCAGCTTCGCCCAGTCGCCGGGCCGCGCGCCCAGTTGCTCGGGCGTGGAGCGCCGCGCGATGCGCTCGAGAAAGGGCTGCCGGTTGACCTGCGACACCGTCATGCCCTTGCCGCGCAGGAACTGCTCGTCTTCCAGCTCGCCCGCGATCACGCCCACGTTGGTCCATTTGGCGCCGTCGACCAGCACCTTCTCGACCATGGCCTGCTGCGGCGCCGAGAGCCTGGCCCAGGCGGCCTTGCCGATCACGATGCCCAGCGTGTCGTAGACGTGGGCCGTGAGCTGCACGTACTTCTGCACCTCGTAGAGCTTCTTGGCCTTCACCGTGCTCAGCGGATATTCCTGCGCCTCGACCTCGTTCTTCTTCAGCGCGTCATACAGGCCGACGTAGGGCAGGGTCACGGGCCTGGCATCGAGCGCGGTGGCGAACAGCTGGTAGGCCGAGGCATCGGGCACGTGCAGCCGCAGGTCGCGGAAATCCTCGGGCCGCGCGAGCGGCCGGTTCGAGGTGACCTGGCGCGCGCCGTAGTAGACCGAGGCCACGAGGTGGTTGCCGCTGCGCTCGTCGTAGCCCTTCATGAGCTGGCCCAGCAGCGGGCTCGCGAGGTACTTGCGCACGTGGTCGAGGTCCTTGAAGGCGAAGGGATAGCTGCCCAGGCGCAGCGGCGCATAGCCCTCGGCCAGCGTGGCGGCCGTGACGTAGGCGATCTGCACCGAATCGTTGGCCAGCATCAGCGGGTAGTCGCTCTCCTGGCCGAGCTTCGAGGCGGGCACCACCTCGATCCTGATCTTTCCCTCGGACTGCTCGGCGATCTTGCGCGCCGCGAGCTCGGCCTGCTGGTGGAAGATGCTCGAGGCCTCGTAGACATGGCCCCACTTGAGCTGCAGCGCCTGCGCGTGGACAGGCGCCACGCCCGTGCCGAGCGCGGCGCAAGCGAGCGCCAACAGCCAGCCGCGGGCGCGATGCCGCGGCGTCGAAATCGTCATGGTGTCTCCCAGCGGTGCGGGGCATCGGCCCGGTGCCGCATGGTAGGCATCGCGCGCGCGGGCGCGATAGGGATTTGTCCGGCCTCGTGCGGCCGCCGTTTTGGCCGATGGGCGTTGGCGGCCCTATCGCCTGCGCGCCACGATGAAGGCGCGCGGATCGCCGCACTTCGAGCCATGGCGCTCGGTGGCGAGGAGCTCGAAGCCCGCCGCCTCGATCCGCCGGCTCAGTTGCGCCGTGTCGAACACCGACACGTGCGGCGCCTTGCCGAGCGCGCGGGCCACGCGGATCGCGGGCAGCAGGAGCAGGCGCAACGGCACCGGCATGTCGCCGAGGCAGGGTGTCTTGGACACGAACAGGCCATCGCTTGCCAGCAGCGCATGGATGCCGCGCAGCGTGCCCGGCAGGTCGCGCACCAGGTGCAGGTAGTTGAAGCCCAGCACCGCGTCGAAGCGTTCGGCGCCGGTCGCGAGTTCGTCCACGGTCGCGGTGCGCAGCGCGAGGGCCGCAACGGGTTGGGCGGCCAGCTTCTCCTGCGCGATCGCGATCATCTCGGTGGAGATGTCGGTCGCGAGATAGCGCCGCACGCCACCGGCGAGCCGTAGCGCAGTGCTGCCGGTGCCGCAGCCCAGTTCGAGCACGCCATGGTTCGGCCGTAGCAGGCCGCGCGTGCGGTCCAGCGTGCGCTCGTAACCGGCCGGGTCCGCGACCGCACCGCGCGCGTATTTGCGCGCGCCGCGGTCCCAGAAGCGGGTGTCGTCGGTCGTGCTCATGGCCGCAGCGCCTCGAGGGTGTCGCGCGTGGGGCCGTGAGAGCCCCACTGCACGCGCAGGCCACTCGCGGCCTCCACGCGTTCGAGCCAGTCGCGCTCGCTCGCGATGCCGGCCTCCGCATAGACCGGTTGCGCGCGCTCCAGCAGGCGCGTCAGGCGCAGTTGATGATCGAGGTCCGCCTCGGGGCCCAACGCGAGCTGCGCGATGGTTTCCCCATCCGTATCGCGGTAGCCCTCGCACCAGCGCAGGCCCGCGCGTCCGATCGCATCGAGATGGCTCGCGACCAGGCCGTCGAGCGTGCCGGCCGCGGCGATCGCATAGCGCAGCAGCACGGCATCGGGATGCCCGCGGCGGAACGCGCCCTGCCAGCCCAAGTCGGCGTTGTGCGGCTCGGGCAGCCGCGCGGCGAGCGCGGGATCGTGCGTGGGCAGCGGTCCGGCGCCATGGCGCGTGAGGTAGCTGCGCAGCACGCCCAGGTGCCGCACGGGCGGCGTGCCCAGGCCGGCGTCGCGCAGCACGGTCTCGACCGCGGCGGTCGAGACCGTGCTCCAGCTCGTGTGCGGATGGAAGCCGCGCCATTCGTCGAGCAGCACACCCTGCGCGCCCTCGAACACCACGGCACCGGGCCGCGCCAGTTGCTCGGCGACCGCATCGACGCCCGCGGGCGGCGCGGCGCGCAGGCAGGGTTCGGCGGCCGCGAGCCAGCGCTGCGACAGGCTGGCATCGGCCAGCAGCGTCTGTTCGCGCTGCCAATCGAGATCGGGCCGCGGTGCGAATTCGCGCAGCAACACGAGGCGCAGCGCCTCGAGCTTCTCGAACGCGAGCGCCGGCTGCAACAGGTCGCCATAGCGCAGCGCGAGGTCGGGCGCGGCCAGTGCCTGGCGCACGGTCTCGCCCACGCCCACGCCGCAGCTGCCATGGGCCGCCTCGCCGCGCGCCCATTCGCGCAGCCGGCCCGCGGCCTGGTGGAAGGGCGTGGTGACGCGGCAGCGCGCGTCGATGCGCAGGCGCGCGAGCGCGTCGGGCACGCCCTTGTCGCGCAGCACGGCGGCCTCGACGAGCAGCGCCGTGGGATGCACCACCACCGGGCTCGCGAGCAGCGTGACCACGCCGGGCTGGAAGCTGCCGGCGCCGAACTGCGAGAAGGTGTGATGGCGCCCGTCGGCCAGCACCACGTTGTGGCCGGCCTGCGCGCCGCCGTTGAAGCGCACCATGGTGTGGGCGCGCAGCGCGGCGCAGAAGTGGTCGGTGTAGAGCCCCTTGCCGCAGTCGCCGAAGCCCAGGCCCAGCAGCGAGAGATAGCGCGTGGCGCCGGTGCTCACGACGCGCGCGAAGGGGTCAGCCGAACAGGCGCTTCCACCACGACGAGCGCGGTGCCGACGCGGCGGCGCTCGGCGGCGCGTGGCGCGGCTTGTTCGGATCGAGCAGCGCCGCATAGCCGTCGAGCGCATGCAGCACGCCGTTGATGCGCGCCTTGTCGACGCTGCCGGTCGCGGCCATCACGCGGCCGAGCTCGTCGAGGCTGGGCACGGCCTTCTCGGTCAGCGCGACGATGCCCGCGGCCACCGCGCAGGCGTCGTCGGGCGAGTCCATGCAGATCACGTGGTCGCCGAGCAGTTCGCGCCAGCGCGGCTCGCAGCGGCGGCGGCGCTGTGCGTCGGGGATCAGGAAGAACAGGTGGCAGGTCTCGGCCGCGGCCGCGATGGCCTCCTCGATCGGGATGTCCTCGTCGAGCTTCTCGCCGACCAGGCCCTCGATCTGGTGCCGCGAGACGGCGGGGTAGGGCAGCTCGTCGCCGGTCACGAACAGGTAGCCGCGCTTCTTGCGCTTGACCCAGCAGTCCATGTCGGTGTGCTGCGCGATCACGTAGAAGGCCAGCTCGTAGCTCTCCTCGCCGGTGCCGCCGCCGCCGCCCTCGAGGTAGCTCCAGGTGAGCCACTGGTCCATCAGGTTGGCGGTGGATTCGAACTGGCCCACCTGCAGCGGCGCGCGGTCGGAGGTGGCGTCGCCGATCGCCATGAACATCAGCTGCGGATCGGCCACGCCGCAGTCGGTCAAGAGCTTCATGAAGGTCGGCAGCTCGCGGCGCGCCAGCGTCTGCGGGATGTCGCCCATGGAGCCGGTGACGTCGAGCGCGAACACGATGCCCAGCGAATTCGGATGGTCGGCGTTGTCGCGCGCCTCGCGCACCTTGAGGCCGCGCGGGTCCATCAGCGGATGGGTGGCGGTCTGGGTGAAGACCTCGGCGCCCGACTTGGTGGCGCGGTCCGCGACCAGGGCCGCGTGCGCGGCGTGCGAATAGTTTCCGTAACCCATGGATGTTCCTCGTCGTGAAGAGAGAAGAAGAAAGGACCGTCAGCCGCCGAGCGGCGCGGGATCGAAGGGAATGAAGCGCGGCGCGCCGAAGGCCTCGCGCGCGGCCGCCGACAGCGCCTGCTCGATGCCGCGCGCACCGAGGCGGCGGCATTCGCCGGGGTCCTCGCTGCAGCGTCGCAGCAGCGCGGCCAGCGGTGCGGGCGCGGCGCCGGTGCCCGGTTCGCCGAGGCCTTCGTGGCCATGCAGCACGGCACGCACCGCCCAGGCGCTCTGCGCGAGGTCGTCCGCGGCGCGTGCCGTGTCGTGCCGCGCGCGCGACCAGCCGATCAGCAGCACGCCATGGTCGCGCGGATGCACCAGCGCATGGGCGGGCGAGAGGTCGCCGTGCGTCCAGCCCGCGTCGTGCACGAAGGCCAGCACCTCGAGCATGCGGCGCCAGAGCCAGACCGCATGGGGCGCATCGATGCCCTGCGGGTTGGCGCGCTGCACGTCGAGCAGGCTGCCCCAGTAGCCGGTCGGATGGCGCAGCACCAGCGCCTGGCGGCCGTCTTCCGATCCGTCGTCGGCGCCGGTCGCGCCCAGGCCCACGGGCTGCGGCAGCCGGCGCGTGAAATAGGCGGCGCCGGGCATGGCGAGCGACTGCAGGGCCTGCAACGCGGCATGCTCGCGCGCCAGCGCCTCGGCGCCCTCCCGGCCGCGCGCCAGCTTGAAGGTCACGCGCTCGGGCAGGGCGCCGAGCCGTTCGGCCAGCAGCACCTCGCTGTGCTCGCCGGTGGCCAGCGGCGCCAGCACGCGGTAGCGCGCGCCGCGCCAGCGCAGCAGGCGCGCGCCGTCGGCGCCCCGTGCATTGGCGCGTTGCAACGCGGCGCGGAAGCTCTCGCGCTCGACCGTTTCCTCGCCGCGCGAGATGGTGGCGCCGCAGTAGCTGCAGTTGACGGTGCGCCAGCGCGCCGCGCGCGGCAGCGGCGCGGAGCATTGGGGGCAAGCGAGCGCGAGCAGCGACAGCATCGGCGCTCCGCTCGCGTCAGTCGTCGCCGCCGGACGGCACCGAGGGATCGCGCGAGGCGCGCACGCGGTCGATGCGCCGGCCTTCGAGCGCGGTCACCTCGAAGCACCAGCCGGCGCAGTCGATGTGCTCGCCCACCGAGGGCAGGTGGCCCGACACCGCCATCAGCAGGCCGGCCACCGTGTTGTAGAGGCCGCGCTCCTCGTCGGGCAGCTCGCGGATGCCCAGGCGCGCGCGCAGCTCCGACACCGGCATCAGGCCGTCGAGCTCCCAGATGCCGTCGGGCCGCTCGTGAGCCCAGGCGTCGGTCTGCATGCCGGGCTGCAACTCGCCCGTGATCGCTTCGAGCAGGTCGCGCGGCGTCATCAGGCCCTGCACCACGCCGTATTCGTCGACCACGAACACCAGCCGGCCGGCGCGCGCGCGGAACTGCTCGAGCAGTTCCATGCCGGTCAGCGTCTCGGGCACGAACACCGCGGCCGTGGCCTCCTGGCCCAGCGTGCCGACGTGGGCCGGGCCCAGCCGCAGCAGGTGCGCCACGCTGATCACGCCGACCACGTCGTCGAGCGAGTTGCGGCACACCGGGTACCAGGAATGCACCAGGTTGAGCGCGCCCGCGGCCGCCACCTTCTGCAGCGCCTCGGCCACGCTGAACGAGGCCTCGAGCCATTCGATGTCGGCGCGCGGGATCATCAGCGAGGACAGGCGCCGGTCGTCGAGGTGGAACACGTTGCGCACCATCTGGTGCTCGTGCTGCTCGATCACGCCGGCGTCCACGCCTTCCTCGAGGCTGGCGGAAATCTCTTCCTCGGTCACCGAGCGCGCCGCGTTGGCGTCGATGCGCAGCAGCTTCAGCACGGTGGCGGTGGCGCCCGCGAGCAGCCAGACGAAGGGCTTGGCGCCCTTGGCCAGGCCGCGCATCGGGCGCGAGACCCAGCGCGCCACCGGCTCGGGGTAGAGCTGGCCGATGCGCTTGGGCACCAGCTCGCCGAAGATGATCGTGAAGAAGGTGATGCAGGTGACCACCACCGCGGTCGACACCACGCTGGCGGTGCCCGCGCCCATGCCCACGCTCTCCATCCACACCGCCAGCGGCGCCGCGAAGGCGGCCTCGCCCACGATGCCGCTCAGCATGCCGATCGAGGTGATGCCGATCTGCACCGTCGAGAGGAACTGGGTCGGCGACTCCATCAGCTTGAGCGCCGCGGCGGCGCCCGTATCCCCGGTTTCGACCAATGCCGCGAGGCGCGCGCGGCGGCTGGTGGAAAGGGCCATTTCGGACATTGCGAACAACGCGTTGAGCGTGGTCAGCAAGGCCAGCAGGAAGACATCCATGTACGGGGGGAGAGAATGAGGAGATGGCACTTTACTTGATTGGCGACATCCAGGGCTGCGACAGCGCGCTCGGCCGGCTCCTCGACGAGCTCGCTTTCTCTCCCAGCCGCGACACCGCGGTGCTGCTCGGCGACCTGGTCAACCGCGGCCCCGAATCGGCCCAGGTGCTGCGGCGCGCGCAGCGCCTGGGCGGCGCGGCGCTGAGCCTGCTGGGCAATCACGACCTGCACCTGCTGGGCGTGGCGCATGGCGTGCGCAAGTCCGGCCGCAAGGACACGCTGGCCGAGCTGCTGGCCGCGCCCGACCGCGAGGCGATGCTCGACTGGCTGCGCCACCAGCACATGGCGCTGCACCGGCGCATCGGTTCGGGCGCGGCCGCGCGCGACCTGCTGATGGTGCATGCGGGCGTGCTGCCCCAGTGGAGCGTGGCCGACGTGCGTGCACACGCGGGCGAGCTCGAGGCGGTGCTGCGTGGCCCCGACCTCGGCGAATTCCTCACCACCATGTACGGCAACCAGCCCGACCGCTGGAGCGATGCGCTCGCGGGCAGCGACCGGCTGCGCGTGATCGTCAACGCGCTCACGCGGCTGCGGCTGTGCACCGTCGACGGCACGATGGAGTTCGAGACCAAGGACGACGCGGCCCAGGCACCCGCGGGCTACATGCCCTGGTTCGACGTGCCGGGTCGCCGCACGGCCGAAGCCACGGTCGCCTTCGGCCACTGGTCCACGCTGGGCTGGGTGTCGCGGCCCGACCTGCTGTCGACCGACACCGGCTGCGTCTGGGGCGGTTGCCTCAGCGCGGTGCGCATCGGCGCCACGCTCGACGAGCGCGAGCGGATCCAGGTGAAGTGCGAGCAGGCGCAGAAGCCCGGCAAGGGCGCCTGAGCCTCCGTTCGTTCAGAGCGGGTGCGTCATCAGGCTGTAGATGGTGCGCACGCCGCTCACGTAGTTGCCCAGCCGCAGGTTCTCGTTGGCCGCATGCTGGTTGTTGTCGGCATTCACCAGCGGGACGATCGCGAACGGCACCTGCAGCACCTTGACGATCTCCGCGGTCGGCACCGTGCCGCCCATCATGCGGATGCGCACCGGTGCCGGCGTGGCGCCGAAGCTGTCGGTCAGCGACTTGTAGGCCCAGCGCCCGATCGCCGAATCGATCGGCGCGCCGGCCGCGTCGGCGCCCTCGCTCTGGTAGCTGAAGGTCGCGAGCTTGTCGTAGCGCGCGCGGTCCTCGTCGCTGGGCGTGCCCTTCACGAGGTGGTAGCCCTGCTTGACGATGTGCTTCTCGATCAGCGCGCCCAGGTAGGCGGCGTCGGAATCGGGCGTGGTGCGCAGGTCGAGCTCGGCCACCGCGCGGTCGGGCACGATGTTCGCGACCTTGTCGCCGACCGCCGCCGAGGCCATGCCGCGCACGTTGAGCGAGGGGTACTGCATCGCCTCCTGGTAGTTGGCGCCCACCTTGTCGGTGCGCGCGATGCCCAGGCGGCGGCGCAGCGCGGTCTCGTCGTCGGGCACCGCGGCCATCACCTGGCGGTCGGCCGCGCTGATGCGCACCCGGTCGTAGTAGCCGGCCACGGTCACGCGGCCCTGCTCGTTCTTCATCGAGGCCAGCAGGGTCGCGAGCCGCTGCGCCGGGTTGGGCGCGTAGTTGCCGTAGTGGCCGCTGTGCAGCGGCACCTTGGCGCCGTAGACCGTGAGCCGCGCCTCGGCCGCGCCGCGGTTGCCGAACACCAGGGTGGGCCGGTTGGTGGCGTGCATCGGGCCGTCGTGGATCACGATGGCGTCGCAGGCCAGCAGCTCGCGGTGCGCCTGCATCACCTTGGCGATCGAGGGCGAGCCCTTCTCCTCCTCGCTGTCGAGGATCACCTTGACGTTGACCGCGGGCGTGCCGCCGGCCGCCTTCAGCGCGTCGATCGCGGCCAGCATCATCATGATCGGGCCCTTGTCGTCGGCCGAGGCGCGGCCGAACACGCGCCACTCGGGATCGACCGGGCCGTCGAACAGCGGCGCGGCATCGATCTCCTCCCAGCCGCCGTCGGCCGCGCGGCGCTTGAGCACCGGCGTCCACGGGCTCTTCTGCGCCCACTGCGCGGGGATCACCGGCTGGCCGTCGAGGTGCATGTAGAACAGCACGGTCTTGCGCGCCGGGTCGCGCCCGGGCAGCTCGGCATAGAGCATCGGCTTGCCGTCGTTGTCGAGCTGGCGCGTCGCGAAGCCGCGCTTCTCGAAGGCCTTGGCGAGCCAGTCCACGTTCTTGCGGATGTCTTCGGGAACGATCGCGTCGTTGGGCAGCGAGAGCAGCTCGAAGTACTCGCGGTAGCTGGCCTGCGCGTGGCGTTCGGCCTCGGCCTGCGGCAGGTCGGCCGCCTGGGCCAGGCCGGTGCCGGCGATCAGGGCGGCGGCCAGCAGGGCGAGCAGGGTGCGTGGGCGGGGCGCGGGGCGGTGGAGGAGCGGGAGGTGCATGCGCGGATCGTTCGGTGGGGGTGAGGGAAGGGGGGCGGGGCGGCCACCGTGCAGCTTAGGCAGCCGCCTGCTTTTGAACAATTGCCGTTTTTTGGCGATATCTTTGCGTTTTACGCAAAGCGAAAGCCCGCCATGACCGCCCACCGCCTGCAGGACACCGCCCTGCGCTACTTCCTCGAGGTGGCCCGCAGCGGCTCGCTCACGGTCGCGGCCGAGCGGCTCAGCGTCAGCCCCTCGGCCATCAGCCGCCAGGTGGCGATGCTCGAGGACCTGCTCGGCGTGCCGCTGTTCGAGCGCCATCCGCGCGGCATGGTCGCGAGTCCCGCGGGCGAGCTGCTGGCCGCGCATGCGCTGCACGGCGCGCTCGAGGCCGAGCGCGTGGTGTCCGACATCCGCGGGCTGCAGGGCTTGAAGCGCGGGCGGGTGCGCCTCGCCTGTTCCTCGGGTTTCGCCAACGAGTTCCTGCCGCGCGCCATCGCGGACTTTCGCGCCGAACACCCGGGCATCCAGTTCCAGCTGCGCGCCGCGCGGCCGGCCGAGGTGACCGAGGCGGTGCTGCTCGGCGAGGCCGACATCGGTCTGACCTACAGCCGCGCCGCGGTCGACGGCATCCGCGTCGAGCGGCGCCAGCCGGCCTCGGTGTTCGCCGTGATGCGGCCCGACCATCCGCTCGCGAAGCTGCGCACCGTGACCCTGGCGCAGATGCATCCGTACCCGATCGCGCTCTCGGGCGCCGACAACACCGTGCGCCAGCTGTTCGACGTGGGTTGCAGCCAGCGCGGACTGGTGTTCGAACCGGTGCTCGTCAGCAACCGTTTCGAGTCGCTGGCCAGCTTCGTGCTGCACGGCGGCGGCCTCACGATCGCGGGCGAGATCACGGTGCGCGACCGCGTGCGGCGCGGCGAGCTGCACGCGGCGGAGATCCGCGAGCGCGGCATGCGCGGCCGCGCGGTCGAACTGCAGACCCTGGCGGGCCGCACCCTGCCCGAGGTGGTGAAGACCTTCCTGGCCTTCCTCGGCGAGCAACTGCCCGCGCCCGCCGCGGCCTGAGGCGCTTCAGGCCGCGGCCGCACGCACCTGTTCGAGCGACCGACGCTGCCTGCCGTCGGCATCGAAGTTGGCGGGCGAGAGCCATTGCTCGAAGCCCGCGCGCAGCGCCGGCCATTCGCCGTCGACGATCGAGAACCAGGCCGTGTCGCGCGTGCGGCCCTTGTAGACGATCGCCTGGCGGAACACGCCCTCGAACTGGAAGCCCAGGCGCTGCGCCGCCTTCTTCGAGGGTGCGTTGAAGTTGTCGCACTTCCATTCGTAGCGCCGGTAGCCGAGCTCGTCGAAGACCAGCTGCATCAGCAGGTACTGGGCCTCGGTCGACAGCGGCGTGCGCTTGAGCAGCGGCGAGAAGGTCACGTGGCCGACCTCCATCACGCCATGGTTGGGCTCGATGCGCATCAGCGCGAGGCTGCCCACGGCGCGGCCCGTGGCCTTGTCGATCACCGCGAAGTGCATCGGGTCCGCGCTCTGCGCGAGCAGCTCCACGTAGGCACGCGCGCTCGCGGCGTCGGGCGCGCGCTCCACCGAGAGGTAGGTCCAGTCGCGGCCGTCGGGTGCCAGCGCATGGGCGGCATGCAGGTCGGCCGCGTGGCGCTCGGCCGACAAGGGTTCGAGCCGGCACAGGCGGCCTTCGATGGGCGTGCGCGGCGGCTTCGGGCGCGGCGACCAGCCGGGCAGGGCGGCGCCGATGGTCTGGCCGAACTGGTTGGTGCGCGGGGTGAGTGGGGTGTGCGGGGTGGGGGAGGCGGGCATGGGGAACTCTCTTTCGGTGACGACAGGCGCTACAGTACGCCCGCCGTGGCGCCACGAGAAGTGCCACCGTAGAAGCATTTCATGGTGCCACGAGAAACGCCCGATGACCGATGCCGCCGACTCCTCCGCCACCCTGTCCGACCCCGTGCGCCGCGTGCTGCTCGAGGCGCCGCTCACACGCGAGCGCGAGGCCGGCTCGATGCAGCGCCAGCTCCACGAGCGCCTGAAGCGCGCCATCCTCGACGGCCGCCTCGCGCCCGGCACGCGGCTGCCCGGCTCGCGCGCGCTGGCCGAGGCGCTCGCGGTGTCGCGCAACACCGTCACGGCCACCTACGAGCATCTCGCGGCCGAGGGCTACCTGCGGCCCGACCGCCAGGGCACGCGCGTGATGGAACTGGCCGCGCCCGCGCCGCCGCGCCGCGGCCCGCGCGCGCCGGCCGTGCCCGCCACCGCGGGCCGGCTCGCGCGCATCCATCCCATGGGAAGCCGCGCCGAGCCCGAACTCGCGCTGCGCCCCGGCGTGCCCGCGCTGTCGCACTTCCCGATCGCGGCCTGGCGCGGCGCGCTCGACCGCGCGCTGCGCGGCGCCGGCCATGCCGCGCTCGGCTATGGCAATCCCTTCGGCGAGCCCGCGTTGCGCGCCGCCATCGCGCAGCACCTGGGCCTGGCGCGCGGCGTGCGCTGCACGGCCGAGCAGGTGGTGATCGCCGAAGGCGCGCAGGAGGCCATCGCGCTGTGCGTGCGCCTGCTCACCGACCCGGGCGACACCGCCTGGGTCGAGGACCCCGGCTACCGCGGCGCCAAGTCCGCGATGCACGCGGGCGACCTGCGCATCGTGCCGATGCCGGTCGATGCCGGCGGCCTGCGCGCGAGCGAGGAGGACTGGCGGCTGCAAACGCCGCGGCTGGTCTATGCCACGCCCTCGCACCAGTACCCCTCGGGCGTGGTGCTCGGCATCGCGCGGCGGCTCGCGCTGATTGCGCAGGCGCGCGCGCACGGCGCCTGGATCATCGAGGACGACTACGACAGCGAGTTTCGCCACACCGGCGATCCCATCGCCGCCATGCAGGGGCTGGTGCCGCAGGCGCCGGTGCTCTACGTGGGCACCTTCAGCAAGACCATGTTCCCTTCGCTGCGGCTGGGCTTCCTGGTGCTGCCCGAGGACCTGCTGGCCACCGTGCGCGCGCCGCTCGAGGAGATGCTGCGCGGCGGCCATCGCCACGAGCAGCTCGCGCTGGCCGACTTCATCGAGAGCGGCCAGTTCAGCCGCCACCTGGGCCGCATGCGGCGCCTGTACCGCGAGCGCCAGCAGGCTTTGCGCGCCGCGCTCGAGCGCCACTTCAGGCTGCCGCACACCATCGACGGCGGTCACTGCGGCATGCACCTCACCCTGCGCCTGCCCGCGCGCTTCGACGACCGCCGCATCGCCGCCGAGGCGCGGCGCCACCGCATGGCGCCGATGCCGCTGTCGGCCGCCGCGATCCGGCTCGGGCCGGACTGCAACGGGCTGGTGCTGGGCTACGGCAACACCTCGGCCGAGCTGTTCGAGCCGATGGCGAAGCGGCTGGCGCAGTTGGCGCGCGCGGTGGATGCCGGTTAGCTAGGCTGCGATGCCGATCCCGAAGCCGGTATCGAAGGTGGTCTTCACATCGAGCCCCTGCTTGATCAGCCCCACCTGCCGGTAGAAGTCCGCCGTGCCCTGCTGGTCGGCGACCACCTGCGCATCGATCGGCACCCACTTCTGCTGCCGCCGCTCGAACTGCAGCCTGGCGGCCTCGGGCGGGATGCCGATGATGCGCGCGAGCGTGGCCGAGAATGCATCGACGTTGCGATAGGACCATTGCTGCGCGCGCACCACGCGCTGCAGGAAGTCCTGCAGCACCGGCCGCTTGGCGGCGATCGCCGCGTCGGTGGCCGCGAGGTAGCTCAGGCCCGGCAGCAAGCCGCGGCCGCTGGCGAGCACGCGCGCATGGCCGCTGGTCTCGGCCAGCGCGGTGTAGGGCTCCCAGGTGGCCCAGGCATCGACCGAGCCCTGCGTGAGCGCGAGCTTGGCGTCGGCCGGCGCGAGGAAGCGCAGGTTGATGTCCTCGGGCTTCAGCCCGGCCGCGACGATGGCCTTGAGCGTCACATAGTGGCCGATGGAGCCGCGGTTGGTGGCCACGCTCTTGCCCTTGAGCTCGGCCGCGCTCCTGAGCGGCGAATCGGGCCGCACCAGCACGGCCGTGCCGTAGGAGTCGGAGCGGTTGGCGCCGATCGCCTTCACGCGCGTGCCGGCCGCGAGCGCGAAGATCAGCGGCGCATCGCCGATCGGGCCCGAATCGACGGCGCCCGCGTTCAAGGCCTCGGCCAGCGGCGCGGCGGCCGGGAATTCCGACCACTGGATGTCGTACGAGAGGCCCTCGAGCCCGCCCGCAGCCTCGAGCAGCGCGCGCAGGCCGCCCTTCTGGTCGCCGGCCTTGAGCAGCGGGCGCGCCTGGGCACGGGCCTGCAGCGCGAAGGCGGGCAGGGCGGCGATGGTCGCGGCGGCGCCGCCCTGGGCGATGAAGCGGCGGCGGCTGGCGGATGGCATGCGGTTCGTCATGGCGTGACCGTGCTCAGGCCAGCGGGTCGTACGACACGTGGTCCGCGAAGCGCGCCGGGTCGGTGCTCTTCTTGAGCACGCCCACGTTGCGGAAGTCGGCCGCGTAGAACGCGACCTCGTCGCGCAGGCTGCGGCCCAGCGGATGGTGCGCATGCGTGAGCGTGCCCAGCAGCGCGCGCAGGTCCTCCACCGGCACCTTGGGCGAATACTTGGCGAACAGCCTGGCCGATTCGTTCGGGTTCTCGGCCACGTAGTCGGAGGCCTGCGAGATGGCGCGCACCAGGCCCGCCACGGTGGCCTTGTCCTTGCGCACCAGCTCGCCGCGCGCGCCGACGATGCAGCAGACCTTGTCCTTGTACTCGCCCGTGAGGTTGCTCGCGATCTCGACGAACGCACCCTTGTTGCGCTTCTCGATCAGGTAGACGTTCGGGTCGCCGTCGGCGATGGCGTGGATCTCGCCCTTCTGCACCGCGAGGTCGAGCAGGTCGGCCGGGTACTGGCGCCAGGTCACGTCGCGCTCGGCGTCGATGCCGTTCTTGGCGAGCAGGATCGAGAAGAAGTTCTTGCCCGGGCTCGTGATGTCCGACACGCCGATGATCTTGCCCTTGAGGCTCGCGAGGCTGGTGGCGCCCGCGGCCCTGGCGCCCACCAGGCGCACGCAGCCGCCGTGCGAGCTGCCGACGATCTTCACGTCGAAGCCCGACTCCAGCGGCTTGAGCCAGCGGTGGATCATGCCCACCGCCGCGTCGGCCTTGGCCGTGGCCAGCGATTCGAGCAACTGGTCGGTCGAGCCGGTGTAGTTGATCAGCTCGACCTGCAGGCCGTTGCGTTCGAAGTAGCCGCGCTCCTGCGCCACCACCACCGGCGAGAGGCAGAAGGCCGCGGCGTTCCAGGCGAAGGTCAGCTTGCGCGTGGACTGCGAGAAGGCCTGCGAGGCGATCAGGCCGCCCGAGGCGACCACGGCGGCGGCGCCGCCGGCACGCAGGAGGCGGCGGCGGGAGAGGGATGCGTTCATCGGCGGTTCCAGGAGAAAGAAGGAGTCAGTCCAGCAGCTCGGGCTCGGCCTCGACCAGCCCCTGGTAGAGGCTGTCGAAGGAATGGATCGCGCCCTCGGGCCCGCCGATCTGGCCGTGCGTGTGGCGCGCCGTGGCTTCGTCGATCGGTTGCGGCGTGCCGGCGGCCTCGGCCAGCAGCTGCGTGTGGCAGGCGTTGTCGAGCGCGATGTACCACCAGGCCGCGGCCTCCACCGTCGGGCCCGCGGTCAGGATGCCGTGGTTCTTGAGGATCGCGCCCTTCCTGTCGCCCAGTGCCCGCGCGATGCGTTCGCCCTCGCTGGTGTCGACCACCATGCCGGTGAAGTCGTCGAACAGCGCCACGTCGTCGTGGAACACGCAACTGTCCTGCGTCAGCGTGTCGAGCTTGCGGCCCAGGGTCGACCAGGCCTTGCCGTAGGTCGAGTGGGTGTGGGCGGCCGCGACGATCTTGGGGTTGTGCTCGTGGATCGCCGCGTGGATCGCGAAGGCCGCCTTGTTGAGCGGGCGGTCGCCGATCACGGTCTCGCCCCTGGCATTGACCAGCAGCAGGTCGGAGACCTTGATGCGCGAGAAGTGGATGCCCAGCGGGTTGACCCAGAAGTGGTCGGCCAGCTCGGGATCGCGCGCGGTGATGTGGCCGGCCAGGCCCTGCGCGAAGCCGAAGCGCGCGAACAGGCGGAAGGCGCCCGCCAGGCGCTCCTGGCGGTGGCGGCGCTCGGCCTGCACGCTGGTGCGCGGCGGGATCGGGTCGAACCAGTACTTCTGCGTCGGCACCGGGTTGAGCTTCAGGGCCGAGGCGTTGCGGTCGATGGAAAGAACGGCGCTCATGGGGATGTCCTTTTGGGTATCTGCTCCTTCCCCCTCTGGGGGAAGGTCGGGATGGGGGCACGCGGCGGTGGCGGCGGGGTGGGGCGGTGGATGCGCCGCGTGCCCCCACCCCGGCCCTCCCCCAGCGGGGGAGGGAGGAAGGCAGGGTGGTCAGGCGGCCTTGCGGACCGAAGCCGCGCGCTGCGCCACCAGTTCGCGCGTGCGCGGGATCAGTTCGCGCCCATAGTCGGCCGCGTCCTCCAGCGGATCGAAGCCGCGGATCAGGAAGGTGGTCACGCCGAGGTCGTAGTAGTCGAGCAGCGCATCGGCGACCTGCTCGGGCGTGCCGACCAGCGCGGTGCTGTTGGAGCGCCCGCCGATCTCCTGCGCGACCGCGGTCCACAGCCGCTTGTCGAGCCGCGTGCCCTGTCCGGCCGCGGCCAGCAGGCGCCTGGCGCCCTCGCTCTGCTGCGGGCCGCCGCGGTTGTAGCCCTGCACCACGCGCAGCCGCTTCGTCTCGGCCAGGATGTGGTCGGCGCGGGCCCAGGCCTGCTCCTCCGTCTCGGCCAGGATCGGGCGGAACGAGACCGAGAAGCGCACGCTGCGCCCATGCTTCGCGGCCTCGGCGCGCACGCGGGTCGTGAGTTCGCGCGCCTGCTCGAGCGACTCGCCCCACAGCGCGTAGACGTCGGCGTACTTGCCGGCCACGGGAATCGCGGCTTCCGAGGCGCCGCCGAAATACACCGGCACGTGCGGGCGGCCGTTGCGCGTCTGCAGCGGCTTGACCTCCGAGAAGGCGTTGAGCGCGCGGTAGTGCGCGCCCTCGTGGTCGAAGGGCTTGTCGGCCTGCCAGACCTTGTGCAGCACATCGAGGTATTCGTCGGTGCGCGCATAGCGCTGGTCGTGGTCGAGCCAGTCGCCGTCGCGCTTCTGTTCGTCGTCGGAGCCGCCCGAGATGTAGTGCACCGCGAGCCGCCCGCCGCTGAACTGGTCGAGCGAGGCGAACTGGCGCGCCGCCAGCGTGGGCGCCACGAAGCCCGGGCGGTGCGCGAGCATGAAGTGGATGCGCTCGGTGACCGAGGCCGCGTAGGCCACGGTCAGCGTGGCATCGGGGCCGGTCGAGTGGTGCGGCACCAGCACGCGGTCGAAGCCGGCCTGCTCGTGCGCCTGGGCGAAGGCGCGCACGTAGTCGCGGTCGATCGCCGGGCCCTGGGCGGTATGGATCTCCGAGACCTTCTGGCCCTGGATCATGCCGATGAATTCGACGCCGTTGTCGGTGGGGTTCTGGCTCATGGTGTGTGTGCGATGGTGGGAAGGGCGGGACCACCGCGAAACTAACCAGCCGCGCCGCCGATGCGAACGCAGAAAAACGAGTTTGGATATGCGCGATGCGTCGTTTTCGCGCGCACTGGGGCTCGCTAACGTGCCGGGACCATGAGCGCCATCCCCCTGCGCCGGCCCGCGGCCGGCCTGAATTCCCGCGATTCCTCCGGCCTGCCCGACGCCGCGCTGCTGGCCAGCCTCACGGCGCGCTTCGCGAGCACCGCCGCCGACCACGACCGCAGCGGCGCCTTTCCCGCGCAGAACTTCGAGGCGCTGCACTCGCACGGCCTCATCGGACTGGTCGCGCCGAGCGCCTTTGGCGGCGGCGGCGCCACGTTGGCGTCGGCGCGGCAGGTGATCGCCGCGGTGGCGCGCGGCGAGCCCGCCACCGCGCTGATCCTCACCATGACCTACCTGCAGCACCATGGGCTGGCGCGCGGCGACAGCCGCTGGCCGCCGCACCTGCGCGAGCGCGTGCTGCGCGACGCGGTCGAGCAGGGTGCGCTGATCAATGCGCTGCGCGTCGAGCCCGCGCTCGGTTCGCCCGCGCGCGGTGGCCTGCCCGCCACCGTGGCGCGCCGCGACGGCGAGGGCTGGCGCATCGACGGCCACAAGCTCTACACCACCGGCATCGAGGGCCTGGGCTGGCTCGCCGTGTGGGCCCGCACCGACGAACCCGCGCCGCGCACCGGCGTGTTCCTGGTGCCGCGCCATGCCGAGGGCGTGCGCGTGATCGCGAGCTGGGACCACCTGGGCCTGCGCGCATCGGGCAGCCACGAGGTGGTGTTCGAGAACGTCGCGATCCCGCTCGACCATGCGGTGGACCTGCGCGTGCCGGCCGACTGGGCGCCCGATGCCGGCAGCCAGACCGACATCGACGCCCAGGCCTCGCAGCAGGCCTGGATGGTGGTGCTGCTGGGCAGCCTGTACGACGCGGTCGCTCGTTCGGCGCGCGACTGGCTCGTGGGCTTCCTCAACCAGCGCGCGCCCGGGAGCCTGGGCGCGCCGCTCTCGAGCCTGCCGCGCGTGCAGGAGACGGTGGGAGAGATCGAGGCGCTGCTGCGCACCAGCCGCGTGCTGCTCGACGCGGCCAGCGAGGCCGTCGACGGCGGCCGCACGCCATCGGCGGTCGACAGCGGGCTGCTCAAGCACACCGTCACCGGCAACGCGGTGCGTGCCGTCGAGCTCGCGCTGCAGCTCACGGGCAACCATGGCCTCGCGCGCCAGAACCCGCTCGAGCGCCATTACCGCGACGTGCTGTGCAGCCGCATCCACACGCCGCAGAACGACGCGATCCTGGTCGGCGCGGGCAAGCGCGCGCTGCTGTCGACGGGAGCCGCCGCATGACCGACCTGCTGTTTTCCAAGGCATCGCGCCGCCGCTGGCTCCAGCAGGGCGCGGCGCTCTCCATCGCGGCCACGGCCTCGTTGCGCGGCGGGGCCCAGCCGCAGACTTCGCTGGTGCTCGGCGACCAGGCCGGTGGCCTGCGCTCGCTGTTCGAGGCCTCGAAGGCACTCGAGGGCGCGCCCTTCGCCTACCGCTGGGCCAATTTCCAGGGCGCCGCGCCGCTGTTCGAGGCGCAGCGCAGCGCGGCGGTCGACACCGCGATGGCCGGCGACCTGCCGGTGCTCGCCGCGGCCGTCGGCAGGACGCCGCTGAAGATCGTCGCCACGCGCGTCGGCAAGGCCGACTCGCTCGGCATCGTGGTGCAGCCCGATTCGAAGCTGCGCAGCGTGGCCGAGCTGCGCGGCCAGACCGTGGTCGTCTCGTCGGCGCGCGGCAGCATCTCGCAGTACCAGCTCTACGGCGCGCTCGAGGAGGCCGGCGTGCGGCGCGACGAGGTCACGGTGAAGTTCGTGCTGCCGACCGACGCGGCCGCCGCCTTCGCCTCGCGCCAGATCGACGCCTGGGCCATCTTCGATCCCTACTACACGATCGCGCTGCAGCAGGGCGGGCGCATCCTGCGCGACGGCCGCGGCATCAACACCGCGCTGGGCTTCATCACCGCCAGCGAACCTTCGCTGGCCGATCCCGCCAAGCGCGCCGCCATCGTGCAGTTCCTCGACCGGCTGGGCCGCGCGGGCGACTGGGCGCTGGCCAATCCCGAGGCCTACGCGCAGGCCTACAGCCAGCTCACGCGGCTGCCGATCGAATCGGCCCGGCTCATCACCGCGCGCGCCTCGGTGGCCGCGCGGCCGGTGAGCGAGGCCGACATCGTGGCGCTGCAGGCCGTGGCCGACCGCTCCGCGCGCGACGGCATCCTGCCGGTGCGCGTCGACGTGCGCGCGATCTCCGACACCCAGCTCTGGAAGCGCGCGGCGTGAGCGCCGCCATTCCCGCATCGATCGCGCCGCTGCGCGAGTTCGTGGTCGATTTCGGCCGCCTGCTCGACGGCCGGCCCGACGAGCGCGCCATCCTCGCCGAGGGCGGTGCGCTGCTGCGCCGGCTGGGGGCGCGCGACGGCTGGCTGCCCGAGGCCTTCGCGCAGCCCGACCCCGCGCGCTACCAGCAGTACCTGCTGCATGCCGACAGCACCGAGCGCTTCTCGGTCGTGAGCTTCGTCTGGGGACCGGGCCAGGCCACGCCGGTGCACGACCACACCGTATGGGGCCTGATCGGCATGCTGCGCGGCGCCGAGTACAGCCAGCCCCATGCCTTCGGCGACGACGGCCAGGCGCGGCCCGTGGGCGATGCGGTGCGGCTCGACGCAGGCGACGTCGAGGCCGTCTCGCCCACCGTCGGCGACCTGCACCGCGTGCACAACGCGCATGCGGACCGCGTGTCGATCAGCATCCATGTCTATGGCGCCAACATCGGCGCTGTGCGGCGGCATACTTACCCGGCCGAGGGCGGGCGCAAGCCCTTCGTCTCGGGCTACACCAACACGCTGCTGCCCAATCTCTGGGACCGGTCCGCCGAACTCCGGGCGGTCCCGCCCGCCACCACGCCATGACCGACGCCACGCTCCAAGCCACCTCCGCCTTCCCCGTCCTCTCGTTCGCCGCCGTGCGCGAACGCCTGCTCACGCCCGGCGCCGAGATCGCGCTGCTCGACGTGCGCGAGGAAGACCCCTTCGCCCAGGCCCATCCGCTGTGGGCCGCGAACCTGCCGCTGTCGCGCATCGAGATCGAGGCCTGGCGCCGCATCCCGCGCCGCGACACCTTGATCGTGCTGTTCGGCGAGCATCGCGGCACCGACCTCGCGCCGCTGGCCGCGCGGCGGCTCGCGGGCCTCGGCTACACCCGGGTGCACCTGCTCGAGGGCGGCCTCGAGGGCTGGCGCGCGGCCGGCGGCGAGCTGTTCCGCGACGTCAACGTGCCGAGCAAATCGTTCGGCGAACTGGTCGAGCACGAGCGCCACACGCCCTCGCTCTCGGCGCCCGAGGTGAAGGCGCTGATCGACGAGCGCGCCAACGTGGTCGTGCTCGACGCGCGCCGCTTCGACGAGTACCAGACCATGAGCATCCCGGGCGCCACCAGCGTGCCGGGCGCCGAACTGGTGCTGCGCGTGCGCGAGCTCGCACCCGATCCGGCCACGCGCGTGATCGTCAATTGCGCGGGGCGCACGCGCAGCATCATCGGTACGCAGTCGCTGGTGAATGCCGGCATTCCCAATCCCGTGGCCGCGCTGCGCAACGGCACGATCGGGTGGAAGCTCGCGGGGCAGGTGCTCGACCATGGGGCGGTGCGGCGTGCGCCCGAGGCGGTGAGCGAGGCGCATCGTTCGCAGGCGCGTGCCGATGCGCGGCGTGTGGCGGAGAAGGCGGGGGTGCGGTGGGTGGCTGCCGATGCCGTGGACGCGCTCGAGGAGGCGGGGCGGACGGTCTATCGCTTCGATGTGCGCACGCCCGAGGAATACGCGGCGGGTCATCTTCCCGGCTTTGTGGGAGCGCCCGGCGGGCAATTGGTGCAGGAGACGGATCACCAGGTGCCGGTGCGGCATGCGCGGATCGTGCTGGCGGATGACGATGGGGTGCGGGCTTCGATGTCTGCGTCCTGGCTGGCACAGATGGGGTGGGAGGTCTATGTGGTGGAGCCGGTGCCTGCTGCTGATGCGTTGAGCGAACGCGGTGCTCTGGCCGCTGTGTATCCGGAAGTGGCTCGGGCCGTTGGAGAGATCGAGCCGCTGGACCTGGCTCGGTTGCTCGACGGGGATGCTTCATCGACCGCGGTGATCGATGTGACGGCCAGTGCGAATTACGTGAAGCGGCATGTGCCGGGGGCGTGGTTTGCGATTCGGGCGCAGCTCTTGGATGCGGTGGCCGGCGTCATTCCTTTGGCTCGGCGCTATGTGCTGACTTGTGGGAGCAGTTTGCTGGCTCGGTATGCGGCTTCGGATCTGAGGGAGTGGCTCGATTCCCGTGGGGAGCTGGATGTGGAAGTGCTCGTGCTACGTGGCGGGAATGCGGCCTGGTTTTCTGCCGGGCTGCCTTCCGAGGCTGGTGAGACTCGCCTGGGTAGTGAGAGGACTGATCGGTATCGGAGGCCTTATGAAGGGACCTCGGCTTCCGTGGAGGCTATGCAGGGGTATCTGGATTGGGAGTTTGGGCTGGTCGAGCAGTTGGGGCGGGATGGGACGCATCGGTTTGTCGTGGTCTGAATTTGGGGTGGCTTTTTGCTGAGGCTGTCGGCCGGGATTTCGCCCCGGCGGGCGAGTCACTTTCTTTTGTCTCGCCTGTATGGACCGGAGACATGGGTGACACATGTGCGAGGACATGGTGGACACATTCTGCATGGTGGCTCAGGCCTCGCGCAGGTCGATCTCGCGCAGCTTGTGGTGCACGAAGTAGACGTCGTAGCAGCCCTCTCGCCCGGGCTGCGCGCGCAGCGCGATCTCGTGGTCCTTAAGTGCTGCGGACACCTTGAAGCGCTTGCTCTTGAAGCGCACCTCCCCCAGCCAGCCGACCTTCACCACCGTGTCGTTCGGGCCGTACTCGAGCGGTGGCAGCGTCCTCGGATAGGCCCTCTCGCTGGCGCGATACCGGCTCGCCGGGGTGTTCATGCCCAGCGCCTGGTGCGGGCGCTCATGGTTGTAGATACGCCTCCAGCGATCGAACTGCTGCTGTGCCTGCGCCAGATCCTGGAAGCTGCGCCCGGCCAGCAACTCCGCCTTCAGGCTGCGATGGAAGCGCTCGTCCTTGCCGTTGGTCTGCGGGTGATAGGGGCTGCTGAAGCTCACCCGCACGCCCAGGCGGATGAGCCACAGCGCGAGTTCGCTGAGCTGGCCCGGCTCGCGCGGACTGCCCCAGGGTGCGCCGTTGTCCGCATTGATGCGCACCGGCAGACCGTAGCGGGAGAAGACGTCCTGCAACTGCTCCTTCACGCTGGCCGTTTGCTGGCGGGCACAGGCGCGCAGGGCCAGGTTGTAGCGAGAGTGGTCGTCCAGCAGCGTCAGCGGATGGCAGGGCCCCGCTGCGGTGGACACGTAGCCCTTGAAGTCGATCTGCCAGAGGCTGTTGGGCGCCTCGTGCTCGAAGCGCTGCCAGGCGGTGGCCGCACTGCTGGCCTGGACGCTGATGAGGCCGTGGCGCTTGAGGATGGAGTTGACGGTGCTCGGAGCCAGGCAACCCTGTCCGAGGTCACTCAGGCGCCGTGCGAGCTTGCGTGCGCCCCAGGCAGGGTGCTGCTGGCGCAGCGAGACGATGGATTGTTGAAGTTCGGGCGAGGTCTCGCCGGGGCTGTGGTGCGGGCGGCGACTGGCATCGCCCAGGCCGGCGGCACCCAGCGTGGCGCTGCGTGCGAGCCATTTGTAGCCGGTCTGCGGGCTGATGCCGAAGCGCCGGCACAGCTCACGCCGATTGGCACCTTCCTGGCGTGCCAGGGCAACGAACTCTTCTCTCAGGCTCATGGTGTCTCGGGTGCTCCAGGGCATGGTCGTCTTCCGATCGGGCGATACGCCCGATGGTGTCCACCATGTCCTCGCACACCTGTCCACCATGTGCCCGGTCCATACAGCTTCGCCAAAAGAAAGTAACCAAAGAAAAGGCGACCCACTGTCTGCGACCCCTTCGCTGCGCTACGGGGCAACCTGCGGTGCTCGCGTTTCGCGGGGTCTCGCAGAACTCGCTTCGCTCAAACAGCTGCGAGCCCTGATCCGCGAAACGCTGCGCTCCTCAGCGCAGCCAGAGGGGGTGGGTCGGGCCATCGCTGCGCTCGGCCCAGGAAGCCCTTCGGGCCGTCGCTTCGCTCGGCCCGGTGGAAGAAGACCCGGGGCCTTTGCATTCCCACACCCCACACAAGGACGCGCCATGGCGCGTTGACCCTCATCCCCTCTGGCTGTGCCGAGGAGCGCAGGAGAAAGCGGGATAAGGGCCGCAGCTGTCTGAGCGCAACGAAGTGGAGCGAGTTCTGCGGCCCCCCGCTTTCTCCGAGCACCGCAGGTTGCCCGTAGCGAAGCGAAGGGACACAGACAGCGGGGTCGCCTTCTCTTTGGTTACTTTCTCTTGGCGAGACAAGAGAAAGTGACTCGCCCGCCGGGGCGAGACCCGGCCAACGGCTTTAATACGAAATTCAGCCTTCGATCTTCCCCAACCGAGACTCCTTCAGTCGAGAAGGCGCCAAAGCCCCAGCCGACTCCAGAATCGGATAAGCAATAGAACAGATATGCGAATTGATCCGCTTCAAATCGCTGATCAGATCGATATGCAATGAACTGGTCTCGATGCTCAACGTTGTCCGATCCGACAACCGATCCAGGTGCGTCGTCGCATAAGCCCGCTCCAGATCCCGAAACCGAGCCTTCTCCTCGAGCAGCTTCTGCGCATCCCGAACATTCCCGTTCAGGAACACGCTCATCGACAGCCGCAGATTCGCCACCAGCCGCCCGTGCAGCTCGACGATCTCCGCCATCCCCGCTTCCGAGAAGTTGCGCTGCGGCTTGATCTTCTTGTCCTCCACGTCCTGGATCACCCGCTCGATGATGTCCCCGATCTGCTCCATGTTGATCGTGAAGCTGATGATGTCGGTCCAGCGCCGGCTCTCCTCCTCGCCGAGGGCCTCGCGCGAGATGCGCGTCATGTAGTACTTGATCGCCGAATAGAGCTCGTCCACCGTGTCGTCGAGCTGGCGCAGCTCCTGCGCCAGCTTGAGGTCGTTGCGGCGGATCACGTCGAGCACGCCGATCAGCATCGTCTCCACGATGTCGGCCTGGTGCAGCGCCTCGCGCGCGGCATTGGAGATCGCGAGCGTCGGCGTCGACAGCGCCGAGGGATCGAGGTGGTGCGGCCGCAGCGAAGCCGCCGAGGGCGCGGGCTCGGGCAGCATGCGCGTCACCAGCTTCGCCACCGTCTGCGTGAGGCCGATGAAGCCGATGCTGATCACGATGTTGAAGGCCAGGTGGAACAGCACCACGCCATGCGTGGGCGTCGGCAGCTGCGGCTGCACGTAGCGCAGCCAGAGGCCGACGAAGGGCGCGACCACCGCCACGCCCAGGGCCTTGAACAGCAGGTTGCCGATGGTCACCTGGCGCACGGGGATCGCCGACTTGGCGGTGGTCAGCACCGCGAGCAGGCCGCTGCCGAGGTTGGCGCCGAGCACCAGGCCGAGCGCGACGTCGAGCGGCACCACGTTCGAATTGGCCATGGTCGCCACCAGCAGCACCACCGCGAGACTCGAGTACGAGGCGATCGCGAGCACGGAGCCGATGGTGATCTCGAGCAGCACGTCGCTGTTGAGCGAGGCTAGCACCGCGCGCACCGCCTGCGAGGAGAACAGCGGCTCGGTGGCTTCGACCACCAGCTGGAGGGCCAGGAGCATCAGGCCCAGGCCGATGAAGACGCGGCCGATGCGGCCCGCCACGCTGGCCGGGCGGCTGATGAACAGCACCACGCCCACGAAGATGAACATCGGCGAGAGCCAGGACAGGTCGGCGGAGAACAGCACCGAGATCAGCGCCGTGCCCACGTCGGCGCCGCGCATCACCGCCAGCGCCGCGGGCAGGGTGATCAGGCCCTGGCCGACGAAGGAGGAGGTCATCAGCGAGGTGGCGGTGCTCGATTGCACGAGGGCCGTGACGCCGATGCCCGAGAGGGCGGCCGTGAATCGGTTGCGCATGCTCTGCACGAGGATCTTGCGCAGGTTGGCGCCGAACACGCGAAGAACGCCGGTGCGCACGAGGTGCGTGCCCCACACCAGCAGGGCGACGGCCGCCAGCAGGTTCAGAAGATGCTTCATGGGTGTCGGGCTTGATCCTTTCTTTTCGTTCTGTTTCGGTTTTGCGTCGACCCCCCATTCTCCACATGTGGCCGGAGCAGGCCAGCCTGGGTCCTAGTCGATCAACGCGCCGTTGTCGTGGAAGGGATACGGCCCCTCGAAATGCCCGGAGGCCGCGAGGTGCGTGACCAGCCGGCCGGTCGTGGGCGACCAGGCATGCACGCGGAAGCCCGGAGGCTCGAGCGTCCAGGCCGAGGCCGCGTCGGGCGCGAGGTCGAGGCAGACCTGGTGCGCGGGCGCGGGCGCGGTCGAGGCCAGGGTGCCGCCGAAGCGCACGTCGATGGCGCGGTGCAGGTGGCCGCAGATCACGCGTTCCACATTGGAATGACGCGCGATCAGGGCCTCGAGTTCCGCGGCGCCCTCGAGCAGGCCGATCTCGTCCATGTGGCCGATCAGGGTCTGGAACGGCGGATGGTGCATCGCGACCACCACCGGCTCGCGCCGGCTCTCGCCGAGCCGGGCCTCGAGCCAGGCCAGCCGCTTCTCGCACAGCGCGCCATGGCTGGCGCCGGGCACCACGGTGTCGAGCGCGATCAGCCGCAGCGGCCCGACGTTCAACGCGTACTGCACGAAGCCGTCGCTGTCGCCGCCGTCGCCGAGGTAGGCGTGGCCGGGGAAGCTGCGGCGCAGCTGGTCGCGGTCGTCGTGGTTGCCGGGCATCAGGTGGACGGGGATGCCCCGCGCCTCGAGCGGGGCCAGCAGGCGCGCGAGGTGCTCGTACTCGGCGGCGCGGCCGAAGTCGGTGAGGTCGCCGGTGATGACCACCGCGTCGGGCGCCTGCCGCAGCGCGAGCACCGACTGCACCGCGCGCGCGAGGTAGGGCGCGGTGTCGATGCGGCCATAGGCCAGCCGGCCCGGCTCGCGGATGTGCAGGTCGGTGAGCTGGACCAGGAAGGTGTCGTGGGTCGTCGTCATGCGCGGGTGTCCTGCGGGCTCATCAATCGGTCGGGGTGGATGCGAAGGGCGACGGCATCGCCGATGCCGTAAGGCGTGTCGCGCGCGGTGTCGGCCAGGAGCATCCGTGGCTGGTCGGCCACGCGCAGCTGCAGCTGCACGCGGTCGCCGAGGAAGGTGCGGCGCTCGACCGTGGCGGTGCCCCAGCCGGGCCGCGCGGGTTGCGCGGGGCCGACCTCGATGTCCTCGGGGCGCACCAGCAGCATGGCGCGGTCGCGCCAGGCGCCGGGGCAGGGCAGGGCGCTGCCGCCGAGCCGCACGACATCGTCGCGCAGCGCCTCGGGCGCGCGCTCGAGCCGGTTCACGCGGCCGAGGAACTCGGCCACGAAAGGATGGGCGGGCGCGCGGTAGAGGTCCTCGCCGCGGCCCACCTGCACGATGCGGCCGGCCTGCATCACGGCGAGCCGGTCGGCGATGGCCAGCGCCTCCTGCTGGTCGTGCGTGACGTGCACGGCGGTGATGTGCAGCCGCCGCAGCAGCTCGGCGAGCTCGTCGCGCAGCGACTCCTTGAGCTTGGCGTCGAGCGCGGCCAGCGGCTCGTCGAGCAGCAGCACGCGCGGGCGCACCGCCACCGCGCGCGCGAGTGCCACGCGCTGGCGCTGGCCGCCCGAGAGCTCGGCCGGGCGCTTGTTCTCGAGGCCGCCCAGGCGCACCAGGTCGACCAGCTCGCCGACGGCGCGCTGCTCCTCGGCCGGCGCCACGCCGCGGATGCGCAGGCCGTAGCCGATGTTGGCCGCCACCGTCATCTGCGGGAACAGCGCGTAGCTCTGGAACACCATGCCCACGCCGCGCTGCTCGACCGGGCGCTGCGTCACGTCCTGGCCGCCGAAGGCGATGCGGCTGCCGGCATCGGGCGTTTCCAGGCCCGCGATCAGCCGCAGCAGCGTGGTCTTGCCGCAGCCCGAGGGGCCGAGCAGCGCCAGCACCTCGCCGGCCTCCACCTGGAGGTCGGTGGGCTGCAGGCCGCGCGTGCCGTCGGCATAGGTCTTGGCGCAGCGGGCGATGTCGATGGGGACGCGTTCAAGTTCCATGGCGTTTCTGGATCAGGTGGGCGAGGTATTGCAGGCCCCACAGCACGGGGAGGATGACGGCGAAGAAGACCAGCGTGTAGGCCGAGCCGATCTCGATGCGCATCGAGGCATAGCTGTCGGCCAGGCCCACGGGCAGGGTGCGCGTGAGCGGGGTGTGCAGCATCCAGGTGAGGTTGAACTCGCCGACCGAGAGCGTGAACACCATCAGGCTGCCGGCCACGATGGCGGGGAACACGGCCGGCACCAGGATGCCCATGAAGCGCTGGCGAAAGCTCGCGCCCAGCGTGCGCGCGGCCTCCTCGAGCGCGAGCAGCTCGTGGCGCTGGAAGGCCGAGCTCACGGTGCGCACCATGAAGGGCAGCGTGAACACGACGTGGCCGACCAGGATGAAGGCGAAGCTCTGGCGGAAGGCCGTGAGCTGGCCGTAGGCGAGGATCAGTGCGAGCGCGGTCGCCAGGCCCGGCACCGCGACCGGCAGGGTCAGCAGTTCCTCGAAGACATGGGCCGCGCGCGAGCGGCTGCGCGCCAGCGCATAGGCGCAGGGCACGCCGAGCAGCACGGTGCAGGCGACGCAGGCCGCGGCCAGCGCGAGCGACCAGCCGACGGTACCGCCGTAGTTCTCCCACACCTCGCCGAGCCAGCGCAGGGTGAGGCCGCTCTTCAGGCCGGTGCTGTAGTTGTTGACCAGGCCGGCCATCACCGACAGCAGCATCGGCGCGATCATGAACAGGCTCACGACCAGCGTGATCGCGAGCAGGAAGGGCGCCTGGGGCCGGGTGTTGGTTCGCATGAAGGCCTCAGCGTGCGACGGGGTTCGCGCCGAAGCGGCGCGCGGCGAACAGCACCAGCCAGGTCACGAGGCCGAGCGCGATCGACAGCGAGGCCGCGAGCGCGAAGTTCGCGTAGTTGGTGAACTCGTTGTAGATGGTGATCGGGATCACCTCGAACTTGCTCGCGAGCGTGAAGGCGGTGCCGAAGGCGCCCATCGAGGTCGCGAACAGGATCGCGCCGCAGGCCAGGGTGGTGGGGGCGAGCTCGGGCATCCACACGTCGCGCGCCACGCGCAGCCGCGAGGCGCCGAGCGAGCGCGCGGCCTCCTCGAGCTGCAGGTTCATGGCCTCGGCCGCGGCCGCGTAGGTGGCGATGGCGCGCGGCAGCGAGAAATACAGGTAGGCCAGGAACAGCCCGAGCAGGCCGTAGGCGAAGGTGATGCGCTCGCCGATGAGGGCATCGCTCAGGCTCGCCACCACGCCCTGGCGGCCGCCGAGCAGGATCACGAAGAAGCCGATGATCACGCCCGGAAAGGACAGCGGCAGCGTGAGCAGCGACAGCAGCACGCGCCGGCCCCGGAAGGCATGGCGCGCGAGGTAGATGCCCACCGCCGCGCCGAGCACCAGCGTGGCCAGCGTGACCGCCGCCGACAGCAGCACGGTGTTGGCCATGCTCTGCAAGTAGCGCGCGTCGGTCAGCACGGCGAAGTAGGTGGCCCAGCCCTTGTCGGCGGGCAGCGCGAGCAGCCGCACCACCGGCAGCAGCCAGAAGGCCGCGAAGAAGGCGGCCGCGGGCAGGGCGCAGGCCAGCAGCCGCCAGCGCGGGGTCCAGGCGCCGGCGGCGCCGTCCGGGGGCATGGTGGCGGTGGCCTGCGTCATCTCATGCGGTGCGGCTCAGCGCACTTCCTTCAGGTACTCGTCGGAGAAGGCGCGCTGCGCCGCGGCCATGCGGCCGTAGTCCACGCTCTTGGCGCGCGCGTAGTCGCTCGCGGGCAGGAACTGGGCCTCGATCTCCTTGGGCATCGCGCCGGCGCGCACCGGGCGCAGGTAGGCCTTGGCCCAGATCGCCTGGCCCTCGTCGGACAGCGTGAAGTCCAGCACCTTCTTGGCGTCGGCCGCGTGCGGCGCCTTGGCCACCAGACTCATCACGTAGGGCACGGCCAGCGTGCCTTCGCTCGGGATCACGAAGGCGACGTTGGCCTTGTCCTTGTACTTGGCGCGGTAGGCGTTGAAGTCGTAGTCGAGCAGGATCGCGATCTCGCCCGAGAGCACGCGCGCGTACGAGGTCTGCTTGGGCACGATCGGCTCGTTCTTCTGCAGCGCCTTGAAGTAGTCGATGGCCGGCTTGAAGTTGTCGAGCGTGCCGCCGCGCGCCTCGTTGACCGCGACCGCGCCGACATAGCCGACGAAGGCCGAGGCCGGGTCGAGGTAGCCGATCAGGCCCTTGTACTCGGGCTTGAGCAGGTCGGCCCACGACTTGGGGACCGGCTTGCCCTTGAGCGCGTCGACGTTGACCATGAAGCCCAGCGTGCCCGAGTGGATGGTGAACCAGTTGCCGGCCGGGTCCTTGAGGCCGTCGGGGATGTCCTTCCAGGCGGCCGGCTTGTAGGGCTCGACCAGGCCGTCCTTGGCGGCCTGCACCGCGAAGGTCACGCCGAGGTAGGTGACGTCGGCCACCGGGCTGGCCTTCTCGGCCGCCATCTGCGCGAGCGACTGGCCCGAGTTCTTGTTGTCGGGCGGCACGGTGATGCCGGTCCTGGCCTTGATGGCCTTCAGCTGGGTGCCCCAGTCGGCCCATTCGGTCGGGCAGTTGTAGCAGATGGCGGTCTGCGCGAAGGCGGCGCTGCCGCCGACGAGCGCGGCGGCGAGCAGGCCGAGGCGCGCGATGCGGCGCAAGGGAGAGGACATGGGAGAAGCTCCTGTGGCGGGTGGGTTGAAGCGGTCGGGAGAAAAGGGGCGTCAGGCGATGTCGCCCGGATCGCCGTCGGGCGCGGCGGCGCACGATTCGCCGTCGCGGAACACGTGGGGCAGCAGCAGGCTGGCGTCGGCGTCGAGCGCGCCGCCGCCGGCCATGGCCTGGATCAGCAGCTCGACGCCGTGGCGGCCGATGTCGCTGTTGGGCTGCGCGATGGTGCTGAGCGCAGGCGTGAGGTCCTCGCCGAGCGCGATGCCGTCGAAGCCGATCACGCTGAGGTCGGCCGGCACGGCCAGGCCGCTGCGGTGCGCGGCGCGAATGCTGCGGATGGCGAGCAGGTCGTTCGAGCAGACCAGCGCGCTGGGCCGGTGGCGCAGCTGCAGCAGCCGCGCGAGGCGTTCGACCGCGCTCTCGACGAAAGGCACCTCGACCAGCGGCTGCGGCTTGAGGCCGGCATCGGCCATGCCTTTCTGATAGCCGCGGTAGCGCTGCTGCGCGCGGTCGGAGGCCGCCAGCGTGCCGCTGACCATCGCGATGCGCCGGTGGCCCAGCAGCACCAGCCGCGCCACCGCGTCGGCGACGGCGGCCTCGTTGTCGACCGTGACGCAGGGATGCGCGGGATGGCGGTTGTAGGCCAGCACGTAGGGCACGCGCTGGGCGCGCAGCCGCTCGAGCGCCTTCGAGGTCGAGGGGTTGGAGACCACGAGGATCAGGCCGTCGACATTGCCGGCCAAGAGCATGTGGACCGCGCGCTCCTCCTCGTCGAGCTTGTAGCCGGTGGTGACCGGGATGATCGCGTAGCCGCCGGCCACGGCCGCCTGCGCGATGCCCTGCAGGCATTCGGCGAAGGTGGGGTTCAGCAGCGTGGGCAGCACCACGCCGAGCACGCGGCTGCGCTGGGTGCGCAGAGTGCGGGCGCTGGCATTCGGCAAGTAGTTCAGCTCGCGTGCCGCGCGCTCGACCAGGTCGCGCGTGGCGCCGCTGACCTTGTCGGGGAAATTGAAGACGCGCGAGACGGTGGCGACGGAAACGCCGGCCTTGGCCGCGACTGCCTGGATGCTCATGGGTAGGTGCTATGTAATCGATTACATTGGACCGCGGCAGTATGACCCCGCCATGACAGCGCGGGATCGATGAAAACCCGTGCGCCCGAATGCGCGAAGGGCGCGCCGGGGACCCGGGCGCCCCCTTCGAGGGAGCAAAAAGACGGTGGCCGCTACTTGCCGCGCCGCACCCTTCGGATCTCGTCGACGATCAGGCAGATCGCGCCGAGCGTGATCGCGCTGTCGGCCGCGTTGAAGGCCGGGAAGTACCAGTTGCCCGCGTGGAAGCTCAGGAAGTCGACCACGTAGCCGTGCATCATCCGGTCGACCACGTTGCCGACGGCACCGCCCAGGATGCAGGCCATGGCGAACGAGAACAGCTTCTGGCCCGCGTGCGACTTCAGCATCCAGACGATGAACACGGCCGCCGCCACGCCGATGCCGGTGAACAGCCAGCGCTGCCAGCCCGAATGGTCGGCCAGGAAGGAGAAGGCCGCGCCCGTGTTGTGCCAGCGTCCCACGTTGAAGAAGCTGGTGACGTAGGTGGAGTCGCCGTACTTGTAGTAGCCGAGGATCAGCGTCTTGGTGAACTGGTCGATGATCACGATGATCAGCGCCAGCGCGAGCCAGGGCCAGATACCCAGGCCGCGCGAGCGCGAGGCCGAAGCGGTGCGGGTGGCGGCCATCAGGCGAAGCTCCTCGATTCGCCGGCGCCGAACAGGTTGCTGGTGCAGCGCCCGCAGATCGTCGGATGGGCCGGATCGTGGCCCACGTCGTCGCGGTAGTGCCAGCAGCGCTCGCATTTCTGCGCCGTGCTCGGCACGACCGCCGTGGCCAGCGCCTCGCCCGCGGCCAGCTCGATCGCCGAGGCGATGAAGACGAACTTCAGGTCCTCGCCGAGCGAACCCAGCAGCGCGAAGTCCTCGGCCGGCGCCGTCACGCGCAGGTTGGCCTGCAGCGAGGAGCCGACCTGGCCCTCGGCGCGCACCGTCTCGATCTCCTTGTTCACCGCGTCGCGGATCTCGCGGATGCGGCTCCACTTGGCGAGCAGCGCCTCGTCGGGTGCGTCGAAGCGGCTGTAGGTCTGGGTGAAGATCGAGTCGCCGGCCTGGCCGGTGCCGACGATCTTCCAGGCCTCCTCGGCCGTGAAGCTCAGGAACGGCGCCATCCAGCGCAGCATCGCCTGCGCGATGTGCCACAGCGCGGTCTGCGCGCTGCGGCGCGCGCGCGAGCCGGGCGCGGTGGTGTAGAGGCGGTCCTTCAGGATGTCGAGGTAGAAGCCGCCGAGGTCTTCCGAACAGTAGATCTGCAGCTTGGCGACCACCGGGTGGAACTCGTACACCTTGTAGTGCGCGAGGATCTCGTCCTGGAACTGCGCGGCGCGCGCGAGCGCGTAGCGGTCGATCTCGAACAGCTCCGACAGGGGCAGCGCGTCCTTCGCGACGTCGAAGTCGCTGGTGTTGGCCAGCAGGAAGCGCAGCGTGTTGCGGATGCGGCGATAGGCGTCGACCACGCGCGCGAGGATCTTGTCGTCGCCCGCGATGTCGCCCGAGTAGTCGCTCGCGGCCACCCACAGGCGGATGATCTCCGAGCCCAGCTTGTTGCTGATCTCCTGCGGATCGATGCCGTTCTTGAGCGACTTGCTCATCTTGATGCCCTTGGCATCGACGGTGAAGCCGTGCGTGAGCAGGCCCTTGTACGGCGCGCGGTCTTCGAGCGCGCAGGCCAGCAGCAGCGACGAGTGGAACCAGCCGCGATGCTGGTCGTGGCCTTCGAGGTAGAGGTCGGCCTCGGGGCCGGTCTCGTGGTGCACCGTGGGGTGCGTGCCGCGCAGCACGTGATAGAAGGTCGAGCCCGAGTCGAACCACACCTCGAGGATGTCGGTGCTCTTGGTGTAGCTCGGCGCATCCTCGGCGCCGAGGATCTCTTCGACAGTGACGCGGCTCCAGGCCTCGATGCCGCCCTTCTCGACGATGTCGGCGGCCTGGTCGAGGATCTCCATCGTGCGCGGATGCAGCTCGCCCGAGTCCTTGTGCAGGAAGAAGGGGATCGGCACGCCCCAGCTGCGCTGGCGGCTGATGCACCAGTCGGGTCGGCCGGCGATCATGTCGTGCAGGCGTGCCTTGCCGTTCTCCGGATAGAAGCTGGTCTCTTCGATCGCGTCGAGCGCGGTCTGGCGCAGCGTCTTGGGCGCCTTGTCCTTGGTGAACACGCCCTCGCCCTCGTCCATGCGGATGAACCACTGGGCCGCGGCGCGGTAGATCACCGGCGTCTTGTGGCGCCAGCAGTGCGGATAGCTGTGGCTGATGGTCTCGGTGGTCAGCAGGCGGTTGGCATCGCGCAGCGCGGCGATGATCGCCGGCACGGCCTTCCAGATGTTCTGGCCGCCGAACAGCGGGAAGTCCGGCGCGTAGCTGCCGTTGCCCTGCACCGGGTTCAGGATGTCGTCGTAGGCCAGGCCATGGGCGACGCAGGAGTTGAAGTCGTCCAGGCCGTAGGCGGGCGAGGAGTGGACCAGGCCGGTGCCGTCGGTGGCGGTGGCGTAGTCGGCCAGGTAGATCGGCGACAAGCGCTTGTAGCCGGCGTCGACGTCGTACAGCGGATGCTCGAACTCGAGCCCGCCGAGCGCCTCGCCCTTGACGGTCGCGATCACCTTGCCGTCGAGCGCATAGCGCGTCATGCACATCTCGACCAGCGAGGCGGCCAGGATCAGCAGGCCGCGCTCGGTGTCGACCAGCGCGTACTCGAGCTCGGGGTTGAGGTTGATCGCCTGGTTGGCCGGGATGGTCCAGGCGGTGGTGGTCCAGATGACGGCGAAGACGTCGCCCAGCGCATCGGGCCGGCCGAAGGCGGCGAGCACCTTCTCGCGCTCGTGCGCCTTGAAGGCCACGTCGATGGTCTGGCTCTTCTTGTCGGCGTATTCGATCTCGAACTCGGCCAGCGACGAGCCGCAGTCGAAGCACCAGTAGACCGGCTTCAGGCCGCGGTAGACGAAGCCGCGCTCGATCACGCGCTTGAACGCGCGCAGCTCGCCGGCCTCGTTGGCGAAGTCCATGGTCTTGTAGGGATGGTCCCATTCGCCGAGCACGCCCAGGCGCTGGAAGTCGGCCATCTGCTGCGCGATCTGCTCGGTGGCGTAGGCGCGGCTCTTGGCCTGCATCTCGTCGCGGCTCAGGTTGCGGCCGAACTGCTTCTCGATGGCGTTCTCGATCGGCAGGCCGTGGCAGTCCCAGCCCGGCACGTAGAGCGCGTCGTAGCCCTCGAGCTGGCGCGCCTTGGTGATCATGTCCTTGAGGATCTTGTTCACCGCGTGGCCCATGTGGATCTGGCCGTTGGCGTAGGGCGGGCCGTCGTGCAGGATGAACTTGGGCGCGCCGCGGCGCGCCAGGCGCAGGCGGTGGTAGGTGCCGTGCTCGGCGTCGTTCCATTCCTTGACCCAGCCCGGTTCGCGCTTGGGCAGGTCGCCGCGCATCGGGAAGGGGGTGTCGGGCAGGTTCAGCGTGGAACGGTAATCGGTGGGGGCGGCAGCGTCAGACATGTTGGGGGTGCGAAACAGTGGGCTTCGACAGGCTCAGCCCGAACGGCACAAAGGGCGTCGGTGCGGAAGAAAAGCCGTTCGCCCTGAGCTTGTCGAAGGGCGGCAGCACGGAGCGTGCAGGGCTAAATTCGATCGCGCGTGGTCTGGCGGTGGGTTTCTGCGTGGGTGGATGCAAAGAAGGCACGCGCGTCGCGTCCATCCTTCGCGATGCCCGCGGTGAGGGCTTCGAGGCTGGTGTAGCGCAATTCGTCGTGCAATTTGTGCAGCAGTTCCACGCGCACGATTTTACCGTAGGCCCCTTCGGCGCCCAGGTGAGAGGGCCACTCGAGGCAATGGGTCTCGAGCAGGACCCGGCCGGCATTGACGTCGTTCGGGTCGAGCGAGGGCCGCACGCCGAGGTTGGCGACGCCGGGCAGCGGCCGCTCGGACAGGCCATGCACCAGCACCACGAAGATGCCGCTGGCCGCCGGTTTCCAGTGCTTGAAGCGCAGGTTGAGGGTGCGGAAGCCGTCGTCCTGCCCCGGCGCCGAGGCGCCGAGCGCGCGGCCCAGCTTGCGCCCGTGCACCACGTGGCCCGAGATCGCGTAGGGCCGGCCCAGCAGGGTCTGGGCATCGGCCATGCGGCCTTCGGCCAGCGCCTCGCGCACGGCCGAGCTCGACACGCGCAGGCCGTGCCCGTCGCCGGGCCGCCCCAAGACGGGCGCACCCCCTCGGGGGGCAGCGGGGCGAAGCCGCGCGTGGGGGTCCGATATCTCGTAGCTGTTCATGCGCGCGACGTCGAAACCGCGGGCATCGCCGGCCGCGTCGAGCATGGCGTAGTCGCCCGCGCGCCTGGCGCCGAAGCGGAAGTCGTCGCCCACCAGCACGTAGCGCGCGCCCAGGCCGTCGACCAGCACGTTCTGGATGAATTCCTCGGGCGACTGCGAGGCCAGCCGGGCATCGAAGGGCAGCACCACGGTCTGCGCGACGCCGCAGGCGGCCAGCTCGCCGAGCTTGTCGCGCAGCGTGCCGATGCGCGCCGGGGCCAGCTCGGGCTTTTTCGCGAGCGCGGCGAAATAGTCGCGCGGATGGGGCTCGAAGGTCAGCACGCAGCTCGGCAGGCCGCGCTGCCGCGCCTCGGTCTGCAGGAGCGCCAGCATGGCCTGGTGGCCACGGTGGACGCCGTCGAAATTGCCGATGGTCAAGGCGCAGGCCGGAGCCACGCCCGGGTGCCGGAAGCCGCGGAAAACCTGCATGGGTGAATATCTTTTTGATAGCGCCTTTCGCCCGCCGAATGGGCTCATCAGGCCGTTTTGTCACAAAGCCGGTATATTGTGACGCAGTGCGCCGATCCGCGAGGTCGCCGACGCGCTCCGTGTCCCGGGTCTCTCCGTGTTTCTTTCGTTCTGTCGAGGAGGCGTGTGGTGAAGGTCTTGAAGCTGTCGGCCCAAGGGCTGCCCCAGTCGTGGATTTCGCTCGAACAGGCGGTGATCCACTATGCAGCGGACGAAGTCCGCTGGGAGGCTGGCGGCCAGGTGGCCCTGTTCCGCGGCGGCCACAACGCGATGACCGGCGAGCAGTCGCAGATTGCCGTCAACAGCATCATCGGCACCAAGGGCGTGCCGCGCATCAACCCCTTCACCCAGCGTCCGGGCCTCACCAACAGCAAGCTGTTCGCGCGCGACCGCAACGTCTGCGCCTACTGCGGCGGCCACTTCCACGAAGACGAGCTGACCCGCGAGCACATCATCCCGTTCGCGCAGCGCGGCATCGACACCTGGATGAACGTGGTCACGGCCTGCAAGCCCTGCAACCACCGCAAGAGCAGCCGCACCCCCGAGCAGGCCAACATGCCGCTGCTCTACGCGCCCTACGTGCCCAGCCTCTGGGAGGACTTCATCCTGCGCAACCGCCGCATCCTGGCGGACCAGATGGAGTTCCTGATGGCGCACCTGCCGCAGAGTTCGCGGCTGCACGACAGCTAGCTGCTCAGGCTTTCCAGGAAGGCGGGCGCTTCTCGATGAAGGCCTGCACGCCTTCGAGCGCACTCGCATCCATCATGTTGCAGGCCATGGTCTGGCTGGCGTCCGCCAGCGCCGGTGCGATGCCGGTCTCGAGCTGCCGGTAGAACAGCGCCTTGCCGAGCGCCAGCGCGGTGCGCGGCTTGGCGACGATGCTGGCCAGCAGTGCCTCGAGCGCGGCATCGAGCTGGTCCGGCGGCGCCACGCGGTTGACCAGGCCCTTCTCGCGCGCCTCCTCGGCGCCGATGAATTCGCCGGTGACGAGCATCTCGAAGGCTTCCTTGCGCCCGAGGTTGCGCGACAGCGTGACGCTCGGCGTGGCGCAGAACAGCCCGACGTTGACGCCGCTGACCGCGAAGCGCGCCTCGCTCGAGGCCACGGCGAGGTCGCACACCGCCACCAGCTGGCAGCCCGCGGCCGTCGCGATGCCGTGCACGCGCGCGATGACGGGCACCGGCAGCCGCTGCAGCGACAGCATCATCTCGCCGCAGCGCGCGAACAGGCGCTGGTAGTAGTCGAGCGCGGGCGCGGCGCGCATTTCCTTCAGGTCGTGGCCGGCGCAGAAGGCCTTGCCGGCGCCCGCGATCACGACGGCACGCACCGTGTCGTCGGCCGCGATGCCGGCGATGGCGTCCTCGAGGGCGCCCAGCATGCCCTCGGACAGCGCATTGAACGCGCCCGGGCGGTTGAGCGTGAGCGTGACCACGCCGCGGGCGTCGCGGGCCTCGAGCACGAAGGGGGAGCTGTCGTTCATCGCATGCCGCCTTTTCTTCAGTAGGTCAGTTCCAGCACCGTGACATGGCGCTGGGCCGCCGGCCAGGTGAGCCCCGTGAGGCGCTCGCCGTTGAATTCGCCAGTGACCGCGCGCTGCGGCCCGGCGCCCGTGTCGCGCAGGCGCGAACTCGACACGCCGGCCCCCTTGGGCGGAACCCCGGCCGGCGGGCTCTGGCCGTCGAAGCGCATGGTGTCGCGCTGGGCGTCGAAGTAGCCGCGCGGCCGCGTGAAGACGGCAACGGCGTTGGCGCTGCCGTCGGCCGCCACGATCGGGTCGAGCCGCAGGTTCACGAGGCTGCTGCCGCGCGGGAACGGGCTGCGGTAGACGTGGGTGATGCCGGCCGGGGTATCGAGCACGAATTCGTAGGCCGCATCGGGGCGCGCGCCGAAGGGGCCCCAGCGGCCGTCGGCGCCGACGGTCTTGCGGTGCACGGGCTCGCCGAGCCGCCGGCCCGTGGCCGGATCGACCGCGTACACCAGCACCTGCGCGCCGGCCAGCGACTGGTTCTCCGCGCCGATCGCGCGGCCGTCGAGCACCACGTTGGCCTCGCGAATGATCTCCAGGCTACGTGGCGCCTCGCCCGTGAGGAACTGCCAGGTCGCCGCGAAGGCCGCGGGCGAGAACGAGGTCTCGCGGTGGTCCACGCGCGGCAGCACGATGTTGGTCGCGCCCTTGAGCGCCGGGCCGTCGAAGCCGATGTTCGTCGGCTTGCCGGGCGAGCCGACCCACAGGCCGTCGGGCTGGGCGAACTTGTCGTTGTTGTCCGAGCGCAGCGTGAGCCACTTCACACCGGGCGTCACCTCGTCGCCGTTCGGGCCCTTGGGCGCGTTGAGCTGCCGCATGAAGGGCGACAGCCCCGAGAACTCGTTGTTCTCGCGCAGGCCCGGCACGGCCCAGATGCCGTGCGCCGGGTTGCCGCCGAGCACCACGTGGCTGACGACGGCCGCGCCGCCGCCGTTCTGCACGTAGTTGCGGATGGTGTTGCCGCCGCGCGAGTTGCCGATCAGCACGACCCTGGCCGCGCCGGTGGCGCGCAGCACCTGCTCGACCCGTTCCTTGAGGAAGGCGGCCGATTCGGCCGTGGAGCTGCGCCCGGCCTGGGCCACGCCGTCGTCGTCGCGCGCCAGCGGCAGGGGCTGGTCGAAGGCGAACAGCCGCTCGCGCGGCCAGCCGTTCGACTCGAAGCGCCAGAACGTGGTCTGCCACAGCGCGGCCGAGTCGCCGTTGCCGTGCACGAAGACGATGGGCGGGCGGTCGGCGAGCGAGGGCATGGCGGTCGGCGCGTTGGCGCAGGCGGTCAACAGGAGGGCGGGAGAGGCGAGCAGCCCGGCGAGGACCGGCGGTGCGCCGAGGAGGAGGGTGCGGCGGGATGGCATGGTCGTTGTGGTTGCGTGGCGGCGGCCGTTCCGAATGAAAAACGCCCGCCGGCGCGAAGGCGGGCGGGCGCTGGATGCTAAGAGAAAAGCGGCGTCAGGCGAAGACGCCGGCCGTGTCCTGCATGCGCGCCGACACCTCGCCCAGGTGGTGGAAGCTGTCGCCGAAGCTCATCTCGAGCTGCGTGAGCTTGCGGAAGTAGTGGCTGCCGATGTATTCGTCGGTCACGCCGATGCCGCCATGCAGCTGCACCGAGTTCTGGCCCACGAAGCGCATCGACACGCCGAGCTGGTACTTGGCGCGCGCCAGCGCCTGGCGCCGCTCGGCCGCGGGGGCGTTGAGCTTGAGCGTGGCGTAGTAGCTCATCGAGCGCGCGAGCTCGAGCTGCATCTTCATGTCGGCGACGCGGTGGCGCAGCGCCTGGAAGCTCGAGATGACCACGCCGAACTGCTTGCGCTGGTTCATGTAGTCGACCGTCACGTCCAGCGTCTTGTCGAGCACGCCCACCGCTTCGGCGCAGGTGGCGGCGATGCCGACGTCGACCGCGTATTCGAGGGCCGCGAGGCCATCGGCCGTGACCAGCGTGGCGTCGGCCTTGTCGAACACCACCTCGGCGGCGCGGCTGCCGTCCTGCGTGCCGTAGCCGCGTGCTTCCACGCCGCTGGCGCTGCGCTCGACGAGGAACAGGGCGATCTTGCCGTCGGCCTGGGCGGGCACGAGGTAGGCATCGGCCTGGTCGCCGATGGCCACCAGGCTCTTGGCGCCGGTCAGGCTCCAGCCTTCGCCGGCCTTCACCGCCTGGGCTTCGCAGACGTCGAGGCGGTAGCGCGCCTTGCGTTCCTGGTAGGCCAGCACCACGATGGCCTCGCCGCCCGCGATGCGCGGCAGCCAGGCCTTCTTGAGCGCGTCGCCCGCGTAGCCGCCGAGCACGGCGCCGGCGATCAGCGTCTGCGCGAAGGGCTCGAGCACGATGCCGCGGCCCAGTTCTTCCATCACGACCATGCCGGCCACCGGGCCCATGCCCAGGCCGCCGTCGTCCTCGGAAATGTAGAGGCCGCCGAGGCCGAGCTCGGCCAGTTCGTCCCAGGCCTCGCGCGAGAAGCCGCCCTTGGCCTCGATGCCGCGGCGGCGCTCGAAGTCATAGCCCTTGTCGACCCATTTGCGGACGGCGTCGCGCAGTTGTTCCTGGTCGTCGGTGAAATTGAAATCCATGTCTTTGTCTCCTCAGCCCAGCACCGTCTGCGCGACGATGTTGCGTTGCACTTCGTTCGAGCCGCCGTAGATGGTGGTCTTGCGCATGTTGAAGAAGGTCGACGACAGCGGCGCGAGCGCCGGGTTGCCGCCCGGGAAGTTGCCCTGCCAGCCGGCGGCCATGGCTTCGCGGATCAGCGGCAGCGAATACGGACCGCCCGCGAGCATCATCAGTTCGCTGTAGCGCTGCTGGATCTCGCTGCCGCGGATCTTGAGCAGGCCGGCCACGTCGAGCGAGTTCTTGCCCGAGGTGGCGGCCGACAGCACGCGCAGCACCATCATCTCGAGCGCGACGATGTCGACCTCGAGCCTGGCGATCTCGTCGCGGAAGCGGGCGTCGTCGTACACGCCCTCGGTCTTCGCGATGCGCTTGAGGCGCTCGAGCTCGCGCTTGGCGCGGTTGACGTCGGCGATGTTGGTGCGCTCGTGCGAGAGCAGGTGCTTGGCGTAGGTCCAGCCCTTGTTCTCCTCGCCGATCAGGTTCTCGGCCGGCACCTCGACGTTGTCGAAGAACACCTCGTTGACTTCATGGCCGCCGTCGAGCAGCTTGATCGGGCGCACGGTGACGCCGGGCGACTTCATGTCGAGCAGCAGGAAGCTGATGCCGGTCTGGGGCTTGCCCTCGCTGCTGGTGCGCACGAGGTTGAACATCCAGTCGCCGTACTGGCCGAGCGTGGTCCAGGTCTTCTGGCCGTTGACGATGTACTTGTCGCCCTGGCGTTCGGCCTTGGTCTTGAGCGAGGCGAGGTCGGAGCCCGAGCCCGGTTCGCTGTAGCCCTGGCTCCACCAGACCTCGCCGCTGGCGATGCCGGGCAGGAAGCGCTTCTGCTGCTCGGGGCTGCCGAAGGCCATGATGACCGGGGCCACCATCACCGGGCCGAAGGGCACGATGCGCGGCGCGCCGGCCAGCGCGGTCTCTTCCTCGAACAGGTGGCGCTGCACGGCGGTCCAGCCGGGACCGCCGAATTCCTTGGGCCAGCCGTAGCCCAGCCAGCCCTTTTTGCCGAGGATCTTGGCCCAGGTCTGCATATCGTCGCGCGTGAGTTCCAGCGCGTTGTGGACCTTGGTGGAGATTTCCTTGGGAAGGTTTTCTTTGACCCATGCGCGAATCTCTTCGCGGAACTGCTGTTCTTCGGGCGTGAAGCTCAAATCCATGCGTGCCTCGCTGTGTTGATCGTCGGTGCACCGCAGACGCGGCGTGTCTCCGGAGCCATGAGTTTTAGCACGGTCGTGCTGCAAATTGCTGTCCGCGCGGCGACAAGTCTGGGTGCGCGGACCTTGCGCGGCAAGGGGCGGGGCCGGAAAAGGCGCCGTGCGCGGGCACGGATAATCCCGCCTCCCATGAAGAACATCGTGATCCTGATCTCCGGCGGCGGCTCCAACATGGAGGCCATCGTGCGCGCCGCGGCGCGCGACCGCTGGGCCGAGCGTTTCGGCGCCCGCGTCGCCGCCGTCGTCAGCAACAAGGCGGAGGCGGGCGGCCTGGCGCTGGCCCGGGCGCAGGGCATCGCGACCGCGGTGGTGCCGCACAAGGATTTCGAGAGCCGCGAAGCCTTCGACCAGGCGCTCGCCGCGGCGGTCGACGCGCACGCACCGGCACTGGTGGTGCTCGCGGGCTTCATGCGCATCCTGACGCCCGGTTTCGTCGAGCGCTATGCCGGGCGGCTGGTGAACATCCATCCCTCGCTGCTGCCGGCGTTTCCGGGCCTGCACACCCACCAGCGAGCGATCGATGCGGGCTGCAAGGTGGCGGGCGTCACGGTGCACCAGGTCACGACCGAGCTCGACCATGGCCCGATCCTGGCCCAGGCCGTGGTGCCGGTGCTGCCCGACGACACGGCGGCGGCGCTCGCCGGCCGGGTGCTCGCGCAGGAGCACCAGTTGTATCCACGCGCCATCGCCCAGTGGCTGATGGATACATCAGGACACAATCCGTAAAGAACTTGTTTATATTCGCGGGTTTTCGGGAGTCGCAGTGAAAACCCAATCGCTACTGTCCACGATCGCCGGTGCCGCCCTGATGGCAGGCTGTGCCGCTCCGGCCCCGCCGCCGCCCGCCGCGCCGGCGCCGCCGCCCGCCCCGGTGTTCCAGTGCGGAGCCGACGGTGCCCGTTTCGCCGTGGGCCAGCAGCTCACGCCGCAGCTCGAAGCCGCCGCCAAGGTGCGCGCGGGCGCCGGCACGGTGCGCGTGCTCAAGCCCGGCGATGCCGCGACCACCGAACTCGATGGCGGGCGCCTGAACCTCGACGTCGATGCCCGCAACCGGGTGACCGACGTCCGCTGCGGCTGAGCGGTCCGTGCCGCTTCAGCCGTCGATCCGCGCGAAGCGCGGCCGCGGCCGGCCATCGATGTCCACGGTTTCCCCGAACATCGCGGCCGGACGTACCCACAGGCCCCGGGCGCCGTAGAGCGCGCGGTAGAGCGTCATCGGTTCCAGGGTCTCGCTGTGGCGCACGGTGCCCAGCACCTCGTATTCCCCGCCCTTGTAGTGGCGGTAGCGGCCCGGCGGGGTTTCGATCAGGGGCGGCAGGTCGTCGTCGGTCACGGGGTCGTTTCTTTCTTTGTCAGGAGTCGGGGCCGCCGGCAGGCATGCCGGGGCCGGCGGAAATACCGGAATGGATCGCGCTGATTTTGTCCACCTCGTCCGGCTGAGCGAGCATGCCAGCGCGGAGGACAGCGCGCGTTACCGCCGCGGCGTGGCGGCGTTCGCGGCGCTGGGCTATCTGTGGGTGCTGGCCTGTCTCGGGCTGGCGATGGGGCTGATCGTCTGGGTCGCCGTGTCGCTCGGCGACGGCGGGTTCAGCGTCTCGCGCGGCTGGCTGCTGCTGTTCGGCCTGGGCCTGCTGTGGGCCACCGTGCGGGCGCTGTGGGTGCGCTTCGACGAGCCGCACGGCCTGGAGCTCTCGCGCGAGGACGCGCCCCAGCTGTTCGAGGCGCTCGACCGCATCCGCGGCAAGATCAAGGGGCCGCCGGTCCACCATGTCTACCTCGACGACGACTTCAACGCCAGCATCCGCCAGGTGCCGCGCTTCGGGCTCTTCGGCGGCGCGGTCAATTCGCTGAGCATCGGGCTGCCGCTCCTGATGATGCTCGACCGGCGGCGGCTGCTGTCGGTGCTCGCGCACGAGTACGGCCACCTGCGCGGCAACCACGGCAAGCTCAGCGCCTGGATCTACCGCACGCGGCTGTCGTGGCTCAAGCTCGATGCCAACCTGCAGCGCAACGAAGGCGTGATGGCGATCGTCTCGCAGGCCTTCTTCCGCTGGTATTTCCCGCGCTTCGCGGCCAAGACCTTCGCGCTCGCGCGGCAGGACGAGTACGAGGCCGACCGCATCTCGGGCCGGCTGCTCGGCACCTCGGTGGCGGCCGCGGCGCTGACCGAGATCTCGATCAAGGCCAGCTGGTACGCGAACGAGTTCTGGCCCTGGCACTGGGCCCGGGCCGAGCGCGAGCCGCTGCCGCCGGGGCCCTTCGCGGGGCTGCGCGAATGCGTCGCGACGCCGCCGGGGCCGGAGTTCGCGCGCCAGGCGCTGCGCGAGGCGATGCGCCGCGTCAGCGATTTGGAAGACACCCATCCGGTGCTGCGCGACCGGCTCGAGGCGCTGCGCCAGAAGGCGACGGTGCCGGCCTGGTCGAAGCGGCCGGCGCTCGAGATGCTGGTCGACGGCCCGCGCTGGATCGCGCACTTCGACGCCCAGTGGCGCCAGGCCCATGCCGCCGACTGGAAGCAGCATCACGCGCACCGCTCGCGCATCCGCGAGCGCATCGCCGTGCTGGCGGCGCGCGGCGAGCGCAATACGCCCGACGAGTGGGTCGAGTGGGCCGATGCCGAGCGCCGCCTCGACACCTCGGCGCCCGTGCGCGAGCACTACGAGCGCGCGCTGCGGATCGCGCCCGAGCATCCGGGTGCCTTGCGCGGCCTGGCGCAGATGATTCCGCCGACCGAGCGCGAGGCGCGGCTCGCGGTGCTCGAGCGGCTGCACGAATCGGGCTCCGCCAGCCGCTGGTGGGCGGCGCGCAATGCGGTGGCGGTGCTCGAGAACCCCGATGCCGGCCCGCACGACGAGGCGGGCCTCAAGCACTGGCGCGGCCGCCTGAAGGAGGCCGAGGAGGCCGAGGCGCGCGCCTGGGAGGAACTGACCGAGACGCCGTGCTTCGCCCAGATCGGCCGGCACGACCTCAACGAACACGAGCTCGACGAGCTGCGGGCCGACCTCGTGCGCAACCTGCCGGTGTCGCGCGCCTGGCTGGTGCGCAAGAACCTGCGCGAGTTTCCGTGGCGCCGCGCCTTCGTCGTCTTCGTCGAGCTGCCGGGCCTGGACGACGAGGAGCGCTGGCAGCTGTGCCGCCAGCTCGAGCAGACGCTGAGCCTGCCCGGCGTGGCCCTGGTGCTGTGGGCCGGGCATTCGCCGACCTTGGCGGACATCGAGCGGCAGGCTTTCGGTCCGGTCTGGACGCGCGGCGCCTGAGGCGGACGGCGGCTGAGACAATCGGGGCATGCACCCCAAAGCCCTGTTGGAGGCCACCGCCGATCTGGTCGGCCTGGTCCTGAAATTCGATCATCCCGCCGACCAGGTGGTTTCGCGCTTCTTCCGCGACCACCGCGAGTTCGGTCCGCGCGAGCGCGCCACCCTGGCCGAGACGGTCTACACCGTGCTGCGCAAGAAGCTGCTGTTCGATCACCTTTCGCCCTCGGGCAGCGGCCCGAAGGAGCGCCGGATGGCGATCCTGGGCTTCCATGGCCCGCGCGACTTCCTCAAGAGCGCGCTCAACGACACCGAGAAGCGCTGGCTCGACAACTGCGACGCGGTCAGCGAGGCCGACCTGCTCGAACGCCATCGCCACAACCTGCCCGAATGGCTGGTGGCGCCGCTCAAGAGCCAGCTCGGCGACGGCTTCTGGCCGCTGGTCCAGAGCCTGCAGCAGCCGGCACCGCTCGACCTGCGCGTCAATTCCTTGCACGACAAGCGAGCCGATGTGAAGGCGGAGCTTGCCAAGGCTGCTATCAAATCGGAAGCAACACCGTATTCGCCCTGGGGCCTGCGCCTCGAAGGCAAGCCCGCGCTGACCAAGCTCGATGCCTTCGTGCGCGGCGCCATCGAGGTGCAGGACGAGGGTTCGCAGCTGCTGGCGCTGCTGCTGGACGCCAAGCGCGGCGAGATGGTGGTCGATTTCTGCGCGGGCGCCGGCGGCAAGACGCTGGCGATCGGCGCGGGCATGCGCAACACCGGACGGCTGTACGCCTTCGACACCTCGGCGCACCGCCTCGACGCGCTCAAGCCCCGGCTGGCGCGCAGCAAGCTCTCGAACGTGCATCCCGCCGCCATCGCGCACGAGCGCGACGACCGGGTGAAGCGGCTGGCGGGCAAGATCGACCGCGTGCTGGTCGACGCGCCGTGCTCGGGGCTCGGGACGCTGCGGCGCAATCCGGACCTCAAATGGCGCCAATCGGCCCAATCGGTGGAAGAACTGACCGTGAAGCAGGCGGCGATCCTGCAGAGCGCGGCCCGGCTCGTGAAGTCGGGCGGGCGGCTGGTCTACGCCACCTGCAGCGTGCTGCCCGAAGAGAACGAGGCCATCGCGGAGGCTTTCGGCGCCGCGAATCCCGATTTCGTGCCCGTGGACGCGGCGGAACTGCTGCAGGGCCTCAAGGTGGAGCAGGGCGACAGCCTGGTCGCGGGCGGCGCCGACGGACGGCGTTACCTGCGCCTGTGGCCCCATCTGCACGCCACCGACGGTTTCTTTGCCGCCGTGTGGAACCGCAAATAGGTACGGGGCTCCAAAGTTAGGGTAAATCTGCGCAAACCATGGGGTGAAAGGTGAGTGATTCCTGACCCCCGGCTTTAAAATTGCGAGTTACCTGGAAGCCGCACCTTCGTGCGGTTATGGAGTACCTGACTCAATGTTGCTTCCTGACTCCGCCATCCTGAGCGCGGCCATCGACTGGCTCGGAAACGGCCTGTGGGATCTCACCTGGTGGCAGATCGTGCTGTACACGCTCGTCACCACGCACATCACGATCGCCGCCGTGACGATCTTCCTGCACCGGACGCAAACGCACCGGGCGATGGACCTCGGTCCGATCCCGTCGCATTTCTTCCGTTTCTGGCTCTGGATCGGCACCGGCATGGTGACGAAGGAGTGGGTCGCGATCCACCGCAAGCACCACGCCAAGTGCGAGAGCGAGGAAGATCCGCACAGCCCGCAGGTCAAGGGCATCGAGGAAGTGCTCTGGCGCGGCGCCGAGCTCTACCGCGCGGAGTCGAAGAACAAGGAAACGATGGAGCGCTACGGTCACGGCACGCCCGACGACTGGATCGAGCGCAACCTGTATTCGCGCTACAGCTGGCAGGGCGTGGGCCTGATGCTGGTGCTCAACCTGGCGCTGTTCGGCACGCTCGGCATGGCCGTGTGGGCGGTCCAGATGCTGTGGATCCCGATCACCGCCGCCGGCATCATCAACGGCATCGGCCACTACTGGGGCTACCGCAACTTCGAGGCGCCCGACGCCAGCCGCAACATCATGCCCTGGGGCCTGATCATCGGCGGCGAAGAGCTGCACAACAACCACCACACCTACCCGACCTCGGCCAAGTTCTCGGTCAAGAAGTACGAGTTCGACATCGGCTGGATCTACATCCAGATGATGCAGAAGATCGGCTGGGCCAAGGTCAAGAAGGTGCCGCCGAAGATGCTGATCGGCGACATCCAGCCCGTGGCCAACGAGAAGACGCTCGAGGCCGTGATCGCCAACCGCTACGAAGTGATGGCTGGTTTCGCGCGCGAGATGCGCCGCGCCACGCAAGAGGAAATCGCCGCGCTCAAGAGCAAGGGCGCCGACCTCTCGGCGCTGAAGGCCGCCAAGCGCTGGATGCACCGCGACGACGACAAGGTGCCCGCCTCGGCCCGCTCGCACGTGGTGCAGGCCCGTGCCGCTCACCCGGTACTCGACAAGATGGCGACCATGCGCGAAGAACTGCGCCAGCTCTGGCTCAACACCTCGCACTCGCGCGAGCAACTGGCGGCCGACCTGGCGGCCTGGTGCCATCGCGCGGAAGCCAGCGGCATCGCAGGCCTGCGCGAGTTCTCGACGCGGCTGCGCTCGGCGCGCGCCTGAGGGAGCCTTTTCTCTCGTCAAAAAGCCGGCCTCGTGGCCGGCTTTTTTGTGCCCGTCGCATTTGCCCGTTGATCGAAATTCCAGACAAATAAAAAAGCCCGCGGCTTGCGCTGCGGGCTTTTTAGAAAGAATTCAGGCTGAATTACTTCAGCTTGATTTCCTTGTATTCGACGTGCTTGCGTGCCTTGGGGTCGAACTTCATGATCGACATCTTTTCAGGCATCGTCTTCTTGTTCTTGCTGGTCGTGTAGAAGTGGCCGGTACCCGCGGTGGATTCCAGCTTGATCTTTTCGCGTCCGCCTTTGCTCGTTGCCATGATTCAGCTCCTTAAGCTTGGCCGCGTGCACGCAGGTCTGCGAGCACGGCGTCGATGCCGTTCTTGTCGATCAGGCGCAGGGCAGCGCTCGAAACACGCAGGCGAACCCAGCGGTTTTCCGTTTCGACCCAGAAACGACGGTATTGCAGGTTCGGCAGGAACCGGCGCTTGGTTTTGTTGTTGGCGTGGGAAACGTTGTTTCCCACCATCGGGCCCTTGCCCGTGACTTCACATACGCGTGCCATGAGGACACTCTTTCTTGAACAGCTGGCACCGGCTCGACGGCAGTGGCCGAGGGTGTTTTGCAGCTTGACCTCGCCAGAAACGGGTGGCGGTACCCCGGATTGCCGCTGGCCCCAGGAGGGTGCGATTTCGGCAAAGCCTCGGATTATAGCCCTTTTGGCGGACCGGCAGGGAAGCCGAAGGCGGGGCCATGAAAAAGGCGGGCGCAAGGCCCGCCTCGTCGAGGAGCCTGGCGACTCAGAGCGTGCCGTCCTGCTCCAGGAAGCGCTGCGCATCGAGCGCGGCCATGCAGCCCGTGCCGGCGCTGGTGATGGCCTGGCGGTAGATGTGATCCTGCACGTCGCCGGCGGCGAACACGCCCGGCACGCTGGTCATGGTGGCGAAGCCCTGCAGGCCCGAACGCGTGACGATGTAGCCATCCTTCATGTCGACCTGGCCCTGGAAGATGTCCGTGTTCGGGTGGTGGCCGATCGCGATGAAGCAGCCCTTGAGGTCGATCTGTTCGGTCGCGCCGGTCTGCGTGTTCTTGATGCGGATGCCGGTCACGCCGGAATCGTCGCCCAGAACTTCGTCGAGCGTATTGTGTACTTTCAACTCGATTTTGCCCTCGGCTTCTTTTTCATGAAGCTTGTCGATCAGGATGGGTTCCGCGCGGAATTTGTCGCGGCGATGCACCAGCGTTACTTTTTTGGCGATATTCGAAAGATAAAGCGCTTCCTCGACCGCCGTATTGCCGCCGCCGATCACGCAGACTTCCTGCTCGCGATAGAAGAATCCGTCGCAGGTGGCGCAACCCGACACGCCGCGGCCCATGAACTTCTGTTCGGATTCGAGGCCCAGGTACTTGGCCGACGCGCCGGTGGCGATCACGAGCGCGTCGCAGGTGTAGGTGCCGCTGTCGCCGGTGAGCGTGAAGGGGCGCTTGCTCAGGTCGACCTTGTTGATGTGGTCGAACACGATCTGCGTCTTGAAGCGCTCGGCGTGCTCCAGGAAACGCTGCATGAGGTCGGGCCCCTGCACGCCATGCACATCGGCCGGCCAATTGTCGACCTCGGTGGTCGTCATCAATTGCCCGCCCTGGGCCATGCCGGTAATCAGCAAAGGCTGAAGATTTGCACGCGCCGCATAAACGGCGGCCGTATAACCGGCGGGACCTGAGCCCAGAATTAAAACCTTGGCATGTTGGGAAGCGGACATGGTGCGTAAAAACCTAGGAATTGCGCTGATTCAGCGTGTACATTTTGAGGGTGGTAGCGATACATGGGGAGTATCGCCGCTCGGATCAACCACCGAGTGCACGGTGTTTTCAATGCGCGCGATTGTAGTAATCCATCGGCGCGCCGATGGCCCGACCGCAGGAGCGCGCGGTACCAGGGATTGAATGAATGTCGATGCTGTCCAACCTTGAATTGCTCCGGCGCGTTCCGCTGTTCGCGTCGCTGACTCCTTCGCAGTCCGCAAGCATTGCGGATGCGATCATCAAGAAGCGCTTCAAGCGCGCGGAGGTCGTGGTCGAGCAGGGCAAGAAGTCCGATGCGCTCTACATCATCCTGACCGGGCGAGCGCGCGTGACCAGTGCCGACAGCCGCGGCCGCGAGGTCATCCTCGCCACGCTGCATCCCGGCGACTATCTGGGCGAGATGAGCCTGATCGACGACGAGCCGCATTCGGCCACGGTACGCACCGAGATCCAGTGCGACGTGCTGATGCTGGGCCGCGAAGCCTTCGCGCGCTGCCTGCCCGAGAACTCCTCGATGGCCTACAACATCATGCGCGGCCTGGTGCAGCGCCTGCGCCATGCCGACCGCAAGATCGAGTCGCTCGCGCTGATGGACGTCTACGGCCGTGTCGCGCGCTCGCTGCTCGAGTTCGCGGTCGACGATGGCGCCGGCAACCTCAAGGTGCGCGAGAAGATTTCGCGCCAGGACCTCGCGAAGATGGTCGGTGCCTCGCGCGAGATGGTGAGCCGCGTGATGAAGGATCTCGAGGAGCGCGGTTTCGTGCAGACCCTCGAGGACGGCTCGATGATCGTCAAGGAGCGCCTGCTGTCGCTGGCCTGAGCCGGCGCGAGGGCGTGAAAGAAGGTGTGAGCGAAACTGCCGCGGCCCGTGGACGCGGCAGAATAGCCGCGGCCCTTTTCGTTGTAGTGTTCGTGCCGCCAGACCCGCGTCCCGCCGGTCTGGCCGCCAGTATTTCATGACCTATTCGCTCAATACGCTTCACTCTTCCACGGCCGGCGAAGGTGCGCCCGTGCGTGTGCGGGCCATGCGCTTCGCCCACGAGATCACCCTGATCGCCGGTTTCGCGGCGCTGTTGTTCTGGCTGCTCGCCATGCTGAGCTTCACGCCCTCCGATGCGGCCTGGTCGACCTCGGGCACCGGCGGCGAGATCAAGAACTGGGGCGGCCGTATCGGCGCCTGGGTGGCCGACGGCAGCTACTTCCTTGCCGGCTACTCGGTCTGGTGGTGCCTGGCAGCCGGGCTGCGCGCCTGGCTGTCCTCGCTCGCGAGCTGGATGCGCGGCGGCGAGGAGGGCCCCCGGGGCGATCCCGCGCCGCGCGGCCGCTTCAACCGCAGCCGCCTGGCCTTCTGGTTCGGGCTCGTGCTGCTGCTGTGCGCGAGCACCATGCTCGAGTGGTCGCGCCTGTACCGGCTCGAGTCGCACCTGCCTGGCTCGGGCGGCGGCGCCATCGGCCTGCTGGTCGGTCCCGCGAGCGTGCGCTGGATGGGCTTCACGGGCTCGGCGCTGGTGGCCATCGCCGGCGGCGTGATCGGGTCGGCGCTGGTGTTCCGCTTCTCGTGGAGCCAGATTGCCGAGCGCATCGGCGCGCGCGTGTATTCGCTGTTCGAATCGCGGCGCGAGAAGCGCGAGGTCGCCGCCGACATCGCACTGGGCAAGAAGGCCGTGCGCGAGCGCCGCGCCGAGGTCGACGACGAGCCGGCCTATGTGCCGCGCGGCGCCGTCGAGCCCTCGATCGATGGCGAGCATCAGTCCGCCGCCGTGCCCGACATGGACGACCTGCGCATCGAGCCGCGCGCCAAGCGCCGCCCCGCATCGCCGCCGGTGCAGATCGAGCCCGCGATGACCGAGGTGCCCAAGAGCGACCGTGTCGCCAAGGAGCGCCAGAAGCCGCTGTTCAAGGAACTGCCCGACAACAAGCTGCCGCAGGTCGACCTGCTCGATGCCGCGCAGGCGCGCCAGGAGACCGTCTCCTCCGACACGCTCGAGATGACCTCGCGCATGATCGAGAAGAAGCTCAAGGACTTCGGCGTCGAGGTGCGCGTCGTGCTCGCCTCGCCCGGCCCGGTCATCACGCGCTACGAGATCGAGCCCGCCACCGGCGTCAAGGGCTCGCAGATCGTCAACCTCGCGAAGGACCTCGCGCGCTCGCTTTCGCTGGTGTCGATCCGCGTGGTCGAGACCATCCCGGGCAAGAACTACATGGCGCTCGAACTGCCGAACGCCAAGCGCCAGTCGATCAAGCTCAGCGAGATCCTCGGCTCGCAGGTCTACAACGAGGGCAAGTCGATGCTCACGATGGGCCTGGGCAAGGACATCATCGGCAACCCCGTGGTCGCCGACCTCGCGAAGATGCCGCACGTGCTGGTGGCCGGTACCACCGGTTCGGGCAAGTCGGTGGGTATCAACGCGATGATCCTGAGCCTGCTCTACAAGGCCGAGGCGCGCGACGTGCGCCTGCTCATGATCGACCCCAAGATGCTGGAAATGTCGGTCTACGAAGGCATCCCGCACCTGCTCGCACCCGTGGTCACCGACATGCGCCAGGCCGCGCACGGCCTCAATTGGTGCGTGGCCGAGATGGAGCGCCGCTACAAGCTCATGAGCAAGCTCGGCGTGCGCAACCTCGCGGGCTACAACACCAAGATCGACGAGGCCAAGGCGCGCGAGGAGTTCATCTACAACCCCTTCAGCCTCACGCCCGACGATCCCGAGCCGCTGCGCCGCGAGCCGCACATCGTGGTGGTGATCGACGAGCTGGCCGACCTGATGATGGTGGTCGGCAAGAAGATCGAAGAGCTGATCGCCCGCCTCGCGCAGAAGGCGCGCGCCGCCGGCATCCACCTGATCCTGGCCACGCAGCGCCCTAGCGTCGACGTGATCACCGGCCTCATCAAGGCCAACATCCCGACCCGCATCGCGTTCCAGGTCTCGAGCAAGATCGACAGCCGTACCATCCTCGACCAGATGGGTGCCGAGGCGCTGCTCGGCATGGGCGACATGCTCTACATGCCCAGCGGCACCGGCCTGCCGGTGCGCGTGCACGGTGCCTTCGTGAGCGACGAGGAAGTGCACCGCGTGGTGGCCTATCTGAAGAGCCAGGGCGAGCCCGACTACATCGAGGGCGTGCTCGAAGGCGGCACGGTCGACGGCGACGGTGACGGCGACCTGCTCGGCGGCGGCGGCGACAGCGAGAAGGACCCGATGTACGACCAGGCGGTCGAGGTGGTGCTCAAGAACCGCAAGGCCAGCATCTCGCTGGTGCAGCGCCACCTGAAGATCGGCTACAACCGCGCGGCGCGGCTGGTCGAGGACATGGAGAAGGCCGGCCTGGTGAGCGCCATGAGCGGCAGCGGCCAGCGCGAGATCCTCGTGCCCGCGCGCGCCGAATAGGCACGCCCACGCGATCCCGTGTCCGTTCCGTTACGTGTTGAGATACGGCTTGCACAAGCTCGCTGCCCATTGCAAATCTTCATCAAGCCCTACAAGGACGGCCATGGCCGCCGGGGTAAGGTCGATGCGGTGTTCAGCTTCGAAGGTTTGAAAGAATGAAGACTCGTCCCTGGCTCCTCGCGGGCCTTCTCCTCGCGTGCGGTGCCCATGCATGGGCCGGCGGCATGGAAAGCCTCGAGGCTTTCGTCAAGTCCGCCAAGTCCGGCCGCGCCGACTTCACCCAGACCGTGACCGCGCCGCCGCGCGACGGCCAGGCCGGCCGCGTCAAGACCTCGAGCGGCACCTTCGAATTCCAGCGACCCGGCCGCTTCAAGTTCGACTACAAGAAACCCTTCGCGCAAAGCATCGTGGCCGACGGCAAGACGCTGTGGCTCTACGACGCCGACCTCAACCAGGTCACGCAGCGCGCGCAGGCGCAGGCCCTGGGTTCGACGCCCGCGGCCCTGATCGCCGCCGCGCCCGACCTGCGCGCGCTGCAGGCCGACTTCGCGCTCGAGGCGGTGCCCGAGCGCGACGGCCTGCAATGGGTCAAGGCCACGCCGAAGAACAAGGACGGCCAGTTGCAGAACGTGCAGGTCGGCTTCCAGGGCGACGCGCTCGCGGCGCTCGAGATCCTCGACAGCTTCGGCCAGCGCTCGGTGCTCAAGTTCAGCAAGGTCGAGGTCAATCCCGCGCTGCCCGCCGCCACCTTCGACTTCAAGGTGCCCACCGGCGCGGACGTCGTCAAGCAGTAATCCACCCTCTCACCCGAACGTTTCGTCCTTGGCCGTCAGCTCGCATCAACCCCTGGCCGAGCGCCTGCGTCCGCGCACGCTCGGTGAAGTCATCGGCCAGCAGCACCTGCTCGGACCCGGCATGGCGCTGCGCATCGCCTTCGAGTCGGGCCAGCCGCATTCGTGCATCCTCTGGGGCCCGCCGGGCACCGGCAAGACCACCATCGCGCGGCTGATGGCCGATGCCTTCGATGCGCAGTTCCTGAGCATCAGCGCGGTGCTCGGTGGCGTGAAGGACATCCGCGAGGCGGTCGAGCGCGCGACCGCTGCGCGCGACGGGCTCGAGCAGCGGCGCACCATCGTCTTCGTCGACGAGGTGCACCGCTTCAACAAGAGCCAGCAGGACGCCTTCCTGCCGCACGTCGAGTCGGGCCTCTTCACCTTCATCGGCGCCACCACCGAGAACCCGTCGTTCGAGGTCAACTCGGCGCTGCTCTCGCGGGCCGCCGTGTATGTGCTGCAGTCGCTCGGCGAAGCCGACCTCAAGCAGATCGTCGCGAAGGCGCAGGCCATCGACGCATTGCCCGCCATCGAGGACGCCGCGCTCGAGCGCCTGATCGCCTATGCCGACGGCGATGCGCGCCGGCTGCTCAACACGCTCGAGACGCTGGCCGTCGCGGCACGCGCCGAGAAGCTCGAGGCCATCGGCGACGAATGGCTGCTGCGCGTGCTCGGCGAGCGCATGCGGCGCTACGACAAGGGCGGCGAGCAGTTCTACGACACCATCAGCGCGCTGCACAAGTCGGTGCGCGGCAGCGATCCAGATGCCGCGCTCTACTGGTTCGTGCGCATGCTCGACGGCGGCGCCGATCCGCGCTACATGGCGCGCCGGCTGGTGCGCATGGCGAGCGAGGACATCGGCCTGGCCGATCCGCGCGCGCTGCGGCTCGCGCTCGACGCGGCCGAGGTCTACGAGCGCCTGGGCACGCCCGAGGGCGAACTCGCGCTGGCCCAGTGCGTGGTCTACCTCGCGATGGCGCCCAAGTCGAACGCGGTCTACACGGCCTACAACGCGGTGCGCGCGCTGGTCAAGAAGGACAGCACGCGGCCCGTGCCCATGCATCTGCGCAATGCCCCGACCAAGCTAATGAAGGAGCTCGACTACGGCAAGGGCTATCGCTACGCGCACGACGAGGAGGGCGGTTTCGCGGCCGGCGAGCAGTACCTGCCCGATGGCCTGCAGGGTCAGGTCTTCTACGAACCGGTCGATCGCGGACTCGAGATCCGCATCGGCGAGAAGCTGCGCGAACTGCGCCGCCGGAACGCCGAACAGGGCGACTGATACGCCCTTGCGGCGTGCACGCAAGGCGTGCATGGATACAAGCGCAAAGCGCATGACGTCAGCGGGTAAACCCCCGTCGATGCGCACCAAATCGGCGCTGGCCCGTGACTACAATCCCGCCCACTAAATCGGCAGCCACCACATGCTGGCTGGTTTTTTGCTTGTCAAGCCAAGGCGCCAAACCGGTGCCACGGTGGGTGAATGGCACCCCGCAACGGTGCAACACAGAGGAATCTTCTTTATGGACATCTTGCTGCAGCAGATCATCAACGGTCTGGTTCTCGGCAGCATGTACGCCTTGATAGCCTTGGGCTACACCATGGTGTACGGCATCATCAATCTGATCAATTTCGCGCACGGTGAAGTGCTCATGGTGGGGGCGCTCACGAGCTGGTCCATCATCGGGCTCATGCAGTCGTCGATGCCCGGCACGCCGGGCTGGCTGATATTGATCATCGCGCTGGTCATCGCGTGCGTCGTCGCCGCCACGCTGAACTTCGTGATCGAGAAGGTCGCCTACCGGCCGCTGCGCAACTCGCCCAAGCTCGCACCGCTGATCACTGCCATCGGCATGTCGATCCTGCTGCAGACGCTGGCGATGATCATCTGGAAGCCCACCAACAAGGCCTACCCGACGCTGCTGCCCTCGGACCCCATCCACATCGCCGGCGCCGTCATCTCGCCGACGCAGGTGATGATCCTCGGCGTCACCGCGGTCTCGCTGGCCATCCTCATGTGGCTGGTCAATTACACGAAGCTCGGCCGCGCGATGCGCGCCACCGCCGAGAATCCGCGCGTGGCCGCGCTGATGGGCATCCGCCCCGACATGGTCATCTCGGCCACCTTCATCATCGGTGCCGTGCTCGCGGCCATCGCGGGCGTCATGTACGCCTCCAACTACGGCATCGCGCAGCACGCGATGGGCTTCCTTCCCGGCCTCAAGGCCTTCACCGCGGCCGTGTTCGGCGGCATCGGCAACCTCGCGGGAGCGGTCGTCGGCGGCCTCCTGCTGGGGCTCATCGAAGCCATCGGCTCGGGCTACATCGGCACCCTCACGGGTGGCGTGCTCGGCAGCAACTACAGCGACATCTTCGCGTTCATCGTGCTGATCGTGATGCTCACGCTGCGCCCCGCCGGCCTGCTCGGCGAACGTGTGGCCGACCGCGCCTGAAGGAACTTGCCATCATGAAGAACAGCAAGAACCTCGCGCTCTACCTGGTCGGCGTCATCGCCGTGCTCGCGCTGCCGCTGCTGCTGCAAAGCCAGGGCAATGCCTGGGTGCGCATCGCCGACATCGCACTGCTCTACGTGCTGTTGGCACTGGGCCTGAACATCGTGGTCGGCTACGCCGGCCTGCTCGACCTGGGCTACGTCGCCTTCTTCGCGGTCGGTGCCTACCTGTTCGCGCTCATGGGCTCGGGCCACCTGTCCGAGACCTTCGAGTGGTTCAAGGCCACCTTCCCGAACGGCATGCACACCTCGCTGCTGATCGTGATACCGCTGGCCTTCGTGCTGGCCGCGCTGCTCGGCGTGCTGCTCGGCGCGCCCACGCTGAAGCTGCGCGGCGACTACCTCGCGATCGTGACGCTGGGCTTCGGCGAAATCATCCGCGTGTTCCTGAACAACCTCGACCAGCCGATCAACATCACGAACGGTCCCAAGGGCATCACCTCGATCGACTCGATCAAGTTCTGGGGCCTCGACCTGGGCAAGGCGCTGAAGTTCGACGGCTTCACGATCTCCTCGGTCACGCTGTACTACTACCTGTTCCTCGCGCTGGTAGTGGTCACCATCGTGATCTCGCACCGCCTGCAGGTCTCGCGCATCGGCCGCGCCTGGATGGCCATCCGCGAGGACGAGATCGCCGCCAAGGCGATGGGCATCAACACCCGCAACATGAAGCTGCTGGCCTTCGGCATGGGCGCGAGCTTCGGCGGCGTGTCGGGCGCGATGTTCGCGGCCTTCCAGGGCTTCGTCTCGCCCGAGTCGTTCAGCCTCATGGAGTCGGTGATGATCGTCGCCATGGTCGTGCTCGGCGGCATCGGCCACCTGCCCGGCGTGATCCTGGGCGCCGTGCTGCTCGCGGCCCTGCCCGAGGTGCTGCGCTACGTCGCCGGCCCGCTGCAGGCGCTGACCGACGGCCGCCTCGACGCCTCCATCCTGCGCCAGCTGTTCATCGCGCTGGCCATGATCGTCATCATGCTGGTGCGTCCGCGCGGCCTGTGGCCCTCGCCCGAGCATGGCAAGACGCTGCAGCGCAAGGGCGCCGCGGCGGTCGACCCGGCCCATGCTGCGGTCGCGCCCGGCTCGCTGCAGACCCACGCGCCCGGCGTCGATTCGCCGGCCGACGAAGTGCCCGGTGGCGCCTCGCGTTCCATGTCGATCAATCCGTGAGCCAGGAGACGCATCCCATGAGCACGGCAGACACCATCCTCAACGTCCGCGGCATCTCCAAGCGCTTCGGCGGCCTGCAGGCCCTCTCGGACGTCGGCATCACCATCCAGCGCGGCCAGGTCTATGGCCTGATCGGCCCCAACGGCGCCGGCAAGACCACCTTCTTCAACGTCATCACCGGCCTGTACACGCCCGACAGCGGCAGCTTCGAGCTCGCCGGCAAGCCCTACCAGCCCACGGCCGTGCACGAGGTGGCCAAGGCCGGCATCGCGCGCACCTTCCAGAACATCCGCCTGTTCGCCGAGATGACGGCGCTCGAGAACGTGATGGTCGGTCGCCACATCCGCACCCGCTCCGGCGTGGTCGGCGCGATGCTGCGCACAGGCGCCTTCAAGGCCGAGGAGAAGGCCATTGCCCAGCGCGCGCAGGAACTGCTCGACTACGTGGGCATCGGCAAGTTCGCCGACTACAAGGCGCGTACCCTGAGCTACGGCGACCAGCGCCGCCTCGAGATCGCGCGCGCCCTGGCCACCGACCCGCAGCTGATCGCGCTCGACGAGCCCGCGGCCGGCATGAACATGACCGAGAAGGTCCAGCTGCGCGAGCTGATCGACCGCATCCGCCGCGACGACCGCACCATCCTGATCATCGAGCACGACGTGAAGCTGATCATGGGCCTGTGCGACCGCGTCACGGTGCTCGACTACGGCAAGCAGATCGCCGAAGGCACGCCGGCGGATGTACAGAAGAACGAAAAGGTGATCGAGGCTTACCTCGGCACCGGAGGACATTGAGATGAGCGCAGCAGTGCAAACCCAAGAGGAAGTCGCGGCGGGCGCTTCGCAACGCAAGGCCGCGGGCAAGGTGTTGCTCAAGGTCAGCGGCCTGAAGGTCGGCTACGGCGGCATCCAGGCCGTCAAGGGCGTGGACTTCGAGGTGCGCGAGGGCGAGCTGGTCTCGCTGATCGGCTCCAACGGCGCCGGCAAGACCACCACCATGAAGGCGATCACCGGCACGCTGCCCGCGGGCGCGGGCGACATCGAGTTCCTGGGCCGCAGCATCAAGGGCCGCGGCGCCTGGGACCTGGTGGGCGAGGGCCTGGTGATGGTGCCCGAGGGCCGCGGCGTGTTCACGCGCATGACGATCACCGAGAACCTGCAGATCGGCGCCTACATCCGCAAGGACAAGGCCGGCATCGCGAGCGACATGGAGCGCGTCTTCGTGACCTTCCCGCGGCTGCGCGAGCGCAAGGACCAGCTGGCCGGCACGATGTCGGGCGGCGAGCAGCAGATGCTGGCCATGGGCCGCGCATTGATGGCACGCCCCAAGGTGCTGCTGCTCGACGAACCCACCATGGGCCTGTCGCCGATCATGTGCGACAAGATCTTCGAGGTGGTGCAGGCCGTTGCCGCGCAGGGCGTGACCATCCTGCTGGTCGAGCAGAACGCCAACCGCGCGCTGCAGCTGGCCGACCGCGGCTACGTGATGGAGTCGGGCCTGATCACCATGTCGGGCGATGCCAAGGGCCTGCTCAGCGATCCGAAGGTGCGCGCGGCGTACCTGGGCGAGTAAGCGGCACGGTTGGCCTTTCGAGGCCACGCAAAAAAAGGGCGGCGGTGCGAGGCACCGGCCGCCCTTTGTCTTGTGGGTGCGAGCTCAGTCGACCTTCGCGCCCGTGGCCTTCACCACCTGCTCGTACTTGCCGAGCTCGCTCTTCATGAAGGCGCCGAACTGCGCGGGCGTGCTGGCCACCGGTTCGGCCAGCAGCAGCGCGAAGCGCGACTTCGTCTCCGGCGCGTTCAGTGCGTCGACGAAGGCATGGTTGAGCTTGGCGATCACGTCCGGCGGCGTGTGGGCCGGTGCGACCAGGCCCCACCAGGTGTCGATCGAGAAGTCCTTGAGCGTGTCCGACACCGGCGGCACCTCGGGCAGGGCGCTGCTGCGCTGCAGGGTGGTCACGGCGATCGCCTTGAGCTTGCCCGAGCGGATGTTGGGCGCGGCGGTGGCGAGGTTGTCGAAGTTGAAGTCGACCTGGCCCGACACCAGCGCCAACTGCGCCGGGTTGCCGCCGTTGTAGGGGATGTGCACCGCGAAGATGCCGGCGGCCTTCTTGAACATCTCGCCCGCCAGATGGCCGGCGCTGCCGTTGCCGCCGCTGCCGTAGTTGAGCTTTCCGGGGTTGGCCCGGGCGTAGGCGATCAGGTCCTTGAGCGTGGCGATCTTCAGGCGCTGCGCGGTCTCGGCGTTCATCACCAGTACGTTGGGCACGCGGACCATCTGCGTGATCGGCGCGAAGTCGGTCGCCGCGTTGAAGGGCATCTTGCTGTAGAGCCAGGGGTTCACCGCGTTGGTGGCGGTGGCGGCGATGCCGATGGTCAGGCCATCGGGCGCGGCCTTGGCGACGATGTCGGCGCCGATGTTGCCGCCCGCGCCGGGCTTGTTGTCGATGATCACCGGGCCGCCGAGCGTGTCGCGCACGCGTTCGGCCAGCGCGCGCGCCGTCACGTCGATGGGGCCGCCGGCCGCGTAGGGCACGACGAGGCGGATCGGCCGCTGCTGCTGGGCCAGGGCGGGGGCGCCGGTGGCCAGGGCGAGCGTGGAGAGGGCGAGGGTGGCGAGGAAGGTCTTGCGGGTTGTCATGCCCCGGATTGTCGGCGCGCCGCGCTGCGTCTGCAGCGTGGCTATCCCTAGCCGGCGCGCCGCCCGGCCACGCTCAGGGCAGTGCCTTGTCGGCCTCGGTGGTGAACGCGTCGGCGAAGAACTCTTCCTCGGGCAGGCCCGCGAGCGCCACGTAGTCGCGCTTGGCCGAGTCCACCACGATCGGCGCGCCGCAGGCATAGACCTGGTGGCCCGAGAGGTCGGCGAAGTCTTCCAGCACGGCGGCATGGACGAAGCCGGTGCGGCCGGTCCAGTTGTCCTCGGGCGTGGCGTTGGAGATCACCGGCACGTAGCGCAGGTTCGGCATCTGCGCGAGCTGCTCGCGCACCCAGTCGTCCATGTAGAGGTCCTCGGGCCGGCGGCCGCCCCAGTAGAGCGTGGCGGGGCGGTCGATGGCCTTGAACTTCATGTGTTCGAGCAGCGCCTTGATCGGCGCGAAGCCGGTGCCCGAGGCCAGCAGGATCAGCGGCTTGTCCGAGTCCTCGCGCAGGAAGAAGCTGCCGTAGGGGCCCTCGATGCGCAGGATCTCCTTTTCCTTCATGGTGAGGAACACGTGGTCGGTGAACTTGCCGCCCGGCAGGTGGCGCAGGTGCAGCTCGATGCCCGTGCCCGGCTCGCCCAGCGTGTGCGGCGCATTGGCCATCGAGTAGCTGCGGCGCGCGCCGTCGCGCAGGATGAATTCCACGTACTGCCCCGCGTAGAACTGCAGCGGCTCGCCGGCCGGCAGCTGCAGGCGCACCTGCATCACGTCGTGCGACTTGCGCGCGAGCGCGAGCACCCGCACCGGCATCTTGCGGATCGGATGGGCGCCGGCCTCGGTCACCTGGCGCGATTCGAGCACCACGTCGCTGCGCGCGCGGGCGCAGCAGGTCAGCACGAAACCCGCGAGCTGTTCCTCCGCGCTCAGGGCCTTGCTCTGGTGCGGGCCGAGCTCGACCTCGCCCGAGAGCTTGCGGCACTTGCACGAGCCGCAGGCGCCGTCCTTGCAGCCATAGGGCAGGCCGATGCCCTGGCGGATGCCGGCAGCGAGGATGGTTTCGTCGCCTTGCGCCACGAAATGGCGGCCGCTGGGTTCGACGGTGATGGAAAAGCCCGCCTCATGCGGCGCTGCAACAGTCATCGGTATTCTTCGGCTTGGATCAGCCCGTTACATGGGGGCTGAAAAAGAAAAGGGAACCCGAATTTTGCCTTCAATCCATAGCCCCTCCGGCGCGCTGCCGGCGCGCTTCCGCCGGACGCGTCTCCTGATCGTCGGCTGCGGCGACGTCGGCCAGCGCGTGGCGCGCGATCTGCGTGGGCGCGTGTCGCTGGTGGCGCTCACCTCCTCGGCCGAGCGCGTGAGCGCTTTGCGCGCCGCGGGCATCCGGCCGCTGATCGGCAATCTCGACGATCCGAAGACCCTGCGGCGCCTGTCGGCGCTGGGCACGCGCGTGCTGCACCTGGCGCCGCCGCCGCGCGACAGCGGCTCGGCCTGGTGGCGCGACCAGCGCACCGCCGCGCTGGTGCGCGCGCTGCGGCTGCGCGCGCTGCCCGACGCGCTGGTCTACGGCTCGACCAGCGGCGTCTATGGCGATTGCGGTGGCGCGCGCGTGAGCGAGACCCGCGCCGTGCGCCCCGACACGCCGCGCAGCCATCGGCGCGTCGATGCCGCGCGCGCCGTGCGCGGGTTCGGCCCCCGCACGGGCGTGCGCGCCAGCATCCTGCGCATCCCGGGCATCTACGCGCCCGACCGCGAAGGCGGCACGCCGCGCCAGCGGCTGCAGCGCGGCACGCCGGTGCTGCGGCGCGAGGACGACGTCTACACCAGCCACATCCATGCCGACGACCTCGCGCGCGCCTGCATCGCGGCGCTGTTCCGCGGCCGGCCGCAGCGCATCGTGCATGCCTCGGACGACACCGAGCTGCGCATGGGCGACTACATCGACCTCGCGGCCGACCTCTACGGCATGCCGCGCCCGCCGCGCGTGGCGCGCGAGGAGGCCGAGCGCCAGCTGCCGCTGCAACTGCTGAGCTTCATGGGCGAATCGCGCCGACTCGACAACACGCGGCTCAAGCGCGAGTTGCGCGTGCGGCTCGCGCATCCGACGGTGCATACCGGGCTGCGCGAGGAAATCTGAGAGGGGAGGCGGAGTCCGCGAAGGACACCGGAAAAGAAGGCGCCGTGTGTGGTGCCCGGGGCCGGAATCGAACCGGCACGCCTTGCGGCGGGGGATTTTGAGTCCCCTGCGTCTACCAATTTCACCACCCGGGCACGGCAGGAAGGAAGCCCAAAATTATGGCACAGTGGAATGATGAACCGTCCCGAAGCTGATTCTTTTGCATATCCGCTACCCTCCGGGGCGGCAACCAGCGCCTTCCGCGCGGCCGACCGGACGCAGTCATGACCCACAAGTACCCCACCATCGAAGACGCCATCGGCCGCACGCCGCTGGTCGCGCTGCAGCGCATCAACGCCGAAGAGAACGCGCGGCGCAACAACGTGATCCTCGGCAAGCTCGAGGGCAACAACCCCGCCGGTTCGGTCAAGGACCGTCCGGCGCTTTCGATGATCAAGCGCGCCGAGGAGCGCGGCGAGATCAAGCCCGGCGACACGCTGATCGAGGCCACCTCGGGCAACACCGGCATCGCGCTCGCGATGGCCGCGGCCGTGAAGGGCTACCACATGGTCCTGATCATGCCGGAGGACCTCTCGATCGAGCGCGCCCAGACCATGAAGGCCTTCGGCGCCGAGCTCGTGCTCACGCCCAAGAGCGGCGGCATGGAATACGCGCGCGACCTCGCCGAGCAGATGGTGGCGCAGGGCAAGGGCCGCGTGCTCGACCAGTTCGCCAACCCCGACAACCCGCGCATCCACTACGAGACCACCGGCCCCGAGATCTGGGCCGACACCCAGGGCAAGGTCACGCACTTCGTGAGCGCCATGGGCACCACCGGCACCATCACGGGCGTGTCGCGCTTCCTCAAGGAGAAGAACCCCGCGATCCGCATCGTCGGCGCGCAGCCGGCCGAGGGCTCGCGCATTCCCGGCATCCGCAAGTGGCCGGCCGAATACCTGCCGAAGATCTTCGACCCGAGCCGTGTCGACCAGGAGATCAGCGTGAGCCAGGACGATGCCGAGGAGATGTGCCGGCGCCTCGCGCGCGAGGAGGGCATCTTCGGCGGCATCTCGGCCGCCGGCGCGCTGTGGGCGGCGCTGCAGGTCGCCAACACGGTCGAGAACGCCACCATCGTGTTCGTGGTCTGCGACCGCGGCGACCGCTACCTGTCGACCGGCGTCTTCCCCGCCTGATGCCAGCACCCCGGTGCGCCACGCGGCGCGCCGGCGGTTCCCCGGAACGAGACAAGAAAGAACAAGAGCCACCCCATGCCCCATCCCAAGTTCTGCCAGGCCTGCGCCACGCCGCTCGAATGGATCGCGCTGATGGAAGACGGCGGTCCCAAGGAGCGCCTGCGCTGCCCCAACTGCGGCCACACGCACTGGAACAATCCGACGCCGGTGCTGGCCGCCATCGTCGAATACCGCGGCCAGGTGCTGCTGGCGCGCAACGCGGCCTGGCCCGGCAAGATGTTCGCGCTGATCACCGGCTTCATGGAGGCCGGCGAGACGCCCGAGGAAGGCATCGCGCGCGAGGTCAAGGAAGAGACCAACCTCGACGTGAGCGCGACGAAGATCGTCGGCGCCTACGACTTCCAGCGCATGAACCAGGTCATCATCGCCTACCACGTGGTGGCCGATGGCGAGGTCAGGCTCTCGCCCGAGCTGGTCGACTACCGCCTCTACGACCTGCCCGACCTCAAGTGCTGGCCCGCCGGCACGGGCTATGCGCTGGCCGACTGGCTGCGCACGCGCGGCCATGAGCCGGTGTTCTTCACCGCGGCCGAGAACGAGGAACGCCGCCGCGGCCTGAATCTGCCGCCCGAGCCGCCCGTCGGCAAGGGAGCCTGAGCATGGACGTCGACCGCGAAATCGACACCCGCGGGCTCAACTGCCCGCTGCCCATCCTCAAGGCCAAGAAGTCGCTCAACGACATGGCCAGCGGCCAGCTGCTGCGCGTGGTCTCGACCGACCCCGGCTCGGTGCGCGACTTCCAGGCCTTCGCGCGCCAGACCGGCAATGCGCTGATGGAACAGCAGACGGTTGGCACCGACTTCATCCATGTGCTGAAGCGGCGCTGAGGCCGCGCGCGACACGGCATCGAAAAGCAAAAAGGCCGGGAATCGCTGCCCGGCCTTTCGATTTGGAGCGACCCGGTTCAGAGCTTCAGGCTCTTGAGGTACTCGCGGAACTGCCCGCCCACTTCCGGATGCGCGAGCGCCAGCTCCACGCTGGCCTGCAGGAAGCCTTCCTTGCTGCCGCAGTCGTAGCGCACGCCCTTGTAGGAATAGGCGTAGACCGATTCCTTCTTCATCAGCGCGGCGATGCCGTCGGTGAGCTGGATCTCGCCGCCCGCGCCCTTGGGCTGCTCGCGGATCTCGGCGAACACACCAGGCGTGAGGATGTAGCGGCCAGCCACGCCCAGGCGCGAGGGAGCGTCCTCGGGCTTCGGCTTCTCGACCATGCGGTTGACCTTGACCAGGCCGTCCTCGATGGCGTCGCCGGCCACGATGCCATAGCGCTTCACGTGCTCGAGCGGCACTTCCTGCACCGCCAGCAGCGAGCCGCCGAGGCGCGCGAAAGCCGCGGTCATCTGGGCCAGCACCGGTTCGCCGCCCGTGGGGCCGACCATCAGGTCGTCGGCCAGCAGCACGGCGAAGGGCTCGTTGCCCACCAGGTGCTCGGCGCACAGCACCGCGTGGCCCAGGCCCAGCATGCGCGGCTGGCGCACGTAGGAGCAGGTCATGTCGTCGGGCATCACCGAGCGTGCGATGTTCAGCAGCGCATCCTTGCCGCTGGCCTCGAGCTGGCTCTCGAGCTCGTAGGCGGTGTCGTAGTGATCCTCGATCGCGCGCTTGTTGCGGCCGGTCACGAAGATCATGTCGCGGATGCCCGCGGCATAGGCTTCCTCGACGGCGTACTGGATCAGGGGCTTGTCGACCACCGGCAGCATTTCCTTGGGCTGGGCCTTGGTGGCCGGCAGGAAGCGGGTGCCGAAGCCTGCAACGGGGAATACGGCCTTGCGGATGCGCGTCGGGGAGGTGGACATGGGCAATTCGGTGTCGGTTCGTTCAGGATGAAGGAAGGAGTGAGGGCCGCGGGGGCCGTCCGGAACTGCGGCGGCGGAACCGGTCCGCCGCCTGGCCGATTCTGCATCGGCCACCCATCCTACCGGCCTGCGGACAAGCCCGTATGTCAGCCGAGGCGCACAAGCTGGTCGCGCAGGCGCTCCAGCGTGGCCGTGAAGTCGGCCAGGCGCTTGCGCTCCTGCTCGATCACGGCCGGCGGCGCCTTGGCCACGAAGGCCTCGTTGCCGAGCTTGCCGTTGACCTTGGCGATCTCGCCCTCGATGCGGGCGATCTCCTTGCCGATGCGCGCGCGCTCGGCCACCTTGTCGATCTCCATGTGCAGGCACAGGCGGGCATTGCCGACCACGGCCACCGGCGCGACCTCGGCGGCCGCGGCCCAGGCGGCTTCGTCGTCGAACACGCGCACTTCCTTGAGCTTGGCGAGCGCCTGCAGCACCGGCGCGGCCTCGCGCAGGAAGGCCGCGCCCTCGGCGTCGTCGGCCACGGCATAGAGCGGCAGCCGCAGCGCGGGCGAGACGTTCATCTCGCCGCGCAGGGTGCGGCAGCCGTCCACCAGCGCCTTGAGCCGCGCCACGTAGGCCTCGGCGGCCTCGTCGATGCGCTCGGGCTGGCTCTGCGGATAGGCCGCCACCATCACCGATTCGCCCGTGCGGCCCGCCACCGGCGCGACCTTCTGCCACAGCTCCTCGGTGATGAACGGGATCACCGGATGCGCGAGGCGCAGCAGGGTTTCGAGCGTGCGGATCAGCGTGCGGCGCGTGGCACGCTTCTGGGCATCGTCGCCGGTCTGGATCTGCACCTTGGCGATCTCGAGGTACCAGTCGCAGAACTCGTCCCAGGCGAACTGGTAGATCGCGTTGGCGACGTTGTCGAGCCGGTACTCCTCGAAGCCCTTGGCGACCTCGGCCTCGACGCGCTGCAGCTGCGAGACGATCCAGTAGTCGGCGCGGCTGAACTTCAGGTAGCCGTGCGCCGGACCGCCGACCTTGCACTCTTCCTTCGTGTGCTCCTTGAGGCCGCAGTCCTGGCCCTCGCAGTTCATCAGCACGAAGCGGGTGGCGTTCCACAGCTTGTTGCAGAAGTTGCGGTAGCCCTCGCAGCGCTTGCTGTCGAAGTTGATGCTGCGGCCCAGCGAGGCCAGCGAAGCGAAGGTGAAGCGCAGCGCGTCGGCGCCGAAGGCCGGGATGCCCTCGGGGAATTCCTTCTGCGTGTTCTTGCGCACCGTGGGCGCGGTCTCGGGCTTGCGCAGGCCCTGGGTGCGCTTGTCGAGCAGCTCGGGCAGCTCGATGCCGTCGATCAGGTCGACCGGGTCGAGCACGTTGCCCTCGGACTTGCTCATCTTCTTGCCCTGCGCGTCGCGCACCAGGCCGTGGATGTAGACGTCCTTGAACGGCACGCGGCCGGTGAAGTGCTTGGTCATCATGATCATCCGGGCGACCCAGAAGAAGATGATGTCGTAGCCCGTGACCAGCACGCTCGAGGGCAGGTAGAGGTTGTAGTCGCTCGTGGGCTCGGTGCCCTGGTTCGGCCAGCCCAGCGTCGAGAACGGGAACAGGGCCGCGGAGAACCAGGTGTCGAGCACGTCCTCCTCGCGGCGCAGCGTCTTGCCGGGCGCCTTGGCCTGGGCTTCCTCCTCGCTGCGCGCGACGTAGACATTGCCCTCGTCGTCGTACCAGGCCGGGATCTGGTGGCCCCACCAGAGCTGGCGCGAGATGGTCCAGTCCTGGATGTTCTCCATCCAGTGGTTGTAGGTGTTGATCCAGTTCTCGGGCACGAAGCGCACCTCGCCCGAGCGCACCACGTCGATCGCCTTCTGCGCGATCGACTGGCCGTCTGCGCCGGGCTTGGTCATGGCCACGTACCACTGGTCGGTCAGCATCGGCTCGACGATGGCGCCGGTGCGCGCGCAGCGCGGCACCATCAGCTTGTGCTTCTTGGTCTCGACCAGGAGGCCCAGCGCGTCGAGGTCGGCCACCACGGCCTTGCGCGCCACGAAGCGGTCGAGGCCGCGGTATTTCTCGGGCGCGTTGTCGTTGACGGTCGCGTCGAGCGTGAGGATGCCGATGGTCTCGAGCTGGTGGCGCTGGCCCACCGCATAGTCGTTGTAGTCGTGCGCGGGCGTGACCTTCACCACGCCGGTGCCGAAGGCCTTGTCGACGTAGTCGTCGGCGATCACCGGGATCAGCCGGTCGACCAGCGGCAGGCGCACCTGCTTGCCGATCAGCGCCTTGTAGCGCTCGTCTTCCGGATGGACCATCACGGCCGTGTCGCCGAGCATGGTTTCGGGCCGGGTGGTGGCCACCGTGAGCGTGCCCGAGCCGTCTTCCAGCGGGTAGGCGATGTGCCAGAGCCAGCCGTCCTCTTCCTCGCTCTCGACCTCGAGGTCGCTCACGGCGGTCTTGAGCGTCGGGTCCCAGTTCACCAGGCGCTTGCCGCGGTAGATCAGGCCCTCTTCATAGAGCTTGACGAAGGTGTCCATCACCACGGGCGAGAGCTTCTCGTCCATGGTGAAGTATTCGCGGCTCCAGTCGACGGTGTCGCCCATGCGGCGCATCTGCTGGGTGATGGTGTTGCCGCTGCGTTCCTTCCACTCCCAGACCTTGGCGATGAAGTTCTTGCGTGCTTCCTGCGGCGTCGGGCCCATCTCGTGGCGGCTGATGTTCTGCGCCTGCAGCTGGCGCTCGACCACGATCTGGGTCGCGATGCCCGCGTGATCGGTGCCCGGCAGCCACAGCGTGTTGTCGCCCTTCATGCGGTGGTAGCGCGTGAGGCTGTCCATGATCGTCTGGTTGAACGCATGGCCCATGTGCAGCGTGCCCGTCACGTTGGGCGGCGGCAGCTGGATCGAGAACGCGCCGGCGTCGGCCTTCGGCTTCCCGGTGCCGCGCCAGCCCGCGTGCGCGTAGCCGCGCTTTTCCCATTCGGGACCCCAGTGCGCCTCGAGGGCCGCGGGTTCGAACGATTTGGAAAGGCTCTCGAGGCCGGGTTGGGCGGTGGGTGTGGTGGGTTCGCTCATGGGGGCTTGGGGCAATGCGGCCATGGCGCCGGTACGCAGGTCGTACGGGCCGCGGGCCGCGCGGAGGCAGGGAAGGTCGGCGATTTTACCGGCGCCGCAAGGGGCGGGCGGGCCAACAGATAATTCCGCGATGCTGTTCCTGCTCTCTCCCGCCAAGTCGCTCGACTACGACACCCCGGTCCCCGCCGAAGTCCCCGCCACCCAACCCCATTTCGAGAGCCCGAAGGGCCCCTCGGTCGAACTGATCAAGCTGCTGCGCGAGAAGTCGCCGCAGCAGATCTCCGAGCTGATGCGCCTGTCGGACAAGCTCTCGGCCCTCAACGTGGCGCGCTATGCCGCCTGGCGTCCCAAGAGCACCGGGCAGAACGCCCGCCAGGCCGCCTTCGCCTTCGACGGCGACGTCTACGGCGGCTTCGACGCGCGCTCGTTCACGCCCGCGCAATTGGACTGGGCGCAGGACCACGTCTGCATCCTCAGCGGCCTGTACGGCGTGCTGCGCCCGCTCGACCGGCTGCAGCCCTACCGGCTCGAGATGGGCACCGCGCTGGCCAACCGGCACGGCAAGGACCTCTATGCCTTCTGGGGTGCGCGCATCGCCGAGCACCTCAACGAGCGGCTGGCGGCCGACCGCACGCCGGTGGTGATCAACGCCGCCTCGCAGGAGTATTTCCGCGCGGTCGATACCAAGGCACTGAAGGCGCGTGTGGTCGAATGCGTGTTCGAGGAGTGGAAGGGCGACCGCTACAAGGTCATCAGCTTCTTCGCCAAGCGCGCGCGCGGCCTGCTGGCGCGCTGGGCCGTGCTGCACCGCGCGGCCACGCCCAAGGCGCTGGAAAAATTCGATCTCGAGGGTTATGGTTTCGACGCCCAGGTGTCCACGGCCGAACGGCTGGTCTTCAGGAGAAAACTCGTATGAATGATGTGAGGGAAGCAGGCGAGGCAACCGGAGCGCGCGCATGACGCAGTCCGTGAGTCCCGAACTGCGCGACTGGCTGGTGAGCCAGCTCGCGGCCGGCCATTCGGTGCCCGCGCTGCGCGCCTCGATGCGCGCGGCCGGCTGGCACGACGCCGCCACCGACATCGCGCTGGCCCAGCTCGAGGCCGGCTTTCCCGAATCCAGGGCCGCGTCGGCGCTGCCGCCGCGCACCTCGATGCCGGGCCCCGACCTCGAGGGCTCGCCGCTGTACATCGATGCCGGCGACCGCCGCGTGCAGGTGCTGCAGACCATGAAGCACCCGCGCGTGATCGTCTTCGGCAACCTGCTGTCGGCCGAGGAGTGCGAGGCGCTGATCGCGGCCGCGCGCGTGCGGCTCGCGCGCTCGCTCACGGTCGAGACCAAGACCGGCGGCGAGGTGCTCAACGTCGACCGCACCAGCGAAGGCATGTTCTTCGAGCGCGGCGAGAACGAGACCGTGCAGCGGCTCGAGCAGCGCCTGGCGCTGCTGCTGCGCTGGCCGCTGGAGTTCGGCGAGGGGCTGCAGATCCTGCGCTACGCGCCCGGCGCGCAGTACCGGCCGCACTACGACTATTTCGATCCCGGCGAGCCCGGCACGCCCACCATCCTCAAGCGCGGCGGCCAGCGCGTCGCCACGCTGGTGATGTACCTGCAGGAGCCCGAGAAGGGCGGCGCCACCACCTTCCCCGACGTCGGCCTCGAGGTCGCGCCGGTGCGCGGCACCGGCGTGTTCTTCAGCTACGACCATCCCGATCCCGCCACCCGCACGCTGCACGGCGGCGCGCCCGTGGTCGCGGGCGAGAAGTGGGTCGCCACCAAGTGGCTGCGCGAACGCGAGTTCCGCTAGCCCGCAACACAAGAAAGCCGCGATGAAGGTCCAGGCCAACGGATTGCAGATCGAAGTCGACGACACCGGCGGCGAGGGCCGGCCGGTGATCCTGCTGGTGATGGGCCTGGGCATGCAGCTCGTGGCCTGGCCGCGCGATTTCGTGCAGCCGCTGGTCGACGCCGGCTTTCGCGTGCTGCGCCACGACAACCGCGACATCGGCCTGAGCGAAGGCTTCGACCACAAGGGCGTGGGCAACATCGTCTGGGAGAGCATCCGGCTGCGCCTGGGCCTGCCGGTGCGCTCGGCCTACACGCTGCAGGACATGGCGGCCGATTCGCTGGGCGTGCTCGACGCGCTGGGCATCGCGCAGGCGCACGTGGTTGGCGCCTCGATGGGCGGCATGATCGCGCAGCGCATGGCCGCGACCGCGCCCTCTCGCGTGCAGAGCCTCGTGAGCATCATGAGCTCGAGCGGCGCGCGCGGTCTGCCCGGTCCGCGCCGCGAGGTGGCCGCGATGCTGCTGCGGCGCCCGCTGGGCCGCGGCGAGGACGAGCTGATCGCGCACAGCATCCGCCTGCTGCGCCTGATCCAGAGCCCGGCCTATCCGCAGACCGACGAGGCGCTGGCCGAGCGCCTGCGCTTTTCCATGCGCCGCGCCTACCATCCGGCCGGCATGTTCCGTCAGATGCTCGCCATCGGCGCCGACACCGAGCGCCCCGAACTGCTGGGCCGCATCCAGTGCCCGACCCTGGTGCTGCACGGCGAGCCCGACGCGCTGGTGCCGATCGCCTGCGGCCAGGACACGGCGCGCCGCATCCCCGGCGCGCAGTTCGTGCCCATTCCCGGCATGGGCCACGACCTCCCGCCCGAGGTCTGCGCCATCCTTGCCCGACACATCGTCCCGTTCCTGAACGCGACGCCATCCCGCCATCCATGAGCCACGACGCCTCCCACACCCCCAACCCCAACACGCCCGAGCAGTCCCAGCTCGGCCGCGCCTCGGCCTACGCCGACCGCTACGACCCCACGCTGCTGTTCCCGATCGCGCGCGCCACCCAGCGCGAGGCCATGGGCATCGCGGCCGGCGCCTTGCCCTTCTTCGGCGCCGACCTCTGGACCGCCTTCGAACTGAGCTGGCTCAACCCGCGCGGCAAGCCGCAGCTCGCGATCGCGCACTTCACCGTGCCCTGCGAGACGCCCAACATCATCGAGAGCAAGAGCTTCAAGCTCTACCTCAACAGCTTCAACAACACCGCCTTCGCCGACGCCGAGGCCGTGCGCGAACGCCTGCGCACCGACCTGGCCGAGGCGCTGTGGCGCGGCAGCGACCGCGCGGCGGGCATCGGCGTGAAGCTGGTCGCGCCCGAGCTGTTCGACCGCGAGCCGGTGCACGAGCTCGACGGCCTGGACCTCGACCGGCTCGACATCGAGTGCACGCACTACCAGCCCGCGCCCGAGCTGCTCTCGAGCGACGCCACGCAGGTGCCGGTGACCGAGACGCTGACCAGCCGGCTGCTCAAGAGCAACTGCCTGGTCACGGGCCAGCCCGACTGGGGCAGCGTGCAGATCCGCTACAGCGGCCCGCCCATCGACCAGGCCGGGCTGCTCGCCTACATCGTGAGCTTTCGCAACCACAACGAATTCCACGAGCCCTGCGCCGAGCGCATGTTCACCGACATCTGGAAGCGCTGCCACCCGACCAAGCTCGCGGTGTACGCGCGCTACACGCGGCGCGGAGGGCTCGACATCAACCCGTTTCGCACCAGCTGGCCGCAGGCGCTGCCGGCCAACGTGCGCACGGCGCGCCAGTAGGCGGATCGGTGTCGTCGAAGTTTTTTGAAGATTTTTTTGCCCGGATTCGAAAATGGCGTTTTTGGGGCATATAATCTGAGGCTTCGCGGGAATAGCTCAGTTGGTAGAGCGCAACCTTGCCAAGGTTGAGGTCGAGAGTTCGAGACTCTTTTCCCGCTCCAAATTTTTTGCTTCTTCGAAGGGCCCGCAAGACCCGCCGCAGAACGCAAGCGAAGACGAAAGAAAAGGCCGCTGACCCCAGCGGCCTTTTTCTTTTTCCGCGGCCGTTCGCGAGGGGCGGCCCGGCCCCTGTGGCATCCTGCCCGCATGACCCCCGACACCCGCTCGCTGCGCCTGTTCGTGGCCGTGGCCGACCACGGCAGCATCAGCGAGGGCGCCAAGCGCTGCCACCTCGCGCTCGCGGCCGCGAGCAAGCGCATCTCCGACCTCGAGGCGCGCGCGCGGCTGCCGCTGCTGGTGCGCCATGCGCGCGGCGTCACGCTCACCTCGGCGGGCCATGGCCTGCTGCTGCATGCGCGCGCCGTGCTCTCGGCCATGGACCGGCTCGGCGCCGAACTCGACGACTTCCAGAACGGCGTGGCGGGCGTGGTGAGCATCACGGCCAATGCCTCGACCATCGCGCAGTTCCTGCCGGCGCAGATCGGCTCCTTCCTGCGGCTGCATCCGGTGCTCAAGATCGACCTGCAGGAGCGCGCGAGCACCGAGGTGGTGAAGGCGGTGCAGGCCGGCCTGGCCGACATCGGCGTGATCGAGGGCAACACGCCGGCCGATCCGCTCGAATGCCTGCCTTACCGCAGCGACGAACTGGCCGTGGTGGTGGCGCGCGACCATCCGCTGGGCCGGCGCAAGCGCATCGGCGCGGACGAGGTGCTGCGCCACGAGCACATCGTGGTGCGCGAAGGCACGGCGCTGCACCGCGTGCTGCTGAGCGCCGCGCTCGAGGCGCAGGTGCCGCTCAAGGTGCGCATGCAGGTCGGCAGCTTCGACATGGTGTGCCGCATGGTGGAGCAGGGCGCGGGCATCGGCGTGCTGCCCTATGCGGCCATCCTGCCGCAGCTGCAGATCCTCAAGCTGCGCTGCCTCAAGCTCGATGCGCCCTGGGCCGTGCGCCGCCACCTGCTGTGCGTGCGCCGGCAGCAGGACCTGACGGTGGCCGCGCGCTCGGTGCTGGAACACCTGAGCCGGCCCGACTGAAGCACGAGGCTTCGCGCCGCGCGAAGCCTCGCTCCCGCCAAAAACGAATTGTTCTCCACCGGGGCGCGCGCAAAGATGCGCGCACAACGAAGGAGACAATTTTGAAGATCGTTCGCGTCAGCGCCACGCCGCTGAACATTCCCGTCGCCATCGACGTGCTGGGGCTCGACAAGAAGACCTCGCTGTCGCTGTGCCTGACCGAGATCGAGACCGACACGGGCCTCGTCGGCCACGGCATGACCGCCATCACCGAGGAGGAGATCGTCGCCGCCGCGGTGCGCGAGGTGGCGGGCCCGGCGCTGATCGGCGAGGACCCGATGGCCACCGAGCGCCTGTGGGACAAGCTCTACTGGCTGCTGTCGCCGCGCGGCCAGACCGGCTACGCGAGCCATGCCATCGCCGCGCTCGACATCGCGCTGTGGGACCTGAAGGCGAGGGCGCTGGGCCAGCCGCTGTGGCGCCTGCTCGGCGGCGCGCGCGCCAGGGTGCCGGTGTATGCGACCTTCGGCTTCGGTTTCTTCGAGCGCGACCAGCTCGCGGCCGCCGCCAAGCTGTGGGTGGAGCAGGGCTTTCGCCGGCTGAAGATGACCGTCGGCGGCCATGCGCTCGCGCGCCGCGACGAGCCGCGGCCGATCGACGAGGTGATCGCCGAGGACGTGCGCCGCGTCGCCGCGGTGCGCGAGGCGGTCGGCCCCGAGGTGAAGCTCTATGTGGACGCCAACTGCGGCCTCGACCTGTTCCATGCGAGCGAGCTCGCGCGCCGCATCGAGCCCTACGGCATCAGCTTCTTCGAGGAGCCGCTGACGCAGAACGACGTGCGCCAGATGGCCCAGCTGCGCGCGCGCACGAGCATCCCGCTGGCCTGCGGCCAGAACGAGGGCCTGGCCTTCCGTTTCCGCGACCTGCTGGTGAACCAGGCGGCCGATGTGCTGCAGCCCAACGTGACGATCTCGGGCGGCTACTCGCAGTGCCTGAAGATCGCGGGCATGGCGCAGGCCTTCAACGTGCCGATCGACAACGGCGGCGCCTGGCCCTTCCACAACATGCACCTGCATGCGGGGGTGTCGAACGGCGGGCTGGTCGAGTACCACTACGTGGCGGTGAAGATGCTGCAGCAGATCTTCGACGGCCTGCCCGTGCCCGATCAGGGCTGGCTCACGCTGCCCGAGACGCCGGGCCTGGGCTTCGCGCCCAACGCCGAGCGCGTGCGCGAGCTCGCGAAGCTGCCGACCTCGCGCGGCAAGGGCAAGGCCTGAACGATGAAGACGACAACACCCACGATCTTTCGCTCGCGTCGTCTTGCACTGCGCGCCGCAACGGTCTTCGGCCTCGCGGGCCTGCTCGCGACGCCCATGGCCTGGGCCCAGAAGTACCCCGACAAGCCGATCCGCCTCATCGTCGGCTATTCGGCCGGCGGCGGCGTCGATGCCGTGGCGCGCCTGCTGAGCGCGCGCCTGCCCGCGGTGCTGGGCCAGCAGGTGCTGGTGGAGAACCGCACCGGCGCCACCGGTCTCATCGCGGCCGACTTCGTCGCCAAGGCGCCGCCCGATGGTTACACGCTGATGATGGGCGACAGCGCCTTGCTGATCGCCAAGCTGCTGCAGCCGAAGATCGCGATCGATCCGCTCACCAGCTTCAAGCCGGTGGCCGGCGCCTTCGTCTCGCCGCTGATGATCGTCACGGGCAATGACTTCCCCGCGAAGACGCCGGCGGAGTTCGTCGCCCAGCTCAAGGCGAACCCGGGCCGTTTCTCGTTCGCGACCTCGGGCGTGGGCACGGTGCAGCACCTGGGCTTCGAGATGCTCAAGCAGTCCACCGGCAGTTTCGTGGTGCATGTGCCGTACCGCGGCGCCGCGCAGATCGTGCCCGACGTGATCGGCGGCCAGGTGCCGATCGGCGTGGTCAGCGCCACGGCGGCGATGGCGCAGTCCAAGGCTGGCAAGCTGCGCGCGGTGGCGTTGATGAACAGCGCGAAGCTCGAAGGGGCCGAGAACATCGCGCCGCTGGCCGATGCGTTGCCGGGGTTCGATGTGGCGCCGCGCATCTTCGTGCTCGCACCTGCTGGAACGCCCAACGAGATCGTCGACCGGTTCTCCGCCGCCGTGAAGACCGTGCTCGATGCGCCCGATGCCGGGACTGCCGCGGCGGCGCAAGGCACCCTGCGGGCCTATGCCACGCCGGCGCAACTCGGCAAGGACATGGCCGAGGAGACGGTGCGGTGGAAACGCATCATCACGGAGCAGCGGATCGTGGCGGATGGGGGGTGATTTCTTGTCCGGGGCGGGCTCACGCCGACGGGATACTCCCCTCCGCGAATGTCCCCCGCCTTCGGCTCCTCCTTGATTTCGCTGCGGGGAGCACCCCATCGGCGTGAGCCTGGACGCGCCGGTCGTTGAACCGCCCGCACCACCGCTGCGCACCCCGAACCCCAAAACCGAAGGCAACCAAAAATGACCCACCTGGGCCTCATAGTCCCCCCGAAAGCAGGCGAAGTCCCCATCGACGGCCCGCTTCTCTACGGCACCCGCATCCGCTTCAGCGCACGCGGCCTGGGTCTTGGAGAAATCTCGACGCGCGGCTACACCGAAGTCATCGACTCGGTGATCGGCAAGGCGCTGGAACTCAAGGAGGAGGGCGTCAGCGCCATCTCCCTCATGGGCACCTCGCTGAGCTTCTTCCGCGGCGCCGCCTTCAACCGGCAACTCGAAGTCGAGATGTCGCGCGCCACCGGCCTGCCCTGCACCACCATGAGCAACGCCATCGTCGAGGGACTGCGCAGCCTCGGCGTGAAGCGCGTCGCGGTGGCCACCGCCTACATCGACGAGGTCAACGTGCAGCTGCGGCGCTACCTCGAACAGAGCGATTTCGAAGCGCTGGCCATCGAAGGCCTGTCGATCTCCGATGTGCAAGCGGTCGGCCAGGTCGGCACGCAGGTGCTCGTGGACCTGGGCCGCCGCGTGTTCGAAGCGCGGCCCGGCGCCGACGGCATCCTCATCTCCTGCGGCGGCCTCGTCACGCTCGATGCCGTGCGCGAACTCGAATCGGTGTTGAAGGTGCCCGTGGTCTCGAGCTCGCCCGCGGGCTTTCGCGACCTGGTGCGCAAGGCCGGGCTCGATGCGCGCTCGCCGGGCAACGGCCGCCTGTTCGACTGAGCGAAAAACGCGCGCGTCCCGCCCGGCTTCGGACATGTCCTGCACGGGGACGCGCTGCGGTCTTTCCGTCGCGGTCATCGAACGGACTCAGTCTGCTGTCCATTCCCTGAACCATCCTGGAGGACAGCACCATGGCAGACGACCTGAGCCAACGCGGGCAACCCGACCGCTCGCGCATCAACGTGAACGAGGCGCACGAGATGCGCTACTGGACCCAGACCCTGGGCGTGACCGAGGCGCAGCTGCGCTCGGCCGTCGCGGCGGCCGGCGTCGAGGTCAAGGACGTGCGGACCTACCTCGGCAAGCCCTGATCGCCAGCGAGCGAACCTGCGTAGGCAGGTTCCTACACCCGGGCGGCGAGGCGCGGCCGATACTCTGTCGCTTGCCTCGCACCGGGACATCTCCCTTGAACTTCCCCCTCCTCATCGCCTCCCTCGCCGGCCCGACCTCCGGGCATCGCCATCCACATGCCGCCCACGCGGCCGGAGCCGCGGCGCGATGAAGACCTCTCCCGGAGCGCGCAGCTGGATCGCCGCCGGCGTGCGTCACGAACTCCTGACCCGCGCCTTGCCCGCGCTGCGCCATGACATGGCGGCGCCGGTGTCGGTGATCCGCATGGCGCTGCTGATGCTCAAGCGCCAGCTCGCCGCCGAGACCATCGATCGCGCCGCCAGCGAAGAACGCATGGGCCTGGTCGACGGCCAGGTGTCCGAACTGGTCGAAGGCATCCGCTCGCTGCGCGACTGGGAGCTGGCCACCACCGACGACGGCATCACGCGCGCCGCGCTCGTGGCGCGCTGCGTCGCGCTGATGCGCGCGGCCTTCGACCTGCATGGCGTGTCGCTCGATGTGGACGATGCGCTCGCCGCCGGCGAGGACGACAAGCGCTGGCCCGCGGCGGCCGCGCTGCGCTACCTGTTCCTCGGCGCGCTCGGCTACCTGCACGACGGCGCGCCCGAAGCCGGCGCGATCCGGATCGAGGCGGACGGCGCCGAAGGCCTGCGCTTCGCGGCACTGCCGCGCGAGGCCAGCGCCGTCAATCCGGTGCTCGATGCGCACCGCGCGCCGCGCGCGCTGGCCATCGACGCGGTCGCGCTGCAGAGCCTGGCCGAGGACCTCGGCTACCGCATCGCGCTCGAGCGCGACAGCGTGCGCTTCTCGCTCGGCGCGGGCTGAACACGCGGCCGCGCTGGCGCGGCCTTGCGCACCGCCAGCGGCGCGTGCTTCGATGTTCCCGGTGATGTCGCCGGGCCCGATGCGGGCTTCGCGCTCTTTCGCTGCCGCGTCGCGGCCTGGAGCTCGCGCCGGTGTGCCTGCAGGAAGGCCTGCAGCCGCCGCTCCGCCGCATGCAGCCCGCGCGAGGGCCGCGCGCTGCGGCGTCCCGCGATGCGCTCGAGCAGGGCCGAGGCGGCATCGGCCTCGGTGCTCGCGAGCGCGCTGCCCAGCGACAGCACGGCAGGATGCACATAGGCCTTCTTGCAGACCGCGGGCGTGTTGCCGAGCTGGCGCGCCACGGTCGCGAGGATGTCCTTCGCGGTGTAGCGGCTGCCGTCCGAGGCGACCCGGCCCGGCTCGCAGGCCAGCCGCGTCAGTTCGAGCGCCTGCACCGTGCCGTGCCAGGTGCGGAAGTCCTTCGCGGTGAAGCGCTCGCCGCCCAGGCCCTTCTGGCCCTCGACCGCCTCGCCGAGGTAGTCGTTGACGTCGGTCGACGAGACGCTGTGCGGCTCGCCGTCCTCGCCCACGTACTGGAACAGCGCCTGCCCCGGCAGTTGCTGGCAGCCGCGCACGATCTTCGCCACGCGCGGGTCCTCGAGCGTGGCCTCGTGCATCACGCCGCTCTTGCCGCGAAAGCGCAGCCGCAGCGCCGCGCCCTTCACCGCCGCATGCCGGTTGCGCAGCGTCGTGAGGCCGTAGGAACCGTTGCTGCTCGCGTACTCCTCGTTGCCCACGCGCATCAGCGTGGTGTCGAGCAGCCGCACCAGCGCGGCCAGCACCTGCGCCCGGGCCGGCGCGCCCGTGCCCTTGCCGGCTTGCAGGTCGCGTTGCACCCGCGCGCGGATGCGCGGCAGCGCGCGCGCGAAGGCCTCGAGCCGGTCGAACTTGGTCTCGTCCTTCAGCGCGCGCCAGTCGGCGTGGTAGCGGTACTGCTTGCGGCCGCGCGCATCGAGGCCCGTGGCCTGCAGGTGGCCGTTGGGCAGCGGGCAGATCCACACCTCGTCGTAGGCCGGCGGTATCGCCAGCATGCGGATGCGCGAGAGCTCGTCCGCGTCGCGCACCCACTGGCCGCGCGCGTCGCGGTAGCGAAACTTCGCGCCGTGCCGCAGGCGCCGGATGCCCGGCATGTCGGGGTTCACGTAGACCAGCCCGTTCGCGATCGGCGTGGGCTTGGACGGAGGCCGTCTCGCGGAGGATGCTGTGTCCGGCATGGTGGTTGCGTGATGTAGACAGGCCTGTTGTGCCAGCGCCGACAATGCGCGGCTGTAGGACGCCGCGAGCGCCGCCGGTGCGATGGCCGCGCTTGCGTGTCCTGCCCTCATCCTCGAACCCACGGAGTTCCCCCATGCCGCTTTCCTCCTCCCTGTGCTTCGCCCGCCTCTCGGCGCTGGCCACCGCCGCGCTGCTGGCCGGTGCCGCCAGCGCCGCCACCATGCCGCCCGCGCCCGGCGCCGAGGCCCGCGCCGAACTGCCCGTGAAGGTGAAGGTGTTCGTCGCCGCCATGTTCGAGATCGGCCAGAACAGCGGCGACCGCGCGGGCGAGTTCCAGCACTGGTACGAGCGCTACTGGAAGGGCGCGAAGCCGATGGCCGTGCCCGGCGCGCTGCAGCCCGTCTACTGCAATGCCGACGGCGTCTGCGGCGCGGTGCTCGGCATGGGCAAGGTCAATTCCTCGGCCTCGATGCAGGCGATCCTCTTGAACCCGCAGTTCGATTTCTCGCAGGCCTACTACGTGATCTCGGGCGTGGCCGGCACGCCGCCCTCGCGCGGCACCATCGGCGAGGTCAGCTGGGCCACCTGGCTGGTCGACTACGACCTCGGCCACCGCTGGGCGCCCGAGGAGAACAAGCCCGGCGAGCCCACCTTCATGCCGCGCAAGGGCTACGAGTCGTACCGCCGCTTCAAGCTCAACCCCGACCTCGTCGGCTGGGCCATGAAGCTCACGGCCGACACGCCGCTCAAGGATTCTGAATCGGCGCGCAGCTACCGGCTGCGCTATCCCGATGCCGCGGCGCGCCGCGCGCCCTTCGTCGGCACCGGCACCCACATGACGGGCGACACCTTCTTCCACGGCCCCGGCATGTCGAACCAGGCGCAGTACATCGCGAAGCTCTACGGTGCCGACGACTACGTGATCACCGAGATGGAGGCCGCCGCGATCACGCTCGTGATCCAGCGCACCCACGGCACCGACCGCGTGATGAGCCTGCGCGGCGCGGTCAACTTCGACCAGGGCAATCCCAACGAGACCACCTTGCAGCATCTCGACCCCGCGCCCGGCGAAACGGCCGGCGGCTTCGCCGAGACGGTGGAGAACGTCGCGCTGGTGGGCACGCGCATGGTCGACCACATCGTGGCGAACTGGGGTGCGTGGGCGAGCGGCGTGCCCAGGCCCTGAAGTCGGGAGCGGACTTCCGGACGCAGAGGACGCGAAGGTTCCGCGAAGAGCGCGAAAGAACAGCCTTTGAAAGTGGGCCCTGCGTCTGCGGGCGGTGCACCCCTTGCCGGATGCCCCGATCGGTCGCAACCGCCGAACGGCAGCGGCTCACCTTCCTTTGTCTTCCTTTCGCGCTCTTCGCGAAACCTTCGCGTCCTCTGCGTCCGGCTGCCCGTATTTCCAGCCGCTCAAGGCACCCGCTGCAGATGCCACGTCACCGTGAAGTCGAACGGCGTCCAGCGGCTGACCGTCACGCCCGCGCGGCGCAGGCCGCGGCCGGTCCAGGTGTTGCAGGTCTCGAACAGGTGATAGGCGCCGTTGGCCTCGTAGAAGGCATCCTGCGCGTTGTAGTGCGCGCCCGCGATGGCCGTCGCCTGGCCCGCGGGCAGGGTGCCGCGCACATGCTCGATCAGGCGCAGGTACTGCGGCATCGACAGCGGCAGCCGGAACGCGCCGGGCCCGAACTGGTCGCGCCGCAAATAGCTCACATGCAGCAGCGCGCGGTTGCGGCCCGACAGCGCGCCCAGCGCGCGCGAGACCGTGAGGTCGGCCCAGGTCGGCGTGTGCAGGTAGAACTCGCGGTCGCCCCAGCCCAGCGCCACGTACTCGGCACCGGGCGGCACGGCCGGGAAGTCCGCGAGCGGGAACAGCTTCTGCCAATCGATCAGCGCCGAGCGCACCGGGAACACGTAGTCGGTGTGCACGCCGTTGCTCAGCACCCAGGCCTCGACGTAGGGCGTGGCCGGCGCGGCGGTCTTCGCATGGCTGGGCCAGAACACCAGCGCGAAGGCCGTTCCCACGTAGAGCGCGATCAGCACCACGAGGCCGAGCAGCAGCAGCGAGAAGCGGCGCAGCCAGCGCGTGATGAAGGCCATGGCGTCAGAACAGCGAGGCGGTGGCCGACTCGGGCGCGGCGGCCGAACGCTGCGTGCCGCCGGCCGGTGCCAGCGCCTCGGGGCTGCCCGCGCGCGCCAGCGCGCCCACGCGCACGCCCAAGAGGCGCAGCGGGCGTTCGAGCGGCACGCGCTTCAGGCACAGGCCGCCGGTGCGGCGAATGGTCTTCGCGTCGTCGGTGAAACGGTCGATGGTCTGGTCGCGCGTGGCGATCTTGAAGTCGTCGTAGCGCAGCTTGATGCCGATGGTCTTGCCCACATAGCCCTTGCGCTGCAGGTCCTCGGCGAGCTTCTCGCACAGCCGCGTGAAGATCTCGCCGAGCTCCGCGCGGTCGCGCACCGCATGCAGGTCGCGCTCGAAGGTGGTCTCGCGGCTCATCGAGACCGGCTCGCTCTCGGTCACCACCGGGCGATCGTCGCGGCCCCACGCCACCTCGTGCATCCAGGCGCCGGTGGACTTGCCGAAGTGGTCGACCAGCCAGCCGCGCTCGCAGGCTGCGAGCTGGCCGATGGTCTCGATGCCCAGGCGCTTGAGCTTCTCGTCGGCCTTGGGCCCGATGCCGTTGACCTTGCGGCAGGGCAGCGGCCAGATGCGCGTCTCGATGTCGTCCTGGTAGACCACCGAGATCCCGTTGGGCTTGTTGAATTCGCTCGCCATCTTGGCGATCAGCTTGTTGGGCGCCACGCCGATCGAACAGGTCAGGCCGGTGGCCTGGAAGATCGATTTCTGGATCAGCCGCGCCAGCGTGCGCCCGCCTTCGCGCTGCCCGCCGGGCACCTCGGTGAAGTCGATGTAGACCTCGTCCACGCCGCGGTCCTCCATCAGTGGCGCGATCTCGGTGATGATCGACTTGAAGCCGCGCGAGTACTTGCGGATCTCCTCGAAGTCCACCGGCAGCAGGATCGCTTGCGGACACAGCTTGGCGGCCTTCATGAGCCCCATGGCCGAACCCACGCCGAACTGCCGCGCCGGATAGGTGGCGGTGGTGATCACGCCGCGGCCCACGTAGTCCTTGAGCCGCGCGAAGGCCTCGACCGGAATGTCGGCCAGCGTGCCGCCGGGCGGCAGGTGGCGGATCGCCTCGTCCACGCTGCGCCGGCCGCCGCCGATCACCACCGGCAGGCCCTTGAGCTGCGGATAGCGCAGCAGCTCGACCGACGCGTAGAAGGCGTCCATGTCGAGGTGGGCGATGCGGCGGATCGGGGGCGTGGCGGCAGGCTTGGAACTCACGGTAACGATTGTCTCGCGCTGCGCCGATGTTCGCCCGGGCCGTGCAAGAATGCATCGGAATTTCAATCCCCCGCGAGGACAACGGAAAGGAATGCGCCATGGGTGACGACGAGGAAGGCGGCCTCTCGGTCGCGCTGACGCCGGTGCAGATGGCGGCGGTGCTCGGTGGCGAGGACGTGCCCGAGTCGGCGAGCCTCAGCAACCGGCTCTGGGGCACCGCGGCGCTGGTCGGCGGCGTGCTCGAGCTGGTCGGCGCGGGCGTGCTGTGCGTCGCGCCCGAGCCCACGATGGCGAGCAAGGTCGGCTGCGTGGTGCTCGGCGCCCACGGCAGCGACGTCACCGCCACCGCCGCGCGCCAGGTCTGGACCGGCCGCTCGCAGCGCACCGCCACCTCCATGACGGCCGATGCCGCCGCGCAGGCCATGGGCGCCTCGCCCGAGACCGGCGCGCAGGTGGGGCTCGCGGTCGACGTCGCGGTGCCGCTGTTCGTGGCCGGCGGCCTGGCCGCGTCGCGCGTCATCGCGGTGCGCGCGAGCCGCTTCAAGCTCGAGCCGGTGCGCCTCATCGAGCACGAGGGCGTGGCCGGTTCCAAGGCCGGCGGCCACACCATCCGCGAGCACGTCGGCAAGTCGGCGCAGGACCTGTTCGACCGCTTTGCGAAGAAGCCCAGCCTGCAGAAGTCCTCGTCCTTCTTCGATCTCGCCACCGCCGAGTCGGCCATCAGCCAGACCGTGCGCGTCAATGCGCGCGCGATCCGCGCCTGGTCGCGCTCGGCGCAGGTGGGCTCCAAGCCGGTGGCCTTCGAGCACGACATCGGCACCGTGGTCGGCATCGGCGTGCAGCGCGGCAGCACGGCCGTGAGCCAGCTCACCAAGGTGCGCGTGACCCTCAACATGAAGGCCTACAACGGCAAGCCCTTCTACATCCTCACCGCCCATCCGTTCTGACAGCCAGTACAACGAAACCACGATGCGATTCGAACTGATCGACCACTTGACCAAGGTCTATTTCGGCCAGGACGCCGACATCCTCTTCGGCGAGACCGGCGCCGAGATCATGGCCTCGTACCGCGAATCGAGCACCCCGGCCGAACTGGCCGCGCTGCGTGCCGAGATCGCCGACTACCGGGGCTCGCACGACGACATCGAGGCCGCGTTCGCGCGCGACTTCGAGCGCGACTACCTGCCCGAGGATTTCGGCCGCACGGCGGCGGAGTTCTTCGACAAGGTGTTGGCGGCGGTGCAGTAGGCACGGCCTCCCATCGCGGCATAAGGCCAAGGCTTGCGCGGGCCCACGGCCGGAGCCATCATCCGCCCCATGCAAACCGTCGCTTCCATCCTCTGGCGCAGGCTCGACGTTCCGGGCCACGATGCCTGCCGTCTCGAACGCAACGCCAGCGCCTGGCAGCTCGACGGCGCCTCGGCCTTCCGCGCCGAGGACGGCCGCGTGGCGCAGCTGCATTACCGCGTGCGCTGCGACCTGCACTGGCACGCGCAATGGGGTACGGTGCGAGGCTGGCTCGGCGACAGCACGGTCGACCTCTCGATCACGCGCGACGCGCAGGGCCGCTGGAAGCTCAACGACGAGCCGGTGCCCGATCTCTCGCACTGCGTCGACCTCGACCTGGGCTTCACGCCCGCGACCAACCTGCTGCAGCTGCGCCGCCTCAGCCTGTCGGACGGCGAAGGCGCGGACGCGCCCGCGGCCTGGATCGACCTCGATGGCGGCGGGCTGGGCGAGCTGATGCAGCGCTACGAGCGCCGCGGCGACAACGCCTACCGCTACGTGGCGAAGCGCTTCGACTACGAGGCGGTGCTGGGCGTCACGGCCGATGGCTTCGTGCACGACTATCCGGGGCTCTGGGTCGCCGAAGCCTGAGCTGCGCCCCGGCCGCGCGATGCGGCCTCAATCGAACTGCGAGCGATCCCCCGCCACCAGCGCCCGGTTGCGCCGCCGGTCCTGCGCGATCTCGCGCGCGAAGTCCTCGCTGCTGCCGCCGGCCGGCAGGTTGTAGGCCTCGCGCAGCCGAAGCCGCAGCGTCTCGCCGCGCAGCAGGCGCTGGATCTCGGCATTGAGCCGCTGCACCACGGGCTGCGGCGTGTGCGCCGGCGCGAACAGGCCGAACAGCGAATCGCGGTTGGCGCGTTCGTAGCCGAGCTCGGCGAGCGTCGGCACATCGGGCAGGGCCTCGATGCGGCGCGGCGCGCCGACCGCGAGCGCCTGGAAGCGGCCGTTCTCGATGTACTGCAGCTGCTGCGCCGCGACGTTGGTCGACAGCACCTCGAACTGGCCGCTCAGCGCGTCGTTGAGCTGCGGCCCGCCGCCCTGGTAGGGGATGTGGGTGATGTCGGTGCGGCTCTGCACCCGCACCTGCGCGAGCACCAGGTGGCCGATGGTGGCCACGCCCGAGCTGGCCCAGCGCACCGCGCCCGGATGGGCGCGCGCCTGCGCGATCAGGTCGCCGAAGCCGCGGCCGGTGAAGGCCTGGGTGCCGACCACCAGCACGGGCGTGCGCATCAGGCTGGCCACCGGCACGAAGGCGCGCAGCGGGTCGTAGGCCACGCGCGCGAGCAGCGGATGCAGGGTGAGCGGGCTGATGGCCGAGAAGGCCAGCGTGTGGCCGTCGGGCACGGCGCGCGCGAGCGCGTCCATGCCCACGCTGCCGCCGGCGCCGGGCCGGTTCTCGATCAGCACCGGCACGCCGAGCGACTGCGCCAGCGGCTCGGCCAGCACGCGCGCCATGCCGTCGCTGACGCCGCCCGGCGGGTAGACCACGATCAGCCGCACCGGCCGGCTGGGCCAGGCCGATGCCGCGCCGGCGCGCGACAGGCCCAGCGCGGCGAGGCCGACGAAGGACGCGCCCGCGCCCAGCAGCAGGCGGCGATGCAGCGCCCGCGTCATGGCCGGCCCTTCGCGTCGCCGGCCGCGAGGCCGCGCAGCAGCGCGGCGAAGCGGCGCGCGGGCAGGTTGTCCTCGTCGGCGCGCGACACCAGCGTGAGCGGCGCGTCGAGCGCGCCGCCATCGGCCAGCGGCGCATAGGCGATCGCGTGCGCGTGCACGCCGGTCATCGAGGCCGGCACCACCGACAGCCCGACGCCCGCGGCCACGAGGTTGAGGTTGGTCATCATGCGTTCGACCTCGGCCACCACGCGCGGGCGCAGGCCCTTGGCATGGCACAGCGCGAGCAACTCGGCATAGAGGCCGGGCGCGCCGGGGCGGCGCACCAGGATCAGGTCTTCCTCGCAGAGCTTCGCCAGCGGCAGCGGGCGGGACGCCGCGCGCTGGCTGCGCGCGGTGGCGAAACGGTGGTCGCTGGGCATCGCCACCAGCACCGGCTCGCGCAGCAGGGTCTCGAACGCCAGGCCGGCGGGCCGGTCGACCGGCACGCGCAGCAGGCCGCAGTGCACGCGGCCCGCGGCCAGCGCCTCGGTGATCTCGGCGGCGTTGTTCTCGCTGAGCTGCAGCTCGACGTCGGGGTACTCGCGGCGGAACGCGCGCAAGGCTTCGGGCACGAAGCGGTGCGCCGCGGCCGAACTGGTGAAGCCCACGGCCAGGCTGCCGGCCTGGCCGCTGGCCACGCGCGCCATGCGTTGCCGCATCGCGTCCATGTCCTGCAGCATGCGCAGCGCCTCGGCCTGGAACTGGCGGCCGGCGTCGGTCAGCGCCACGCCGCGCGGATGGCGCTTGAACAGCAGCACGCCGAGTTCGCGTTCCAGCGCCTTGATGGCTTGGCTCAGCGGCGGCTGCTGGATGCCCAGGCGCTCGGCGGCGCGCGTCATGTGGCCGGTCTCGGCGACGGCCACGAAGTAGCGCAGCGGTCTTATCTCCATATTTTTTTCATATCGAAAGTGCCTTTTTATTTTATTTGACCCCAGGTCAGGCTGCTTCTATCGTCCGGCCGCCCCTTCGAGCCGATGCGTTTTTTGTCGCGGCCGCGGGGCAACTTTCAATGAACGGCCCCGCGAGGCCGTGTTCCGGAGACAAAGACCATGCGCCCATCGCGCCCCTTGCCGACATCCGTGCCGACCCGACCCGGCCTTCCCTCCATGCTGCGCGCCGGTGCCACCGCGCTGGGCCTCTCGCTGATCCTGGCCGCCTGCGGTGGCGGCGGAGGAGGGGGCGGCGGCTTTCCGTTCCTGCCCGTCAACCCGCCGGCGAATGGCGGCGACGGCGGCAACCCGCCCGTCAACCCGCCGCCGGCACAAACCGCGAAGGCTTGCGCCGAACTCGCCGGCATGACCCTGGCCGCCTCGCAGATCAGCCTGCCCACGCAAGGCGCCACCGTGACCAGCGCCACCGCGGTGGCCGCGGGCGATGCCGGCAACAACTACGGCGACTACTGCCGCGTGCGCGGCACCATCCAGCCGGTGGACCCGAACTCGCAGCTGATCAACTTCGCGCTGAACCTGCCCGAGAAGTGGAACCAGAAGACCATCCACTTCGGCGGCGGCGGTTTCGACGGCGTGCTGATCGACGGCACCGAGGTGATCCGCTTCGGCCCGCGCGAAAAGCCCGCGCCGCTCGCGCTGGGCTATGCCACCTATGGCGACGATTCGGGCCACCAGGCCAGCAGCATCACCGACGGCCGCTTCGCCGCCAACGACGAGCAGCTCGCCAACTACGGCGGCCAGTCGCTCAAGAAGACGCGCGACGTGGCGCAGGCGCTGGTGCTCGCGCGCTACGGCAGCAAGCCGAAGAAGGCCTACTTCCTCGGCACCTCGACCGGCGGGCGCGACGCGCTGAGCTACATCCAGCGCTGGCCGCTCGACTACGACGGCGTGATCGCCAACGAGCCCGCGCTCAACTACACGGGCACGCGGCTGTCGAATGTGGCCGTGGGCCGGGCGCTCTACAACAACGGCGGCGCGGGCTGGATGAACGTGGCCAAGACGCTGCTGGTGCAGCGGACCGTGCTGCAGGCCTGCGACAAGCTCGACGGCGCGGCCGACGGCATCGTGAGCAACGTCGAGAGCTGCCGCCAGCTCAACACGCAGATCCTCGCCTCGCTGCGCTGCACCGGCGGCACCGACACCGGCGACGGCTGCCTGTCCGACGCGCAGCTCGATACCGTGCGCACCATCGAGTCGCCGCTCGAGTTCACGAGCTACGCGCTGGGCAACGGCGTGAAGCGCGCGGGCGGCTACAACCTGCTCGAAGGCGCGCTGGTGGCGGGCCCGTACACCACGCGCGACCTCGGCACGCGCAAGGTGCCGGCCAACCCGGCCACCTCGGCCGACGCCAACATGTACGTCACCGGCGACCAGTGGGTGAAGTACTTCGTGACGCGCATCGAGGGCTTCGACACGCTGACCTTCGATCCGCTGAACCCCGGCGCCTACGCCGCGCGCGTGACCGAGGTGTCGAATCTCACCGACGCCACCAACCCGGACCTCGCGCCCTTCTTCGCGCACGGCGGCAAGCTGATCATGCTGCACGGCCTGGCCGACGAGGTGATCAGCCCGAACTCGACCATCGACTACTACAAGCAGCTGATCGCCACCGTGGGCCAGGCCTCGGTCGACCAGAACGTGCGCTTCTACACCGTGCCCGGCATGGGCCACGGCACCGGCGTGTTCATCCCGAACTGGGATTCGCTCGCGGCGCTCGAGGGCTGGGTCGAGGGCGGCCTCGCGCCCGCCACCGGCGTGGCGGTGGACGCGGTGGCCGGCACCTACGGCCGCACCCGCCCGCTGTGCCAGTTCCCGGCCTGGCCCAAGTACCGCGGCAGCGGCAGCCTCGACGCGGCCGTCAACTACAGCTGCGTGACCGAGGTCGGCGATCCGCTGGCCTGCCCGAACCTGCCCGCGGCCGTCGCCACCTACAAGGGCGGCGACAGCTTCGGCGAGGAACTCAGCGTGAAGATCGACCCGGCCACCATGGCCTACACCGTCACCGTCGATGCCAGCCTGCAGCGCACCGCCGGCACCACGCGCAGCGGCACGCTGGTGTCGCAGGGGCAGTGCAGCTACACCAGCGGCGAGAGCGGTGCGGCGTTCGCGTTCGCGCCGGGCGGCGTGCTGCTGGGCGGCGTGAACGCGCCGAGCGGCGGCGGCTTCGCACCGCTGCTCGCGTTCCAGAACACCTTCGAGAACTCGGCCTCGCCCGCGGTGTTCAACCCGGTCGCGAACATCTTCAACACGGTCGGCGTGCAGCAGGGCAGCGGCAGCGCCGTGGCCTATGCCGGCGCGGCGCGGCTGCGCAACGCGGGCACCTTCCAGTACTGCCGCAGCGCGGCCGGCAATGCCGGCAGCTTCATGGTCTACGACGCCAACTGCACCGAGACCGAGAAGGGCTACATCACCTGGAACGGCACGCGCAATGCCTTCGACCTGCGCACCACCGCGCCGACCGGCGGCGCCACCACCACCGGCGGCACGCTCACCGGCTCGATGGTGATCGGCCTGGTGAACGGCGCCGCGGTGCCGATGCACCTGGTGCGCGAATCGGCCACCAGCTTCGGCCTGCGCCTGCATGCGACGCAACTGAGCCTGACCGCGGGCGCGGCCGACGGCAGCTACGTGATGGCCAGCGTGAAGGGCGAGAACGCCGCGGCCACCGTGGCCGGCACCGGCTTCAATCTCGCGGGCACGACCGCGACGCTGAGCTACGACAAGCCGGTGCCGGGCGTGGTGGAATCCAGCCTCGGTGCGCCGGACCACTTCCTCTTCAACAGCGGCGTGCTCGGCTTCGTGTCCGGCGCGGGCACGAGCGCGGCGCTGCAACTCGGAGTACGCCATTGACGATGCATCTCGAGCGGCGGGCACGCCCCGCCTTCGCGGCGGCGCTGACCGCGGCCGCCGCCCTGTTCGCCACGCTGCCGGCGCAGGCCGCGCGCGTCGAAGGACCGCGCGCCGCCACCTGCCCGGCCCCGGTCCCCGAGGGCGCCCGCTGCTACACCGGTGCCGACGGCACGGGCGCGCTCTACTGGATCGCGATCCCCAGGGACTGGAACCGCGGCGTGCTCGTGATGCACGCGCACGGCGGCCCTGAAACCGGGCCCCCCAAGCTCGAGCGCAGCGAGGAGGACCTCAAGCGCTGGGCCGTCACCGTGAAGGCCGGCTATGCCTGGGCCGGTTCCACCTACCGGCGCGGCGGCTACGGCGTGACCATGGCGGCGGAGGACACCGAGCGCCTGCGCCAGCTCTTCGTGCGCCATTTCGGCGAGCCGCGCCGCACGCTGCTGCACGGCCAGAGCTATGGCGCGGGCGTGGCGGCGAAGGCGGCCGAGCTCTATGCGCCGGCCGGCGGCGCCAAGGGCCCCTACGACGGCCTGCTGCTGACCAGCGGCGTGCTCGGCGGCGGCAACAGCGCCTACGACTTCCGGCTCGACCTGCGCGTGGTCTACCAGTACGTCTGCCGCAACCATCCGAAGCCCGACGAGCCGCAGTACCCGCTGTGGCAGGGCCTGCCGCTCGACGCGAAGCTCACGCGCAAGGAGCTGGCCGAGCGCGTGCGCGAGTGCACCGGCGTGGGCCTGCCCGCGGCGCAGCGCACGCCCGAGCAGGCCGCGCGGCTCAAGACCATCCTCACCGCGGTGAAGATCCCCGAGCGCTCGCTGGTCGGCCACCTGAACTGGGCCACCTGGCTGTTCCAGGACCTGACGCAGCTGCGGCTGCAGGGCCGCAATCCCTTCGGCAACGTCGGCGTGAGCTATGCCGCGGCGCCGGCCGAGGCGGCCGCGCTCAATGCCGGCGTGCCGCGCTACGCGGCCGATCCGCAGGCCCAGGGCGCGCTCGCGGCCGACAGCCAGCCCACGGGCCGCACCGCGCTGCCCACCGTGGGGCTGCATGCCATCCACGACCCGACCGCCTTCGTCGAGCTCGAGAACGCCTACCGCCGCATCCGCGACGCGGCCGGCACCGGCGACCTGCTGGTGCAGAGCTTCAGCGACGAGCGCGAGCACAGCTACCTCAGCGATTCGGAATACCCGGCGCTGTTCGCCGCGCTGCTCGACTGGATCGACAAGGGCGAAAAGCCCACGCCCGCGGGCCTCGCGCAGCGCTGCGCCGCGCTGATGCCGCGCTACGACACCGACGGCAGGAACGGCTGCCACATCCAGCCGGCCTGGCAGCCGCCGCCGCTCGAGAGCCGCGTGCCGGCGCGCGCGCCCTGATCCTCTTTTCGCATTCGACCTTTCAATACCCGGAGACTCCATGACCCAGCGTTTCGCTTTCGCCTTCGCCCTCGCCACGGTGGCCGCCGCCTGTGCCTTCCCCGCTCAGGCGCAGGACTTCCCGGCGGGCAAGCCCGTCACCATCGTCGTGCCCTTCGCGGCCGGCGGCCCCACCGACCGCGTCGCGCGCGACCTCGCCGAGGCGCTGCGCAAGCCGCTGGGCGGCGCGAGCGTGATCATCGACAACGTGCCCGGCGCGGGCAGCTCGATCGGCGCGGCCAAGGTGGCGCGCACGGCACCCGACGGCTACACGCTGCTGCTCAACCACATCGCCATGGCCACCGTGCCGACGCTGGTGCGCAACGTGCCGTTCAAGGTCGAGACCGACTTCGAGTACCTGGGCATCGTCAACGACGTGCCGATGACCCTGATCGCCAAGCCCAGCCTGCCGGCCAACAACTACGCCGAGCTGTCCTCGTGGGTGTCGGCCAACAAGGGAAAGATCAACATCGGCAACGCCGGCGTGGGCTCGGCCTCGCACCTGTGCGGCTTGCTCTACCAGAGCGCCACCAAGACCGAGATGACGACCGTGCCCTACAAGGGCACGGCGCCGGCCATCACCGACCTGATCGGCGGCCAGATCGACCTGCTGTGCGACCAGACCACCAACACCTCGCCGCAGATCGAGGCCAAGAAGGTCAAGGCCTATGCCGTGACCTCGCCCAAGCGCCTGACCACGCCGCTGCTCAAGGACCTGCCCACCTTGCAGGAGTCGGGCCTGAAGGACTTCCAGGTCACGATCTGGCACGGCCTCTACGCGCCCAAGGGCACGCCGGCGGCGATCCAGAAGAAGCTCAACGAAGCCCTGAAGGCCGCGTTGAAGGACGCCGACTTCATCAAGCGCGAGGAAGCGCTGGGCGCCGTGGTCGCGACCGACGGGCGCATCGAGCCCGAGGGCCACAAGAAGTTCGTGGCGGCCGAGATCGCGAAGTGGAGCCCGATCATCAAGGCCGCGGGGGTGTACGCGGACTGAGCGCCGCGGGCTGTGGGCGGTGCGTCAGAGGTGCTGGGAGATCAGCACCGCGGCGCCCGCGAGCGAGATGGCGCCGCCGACGAGTTTTCTGAGGTTCCTGATGAGCGTCATGGTGGTTCTCCTGGCTGAGACTCCATGGTGCCGCGCATCGCCTCGGCGCGGGTTTGGAAATCCTCATGCCGGGGATAGCCGGAACCCTCAGGACCCGCGCCGCAGCCGCCGGTAGACGCGGCTGCCGAGCCAGCCGCCCACGACGATCGACACGCACTGCACGCCGAGCGCGACCATGTAGAGCGTGCCCAGGTCGCCGTCATTGCGTGCGTGATGGAGTTCGTACCACTGGCCCGCAGGCCCGATGAGCTTGTAGAACAGGAAGCCGACGATGAGCGCGCCGGCCACGATGGCTGCGAGGTGCTTGATGCGGTTCATGGCACGTACCAGAACCAGATGGCCGAGGCCTTGCGGTAGTCGGTCATCAGGCCCTCCCACGAAATGCCCATGTGAACGCGGAACCAGGACGAGAAATCGGTGAGCCTGGCGCCGCTCCAGAGATCGATGTGGTCGCCTTGCCGGCCCGGCCCCCAGTAGTTCTGGATGAAGATGACTCCGCTGCGGCCCGCGATCTTCTCGAAGCCGTCCTTGCCCTCGTACTTCTCGACCCGATGCATCAGGCCGCCCTGGGACTGGCTGAACCAGTTCGCCAACTCCTGCGCGCGGATCGGGTACTTCGGCTTGTCGGACTGCCACGAGAAGGTGCCGGGAAAGCGGTCGAAGGAGACGCCCGCGCGCATGAAGGCTGCGGCGAGGTTGATCGCGCACTGGTCCTTGTAGACGTCCTTGTCGAGCAGGGGCGCGTCGCCCTTGATGGTGGGATGGTTGGCCCACAGGGCCGCGAACGAAACTGGCATGGCTTCCCTGGTTGTTCTGCTGGCCCGCCGATAGGGCCGCGGAGCAGACTAACCAGAGATGCCACGTGGAGCAACCCGTGGCGTGCCACGATCGTGTGCCGCGAGGCGAGACGTCGCCTCGTCCTACGCGGAATGGTTTAGCCGCGCGCCGCCGGATCGCGCAAGTAGGTCAATGGTCGTGGTGCAGATAGCTGGCCTGCCTCGGCAGCCGCAGGCTCACGAGGAAGGCGATCACCATCATCGCGCTCACGTACCAGAAGAAGGCCGACTCGTGGCCCAGCGACTTCAGGCCCAGCGCCACGTACTCGGCCGAGCCGCCGAAGATCGCGTTGGCCACCGCGTAGGCCAGGCCCACGCCGAGCGCGCGCACCTCGGGCGGGAACATCTCGGCCTTCACGATGCCGCTGATCGAGGTGTAGAAGCTCACGATGGCCAGTGCCACGATGATCAGCACGAAGGCCAGCAACGGGCTGGTGGTGTGCTGCAGCGCGGTGAGGATCGGCACGGTGGCGATCGCGCCCAGGCCGCCGAACAGCAGCATGTTGTTGCGCCGGCCGATGCGGTCCGACAGCGCGCCGAACAGCGGCTGCATGCACATGTAGGCGAACAGGGCGCCGGTCATCACGTAGCTCGCGGTCTTGATCGGCAGGTGCACCGTGTTCACCAGGTACTTCTGCATGTAGGTGGTGAAGGTGTAGAAGATCAGCGAGCCGCCGGCCGTGTAGCCCAGCACGGTGAGGAAGGCCGGCGTGTGGTGCCTGAACAGGCCGCCGATGCTGCCGGCCTCCTTGTTCTTCTTCGCTTCGTCGCTCTGCGTCTCGTGCAGCGTGCGGCGCAGCAGCAGCGCGACCACCGCGGCGATGGCGCCGATCACGAACGGGATGCGCCAGCCCCAGGCCTTGAGCTCGGCCTCGCTGAGCAGCTGCTCGAGCACCACGATCACCAGCACCGCGAGCAGCTGGCCGCCGATCAGCGTGACGTACTGGAACGAGGAGAAGAAGCCGCGCTGCCCGCGCAGCGCGACCTCGCTCATGTAGGTGGCGGTGGTGCCGTATTCGCCGCCCACCGACAGGCCCTGGAACAGTCGGCACATCAACAGCAGGAACGGCGCCCAGGCGCCGATGGCCGCGTAGGTCGGCAGGCAGGCGATGACCAGCGAGCCGCCGCACATCATCGTGACCGAGATCAGCATCGAGGTCTTGCGCCCGAGCCGGTCGGCGATGCGGCCGAACAGCCAGCCGCCGATCGGCCGCATCAGGAAGCCGGCCGCGAACACGCCGGCGGTGTTGAGCAGCTGCGCGGTGGGATCGGACTTGGGGAAGAAGGCCGGCGCGAAATACAGCGCCGAGAACGCGTAGACGTAGAAGTCGAACCACTCGACCAGGTTGCCCGAGGAGGCCGCCATGATCGCGAACACGCGGTGGCGCTTCTCTTCCGCGCTGTAGTGGGGTGGGGATGCGGAGGCCGCCGGGCTTGCCGGGCCGGCCTGGAGGGGCGTGGTCGCGCTCATGGTGCCTGTGGGCCACCGAACGGGCCGGCGGCCGTGTTGTTGTTGCCGGACCATTCTGCGCCGCACGACGGCCGGGTCGTGTCAGCGGGTGCCGCATCGGCCTATCGCCGACGTGGCCTTGCGCGCGGCCCGTGCCCCTGGCGCGGACCTGCTAGAACGTGCCCGGCAGCAGGATCCCCGAATCCACCGTGTCGATGCTCGTGTGGCCGCAGAACGCCATGGTCACGTCGAGTTCCTTGTGGATGATCTGCAGCGCGCGCGTCACGCCGGCCTGGCCGTAGGCGCCGAGGCCGTAGAGGAAGCTGCGGCCGATCAGCGTGCCGCGGGCACCGAGGGCGCGTGCCTTGAGCACGTCCTGGCCGCTGCGGATGCCGCCGTCCATCCAGACCTCGATGTCGCGGCCCACGGCATCGACGATGGCCGGCAGCGCGCTGATCGAGGAGGGCGCGCCGTCGAGCTGGCGTCCGCCGTGGTTCGACACGATCAGCGCGTCGGCGCCGCTGTTCGCGGCCAGCCGCGCGTCTTCCGCGTCGAGGATGCCCTTGAGGATCAGCTTGCCGCCCCAGCGCTTCTTGATCCACTCGATGTCGCCCCAGTTCAGCGCCGGGTCGAACTGCTCGGCGGTCCACGAGGACAGCGAGGACAGGTCCTTCACGCCCTTGGCATGGCCCGCGATGTTGCGGAAGGTGCGGCGCTTGGTGCCCAGCATGCCAAGGCACCAGTGCGGCTTGGTCGCGAGGTTCAGCAGGTTCTTGATGGTGGGCTTGGGCGGCGTGGTCAGGCCGTTCTTGATGTCCTTGTGGCGCTGGCCGAGGATCTGCAGGTCGAGCGTGAGCTGCAGCGCCGACACGTTGGCCGCGCGCGCGCGGTCGATCAGGCGCTCGATGAAGTCGCGATCCTTCATCACGTAGAGCTGGAACCAGAACGGATGGCGGCCGGTGTTCTCGGCGATGTCCTCGAGCGAGCAGATGCTCATGGTCGAGAGCGTGAACGGGATGCCGAAGGCCTTGGCCGCGAGCGCGCCCAGGATCTCGCCGTCGGCGTGCTGCATGCCCGTGAGGCCCGTGGGCGCGATCGCCACCGGCATCGCCACGTCCTGCCCGATCATGGTGGTGCGGGTGGAGCGGCCCTCCATGTTGACCGCCACGCGCTGGCGCAGCTTGATCTTCTGGAAGTCGCTCTCGTTGGCGCGGTAGGTGCCCTCGGTCCATGCGCCGGAGTCGGCGTAGTCGTAGAACATCTTCGGCACGCGCCGCTTGGCGACCACCCGCAGGTCTTCGATGCAGGTGATCTTGGAAAGGTCGGGCACGGGGAGTCTCCTGTGGAACGGGTTGTTGTCGTGGGCGGGCCTGGGGGCCGGGCCGCCGCCATTATTGGGCAGCAGCTCCTCCCGCAGCGCAACGCGCGGCGCCGTGAGTGTGGCTTCGGCGGGGCCCGGCCGGGCTGAAAAACGCTGGCCGGCGATCTGAAAAGAATTCAGGCGCCCGGCTCAGCCTTCGAGCGACTGCCGCGCCCAGGCCACGAACGCGGCGCATTCGGGCCGCTCCAGCGCACCCGGCCGCCAGCACAGGAAGTAGTGGTTGGGCGAGGGTACGCTGACCGGCGACAGCCGCACCAGCCGGCCGCCGTCGATCCAGGCGCGGCCCAGGTGCAGCCGCATCAGCGCCACGCCCAGGCCTTCGGCCGCCGCCTCGAGCAGCAGGCCCAGGTCGGTGAACTGGGCGCCGCTGGCGGGCTCGGGCAGGCCGATGCCGTGGGCCGCGAACCAGATGCGCCAGTTCTCGAGCGGGGTGCGCAGCAGCTGGGCGCGCTCCACCTCGGCCCGGGTGGCGAAGCCCTCGAACGGGCCGTGGCGCTTCAGGTAGGCCGGGCTGCACACGGGCGTGAGCGCATCGGCCGGGAACTGCAGGAACTCGCGCTGGCGGAACGGTCCGGCGCCGAAACGCAACTCGATGTCGGCCTCGTCGAGCGCGTTCTCGCGCATCGGCGCCGTCACCTGCATCACCAGCTCGACCTCGGGATGGGCCTCGCAGAAGCGCGCGAGCTGCGGCATCAGGATCTGGCGCGAGAAGGTGGGCGTGACGGCCACGCGCAGCCGCCGGGTGTTGGGCGCGGCCTCGCGGCCGGGCACCTGCTCGAGCGCGAAGATGGCCTCGCGCACCCGCGCCAGGTAGACGATGCCGTCGGCGCTGAGGCTGAAGTCGCTGCCCGCGAAGAAGCGCAGGCCGAGCTGCGACTCGAGCTGGCGGATGCGGTGGCTCACGGCGCTGGGCGTCACGCTGAGCTCCTCGGCCGCCAGGTTCACGCTGCGCAGGCGCGCGACGGCCTCGAAGGCGAGCAGGCCCTGGGTCGAGGGGAGGCGCGTGGAAGCCATGAAGGTGCGAAGGCAGTGCGTAGAAGGAGGTTGTACCCGAGGGGGCGGGCCGGCCCACGGTTGTCCGCAGGTGGTGCGCCGCGGGGGTTGCGGGCGTACGATGGTATCGAAGCGCCGCGGGCCCGACCGCCCCGGCGCTTCGTTTCGCCGCGCCGCAGTGCAGTGCAGAGGAGAGAAACGGCAAAGGAGGCTTGAGCGATCGCAGTGTGTTGCAGCGCATCCGTCACATCGAATACCAACAGTACGGAGACAGACACATGGTTTGGCAGCAGGTTTACAACCCGTTCGGGAACATGGTGGTATCGACGGCGCTCGCCGCGATACCGGTGGTGGTGATGCTGGTGTGCCTCGGCCTCCTGCACGTCAAGGCCCACTTCGCGGCCGGGCTCGGCCTCCTCAGCGCGCTGGCGATCGCGGTCTTCGCCTTCGGCATGCCGGCCGACATGGCGGGCAAGGCCGCCTTCCTCGGCGGCATCACCGGGCTGCTGCCGATCGGCTGGATCGTGCTCAACATCATCTTCCTGCAGCAGCTCACGCAGCAGAACGGCAGCTTCCAGGTGCTGCAGGACTCCATCGCCGGCATCACCGAGGACCGGCGGCTGCAGCTGCTCTTGATCGCCTTCGCCTTCGGCGCCTTCTTCGAGGGCGCGGCCGGCTTCGGCACGCCGGTGGCGGTGACCGCCGCCATCCTGATCGGGCTGGGCTTCTCGCCGCTCGCGGCCTCGGGGCTCTCGCTGATCGCCAACACCGCGCCGGTGGCCTTCGGCGCGCTCGGCACGCCGGTGATCACGCTGGCCAAGGTGCACGGCTACGACCTGATGGCCGTCACCGCGATGATCGGCCGGCAGTTGCCCTTCTTCTCGGTGCTGGTGCCGTTCTGGCTGATCTGGGCCTTCGCGGGCCGCAAGGGCATGTGGGAGATCTGGCCGGCGATCCTGGTCACCGGTGTCTCGTTCGCGATCCCGCAGTACCTGGTGTCGAACTTCATCGGTCCCGAGCTGGTGGACATCATCGCGGCCATCGTCTCGATGGTCTGCCTGGTGCTGTTCCTGCGCGTGTGGAGGCCTGCCAAGGTCTGGACCTCGGTCTCGCTCAAGGGCCACGAGGCCGACGGCGGCGAGGCCGCGCCGGTGGGCGCGCCCACCAGGCATCCCACCGCCGCGGTGGTGCGCGCCTGGACCCCGTGGCTGATCCTCACGGTGTTCGTGTTCATCTGGGGCCTGCCCGCGGTCAAGACCTGGCTCAACGGCATCTTCGCGCCCAACTTCCCGATCGAGGGGCTGCACAACATGATCGAGAAGGTGGCGCCGGTGGTGCCCAAGCCGACCAAGGAAGGCGCGGTCTACCAGCTGCTGCTGCTCTCGGCCACCGGCACCGGCATCCTGGTGTCGGCGCTCGTGGGCGGGCTGGTCATGAAGTACAACCCGGTCCAGCTCGTGGCCGCCTACGGCCGCACGCTGTGGCTGGTGAAGTTCTCGCTGCTCACCATCGTGCTGATGCTCGCGCTGGGCACGCTCACGCGCTACTCGGGGCTCGACACCACCCTGGGCCTGGCCTTCGCCAACACGGGCGTGCTGTATCCCTTCTTCGGCACCCTGATGGGCTGGCTGGGCGTGGCGCTCACGGGGTCCGACACGGCCTCGAACGTGCTGTTCGGCGGCATGCAGAAGGTGGCGGCCGACCAGCTCGGGCTGAGCCCCAACCTCATGGGCGCGGCCAACAGCTCGGGTGGCGTGATGGGCAAGATGATCGATGCGCAGTCGATCGTGGTGGCCTCGACCGCCACGCGCTGGTTCAACCACGAGGGAGAGATCCTGCGCTACGTGTTCTTCCACTCGATCGCGCTGGCCTGCCTGGTCGGCATCCTCGTGACCCTGCAGGCCTATGTGTGGCCGTTCACCGCGATGGTGGTGAAGTAGGCGCCGCGGCGTCGGCCAGCGCGCGCAGCAGCCGGCGCAGGTCCTCGACCGCCTCGCGCACCAGCTCGGCGCCGCCCATCTGCGCCTTGACGATCGCGCCGTCGATGCCGATGGCGGCGGCCTGCGCGAGCGCCATGCGCTGCGGCAGCGTGGCGGGGAGCAGGTCGGCGATCACCTCGACCATCTCGCGCTTGTGATCGCGCGCGCGCTCGGCCGCGCCTTCGACGCTGCCGCCGACCTCGGCCACGGCATTGATGAAGGCACAGCCGCGGAACACCGGGTCGGCGAACCATTCGGCCATCACGTCGGCCAGCAGCAGCAGGGCCTGCGCGTCGCCGCTGCGCTCGTGCGCGCCGCGCCGCCCCAGCGCATCGACGAACCAGGCCATCCAGCGCGCATGCCGGTGGTCGAGGAAGGCGCGCACCAGGTCGTCCTTCGAGGGGAAGTGGCGGTAGAAGGTGACCTTGGTCACGGCCGAGGCCGCGATCACGCGGTCGATGCCGGTGGCGCGGATGCCGTCGGCATAGAAGAGGTCGTGCGCCGTGAGCAGGATGCGCTCGCGCGCGGGCAGGGCGGAAAGGTCCAGGTCCATGGCGCGATTGTAGGCACTCCCGCCGCCATGTAGACAGGTCTGTCTACATATGGCACATTGCGGCCGGGCTACACCGCCTCTGCCTTTTTCCAACCTTCTCCTCTTCACCGAAAGACCGCCATGGAATCCGAATCCCGCCCGCCGCTGCCCCCGTTCACGCTCGAGACCGCGCTCAAGAAGGTCCAGGCCGCCGAAGATGCCTGGAACACGCGCGACCCGGTACGCGTGAGCCTGGCCTACACGCCCGACACCGAATGGCGCAACCGCGCCGACTTCGTCAACGGCCGCGAGCAGGTGGTGCAGTTCCTGCAGCGCAAGTGGGTGCGCGAGCTCGACTACCGCCTGAAGAAGACGCTCTGGGCCTTCATGGACAACCGCATCGCGGTGCGCTTCGAGTACGAATGGCACGACGACTCGGGCCACTGGTTCCGCAGCCACGGCAACGAGAACTGGGAGTTCGCGCCCAACGGCCTGATGCAGCGGCGCTACGCGAGCATCAACGACCAGCCCATCGCGGAGTCGGAGCGCAAGTTCCGCTGGGAACGCGCCTGATGGCGCCGGGCCGGGCGGCGGCACGCCTGTTGCTTGCCCGTGTCCGGCACTCAAGGAGCACCTGAACATGAACCGCAACGACGTCACCGAGAAGATCATCGCCACCAAGGTGGCCAAGGGCCTGCAGTGGGCCGATGTCGCGAAGAAGCTCGGCCTCTCGAAGGAATGGACCACCGCCGCCTGTCTCGGCCAGATGACGCTCGACGAGAAGCAGGCCAAGATCGTCGGGCGCATCTTCGGCCTCAGCGCCGAGGAGCAGAAGTGGCTGCAGGTGGTGCCGTACAAGGGCTCGCTGCCCTCGGCGGTGCCGACCGATCCGCTGATCTACCGCTGGTACGAGATCGTCAGCGTCTACGGCACCACCATCAAGGAACTGATCCACGAGGAGTTCGGCGACGGCATCATGAGCGCCATCGACTTCAGCATGGACATCCAGCGCGAGCCCGATCCCAAGGGCGACCGCGTGAACGTGGTGCTCTCGGGCAAGTTCCTGCCCTACAAGACTTACTGAATCAGAAGGCGTACTCGGCCGGCTCCTCGGGCGCGCTGTCCGAGCGGCCGCCCGGCGAGCGCAGCAGCGCGGGCACGGGATGCGCCGCGTAGTAGCCGCCCTCGATCGCGCCGGCGATCGAACGCGCCACCGCGTCGGCCGGCGCCAGCAGGCGCCGCCGCGTCGACATGCGTTCGCCCGCCAGGCCCGCCGCGATGCGCTCCAGGCGCGGATCGCCCGGCGGCGCGAGTTCGGGATGGAGCACGCTCACGCGCACGCGGCCCGCATGCTCCTGGCGCAGGCCCTCGGAGATCGCGTCCACCGCGTACTGCGTGCCGTGGTAGACGGCCGACTCGGCCGTCACGCCCGTGACCGACACCGGCGCGAGGTTCACGATGTGGCCCCAGCCCTGTTCCTGCATGGTCGGCAGCACGGCCGCGATGCCGAGCAGCACGCCGCGCAGGTTGACGTCGATCATGAGCTCCCACTCCTCGATCTTGCGCATCCACAGCGGCGAGCGCGGCATCACGCCCGCGGCATTGACCAGCGCGTCGATGCGGTCGTGGCGCTCGAGCGCCAGTTCGGCGAAGGCCTCCATCTCGGGGCGCAGCGTGACGTCGAGCCGCTGGAAGCTCGCCGAGCCGCCGGTGGCCCGGATCTCGGCCGCGAGCGCCGCGAGCCGGTCGGTGCGGCGCGCACCGAGCACCACATGCGCGCCGCGACGCGCGAGCAGCCGCGCGGTCGCTTCGCCGATGCCGCTGCTCGCGCCGGTGATGAGAACGACTTTGTCCTGGATTGCGGTCATGGATAACTCCTCATGCTTGGGGGATGCACGGTTGCCAAGGGGCTCCCGGCATGCTTGGAAGTGTCGCGCCGCTGCCGCCTCGGGCGTTATCCGGATCGAACGCGGTTCTTGCCTTTTTCTCCGAAACAAGGGCGTCGCGCCGGCGACACCGGCTGGCAGGCGAACTTTCTTCTCGCATGGGCCCATCTTCGGTGCGCGGGCGCTTCGGGGCTGGCCGTTTCCGGCCCTGCGTTTGCCGGTTCTTGCCCGATCCTTCGCGGCCGCGGTGGCGGCCTCAGCGCGCCAGCAGCTTCAGCATGCGCTCGAAGGTCTTGCCGTAGGGCGGCTTGAACAGGCCGAGGCCGTTGAGGCCCGACTGGTGGAACACCGGCTTCATCTTCGAGAAGGTCTGGAAGCCGAACTCGCCGTGGTAGGCACCCATGCCGCTCGCGCCGACGCCGCCGAAGGGCAGGTCGTCCTGCGCGATGTGCAACAGCGTGTCGTTGACGGTCACGCCGCCGGCCACGGTCTGGGCCAGCACGCGGTCGATGTCCGCGCGCTGCTTCTCGAACAGGTAGAGCGCGAGCGGCCGCGGCCGGGCGTTGACGTAGCCGATGGCCTCCTCGAGCGTGTCGTAGGGCACGAGCGGCAGCACGGGGCCGAAGATCTCCTCCTGCATCACGCGCATGCCGTCGTCCACGCCGGTGAGCAGCACCGGCGGCAGCCGCCGCGACGCGGCATCGGCCGGCGCGTCGCCCAGCCGTTCCACCGCGGCCCCCTGCGCCCGGGCCTCGTCCACCAGCGACGCGAGCCGCGCGAAATGGCGCGGGCTCACGATGCTGGTGTAGTCGGTGTTGCGCCCCAGGTCGGGGTAGAGCGAGGCGAACACGCGCCGCGCGGTCTCGACGAAGCGCGCCTGCTGCTCGCGCGGCACCAGCACGTAGTCGGGCGCGATGCAGGTCTGGCCCGCGTTGAGCGTCTTGCCCACGAGGATGCGCTCCACCGCCTTGTCGAAGGCGGCGCCGCGGCCCACGATGGCCGGCGACTTGCCGCCGAGCTCGAGCGTGACCGGCGTCAGGTGTTCGCTCGCGGCGCGCATCACGTGGCGGCCGACCTCGGTCGAGCCGGTGAACAGCAGGTGGTCGAAGGGCAGACTCGCGAATTCACGCGCGACCTCGGCGTCGCCGTTGACCACCGCGATCTCGTCGGGCGCGAAGGCCTCGCCCACGAGCCGCGCGAACAGTTCGGCGAAGCGCGGCGTGTACTCCGACTGCTTGAGCATCGCGCGGTTGCCCGCGGCCAGCGCGGCCGTGAGCGGCCCGGCCGCGAGGTACAGCGGGTAGTTCCAGGGCACGACGATGCCGACCACGCCGAGCGGCTGCGGCATCAGCCGCGAGGACGCGGGCTTGAACCACAGCCCGGTGCTGCGGCGGCGCACGCGCATCCAGCGCTTGCCGTGGCGCAGCGCATGGTCGATGCCCTCGAGCGTGGGGAAGACCTCGGCCAGCTCGGTCTCCTGGCGCGGCCGGTTCGAGAAGTCGGCGCTGATCGCCGCGGCAATCGCGGCGCGGTGCTCGCGCACCAGCGCGCGCAGCCGGCGCAGGCGATCGGCGCGCACGCTCCAAGGCGGGGCCTGGTCGCGCAGGCTGGCGGCGCGCTGGGCGTCGAAGAGGGGGCGCAGCTCTGGGGTCATGGAGGCCTCGGCGTGTCGGGGAAGGGCGGCGGCAAGTATGCCGGTCGTCGAACCGCCCGCATCCCGAACCGCAGCAAGCCCGCCCTAAGATCCCGCCATGCCCTTCATCCGCCCCGCCATCGCCGCGCTCTCGTTCCTCGCCGCAACGGCAGCGATCGCCGCCCCCACAGCCCAGGTCTTCGACCGCGTCGCCAAGCCGGAATCGGTCGACGCCCAATGGCGCCCCACGTTGTGCGCATTGCTCTCGACGTCCTGCAACGCCGGCGAGCTCGGCCTCTACCGGCCGCGCGGCAGTGCCGAGGGCGAGTACGTGGTGCTGTCGGTGAAGCCGCTCGCCATGGCGCGCGTCCAGAGAAATGCGGACGGAAGCTGGCGCCTGCAGCGGCTGCATGACTTCTCGGCCTACCAGGGTACGCCCTCGAAGCTCGGTGGCGGCCGCGAGGCGCAGCGCTCGCTCGCGCCCGCGCTCTATCCGCTGGCCGACGGCCGCTGGGCGGTCGCGGTGCAGAGCGCCTTCAGCGACATGTATTCGGGCGGTGGCGCCAGCTTCGTGGTGGCCGACTTCGTGCCGATCGACGGCGACCCGGCCGGCGCCAGGGCCGCCTACGAGGACATCCCGTTCTGGTGCTCGCAGATGATCCGTGCCTGCTTCTCCGAGAAGGAATACAAGACCTCGCCGCATTGCCACGACGAGACCGCCGGCAGCCTGCGCATCGCCTATGCCGACGCCGCGCGGCCCGGCGCCGCCTATGGCTGGAGCTTCAGCTGGACCGAGAGCGAATGGCCCGCGAACAAGCCGCGCAGCGCGCGGCGCGCCAGCACGATGCGCTTCACCGCGGCCGACACCTCGGCCGTGCCCTTCTGCGGCGGTCCGCAGTAGCGGGGCGGCTCAGTCCGCGGGCGGCGGTGCTTCCCACGCGAAGCCCACGCCGTACACCGAGCGGATCCAGTCGTGCCCGGGCGTCACCGCGCCGAGCTTGCGGCGCAGGTTCTTCACGTGGCTGTCGATCGCGCGCTCGGTCACGTCCACCGTGTCGTCGTAGGCCAGCTCGAGCAGCCGCGCGCGCGAGAAGATGCGCCCCGGATGGCGCGACAGCACCTGCAGCAGCCCGAACTCGCGCCGCGTGAGGTTCAGCGGCGTGCCCTCGAGCGAGGCGCGCCAGTGCACGTCGTCGAGCACCAGCCCGGGCGCCGCGTCGGTCGCGGCGCGGCCCGGCCCTCCCGGGTCGGACAGGCCCGGCGCGGCGCGACGCAGCACCGCGCGCACGCGCGCCACCAGCTCGCGCGGCGAGAAGGGCTTGCAGACGTAGTCGTCGGCGCCGAGCTCCAGGCCCAGCAGCCGGTCGACCTCCTCGATGCGCGCCGTCAGCATGATGATCGGATGGGCCGTGTGCTCGCGCGCGCGCCGCAGCACCTCGATGCCGTCGAGCCGCGGCAGCATGATGTCGAGCAGGGTCAGGTCGGGCGGCGCGGCCACGATGCTCTCGAGGGCGCTCTGGCCATCGGCGAAATGCGTGGTCTCGTAGCCCGCGTGGCGCAGGTAGTCCTGCACCACCGAGGCGATGTCGGCTTCGTCCTCGACGATCACGATGCGGGTCATGGGCGGATCATGGTGAAGTGGCCAGCGGCAGGGTGAGGGTGACGCGCAGCCCGCCCATCGGCGAGGGCGAGGCGTCGATGGTGCCGCCGTGCGCCTCGATGGTGGTGCGGCAGATCGACAGGCCCAGGCCCGAGCCGCCGTGCTCGCGGCTGCGCGAGGTCTCGCCGCGGAACAGGCGGTCGAACAGGCGTGGCAATTCGCTCTCGGGCACGCCCGGTGCGCTGTCGTCGAACAGCAGCGTGAGGCTGTGGCCGGTCCACGGCCCCTCCACCGTGACGTCGATGCGCAGCACGCCGCCGGGGTCGGTGTAGGCCAGCGTGTTCTCGAGCAGGTTCATGAAGACCTGGTGCAGCCGGTGCGCGTCGCCCTCGATCGCCGGCTGCTTGCGTGCCGCGATCAGGTCGATGGCGCGCCGGTCGACCGCGATGCCGCGCTGCGCGAAGCGGTCGCGCGTGTGGTCCAGCGCCTCCTTGAGCAGCGACAGCGGATACACCGTCGTGGTCGGCAGGTCGCTCTGCGGCGCGCGCATGCTGCTGCGCAGGTCGTCCACCAGCTGGCCGAGCCGGATCACCTGGCGGTGCAGCCGCAGCGCCGTGCGTTCGTCGAAGGTGCGCACGCCGTCCTGCAGCGCCTCGATCTCGGCGCGCATCGCGGCCAGCGGCGTGCGCAGCTCGTGCGCGGCATCGGCCAGCCAGGCGCGGCGCGAGGCCTCCACGGTGTCGAGCCGCTGCGCCATGTCGTTGAAGGTCTTGCCCAGCAGCGCGAGCTCGTCCGAGCCCTGCACCACCACGCGCGTCGACAGCCGGCCGCGCGCCACGTCCTGCGCCGCCTGCGTCAGGTCGTCGACCGGCTTGAACCAGCGCCGCGCCAGCAGGTAGGAGAGCGCCAGCGCGAACACCAGGCCCGCGAGGCCCGTGAGCACGATCACGCCCGACTGCCGCGCCAGGAAGGCGCGGTCGGCCTCGCTCTCCAGGCCCTGCAGCGGCGCCAGCGCGAGGTAGCCGATGACGGCCCGGCCGCGCCGTATCGGCAGGCGCGCCGCGTTCTCGGGGTCGATGGTCGCGCCCACCACGCGCGCACCCTGCGCGTCGAGCACCGCGAGCCGCTGGTAGATCGAGTCGGCCATCGCGCGCGGATCGGCGAAGAAGAAGGGCGGCGGCATCGCCGGCGCCGCGCGCCGCGGCAGCAGCTCGAGCTGGCCCGGCGGCATCGGCGGCGGGCCGTTGTCGGCCGAGCCCTCGGGCGGAGCGCCGCGCGTGCGGTACTCGTACCAGGGCGGCAGCCGGCGGTCGTCGGGCGTGCTCGCGTTGTCGAGCACCGTCGCCACGCGGCCCATCTGCAGCCGGTGCCAGGCCTCGTCGTTGTCGCGCAGGCTCTTCCAGTCGCCATTGAGCACGTAGTGCTTGAGCACCAGCTGCGAGAGCCAGTCCATGCGGCGGATCTCGATCTCGGCCACGTAGGCGCCGAGGCCGCGCTGCAGCGCGAGGATCGACAGCCCCGCGAAGCTCAGCAGCAGCACGATCAGCAGCGCGGCGAGCGCGAGGAAGATCTTGCGGGAGAGGGTCAGGCGCAGGCGCGGCATGGTCTCGGGAGGTGAGGGCCGCATTCTGCGACAGGCGACGCGGCGGGCGCGGGCAGGGCGGACGGGGGCGTCATCGGCAAGCCGCCGATCATGACCGCCAAATGTGGAGGAATCTGGGAGGGCCCATCTCCCATTTTTCTCCCGAATCGGCACGCACGATGGCTGCCATGACACCGTGCATCGACCTCCTGTGGCCCGCGCTCCTCGCGCTGTTCGGGCTGTTCGCCCCCGCCTGGATCTTCGCGATCCACTGGGCCGAGGGCCGCGCCACGCGGCCCTGCGTGGTCGGCGGCACGGCCCTCGGGGAGGAGTCGACGTGAGCCTTGCCGCGCCCGCCGAGCGCCGCGGCAAGCGCATGCAGCGCCTGGCGGGCGCGCTGGCCTTCTGCGGCCTCGCGGCCGGCACGGTGGTCGCGGTGCGCGACGAGTGCCCGCCCGAAACCGGCGGGCGCGGCACGGTGCGCCGCACGCCGGTCTCCACGCTCGCGCCGATCATGGAGATCGAGCGCGCGGCACTGCCGCAGCAGGCCCGTCCCCGGCCCGGCCAGCCCTTCGACAGCTACAGTCCCGCCGCGCCGAAGCCGGGCGCGCGCCGCGGCGCGGGGGCCTGCCGCTACCACGCCCGTTGAAGTTCAGGCCGGCCGCTCCGCGAAGCTGAAGCCCACGCCGTAGATCGAGCGGATCCAGTCGTGCGCGGGCGCCGCGGCCGAGAGCTTGCGGCGCAGGTTCTTGATGTGGCCGTCGACCGCGCGCTCGTTCACCTCGAGCGCCTCGGGGAACGCGGCCTCGAGCAGCGTCGAACGGCTGAACACCCGGCCCGGGTCGCCCGAGAGCGCGCGCAGCAGCAGCAGCTCGCGCCGCGTCAACGCCAGCGGCCGGCCCTCGAGCCGCGCCCCGCCCCCGGCGTCGTCGAAGGCCACGGCCGCCGAGGGCCGCGCCGCGTGCCGGCGCTGCGCATGGCGGCGCAGCACCGTGTTCACGCGCGCCACCACCTCGCGCGGCGAGAAGGGCTTGCAGACGTAGTCGTCGGCCCCGAGGTCGAGCCCGCGCAGCCGGTCGGCCTCGCGCGTGCGCGCCGTCAGCATGATGATCGGATGGTCGCTCAGCGAACGCACCGCCTCCAGCACCCGCAGGCCGTCGATGCGCGGCAGCGCCACCTCGAGCAGCGTGAGCGCGGGCGGCGCCTGCAGGATGCGCTCGAGCGCGGCCGCGCCGTCGCCGATCCGCTCGACCTCGTGGCCGGCCGCGTGCAGCAGGCCGTGCAGCGCGGCGGCGCTGTCGTGGCGCGCGTCTTCCACCAGCAGGATGCGGGCCATGGCGCTCAGAACGCGGTGCCGATCTGGAACTGCAGCCGCTGCGTGCGGTCGGCCGCGATGCCGTTGGCCGTGTCCTCCTTCTGGTAGCGCAGCGGCACCGCATAGGCCAGTCGCAACGGCCCGAGCGGCGAGATCCAGCTGATGCCCAGGCCGGCCGAGGCACGCAACCTGTTCTGCGCCTTCCATTGCGCATCGCTCATGCTGGCCGTGCGGCTCGCGAACACGTTGCCCGCGTCGAGGAAGCTGTACAGCCGCAGCGAGCGGTCGTTGCCCGCGCCCGGGAACGGCGTGCTGAACTCGAGGTTGAAGATCGCCTTGCGCGTGCCGCCCAGCGCGCCTTCGGTCACCGCGTCGCGCGGCCCCAGCGAGTTCTGCTCGAAGCCGCGGATCGAGCCCAGCCCGCCCGCGTAGAAGTTCTTGAAGATCGGAAAGGCCGAGTCGCCGAGCGCGCGTGCATAGCCGAGCTCGCCGTTGAAAGCCAGCGTGTACTGCTTGGACAGCGGGAAGTACTGCTGGTACTGGTAGTTGCTCTTGAGGTAGCGCAGCGCGCCGCCCACGCCGACCTCGAGGTTCGCGCTCTGCAGCCGGCCCCGGGTCGGGATCAGCGCGCTGTCGCGGTCGTCGCGCGACCAGCCCAGCGTGGCCGGAAAGGCCACCACGTTGCGGTTGGCGCAGCTCACGCTCGGCGCCGTGCCGGTGCACTGGAAGTAGTCGAGGTAGGCCTGCGGCGTCGCGGTGTAGACATAGGAGCCGTCGACCAGCGTGTAGCTGCCGTTGCTGCCGGGCGTGAACGCATAGCGTTCCACGCCGATGCCCAGGTAGATCCGGTCGAGCTCGCCGACCGGGATGCCGAAGCGCACCGAGCCGCCGTCGCTCGCGAGCTTGTAGTTGCCGTCGGCCTCGTAGTAGGGGCGGGTGGTGGTGTGGAACAGGTTGAAGGTGCGCGAGATCCCGTCCTTGCTGAAGTAGGGATCGGTGGCGGTCACCGAGATCGTGCGGTTGTAGGAGCTCGTGTTGACCTGCAGGCCCAGGTAGTTGCCCGAGCCGAACACGTTCTCCTGCGTGATGCCGAAGCTCAGCGAGATCTTGTCGGTGGACGAATAGCCGGCGCCGAGCTGCAGCGAGCCCGTGGGCTTCTCGGCCACCGTCACCGCGATGTCGACCTGGTCGGGCGAGCCGGGGATCTCCTGCGTCTCGACGTTGACGTCGGTGAAGAAGCCGAGCCGGTCCACGCGGTCGCGCGAGAGCTTGATCCTGTTGCCGTCGTACCAGGCGCCCTCGTATTGGCGGAACTCGCGGCGGATCACCTCGTCGCGCGTGCGCGCGTTGCCGCCGATGTGGATGCGCCGCACATAGGCGCGGCGCGCGGGCTCGGCGCGCAGCACCATGGTCACGCGGTGGCGTGCGCGGTCGATCTCGGGCTCGGCCTTCACGCGCGCGAAGGCATAGCCGAAGGTGCCGAAGTAGTCGGTGAAGGCCTTGGTGGTGGCCGCGACCTGCTCGCCGTTGTAGGGCTCGCCGGGCCGGACCGTGACCAGGGTCTTGAATTCATCGTCGCGGCCCAGGTAGTCGCCCGCGAGCTTCACGCCGGCCACCGTGAACTTCTCGCCTTCGGTGATGTTGACGGTGATCGCGAGGTCCTGGCGGTCGGGCGAGATCGCGACCTGGGTGGAGTCGACGCGGAACTCGAGGTAGCCGCGCGTGATGTAGTAGCTCTTGAGGGTCTCGAGGTCGGCGTCGAGCCTGGCGCGCGAGTACTGGTTCGACTTGGTGTACCAGCTGAGCCAGCCGCCGCTGTCCTGGTCGAACAGGTCGAGCAGCGTGCTCTCGCTGAAATCCCTGCCGCCGACGATGCGGACCTCGCGGATGCGCGCGGGCTCGCCCTCGGTCACGCCGAAGCTCAGGTTCACGCGGTTGCGCTCGGTGGGCGTGGCGGTGGTGACGACCTGCGCGTTGTAGAGGCCGCGGCCCAGGTACTGGCGCTTGAGCTCCTGCTCGGCGCGGTCGGCCAGCGCCTTGTCGTAGGGCCGGCCCTCGGCCAGCCCGACCTCGCGCAGCGCCTTCTGCAGCGCCGCCTTGTCGAATTCCTTGGTGCCGGTGAAGTCGACGTCGGCGATGGTCGGGCGTTCCTCGACGATCACCACCAGCACGCGGCCGCTGACGTCGATGCGCACGTCCTTGAACAGGCCCAGCGCGAACAGCGCGCGGATCGCTTCGCTGCCGCGTTCGTCGCTGTAGGTGTCGCCGGCGCGCAGGCCGAGGGTCGCGAAGACGGTGCCCGCCTCCACGCGCTGCAGGCCTTCCAGGCGGATGTCCTGCACGGCGAAGGGCTCGGCGGCCCGGGTGGAAGGTGCGATCAGCGCGGCGAGCAGCGCCAGGCCCGCGAGGGACTTCGGAGATTTCATCGGCGCATGGTTTCGTCCAATGTCGGAGAAATTTGGGACGCCGCGCCGAGTTCACTTTCTCTCCTTTATTGCAGTCCGATGGCGTTGGCGGACAGCCAGCCCGGGGCCGGGAGCGGGGCCCGCATGCCGGGGCCGGTGCAGGCGCGGCAGTTGCGCAGGTGCTCCTCCAGGTCGAGGTCGCCCTGGATCTCGAGCAGCCGCTGCACCGTGCGCTCGACCGCCTGCGCATCGAGCAGCGGATAGCTGCGCGCGGTGCGGCCGTTGTTGCGCACCAGCCGCGCGATATAGGGCAGGTCCTGCTGCGTGATGACGGCCGCGGGCATCACGCCCTCGAGCTCCACGCCCTCGCAGGGCAGCAGCACGAAGTACTGCAGCCGCAGGTCGTCGGGCAGCAGACTGCGCAGCTGCGTGGTCTTGCGCCCGCCCTGCCAGGCCGGGTCCTTCACCTCGCGCGCGCGGTTGCAGCCCTGCAGCCGCAGGAACCAGCGCGGCGGCGCCTGGTCCGACTTCTTGCGGTAGACGAAGGCGTTGCGCCAGGCCTTGATCTCGAACAGGTAGATGCCGGTCTCGCAGACCACCACCGCGTCGATGCGCGCGGTGCGCACCGCGCAGCCCTCGGGCATCGGGATGATCAGGTTGCGAAGAATGCGCAGGTGCTCGAACGCGGGGCGGAATGCGTTGGCGAGCTGTTGCACGCCGAGCGAGGCGGCGAGGTTGCTTTGCAATGCGATGGTCATGGTGGCTCCTTCAGAGCGCGAGCATTGCCTGGCTTTTGGGAGACTTCTGGTAAGGCGAGCGATCGGGGATTGCGCGCAAAAACAACATTCGCCCCCATGCACCAGATTCCTCCGAATTTGGACGGGAGCATCCGTTCCGGCCGCTCGATGAAGAGCGCCGAAACCGGAGAAACCTGAATGAAGAAATCCCTCACGGCCCTGGCCGCGCTGACCGTCACCGGCCTGGCCTGTGCCCAATCGTCCGTCACCCTGTTCGGCGTCGTCGACGCCGGCGTGAGCTACCAGTCGGCCACCTCGCGCAACGCGATCACCGGCATCACCAGCAAGCAGAGCCAATGGAGCCTGGCCAACTCGGGCTACAACTCCAGCCGCATCGGCTTCAGGGGCACCGAGGACCTGGGCGGCGGGCTGGCCGCGAGCTTCTGGCTCGAGGCACCGATCACCAACGACGACGGCGCGACCGGCATCGCCAACTTCAACCGGCGCTCCACCGTGAGCCTCTCGGGCGGCTTCGGCGAAGTGCGGCTGGGCCGCGACTACACGGCCACCTTCTGGAACGACACCGTGTTCGATCCCTTCGGCACCAACGGCTCGGGCACCAACGTGATCAGCACCGTGGGCGGCAGCACGGGCATCGGCAACAGCAACTATGCGCGCGCCAGCAACATGGTCGCGTACTTCCTGCCGCCCAACCTCGGCGGCTTCTACGGTCAGGTGCAGTACAGCCTGAACGAGAACGTGCGCACCAGCGCCACCGACCTCACGGCCGCCACCAGCAGCAGCGCGGGCCGCTACATCGGCGGGCGCTTCGGCTATGCCAACGGGCCGCTCGACGTCGCGCTGGCCGCGGGCCAGAACGTGGCGGTCGACACCACCGCGCTCACGCGCAAGGTGCAGACCGTGAACCTCGGCGCCTCGTACGACTTCGGCCCGGTCAAGCTGTTCGGCGAGCTCTCGAACGTGCAGAACAAGTTCGACACCGGCTTGACCAACACGCACGACAGCTACAAGGGCTACCTGATCGGCGCCACCGTGCCGGTGGGCCCGGGCCTGATCCGCGCCTCGTATTCGGCGGTGCGCTACAACGAGGGCGCCACCGGCCTCTACGGCGAGGATCCGCGCGTCAACAAGCTAGCGCTGGGCTACGTGCACAACCTGTCGAAGCGCACCGCGCTCTACGCCACCGTGGCACGCGTGAGCAACCGCAACGACGCGGCCTACACCGGCAGCCTCACGGCCGCCAGCACCACCGGCTACGGCAGCACGGGCGTGGGCTACACCGGCCTGCCCAAGTCCTCGACCGGCTACGACTTCGGTATCCGCCACGCGTTCTGACGCCGCCGCGCGCCCGCATGCCTCGCGGCGCGCGGGCCCTGCGCGAATGCAGAAAAAGAAGAGGAGAAGCTTTCATGACCTTGCGTATCAAGCACCTGGCCGGCGCGCTCGCCGTGGCCAGCCTCGGCGGCTGCATCGTGCTGCCGCCGCCCATGCCCTACGGCCCGCCGCCGGCCTTTCGCGGCGAAGGTCCGCCGCCGCCGATGCCGCTGCACATGGCGCTGCCCGGCGCGATGTACACGCGCGCGCTGCCGGCCTGGGACATGTGCGAGGGCGAGCCCGAGGGCGCGCGGCCGGTGCCGCCGGGCCCGCGCGGCGACGCGCTCGCGGGCCGCTGCGAGCGCACGCCCTCGGGCTCGCTCGAATACCGGCCGGGCGCGCCGCGCTGAAACCGGCATGGCCATGCAGACCGGCAACCTCGGCTTCGCCATCGCGAGCGTCATCGGGCTCGGCTTCGCGGGCGTGTTCGGCCTCATGGGCTCGCTGCTGGTCGCGAACCTGCGCGACGGTGCGCGGGCGCGCGAGGCCGCGGCACGCGCGCGCGACGAGGCCCTGCAGCGGTTCGGCCGCAGCGCGGTGCACGACTTGCGCGCGCTGCTCGGCGCGGCGCTGCCGCGCGCCGCCGTCGAACTGCCGTCGCAGGCCGTACCCGTGCTGGCGGTGGAGAGCGAGCTGCGCGAGCTGCTCGCGCAAGTGGCTGCGCAGGCCGCCTCGGCCTCGACGGGCGCCGCGCCGCGCGTGCATGCGCGCATCGAGGGCACGCAGGCGGTGGTGCACTGGCGCGATGTCGGCGCGGCGCCGCTGCGGGCCTGCGAGCGCATCGCGGCCGGCCTGGGCGGGCGGCTCTATGCGGCCTCGCACGCGGGCGGTCCGCTCGGACTCACCTTGCGGCTGCCGCTGCACGGCGGCCCGGCCTCGCGCTGAGGCTCAGCCCGGCAGGCGCCGGGCCCAGGGCACGATCACGTCGAGCGGTCCGGGCCGCGCGAGGTGGTAGCCCTGCATCAGAGGACAGCCGAGCGCATTGAGCGCCTCGAGCTCCTCGACGGTCTCCACGCCCTCGGCCACCACGTCGATGCGCAGCGAATGGCCGAGGCGGATCACCGATTCGACCAGCACGCGGTTGCCCGGCGAGGCGGCCAGCCCGAAGATGAAGCTGCGGTCGATCTTCACCTGCCGCACGTACTTGCTGCGCAGCGAGGCCAGCGAGGAATAGCCGACGCCGAAATCGTCCACCACGATCGCCACGCCCGCGTCGGCCAGCGCATGCAGCCGCGCGCTGGCGGCGAAGGTGTCGAGCGCGATCTCCTCGGTGATCTCGATCTGGATGCGGTGCGGCCCGATGCCGTGGCGCGCGATCTCGCCGAGCACGATGCGGTCGAGCGCGAGCTGCGACATCTCGCGCGGCGACACGTTCATCGCCACCGGCACGGCCTCGAAGCGCGGGTCGGCCGCGGCGAGCTCCTGCAGCCCGACGCAGATCTCGGCCAGGATGTGGCGCAGCAGCGATTCGGCCAGGCCGGTGCTCGCGGCCGCGCGGATCACGTCCTCGGGCGGGATCCAGCCATGGCGCGGATGCTGCCAGCGCAGCAGCGCCTCGAGGCTGTGCAGCCGGCGGCCGCCGTCGGCCAGGATCGGCTGGTACCAGACGCCGATGGCGCGCGAGGCGACCGCGGCGGGCAGGTCGCGCTCCACGTCGCGCCGCGTCACCAGGCGTTCGCGCAGGGCCTCGTCGAAGCGGCGGCAGCGGCTGCGGCCCGCGCGCTTGGCCTCGTGCAGCGCCTCGTCGGCCGAGCTCAGCATGTCGGCGATCGGCACGCCGCGCTCGACGCACAGGCCCACGCTCGCGCTCAGCTTGCCGCCGTACTGCGCGGTGGCCGAGGCGATCGATTCGATCAGCGCCTGCGCCACCTGCTCGGGCGAGGGGCCGCCATCCCCGGCGACGAACAGGGCCGCGAATTCGTCGCCGCCCCAGCGGCCCAGGATGGCGTCGCGGCCGGCCAGCTCGCGCTGCAGCCACTGCGCCACGTCCTGCAGCACGCGGTCGCCCATCTTGTGGCCGAAGGCGTCGTTGACGGCCTTGAAGCCGTCGATGCCGAGGATCAGCAGGCCGTGCTCGCGCTCCTTGCCGCCGGCATCGATGCGCAGGCTCGAGGCCTGCGTGAAGCCCTCGCGGTTGAGCAGGCCCGTGAGCGCGTCGTGCGCGACGCGGAAGGCGAGCTGGCGCGTCGATTCGAGCGACAGCGCATGCGACTGCCGCAGGCGCGCGGCCATCGACACGGCCTCGTTCTTGAGCCGGCTGCCTTCGCGGAAGCCGCGTGCGCTCTGCAGCGCCGCGCGCATCAGCGCCGCGAGATAGACCAGCACCATCGCGGCCAGCATCAGGCGGTCGAAGCCGCCGGCCCAGACCAGGCAGCCCATCACCGACAGCAGGGCCGGTGTGATGAAGCTGACCGGCACCGGCGCGTAGGCGATGCCGTAGGTGACCGAGCCGGCGCAGATGCCGCAGACCACGGTCAGGTAGAACAGGGTCTCGGGCGAGGTGTAGCCCTCGCAGAGGATCGGGATCAGGGCCCAGACCGAGCCCGACAGCAGCGCGAACAGCCAGGCCAGCCGCAGCTCGTGGTCGACCGAGGGATCGGTGCCGTCGGCGTTGGGCGCGGGCACGAAGGGCCGGCGGCAGACGAAGATGCGCGTGACGTTGACGGCCAGCGAGAGCGCGAGCCAGGCCAGGCCGAGCGCGGTCAGCTCCGAGTGGTGGGCCAGCAGCGCCACCGTGAGGCTCAGCACCAGGTTGACCGGGATCGCTGCGAGCACGCTGCGGCGCACCGCCAGCATCTGCTCGGTGCGCACCATGCGCGACAGCGCGAGGCCGTCGGGCGAGCCGGCGGCTTCTTCTTCCTGCGGAGGGGAGGAGGCGTTCATGGAATGGATCGGCGACGCATCATGCACCGGTCCGCCGCATCGCGCAGCGCGGCACGGCCGCCGCGGGCGGCCTGCGCGGTCCCCTCGGGGTCACCGCGCGCGGGAAAGCAAGCGCAACGGCACGCTTTTTCAGCGCACCGTCGACATCACGGTCGCGCGGCACCGCGGCTGGTCGCGCGGTGCGAGCAGGACGCAGTTGTCGAGCGCGCGCTGCTGCATGTCGCTGAGCTTCGGCGGTTCGCCGCGGTAGACCGGCGGGGGCGGCGGCGCGGCATAGCGCTGGCGCTGCTCGTATTCCCAGCGGCTGCGGTCGTCGCGGCTGCGTTCCCAGCGCTCGCGTTCCCAGCGGTCGCGGTCGCGCTGGCGGTCGAAGCGCAGCCGGTCCATGCAGGAGTGGAAGTCCATGCCCGAGCGGCCGCTCGCGCAGTAGCGGCGGTCGGCTTCATAGACGTCCATGTCGCGCTGGGCCAGCGCGGGGGCGGTCTGGATCAGGCCCAGCAAGGCCAGGGCGGCAAGTTTCTTCATGGTGCGCTCGTCGAAGAGAAGCCGTGAGGCGGGTGGATCGGGGCGGTGCCTGCTTGGGGCCGCAGTCTGACCGTCGGCATGGGACGAAGTTTCTCATGCTCCGGACCCATCGCCCTTCGGACGCGCGAGCTTCTTGCTGTAGGCGCGCGCGGACCCCGGTACCGCGTCGCGCCAGCACCACGCTAGCGTGGTACCGTGACCGCGCCTACGTGCAGGGTGCGGCCCGCGCCGATGCCCGCGATCACCAGCGCGACACCGACCGCGACGAACAGCCACGAGGCGGCGCCGAAGCTGCCGGTCCAGCCGTGCAGCAGCCCGGCCAGCAGCGGGCCGAAGGCCGCGATGACGTAGCCCACGCCCTGCGCCATGCCCGACAGGTGCGCCGCCACGTGCGAATCGGGCGAGCGCAGCACGATCATGGTGAGCGCCAGCGCGAAGGTGCCGCCCTGCGCGATGCCCAGCAGCACGGCCCAGACCCACACGCCGCCGAGCGGGGCGAACAGCTGGGCCAGCATGGCGGCCACGGTGAGCAGCGCGAGCGCCACGGCCAGGCCGATCTGGTTGCGCAGCCGGACCGCGAGCGCGGGCACCACGAGGCAGGTCACGACCTGCGTGATGACCGAGACCGAGACCACGTAGCCCGCGACGTCGCTGGCCAGGCCGCGCTCGCGCAGGATCGGCGCGAGCCAGCCCATGACGATGTAGGCCAGCGCGGACTGCAGCCCCATGAAGCAGGTGACCTGCCAGGCCAGCCGGTCGCGCCACAGGCCGCGCACGGTGAAGCCCGATTCGCTGGCGATCGGCTTGCGCGCCAGCGCCTGCGGCGCCCACAGCAGCGTGACCAGCGCGGCCGGCAGCGCCCAGACCGCGAGCGCCGCGGTCCAGCCGCCGCCCAGCGCATGCTCGATCGGCACCGTGAGGCCGGCCGCGCTCGCGGCGCCGCCGCACACGGCCATGGTGTAGAGGCCCATCATCAGCGCCGCCTGTCCGGCGAAGTCGCGCTTGACCAGCCCCGACAGCAGCACGTTGGCGACCGCGATGCCGCTGCCGGCGATCGCCGAGGCGAGGAACAGTAGCGGCACGTTGCCGGTGCCGCGCAGCAGCGTGCCGACCAGGATCAGCGCCATGCAGCCCAGCAGCGTGCGCTCGGTGCCGAAGCGCCGGCCGAGGCCGGGCGCGAGCGGCGCGAACAGGCCCAGGCACAGCACGGGCAGGGTGGTCAACAGGCTGGCGGCGGTGGCCGACAGGCCGGTGGCGCGGACGATCTCGGGCAACACCACCGAGAGGCTGGCGAACACCGGCCGCAGGTTGAAGGCGATCAGCACCACGCTGGCGCCCAGCAGGATGCGGCGGCCGCGGCTCGGTGCCGGGGTGGGCGGCGGCGCGGGCTGGCTGTCGATCTCGGCGTCGATCAGCAGCTGGCCGGCCTCGGCGGCGGGCGCGTGGCGCAGGGTGGCCGTGGCGGCGGAAGGGAAAGTGCTGGTGGCGGTCATGAGCGAGACGGCGCGCGTGGGGCGCCGGTGGAGGTGTCGGAGCCGGCGGCGAGGGCCGCGATCATGGGCGTCATGAAGGCGCGCACGGCGGCGTCGGCGCGCTCGGGGTCGCGGCTGGCGATGGCCTCGACCACGGCGCGGTGCGCGGCGTCGTCGGGCTCGGGCAGCAGCGTGCCCATGGTGCTGGCGATCGTGTCCTTGATGTAGCCGCCGATGAAGCGCACCGTCTCGGCGAGCGCGAGGTTGCCCGTGATGTCGACGATGGCCAGGTGGAAGGCGAGGTCGCGCTCGATGAAGGCCTTGCCGCCGTCGTCGGGCGCGGGCGTGCCGCGGCGGTCGAGCAGGGCGTGGAGCTGGCGCAGGTCCTCGGGCGTGTGGCGCAGCGCGGCCAGCCGCGCGGCCTGCACCTCGAGCGCGCAGCGCACCTCGAACTGGTCGAGCAGGCTGGCCAGGCGCAGCTTCTGCAGGCTGGCGCCGGGATCGAAGCCCGAGCGCACATAGGTGCCCGAGCCCTGGCGCACCTCGAGCAGGCCGCGCGAGACCAGCGTCTTGACGGCCTCGCGCACGGTGCCGCGGCTCACGCCGAGCAACTGGGCGAGCTGCGGCTCGATGGGGATGCGCGCGCCGACGGGCCAGCGGCCGGCGGAGATCTCGGCGCGGATGCCGTTGGCGGCGGCTTCGACCAGGGAGGTGCGAGGGGCTTGGGCTAGCATGAGGTGCTAATTCATTGAATCATCGGATGAATTGTGGCCGGGGGTCGGTAGGCCTTGTGGCGGGAGGGGCTTGGGTCGGGGCGTTCCCCCGGGTCGTCCGCTACCAGCTTCCCGAGGCGCCGCCGCCGCTGCTCGAGCCGCCCGAGTCCGACGAGGACGACGACGAATCCGACGACGAGGAGGACGAGGACTCGTACGAAGAGGAGGACGAGGAACTGCTGCTGCCCCATCCGCTGTCGCCGTAGTCGTTGCCGTGCCCGCCGCCCCCGCCGCCATCGGCCGGGAAGAAGGCCACGAGCAGCGCCACCACCGTGACGGCCGCCAGCACGAGCAGGAACAGCTGCGGCTCGAGCTCGTCGTGCATCAGCCCGACGAACAGGCCCACCACCACGCACACCACGATCCAGCGCGAGACGAAGCTGCGCACGCCCTTGCCCCAGGCCTTGCGCATGCCGGTCACGATCAGCAGCCCGACCAGCACCGCCGCGCCCAGCGCCAGCATGCCGAGCAGCGACCAGCCCACGCGCTCCCAGCCCAGTTGCCGGCCCGCGACCGCCACGCCCGCGATCAGCAGCGCGATGCCGGCGACGACGAGGCGCATGGTGCGCCACAGGCCGCAGCCATAGCCGATGCCGAAGCCCATCGGCACCGGCATCATCGCGAGCGCGATCGCGAACATCGGTTCGCCGAGCGTAGCAGCCGCGGCGACCGGCGCGACCGCGAGCGCGCCGAAGGTCCAGGGCCAGCGCCGCAGCGTCCTGCCGGGCGCGGCCGCGGCAAGGGCCGAGGCGCTTTCCAGCTCGGCCGCGACGCTGGCCTGCGCGCGGCGTGCGCGCTTCGACGAGCGGCGCGCGCTGCTGCGGGCCTGCCGTGCGCGCCGCCGGGCGAGCCAGTCGGCGTCGGTGCGCAGCTCGGCCGCGCTCTTCTTCTGCCGGCTCTGCCAGAGCCCGACCAGCGCCGACCAGCCGATCACGGCGAAGAAGGCCCAGCCCTCGGGCGTGACGTGCCATCCGCGCGGCTCGGGCGGCGTCGATTCGACGGGCTCGCCCGGATCGATCAGCGGCAGCTCCTGGGCCATGGCCATCGGCTCGCCGCGGATCAGCTGCGCGATGCCGTCGACCGCGGCACCCAGGCCGCCGTCGAAATCGCCGGCGCGAAAGCGCGGCGTCATCTCCTGGTCGATGATGCGCGCGGCCTGGATGTCGGTGATGCGGCCCTCGAGGCCGCGGCCGACCTCGATGCGCATGCGCCGGTCGCGGATCGCCACCAGCAGCAGCACGCCGTCGTCCTCGTCCTTGCGCCCGAGCTTCCACTGCGCGAACACGCGCGTGGCGTATTGCTCGATGCTGTCCTCGCCGGTGGTCGGCACGATCAGCACCGCGAGCTGGGCCCGGGTCTCGCGCTCGATGTCGGCGATGCGCTCGCGCAGCGCCTCGGCCTGCGCGGCGTCGAGCGTCTTGTTCTGGTCGATCACGCGCGACTTCATCGCCGGCACGGGCACGGGTTTGGCCTGCGCGCCGAATACCGCGGCGAACAGCAGCACCAGACACAGCCAGAGGTGCAGGCCGGGTCGGGAGTTCGGGGTCGTCGCCTTCATCGCTGGGCGCTCTTCGTCACGACGCCCGCGCCGCGCACCTCGAGCCGGCGCTGGTCCACCACCTTGCCGCCGGCATCGACCAGCTCGATCAGGTGGCGGCCCGGCCAGGGCAGCCACTGCGCGCTGTTGCCGCGCGCGAAGTGCTTGCCGTCGATGCGCCATTGCACGCCGCGGCCTTCCGATTCGAAGCGCACGCGCTGGCGCAGCGGCGGGATGTCGGGATCGAGCGCGATGATCGTGCCGTCGGCCGGCGCGGTGATGCGCGCGATGGCGGCCGTGCCCGCGGCGCCGGGTTCGTTCGCGAGCGCGAACAGCGGCTGCTCCGTGCCCTGCACGAACCATTCGTCGCGCGCGGCCTCGAGCGCATTGCCGTCGGGACCGGGGCCGAAGTCGATGTGCGTGCGCACCAGGCCTGGCGGCGGCGCGGGCGCCCGGCTCGGCTCGCGCGCGTGCAGGAAGCGCATGACCTCGGCCCAGACCGGCGCCGCGCCGCTGGTGCCGCTCACGTCCCACATCGACTCGCCGCTCGCGTTGCCGACCCACACGCCGACCGTGTAGCGCTGCGACCAGCCCACCGCCCAGTTGTCGCGCATGTCCTTGCTGGTGCCGGTCTTCACCGCGCTCCAGAAGCGGGTCGAGAGGATGCTGTCGAGGCCGAAGCTGCGGGTGCGCGCGTTGGGGTCGGACAGGATGTCGCCGACGATGAAGGCGGCGCGCGGGTCGAGCACCGGCGCCGGGGGGCTCTTCGCGGTGGCGGCGGCGGTCTTCCTCGACTTGTCGGGCGCCGCCGGCGCCAGCAGCGTGGTCGTGCCGTAGCGCCCGCCGTTGGCCAGCATGCGGTAGGCGTTGGTCAGCGACAGCAGCGTGACCTCGGCGCTGCCGAGCGCGAGGCTGTAGCCGTAGTAGTCGCCGCTCTCGCGCAGCGGCAGGCCGGCCGCGCGCAGCCCGCGCGCGAAGGATTCGGGCGACACCATCACCAGCGTGCGCACGGCCGGCACGTTGAGCGAGGCCGCGAGCGCGGTGCGCGCCGACACCGGGCCCTTGAAGCGGCGGTCGTAGTTCTGCGGGATGTAGAGGCCGCTCGCGGTGTTGATCTGCGCCGACGAGTCCTCGATCAGCGAAGCCGCGGTGAGCCGCCGTTCGGCGATCGCCTGGCCGTAGAGCAGCGGCTTGAGCGTCGAGCCCGGCTGGCGCATCGCGATCACGCCGTCGACCTCGGCCGCCTGGCTCAGCGGCCCCGAGGAACCGACCCAGGCCAGCACCTCGCCGGTGGCGTTGTCGAGCACCACCAGCGCGCCGTCCTCCACGTGCCGGCCGCGCAGCTCGCGCAGGTGCCGCTGCAGGGTGCCGAGCGCGAAGCGCTGCAGCGGCGCGCGCAGCGTGGTGCGCACGCTGCCGTCGCCGGTGTCCTTCGCCGCCGCCCTGGCTTCGGCCGGCGGCGTGTCTTCCTGCCCGGGCTCGCGGCCCTCGCGCGCCTGGCGAAGCGCGCGCCGCGCGGCATGCGGCGCGATGCCTTCACTGGCCTCGAAGGCGCGCCGCTGCACCGCGGCGCTGGTGAACATGTCGAGCGCCTCGCAGTCGGCCTTGCGCTGCGGCTCCATGGTGCGCAGCACCTCGCAGGCGCGCTGCGCCACCAGGGCCGGCCGCGCGTTGGGCGCGCGCACCCGCGCGGCGGCCACGGCGGCCTCGCGCGCGTCGAGGCCGCTCGGCGCCTTGCCGAACAGCGTGCGCGAGAGCGCGTCGATGCCCACGATCTCGCCGCGGAACGGCACGCTGTTGAGGTAGGCCTCGAGGATCTGGTCCTTGCGCCACTGGCGCTCGAGCTGGGTCGCGGCCACGGTCTGGCCGAGCTTCTGCGTCAGGCTGCGGCCGCCGCCGCCGCGCCGCAGGTCCTCGTCGAGCAGGCCCGAGAGCTGCATCGTGATGGTCGAGGCGCCGCGCGTGCGCGTGTTCCAGAGGTTGCCCCAGGCCGCGGCCGAGACCGCGCGCCAGTCGACGCCGCTGTGCTCGTAGAAGCGCCGGTCCTCGCTGAGCACCATCGCCGTGCGCAAGGCCGGCGAGATGTCGGCCAGCGCCGTCCACTGGCCGCGCCGCACGCTGGCGTCGGTGCGCACGCGCTGCAGCAGCTCGCCGTTGCGGTCGAGCACCGCGGTGTCGGACGAGCGGAAGTCGCGCTTCACCTCCTCGAAGCTCGGCACGGCCCATGCGGCCTGCGCCGTCAGCATCAGCGCGGCGAGCGCCAGCGTGAGGCGCGGGAGCGCGGGGGAATGAAACAGGGCGATGGGCGTCGGCATCAGGGCAGGGGTGCGCGCGGGGAATGCGCGGGGCTGGAAAGCGGCAGCCATTCTCGGCCATGCGCATCGGGCTGCCGTCCTGCCGAAAGATGTAGACGGAAGTTCGAACCCGTGCCGCGCGGCATGCGCCTACCCACGGACGCGGGGCGCGCCGCCACGCGGTGGGCGGGTGGGTCGTTCACAGTCTGCGGCAGCGGCCACATCCGGTCACACAACTTCACCGTGGCGCAGCCATCGCGACACCGCGGCTCGACCGGCGTGACCTTCAATGCGCTACCGCCGCGGCGCCCAGAGGCAAGCCGGTGCGGTGTTCCACAACCATTCCAAGGAGAGATGCATCATGAAGAACAACAGACTCGCCACCCTGGCCGTCGTGCTGTCGGCCTCGGCCGTGCTGGCCGGCTGCGTCGTCGCCCCCGGCTACGACCGTCCGCCGCCGCCGCGCGCCGGCTACGGCGACCGTGACCGCGACGGCGTGCCGAACCGCTACGACCGCGATCGCGACGGCGATGGCGTGCCCAACCGCTACGACCGCCGCCCCGGCGATCCGACGCGCAACTGAGCGATCAGGCCGGCCGGCGCGCCATCAGCGCCCACAGGCCCGCGGCGCTCAGCAGCGCGCCGCCGCCGAGGTTGAAGCGGCGCTGCGCGCGCGGCGACGACAGGAGGCGCCGCGCCGAGCCCGCGAACACCGCGTAGAGCGTGGCGTTGAGCGTGGCCATTGCGACGAAGGTCAGCGCCAGCACCCACATCTGCGGCGCGACCGCGGCCTTCTGGCTGATGAACTGCGGCAGGAAGGCCACGAAGAACACGATGCCTTTCGGGTTGAGCGCCGTCACCAGGTAGGTGTTGGCGAACAGCCGCCAGCGCGAGGCGGGTGCTTCCGGTGTCGCGATCTCGGCGCTCGACACGCCCGCGCGCAGCAGCTTGATGCCCAGGTACAGCAGGTACAGCCCCCCCACCCATTTCACCGCGTTGAACCAGAAGGCCGAGGCCGCGAGCAGCGTGCCCAGGCCCAGCAGCGACACCACCAGCGCGGTCGAGTCGCCGAGCGCCACCGCGGCCACCAGCGGCACGTTGGCGCGGCGGCCGTGCGACATCGAGTAGCTGATCACCGTGAGGATGGTCGGACCTGGAATGACCAGCAGCACGGCCGAGGCGGCCACGAAGGCGAGCCAGAGTTCGAAAGGCATGAGGGTGTCTCCTGTGGATTGTGGTTGTCTGTCTGTTGATCGTCGTCTCAGGGATCGATGGCCGTGCGCGCCACGTGCCAGGTGCCGCGGTGGCCGTCCACGTACTGCAGCGGCGAGTTGACGAGGTCGTCGAGGTCCACGTCGTCGAGGCAGGTCACGTTCACGCCGTAGGCATGGGCGCCGGTCTCGGGCGAATGCCCCACGCCGAAGGAGCGCACGCCGCAGAGCTTGCAGACGATGTAGTGGCTGTTGCGGGTGTCGAGCATCTGCTCGCTGAGCTCGGATTCGCCCTCGAGCAGGCGGAAGGCCCCGGGCTCGACGATGGCTGGCCAGAAGCGCGTGCGGGTGCAGATCGCGCAGTTGCAGCGCAGCGTGCCCAGGCTCAGGTCGATGTCGGCTTCGAAGCGCACGGCGCCGCAGTGGCAGCCTCCGATATAGGTCTTTCTCATTCGGTCGATGTCCGCGTCTTCTTGAATGTGTTTCGGCTTGCAAGGCACGATACCAAAGGCCTTTTGGACCTGCGCCGCGGCAGGCGCAAAAACCGTGCGCGGCAAAGGCCGAACGCGGCGGGCTCGGGCGCGTGCGCCGGTGGCGGTCAGGAAAGCTGCGTGCCGAAGCGCGCGGCCGAGCGGGCCCTGGCGCGCTCGGCCTCGATCTCGCGGTCGCGCGGCTCGGCCGTGGTCACCAGCGATTCGAGCAGCCGCGCGGCGCTGGCGCTGACTTCCTCGACGGCGCGTTCGAACGCGGCCTCGTTGGCGCGCGAGGGGACGTTGAAGCCGCTGAGCTTGCGCACGAACTGCAGGGCCGCGGCGCGGATCTCCTGCTCGGTGGCGGGCGGCTCGAAGTTGTAGAGGGTCTTGATGCTCCTGCACATGGTGTCGTGTCTCCGGGCTCTTGTCGGGTACGGAGCAGTCTAGTGGGGCGCGGTGGCCTCGGTGGCGAGCAGGGCCATGGCGTGGACGTCGTGGTAGATGCCGTCGACGCGCATCGCCTGGCGTTGCAGGCCTTCGTGCTGGAAGCCGAAGCGTTCGTAGAGGGCCTTGGCGGGGAGGTTGTCGTCGCGCACCGTGAGTTCGATGCGGGTGAGGCCCCTGAGCCAGGCGGCTTCGATGGCGGCGCGCAGCAGCTGCGGACCGAGTCCGCGGCCACGTGCCTGGGGGTGCATCGCGATGCCGAGGGTGCCTGCGTGGGCGCGGGTCTGGCCGAAGGTGGGGGCGATGTCGCACCAGCCTATGACCTGGTTGTTTTCTACGGCTACGAAGTGAGGGGAGTGGGTGGCGCGCAGGTGGCGGTAGAAGTCGGTGGTCGAGTCGTAGGGCGGGGCCTCGGTGAGGGCCAGGTACTTTTTTTCTCGGGCCACCGTGTCGAGGGTCTGGTGGAGGGAAGGGTAGTGATGCGCTTCTGCGGGGAGGATGACGGCTTGAGGCATGGTGTGGGGCAGTTTGCCAGCGGTCTTGGTTGTGTGACGGTGCTCTTCTTGTTGAGGTTGTCGGCCGGGACTCGCCCCGGCGGGCGACTCACTTTTCTTGTCTCGCTGTATGGACCGGAGACATGGGTGACACATGTGCGAGGACATGGTGGACACATTCTGCATGGTGGCTCAGGCCTCGCGCAGGTCGATCTCGCGCAGCTTGTGGTGCACGAAGTAGACGTCGTAGCAGCCCTCTCGCCCGGGCTGCGCGCGCAGCGCGATCTCGTGGTCCTTGAGTGCTGCGGACACCTTGAAGCGCTTGCTCTTGAAGCGCACCTCCCCCAGCCAGCCGACCTTCACCACCGTGTCGTTCGGGCCGTACTCGAGCGGTGGCAGCGTCCTCGGATAGGCCCTCTCGCTGGCGCGATACCGGCTCGCCGGGGTGTTCATGCCCAGCGCCTGGTGCGGGCGCTCATGGTTGTAGATACGCCTCCAGCGATCGAACTGCTGCTGTGCCTGAGCCAGATCCTGGAAGCTGCGCCCGGCCAGCAACTCCGCCTTCAGGCTGCGATGGAAGCGCTCGTCCTTGCCGTTGGTCTGCGGGTGATAGGGGCTGCTGAAGCTCACCCGCACGCCCAGGCGGATGAGCCACAGCGCGAGTTCGCTGAGCTGGCCCGGCTCGCGCGGACTGCCCCAGGGTGCGCCGTTGTCCGCATTGATGCGCACCGGCAGGCCGTAGCGGGAGAAGACGTCCTGCAACTGCTCCTTCACGCTGGCCGTTTGCTGGCGGGCACAGGCGCGCAGGGCCAGGTTGTAGCGAGAGTGGTCGTCCAGCAGCGTCAGCGGATGGCAGGGCCCCGCTGCGGTGGACACGTAGCCCTTGAAGTCGATCTGCCAGAGGCTGTTGGGCGCCTCGTGCTCGAAGCGCTGCCAGGCGGTGGCCGCACTGCTGGCCTGGGCGCTGATGAGGCCGTGGCGCTTGAGGATGGAGTTGACGGTGCTCGGAGCCAGGCAACCCTGTCCGAGGTCGCTCAGGCGCCGTGCGAGCTTGCGTGCGCCCCAGGCAGGGTGCTGCTGGCGCAGCGAGACGATGGATTGTTGAAGTTCGGGCGAGGTCTCGCCGGGGCTGTGGTGCGGGCGGCGACTGGCATCGCCCAGGCCGGCGGCACCCAGCGTGGCGCTGCGTGCGAGCCATTTGTAGCCGGTCTGCGGGCTGATGCCGAAGCGCCGGCACAGCTCACGCCGATTGGCACCTTCCTGGCGTGCCAGGGCAACGAACTCTTCTCTCAGGCTCATGGTGTCTCGGGTGCTCCAGGGCATGGTCGTCTTCCGATCGGGCGATACGCCCGATGGTGTCCACCATGTCCTCGCACACCTGTCCACCATGTGCCCGGTCCATACATCTCGCCAAGAAAAGTAAGCAAAAGAAGGCGACCCCACTGTCTGCGACCCCTCCGCTGCGCTACGGGGCAACCTGCGGTGCTCGCGTTTCGCGGGGTCTCGCAGAACTCGCTTCGCTCAAACAGCTGCGAGCCCTGATCCGCGAAACGCTGCGCTCCTCGGCGCAGCCAGAGGGGGTGGGTCGGGCCATCGCTTCGCCCGCCGGGGCGAGACCCGGCCAACAGCCTCACCAAAGAAAACAACCCCAAAACAAAAAACGCACCTCCCCCGTGCCCCAAGGCACCAAACAAGGGTAAGTCCCAGTCCACTGGCACCTCCCCCTTCCACCCCTGGCACTTTGCACCCCACCCCCAACCATGCACAGTACCCCTCGCCCCGAAGCCTCGGCCAGCGCCGCCCGCAACAGACAAGGAGAACCCGGATGAACACGCGTCGATCCCTGCACCGTGCAATCGCAGCCACAGCGCTGCTCATGCTGGCCACCACCGGCACCGCCTTCGCCCAGAAGGCCAAGGAGCTCACCTTCGCTCATCAGGACATGCTCGTCCCGCTGCGCCTGGTCATGGAGTCGGGCGAGGTCGAGAAGGCCACCGGCTACAAGATCAACTGGCGCATGTTCTCGGGCGGCGGCGACGTGATCCGCGCCATGGCCTCGGGCGACGTGCAGATGGGCGAGACCGGCTCCAGCCCGCTCACGGCCGCGGCCAGCCAGGGGCAGGACATCAAGCTGTTCTGGATCTCGGCCGACATCGCCGACGCCGAGGCGCTGGTGGCGCGCAATGCCTCGGGCATCGCGAGCCTCAAGGACCTCGCGGGCAAGAAGGTCGCCACGCCCTTCGTCTCCACCGCCCACTACCAGCTCATGGCCGCGATGAAGATGGACGGCGTGGACGCGAAGAAGGTCAACGTGATGAACATGCGCCCGCCCGAGATCGCGGCGGCCTGGGAGCGCGGCGACATCGACGCCACCTTCATCTGGGACCCGGTGCTCTCCAAGATCCGCTCCAGCGGCAAGGTGATCGCCACCTCGGGCAGCATCGGCAAGCGCGGCGCACCGACCTTCGAGGGCATCGTGGTCAATGCCAAGTGGGCGGCCGAGAACGAGGCCTTCATGGTGGCGTTCGTGAAGGCGCTCAACCGCGCCAACGACGAGTACAAGGCCTCGGGCAAGAGCTGGACGCCCGACTCGCCGCAGACCAAGGCGATGGCCAAGTGGACCAAGGCCAATCCGCAGGACGTGGGCCCGGCGATGGCGCTCTACAGCTTCCCGACCCTGTCCGAGCAGCTCTCGCCGACCTGGCTCGGCGGCGGCGCGGCCAAGGCGATGGCCAACACGGCGGTGTTCCTCAAGGAACAGGGCCGGGTGCAGGAGGTCAAGCCCGACTACTCGGCCTACGTGACCACCACCTACGTCGAGAAGGCCCTGGCGGCCAAGTGAGCGCGGCCCGGTAAATAAAAAAGCCCATGCCCACGCTCGACATCCGCGACCTCACGGTCAATTACGCCGTCAAGGGCGGCACCCTGCAGGCGCTCGCGCCGGTCAACCTGCGCATGCACGACGGCGACTTCGTGGTCGCGCTCGGCGCCTCGGGCTGCGGCAAGACCACGCTCTTGAACTGCATCGCCGGCTTCCTGCCGCCGTCCACCGGCGAGATCCTGCTCGACGGCCAACCCGTGGCCGGCCCGGGCGCCGACCGCGGCGTGGTGTTCCAGAAGCATGCGCTGATGCCCTGGCTCAACGTGCGCGACAACGTGGCGCTGGGCTTGAGGCTCGCGGGCGTCGACCGCGCCACGCGCGACCGCGTGGCGGAAGAAAAACTCGCGCTGGTCGGGCTGCAGAAGTACGCCGACCGTGCGGTGTACGAGCTCTCGGGCGGCATGCAGCAGCGCGTGGGCATCGCGCGCGCGCTGGCCAGCGATCCGGCCGTGCTGCTGATGGACGAGCCGATGGGCGCGCTCGACGCCTTCACGCGCGAGCAGGTGCAGGAGATCCTGCTGCAGGCCTGGTCGACCTCGAACAAGATGGTGTTCTTCATCACCCACTCGGTGGAGGAGGCGCTGTTCCTCGCCACCCGGCTGATCGTGATGAGCCCGAGCCCGGGGCGCATCTCGCACGTCTACGACGAGGTGCCGTTCTCGCGCCAGTACCTCTCGCACGGCGATTCGCGCAAGGTGAAGTCCGAGCCCGAGTTCATCCGCATGCGCGAGGAAGTGCTCTCCATCATCCACCACCGCGAGGCCGCCCATGCCTGAGGCCAGCATCGCATCGCCGGTTCCCATGACGCCTCCCACCAAGCCCACCGCCGTCCCGCCGCCCGCGCCCGGCGCCAAGCTCAAGACCAGCGCCTTCAAGGTGCCGGGCGAGGGCTCGAGCTTCACGATCAGCGTGGTCACGGTGCTGACGCTGATCGCGCTGTGGTTCCTGGTCACCAACATGGGCTGGGTCAAGCCGCTGTTCCTGCCAACGCCGCAGGCGGTGTTCCAGCAGTTCTACGAATACCTGACCGGCCAGGCCAACGACAAGCCGCTGTGGCAGCACTTCCTCGCGAGCATGTTCCGCGTGTTCTCGGCCTTCCTGCTGGCCTGCGTCACGGCCATCCCCGTGGGCATCGCGATGGGCATGAGCCGCTTCTGGCGCGGCATCTTCGATCCGCCGCTGGAGTTCTACCGGCCGTTGCCGCCGCTGGCCTACCTGCCGCTGATCATCATCTGGTTCGGGATCGACGAGCTGCCCAAGGTGCTGCTGATCTTCCTGAGCTGCTTCGCGCCGCTGGCGCTGGCCGCGCGCTCGGGCATGCGCAGCGCCTCGCAGGAGCAGATCAACGCGGCCTACTCGATGGGCGCGAGCTACCTGCAGGTGATCCGCCACGTGATCCTGCCCTCGGCGCTGCCCGACATCCTGGTCGGCATGCGCATCGCGATCGGCTTCGGCTGGACCACGCTGGTGGCCGCCGAGATGGTGGCGGCCAACATGGGGCTGGGTCAGATGGTGCTCAACGCGTCGAACTTCCTGCGTACCGACATCGTGATCATGGGGATCGTGGTCATCGGGGTGGTGGCGTATCTGTTCGACCTGCTGATGCGCTGGCTCGAGCGGCGCCTGGTTCCCTGGAAAGGGCGCATGTAGCGGAAGGCGCGGCGGGCGGCGAGACCGGCACGGCCGGCGGCATCGGCGAGGGCAACCCGCCGTCGGGTCCCATCGACTGCTCGAGGAAGTCGAGCATCGCGCGCATCGCCGCGCTGTTGTGGCGCCGCTGCGAATAGGCGGCATAGAGCCAGTGGTCGTGCGGCATGTGCTCGCGCAGCACCGGCACCAGCGCGCCGCGCTCCAGGTGCGACTGGGCCAGCGGCTCGGGCACGTAGGCCACGCCCACGCCGCGCAGCGCCAGTTCGATCAGCGCGACCGCGTCGTTGGCCTCCATGCGGCTGTGCACCGGCACCTCGTAGGCCTCGCCTTCGGTCTCGAAGGGCAGGTGGGTGGTGGGGGCGGCCGAATAGCTGAGCACGTCGTGCCGGCTCAGGTCGGCCGGCACGCGCGGCATGCCGCGCAGCGCCCAGTAGGCCGGGGTGGCGCAGACCACCATGTCGAACTGCACCAGCCGCCGCACGATCAGGTTCATGTCGTCGATGCGCCCGCCGGTCAGGTGGATGTCGATGCCCTCGCCGATCAGGTCGACCGCGCTGTTGGTGAAGACCAGGCTGACGTAGACGTCGGGGTAGCGCTTGATGAATTCGGCGATCACGTCCGAGAGCCAGCCGGCGATCAGCCCGTGCGGCGCGCTCATGCGCAGCCGGCCGCGCGGGTGGGCGCCGTGGGCCTGCAGGTCGTTGAGCGTGTTCTCGGCCATGTCGACCAGCTGGGTGCTGCGCTCGAGCAGTACCTCGCCGGCGTCGGTCAGGCTCAGCGAGCGGGTGGAGCGGTTGAGCAGCCGCACGCCGCTGCGCTCCTCCAGTTCGGCCACGTAGCGGCTGACGGTGGCCTTCGACATGCCCAGCGACAGGGCCGCGCGCGAGAAGCTGCGCCGGAACGCGACTTCGCGAAATGTCTTGATGAGATCGAGTCCGTCCATGAGAGTGGGCGCATTGTTCCAGTTCGGCCAGAGGCCCGCGCCGGCGCAGGGGCATGGCGCAACTTTGGTTTGTGCCCGCCGGATGCATCCGGTTGCATCCGGATCGCCGCCGGCTGCGTACAGGGGGTGATCGGTCCCGGACGGCGGGGCCCGCCAACACGCACGAGAAGGAAGAAGAAGCCATGCCGCAGGACATCGCGTTCGCCATCCGCTGGGTCGAGAAGGGCCTGGTGCCCGATACCGTGGTGCGCCGCGGCATCCGGCGCCTGCTCAAGGACCGGCTGTCGGAGTTGTATGCCGGCAACACCCCGGCCGTGGCCGAGCTGACCCAGGATTTCGTCGGCCGCATGCGCTCGGCCAGCCTGGCGCCGCTGCCCGAGAAGGCCAACGCCCAGCACTACGAGGTGCCGGCCGCCTTCTTCGGCCAGGTGCTCGGCAACCACCGCAAGTACAGCAGCTGCTACTGGCCCGAGGGCACGCGCACGCTCGAGGAGGCCGAATCGGCTGCGCTGGCCAGCACCTGCGAGCGCGCCGGGCTGGACAACGGGCAGGACATCCTCGAGCTGGGCTGCGGCTGGGGCTCGCTCACGCTGTGGATGGCCGCGCACTACCCGGGCAGCCGGATCACGGCGCTGTCGAACTCGGCTTCGCAGCGCGAATACATCGAGGCCGAGGCCGCGCGGCGCGGGCTGGCCAATGTGCGGGTGCTCACGCGCGACATCAACGTGTTCGACACCGAGGAGCGCTTCGACCGCGTGGTCTCGGTCGAGATGTTCGAGCACCTGCGCAACTGGCCGCAGGCCTTCGCCAACGTGGCGCGCTGGCTGCGGCCCGGCGGGCGCTTCTTCATGCACGTGTTCGTGCACCGCGAGGCGCCCTATCCCTTCGAGGTGCGCGACGCCAGCGACTGGATGAGCGAGCACTTCTTCTCGGGCGGCATGATGCCCAGCGACGACCTCGCGCTGCACTGCCAGGACGATTTGCGGCTGCTGCGCCGCTGGCGCTGGGAAGGCCGCCACTACCAGCGCACCGCCGAGGCCTGGCTGCGCAACATGGACCAGCGCCGCGAGGCGCTGCGCCCGCTGTTCCAGGCCACCTACGGCGACCAGGCCAACGTCTGGTGGACGCGCTGGCGCCTGTTCTTCATGTCGGTGGCCGAGCTGTTCGGCTACGAGCACGGGCAGCGCTGGTGGGTCAGCCACTACCTGTTCGAGCGGCGCGCCTGAAGCCGGCACGATGAGATTCAGCGCACCGGAAGCCGCCTTCGCCGGCCTCGCCTTCACCGCCGCGGTCGCGCTGGTGGTCTGGCTCGAGAGCCTGGCGCGGCGCGACGCGAGCCTGATCGACCGCTTCTGGCCGGTGCTGATCGCGGGCGCGGGCCTGGTCTACCTGGTGCTGCTGCCGAACGCGCCGCTGCACGAGCCGCGCGGCCTGGCCATGGCCGTGCTCGCGCTGCTGTGGGGGCTGCGGCTGGCGCTCTATGTGGCCGCGCGCAACTGGGGCCACGGCGAGGACCGGCGCTACGAGGCGATCCGCGCGCGCAACCAGCCGGGCTTCGGCCTCAAGAGCCTGTACCTCGTTTTCGGGCTGCAGGCGGTGCTGGCCTGGATCGTCTCGGCGCCGCTGTTCGTCGGCATGGCGGGCGCGCGGCCGCTGGGCTGGCTCGACATCGCGGGCGGCGCGCTGGCGGCCTTCGGCATCGGCTTCGAGGCCATCGCCGATGCCCAGATGTCGCGCTTCAAGGCCGACCCCTCGCAGCGCGGCCAGGTGATGGACCGCGGCCTGTGGCGCTACAGCCGCCATCCCAACTACTTCGGCGAGGCCTGCGTCTGGTGGGGACTGTGGCTGATGGCGCTGGGCGCGGCCGGCCTCGGCGGCGCCTGGAGCGTGGTCTCGCCGCTGCTCATGACCTGGCTGCTGCTGCGCGTGTCGGGCGTGCGCCTGCTCGAGGCCGACATCGGCCACCGGCGGCCGGCCTACCGCGACTACATCGCGCGCACCAACGCCTTCGTGCCGGGGCCGGTGCGCCGGCCGCCGAAATGAGGGTGCGCCATGCCGGCCTGGCGCTGCTGTGCGTGCTGGCCTTCGCGGCGGGCGCGCAGCCGGTGGCCTCGCCCGCCACGGGCGAATGGAATTTCCGCGTGCTGCTCGACGACGCGCCGATCGGCGAGCACCGCTTCGTGCTCACGGCCGCGGGCGACGAGCGCCGGCTGAGCAGCGAGGCCGCGTTCGCGGTCAAGCTGCTGGGCGTCACGGTCTACCGCTACCGGCATTCGGCGGTCGAGCACTGGCGCGGCGACTGCCTGCGCCGGCTCGATGCCGACACCAACGACGGCGGCGACCGCTCCGAGGTGCGCGCCGAGCGCGAGGCGGAGGGCGACGGCCCCGCGCTGGTGGTCGTCACGCCGCGCGGGCGCAGCGCGCTGCCGGGCTGCGTGATGAGCTTCGCCTACTGGAACCCCGCGATGCGCGCGCAGCAGCAGCTGCTCAATGCGCAGACCGGCAAGCTCGAGCCGGTGCGCATCGTCGCGCTCGACGAGGGACGCGTCGAGGTGCGCGGCCGCGGCGTGGCGGCCCGGCGCTGGCGCGTCAGCGGGCCCGAGCAGCCGATCGACCTCTGGTATGCCGTGGCCGACGGCGAATGGCTGGGCCTCGATGCCCAGGTGCGTGGCGGCAAGAAGCTCAGCTACCGGTTGAAGTAGCTAGCGTGCCTCGATTCCGACCTCCTTGATCTTCCGGCCCCAGGTCTCGTGGTCGCCGCGGATGCGCTCGCCCAGTTGCGCGGCGCTCGACGACTGCGCCTGCATGCCCATGTCCTGCAGCTTCGCCGCGATCTCCGGCTGGCCGACGGCCTTCCGCAGGGCGCCCTCGAGCCGCTTCAGCACCGGGGCCGGCAGGTCCCGCGGCGCCACGAGCCCGTACCAGGAGTTGAGGCCGAACGGAATGCCGAGCTCCCTGAAGGTCGGCGCGCCCGGGAACATCGGCGACGGCTGCGGCGAGGTGACGGCCAGCACGCGCACCGTGCCGGCCTTGAGCTGCGTGGAGGCCAGGCCCCAGCCGCCGAAGATCGCGTCGATCTCGCCGCCGAGCATGCCCATCAGCGCCTCGTTGGAGCCCTTGTAGGGGATGTGCTGGATGTCCAGGCCCGCGGCCTTCTTCATGATCTCGCCGCTGATGTGGCCCGCGCTGCCTTCGCCCCACGAGCCGAAGCTGAGCTTGCCGGGGCTGGCCTTGGCGCGCGCCACCAGTTCGGCATAGGAGCCGATGGGCGACTTCGCCGGCACCATCAGCGCATTGCCCGAGACCGAGATCAGCCCGATCGGCGCGATGTCGGCGAGCGGATCGAAGAGCTTCTTCGCGATCAGGTGCGGCGACAGCGCCAGCACGGCCTGGTAGACGATGCCGATCGTGTAGCCGTCGGCCTTGGCGGAGGCCACGGAGGCGACGCCGATCAAACCGCCCGCGCCGACCTTGTTGTCGACGACGATGGGCTGTCCCAGGTCGGCCGCCATGCGATGCGCGACCAGGCGCGCGAGGATGTCGGGCTCGCCGCCGGCGCTGGCCGGGACCACGAGCTTGATGGGACGCGCCGGATAGCCGCTGTCGGCCTGCGCGGCGGCGGCCAGCGAGAGGCACAGGAGCGAGGCGACGGCGGCGCGTCGCGAGAGGAGTCTTGTCATGTCGGTTCCAGGTACTTGCGATGTCGGTCAGCGGCCCGCGTCGTCGCGCAGCAGGTCGGCCGCCTTCTCGCCGATCGCGATCGATGCAGCGTTGGTGTTGGAGGAGGGCATGGTCGGCATGATGGAAGAGTCCACCACGCGCAGGGCGGCGACGCCGCGCACCCGCAGGGCGGCATCGACCACCGCGTCGGGATCGCAGTCCGGTCCCATCTTGCAGGTGCCGATCGGATGCCAGGACGTCTGGCCGCAGCTGCGGATGTAGCGCAGCAGCTCGTGCTCGGCCTGCACGTCGATGCCGGGGCGGGTCTCGCGCTTCACGTAGGGCGCGAGCGCGGACTGGGCCGCGACCTTGCGGGCCAGGCGCAGCGCCGACAGCATGACCTCCACGTCCTCGGGCGCGTCGAGGTAGCGCGGATCCATGACCGGGTCGTCGAGCGCCGAAGGCGACTTCGCATGGACCCAGCCGCGCGAGGCGGGGCGCAGCTGGAACAGGCCGATGCCGAAGCCCGGGAACAGGTCGGCGCCGGCGCCCTTGGTGCGCGAGTAGCGGTCCGCGCCGCTGAGGTGATGCATCTGGATCTTCACCATCGGGCGGTCCTGCGCCGCGTCGGTGCGGGCCAGCGCATGGGCGGAGGCCGAGGGCGAGGTCATCATGCCGCGGCGGGTCAGCACATACTGCGCGCCCATCAGCGCCTGGCGCCACGGGCTCGCGATCACTTCGTTGAGCGTGACGCGCTGGCTGGCCTCGAAGGTGATGCGCGCCTGCAGGTGGTCGCTGAGGTTCTCGCCGACGCCCGGCGCATGCGCGACGACGGGAATGCCCAGCTCGCGCAGGCGCTCCGACTGGCCCACGCCCGACAGCTCCAGCAGCTGCGGCGACTTGATCGGGCCGGCGCTGAGGATCACTTCCGCCCGCGCGCGCGCCTGCCGGCGCTGCCCGTCGCGCAGGTACTCCACGCCCACGGCGCGCCGCCCTTCGAACAGGATGCGCAGGGCCTGCGATTCGGTGCGCAGTTCGAGTCCCGCCGGAGCGCCGGCGCCGAGGTAGCCGCGCGCCGTGCTGCAGCGCTGGCCCCCGCGCGTGCTGAGCTGGAGGAAGGACACGCCCTCGTAGGCCTGGCCGTTGTAGTCCGGCGTGCGCGCGATACCGGCCTGTTCGCAGGCGGCCACGAAGGCCGTGCCCAGCGGATGCGGATCGTCCGCGAGGCTGGTGATGCCGATCGGGCCGTCGCGCCCGCGCAGTGCGGCATCGCCGAAGCGGCAGGACTCCAGCCGCTGAAAGTAGGGCAGCAGGTCGGCATAGCCCCAACCCGGATTGCCCAGTTCGCGCCAGTGGTCGAATTCGCGCGGCTCGCCGCGCACGAAGATCATGCCGTTGACCGAGCTCGAGCCGCCGGGCATGCGCCCGCGCGGCCAGTAGATCGACTGGCCGTCGAGCCGGTCCTGCGGCGTGGTGTGGAACGGCCACACGTACTTCGGGTTCGTCAGCAGCTTGCCGATCCCCAGCGGCACGCGGACCCAGAAGTCGTTGTGGCGCGGCGCGCCGGCCTCCAGCAGCAGCACGCGGGTGCCGGGGCGCTCGGCCCGCCCGCGCGCCACGGCGGCGCCCGAGGAACCCGCGCCGACGACGATGTAATCGAAGGAATCGGCCGTGCTCATCGTGCGTCTCCCGCGCCCAGCAGCTCCCGCATGGCGCTCGCCTCCAGGCCCATGCGCTCGAACTGATGGTCGGGCATCTCGGACTGCGCGAAGCCTTCGCCGGCCAGCGCCGGCGCCGGCTGCACGCGCAGCTCCACGAAGACCGGACCCCGCAGCTGCCGGACCTCGTCGAAGCACGCGGCCCATGCCGCTTCGTCCTCCACGCTGCGCGCATGCCTGTACCCCGCATGGCGCGCGGCCTGCGCGAAATCGAAATCGCGCGCCGGCGCATCGAGGTTGGCCAGGCCGGTGAACTGGGTGCCGTTGCGGATCACCAGGTGCAGCAGGTTGTCCGGCGCCGCCTGGGCCACGGTGACCAGGCTGCCGAGCTCCATCAGCAGGCTGGCATCGCCATCCACCACGATCACCTTGCGCCGCGGCCGTGCCAGCGCGAGTCCCAGGCCCAGGCCGGCGGCGCCGCCCATCAGCGGCACCGAGCTGAGCCGCGAGGCCCGGGGCGCGCGGCCCGCGCAGGCCGGATCCGCCTCCAGCAGGTCGAAGGCGCGCATGGCGCCCATGGTCGCGACCACGAGGGAGTCTTCGTCGCGCCGCGCGGCGATCACGGCGCAGGCCTGTCGTACGTTCATCGTCATCTTGTTCATCTCCAGGCCATGGGGGCGCCGACGAGCACGGCGGTGGCGGTGCGCCGGCGCTGCGCGACCTCGCAGGCTTGCTCGATGCGTCCGGCATCGGCATCGCAATCGAGGGCGAACCAGGGTAGCTCGAGCGCGGCGAGCACCGGCTCCATGAGGCGGACCATGGAGCGGCGCGACTGGCGCGGATCGCGGCCGATGTTGTCGAACTCGCGTCCGAACTGCCCGATGAGGAACACCAGCGGAATGCGCGCATCGAGGCAGACGGCGCGCAGCGTGTTGATGCAGTTGTAGAAGCCCTGGTTCTGCATCACGAGCAGCGGCTTGCGGCCGCCGATCGCCAGGCCGGCGGCCGTGGTGACGCACTGGTTCTCGTTGCAGGCATTGAGCACGCGGATGCCCGTGTCCGGCTGCTGCAGGCGGGCGTGCAGCGATAATTGAACCCAGTCGGGAACGGTCACCACGTGATCGACGTCGGCACGCTGCAGCGCGCGAACGGCCACCGAGGCTGCAATGGAAGGAAAGGCTGGAGTCACGGAAAGCTTGTCGCTGAGTGAAGGGTGCGCGCAGTATGGAAATGCAAGCCCTCTTCGGTCAGTCGGCCGGCCGACACAGCCACTGAGGGTTTGTTCGTAGTGCCTGAAGAAACGCTCCGCATCGAGAAGGTCCTCGCCAACGTGCCGTGGCTCGCCGCCAGCGGCGAGGCGGCGCTGCGGCATCTCGCCGCGCACGCCACGCTGGAGCAGGTGGCCGACGGCACCACCGTGACGTGGCGCGGGCACCAGATGACGCACCTGCTGATCCCCGCGCGCGGCACGCTCGAGCTCAGCATCACCAACGCGCAGGGCAAGCGGCATGTCATCAACCGGCAGGAGCCCGGGCAGGTCTTCGGCCTGATTCCCGTGCTCGACGACTCGGCCGCGATCCACGACGCGGTGGCCCGCGGCGCCTGCGAGATCGTGCGCGTGCCTCAGGCCGCGCTGCGGCTGGCCATGCGCGCGCATCCCGAACTGAACGACCGCATCATCCGGCTGCTGTGCGCGCGGGCGCGCGACACCTACCAGGCGCTGGCCGCGCAGTCGCTCGCGGGCCTGTCGACCCGGCTCGCGCGCGTGCTGCTGTCGCAGCTGCGGGGTGCCGCCACGCGCCTGCTGGTCATGACCCAGGCGGACCTGGCCGACATGTTAGGCACCACGCGCCAGAGCTTGAACATCGAGCTCAAGCGCCTGGAGCGCGAGGGAATGATCGGCCTGGGCCGGGGCCGCATCGAGATCCGGGACAGGGCGCGCCTGCTCGAGCTGGCCGGCGGCCCCGACTGATGCGGGGCCGCGGCGCGCGGCTCATGGTTTGTCCCCAAGCGCTGTGTCGGCTCGCCGACAGTCTTGCCGGGCCGGCGCGACCAGACTGCGCTCCATCGCAAGAAAGGAGCGCAACTTGGCAACGATTCGACGCCGCACCCTGATCCTGGCGCCCCTGGTGGCGCAGGCCATTCCCCGCCTGGCCGCGGCACAGTCCGGCTTCCTGCGCCGTCCCTTGAAGATCATCGTGCCGCTGCAGGCGGGCGGATCCGCCGACACCAGCACGCGCCTGATCGCGAACAGCCTGCAGCGCCGGATCGCGCAACCGGTCATCGTCGACAACAAGCCCGGCGGCAGCTTCGTCATCGGCATGCAGGCCCTGGCGACGGCGCCGCCCGACGGCCAGACGCTGATCTCCATCAACACCGGCATGATGGCCGCGCAGGTCACGATGAAGCGCTACGACATGCTGAAGTCGCTGGCACCGGTCTCCCAGTACAGCAAGACGCCCACGCTGTTCGTGGTCCCGGCGCGATCGCGTTTCGGCAGCTTCTCCGAGCTGCTCGCGTTCGCCGCCGCGAATCCCGGTCGCCTGAACTACGGTTCCGTGGGCACGGGCGGGCTGGAACACCTGTGGGTCACGATGCTCGGCCGAACCACCGGCGCCGGTTTCACCCATATCCCGTTCAAGGGCATGCCCGATGCGATCACGGCGCTGGTGCAGGGCGAGCTGGACTTCGTGCCCTGCGTGATGTCCTCCGCCTTGCCCTTCGTGCAGAAGGGCAGCTTGCGCGCCCTGTGCGTGCTGTCGGATGAGCGCACCCCCGCGCTGCCGGCCCTGCCGACCCTCAAGGAGCAGGGCGTCTCGATGCCGCCCATGGAGTTCTGGAGCGGCCTGGCCGCGCCGCGGGGCACGCCCTTGCCGGTGCTGGAGCAGCTGCGCCGGGAGGTGATCGCGGTGATGGACGAGCCCGAGATGAAGCGGCGCATGGCCGACCGGGGCGCGAGCGTGGTGACCAGCGCCAGCGCCGAGGCCTTCGCGCAGCTGATGCAGGCCGACTGGTCGTGGATGAGCAAGGTTGCCCTGGAGGCCGGCATCCGCGTGGAGTAGCCGGCCGCGCCGCGCGCCCCTGTCAGCTCTTCGGCGCCAGCGCGCTCAACACCGCCGCCGTCATCGCCTGCACGCCCGTCGTGATCGAGGGCTCGGGCACCGGCGCGAAGAACGGCGAGTGGTTGAAGGGCAGGGGCTTGCCGCCTTCCTTCTGCGAGTTGGCGACCTCCTTCGGATCGTTCACGCCGATGAAGAAGAAGAAGGTGGGCACGCCCTCCACCGCGAAGTCCGAGAAGTCCTCGCTGGCGGTGATCGGCGGCACCTGCACCACCTTCGCGTCGCCGAGTTGCGCCTTGAGCGCGGCCACGGTGCGCTGCGCGAGCGCCTGGTCGTTGATCACCGCGGCGTTGCCGCGCGCCGGGTCGAGGCCGATGGCCGGCTCGGGCGCGCCCGCCATCGCGGCCGAGGCCAGCGCGGTGCGGCGCACGCCGTCGATCAGCTGCTTGCGCACCTGAGGCTTGTAGCTGCGGATGGTGCCGCGCAACAGCGCCGAGTCGGGAATGATGTTGCCGGCGGTGCCGGCCTGGATCGCGCCGACCGTCACCACGCCGAATTCGGCCGGATCCTTCTCGCGGCTCACCACGGTCTGCACGTCGGTCACGAAATGGGCCGCCTGCACGATCGGGTCGATCGCATGGTGCGGTGCCGAGCCGTGGCCGCCGCGGCCCTTGAAGTCGATCTCGAAGCCGTCGGAGGCCGAGGTGATCGGTCCCGCGCGGTAGCCGACGTAGCCGTACGACGAGGGCGAGGTGTGCAGCGCGAAGGCGGCATCGGGCTTGGGGAAGCGCTTGTAGAGCCCGTCGGCCAGCATGCCCTTGGCGCCGCCGCTGGCCTCTTCGGCCGGCTGCGCGACGAACACCAGCGTGCCCTGCCACTGGTCCTTGAGCGCGAGCAGCGTGCGCGCGGTGCCGACCCAGCTCGCCATGTGCACGTCGTGGCCGCAGCTGTGGGCGACGAAGGTCTCGCGGCCCTGCCAGGTGGCCTTGGCCTGGCTCGCGTAGGGCAGGCCGGTCTTCTCCTGCATCGGCAGCGCGTCGAGCTCGGTGCGCACCAGCACCGTGGGGCCGGCGCCGTTGCGCAGGACCGCGACCACGCCGGTGCGGCCCACGTGCTCGGTCACCTCGAAGCCGAGGGCGCGCATCTGCTCGGCGAGCTTGCCGGCCGTGCGCACCTCCTGGAAGCCGAGTTCGGGATGGGCGTGGATGTCCTTGTAGAGCGTGTCGAGCTGCGGATAGGCCTCGCGCGCGAGCGACTCGATGCGCTGGGCGTTGGGGGCGGCGCCTTGCGCCATGGCGGCGGGCACGGCGGCGCAGGCGAGGCAGGCGGCGAGGGAAAGCTGGCGAAGGGAATGCATGAAGGGACCTGTCTCCTGGGTGAGGTGTGTTTGCTTGTTCTGGAAAGGGACCGGCCGCGAATCTAGGCAATGGCTTGCCAGGCGTCCAATGCATTGTTCTATCCACAGCCATAATTCCGATGCATGAACAGGCCCCTCCATGCCATGACCTTCGTGCAGTTGCGCCACTTCCTGTCGGTGGCCGAAACGGGCTCCTTCACGCGCTCGGCCAAGGCGCTGTCGATCACGCAGCCCGCGCTGAGCCGCAGCATCCATGCGCTCGAGGAGGTGCTCGGCCGCGCGCTGTTCGACCGCGTGGGCCGGCGCAGCGAGCTCTCGCATTTCGGGCGCGAGATGCTCGAGCGCGCGCGCCACCTGGTCGGCGATGCGCAGGAACTGGTGGCCAGCGCGCGCGGCGGCGGCGGCGCCCACCTGCGCGTGGGGCTCGGCGCCGGGCCCGGCGCATTGCTGGCCACGCCGCTCTTGCAGCGCATGGCCTACCGTGGCGCGCCGGTGCGCATCGACATCCTGCGCGGCGACACCGACCGGCTGGTGCAGGCGTTGCGCCAGCGCGCGCTCGATGCGGTGGTGGTGGAGTTCCGCACCGTCACGCCGAGCATCGATCTGCGCGTCGAGCCGCTGGTGGAGATGGGCGGCGCCTTCATGTGCCGGCGCGGCCATCCGCTCGCGCGCAAGCGCGGGCCGATGACGTTCCAGAGCTTGAAGGACTACCCGCTCGCGTCCACCGGCCTTGGGCGCGACGTGGTGCGCGCGATGGTCGATGCCTACGGCCCCGAGGCGCATCCCGACCAGTGCGTGACCCTGCGCTGCTCGGAGCTGTCGAACCTGGTCGAGCTCGCGCGCGACAGCGACGCGATCCTGCTCGCGGTGCGCGCGGTGGCGCCCGACCTCGTCGCACTGCCGGTGCACCCGCCGCTGGGCCGCGCGCGCTTCGGCCTCGTGACCCTGGCCGGCCGCAGCGAGGCGCCTGCCTTGCCGCTGTTGCGCGAGGTGATCGCCGAGCGCATGCCGGCCGAGCCCGGCTGAAGTCGTTTCAGGCAGGCAGCGCGTCGGCGCCGATGCGCTCCCACAGCCGCGCGACCGCCGGCCGCGCATTGAGCTGCGCGCGCCAGGCCACGATCGCGACCTCCACGTCCCAGGCGCCGTCGCCCACCGGCACCAGTTCGCCGAGCCGGCCCGCGACGAAGGAGCTGTCGGGCAACCAGGCCATGCCCATGCCCTGCTGCGCGAGGTCGCCGAGCACGTCGGTCATCTCTGATTCGAAAGCCCGGTAGCCGGTCAGCGGTTGCGCCGACTGCTCGATCGCGGTCGCGACCACGCGCGCGAAGTAGCCGCTGGGCGAGTACATCAGCAACGGCACCGGGCTGGCCGCGCTGCCCGGCAGCGCGAAGCGTTCCGAGGCGGCGAGCGCGCGCGACACGTAGGGCCGCACGCGCTCGAGGCCGAGCTCGCGACGCTCGAAGCGCGCCGCATCGAGCTGCAGCGGATGCGCCGCCTGGTGGAAGCCGATCAGCACGTCGGCCGAGCCCGCGCTGAAGGCCGTCAGCGTGTCGTGCACGTTGCCGACCTCGAGGCTGCAACTGAGGTCGCCCGCGCCCGACCAGCGCGCCCACCAGCCGGGCAGCCGCGTGCTGGCCAGCGCATAGGTCGAGGCGATGCGCACGTGGTTGCGCGCGGGCGCGTCGCCGATCTCGGCGCGCGCATCGGCGATCTGGTCGAGCAGGCCGGCGGCCACCTTGCGGAAGCGCTCGCCCGCGGGCGTGAGCCGCGTGGGATAGGCCGCGCGATCGATCAGCTTGGCGCCCAGCCATTGCTCGAGCGCCTGGATGCGGCGGCTGAACGCGGCCTGCGAGACGTTGCGCATCTCGGCCGCGCGCGTGAAGTTCTGCACCTCGGCCAAGGTGACGAAATCCTGAAACCAGCGTGTGTCCATCGCGCCTCTTGCTCCTTTGCGTGCGGCGCATTCTGCAAGCCGCGTGCCCATCGGTTGCGTGCATGGGCGATGCGTGCGGCGCATCGCGCCCGGATGCAAACTCGACATTGGACCGCGTGCGCGGGCCTCGCGACCATTGGCGAATCCACTCACCACTTCAGCAAAGGATTCGGACATGAGCGAACAACTGCGCGCGGCCGCCAAGGAATACATGGTGCGCTACGGCGGCGACACCTTCCCCAACCTGTTCCGCAGCGCCCGCGGCGCGGTGGTGGTCGACGACACGGGCCGCGAGATCCTCGACTTCACCTCGGGCCAGATGTGCGCCACCATCGGCCACAACCATCCGGCCATCGTGCGCGCGGTGCACGAGGCCGGCGAGAAGGCCTTCCACCTGTTCAGCGGCATGATCCCCGAGGTGGTGGCCGAGCTGGCGCAGAAGATGGCCACCGACTGGATGCCCGCGCCGCTGAGCAAGTCGCTGTTCGTGAACACCGGTTCCGAGAGCAACGAGGTCGCGCTGCGCATGGCGAAGATGTACACCGGCGGCTTCGAGATCCTGGCCGTGGGCGGCTCCTGGCACGGCGTGACCGGCGGCACCAGCGCGGTGTCGTTCGCGAGCGACCGCAAGGGCTACGGCGTGCACGTGCCCGGCGTCTACCTGATGCCCGAGCCCAACGCCTACCGGCCCTACATCCGCGGCATGTCGGGCGAGGAATCGGCGCTGGCCTGCCTCGAGCTCGGCCTCAAGATGTACGACATGGCCTCGACCGGCCGGCGCGCCGCGATCATCATCGAGCCGATCATCAGCGCGGGCGGCGTGCTGGTGCCGCCCCGGTCGTACATGCAGGCGCTGCGCCGCGCCGCCGACGAGCGCGGCATGCTGCTGATCTTCGACGAGGCCCAGACCGCGTTCGGCCGCATCGGCCATCGCACGGCCTCCGACTTCTACGGCGTGGTGCCCGACATCATGTCGGTGTCGAAGACCATGGGCGGCGGCCTGCCGCTGGCGGCCGTGGCGACCAGCCCGCGCATCGAGCAGGACGTGCACGAGAAGGGCTTCACCTTCTACACCAGCCATGTTTCCGACCCGCTGCCCGCCACCGTCGGCCTGGCGGTGCTCGACACCATCCGCAGCGAGGGCCTGATCGAGCGCGCGCGCACCACCGGCGCCTACCTGCGCGGGCAACTGCTCGAGCTGCAGCGGCGCTACGAGGCGATCGGCGACGTGCGCGGCGAGGGCCTGCTGCTCGGCGTGGAGCTGGTGCAGGACCGCGACTCGCGGCTGCCCCATCACGAGCTCGGCGCGCGCACCACGAAGAAGTGCTTCGAGCTCGGCCTGAGCATGAACATCCGGCGCCGGCCCGAGCGCGGCTCGGTGTGGCGCATCGCGCCGCCGCTCAACGTGGCGCACGAGCAGATCGACCGCGCCATCGAGATCCTCGACCGCGCGCTGCGCGAGAGCCTGGACGAGATCGCCCATCCCGCGCCGGTGGCGCTCGCGGCCTGACGCGCCGGAGGACGCCATGAAGACCCCGAACCGGATGCTCGCGGGCGCGCTGCTCGCGACCGCCGCGCTGGCCGCGCTCGCGCAGGAACCCGGCGGCACGCTCGCCAAGGCGAAGGCCGCCGGCACCCTCGTGATGGGCGTGCGCGAAGCCTCGCCGCCGCTGTCGTACGCGGTGGGCGGCGGCTACGTCGGCTACCACGTCGAGCTCTGCGAGCAGATGCTCGCGAAGCTGCTGCCTGGCGTGGCGGTGCGGCCGATGGTCGTGACCTCGCAGAACCGCGTGCCGCTGCTGCAGAACGGCACCGTCGACATCGAGTGCGGCTCCACCACCAACAATGCCGCGCGCCAGCAGCAGGTGGCCTTCGGCAGCACCACCTACATCACCGAGGCGCGCTTCGCGGTGCGTGCGGCCAGCGGCATCGAGTCGGCGGAGCAGCTCAAGGGCAAGACTGTGGTCACGACCGTGGGCACCACGCTCGTGCAGCGGCTGCGCAAGCTCGAGCAGGACAACAAGGGCATGGCGCTGAACATCGTGCTGGCCAAGGACCATGCCGAGAGCTTCCTGCTGCTCGAGAGTGGCCGCGCCGATGCCTTCGCGATGGACGACAACACGCTCGCGGGCAACATCTCGAACGCGCGCAACCCGGCGGACTTCCGCATCGTCGGCAAGCCGCTGGGCATCGAGCCGATCGCGATCATGATCCGCAAGGACGACCCGGCCTTCAAGCGCGCGGTCGACGGCTACCTCGCGAGCGCGATGGCCTCGGGCGCGCTCGAGAAGCTCTATGCGCGCTGGTTCATGGCGCCGATCCCGCCGCGCAACGCCGTCATCAACATCCCGCTGAGCGATTCGCTCAAGGCGGCCTTCCAGTCGCCCAACGACCGGCCGGCCGAGGCCTACGAGGAGCGGCTGCCCTGAGCCTGCGCCCGCAGGCTGCGCCGCAGCCGCGCGGGCGACTGGCCGTAGCGCGCGCGGAACATGCGCGCGAAATGGGCATCGCTGTTGAAGCCGTTCTCGAAGGCGATCGACGAGACCGGGCGCGCATGGTTGCGCGCATCGCGCAGCGCCTCGTGGCAGCGCTCGAGCCGGGTCTGCCAGATCAGCCGCTCGGGGCTCGCGTCGCTGCCGTCGAAGGCCTTGTAGAGGTAGCGCCGCGAGCAGCGCAGGGCATGGGCGATCGCATCGACCGAGAGCGTGGCCTCGCTCGCATGCAGCCGCACGTACTGCACCGCGCGCAGGCGCACGGCGGCCAGCGCATCGACCGGCGCGCGCGCATGCGGGCGACCGCTCGACAGAGTGGTCGCGAGCAGGCCGATCGAGGCCTCGGCCAGCAGGTGGGCGGCATCCCCGGTCACGTGCGCGAGCTGCGTGTTCAGCGTGCGCAGATGGCCGCCGAGGATCGGTGCCATGCCGCTGTCGGCCAGCGCCTCGTCGCTGGAACACACCAGGGACGGCAGGCCCAGCGCCGCGAGGCGTTCGCGCGGAATCTGCAGTCCGAACAGCGAGGCCGGCGCGGCCGATTCCCAGGTGTAGGGCAGGCGCTGGTCGAGCATGATCCAGTCGCCCGGCCCCAGGTGCACCGTGCGGTTGGCCGCGTGCACGTCGGCGGCGCCGGCGATCTGCATCGAGAGCTTGAAATAGCTGCCGCCGCTGTCGAGCGCATCGCGGGCCTCGCGCGTCACGCGCGAGAGCGGCACCTGCATGCGCACCGCGCCCAGGCCGCCGACGTCGTAGATGTCGCAGCGGGCCTCGAAGTCCGGACCGCCCGCGTCGTCGTCGCCGCGCAGCCGGCCGAAGTAGGGCGCGATCGCGTTTTCCCAGTAGCGCATCCGCTGGGCGGCGGGAACGTCGAGCGTGGAACAGGACTGGGCGTGCATGGTCCGGGCATTGCAGCCGGTCTGGCGGCGCCCCACAAGCGAGGCGGGGCCGTGCGGCCCCACGCCGTGCACGCTGGTGCAAGACACGGTGCACCGGCAGTCGTGCCGCCGGCGCTGCGCTGGCTATCGTCGGCCGGCCCCTTCATCCAACCCGAGGAATCCCATGAGCAGCAAGCATCTCTTCATCGAACAATGGACACCCAGGCCGGCCTGGATCGCCCGCACGCCGGCCGAGCGCCGGGCCTTCGCCGACGCCGTGCTCGGCGCCATCGAAGCCATGAAGGCCGGTGGCATCCGCACGCTGGGCTGGGGCGTGGCCGACCGCGGCGTCGACCATGCGGATCCCGCCGTCTCGTTCTGGGCCGTGTGGGAGATGGACAGCGCCGAGGCGGTCGCGGGCTTTTGCCAGGGCGTCGAAGCCTCGGGCTGGTACACCCTCTTCGAGCAGCGCAACACGACCGGCGTGGCGCAGACCCCGGCCCAGGTGCTCGAACTGCTGGCGGGGATCCCGTCATGAGCTTCAAGGTGCTGTCGCTGGTCTTTCCGGGCATGACCCTGATCGACCTCGCGGGTCCGCTGCAGGCGCTGTCCTTCATCCCCGGCTTCGAGTCGCAGCTCGCGTGGAAGCGCACCGGCGCGCTGCCCTCGGATGCCGGCGTCAGCGTCGTCGCCACGCATGGCTTCGACGATTGCTGGGAGGCGCCTGACCTGCTGTTCGTACCGGGCAACACCAAGGCACTGTTCGCGCTGCTCGAGGACGAGGAGACCAAGGCCTTCCTCGCCCGTATCGGCGCGCGTTCGACGTGGATCACCAGCGTGTGCAACGGCTCGCTGCTGCTGGCGGCGGCCGGGCTGCTCGACGGCTACCGTGCGGGCTGCTACTGGTATGCGCGAGACCGGCTCGCGCTGCTGGGCGCGATCCCGAGCCCCGGCCGCATCGTGATCGACCGCAACCGCATGACCGGCGGCGGCATGACCGCCGGCATCGACTTCGGCGTGCGCGTTGTTGGCGAGATCGCCGGCGAGGCCACGGGCCGCATGGTGGAGCTGCTGATGGAATACGCGCCGCAGCCGCCCTATGGCACGGGGCGGCCCGAGCTGTGCGACGAGGCCCTGGTGGCCGGTGCGCGCGAGGCGCTGCGCGAGCTCATGCCGCTGGGCACGATCGAGCGGGTCGCGGCGGCGCGCAGGTAGTGGTCCTGCGCCGCGTCAGCGCGCGGGCGCCACCACCGGCGCATCCGCCGGCGACGGACTGCGCCCGATCATCCAGGCGCACAGCGCCGACACCACGCCCGCGAACAGCACGTACAGGCAGATCTGCCACGGCTCGCCGCCGCCCGACTTGAGCAGGGCGGTGGCGATGATCGGCGTGATGCCCGAGGCGAAGATGCCCGAGAACTGGTAGACGAAGGAGATGCCGGTGTAGCGCACCTTGGCGTCGAACAGGTCGCAGAACAGGGCGGCCTCGGGGCCGTAGACCGAGGCATAGAGGATGCCGAAGGGGATCACGATCGACAGCCACACCAGCAGCACGTTGCCCTCGCTGTGCGTCATCAGCCAGAAGCCCGGGAAGGCCGACACCGCCGTGATCAGCGAGCCCCACATGTAGACCCGGGGCCGGCCGAGCCGGTCCGACATGCGGCCGAAGAAGGGGATGGCGAAGCACATCACGATGGCCGCGGCCATCACGCCGAGCAGTGCGTCGGTGCGCCCGAGCTTGAGCGTGCCCGTGAGGTAGGCGATGGAGAACACGCCGAAGATGTTGAAGAACACGCCGTCGATGTAGCGCGCGCCCATGCCCTTCAGCACATTGCCCGGGTAGCGGCGCAGCATGTCCATGAACGGGATGCGCAGCTCGGCGTTGCGCGCCTTCACCGCGGCGAACTCGGGCGTTTCCTTCACGTGCAGCCGGATGTACATGCCCACCGCCACCATCAGCCCCGAGATCAGGAAGGCGATGCGCCAGCCCCAGGCCATGAACTGCTCGTCGGTCAGCAGCCACGACAGCAGCGCGACCACGCCCGAGGCCAGGCACAGGCCGATGGCCAGCCCGATCTGCGGCAGCGAGGCATAGAAGCCGCGCTTCTCCTTCGGTGCGTATTCGTAGGCCATGAGCACCGCGCCGCCCCATTCGCCGCCCAGGCCGATGCCCTGCGCCACGCGCAGCACCAGCAGCAGCAGCGGCGCCGCGATGCCGATCTGCGCGTAGGTGGGCACCAGGCCGATCAGGAAGGTGGCCACGCCCATGATCATCAGCGTGATGATCAGCATGCTCTTGCGCCCGATCTTGTCGCCGAAGTGGCCGAAGATCACGCCGCCCAGGGGCCGCGTGACGAAGCCCACGGCGAAGGTGGTGTAGGCCAGCAAGGTCGCCACCACCGGGTCGCTGCCCGGGAAGTAGAGCTTGTTGAACACGATGCCGGCCACCACCCCGTAGAGGAAGAAGTCGTACCACTCGATGGTGGCGCCCACCAGCGCCGAAATCACCACCCTGCGAATCGTTTTCTCGTCGTCGCGTGCACTGCTCATGTGTTGTCTCCGATGAGTGTTGTCGTGGCGGCCTCTTGGTCTTCGCTCTCGGCGGGCCGTGCGGGATGCGTTGCTGCTAGTGCGCGGCCGAAGCCGCCCTGTGGTCCTCTCTGATCATGTCGACGGCCTTCTCGGCCATCATCACCGCGGGGGCGTTGGTGTTGCCCGACACCAGCGTGGGCATGGCCGAGCAGTCGACCACGCGCAGGCCGCCGATGCCGTGCACGCGCAGCCGCGCATCGACCACCGCGAGCGGGTCGTGCCCCATGCGGCAGGTGCCGGTGGGATGGAAGATGGTGGCGCCGTTGTTGCGGCAGAACTCGAGCAGCTCGGCATCGCTCGCGGCCTGCGCGCCGGGCTTCACCTCGCGCTTGACGTAGGGGCGCATCGCGGGCGCCTCGGCGATGGCGCGCGCGGCCTTCACGCCGGCCACCGCGGTGGCGCGGTCGAGTTCGGTCGCGAGGTAGTTGGGCTGCATCTCGGGCGGCTCGGCCGCGTCGGTCGAACGGATGCGGATGTGGCCGCGCGACTCGGGCCGCAGCTGGCACACCGAGAAGGTGAAGCCCGAGTAGGGGTGCACCTTGCCGCCGGCCATGTCGGCCGAGAGCGTGGCCACGTGGAACTGGATGTCGGGCGTTGCGGCCACCGGGCGGCCCGCCTCGTCCTTGAGCGCGCGCATGAAGCAGCCGCCCTGGTTGATGCCGATCGCGAGCGCGCCGCTGCGGTGCAGCAGCCATTCGAGGCCCAGGCCGAGCTGGCCGGCCCAGGAGTTGAGCTGGTCGTTGGTGGTGATCGGCTTGGTGCACTCGTAGCCGAGGCGGATCTGCAGATGGTCCTGCAGGTTCTCGCCCACGCCCGGCAGTTCGTGCACCGGCGCGATGCCGAAGCGATCGAGCAGCGCGCGCGGGCCCACGCCCGAGAGCTGCAGCAACTGCGGCGACTGGATCGAGCCGGCCGAAAGCAGCACCTCGGCGCGGCAGTGCGCGGTCTTCTCCACGCCGCCCTGCCGATAGCGCACGCCGGCCGCGCGCCGCCCCTCGAACACGAGGCCGGTGGCCAGCGCCTCGGTCTCGATGCGCAGGTTGGGGCGGTGGCGCGCCGGCGCGAGGTAGGCCTTGGCGGTGCTGCAGCGCAGGCCGCGGTGCGTGGTGAGCTGGTAGTAGCCCGCGCCTTCCTGCGCGGCGCCGTTGAAGTCCTCGGTGCGCGGCACGCCGGTCTGCCGGGCGCCTTCGATGAAGGCCTCGATCAGCTCGTGCCGCGCGCCGATGTCCGACACCTTGAGCGGCCCGTCGCCGCCGTGGAACTCGTTCGCGCCGCGCTGGTTGCCCTCGGAGCGCACGAAGTAGGGCAGCACCTCGTCGTAGCCCCAGCCCGGGTTGCCGAGCGCGGCCCAGTGGTCGTAGTCCTCGCGCTGGCCGCGGATGTAGATCAGGCCGTTGATCGAGCTCGAGCCGCCCAGCGTCTTGCCGCGCGGCCAGTAGATGCGGCGGCCGTTCATGTTGGGATCGGGATCGGTCTCGAAGCGCCAGTTGTAGACCGGGCTCCACATGGTCTTGCCGTAGCCGATCGGCAGGTGGATCCACGGCGAGCTGTCGCGCGGCCCGGCCTCGAGCAGCAGCACGCGCGTGGCCGGGTCCTCGCTCAGGCGCGCGGCCAGCACGCAGCCGGCCGAGCCGGCGCCCACCACGATGTAGTCGAAGACTTCTTCACTGCGAGAGTCAGGCATGCGTGCGGTCCGGCGATGGAACAATGGCCTCGGTCCGTCGCATCCTAGGTTATTGATTTTCGGAACGCAATGTTCCACTTTAGAGGTTTACCCGCATGCCCCGTCCCGCGCGTTCCGCTGCCGCCCCTGTTGCCGCGCCCGTGGTTGCCCCTGTCGAGGAGCCCGTTTCCGGTTCCTCGGCCGAGCGCAGCCTGCGCCTGCTCGCGCTGCTGGCCCACGAGGGCCGCGCGCTGTCGCTGGCCGATCTCGCGGCGCAGCTGGGCCTGCCCAAGGGCACCGCGCACCGCATCTGCACCCAGCTGCTGGCCACCGGTTTTCTCGCGCGCGACCTCGACGAGCGCTCCTTCGTCGTTGGCCCCGCGCTGCGCCAGCTCGCCTTCGACACGCTGAACCACGGCAGCGTGCGCGGCCTGCGCCACGAGGTGCTGGCCGCGCTGGTGCAGGAGGTCGGCGAGACCTGCAACCTCACCACGCTCGACGGCGCGCGCGTGCTCTACCTCGACCGCGTCGAGGCCCAGTGGCCGTTGCGGCTCACGCTCGACGTGGGTTCGCACGTGCCGCTGCACTGCACCGCGAGCGGCAAGCTCTTTCTCGCGCAGATGCCGAAGAAGGCGCGCGACGCGATGATCGACGGCCTGCCGCTGCCGCGCATGACGGCCAGCACCCTCACCGACCCCGCCGCATTGCGCGCGGAGTGCGACGCGATCGCGCAGGACGGCTTCTCGCGCGACCGCGAGGAGTTCATGGCCGGCCTGGTGGCCGTGGCCGTGCCGGTGCGCGACGCGGCCGGCGCGGTGCGCGCCGCGCTCGCCGTGCATGCGCCGACCGCGCGCATGTCGATGGCCGATGCCGAGCGCCGCATCGATGCGCTGAAGGCCGCGGCGCTGCGCATGGGCGGCTTGCTGTGAGCGACGGGGCCTGCGGCGCTTGGCGGGCCGCGACAAAGCGCACAAAATGAACCTGCCCGTGCGTCGTTCCGGCACGGCCTCCTTCTCATCTTCATGCGAACCCCTCTGCTCGCCGCCACGTCGTTGCGCACGCTGATCGTCTCGGCGGTCTTCGCGCTGGGCGCATCGGCGAGCTCGGCCGAGGTGGTGCGCTGCCTCGACGCCAATGGCGCCACCGTCTACACCGACGGTGCCTGCCCGAGCGGCACGCGTTCGTCGCGGCCCGTGCAGATCGCCGAGCCGCCGCCGCCTTCGGCCCTGCAGCCGGCCCCGCCCGCGCGCGCGCCCGACTACGCGCCGCCGCCTGCCGCCGCCGCGCCGGCGCCGCCCTCGAACCCGGGGCTGTCGATCATTCCGCGCTATCCCGACGAAGGGCGCGCGGCACAGGCCGATCCCGAGCCGGTCTATCTCTGGGGCCCCGATCCGTACGCCTACCCGCCGCCGAGGCGGCGCGTGCAGCCTTCGCCCCCGCATGTGCACGACCCCGGTCCGGGTCGCCGGCCCTGCGCCCACATGGCGGGGCTGCGCCGAAACAACTGCTGAGGCGCCCGCTTCAGCGCCACTGCAGCAGCAGCGACCAGGGTTGCCGGCTCATGTGCCGATCGATGCATCCCGCCGCGTCCGTCGCGCAGCCTTCGGGCAGGTAGCTCGGATCGAGCGTCCGCGTGCCCGGCGCGAAGTCCAGCCGGCGCAAGGTGACCGACTGCAGCACGTTGCCGCCGACCGCGTCGAAGCCGCGTGCGTCGACGGCCGTCACCACGTCGCAATGCATCGGCAGCGCCGCGCCGCCCGTGGGCCGCGTCGCGAGCACCGTGCCGATCTTGGCGAAGCTGTCGAGCGCCGAACGCGCGCCGCGCGTCTGGCACACCAGGTCGCCCACGCGCGGCGGCGTGCGTGCGAGATCGCAGGCCCGCAGCGCGAAGCGCGTGGCACGGCCCGCCGCTTCGTCGGCGCCGGCCTTCCAGGCCGCGCCCGCGTAGTCCACGTGCGCCTCGGAGAACACGAACTCGTCCGCGCCCAGGCCCGCCTGCCGCGCGAGCCAGCTGATGAAGGCGGCCGACCAGGGCGTGTCGATCACAGCGACCCGGTTCACGGCCGTCGCCATCGCATGCAGCTCGGCCGCGTCGAGGCCCTGGTCGGGCCCGACGCCCAGTCCCATCAGCCGCGTGGCGCTGGCCTGGTTCAGCGCCTCCAGCAGCAGCGTGCGATCGGCCGGCCGCAGGGCACCGAAGCGCACCAGCGAGGGCAGCTTCACGCGCGGCTGGTCGACCGCGTCCCAGTAGCCGAGCACGCGCTGCCATGGCGCGGGCGCGAAGCGCGAGACGCGTCCGTCCTCGGCCTCGGAACTGCCCGCGTCGACCATGCGGCCTTCGGCATCGAGGGTCTGGGCGCCGAAGGCCTCGTGCTCGCGCTGCGCGGCGGCGGCCATCGCGAGGGCGCGTGGCGGCGACGGGGCTTCGGCCGTCATCGGGCAGGACGTCGCGGCGAAGGCCGGTGCGCCGACGAGCAGGCACGTGGCCATGAGCCAGGAGCGAAACGAAGGAGAAGGGCGGCGAAGCAGCGGCATGCCGGGCAAGCATAGCCCGCCATGCGGCTGGGCGAAGCATCGGGCTGCCACCTCGGCGCGTTACCCTTCGCGAGAGGGCCGCACCCCGGCGGCCCTGCGAAACGGAGCGACGATGGCAGACAAGATCCTGGTGTTCTACGGTTCCTACCGTGCCGACCGCATGGGCGTGCGGCTCGCGGACTATCTGGTCGAGCGGCTGGCCGCGCGCGGCGCCGAGGTGGAGCTGATCGATGCCAAGGCCGTCGACCTGCCGATGCTCGACCGCATGTACAAGGAGTACCCGGCGGGCACGGCGCCCGAGGCGATGGAGACGCTGGCGCGCAAGATCCGCGCGGCCGATGCCTTCGTCTTCGTGACCGGCGAATACAACTGGGGCCCGCAGCCCGGCCTCAAGAACCTCACCGACCACTTCCTCGAGGAGTGGTTCTGGCGGCCCGCGGCGATCGCGAGCTATTCGGCCGGCCGCTTCTCGGGCGTGCGCTCGGGCACGGTGTGGCATTCGATCCTCTCCGAGATGGGCATGATCGTGGTGTCGAGCACGCTCTCGGTCGGCCCGATCTCGCAGACGCTCGACGCGCAGGGCCAGCCCACCGGCGCGCCCGGCGCCTCGCTCGACCGGGCCTTCGGCCGCTTCGCCGACGACCTCGCGTGGTGGACCGAAGCGGCGCGCGAACAGCGCGCGCGCAAGGCACCGCCCTATTGACCTTCTTCGAGGAGACCCGCCATGCGGCTCACGCCCTTCCTGATGTTCACCGGCCAGGCCCAGGCCGCGATGGACTTCTACCTCTCGCTGTTTCCCGAGGCACGCATCACCGAGATCGAGCGCTACGGCCCCGCGGGCCCGGGCGCCGAGGGCACGGTGCTCAAGGCGCGCTTCGAGCTCGGCGGCCACAGCCTGCTGTGCATCGACAGCCCGCCCGTGCATGCCTTCGGCTTCACGCCGTCGATCTCGCTGTTCATCGACTGCGACGACGAGGCGCAGCTGCGGCGCCTGTTCGACGGGCTGGCCGAGGGTGGCCAGGTGCTGATGCCGGTCGATGCCTATCCGTTCAGCCGCCTCTACGGCTGGGTGCAGGACCGCTTCGGCGTCTCGTGGCAGCTCAACCTGCCCTGAGGCGCGCGCTGCTTTCGTCGCCGGGGGGCTGCCTCCGTGCCGCAGGCGATAGGCCGAGGGCGTGCAGCCGAAGGCCGCGCCGAACGTGCGCGTGAAATGCGGAATGTCCTGGAAGCCCCAGCGCAGCGCGATGGCCGAGACCGGCCGCCGGTCGGCGGGGTTCGCGAGGTCCTGCGCGCAGCGCGCCATGCGCTGCGCGCGGATCCACGCGGCCGGCGTGCTGCCCTCGTGCGCGAAGGCCAGGTGAAGGTAGCGCACCGAGACGCCGAAGCGCCGCGCGATCGAGGGCACGTCGAGTTCGGGTGAATCGAGCGCCTCGAGCACGTGGGCCTTGACCCGGCGCACCAGCAGCTGGCGGTGCGCATCGCGCATCGGCGGCGCAGGCGCCACGCCGGCATCCGCCGCGCGTGCCGACTCGGCCACGAGTTCGCACAGCAGCGCCGCCAGCCGCTCGGCCGCCGGCCCCGCGGGTAGCCCGCCGCCGTCCATCAGCGACTGCATGAAGCCCGAGGCCGCGCGCCCGATGCCGGCCGGCCCGCCGAGCGCGCGCGCGAACAGGGCGCGCGGCTCGCTGACGCGCGGCAGCAGCAGCTCGCGCGGCACGCGCAGCGACAGCACTTCGAAGCGCGTGTCGAAATGCAGCGTGTAGGGCCGCGCCGTGTCGACGATGCTGAAGGCGCCGGGCGTCACGCGCGTCTCGCGGTGGCCCTGGCACACGATGCCCTGGCCCGCGACCTGCAGGTTGACGAACAGCCTGTCCTGCGGATCGCGCCGGATCTGCGAGAAGTCGCGCACCACGGTGTGGGCCTCGGCGCGGATGCGCGCCACGTTGATAGCGCCGATGCCTTCCATGTCGACCCGGCTCGCGAAGCCCGCGCCGCGCTCGGCCGAGCGCGGATCGAGCGCCGCGAAGGCTTCGCACACCACCTCGCGCCAGTAGGCGAACTGCTCGGGCGCGGCGACGGCTTCGGTGGACCAGGACTTCATGTGCGCACCTGTGGGCGGGCGGTTGGGACTCCCATCATCGCGACGGCACGCGGGCCTTGCAAGCCGCGCGCCCGTGCTGCGCGTTCCGGCAAGGCGCCGTGCACGAAACGACAAGGCCGACCGGGGGTGGCGCGGCCAGACTGCGGCCCCACCCATCACCCGACCGGATTTCCCATGACCATCGACTTCACCCTCGACCCCGCGCGCCGCGCGCTCCAGCTCGATGCGCGGCGTGCCGCCAGCGAGGTGCTCTCGCAGGTGCGCGGCGCCACGCGCGAGTTGCACACGCCCGGCGAGCGCTTTCGCGCCACGCGGCCGATGTACGAGGAGATCATCCGCCGCGGCTTCCTGCGCCGGCTCATGCCGCAGCCCTTCGGCGGCGAGGGCACGGGCATGGTCGACCTCGCGATCGTGGCCGAGGAGTTCCATGCGGTCGACTGCAATGTCTCGCTGACGCTGTTCGCCAACCTGCTGGGCCTGGCGCCGCTGTTCATCGCGGGCACGCCCGAGCAGCACCGGCGCCTGCTCGCGCCCTTCCTCGCCTGCGAGGGCGCGCCGCTGGCCGCGCTGGCCAACAGCGAGCCGGGCGGCAGCGCGAACTTCGCCGCGCCGCGGCCCGGCGAGGGCGTGCGCACGACGGCTGTGCGAGGCGAGGGCGGCTGGCGCATCCACGGCACCAAGCAGTGGGTGTCGGCCGCCACCGGCTGGGACGGCGAGGGCGCCGACCTGCTCAGCGTGGTCTGTCGCACCGACCCCGAGGCGCCGCCCGAGGCCGCGCTCTCGATCCTCGTGGTGCGGCGCGGCGCCCCGGGCCTGGTGCCGCTGCACGACATCGATGCCATGGGCCACCGCGCGCACCTCGTGCCGCGCTTCAGGCTCGACGGCGTCGCCGTGCCCGACGCCGACGTGGTCGGTCCGGTGGGCGGCGCGCGCGACATCGTCGAGGCCAGCTTCTCGGGCACGGCGGCGCTGGTCGGCATCATGGGCGTGGGCCTGATGCGCGCGGCCTTCGACGTGGCGCTGCGCTTCGCGAAGACCGAGTGCCGCGGCGGCGCGCTGCCCATCGTCGAGCACCAGGCCGTGGGCTATGCGCTGGCCGATGCCAAGACCACCATCGAGGCCGCGCGTTATCTGGGCTGGAAGGCCTGCGATGCGATCGATCGCCAGTTGCCCGGCGCGCTCGAGCTCGCGCTGCAGTCGAAGATCTTCGGCTCCGAGGCGGCCGTGCGCGTGATCACCGACCTGATGCGCGTGGTGGGCATCGACAGCTACGACCACGAGCTGCCGCTCGCGGGCCTGCTGCAGGACGCGATCGCGCTGCCGCTGTTCGACGGCGGCAACATGGGCGTGCGCCGGCGGCAACTGCATGCGCTGCTGCGCGCGGCCGACTACGACCCGCTCACGGCCGCCGGCATCGCCTGACAAGGTGTGACGCGCCGGTCAGCTTCGGCTGGGCATGGGGGCCGCAGAATCCCGTCACCAAGAAAGCGGGAAGCAAAGCACCATGCCCAATGCCGTCAAGACCATCCGCGCCTTCAACGCCGACCGCGATCCCGAACGCCTGGCGATGAAGTACGCCAACCTGCGCTCGAGCCCCTTCGTCTTCCTGCGCGGCACCTGCCACCTGTTCTACGACCGCCTGCCCTCGGGCGCGCTGTTCGCCAAGGCGCCGCCGGCCTGGCTCTGCGGCGACGCGCACCTCGAGAACTTCGGCAGCTACAAGGGCGACAACCGGCTGGTCTATTTCGACCTCAACGATTTCGACGAGGCCGCGCTCGCGCCCGTGACCTGGGAACTGGTGCGCTTCCTCACGAGCATCCTCGTGGCCGGCGATGGCCTGGGCCGCGGCGCCGCCGAGTCCGCCGCGCTGTGCAGGGTCTTCGTCGACGCCTATGCGGGCGCGCTCGCACTCGGCAAGGCCCGCTGGGTCGAGCGCGACACCGCGACCGGCCTCGTGCGCGAACTGCTCGACACCCTCAAGGCGCGCACCCGTCCCGCCTTCCTCGACCGGCGCACCGAGCGCAAGGGCCGCCGGCGCCTGATCCGCTGCGATGGCAGGCATGCGCTGCCGGCGAGCGACGCGCAGCGCGAGCGCGTCGTCAAGCTGGTCGACCGCTTCGCGGCCTCGCAGCCGAATCCGGATTTCTTCAAGGTGCTCGACGTGGCGCGGCGCATCGCCGGCACCGGCAGCCTGGGCGTGGAGCGCTACATCGTGCTGGTCGAGGGCAAGGGCTCGCCCGATGCCAACTACCTGCTCGACCTGAAGCAGGCACTGCCGTCCTCGCTCGCGCCGCACCTGAGGAAGACGGCGCAGCCCGTCTGGGAATCGGAGGCGCACCGCGTGGTCGCGCTGCAGCGCCGCATGCAGGCCGTGTCGATGGCCTTCCTGCATCCCATCGTGACGCGCAAGAGCTCGTATGTGCTGCGCGGCCTGCAGCCCAGCGAGGACCGCGTGAGCCTCGACGCGCACCGCACGCGGCCCGCCGACATCCGCGCGGTGATCGACGACATGGGGCAGCTCATGGCCTGGGCGCAACTGCGCAGCGCGGGCCGGCAGGGCTCGGCCATCGCGGACGCCCTGGTCGACTTCGGCGCTTCGGCGAAGTCGTGGCGCGCGGACCTGCTCGACGCCGCGCAGCAGTGCGCCGCGCAGGTGGCGACGGACTGGGCGCTGTACTGCGAGGCCTACGACGCGGGTGCGCTGCTCACCCGACCAGCCCGACCACCGAGCGCACCACGCTGACCGCCGCCAGCACGATCAGCAGGTTCAGCACATGCCGCCTGAACTGCTCGGGCGACACCCCCTTGAACGAGCGCTGCCCCCACCAGATGCCGGCCAGCATCGCGGGCGCGAGCCACAGCGCCCACTTGAAGGTGTCGGGCCCGAGCAGCCTGCCGGTGGCATGCGCGGCCGGCATCAGCGCGGCGCTCGCGAGCGACACCACGTCGCTGAACAGCAGCAGTGCGATCAGCGTGGCGCGCAGGGCGGCCGGTGCCATCGCGGTGGTGCTCAGCAGGACCGCGATGGCGATGCCGCCGATGGCCGCCACGCCGTTGATGAAGCCCGAGGCCAGGCCGGCGCCGAAGCGTACCGCGCGCGTGGGCACCAGCGTGGCGCGCGCGCCGCTGCGCAGCAGCAGCGCGGCGGCCATCAGCAGCGCGCCGATCAGAAGCCGCAGCGGCGTCTCGGGCAGCCAGGCCAGCAACGCCACGCCGAGCGGGATGAACAGCAGGTTGCCGAGCATCAGCCAGCCCAGCCAGGGCATGTCGACGTCGCGCGCGATGCCGCGCAACTGGCTCAGGCTCGCGAGGATCTCGAGCATGAAGATCGCGGGCACCACCAGCGCGGGCGAGACCACGAGCGACATGCCGGCCACCGTGATGGCCGAGAAGCCGAAGCCCGCGAAGCCGCGCACCACGCCGGCCGCGAACACCACGCACAGGCTGTAGGCGAGCAGCAGCGGCGCCAGCGGCGGCGTCAGCAGGTCGGCCGGGTTCATGCCGCGAACAGCGGCAGCAGCTTGAGCCGCTGCACCTTGCCCGAGGGCCCGCGCGGCAGGTCGGTCACGAAGCGGTAGTGGCCCGGCGCCTTGTAGCGACCGAGCGCCTCGGCGCTGAAGGCGCGCAGCTCGTCCTCGCCGCAGGCGCAGCCTTCGCGCAGCACGATGCACACGCCGACCTCCTGGCCGTAATGGCGGTCGGGCACGCCGACGGCCGCGGCCTCGAGCACGGCGGGATGCCGCAGCAGGGCCTCGTCGATCTCGCGCGGCGCGATGTTCTCGCCGCCCTTGATGATCAGTTCCTTGATGCGGCCGGTGACGAAGAAGAAGCCGTCGGCATCGCGGTGGCCGAGGTCGCCGGTGCGCAGCCAGCCGTCGGGCGTGAAGCTGGCGCGCGTGGCCTCCTCGTTCTTGTAGTAGCCGCGCATCACGTTGGGCCCGCGGATCGCGAGCTCGCCGGTGCTGCCGTCGGGCACTTCGGCGAGTGACGCGTCGATCACGCGCGCCTCGCAGCCCGAGGCGCGGCCGACCGAGCCCAGCTTGCGCCGCGCCGGGTCGAGCGGGTTCGAGAACGAGGGCGCGGCGGTCTCGGTGAGGCCCATGGTCTCGACGATGCCGATGCCGAACAGGCGCTCGAAGGCGCGGTGGTGCTCGGGCGGCAGCGCGGCCGAGGCCGAGCGGCAGAAGCGGATGGCGGCCGTGCGCTCGCGCGCTGGCGCCTCGCCCTCGAGCAGGTACGAGATCATGGTCGGCACCACGTTGATCCAGCTGCAGCCGGCCTGCGTGGCCTGCTCCCAGAAGCGGCCGGCCGAGAACTTCGGCGGCATCGCGAGGCTGCCGCCGTGCGCGAGCGGCGCCAGCATGGTCACGCAGAAGGCGTTGATGTGATAGAGCGGCAGCACCGCGAGCACGCGGTCGGCGCTTCCCAGTTCATGCTCGGCGCTGATGGCATGCGCGTTGGCCGCGAGGTTGCGCTGCGTGAGCATCACGCCCTTGGGCTGGCCCGTGGTGCCCGAGGTGTACATCAGCAACGCGACCGCGTCGGGCGAGGGCGCGGGATGCTCCTTCGCTTCGCCTTCTCCCGGCAGCGCGAGCCCGTCGGGATCGGCCACCAGCACCGACACCGGCCGGCCGATGTCCGCGAGCATCGTGCGCACGCGTTCTTCCCACTCGGGCGCCACGCAGACGACGCGGCAGTCGGAGTGCGCGAGCACGTAGCGCATCTGCTCGGGCTGCGACAGCAGGTTGACCGGGTTCACGACCATGCCCGCATGCATCGCGCCCAGCAGCAGCCGCAGCGTCTGCAGGCCGTTGGGCATCACGACCGAGATGGTGTCGCCGGGCCGCGCGCCGGCGGCCTGCAGCGCGCCGGCCACGCGGCGGCAGCCCTGCGCGAGCGCGGCGCAGTCGATGCGCGCCTCGCTCTCGGTGGACAGCGCATACACCGCGCCCGGCTGGCGCGCGGCGACCTGCTCGATCAGGCCATGGACGGTGTCGCCGTCGCCCGCCGCCATGCTCAGTGCGCTCCGTGCCGCGCGAAGAAGGCGCCGAAGATCTGTTCCTCGCTCGGCACCTGCTCGGCGATCGGCCGCGACACGCGCGTGATGTTCAGGTAGTGCCGGTAGTTCATGTTGTCGGAGAAGTTGTTGCGGCCCCAGGTGCCGCAGCCCATCGAGAGCGAGAACGGCAGGCCGTTGTCGAAGCTGCCGCCGGTGGCGATGCAGTGCGCCTGGTCGACGATCACGCGCGACACCGGCAGCGTCAGGCCGAGCTCGAGCGCGCGCTCGGGCACGGCCGAATGCAGGCCCACCGAATGGCCCGCGCCCTCGTAGCCGTAGATGCGCTCGACGATCGAGGCCGCCTGCGCGAAGTCGCGCGCCGCATAGACCGCGAGCACCGGGCTGAGCTTCTCGCCCGAGAACGGATGGTCATGCCCCACGCCGTCCTCGGCCACCATCAGGATGCGCGGGTCGGCCTCGGCGATTGCCTGCCAGGCCGCGCGGTTGGCGCCGTCCACCTCGGCGGCGCGCTCGGCGATGGCGCGCGCCGACTGGCCGATGACCGCGGGCGAGAGTTTGCCCCCGGGCCACATCAGCTGCTGCAGCGTGGCCTTCTGCGCCTCGCCGAGCATCACGGCACCACGGTCCTTGAGGGCGGCGAGCAGGCGCGCGCGCACCGCATCGACGACCACCAGGCTGTTCTCCGACGAGCAGCTGGTCGCGTTGTCGAAGGTCTTCGAGCGCACGATGCGGTCGGCCGCGGCCTCGGTGTCGGCCGTCTCGTCGACGATGCCCGCGACATTGCCGGCGCCCACGCCGAAGGCCGGCGTGCCGCTCGCATAGGCGGCGCGCACGTTGGCCTGCGAGCCGGTGGCCACCACCAGGTCGCACAGCCGCATCAGCTCGGCCGTCGACTGCTTGTTGACCGGCGCGGGCAGGAGTTGCACCAGGTCGCGCGGAGCGCCGATGCGGTCGAACTGCTGGTGGATGAATTCGATGAGCCGCGCCGCGGTGCTCCAGCCCTTGGGCGAGGGCGCGACGATCACCGCGTTGCGGCCCTTGAGCGCGTTGATGATCTTGTTGGCCGGCGTCGCGCCCGGGTTGGTCGAGGGCGTGATCGCGCACACCACGCCGACCGGCCGCGCGATCTCGACGATGCCGCGCGCCGGGTCGTCGGCGATCACGCCGACCGAGCGCGCGCCCTGCAGGTCGCGCAGCAGGCCGAAGGTCTTGCGGTGGTTCTTGCGCACCTTGTCCTCGACGTTGCCCACGCCCGTGTCGGCCACCGCCAGTTCGGCGAGTTCGCGGTTGCGCGCGGGTTCGATGATGGCCCAGCCGGCGGCCGTCACCGCCATGTCGACCTGGGCCTGCGACCAGGTCTCGTAGATGCGCTGTGCCGCGCGGGCACGTGCCACGAGGTCGACGATGGGGCTGGAGGCTTCTGAGGAGGATGCGGAGGGATTCATGGCATGAAGAAGAAAAACTAGTCGACGCGGATGTTCGCTTCCTTGGCGAGCTTGCTCCAGCGCACGAGTTCCGTGGAGACCACCTTGCCGAGCTGCTCGGGCGTGCCGCCCACGCCTTCGCTGCCCTGGGCCAGCAGCTTGTCGCGGATGTCGGGTTCCTTCACCACCGTGTTGATCACGCGGTTGAGCCGGTCGATCGCGGGTTGCGGCGTCTTCGCGGGCACGAACACCGCGTACCAGGAGTCGACGTCGAAGTCGGGGACGCCGGCCTCCTGCATCGTCGGCACCTCGGGAAAGGCGGCACTGCGCTTGGTGGTCGACACGGCCAGCGCCTTGAGCTTGCCGGCCTTCACGAACTGCGCCGCGGCGGGAATCGACACCCACAACAGCGGCACCTGCCCGCCCATCACGTCGACGACCGCCGGGCCGCCGCCGCGGTAGGGCACGTGCGTCATCTGCGTGCCGGTGCGCAGCTTCAGCAGCTCGCCCGCGAGGTGGCCGGGCGAGCCGTTGCCCACCGAGGCGAAGGAGATGCTGTCGGGCCTGGCCTTGGCCAGCGCGACCAACTCGGCCACCGTGCTGGCCGGGAACTGCGGATTCGCCACCAGGATCTGCGGCAGCGAGGCCACCAGGCCCACGGGCGCGAAGTCCTTCGCGGTGTCGAACGAGAGCTTGGCGTAGATCGCGGGGTTGATGGTGTGCGAGGACAGCGTGAACAGCACCGTGTAGCCGTCGGCCGGCGACTTGGCGACGAGTTCGGTGCCGATCGAGCCGGCCGCGCCGCCGCGGTTGTCGATCACGACCGGCTGGCCCAGCAGCGCCTGGAAGCGCTCCTGCACGATGCGCGCGATCACGTCGGTGCCGCCGCCGGGCGGGTAGGGCACGATCAGCTTGATCGGCTTGCTGGGGTAGTCGCTCCCGTTCTGCGCGAACGCGGCCAGCGGCGATGCCAGCGTCGCGGCGGCCAGCAGCCCCGCACGCAACCAGGGGGCGAACAAGGACAGTCTCATGCGGGTCTCCTTCTCGTTGTGGTGGCGGGGGCGGTGGCGGGGCGGTAGCCCAGCGTGGCGCTGGCGTCGCGCGCGCAGGCCATGATGCGTTCGGAGAGTTCGCGCGCCTGGGTGCGCGCGAAGCGGATGGAGGGCACGCTCATGCCGACGGCGGCCACGGCCGTGCCGCGCGCGTCGAACACCGGCACGCCGAGGCCGCAGACGCCCAGGCGCCATTCCTCGCGGTTCTCGGCATAGCCGCGCGCGCGGCTGCGCTCGAGCTCGGCCTGCAGCGCATCGAAGTCGACGATGCTGTGCGGCGTGTGGGGCTGCAGCGTGCCGAACAGCGCCCGCAGCGCGGCGGCATCGAGCCGCGCGGCCGCCAGCATCGCCTTGCCCGAGGCCACGCAGCAGGCCGGCGCGCGGCCGCCGATGCGCGAATAGGCGGCCACGGGCAGCGGGCTGTCGAACTTGTCGAGGTAGACGATCTCGGCGCCGTCGAGCACCGCGAGATGGATGGTCTCGCCGCTGGCCTGCGCCAGTGCCGCGAGGTGCGGGCGCAGCAGCGCGCCGATGTCGGCCGCCTCGGAGACCATGGCGCCGAGCTCGAACAAGCGCAGGCTCGGCCGGTAGGCGCTGGTGTCGGCGTCCTGCACCGCCCAGCCGCATTCCACCAGCGTCTGCAGCGTGCGATGGGCATTGCTGCGCGCCATGCCGAAGGCATTGGCGACGTCGGTCACGCGGCAGGCGCGTGCCTGGCGTGCCATCCAATCCATGACGGCGAGGCCTTTGGCGAGCGTGGAATCCATGCGTCTCCGTTCGTCCGATTTTTTTTGCTTGTTCCAAATGTTGGAACAGCGTTCGGATAATTGAAACTCAATGTACAAACGCCGATGACGCTTGTCAACGCGACACTTTCGGCTGACATGGGCTCTGGGAGGCTGTCGGATTCAAGCAGCCAAATGCGGACAGCCGAACGCAGAAGGAAAACCAAAGTGACGCAGAAGTCGCAGAAGGAAGCCAAAGAAATTTTTTGATTTCTTTTCTGCGACTTCTGCGAAACCTTCGCGCCCTCTGCGTTCTGCCCCCGTATTCAGTGCCTATGCCGCCCCGCCATCAACCCGATCACCTCGCGGAAGATCGCGTTGCCCGTCGAAGCCGCGAGGTCCAGCACGTGGCTATGGCTGTAGTAGGGGCTCAGGTCCAGCCCCACGCCGATGCCCGCGATCGCGATGTCGCGCTGCTGCTCCTGGCGCGCCAGCACCTCGCGCAGGTGGTGGTCTAGGTAGTGCGGATCGTTGGCGAGATGGGTCGCACTGTCCATCGGCGAGCCGTCGGAGATCACGAGCAGCAGCTTGCGTTCCTCGCCGCGCGCGCGCAGCCGCGCGCAGGCCCAGTCCACGGCCTCGCCGTCGATGCCTTCGCGGAACAGCTCGGGCCGCAGCAGCGCGGCCATCGGCGCGCGCGCGCGGCGCCAGGGCGTGCCCGCGGCCTTGAACACCAGGTGGCAGCGCTCGTTGAGCCGGCCCGGGTGCGCGGGCCGGCCCGCGCGCAGCCAGTCGCGCTGCGCGCGGCCGCCGTTCCAGGCGCCGGTGGTGAAGCCCAGCACTTCGCTGGCCACGCCGGCCTGCTCGAGGGCGCGCGCGAGCACGTCGACCAGCATCGCGACCGATTCGGCATGCTCCTTCATCGAGCCCGAGCAATCGATGAGGAAGCTGACCACGCAATCGGCCAACGGCTCCTCGCGCTCGATGCGGAACAGCCGCCGCTCGGCCGGCGAGGCCACGAGCCGGGCGAGCCGGCGGCCGTCGATGCGGCCTTCCTCCTGGCCGCCGTCCCAACCCTCGCGCACGGGCTCGGCCAGCAGCGCGCGCAGTTCGCGCGCGAGCCGCGCCAGGTTCACGCCCTGCGCCGCGATGCGGCGGTCGAGCCGCTCGCGCAGCTCGGCCAGCAGCTCGCGGCGCACCAGCGTGGCGGCCTCGTGCTCGCGGTCGTGCTCGGTGGTGAACACGCGGTAGGCGGCGCCGGCCTCCTCGAGCAGCCGGCTGCGCCCCGACTGCGCGCTGACATGCTGCTCGACGATCTCGCGGTCCATCTCTGCGACCAGGCTGAACACGCTGCGCTTGTCGTCGGTGTCGTTCTGGCGCGCATCGGGTGCTTCGTCATCGCCGCCGGCTTCGTGCAGCATCGCGGCGACCGTGCGCGCGATCGCCAGCGCATGCACGGCATACGCGGCCTGGTCGAAGCGATCGCGCCGCAGCCCGCCCAGCGCATGGCCGATGCGCGGCGCCAGCGCGAAGCGCGTGGCCTCGAGCATGTCCTCGGTTTCCTCGACCACCTGCTCGCCGCTCACGCGCGCACGGCAGATCTGCGCCACCGCGTACAGCAGCAGGCCGCGCGCGGTCTCGGTCAGGCCCGAGTGGTGGAAGGCCAGCGACCACTGTTCGTGGCGATGGCGCAGGTTGCGCCGCATGCCGGCCATGGCCTCGGGCACCAGCGCCTCGGCGCGGAACTGCTCGAGCATCTCGAACAGCATGCGCTCCACCGGCTCCTCGGGCTGCAGCGTGCGGTGCAGCGCGGCATCGGAGCCGGCGATGCGCAGCGCGAGGCCATCGGCCACGCCGCGGAACGATTCGAAGTCGTCGGTCTCGGGCGAGGGATGCAGGTGCGGCGCGAACCACGGCAGCGGCATGCGGCCGCGGTGCAGGCGCCGGCCGCGGAAGTGCAGGTCGCGCTCGCCGCTGAAGGCGCGCACCACGCCCGCGCAGAGCTCGGCGACGCGTTCCTCCTGCCGAACCTTGCGGATGTCCTGCTGCGTCATGGCGCGCCGCGCTCAGCCGTCCGCGAGCCGGTGCGATTCCGCGAGCTCGCGGTCGAGGCAGCGCTGGAAGTACTCGGCCACCAGCGGCCGCTCGGCCTCGTCGCACTTGTTGACGAACGAGAGGCGGAAGGCCAGCGCCACGTCCTTGAAGATCTCGAGGTTCTCGGCCCAGGTGATCACGGTGCGCGGCGACATCAGCGTCGACAGGTCGCCGGCCGCGAAGCCCTTGCGCGTGAGGTCGGCCACCGCCACCATCGCCGCGACCGTGGCGCGGCCCGCCGCGTCGGCCAGCGAGGGCACGCGCGCCTGCACGATCGCGATCTCCTCGGCCGTGGGCAGGTAGTCGAGCGAGGCGACGATGTTCCAGCGGTCGATCTGCGCATGGTTGAGCCGCTGCGCGCCGTGATACAGGCCGTTGAGGTTGCCCAGGCCGACCGTGTTGGCGGTGGCGAACAGCCGGAAGAAGGGATGCGGGCGCAGCACCTTGTTCTGGTCGAGCAGTGTGAACTGGCCGTCGCGCTCGAGGATGCGCTGGATCACGAACATCACGTCGGGCCGGCCCGCGTCGTACTCGTCGAAGATCAGCGCCACCGGCCGCTGCAGTGCCCAGGGCACCATGCCTTCCTGGAACTCGGTGACCTGCTTGCCGTCGCGCAGCACCACCGCGTCCTTGCCGACCAGGTCGAGCCGGCTGATGTGGCCGTCGAGGTTGAGCCGCACGCAGGGCCAGTTCAGCCGCGCCGCCACCTGCTCGATGTGGGTCGACTTGCCGGTGCCGTGCAGCCCCTGCACCATCACGCGCCGGTCGCGCATGAAGCCCGCGAGGATCGCGAGCGTCACGTCGGGGTTGAAGCGGTAGACCGCGTCGATCTCGGGCACGTGCGCGTCGCGTTCGGCGAAGGCGGGCACCTGCAGGTCGGCGTCGATGCCGAAGGTCTCGCGCACGCCGACGAGGCGCGTGGGTTGGAGGGCGGCGATGTCGTTCATGGGGCGGGTGGGTGTGGGGGTGTCAGGCCTGCGCACGGCGCGCGGGCGCCGCATCGGCATCGATGCGGCTCAGCGCCAGCGCCGCGCGCTGCAGCGCTGGCAGCAGCGTCTTCGCCTTCGCGATGTCGAGCCGCATCACGGGCGCCTGCACCGCGATGCAGAGGTTCGACGGACTCTCGCCCGTGGCCGGCACCAGCGCGGCGATGCACAGCAGGCCGGGCAGGAACTCCTCGTTGTCGATCGCGAAGCCGTTCTTGCGCACGCGCTGGATCTCGGCCTCGAGCGCCGCGGCATCGGTCAGCGTGCTCGCCGTGTAGGCCTCGAGCGAAGCATTCGCCAGCAGCCGGCGGCGCTGCGCCTGGCCCATCTGCGCGAGGAACATCTTGCCGCTGGCCGAGCAGTGCACCGGCACGCGCGAACCCGGGTGCAGGTAGAAGCGCAGCGGCGCCGCGGTCTCCACGCGGTCGAGGTAGACCACCTCGCTGCCCGAGAGGGCCGTGAGGTTGCAGCTCTCGCCGATCTCCTCGACCAGCCGGCGCAGCACCGTGTGGCGCGCGCCGTGCAGGCTGTCGTTGAACAGCAGGTTCTCGGCCAGCCGGCGCAGCCGCGTGCCCATGCCGTAGTGGCGCCCGTCGCCCTCGCGCTGCAAGAGGCCCGCGCCCTCCATCTGCTGCAGCATGCGGTGCAGCGTGGGCTTGGGCAGGCCGGTCTCCTCCACCAGGCCCTGCAGCGAGTAGCGCTGGTCCTTGGCGGCGATCACCTCGAGCAGCGCGAACAGCCGCATCGCCGGGGTGTCGGCGCCCGTGGCCTCGGTGGCGGGCGGAAGCGACTTGACGATCTTCATGGCGGCGGATCATAGTCCTTTTGCAAAAAATAGAACATTACGTACCGATTTTCGGAATTTGTTTGACTCCGCCGGGCACCCGTCCTATAGTCCGCCCGATTCGCCAACCCCGAAATACGGAACTTTCCGTTCCGGCTTTTTGCAGTCCGCCGTCCAGCCCTTCATCCGCAGGAGACACCGACCCATGAGCAAGCAACCCACCCGCGAAGCCGTCACCGGCGTGCAGAAGATGACGCCCTCCGAGGCCTTCGTCGAGACCATGGTCGCCAATGGCGTGACCGACATCTTCGGCATCATGGGCTCGGCCTTCATGGACGCGATGGACATCTTCGCGCCCGCCGGCATCCGCCTCGTGCCCGTGGTGCACGAGCAGGGCGCGGCCCACATGGCCGACGGCTATGCCCGCGTGTCGGGCCGCCACGGCGTGGTGATCGGCCAGAACGGCCCCGGCATCAGCAACTGCGTGACCGCCATCGCGGCCGCCTACTGGGCGCACAGCCCGGTGGTGATGATCACGCCCGAGACCGGCACCATGGGCATGGGCCTGGGCGGCTTCCAGGAGGCCAACCAGCTGCCGATGTTCCAGGAGTTCACCAAGTACCAGGGCCATGTGAACAACCCCAAGCGCATGGCCGAGTACACCGCGCGCTGCTTCGACCGCGCCATCTCCGAGATGGGCCCGACCCAGCTCAACATCCCGCGCGACTACTTCTACGGCGAGATCACGACCGAGATCCCGAAGCCGATGCGCGTGGAGCGCGGCGCCGGCGGCGAGAACAGCCTCAACGCCGCGGTCGAGCTGCTGGCCACCGCGAAATTCCCCGTCATCCTCTCGGGCGGCGGCGTGGTCATGGGCGATGCCGTGGAAGAGTGCAAGGCGCTCGCCGAGCGCCTGGGCGCGCCGGTGGCCAACGGCTACCTGCGCAACGACTCCTTCCCCGCGAGCCATCCGCTGTGGGCCGGCCCGCTGGGCTACCAGGGCAGCAAGGCCGCGATGAAGCTGATCGCGCAGGCCGACGTGGTGCTCGCGCTCGGTTCGCGCATGGGCCCCTTCGGCACGCTGCCGCAGCACGGCATGGACTACTGGCCCAAGGAGGCGAAGATCATCCAGGTCGAGGCCGACCACACCAACCTGGGCCTGGTGAAGAAGATCACCGTCGGCATCCACGGCGACGCCAAGGCCACGGCCAAGGCCCTGCTCGAGCGCCTCGCGGCCAAGACCCTGGCCTGCGACGCCACCAAGGCCGAGCGCGCCGCGAAGATCAAGGCCGAGAAGGAGGCCTGGGAGAAGGAGCTCGACGCCTGGACCCACGAGCGCGACCAGTTCAGCCTCGACGTCATCGAGGAAGCCAAGGGCGAGAAGACGCCCACCGGCGGCACCTACCTGCATCCGCGCCAGGTGCTGCGCGAACTCGAGAAGGCGATGCCGCCGCGCGTGATGGTCTCGACCGACATCGGCAACATCAATGCCGTGTCGAACAGCTACCTGCGCTTCGAGGAGCCGCGCTCCTTCTTCGCGCCGATGAGCTTCGGCAACTGCGGCTACTCGCTGCCCACCATGATCGGCGCCAAGTGCGCCGCGCCCGACCGCCCGGCCGTGGCCTATGCGGGCGACGGCGCCTGGGGCATGAGCATGGTCGAGATCATGACCGCCGTGCGGCACGACATTCCCGTGACCGCGGTCGTGTTCCACAACCGCCAGTGGGGCGCCGAGAAGAAGAACCAGGTCGACTTCTACAACCGCCGCTTCGTCGCGGGCGAGCTCGAGAGCGAGAGCTTCGCGGGCATCGCCAAGGCCATGGGTGCCGAGGGCATCGTGGTCGACCGCCTCGAGGACGTGGGCCCGGCGCTCAAGAAGGCCATCGACCTGCAGATGAACCAGCGCAAGACCTGCGTGATCGAGATCATGTGCACGCGCGAGCTCGGCGATCCGTTCCGCCGCGATGCGCTCGCGAAGCCCGTGCGCTTCCTCGACAAGTACAAGGACTACGTCTGATCGGGCGGCGCCGCGCATGACCGACCAGCTGCTGACGCTCAACGCGGGCTCGTCGTCGATCAAGGTCGCGCTGTTCGACGCGGCCGGTGCCGACGGCGCGCTGCCCGCCGCGCACTGGTCGGGCCAGGCCGATGGCCTGGGCGCGGGCCTCGATGCGCGGCTGCGCATCCGCGATGCGCAGGGCCGCACGCTGCACGACGCGAAGCTCGAGGGCGATGCGCGCTCGCACCGCGGCGCGCTGGCCGCGCTGCTCGACTGGCATGCGCAACAGGGCGGTGCCGGCCGCATCGCGGGCGTGGGCCACCGCATCGTGCATGGCGGCATGGACTTCGTGGCGCCGGTGCGCATCGACGACGCCGTGCTCGAGGACCTGGCCGCGCTCGAGCCGCTCGCGCCGCTGCACCAGCCGCACAACCTCGCGGGCGTGCGCGCCGCGATGCAGGCCTTCGCCGGCGTGCCGCAGGTGGCCTGCTTCGACACCGCCTTCCATGCGGTGCAGCCCGAACTCAACCGGCGCTTCGCGCTGCCGCGCGAACTGCACGACGCGGGCGTGCGGCGCTACGGCTTCCACGGGCTCTCGTACGAATCGATCGCGCACCAGCTTGCGCGGCAGGCGCCCGAGGTGGCGAACGGCCGCGTGATCGTCGCGCACCTGGGCAACGGCGCCTCCATGTGCGCCATCGCGCAGGGGCGCTCGGTCGCCACCACCATGAGCTTCTCGCCGCTCGACGGTCTCACCATGGGCACGCGCTGCGGCCGGCTCGATGCGGCCGTGGTGCTCTACCTGATGCGCTCGCGCGGCATGTCGGCCGACGCGGTCGAGAAGCTGCTGTTCCGCGAATCGGGCCTGCTCGGGCTCTCGGGCGTGTCGAGCGACATGCGCGCGCTCGAAGCATCGGACGCACCCGCGGCCGCCGAGGCCATCGACCATTTCGTCGAGCAGGTGGTGCAGCACATGGGCAGCCTCGCGGCGGCCCTGCGCGGTGTCGATGCGATCGTGTTCACGGGCGGCATCGGCGAGAACGGTGCCGGGTTGCGCGCGCGGGTGCTCGAGGACTGCGCCTGGATGGGGGTGGAGCTCGATGCTGGCGCCAATGCCGGGGGGCAGGCGCGGATCTCGACCGGTAGCAGTCGCATCGGTGCGTGGGTGCTGCGCACCGACGAGGAAGCGGTGATCGCGCGCCACACGGCGCGCGTGCTGGCCTAAGCCGGCAGCGGCGCCACCGCCCCGCGCGGCACGCTCGCGCCGCAATGGCGCAGGAAGTCCGCGGTCGCGCGGCCCAGCAGCTTGTCGCGGTGCATCACGGTCGCGAGCCGGCGCGTGCCCGCGGGCAGCCTCGTGCGCAGCTCGATCAGGTGCCCGTCCTCCAGCGCCTGCGCCACCGTGTAGCGCGAGAGGCACGCCAGCCCGCTGCCCGAGGCCACCACGCGCTTGATGGCCTCGGTGCTGCCGAGCTCGAAACCCACCTGCACCTGCTCGAGGTTCTGGATCAGCCAGGCATCGGTGACCTGGCGCGTGCCCGAGCCGTGCTCGCGCAGCACCCAGGTGGCCTGCGACAGCTGCCGGTGCGTGGCGACACGGCCGGCCAGCGCATGGCCGGGCGCGGCCACGATCACGAGCTCGTCGGTGCGCCAGGCGCGCACCACCAGGTCGGGATGGGTCTGCGGCCCCTCGATGAAGCCGACATCGACATCGAAGCCCGCCACCGCGTCGATCACGTCGCGCGTGTTGGCGATGTGCAGGTGCACCTGGCTCTGCGGATGCAGCGCGGTCCAGGCCGACACCCGCTCGGGCAGCAGGTATTCGCCGATGGTGAAGCTGGCCGCCACGCGCAGCGGCGCCGCATGCTCGCCGCTGAACAGGGCCTGCACTTCCGCGGCCTGGTCGAGCAGCGCCTGCGCCTTGGGCAGCAGCGCGCGGCCGTTCTCGTTGAGCACCAGCCGGCGGCCGATGCGGTCGAACAGCAGGGCGCCGACCGAGCCCTCGAGGTCGGCCAGCGCGCTGCTGGCGGCCGACTGCGAACGCGCGATGCGGTCGGCCGCGGCCCGCGTGCTGCCGCCGCGCGCGGTGGCCACGAAGACCTCGAGCTGGCGCAGGTTGAGGCGCAGGCGGGTCGAGGAGTGCTGATCTGATTTTCCGGTCATCGTGAGCAATATTCTGCGCTTTTCCGTTCGATCGATGCTGCCTACCATCGACCGGGCCACGCTTGAAAACAAAGGACCGCCAGTGTTCAGTTTCCTGTCCCGCGAGCCCGTGCACGACCCGCTGGCGGCGCCCACGCCGACCGACCGGACCGAGGTCAAGACCACCACCTGCTACATGTGCGCCTGCCGCTGCGGCATCCGCGTGCACCTGCGAGAGGGCGAGAACGGGCCCGAGGTGCGCTACATCGACGGCAACCCCGACCATCCGCTCAACAAGGGCGTGATCTGCGCCAAGGGTTCCTCGGGGATCATGAAACAGGTGTCGCCCGCGCGGCTCACGCAGCCGCTGCTGCGCAAGCCCGGCAGCGAGCGCGGCGCCGGCGAGTTCGAGCCGATCGGCTGGGACCGCGCCTTCGAGATCCTGACCGAGCGGCTCGCGAAGATCCGCGCCACCGATCCGAAGAAGTTCGCGCTGTTCACCGGCCGCGACCAGATGCAGGCGCTCACCGGCCTGTTCGCGCGCCAGTTCGGCACGCCCAACTACGCGGCGCACGGCGGCTTCTGTTCGGTCAACATGGCCGCGGGCATGATCTACACGATCGGCGGCAGCTTCTGGGAGTTCGGCGGCCCCGACCTCGAGCGCGCCAGGCTGTTCGTGATGATCGGCACCGCCGAGGACCATCACAGCAACCCGATGAAGATCGCCATCAGCAAGTTCAAGCGCGATGGCGGCCGCTTCATCTCGATCAACCCGGTGCGCACCGGCTACTCGGCCATCGCCGACGAATGGATCCCGATCAAGCCCGGCACCGACGGCGCGCTGCTGATGGCGCTGCTGCACGAGCTGATCGCGAGCGAGCTGATCGACCATGCGTTCCTGAAGCGCTTCACCAACGCGCCGCAGCTGGTGGTGCTCGACGACTGCGAACGCGAGGGCCTGTTCGCCTTCGACCCCGAGCGCGGCCCGCCGGGCGACGGCCGCAACCCGCACAACAAGCTGGTGTGGGACAAGGCCAGCGGCAGCGTGAAGCCGGCCTACCCCGAGGGCATCGCGGACGGCTGCGACCCGGCGCTCGAGGGCCACTACACGCTGGCCGACGGCACGCGCGTCGCGCCCTCGTTCCAGCTGCTGCGCGAGCGCGTGGCCAGCTGCACGCCCGAATGGGCGCAGGCCATCACCGGCATCGATGCGGCGCGCATCCGCAAGCTCGCGCGCGAGATGGGCGAGACCGCGCTGCGCCAGGCCTTCGAGCTGCCGATCGCCTGGACCGATGCCTGGGGCAAGCGGCACGCCACCACGCAGGCGCGGCCCGTGGCCTTCCATGCGATGCGCGGGCTGGCGGCGCATTCGAACGGCTTCCAGACCGTGCGCGCGCTCGCGATCCTCATGAGCGTGCTCGGCACCATCGACGCGCCCGGCGGCTTTCGCCACAAGGCGCCGTACCCGCGCCACATCGTGCCCAACTACCGGGCCTTCAACGACCCCGGGATGATCCAGCCGAACACGCCGCTCAATGCGGCGCCGCTGGGCTTCCCGGCCAGCCCCGACGAGCTCGCGATCAACCCCGACGGTTCGCCGATCCGCATCGACCATGCCTTCTCGTGGGAGCATCCGCTGTCGGCCCACGGGCTGATGCACAACGTCATCACCAACGCGGTGAAGGGCGATCCCTACCGCATCGACACCTTGCTGATCTTCATGGCCAACATGGCCTGGAACTCGAGCATGAACACGATGGCCGTGCGCGAGATGCTCAACCGCAAGGACGACCAGGGCGAGTACATGATCCCGTTCCTGGTGGTGTGCGATGCCTTCCAGAGCGAGACCGTGGCCTTCGCCGACCTGGTGCTGCCCGACACCACCTACCTCGAGCGCCACGATGCGATGAGCATGCTCGACCGGCCGATCTCGGAGTTCGACGGGCCGGTGGATTCGGTGCGCATTCCGGTGGTGCCGCCCGCGGGGCAGTGCAGGCCGTTCCAGGAGGTGCTGATCGAGCTGGCCTCGCGGCTGAAGTTTCCCGCCTTCACCACGGCCGAGGGTGGCCGCAAGTACGCCGACTATCCCGACTTCGTCGTCAACTTCCAGCCGCAGCCGGGCATCGGCTTCCTGATGGGATGGCGCGGCAAGGACGGCACCGAGCACCTGCGCGGCGAACCCAATCCCAGGCAGTGGGAGGCCTATGCGCAGAACAACTGCGTGTTCCAGTACCACATGCCCGAGACCATGCACTACATGCGCAACTGGAACCGCGAGTACCTCGACTTCGCGAAGGACAAGGGCTGGCGCCAGCGCAACGACCCGGTGCAGCTCGCGCTCTATTCCGACACGCTGCAGAGCTTCCGCCTCGCCGCGCAGGGCAAGAGCCCGGGCCGCCAGCCGCCCGAGGGCCTGCGCGAGCGCATCGCCACCTACTTCGATCCGCTGCCCTTCTGGTATGCGCCGCTCGAGGAGGCCGCGACCGACACCGCGGCCTATCCGCTCAATGCGCTCACGCAGCGGCCGATGGCGATGTACCACTCGTGGGATTCGCAGAACGCGTGGCTGCGGCAGATCCACAGCCACAACTACCTGCACGTGAATCCCGTGACGGCCGAAGCCGCGGGCATTGCCGATGGCGGCTGGTGCTGGGTCGAGAGCCAGTGGGGCAAGGTGCGCTGCATGCTGCGCTACAGCGAGGCGGTGGAACCCGGCACGGTGTGGACCTGGAATGCCATCGGCAAGGCCGACGGCGCATGGCAGCTCGCACCGGGCGCCGACGAGGCGCGCAAGGGCTTCCTGCTCAACCACCTGATCAGCGAGGAGCTGCCGTGCGCGGGCACGGCCAGCGGGCGCATCAGCAATTCGGATCCGATCACCGGCCAGGCCGGCTGGTACGACGTGCGCGTGCGCATCCGGCCGGCCGAGCCCGGCGAGCCCGAGCAGAGCTATCCGCAGTTCGCGAGCATGCCGAGCGCGCCCGGGGTGCGGGGCAAGGCGGCGCAGGTGTTGACGTACTTTGCGGGGAGGGGGCGGAAATGATGCAGTGGTTGAAGGACCTGGTGGCGGGGGCCGCGCAGCCCCAGGCAGTGGCCGGCGCCTCCGGTGCATTCCTGCCGGCCTCCACGGGCGGGGCGGCGACGAGCCAGCGCGCCGAGCCCGGCGAAACCCTCGCCAGGCAGCTCGCCCTCGTGATCGACCTCAACGTCTGCGTCGGCTGCCATGCCTGCGTGACCTCGTGCAAGCAGTGGAACACCTCGGGCAGCGCGGGCCCGCTCGCGGACTTCGAGCCCTACGGCGCCAACCCCACGGGCACCTTCTTCAACCGCGTGCAGACCTACGAGGCCGGTTCGTTCCCCGGCACCGACACCGTGCACTTCCCCAAGAGCTGCCTGCACTGCGAGGACCCACCCTGCGTGCCGGTCTGTCCGACCGGTGCCAGCTACAAGCGCAAGGAAGACGGCATCGTGCTGGTCGACTACGACAAGTGCATCGGCTGCAAGTACTGCGCCTGGGCCTGTCCCTACGGCGCGCGCGAGCTCGACGAGGAACGCCAGGTCATGACCAAGTGCACGCTGTGCGTCGACCGCATCTACGACGAGCAGCTGCCCCAGGAAGACCGCAAGCCCGCCTGCGTGAAGGCCTGCCCCACCGGCGCGCGCCTGTTCGGCGACGTGAAGGATCCCGACTCCGAGGTCTCGCGCGCGATCCGCGAGCGCGGCGGCTATCCGCTGATGCCCGAGTGGGAGACCAACCCCGCCAACCGCTACCTGCCGCGCCGCAACATGGCCGCGCCCGCGCAGGGCGCGCCGGAGTAGCGCGCATGCATCCCGCCTTCTCGATCCTCTTCTTCACCACGCTGGCCGGTGCCGCGCAGGGCCTGGTGGCCGCGCTCGCGCTGGCGGTGCTGTTCGGCCTCGGGCTGTCGCCGGCCTTCCTCGGCGGCGCGCTGGCGCTGGCCGAGCTGCTGCTGGTCGCGGGCCTCGCGGCCTCGTTCATGCACCTGGGCCGCAAGACGCGCGCCTGGCGCGCGGTGCTGATGTGGCGCACCTCGTGGATGTCGCGCGAGGTGATCGTGCTGCCGGCCTTCATCGCGCTGGTCGCGCTGTGGTGGCTCGCGCTGCGGCTCGGGGTCGCCGCGCCGTGGTCGGTGCTGCTGCCCGTGCTGGTGCTGGGGGGCGCCGTCGCGCTGTGGTACTGCACCGCGATGATCTATGCCTGCCTGCGCTTCATCCAGGAGTGGGCGCATCCGCTGACCATCGCCAACTTCATGCTGATCGGGCTGTCGTCGGGCCTGGTGCTGGCCTGCGCGCTCGCCGCCGTGGCCGGCGAGGCGCGCTTCGTGCAGGCCTTCGGCCCGTGGGCGCTGGCCTTCACGCTCGTGGCCTGGGCCGTGCGCGCGTTCACGCTGCGCCGCAATGCGCGGCTGCGCCCGCGCTCGACCCTGCAGTCGGCCACCGGCATCCGCACGCACAAGCTGGTGCAGAAGTCGATGGGCATGTCGGCGGGCTCGTTCAACACGCGCGAGTTCTTCCATGGCGCCTCGCAGCTCGCGCTGCGCCAGGTCAAGCTGGGCTTCCTGCTGCTGGCCTTCGCGCTGCCCGCGCTGCTGCTGGCCTGGGGCCTCGCGAGCGCGGCCGCGCTGCCGTGGCTGCTCGCGGTGCTGGTGCAGGCGCCGGGTTTGCTGGCCGAGCGCTGGTTCTTCTTCGCGCAGGCACGGCATCCGCAGAACCTGTACTACCAGGTCGTGTCGTAGGACCAGCGCCCGTCGTCGGGCTCGCTAGGGGTTAGCACGCTGGCCGGATGCCGGGTGGTGATGCACAAACACGCGTTGCTTTCCGAACGACAGGTTGCCCCCTCCGATGACCGACCACCTGTATTTCTTCAGTGCGAATTCCTACGTCTACGCCTCGCGCAAGGACGACTTCCCCGCCACCTCCAGGCCCCATGCGGTGCTGCTGTTCTCCGTCGACGGCACGCCGCTCACGCTGCGCACGCCGCGGCGTCAGTTCGTGGGCGGCGCGATCGCGGTGGCGCCGCAGACGGTGCGCACGCTGAGCGTGTCGAACGCGGGCCTGGTGAGCATCAACCTGCCGCCGTCCTCGCCCTTCTTCAGCGCCTTCAGCGGCATCGTGCCGCTGGGCGCGCATGTGCTCGAGCGCAGGGCCTTCAGGCCCTTCGACGGCTTTCTCGCGGGCATGCACGAGGGCGCGCGCAAGCCCGCGCAGGCCGAGGAGATCTTTCGCGACCTGGTCTCGACGGCGGTGGAGCAGTTGCCGTGCACGCAGCGCATCGACGCGCGCGTAATGCAGGTGCTGCGCTACCTCGACGAGGAGCCCGAGGCCACGCTGGTCGAACTCGCGCGTGCCTTCGAGCTTTCGCCGTACCGCATGTCGCACCTGATCTCCGATTCGCTCGGGCTGTCGTTCCGTGCCTACCAGGGCTGGCGCAAGCAGGTGCGCGTGTGCAAGCTCTTGTACTCGGGCCGCTCGCTCACCGACATCGCGCACGAGGCGGGCCTGAGCGACTCGGCCCATCTCTCGCACTTCTACCGGCACTGGTACGGGCAGAGCCCGTCGTACTCGCGCGACCGCGAGTCGGTGAAGTTCTTCTCCTGAGCGCGCCCACCAAAAAAGCCGCTGCGGGGCGAAACCCGCGGCGGCTTTCTTCTTCATGGCGGCGCGTTCAGCGCGGCATCTGCTTCGTCGTCACGGTCGAGAAGCCGGTCTTCACGATCGAGGGAATGCCGATGTCGAGGTACTGGTCGGCATCGTCGTACTTCGGCCAGGTGACGCCGACCTTGGCGACGTTGGGATCGCCCGTGGTCGCGAAGCGGGTCCACATGCTCATCACCTCGTCGCTGAGCTTGTAGTCGCGATCGCTCACGCCCGGATCGGGCGGGATGTCGGGGCTCGCGGGCAGCAGCGAGGTGCCGTAGATGCGCCCGACCGTGGCGAGCGAGCCGTACTGGTAGGACACCTCGAGACCGTGGTAGGCCGCCACGCCCGCGTTGGCCCAGTTCACCGGCACGTGCGTGAAGATGTAGGTGTAGATCGGCGACTTCTGCACCTTCACCATCTGCTTGAGGAAGTTGCCGCGCAGCGGGTTGGCCGCCGTGATCTCGGCGCCGCCGTTGCCCACCATGAAGGGCACGTCGCTGTGCTTGTTGTCGAGGATCAGGTTGCCGATGGTGTCGGGCAGCGACCAGTCGTCGACCGTGAAGGCCGTGGTGTAGCCGCTGCCGCTCGCGAACGAGGCCGCGACGATGTCCTGCCACGGCTTCTTGCGCAGCTCGTCGATGGTGGCCGCGCCCACCTTGGCCATCAGCTTCACGCCGTACTGCTCGGTCTGCGCGAGCGGCGTGCCGGCGGTGGTCCAGCCGGCTTCGGCGATGGCGCGGTGGAACAGCCCCTTGGCCAGCGGCGAGGCCACGAGCCAGTTGGTCTTCATGCCGCCGCCCGAGTGGCCCCAGATGGTGACGTTGCCCGGATCGCCGCCGAAGCCCTCGATGTTCGCCTGCACCCACTTGAGCGCCGCGACCAGGTCGAGCTGGCCGTAGTTGCCCGAGGACTTGTTGGCCGACTCGGCCGTGAGCGCCGGATGCGCCATGTAGCCGAGCGCGCCGATGCGGTGCTGCACCGTGACCGACACCACGCCGTGGTTGGGCAGGTTCGGCAGGTTGTCGCTCGCGCGGTTCACCGAGCCGGTGGTGAGGCCGCCGCCATGGAACAGCACCATCACCGGCAGCTTCTCGCCCTTCTTCTTCGCGGGCGTGGTGATGTTCAGGCGCAGCACGTCCTCGCCCATGCCCGACTCGGGCACGGCGTCGTAGACGGGCGACGCGGGGAAGGGCTGCGGCGCCATCTTGCTGTAGCTGGTGGCGGCATAGACGCCGTCCCACGAGGCCGGCGGCTGCGGCGGCTTCCAGCGCAGGTTGCCGACCGGCGGCGCGCCGTAGGGGATGCCCTTGTACTGGTGCACCCGCGTGTCGCCGTCGCCGACCGTTTCGCCCGAGACCTTGCCCGATGCGGTCCGGATCGGATCGGCGTAGGCGTTCGCGTCCACCGCGGGCGGCGGTGGATTGCCGCCGCCGCCCGATGCCGGCGGCAGCGGTATGAAGCCACCGCCACCGCCGCCACCACCACCGCCGCATGCCACGAGGCCCGCGCTCAAAGCGAGGGCCGCCAGCCACCTGATCCCCGTACCTCTGTCCTGACGTTTCATGTCTCCGCACCTGGTTGTTGAGTGAGCCGGCATCGTAGGAACGCAGGTGCGCGCACGCTTGTACCGAGATGCTGTGCTGACGCGGGCGCGACAACAGCAACTCGGTACAAGCGCGAGCGGCGGGAATGTGCTTGCGCGGCGCGCGCCGCGCGCGGAGTTCAGGCCTCGTGGTTCAACGCCAGCCCGGGCGTGGGCCAGTCGTCGATCGCGATCAGCCGCCCGCTGCCCGACAGCGTGACGAAGGCGGTGCGCAGGCCGGGGCCGCCGAAGCAGATGTTGGTGGTGTAGCGGTCGGGCAGCGACAGGTGCTCGACCTGGCCGCCGTCGGGTGCCACGATGCTGATGCCGCCATGCAGCAGCGTCGCCACGCAGAGATTGCCGAGCGCATCGACCGCCATCGAATCGAAGCGCTGGTAGTGCCCGCCCGGCGAGGCGCAGAGCATGCGCCCGCCATGCGGCGAGGGCCAGCCATCCTTGCGCACGCGGCCCGGCGCCACGATGTCGAAGGCCCAGACGCGCGCGCCCTCGGTTTCGGCGTAGTAGAGCGTCTGGCCATCGGGCGACAGCGCGATGCCGTTGGGCGTCATCACGGGCCGCGCGATCGCCTGCGCGGCGGCGCCGTCGGCATGGCCGTAGAACAGGCCGCCGCGGTCCATGTCGCGCTCGCGCACCTTGCCGAGGTCGGTGAAGTAGAAGCCGCCATGCGCGTCGAACACGATGTCGTTGGGCCCGCACAGCGCGCCGCCCTCGACCGTGTCGTAGATCCGCTCCGCGCGGCCGGTCGCGAGGTTCACGCGCTCGATGCGCCCGCCCGAGTAGTCCTCGGCCTGGCCCACGGGCCGCACGCTGCCATCGGCCTCGGTGTGCCACTTGAAGCCGCCGTTGTTGCAGACGTAGACCGCGCCGTCGGGGCCGATCGCGGCACCGTTCGGGCCGCCGCCGAGGTCGGCCACCACCTGCACCAGGCCATCGGGCCGCACGCGCGTGAGCGTGCCGCGCGCGATCTCCACCAGCAGCACCGAGCCGTCGCGCAGGGCGATCGGTCCTTCGGGAAACTGCAGGCCGCTGGCGAGTTCTCGGATCTTCATCGTGTGTCTCCTGGAGGGCGTGGACGGCGAGCCGGCTTCATTGTGCGGTCGGGGCCGCGACGCGACAATGAGAGCCTGTCGAACGCATGCTGCGATGGAGGACACGTCGAATGGCGAAATTCGTTCTGGTGCCGGGCGGCTGGCACGGAGGCTGGGCCTTCGAGGCCGTCGGCCAACTGCTGGCGGGCGAAGGGCACGAGGTGCGCGCGCTCATGCTGTCGGGGCTGGGCGACGAGCCCGCGCGCGGCGCCAACCTCGACAGCCATGTCGAGGAGGTGGTGCAGGTGTTGCACGAAGGCGATGCGCCCGCCGTGCTCGTCGGCCATTCGTATGCGGGCATGGTCATCACGGGCGCGGCGGACCGGGCGCCGTCGCGCGTCGGCGCGCTGGTCTATGCCGATGCCTATGTGCCCGCGCATGGCGACTCGGTATGGTCGCTCACCAGTCAGTCCTATCGCGACCGCTTCATCGCAGGCGTGGCGGCCGATGGCCTGAGCTGCGCGGCGCCGGGGCACCTGGACAAGCGCTGCCGTGCCCATCCCATGGCCACCTTCCTGCAGGCGATCGCGTTGACGGGCGACTGGCGCCAGGTACGCTGCAAGGCCTACGTGGCCGCCTTCGGCTGGGAAGGCAGCCCGTTCATCGCGCTGTACGAAGCGCTGCGGCAGGACCCCGAGTGGATCACGCACCGCCTCGACTGCGCGCACGACATTCCGCGGCTCGCGCCCGAGGCCTTCGCGAAGATCCTGCTGAACTACGCGTAAAGCGTCTTCTGCATGAAGACGCTGAGCGGGTCGTCGGTGTAGCCGCCGAAGGGGCCGCGCCGCTCGTAGCCAAGCGAGGCATAGAGGGCGAGGGCCTCGGGCTGGAACGGACCCGTTTCGAGCAGAAGCAGCTTGCAGCCCGCGTCGATGGATGCGGACTCCAGTGCCTGCAGCAACTGGCGCGCGATGCCCTTGCCGCGGTAGTCGGGCGCGACGTACATGCGCTTGATCTCGCCCTGCGCGGCGCCGAGCACCACCGCGCCGCAACCCATGGCCTGACCCGCCTCATCGCGCGCGACGAAGAACAGCACATGGGGCTGCTTCAACGATGCGAGGTCGAGCAGGTGCCGGCTTTCGGGTGGATAGAGCTTGTCCTGGTAGGCATCGAGCTCGGCGATCAGGGCGATCACCTCGGGCTGGTCGGGCGTTTCGCGTGCGATGGTCATCGGCGAAGGCTACCCCACGGCCTTGATGAGCCGGTCGCGTCCCGCCTTCGCGAGCATCGACGCGACGGCGCAGGAGGCCAGCCGTGCCGCTTCCGAATCGGCGCGGCTCGTGAGGATCACCGGTACCTTGGTGCCGAGCACGATGCCGGCCGCATAGGCGCCGCCGAGGAAGGTCAGGCTCTTCGCGAGCATGTTGCCGGCATCGAGGTCGGGCACGATCAGCACGTTGGCGCGGCCCGCCACGGGCGAGACGATGCCCTTGATGCGCGCGGCCTCGGCATCGATCGCGTTGTCCATCGCGAGCGGGCCGTCGAGCTGCGCGCCCGTGATCTGGCCGCGGTCGGCCATCTTGCAGAGCACGGCCGCGTCGAGCGTGGAGGGCACCTTGGCATTGACCGTTTCGGTCGCCGAGAGGATGGCCACGCGCACGGCCGGCATCAGCAGCGCATGCGCGAGGTCGATCGCGTTCTGCACGATGTCGACCTTCTCCTCGAGCGTGGGCGCGATGTTGATCGCGGCATCGGAAATCACCAGCGGCTGCGCATGGCCGGGCACGTCCATCACGAAGCAATGGCTGATGCGGCGCGAGGTGCGCAGGCCGCCTTCGCGGCGCACCACCGCGCCCATGAGTTCGTCGGTGTGCAGGCTGCCCTTCATCAATGCATCGACCTCGCCGCGCAGGGCCATCGCCACGGCCGCGTCGGCCGCGGCATGGCTGTGCGGCGCATCGACGATGGCAATGCCCGAGAGGTCGATGCCGATCTCGTGCGCTGCCGCTTCGATCTTCGCGCGCGGGCCCACCAGCGTGGGCGCGATCAGCCCCAGCGCGGCCGAGGCGAGCGCTGCCTCGAGCGACACGGCATTGGCCGGATGCACCACCGCCACGCGCAGCGGCGGCAGGCCGCGCGCGGTGGCGATCAGGCGGTCGTAGTGCGGATGGGAGGTGGTGGGATGGGGTGCGGCCATGCGGGCAACCTTACTTCAAAATTTTTTCAGCCGGCATGTTGACGGCGGCGTAAAGACTATTTACAGTCCGACTCCTTCGCGCAGCAGACTGCGCATTTTCGATTCCACACACAGCACCACAGGACCCATCGTGACCACCGCAGCCCGCATTTGCATCGACAGCCTCCGACCCATGCCGGTCCGGCCGCTCGTGCGCGCTCTGCTGGCCGTCACGGTCGCTGCATGGCTGAACGAGAACCACAGGCTGCATCCGGGTGGAGGGCGCGCTTAGGCGACGACCTCCCAAGCGCTCTTCACCAAGAGGCCCGGACACCGAAAGGTTCCGGGCCTTTTTTGCTTTGGCGCCTCATCACCGAACCCTTGACCCATGCAGCGATCGTGCTGCGGCGCATGAAGCCCTAAGCCTCATGCACGCTCCTTCAAAATTCGAAACGACGAGGCGGGGCCGCTTGGGCGCGGCCCCTCGCCTCGGCAAGCAAGAGAAAACACATTCAGCCTCGGTGACGCAATTGGTAGACGTGTCCGCCTTAGAAGCGGAATTCTGGGAGTTCGAGTCTCCCCCGAGGCACCAAATTTCTCTGGGTGTAGTGTCAATCAGGTAGACGGCCTGCCCTGGAAGCAGGAGGCTGCAGGTTCGAATCCTGCCACCCAGACCATCGCCATCCCGCGTTAGCTCAATGGATCAGAGCACCTGCCTACGAAGCAGGGGGTTGCACGTTCGAGTCGTGCACGTGGGGCCATTCATGCAGGCCTGGCCGGCTCGCGCACCAGCGCCCGCGCCACCCGCCACGCCATCCACAGCAGCGCGATCGGCAGCACCACGGTCTGCAGCGCGAACAGCGCGATCAGCTTCACGATGCGCTCGGCCCAGTCCGAGGCCGAGCGGATGATCTGGTCGTAGGTGGCCTTGAGATTCGGCAGCTTCGGCAGCCAGCGCTCGATGCGTTCCTTCCAGCCCTCCTGCGCATTCGGCTGCGCCTCCTGCGCGGTGTCGACCACGGCGGCCGGCGACTTCTCGATCAGCGCGAGGGCCGACTGGTACTCGTCGGCCATGAAGACGCGGTACAGCGCCTCGTTGGCCATGGCCGACAGCGGCACCGCGAAGCGCACCAGCAGCAGCCCGATCAACAGCGACTGCAGCCAGCGCGGCGAACGGCCGCTGTGCCAGCGCCAGGCGATCCACGCCAGCGCCATCGCGCAGACCAGCACCGACATCCAGGCATGCGCGCCGATCTTGAGCAGCACGAGCTGGATGCCGAAGGACACGCTGGCCGCCAGCATGATGGCCGCGAACTGTTCGATCAGTTCGTTGAGCGGCTTGAGCGCCTGGCCCGGCGCGAGGCTCACGCCGATACCGCCGGGGGTGGCATCGACCTGCGTGCCCTGCGCCACCGAGACCACCGCGCCGAGCGCGCGTGCCGCGGCGAAGGTGGTCAGGGCGCGCTTGAGTCCGTCCTCGACCTGCGCGCGCGCGGGCGTGTCGATCGGCGCGACCCAGCAACCGAGGAACACCACGAGGGCGACGGCGAGAAGGTAGACGCGCTGCAGCGGTCGGTTGGAGGTGGTGGTGCTGTTCATGGCTCGTGGTCGGGTGCGTGCGCGCGGTCGCGTGAAAGGCCGCGGCGGGCTTCTGGCATTCTCGCGGCGCTCGGTCGCCGCTCGAAAGAATCCCGCATGGCGGGGTCGGTCGGGGTGTGCGTTCGACGCCGCCCCGGGTTTCTTGTTCCCTTCGGAGTCCTCTTCATGACAACCACCGTTCAACCCCGCAAGATCGTCGTGCTCTCGGGCTCGGGCGTGAGCGCCGAAAGCGGCCTGCCCACCTTCCGCGATGCCAAGGGCCTGTGGAACAACCATCCGTGGCAGGAGCTCGCGAGTCCCGAGGGCTGGCAGCGCCATCCCGAGACCGTGCAGGCCTTCTACAACGAGCGCCGCCAGAAGGCCTGGGCCGCCCAGCCCAACGCGGCGCACGCGGCCATCGCTTCGCTCGAGCCGGCCTACGAGGTGGTCATCGTCACGCAGAACGTCGATGCGCTGCACGAGCGCGCGGGCTCCACGCAGGTGCTGCACATCCACGGCGAGCTCGCCTATGCGCGCGGCACCTCGGAGCGGCGTCATCGCTACCGCATCGACGGCGCGGCGATCGAGATGGGCCAGCTGTGCGAGGACGGCACGCAGCTGCGGCCCGACATCGTGTGGTTCGGCGAATCGGTGCAGCACTTCGACGAGGCGCTGATGCACGTCGCCAGCGCCGCGCGCGTGCTGGTGGTGGGCACTTCGCTCGCGGTGCAGCCGGCCGCCTCGCTCGCGCGCTATGCGCACCACAGTGCCGAGAAGGTGCTGGTGTCGCTCGAGATGGAGGAGGTGCCGCGCGGCTTCGACTTCATGCGCGGCAAGGCGACCGAGCAGGTGCCGGCGCTGGTCGCGCGATGGCTCGCGGAAGCGCCGCAACGATAGGTGGCGCCTGCCAGGCAAGGCCCGTCATCGAGAGATGACGGGCTTTTTTGTGTCGTCTTGTTTCGGCACTCGCGTGCCGGGGCCGCCAAGGAACCGATTGTTCCTAAGCTTCGGGCCAGGTAGTGCTTTTTTCGCCATGACCTTCTGCACTGGCGAGCGCGCCGCGCTTCACCTACCGTTCGGGCGGTTTCAACGCAACACGGGAGCAGCTCATGGCGGTAGACATGTTCATGCGCGTCGAAGGCGCGAATGGCGAATCGAAGGACGCGAACCACAAGGACTGGACGGACATCAAGTCCTTCGCATGGGGCGCGACCCAGCCCGGCAACATGGTCAGCGGTGGCGGCGGTGGCGTGGGCAAGGCCAGCTTCAACGACCTGCAGGTGCTCGCGCGCATCGACAAGGCGGCGCCGTCCGTCATGAAGAACTGCGCCAGCGGCAAGCACCTGAGCAAGGTCGAGGTCTCGGTCTGCAAGGCCGGCGGCAGCCAGATCGAATACACGCGCGTGACGCTCGAGGAGGTGCTGGTCACCTCGGTGCAGTACACGGCCGAGCAGGGCAGCGACGCGGTGTTCGTGCAGTACGCGTTCCAGGCCGCCAAGGTCAAGCAGCAGTATTGGGAACAGACCGACAAGGGCGGCAAGGGCGCCGAAACCCAGCTCGGCTGGAACATCAAGGAAAACAGGGAAGCCTGAGCACCGCGCGTGCGGGCCGGCGCGCGAGGTGCGCCGGCCCGCGTGCGCCTGTGCGTTGCATTCGCTTCGTCGCAAGGTCCCCGCCCCCATGACCCGCAGCTTCATCGCCCACAGTGCCCTGGGCGAGCGCCTCAAGTTCCGTTCGATGACGGGGCAGGAGCGGATCTCCACGCTGTTCGAATCGCGCGTGCGGCTGGTCAGCGAGCTGCCTGGCATCTCGGCCAGGCAGATGCTCGGCGAGGACATGACGATCGAGGTCAACCTCGCGACCGAGCTCGGCGGCGCGGGGCAGCGCTTCATCAGCGGGCAGGTCACGCGCTTCGCGCGCGTGGGCAAGGACGACGGCGACATGCACGTCTACGAAGCCGTGCTGCGCCCCTGGCTCTGGTATGCCACGCGGCGCTCGGATTTCAAGATCTTCCAGTTCAAGTCCGTGCCCGACATCGTGCAGGAGGTGCTCGCGCCTTACGGCTTCGGCATCGACGCGCGCCTGAGCGGCAGCTACCGCGGCTGGGACTACTGCGTGCAGTACGGCGAGACCGACTTCGACTTCGTGAGCCGGCTCATGGAGTCCGAGGGCATCTACTACTTCTTCGCGCATGCAAAAGGCAGCCATCAGCTCGTGCTGTGCGACGGAGCGGGCTCGCATGCGCCGCTGCCCGCCGGCCCGGTGAAGGTGCCCTACCACGCGGGCGTGCTCGCGGCGCAGATCCTCGAGCAGGACTTCATCGACAGCTGGCACCACGCCGAGGACATCGCCTCGGGCCATTTCGCGACCGACGACTACGACTTCAGGAAGCCGCACGCCGAGATCGACACGCTGCGCCGCCAGCCCGCGGGCCACAGCCGCGACAGCTACGAGATCTACGACTGGCCCGGCGGCTACACCGAACTCGGCGACGGCGAGAACTACGCGCGGCTGCGGCTCGAACAGCAGACCGGCCGGCGCGAATCGATCGAGGCCGAAGGCAACCTGCGCCACATCGCGCCCGGCTACCTGTTCGACCTCGCGCGCCATCCGAACGCCGAGGACAACCGCCGCTACCTGATCGAGGCCGCGAGCCACGACTTCCAGGAGAACGCGCTGCGCGTGGCGGCCGCCGGCGCCGCCTACGGCGAATCGACCAGCAGCACCAGCTACCGCCAGGCCTTCGCGGTGGTGCCCGACAGCGCGCCCTACCGCGTGCCGCGCCTCACGCCGCGCCCGCGCACCACCGGCCCGCAGACCGCGGTGGTGGTGGGCCCCGCGGGCGAGGAGATTTACACCGACGAGTACGGCCGCATCAAGGTGCAGTTCCACTGGGACCGTTATGGCCAGCGCGACGAGAACGCCTCGTGCTGGATCCGCGTCTCGCAGACCTGGGCCGGCGGCGGCTACGGCAGCATGCAGATCCCGCGCATCGGGCAGGAGGTGATCGTCGACTTCCTCAACGGCGACCCCGACCATCCGATCGTGACCGGCTGCGTCTACAACGCCGCGCAGATGCCGGCCTGGGAACTGCCGCGCCACAAGACGCAGTCGGGCATCCAGACGCACTGGAGCAAGGGCGGCGGCGGCAAGCACATGCTGCGCTTCGAGGACAAGCGCGGCAGCGAGCACATCGAGCTCTCGACCGACCATGGTGCCACCCACCTGCACATGGGCTACCTGATGAACCAGGGCTCGGAGGTGCAGCGCAGCTACGGCTTCGAGCTGCGCACCAACGAGTGGGGTTCGATCCGCGCCGACAAGGGCCTGCTGCTGACCACCTACACGCAGGACTTCACGCAGCGCGTGTCGCGCGACAACCCCGACGGACACGAACACATGGGCGCCGCGCTCGCGCAGAGCGGCGCGCTGATGCAGTCGGCCGGGCAGGCCATCGCCGCCACCAAGGCGCTGGTCGGCGCCATGGCCAAGGGCAAGGGCCAGCAGCTCATGGGGTTGGCGCAGGGCGTGCAGTCGCTGGCCGGCGCGGCGCAGGCCGTGAGCGCGCTGGCTGGGGGCGATGCTTCCGACGAGGCCGGCGTCTCGGGCGATGCCGACCCCGCCATGGCCGATGCGCAGCGCATGCTCGACCTCTCGCGCAGGATCGACAAGCCCGTGGTCTCGATCGTGAGCCCCGAGGGCCAGACCATGATCAGCCCCAAGCCCATCGTCGTGAGCTCGGGCCAGAGCGTGTCGATGCGCTCGCAGTCGGCCATGACGCTCACCACCGGCGCGCAGCTCACGCAACTGGTGGCGGGCGGCATGCTGACGCAGATCGCCAAGGGCGGGCAGGTCAACGTGGTCTCGGGCGGCGACATCGTCTCGCATGCGAGCGAGGGCGCGATCAACCTCGTGGCCAAGACCGATGCCTCGGTGACCTCGACCGAGAGCAACGCCAACCTCGTGGGCCGCAAGTCGGTGCTGGTGCAGGCGGTGGACCAGGACGTGTTCGTGATGGGCAAGACCAGCATCTCGCTGATCTGCGGCAAGTCGTCGATCGTGCTGCTCGAGGACGGGACGATTCGGATCAGCGGCGTGAAGGGGCTGGTGAACTTCACGGAGGATCTGGATCAGCGGGGCGGGAAGATCTTCCTGAACTGCGAGGCGCCGGTGGGCGCGGCGCCGCCCGAGGCCACCGAAGAGGAACAGGCGCCCACCTTGCCCGCGGCGGCCGCGCCGGCGACACCGCAGAGCGCGGCCACCTCCGGTTCGTCCATCAAGTCCAAGGTTCTCGCCGAGCAGATGAAGAGGCTGAAGGATGCGAACTGGAAGATCGTCTATGGGCCGAACGGCAAGGGCTCGCACACCAATCTGCAGACCAAACGGATCACGCTCGACAGCGACGTCAAGACGAACCCGGCGATGTTCCACGAGCACCTCGCCCACGAGCTCGGGCATGCGCTGTATCCGGGAAAAATCGATCTTCAATCGAAGGAGAGCTACATCGACAGCATGCTGATGTCGGAGGGCGCGGCACAGATGAACGAGATCACGGTGCAACGCGAACTGCTGGCGATGGGCGCGGACGACATCAAGGCGACGACCAATCCCATTCACATGGCCATCTACAACGGCGCCTACGACAACGCCTTGAAAACGGGCGACACCGAATCGGCGATCAGGACCATGGGCACGATCTACGGAACCGGGAAGACTTCGACGACCCAGGAGTCCTACTACGACTACTACGCCAAGGGCTACCCCCAGGCCCTGAAGGCCATGTCTCAAAGCAATCCGAAGGGCCCGAAGTGAGCGCGGCGATGAACGGTCCGTCGTCTGCGTTGTCGTTGTGGAGCATGGTCGATGCCTTGTCCGCGCAGATTCCGTTCTCGGCGCCGGCCGTGGCGAGCCTTCTGCCGGTGCACTTGGCGGAAGCCTCGTCGGCCGATGACGAACCGTTCCGCTTCTTCGAGGGCGGGCCGATCCGCCTCGGCGATGGTGTCGAGATATCGAGCGTCGACCTGAGGATCCGGCGTGAACCCGGGCACCCCGGATTTCTCGTCATCGAGTTGCAGGGCCGCTGCGTCCCGCTCGAGGAGGTGAGGGCACGCCATCAGCTGCTGTCGCTCACCGGCGTGCCGCGCGGCCGTTCGCCCGAGGAGGCGATCACCCTCAGCGCCGAGACGACATGGGGACGGCTGTCGTTCGGCTTCAAGGAACGCCGCCGCGACTGCCTGGCCTACATCGTCTTCGCGCCCCACTGAACTGCAGGACGCCCATGCGCTATCACATCCAAGAAGGCCACTTCGACCTCCCCGGCGACGGCCGCATCGACCGCTCGATGAACGTGCTCGCCATGCCCGACGGCAGCGGCGTCACCTTCATCGTCAGCCGCGACGCCTTGCGCGCGCACGAAACCCTGGCGCAGTTCGTCGAGCGTCAGATGAACGATCTCAAGCGCCAGGTGAGCCAGCTGCAGGAGACCTCGCGCAACCCCATCGGCGTGGGCCCCGCAATGCGCAGCCTGGCCGCGATCGAGATCGCCACCCGCTTCAGGCAGAACGGCCAGGCGCTGCACCAGCGGCAGGCCGCCTTTCAACTGCCCGACGGCCGCGCGGTGCTGATCCTCACCGCGAGCAGCCCCGAGCCCTTCGGCGAGAGCGAGCTCGCGCTGTGGCAGCGCACGCTCGCGAGCTTCCAGCCCAGGGACTGACGCGGCACCGCGGCTGCGTGCCTCGCCATCGACCATGTCCGGCCAACCCGCAGCGCGCCTGCACGACCCCATTGCCCACACCAACGCGCATGCGCGCTTCTGGGCCAAGTTCGCCGGCGGGTTGATCGGCGGCATTGCCGTGGGCTTCGCGGCCGGCGTGGCCGTGGCGGCCGTGGTCGGCACCGGCGGGCTCGCGGGGCCGCTGGTGGCGGGCGCGGTGGTGGTCGGCGCGCGCATGGCCGGCGGCTATGTGGGCGCGAGCCTCGGCGAATCGATCGCCGATGCGCTGGTGCCCGAGACGCTCACCGTGACCGGCGCCATCACCAGTGCCTCGTCGGACGTGTTCGTCAACAGCAAGGCCGTGGGCGCGGCGCGGGCCTCGCCCGACATTCCGATGGACACCGTGAGCTGCTCGCGCGACTCGCCGCAGATCCTGCTGGCCGAGGGCGCCGAGACCGTGTTCATCAACCGCGGCGTGGCCTCGCGCAAGGACGACCATACCGAGTGCGGCGCCAAGGTCAGCGAGGGTTCGCCCAATGTCTTCATCGGCGGGCCGACCGCGCGCGTGCGCGAGGTGGCCGACGAGGTGCCGCTGATCTCGAAGGTGCTGGTGACCGTGTTCAACGTGGTCATGATCTATCGCGGCCTGCGCTGCCTGCCGAAGCTCGCGCGCCAGGGCCGCCAGGCATTGCCTTGCCTGATCGAGGGCGCGGTCGGTGTCGGCCTGGGCATCCATGGCCTGGTGAGCTCGTTCGGCAACCCGGTGCACGCGGCCACGGGCGCCAAGTTCCTCGGCGGCGAGGGCGAGCTCGATTTCAGCCTGCCGGGCCCGCTGCCGATCGCGTGGCAGCGCTTCTACAACAGCCGCGACCTGCGCCACGACGGACCGTTGGGGCAGGGCTGGAACCTGCCGTACTCGATGCTGCTGCGCCTGGGGCAGGGGCATGACGGGCAGCGGATGCTGACGCTCGTCGACCGGCAGGGTCGCGAGTTGCCGCTTCCCGACATTCCCGCCGGCTCGCGGCGCCATGACCCGTGCGAGGGCGTCGAACTGTGCCGAACCGAGAGCGGCCACTATTTCATCCACGTGCCCGGCGGGCTGTTCTACATCTTCGAGGCGCCGCCGGCCGATGCGCCGACGGGTTGCACGCTCAGGCTGGCAAGGCTCGAGGACCGCAACGGCAACTTCATTGCATTGAGCCACGATGCATCGGGCCGGCTCGCCGAGATCGTCGACGGCACCGGTCGCCGCATCGTGCTCGAGCACGAGGAGCGCACGGGCGCCGCGCGGCTGTGCGCGGTGCACCTGGCGGCGGGTGCCCGCGGCGAGACGCCCGGCCTGCTGGTCGCCTACCGCCACGATGCCGAAGGCAGGCTGGCCGAGGTGAGGGACCGCGCCGGCGCCGCGACACGCCGCTTCGGCTATGACGGGCAGGGCCTGATGCGCTTCCATGCCGATGCGGCGGGCCTCGAATGCCACTACGAGTGGACCGGCGTGAATGCCGAGGCTCGCGTGCGCCGGCACTGGACCAGCGACGGCCGCCGCTACGAGGCGAGCTACGCGCCGCCGCGCGCAGGCCAGGCTTTCGGCGAAACCCGCGTCGTCGACAACCTCGGGCGCGTGCTGCTGTGGCAGTGGAACGACGCGCACCAGCTCGTTTCCCACACCAACGCGCAAGGCCAGCGCTGGCAGGCGCGCTATGACGAGCTGGGACTGCTGGCTACGCTCACCGAGCCCGATGGCGCGACCATGCGGTGCGACTACGACGCGCAAGGTTTTCCCTGCAGCCGCACCGATGCGTTGGGACGCACCTGGCGCACCGGCTGGACCGACTTCGGCCTGCCGTGGCACGAGACCCTGCCGGATGGCAGCGCCTGGACCTATGCCTACAGCGACGAAGGCAACCTCGTGCGCGAGACCGATCCGCTGGGGCATGTCACCGAGTACGCCTACGACCGGCGCGGCCTGCCCGTTCGCGTCACCGACCCCCATGGCGGCAGCCAGAAGCTGCGCTGGAACGAGCGGGCGCAGCTCGCGGCCTTCACGGACTGCTCGGGCAGCACCACGCGCTACGACTACGACGGCTGGGGCTACCTCGCGGCCGTGACCGACGCGCTCGGCCAGCGGACCCTGCTCGCGCACGATGCCAGGGGCCGGCTGCTGTCGGTGTCGCGGCCCGACGGCAGCCACCAGGGCTTCGAGCGCGACGCCGCGGGCCGCCTCGTGGCCGCGACCGACGCGCTGAGCCGCCGCACGCACTTCGTGCTCGGTTCGCGCGGCGAGCCGATGCTGCGGCGCGACGCGGAGGGCCGCCAGATCGCCTGGCACTACGACGCCGCCGGGCGACTGCAGCGCCTGGTCAACGAGAACGGCCGCGCCTTCGAGTTCGTGCGCGACCAGGCCGACCGCATCGTCGAGGAGCGTCGCGTGGATGGCACGCGCGTGCAGACCGAACACGACGCCAACGGTCGCGTGGTGGCGGTGACGCACTGGCCCGGCATCGGCGACGAAGACCTCTCGCTCGACCCCGCCGCGCAACCGCGCCGGATCGCGCGGCCGCTTCGCACCGAGCTGGTTCGCGACGCCGCGGGCCGCCTGCTCGAGAAACGCACCGCAAGCCATCGCTATCGTTACCGCTACGACCTGCTCGACAGGCTGGTCGAGGCGCTCAAGCTCGAGGTGGTGGAGGGCGAGGGCGCATCGGCCACGCTGCGTCCCCTGCATCGCACCTGCCTGGCCTACGACCGCCTCGGCCGCATCGTCAGCGAGATCGCCATCGACGAGCGCAGCGGCGAACGCCACGCACTGCATCACGAGCACGATGCCTTCGGCAACCGCACGCGCACCGTGCTGCCCGCGCTGGATGGCGCGGGCGGCGCCAGCGGTGCGGACGACGGGCGACGCGTGCTCGACTACCTCCACTACGGTTCGGGCCACCTGCACCGGATCGACTTCTCGCACGAGTCCGCGGGCGAACCCGCGCGGCGACGTGTCGTGTGCGACATCGAGCGCGACGCCCTGCATCGCGAGGTGGCGCGCAGCCAGGGTGCGCTGTCGCTGCGCTTCGCGCTCGATCCGCTCGGGCGGCGCAGCGCGTCGTGGTGCCGGCCGGGCGCGCTGGCCGGCGCCTTCTCGACCGCCGACGAGGATTGGCGGCGTGCGATGGACAGTGTCGGCACCGCCGATGCGCGTGTGCTCGATGGCCTGATGAAGGAGTACCGGCACGATGCCGTGGGCGAGCTGCGCGGCAGTCGTCATTCCATAGAAGGCGCGACCGGCTACCGCTATGACGCGACCGGACGCGTAGAGGAGCGCGTGCGCATCGTCGGCGCGGCGCAGCAGCCCGATCGCGCCGATCGCGGCGACCGGCACGAGCGCTTCGGCTACGACCCCGCGGGCAATCTGCTCGACGCCGCCGCGACCTTCGCGCCGCCGCAACTGCGCGACAACCTCGTGCGCGTGAGCGGTGCCCATCGCTACGTGTATGACGGCCACGGCCGCCTGGTCTGCAAGAAGTCGGGGCGGCACACCGAGCAGCGCTTCGACTGGGACGACGAGAACCGCCTCGCTGCCGTGCACACGACGCGGCGCCCGCACACGCCCGAGGCGATCAGCCAGACCACCCGCTTCGACTACGACGCACTCGGGCGACGCGTGGCCAAGCGCGATGCCTTCGGGCACACGCGTTTCGTCTGGGAGGGCATGCGGCTCATCGAGGAGCGCCGTGGCGGGCAGGCCGTGGCCTACGTCTACGAGCCCGGCAGCTACGTGCCGCTCGCGCGCCTGGAGGCGTCGCAACCTGGCACCGGTGCGTCGCACAGCGAGCGCATCCGCCATTTCCACACCGACACCGCGGGCCGGCCCGAGGAGTTGAGCGACGAGCAGGGCCGCCTCTGCTGGCGTGCCAGCTACCGGACCTGGGGCGCGACCGTCTCCGAGCACTGGGAACTCGCCACGCTCGATGGCCGGCCGGCGCTGTCCGCAACGCCACGGGACGACGATTCGCCGCGCATCGAGCAGAACCTGCGCCTGCAGGGGCAGTACCTCGACCGCGACACCGGCCTGCACTACAACACCTTCCGCTACTACGACCCCGACATCGGCCGCTTCATCGGCCCCGACCCGATCGGCCTGGCCGGTGGCATGAATCTGCATGCCTATGCGCCGAACCCCATCGCGTGGATCGATCCCTGGGGCCTCAACACCCTGGAGAAGGGCTCGCCGCTGCCCGATGCCGCCAAGGTGTATCGCGTGAGCACCGACGGCCCCTTCAACTTCGATTTCAACGCGCGCGAGCTCGATGCGATCGGCAAGGGCAAGCTCAATCCACCGGGCGTGTCGGTGATCCGCGCCAACAGCGCCGACGAGGCCATGGGCATCTGGAACAAGGCCTTTCCCAACCGCCCCGCGGCCAGCGTGGGCGAGATCGGCGCGGCCGACCTGCGCGCCACGGGCTTCGACGTGATTCACGACCCTTCCAAGGGCGCGCTGGGACAGAATCACGCCAGGCTGATCCATCCCGAGGGCGTGGATGGATTCAATGCGAACAAGGGAAAGCTGCTCAGCGCATTCAAGGGATGCGCAGGATGAACATGATCGACCACATCGTTTCGCGCCGCGGCGGCGAGGTGTACGCCACCGTCGAATTCATTCCGGACGAGAAGATCGACTTCTTCTTTCGCGGGCGCTTGCTGCGCAACGACTTCCCCGCGGAGCTGCTCGCGCTCGTCGCCGAATACGAGGGCATCGTCGAGGACATGGTGTTCTCGCTCGTCGACGAGGTCGAGGAGAGGATCTACGCCTATGACCTCGGGTTGCGCGAGATGGGCGTGGGAGTTTTCAATCTCTCGATAGGCACGCATGGCGAGATCTCGTTCTTCACGAAATACCCGACTGGCAGCGGCTTCAATGACCGGTATCCGGGCTGAAGCGCACGCGGACCCGGGCCGAACCCTCGAGGCGGCGGTGCAGAACCTGCGCGACAACCGCGACGACGAGGTCGAGGGCACCTTCTGTCATGCGCTCTTCGAGGACCGCATGTTCGACGAGGCGCTGCTCGTGCCGCTCATTGCCGACATCGCGTTGGTGCTGAAACAGCAGGAGGTCGACCCGGCGCATCGCCGACTCGCGCACTGGGTGATGCTGGGCACCCTGCGCTGCCTGTTCTCGCACTTCGATGCGAACGATTTCTACAAGATCGAGAACCTCGATGCGGAGGTTTATGGGCGGTGGAGTGGGGACTACTTCGAGCGGTTTCGGGCATTGATGTCGCGCTGAGTTGCGCGCTTGTCACGACCGCGCCAACCAAATCGCCGGGTCCACAATTGTTCACCCCAAGGGCCTAGCCTGGCCCTCGTTCTCTCCCTACATTCCAAGGGGTCCCGTCCTCCGCGAGCATCCATAGCAAGCGCGAAGGCGAGGCACAAAAGACGACGGCCGAGGTGCGCTAACACCCCGGCCGTCTAACCAAGTGACGTGCAAAGCTTTGGAAAGAGAGCACACCAAATGGCTGACGAGATTATGGCCGGCGTCCCCGCGCCCTCCGCGTTCATCCCGCCCACCGCGCCGGATGCATTCGATCTACTCGAGAACAAGTTGTCTCAGCTGCATGCGCTGCTGAGCAGTTGCTACGGCATGGGCAGCGACTGGTTCGAGGAGATAGGCCCGAGGCGGCGCGACATGATGATGTGGATCGCCTCGGACCTCACGCGCGACGCCGAAGACTTGCTGCAGGAGGTGGCGCCTCAGGTGCTGCGCGGCCCGGGCGCGTCCAGCAGCCCAGGCGCTGCTTGATCTCGCGCAAGCGCAGCGAGTGGGCCGAGAGAAATTCCGGCCCCGCATCTTCCTTGGATGCGCCGCGATAGCTGATCGGCCCGATGTCGTCGTTCGACGCGCGCGGCCCCGTGTGGCAGGCCGGCGAGCAGTAGCGGCAGCCATTGACCTGTCGATAGAACGCCCGCGCCGTCTGCATCGCCGAACGGCAGTCCTCGTGCCAGTCGAGCGACAGCGTGTTCACCGGATGCGGCCAAAAAATGCACCCCTGTGCGTGTACCTCATGGTCGCCATTGAGTTGTGCGGTCTTGTTGACGCAGTACTGTGGCATTTCGATCCTCTTGGCCCCTTTGCTTGGGGAGGATCGTAGGAGGGAGAGGCGGGGAGGTGAACGTCACTCCGGGTGATTGACATTTGTGGCCCGCTTCCATACGGGTCAAGCAAACGCTGTCAGTGTCCGGAAATTCGAGATCTAAAGTATTCAGTCGTCTCAGCGTCGCTGCAGTAGATGTAGCAGCCCTTCATGCCACGCGTCATGAGCGTACGGTAGGTGTTCTTGATGATCAGAGCAGCCAAGGCCTTGGCCTTTTCGGGCGTGGCCTTCACCTGTGTCTTATAGCCGCGCAACGTCTTGTCGTGACGGTCCCGCGCTTCAGGCACGGTGACGACTTCGCCATCTCGCACGATCAGATCGGGGCCGATGATCACGCCGATGTACTCGACTTCGAGGCCTTGGCAGGTATGGATACAGCCGACTTCGTTGATCGAGTTGGGCGCGACGATCCACAAGCTGCCATCGACATCCAAGTTCCAGCGCCTGCGATAGTCCGAGCCGATCACGATGTCGAAGGATTGCGGGCTCTTCTTGCTGGTCCAAGGCCAGCAGTAGCCGGCAACCACGCGGGCGGCATTCGTCGAGTTCTTTTGCTCGATGGCGGCGTGGAGCGCGCCGGGTGTATCGAAGACACGGAATTCGAAGCTCGTATCCGTGAGCGTCTTGTTGGCGGTTTCGCGAACGTCGAGCGTGTTGTCGAGCCAAGCGATGTAGCCGTCCGATCCGCTGCACCTGAACTGAGAGGCTAGTTCGTGTTCGAGCAACTCGGCACCTTTGCCGCCGCCGAAGCCGCGGATCGCTTCCTTGGTGCCGATGTCGCTCATCGCGACACGCTGGTCCTCATCGATGAAGAACACAGTGCACTTGGAAGCAGCGACCAATTCCTTGATTTGGTTTTCGCCGAGGTTGCCGTAGAGGCCACTCTTTTCGTTCAGCCGGTGAGCTTCGTCCACGATCAGGACGTCGAAGGTATTGGCAGGCGTATCGATGAAACCGCCAGAGCCTACGAATAGATTCGAGTACTGAGTGCGCCGCATCGTGCCTGCCAGCTTGCTCTCGTACACCCGCCGGGGTGCGGCGTTCTTAGAGACGTACTTGCAGTTGAGCCCCGCGCTCGTCAGCGCGACCAGTGCGTTGATGGCCAAGACCGTTTTGCCGGTCCCTGGTCCTCCTTCGACGATCACTACCTTGGGATGCGTTGCAGATGCGGAGCGACCGGCCGCCAAGATGTGCTCGTACGCTTCCTTCTGATCGTCGATCAGGATGAACTCGGCGTTTCCTTTGAGCAGTCCCGCCAAGCTATCGCTCAAAGCCTTCGACGGTCGAATCCTTCCGTTGACCAGCTCATACAGGACTTTCGGATCGCCGTACTTGATGTGCTGCTTGATGAAGGTCCGCAGTTGGCTGCGCTCGGTCTCGCCCTTGAGGAACAGCGGGGCCTTCTCGATGTAGCCAGCGTAGTGATCGGAATCGATCACGCCATCGCGTTCGTAGTTGTGCAGGTATGCGCAGGCCTGGACGTCGATATCGCCCGTGTGCACCGCTTCGTTGAAGCCTTCGAGCAGGGAGGCGTACGACCATGCTTGGTAGGAAGGGTGGACTACTTCGCGCTGGCCCTTGCCCAAATAGGTGGTGACCAGGGCATCCTTGGTGGAAGCCCGCACCTTCTCCCATTGCTTCAGCTCGACGATCACGACCTTCTTTGATTGAGCGGCGTCGCGACCCGTGAGGCTGATGTCGATGCGCTTGGAACTCTGCGGGATGTGAAGCTCGACTGCGACGCCCACGTCATCAGGGATCAACGGGTCGCGAAGAACCTTCGACATGTAGCCCAAGGATTCTTTCCACGCGCGCATCTCTGCCGTGGGAACCTTGCGGCCTGTCACGCTGTGGTACTTGCCGAGGATGACGTCTTCGATGTCCCTGTCGTCGTTGTCGCTGAGGAACTGACCTTTGCTGGCTTCGTAGACGATCACTGCGAGCTCGCTCCGCGTTCCTTGGTGGCCTTCTTGCTGCTGCCGCGGACTTTGTCGGCGGGGTAGCGGAGTTCGTTGGCTTCGAGCTTTTGCTGCACGGCGGCATTCAGGTCCACGCCCAAGACCGAGGACAGGCGCACGAGGTAGAGCAGAACGTCGGCGAGTTCATCCTGTACCGCCTGCGCGGTCTGCGGATCGGTCCCAGCCTTGATGGATGCCTTTTCGGTCATCCATTGAAAGATCTCGTTGAGCTCGCCGACTTCGCCGGTCAAAGCCATGACGAGGTTCTTGGGTGAGTGGAACTGCGTCCAATCGCGCGCTGCTGCGAATGCTTCGAGTTCTTTTGCAAGACGTTGAACATCAACCAGCGGGGGCTGGTGTGGCTCGCCATGAAGGTCGCTCACGTCTCACCTTTCCTGTGCTTCACAAGGCGTGTCTGGCGCTGACACGTACTTGCTCACGGCCGCTCTGGCTCGGTGGGTTTTGAGGATGATCGTTAAAGTATATTTCTAATCATTAACGAATTCGATCCACGAGCGCCCGCGGCAGAAAGATCAGTCCGTGCCTGAGCCAAGTGCTGTCCTGCCTTCCTTTGAGGTTGGAAGAATCTATAACCGTCTAACGGACCTCCATGGACCATTTGGAGGCAGCCAGCGAAGCGGCATCTCGCCCTCGAAAAACTTCCCGGTTATTTTTTTGTTTACCGGCGAGAGCGGAAATCGACATGGCTATGCCGACGTACCGCTGGCAGACGGCAGCTTCCTATACACAGGCGAGGGCCAGCAGGCAGACATGGTGTTGAAGCGGGGCAATCTCGCGATCCTCAACCATTCGTTGAACGCTCGCGCGCTTCATCTGTTTCAGTCACCGGGCAAAGGAAAAGGGCAGCAATACCTGGGTGAGTTCGTCTATGACAGCCACACATGGACAGATGCTGAGGACACCAACGGTGCGAAGCGCAAGGCGATCGTCTTCAAACTCGTGCCGGTTTCGAGGTTGGAACACAGTGACCTTGTAGACGTGGATCAGCTATCCACAGTCCCTTCGTTGAAAGAGGCCAGAGAACGAGCCGTTGCCGCAGCAAAGGCAGATGGCTCTCAAGTTGGCAAGTCAAGCCATCGCACTGTCTACGAGCGCAGCCGAGCGGTTCGCGACTATGTGCTTCTGCGCGCTGCGGGGCACTGTGAACTTTGCGAGCAGCCAGCACCGTTCAAACGGAAGGGCGGGGATCACTACTTGGAACCCCACCACACTACCCGTGTTTCAGACGGCGGCCCTGACCATCCTCGATTCGTCGCGGCGCTTTGCCCGACCTGCCACCGCGAGGTGCACTATGGTGAGCACGCCAAGTTGAAGAACGACGGGCTTATCGAAAAACTGCGCAGCATCGAGCGATAACGCGAGTGCTCGTTGGCCCGTGCAGGGCTAGCACTTCAAATCGAAGAAGCGCTTGCGCGCCTTGTAGAGCTCTACATCTGCTCTGGCCTTCGCTTCTGCCTTCGCCTGGTTTGCATCGGCTTCGAGCGAAGGCATTAGGCGATCAAGATGGCTGCATTGCGCCTGATCACTCGCCGGAAGGTTCACGCGGCGGCGAGCGACGTTCATCTCGTCGTGTGTGCGTCCGTGTAAGGGGCGCAGGGCGCTGTCGAACTGACGATGAAACTCGTCTTGCTGAACTTCGCGGCCCTTGCGAGAGCTCCCGCCCATCTTGTCCATGCCTTGGGTCGGCGTTGCATCGATGACTTTGGCGCCTACACAGGGAGCGTCTGAGTAAGAGACTTTGCCGTTTGCCTCGCATCGGTAGACCTTGGGCTGGGCGTAAGCCGACGAAGCGCTGAGCAGATGCAGGGCGACGGCGATGACACCGACGAAGAGCCCGCCCTTGGGCAAAGAGGTGTGAAACACGCGCGTCATATGAATCGAGCTACGAGACATGAGGCTGCCACAAGGAAAAAAGCCCCGCTATCTTTTCAATAGCGGGGCTTTTCAGATTGGTGCCGGAGAGATGAATCGAACACCCGACCTTCTCATTACGAATGAGCTGCTCTACCGACTGAGCTACACCGGCGAAGCCTTCAATTATAGCGAGGTTTTCAGTCCTTTTGAGCGTGGTACTGGGTCAAACGCTCGACTTCGTTTCGCGAACCCAACATCACGCTGACGCGCTCGTGCAGCTTGGTGGGCTGCAGGTCGAGGATGCGCTGCTTGCCGTTGGTGGCGGCGCCGCCGGCCTGTTCCACCAGCCAGCTCATGGGGTTGGCCTCGTACATCAGGCGCAGCTTGCCGGCCTTCTCGGGCTCGCGCTTGTCCCAGGGGTACATGAACACGCCGCCGCGCATCAGGATGCGGTGCACGTCGGCCACCATGCTGGCGATCCAGCGCATGTTGAAGTCCTTGCCGCGCGGGCCTTCCTTGCCGGCCAGGCATTCGTCGATGTAGCGCTTCACGGGCTCGTCCCAGTGGCGCATGTTGCTCATGTTGATCGCGAATTCCTTGGTGTCGGGCGGAATCTGGATGTCTTCCTGGGTCAGCACGAAGCTGCCCTGCTCGCGATCGAGGGTGAACATGGCGACGCCGTTGCCCACGGTCAGCACGAGGGTGGTCTGCGGGCCGTAGATGCAGTAGCCGGCGGCCACCTGCTGGGTGCCGGCCTGGAGGAAGTCGCCCTCCTGCACGCCGGGGTGGCCCTCGGGCTTCTTGAGCACGCTGAAGATGGTGCCGATGCTGACGTTGACGTCGATGTTGCTGCTGCCGTCGAGCGGGTCGAACATGAGCAGGTACTCGCCCTGCGGGTAGCGGTTGGGCACGACGTAGATGCTGTCCATCTCCTCGCTGGCCATGGCGGCGAGGTGGCCGCCCCATTCGTTGGCTTCGATCAGCACCTCGTTGGCGATGATGTCCAGCTTCTTCTGGATCTCGCCCTGCACGTTCTCGCTCTCGGCGGTGCCGAGCACGCCGCCCAGGGCGCCCTTGTTGACGGCCTGGCTGATGCTCTTGCAGGCACGGGCCACCACTTCGAGCAGCAGCCGCAGCTGGCCGGGGATGAGGCCGTCGGCGCGCTGCTGTTCGACGAGGTAGCGGGTGAGGGAAATCTTCTGTTGAGCCATGAGGGTTCTTCGGTTTCTCTTCGATGCGTTGCTTGTGTGCGGATCAGCTGCCGGCCAGGGCGCGGGTCACGACCTCGTGGGTGTCCTTGCTCAGGTCGGGCTTGGCGGCCACGCGCGCGATTGCTTAGCGCGCGGCGCTGCGGTAGGGCTCGGCGAGCTTGCTCCAGCGGTCGAGGGCGCGCGCGAGGCGGGCGGCCACCTGGGGGTTGAGGGCGTCGAGCTCGATGACGCGCTCGCTCCAGAACACGTAGCCGGCGGCGTCGGGGCGGTGGAAGGCGCCGGGGTTGGCGCTGCAGTAGCTGAAGATGACGCTGCGCGCGCGGTTGGGGTTCTTCAGCGAGAAGTCGGGGTGCTTCATGAGCTGCTTCACCAGCGGCAGGATGTCGCCGCCGCGGTCGCTGGCGCCGGCTTGCAGCGAGAACCACTTGTCGATGACCAGGGCCTCGTTCTTGAACAGCGCATGGAAGCGTGCGAGCGCCTGCGCGGCCAGGGTGTGGCCCGAAGAGACGAGGGCGTTGAGCGCGTTGAAGCGGTCGGTCATGTTGCCCGCGTCCTTGAAGCGCTGCAGGGTCTTGCCGGGCCAGACGGTGTCGCCCGACGAGCGCGCGGCCAGGCACAGGAAGTTGAGCGCCATGCCGGCCAGGGCGCGGCGGCCCGAGCTCAGCGGATCGGGGCTGTAGGCGCCGGTGTCGTGGTGCGCCTCGTAGGCCTGCTGCCAGTCGCTGAACAGGGCGGTGGCGAGCTGGGCGCGCATGGCTTCGCGCACGAGGTGCACGCGCTGCGGATCGACCACGTCGAGCTGCTCGGCGATGTAGGTTTCCGACGGCAGGGTGAGCACCAGCTCCTTGAAGGCCGGGTCGAGCTGCGGATGGCGCAGCACGCTGCGCATGGCCTCGAGGTAGGCCTCGCCGAGCACCGGGGTGGTGTCGGTGGCCAGCGCGGCGATGCCCTGCAGCGCGGCGCGCAGGCCCAGGCGCTGGCCAGCTTCCCAGCGGTTGAAGGGATCGGGGTCGTTGGCCAGCAGGGTCAGCAGCTGGGCGTCGCTGTACTCGAAGTCGAGGATCACCGGCGCGCTGAAGCCGCGCAGGATCGAGGGCACGGGCTCGGCGTCGAGGTTGGTGAAGGTGAACTGTTCGCCGGCGCGCGACAGCACCAGGGTGCGGGTGCCGGCGCTGCCTTCGGCCTCGCCCTCGAGCTGCACGGGCAGCTCGCGGCCGCTGGCGTCGAGCAGGCCGAGGTTGAGCGGGATGACGAACGGTTCCTTGTTGGGCTGGCCCGGGGTGGGCGGGCAGCTCTGCAGCACGCTGAGGGTGTAGCTGCGGTTGGCGCTGTCGTACACGCCGCTGGCCTTCAGCCGCGGGGTGCCGGCCTGGCTGTACCAGCGCTTGAACTGGGGCAACAGGCGCGCGAGTTCGGAGTCGGGGTTGGCGTCGGCGATGGCCTGGGCGAAGTCGTCGCAGGTCACGGCCTGGCCGTCGTGGCGCTCGAAGTAGAGGGTGATGCCCTTCTCGAAGCCCTTGCGGCCCACCAGGGTCTGCATCATGCGCACGACCTCGGCACCCTTCTCGTAGATGGTGACGGTGTAGAAGTTGCTGATCTCGATGTAGCTGTCGGGCCGCACCGGGTGGGCCATGGGGCCGGCGTCCTCGGGGAACTGGGCGGTGCGCAGCACGCGCACGTCTTCGATGCGCTTGACGGCGCGCGCCGAGGCGTCGGCGCACAGGTCCTGGCTGAACTCCTGGTCGCGGAAGACGGTGAGGCCTTCCTTCAGCGAGAGCTGGAACCAGTCGCGGCAAGTCACGCGGTCGCCCGACCAGTTGTGGAAGTACTCGTGGCCGACCACGCTCTCGATGTTGCTGTAGTCGGCGTCGGTGGCCGTGGCCTGGTTGGCCAGAACGTACTTCGTGTTGAAGATGTTCAGGCCCTTGTTCTCCATGGCGCCCATGTTGAAGTCGCTGGTGGCCACGATCATGAAGCGGTCGAGGTCCAGCGGCAGGCCGAAGCGGGCCTCGTCCCACAGCACCGAGTTGATCAGCGAGTTCATCGCGTGCTCGGTCTTGTCGAGGTCGCCGGCGCGCACGTACACCTGCAGCAGGTGTTCCTTGCCGCTGCGCGCCTTGATGCGCTGCTCGCGCGCCACCAGCTTGCCCGCGACCAGCGCGAACAGGTAGCTGGGCTTCTTGAAGGGGTCGACCCACTTGGCGAAGTGGCGGCCCTCGGGCAGGTCGCCGTGCTCGACCAGGTTGCCGTTCGACAGCAGCACCGGGTAGGCGGCCTTGGCGGCGCGCAGGGTGACGGTGTACATCGCCATCACGTCGGGCCGGTCGAGGAAGTAGGTGATGCGGCGGAAGCCCTCGGCCTCGCACTGCGTGAAGAAGGTGTCCTCGCTCACGAACAGGCCCATCAGCTTGGTGTTCTTGATGGGGCAGCAGGTGGTGAAGAGCTCGAGCTCGAACGAGCCTTCTTCGGCCGAGGGCAGGCCGTCGAGCACGAGCTGGTCGCCTTCCATGCGGAACGAGGCGCCCTGGCCGTTGACGAGCACGCGCGCGAGGTTGAGCTCGTCGCCGTCCAGGCGCAGCGGCTGCGCCGGCACGTCGGGGTTGCGGCGCAGGCGCATGCGGTTGAGCACGCGGGTCTTGGCCGGGTCGAGGTCGAAGGTGAGGTCGACGGTGTCGATCCAGAAGGCCGGCGGTGCGTAGTCTTCGCGGCGGATGGCGTTCGGTGCGGCTTGGGCACCGCTGAAATCAGGCAGCAACGGCATCGAGGGTCTCCAGAAAATTCGAATGGGCGAGTTCGTTGTAGTCGCGCACGGCGGCGATCACGTGGGGGCCGGCGAGCTCGGCGGCGCTGTGGGTGCTGCACACGGCCACGGCGCGCATGCCACCGCGGCGCGCGGCCTCGATGCCGAAGGGGGCGTCCTCGAACACGATGCAGCGTTCGGGCGCCACGCCGATGCGGCGCGCGGCCTCGAGAAAGATGGCGGGCGTGGGCTTGCCGCTGAAGCCTTCGTCGCCGCCGACGATGGCCAGCGGCAGCGGGTCCATCTTCAGGCGCGACATGGCGAACTCGATGTTGTGGCGGTCGCCCGCGGTGCCCACGGCCACCTTCAGGCCGCGCGCGACGGCGGCCCTGGCGAAGGCGGTGAAGCCGGCGACTTCGGTGAAGTTGTCGCTGAACATCGCGCGGTAGATCTCTTCCTTCTCGTGCACCAGCGCCTGGCACTCGTCATCGGACAGCTCGCGCTCGAACAGCTCGCGCATGCACTCGGCGCCGGTGCGGCCCGTGGTGCGCGCGAGGATGTCGCTCACGTCGAGCACCAGGCCGTGGCGCGCCACGAACTCGACCCACGAGCGCGCATGCCAGGGCATGGAGTCGATCATGGTGCCGTCCATGTCGAAGATCAGGGCTTCGACCTTGCCGTTGAGGTTCATGCGGGGCTGCGCGGGTGGTTGCGGTGGTGACGAAAAGGAGGAGGCGGGATCAGACGCCCTGCTTGAGCGAGGCTTCGATGAACACGTCGAGGTCGCCGTCGAGCACCTTCTGGGTGGCCGAGATCTCGACGTTGGTGCGCAGGTCCTTGATGCGGCTGTTGTCCAGCACGTAGCTGCGGATCTGGTGGCCCCAGCCCACGTCGGTCTTGCTGTCCTCGAGCTTCTGCTGCTCTTCCATGCGCTTGCGCATCTCGTGGTCGTACAGGCGCGAACGCAGGCGCTTCCACGCCACGTCGCGGTTGCTGTGCTGGCTGCGGCCGTCCTGGCACTGCACCACGATGCCGGTCGGGATGTGCGTGAGGCGCACGGCCGAGTCGGTCTTGTTGATGTGCTGGCCGCCCGCGCCGCTGGCACGGAAGGTGTCGGTGCGCACGTCCGCCGGGTTGATCTCGATCTCGATGGAGTCGTCGATCTCGGGGTAGACGAAGATGCTCGCGAAGCTGGTGTGGCGCCCGCCCGAGGAGTCGAACGGCGACTTGCGCACGAGGCGGTGCACGCCGGTCTCGGTGCGCAGCAGGCCGAAGGCGTAGTCGCCCTCGACCTTGATGGTCGCGCTCTTGATGCCGGCGGTGTCGCCCGGGGTCTCGTCCTCGAGCTGGATCTTGAAGCCCTTGCGCTCGGCGTACTTGGTGTACTGGCGCAGCAGCATGCTGGCCCAGTCGCAGGCCTCGGTGCCGCCGGCGCCGGCCTGGATGTCGACGAAGGCGTTCAGCGGGTCGGCCGGGTTGTTGAACATCCGGCGGAACTCGAGCTGCTTGATGTCGGTTTCGAGCGTGGCGGCGTCATCGGCGATGGCCTGCAGGCCGTCGACGTCGCCTTCCTCCTTCGACATCTCGTAGAGCTCGGTGTTGTCCGCGAGGCCGCTGGTGAGGCGGTCGAGCGTGACGACGACGTCGTCGAGCGACTTCTTTTCCTTGCCCAGCTCCTGGGCCTTCTTGGGGTCGTTCCAGACGTTGGGATCTTCGAGCGATGCGTTGACCGTCCTCAGACGTTCGGCTTTGGCATCGTAGTCAAAGATACCTCCGGAGATCCACGGTCCGGGCGCTCAGGTCCGCAAGCGTTGCGCCGATCTGGTTGATTTGTTCTGCGTCCATGGGGTGGTCCTGACTGTGTGGGTTGGCGAGGGGAGGAGAGGCGTGCCCTCCAGGGAACCCGCCATTTTCTCACGGGTGGCGGATGACCCCATGGGCAGTGCCATTCCAGTGCCGCCAAAGGCGAAAAGCCCCCTGGGCGCGGCGCGCGCAGGGGGGCCGGGAGGGCGCGTGGGGCGGCGGCGTCAGAACGCGGGAACCAGCGCGCCCTTGAACTGCGTCTCGATGAAGCTCCTGACCTCGGGCGACTGGTAGGCCGCCACGAGGCGTTTGGCCCAGGGCTTGTCCTTGTCGGCGCGGCGCACGGCGATCAGGTTGGCGTAGGGGCCTTTGGGCGATTCCTTGATGACGGCGTCCTTGTTGAACGAGAGGCCGGCCTTCTCGGCGTAGTCGTTGTTGATGGCGGCGATCGCGAGGTCGTCGAGCGAGCGCGGCAGCTGCGCGGCGTCGAGCGACACCAGCTTGAGCTTCTTGGGGTTGGTCACCACGTCGAGCGGGGTGGCGGTGTTGTTCTTCACGGCCTCGGGTTTGAGCGTGATCAGGCCGGCCTGCTGCAGCAGCAACAGCGCGCGGTTGCCGTTCGACGGGTCGTTCTGGATGCCGACCGCGGCGCCCTCGGACAGCTGGTCGATGCTCTTGAGCTTCTTCGAATAGAAGCCCAGCGGCGCGGTGATGGTCAGGCCCACGGGCACGAGGTCGAAGCCGCGCGCCTTGATCTGGTTGTCGAGGAAGGGCTGGTGCTGGAAGGCGTTGGCGTCGAGGTCGCCGGCCGCGAGCGCGGCATTGGGCAGTTGGTAGTCGTTGAAGACCACGACCTGGACCGTGAGGCCGTCCTTGGCGGCGACCTTCTTCACCACCTCGAAGATCTGCTCGGCGTTGCCGACCGAGATGCCGACCTTGACGGTGTTCTTGTTGTCCTGGGCCTGGGCGCCGCCGGCGATGCCGCCGAGGAGGGAAGCCGCCAGGGTGGCGGCAAGGAGGCCGCGGCGGCGGAGCCCCTGCTCGCTTTATGGTGTATGTGGTTGAAGGTTGGCGCCTTCTTATGTGATTTCGGGAATAAGCATCGCCCGATTTGTTCGTTCCCTTTCGATGCCTTTCTTTTCATACTCGCCACCTTTTTGCGAATCCGTGGCCGGTGTTCCTGTTGGCGGCCGCGCGCATCCGTTCCTTGGTTCCCCAGACATGAGCAACCCATCGTCCGACCCGGCCCGCGGCAGCGCGGAACCGGTCATCCGCCTCCAGTCGGTGCAGAAGTCCTTCGCGCTGCCCAGCGGCGAGGTCTTCGACGCCGTGCAATCGCTGTCGCTCGACATCCAGCAGGGCGACGTGTTCGGCCTGATCGGCAAGAGCGGCGCCGGCAAGTCGACCCTTCTGCGCCTGATCAACCTGCTCGAGCGGCCCGACGCGGGCCGCGTGCTGGTCGGCGGGCGCGACCTGACGACGCTGTCGCGCCGCGAGCTGCGCGACACGCGCCAGAACATCGGCATGATCTTCCAGCAGTTCAACCTGCTGCAGAACGCCACGGTGTTCGACAACGTGGCCTTCCCGCTGAAGATCCACGGCCGCCACTCGCGCGCCGAGATCGACGCCCGCGTGCGCGAATGCCTGGCGCTGGTGGGCCTGTCGGAAAAGATCGACACCTACCCGGCCCAGCTCTCGGGCGGCCAGAAGCAGCGCGTGGCGATCGCCCGCGCGCTGGCGCCGCGCCCGCAGGTGCTGCTGTGCGACGAACCGACCTCGGCGCTCGACAGCGAGACCACGCGCTCGCTGCTCGAGACCTTGCGCGACATCAACCAGAAGATCGGCGTGACCATCGTGATCGTGACGCACGAGCTGTCGGTGGTCGAGGTGCTGTGCCGCAACGTGGCGATCCTCGAGAAGGGCCGGCTGGTCGAGCAGTTCGAGGTCGATGCCGCGCCGAGCGAGGCGCGCAAGACCGCGCTGGGCCGCGAGATCGACGAGCTGGTGCGGCGCCGCGAACGCGATGCTCGCGAAGCGCGCGAGGCTGCTTCGGCCAGCGCCTCGGTGTCCACGCAGCGCGGCGCGCTGGAGGTGGCCTATGTTTGAGAACATCGCCCCCATCCTTCCCGAGCTCTGGGTCGCCACCGGCCAGACCTTCATGATGCTGGCCATCGGCCTGTCGGCCGCGGTGCTGATCGGCGGGCCGCTGGGCATCCTGCTGTTCCTGCTCGGCCCGGGCCAGTCGCTCGCCAACCGGCCCGCGTTCCTGATCCTGAACTGGCTCGTGAACACGGTGCGCTCCTTCCCGTTCATCATCCTGCTGGTGGCGCTGGTGCCGTTCACGCGCATCATCGCGGGCACCTCGATCGGGCCGCTGGCCGCGGCGGTGCCGCTGTCCTTCGCGGCCATTCCCTATTTCGCGCGGCTGGTCGACCAGTGCCTGCGCGAGGTGCCGCGCGGCGTGATCGAGGCGGCCCATGCGATGGGCGCCTCGGAGCTGCAGATCGTCTGGCGCGTGCTGGTGGTCGAGGCCCGCTCGGGCCTGGTGCTGGCGCTCACGGTGCTGGCGGTGAGCTTCCTCTCCTACTCGGCGATCGCCGGCGTGGTGGGCGGCGGCGGCATCGGCGACCTGGCCATCCGCTACGGCTACTACCGCTTCCAGACCGACGTGATGGTGCTCACCGTGGCGCTGCTCGTGGTGCTGGTACAGATCCTGCAATTCGTCGGCAACACCGCGGCGCGCAGGCTCGACAAGCGTTGATTCGTTTCTTCTCCCGTTCCCTTTTCTCTTTCTTTCCTGCAAAGCCTTCCGTCATGACCACCGCACTGCTGCGCCGTTCCGTCCTCGCCCTGTCCCTCGCCGCGCTGTCGCTCGGCGGCCTCTCGCTGCCGGCGCAGGCGCAGGACGCCAAGAAGAACCTCACGATCGGCGGCACCGCCGGCTCGAACATCGACCAGCTCAAGCAAGGCATCGTGCCGATCCTCGAGAAGAAGGGCTACAAGGTGAAGCTGGTCGAATTCAACGATTACGTACAGCCCAACCTGGCGCTGGCCCAGGGTTCGCTCGACGCCAACTTCTTCCAGCACCAGGTCTACCTGAAGAAATTCGCGGCCGACCAGAAGCTGGACCTGGCCGAGCTGGTGCAGGGCCCGATCGCGCCACTGGGCGTGTACTCGACCAAGCGCAAGACGCTGGCCGACCTGAAGGACGGCGACCGCGTGACGCTGCCGAACGATCCGAGCAACCTGGCGCGCGCGCTGGTGCTGCTGGAGCAGAACAAGCTGATCACGATCAAGCAGGGCGTGGATCCGCTGCGCGCTTCCGAGAAGGACGTGGCCGACAACCCCAGGAAGCTGAAGTTCATTCCGCTCGAGGCTGCACAATTGCCGCGCTCGCTCGGCGACACCGAGTACGCGATCATCAACGGCAACTTCGCGATCTCCTCGGGCCTGAAGCTCACCGAAGCGGTGGTGCTCGAGAAGACGCCCGACTACTACCTGAATGTCGTGGCCGTGAAGACCGCGGACAAGAACACCGCCTGGGCCAAGGACCTCGTGGAGGCCTACCACTCGAAGGAGTTCAAGACGGTGGTCGATACCAAGTTCCAGGGCTACGCGAAGCCCAGCTTCCTGCAATAAACCAACTACTTTTCTGAGAGGGACCTTCCCATGCCCGTGCTGGCCGTGTTCGATGCGCAAGCGAGCTGGAGCGACACCCATGTGTGCGACGGCTGGATCACCGACCGGCTGGCCGCGCAGGGCGTGCGATGGGGGCGCGAGGACGCCCCCGCGCCCCTCGCGGGCGAGGAGGTTCGCGTGCTCGGGCAGGCCGGGTTGTTCTACGTGCCCGAGGGCGAGGGCTATCTGGGCCTGCTGCTCGAGGCCGGCGAATGGGTCGCGCTGCCGGTGGGGCGGGCCCGGGTGTTCTTCGACGACGGCGAGGGCGCGGACGATGCGCTGCCGCATGCGGCGCTGCCGGCGTTCGAGGCCTTCGTCGAAGAGGTGCTGTCGCTGACGGGGAACGACGCCGACGAGGGTTGAGGCCCGCCGCCGCTCCCCTGGGCGGCGTTTCTCCTTCTTCTTTCTAAGCCGCCAGGCGCTGCGCCGTCCGTCCTTCGGGCCGCGCCAGCCCCAGGTGATCGCGCAAGGTACGCCCCTCGTAATCGGTGCGGAACAGCCCGCGCTTCTGCAGGATCGGCACCACCCCGTCGACGAAATGCTCGAGCCCGTGCGGCAGCGCATCGGGCATGAGGTTGAAGCCGTCGGCCGCGCCGCCCTTGAACCAGTGCTCGATGTCGTCGGCGATCTGCTCGGGCGTGCCCACGATCACGCGGTGGCCGCCGCCGCCCGCGAGCTCGCGGATCAGCTGGCGCACCGTGTAGCCATGGGTGCGGCCGGCCGCCACCACCGCATTGAAGAAGGTGTGGTTACCGTTGCCATTGCCGGGCAGCGGCAGGTTCTCGGGCAGGCGCTCGTCGAGCTTCAGGCGATCGGGCGTGATGCCCAGCGTGCCCGCGATGCGCGTGAGGCTGTAGTCCCAGGGGATCAGGTCGACCAGCTCGTCGCGGCGGCGCAGCGCCTCGGCCTCGGTGCCGCCGACGATGGTGGTGAGGCCCGCGAGCACCTTCACCGCGTCGGGGCCGCGGCCCAGCTCGGCCGCGCGGGTCTTGAGGGCGCGCGCATAGGCCAGCGATTCCTCGAAGGACTGCGAGGCCGAGAACACGGCCTCGGCATGGCGCGAGGCGAGCTCGCGCCCGTCGGCCGAGGCGCCGGCCTGTACCAGCACCGGATGGCCCTGCGGCGCGCGCGGTAGGTTCAGCGGGCCCTGCACCGCGAAGTGCTCGCCGCGGTGCGCGATGGGGTGCACCCTGGTGGCGTCGACGAAGCTGCCCGTGGCCTTGTCGCCGACAAAGGCGCCGTCTTCCCAGCTGTCCCACAGCGCCTTCACGATGTCGGCGAACTCCGAGGCGCGCGCGTAGCGCTTCGCATGGTCGGGCGTGGCCTCGAGGCCGAAGTTGCGCGCCGAGGGCAGGTCGGCCGTGGTCACCATGTTCCAGCCCGCGCGGCCGTTGCTCACGTGGTCGAGCGTGGAGAAGCGGCGCGCGATGTTGTAGGGCTCGTTGTAGCTGGTCGAGGCGGTGGCGATCAGCCCGATGTGAGTGGTGGCCGCGGCCACGCAGGCCAGCAGGATGGTGGGCTCGAGCGCGGTGATCGGGCGGAAGTGGATCTGGTCGACGATGGCCGCGTTGTCGGCCAGGAAGATCGCGTCGAGCTTGCCCGCTTCCGCGATTCGCGCGGTGCGGATGTAGTGCTGGATGTCGGCGAAGGCCCAGGGGTCGGCCTCGGGCAGGCGCCAGGCCGAGGGCACGAAGCCCGAGTGCAGGATGTTGACGTTCAGGTGCAGCCGCCGGGGAGGCGCGCCGCGGGTGGTGGAGCCGCTCATGGGGCGATCATTTCGAGAAGTAGTCGGGCAGCCGGTAGCCGGCCCACACGGGATTGGCGAGGAAGACGCGCTGGAACTCGGCCGACTGGTAGGCCGCGACGATGTCCTTCGCGAACTTCGCGTTCTCGTTGCCGCGCTTGACCGCCACCACGTTGACGTAGGGCAGGGTCATGTCCTCGAGCTTGAGCGCCTCGGTGAGCTTGAGGCCCGAGGCGACGGCGAAGTTGCCCTGCACGGCCGCGAGGTCGGCGTCGGCCAGCGAGCGCGGTGCCTGGGCGGCATCGAGCGGCACCAGCTTCAGGCGCTTGGGATTGCTCGCGATGTCGCGCTCGGACACGCTCAGCGGGTTCACGCCTGCCTTGAGCTGTACCCAGCCGATGGCCGCGAGGATGTTGAGCGCGCGCGCCGCGTTCACCGGGTCGGCCGGCAGCGTGACGGTGGCGCCGTCGGGCACGCTGGCCAGCGACTTGTGGCGCTGCGAATAGAGACCCATCGGCGGCGTCGGCACGTGGACGATCGGCACCAGGTCGAAGTTCTGCTGCTGGTTGGTGGCGTTGAGGTAGAGCGTGTGCTGGAAGATGTTGGCGTCGATCTGGCCGCGCTCGACGGCGTCGTTGGGCTGCACGCCCTGGCTGAATTCGACGTACTTGACGGTGTAGCCGAGCTTGGCGAGCTGGGGCTCGATGCCCTTGGTGAAGGCGTCGCGGTACGGGCCCGGCATGAAGCCGACGCGCAGGTCGGCGGCCTGAGCCGCGACCGCGAGGCCCAGCGTGAGGGCGAGGCCGCCGGCCAGGGCCAGGCGGCGGGAAAGGGGGAAAGGGCGCATGAGAGAGAGGCTCCAGAACTGAACCGGGCACTCTAGGAGCCGCTGCCGCGCGCGCGAACGAATATTCGCAAGCTTGCATATGCGGACAGCGGTCATAGGATCGCAGGCATGACCCAACACATCGGAATCGTGGGCTGCTCCGCCGAAGGAGCGGCCCTTTGCTACAAGACCATCTGCGTGGAGGGTGCCGCGCTGCTCGGGCCCCATGCGCATCCCGAGGTGTCGATGCACACGCCCTCGCTCGCGGACTACGTGCACTGCCTCGATGCGGGCGACGTGGCCGGCGTGGGCGAGCTGATGCTCGCTTCGGCGCGCAAGCTGCAGGCCGCGGGTGCCGACTTCCTGATCTGCCCCGACAACACGATCCACCTGGCCTTCGAGTACGTGGCGCCGCGTTCGCCGTTGCCCTGGCTGCACATCGCCGAGGTGGCGGCCGACGAGGCCGTGCGGCGCGGCTTCCGGCGCATCGGCATCACGGGCACGCGCTGGCTGGTCGACAGCGAGGTCTATCCGTCCAGGTTCGCGGCGCGCGGCCTCGAGTACCGCCGGCCGAACGCACGGGAGCGCGACGAGACCGGGCGCGTGATCATGGACGAGCTGGTCAACGGCATCTTCAGCCCCGAGGGCGTGGCGAGCTTCCAGCGCGTGATCGAGCGCATGAAGGTAGAGGAGGGCTGCGACGCGGTGGTGCTGGGTTGCACCGAGATCCCGCTGATCATCGGCGATGCGAACTCGGCGCTGCCGACGCTCGATTCGACGCGGCTGCTGGCGCGCGCGGCGTTGCGGCGCGCCGTGCAGCAGGCCTGACTAGGTAAGGAAATCCTCGATCAGCTTCGCCACCCGCTGCGGCTGGTCGTGGTGCAGCATGTGGCCGGCATCGGCCAGCTGCTCGATGCGCACCGAGGGCACCGAGGCCAGCCGCTGGTGGAATTCCTCGAGCGTGTAGCGGTTCTTCCACCAGCCCTGGAGGCTATCGTCGGCCGCTTCGATCATCAGCGTGGGCGCGGCAATGCGCGCATAGAGCGCGCGCACCTCGTCGACGCGGAAGATGTTGGCGTTGACGACCTTGTGCGCGGCCTCGCCGAGGATCTGCCAGCGCGCGCTGCCGTCGGGCTGCGCGCGGCTGGCCGACCAGTGGCTCGCGAGCCAGTCGGCCTTGTCCTGCGACAGCCGCGGGTTGGTCTTCATGAGCCGGCGCGCCACGCCGTCGACGGCCGAGTAGCCGGCGAGCTCGAGTTCGCCGCGGTGCAGCCGCTTGAGTTCGTCGATCCATTGGCCGTAGCGCGCGGGCGCTTCCTCGGGCTGGCGCGCGGGCATGCCGAAGCCCTCGAGGTTGACCAGCCGGCGGATGCGCTCGGGCCGCACGCCCGCGTAGTGCATGACGACGTTGCCGCCCATGCTGTGGCCCACGAGGTCGACCGGGCGCGCCGATTCGCCTTCGCCCGCGTAGTGGTCGAGCAGCCATTCGAGGTCGGCCAGGTAGTCGGGCAGCCAGTAGTTGTCGACCCCGCCGCCGTCGGTGAGGCCGAAGCCGCGCCAGTCGGGCGCGACGATGAAGCGTTCCTCGGCCAGCGCGTCGACCACGAACTGCCAGGAGGCGGCCACGTCCATCCAGCCGTGCACCAGCACCAGCGGCGGCCGCTCGGCCGAGGGCTGGCCCCAGAGGCGCACGTGGTAGCGGAGGTTGCGCACGGGCACGAATTCGCTGCGCGAGGGACGGAGGGCGTGGTACATGGCTCCGATGATAAGGAGCCGGGTCGATGCGCACAGTCCGCCAGACGACAGCGGCGTGACGGCCGCGCCGCTCGGGTTTGGCGCCGCCGCCAGCGCGCCGCGAAGCCCGGCGGTACATTTCCGCGCATGCAAAAAATCAGACTCGGTCGGAGCGACCTTCACGTCACGCCCATCTGCCTCGGCACCATGACCTTCGGCGAGCAGGTCGACGAGCCCACGGCCCATGCCATCCTGGCGCGCTCGCTCGAGCGCGGCGTCGACTTCATCGACACGGCCGAGATGTACTCGGTGCCCACGCGCCAGGAGACCTACGGCGCGACCGAGACCATCATCGGCAACTGGTTCGCGGCCAACCCCGGCGCGCGCCGGAAGCTGACGCTGGCGAGCAAGGTCGCGGGCCCGCTGCGCAACACGCCCTGGGTGCGCGAAGGCGTGGGCATGACGGGCGCGGACATCGTGGCCTCGTGCGACGCGAGCCTCAAGCGCCTGCAGACCGACGTGATCGACCTCTACCAGATCCACTGGCCCGAGCGCCACGTGCCGGCCTTCGGCAACATCTACTACGACCCGGCCAAGGAGGTCTCGCAGACCCCGATCCGCGAACAGCTCGAGGCGCTGGCCGGGCTGGTGAAGGCGGGGAAGATCCGCGCCATCGGCCTGTCGAACGAGACGCCCTACGGCGTGCACGAGTTCGTGCGCCTGGCCGAGGAGCACGGGCTGCCGCGCGTGGCGACGGTGCAGAACGTCTACAACCTCGCGAGCCGCGGCGCCGAGAACGGCCTGGACGAAACCATGCACCGGCTCGGCGTGTCGCTGCTGGCCTATTCGCCGCTGGCCTACGGCCTGCTGACCGGCAAGTACGACCAGAGCGGCATCACCGGCCCGGACGCACCGCAGGAAGCACGCATCACGCGCTACGAATCGGTGCGCAAGCTGCGCTGGGGCCGGCCCGACGCGCTCAAGGCCGCGCGCCGCTACAACCAGCTCGCGCGCGACAACGGCCTGACGCCGGTGAAGCTCGCGCTGGCCTTCTGCTACACCAAGTGGCAGGTGGCGAGCACCATCATCGGCGTGCGCACGGTCGAGCAGCTCGACGAGGACATCGATGCCTGGGGCACGACGCTGTCGCCCGAACTGCTGGCGCAGATCGACGCGATCCGCTGGGAGATCCGCGACCCGGCCGCCTGAGCCGGCCTCGCCCGCCATGGCCAGGAAGAACGCCCACGTCTCCGAGACGCCCGCCACCCAGCTCTTGCGCGCCCACAAGGTCGCGTTCACCGAGCACCCCTACGAATACATGGAGCACGGCGGCGCCCAGCGCGGCGCCGAGATGCTGGGGCTCGACCCGTTCATGGTGATCAAGACGCTGGTGATGCAGGACCAGGACGCCAGGCCGCTGGTGGTGCTGATGCACGGCAACCGCACGGTGTCGACCAAGAACCTCGCGCGCCAGATCGGCGCCAAGTCGGTCGAGCCCTGCAAGCCCGAGGTGGCGCAGCGCCACAGCGGCTACATGGTGGGCGGCACCTCGCCCTTCGGCACCAGGCGCGAAATGCCGGTGTACGTGGAGGCGACGGTGCTCGCGCTGCCGCGCATCGTGCTCAACGGCGGGCGGCGCGGTTACTTGATCGGCATCGACCCGCAGGTGTGCGTGCAGCTGCTGGGTGCGACCCCGGTGGAGTGCGCGCTGGCAGAATAGCCGGCTCCTGCGATTCGATCGTCGGCGCTGCGCGTCCCGCCCGGGGCGCATCGGCGCGGCGATGCGTCCCCCGAAGAACAACACCGATCCGCGGAGACCCGCCTTGACCTTTCACCTGCCTACCCTGATCGCCATCGTGGCGTCGTACCTGCTCGGCTCGCTGTCCTTCGCCGTCATCGTGAGCAGGGCGCTCGGCATGGCCGACCCGCGCAGCTACGGCAGCAAGAACCCCGGCGCGACCAACGTGCTGCGCTCGGGCAACAAGGGCGCGGCGCTGGCCACGCTGCTGCTGGACGCGGTCAAGGGCTGGGTGCCGGTGTTCGTGATCCGTCACTGGGGCGCCCAATGGGGCCTGGACGACGGCGTGGCCGCGGTGGCTGGCGTGGCCGCCTTCCTCGGCCACCTGTACCCGGTGTTCTTCGGCTTCCAGGGCGGCAAGGGCGTGGCGACGGCGGCCGGCGTGCTGGTGGGCATCGCGCCCTGGCTCGGGCTCGCGACCGGCGCCACCTGGCTGATCATCGCGGTGTTCTTCCGCTACTCCTCGCTCTCCTCGCTGGTCGCCGCCTTCTTCGCGCCGGCCTACTACCTGATCGGCGGCGGCATCGCGTGGCCGCTGAGCCGCACGGCGCTGGTCGCCATCATCGTCATGAGCCTGCTGCTGATCTGGCGGCATCGCGAGAACATCCGCCGGCTCGCCGCCGGCACCGAGTCCAAACTGGGCTCCAAAAAGAAAAAGGACTGAAGGAATCACCATGGGCACCATCACCCGCTTCCACGTCGGACCGCGTCTTTCCGAGACCGCGGTGCACAACGGCACCATCTACCTCGCGGGCCAGGTGCCCGACGACACCACGCAGGACATCCGCGGCCAGACCCAGCAGGTGCTGGCCATGGTCGACCGCCTGCTGGCCGAGGCCGGCAGCGACAAGTCGCGCATCCTCATGACCCAGATCTTCCTGGCCGACATCGCGGACATCACGGCGATGAACGAGGTCTGGGACGCCTGGATCCCGGCCGGCAACACGCCGCCGCGCGCGACGGTGCAGGCCAAGATGGCCAACACCGGCTACAAGATCGAGATCGTGGTGACGGCCGCGCAGGCCTGATTCGCGCTTCGCTTCAGTAGCGCTTCTCGAGCACCATCTGGTCGGCGTCGCGCCGCATCGAGAAGCGGTTGATGAAGCTGTTGCCCAGCAGCACGAAGGGCATGGACTGCGGCGAGACGATGGCCTCGAGGTCGTAGACCTCGACGTCGCCCACGCGCACCGAGCGCAGCCGCAGCAGGTAGCCGGGTGCCACGCCGTTGGCGGTGTTGACCTGCACCGGCCGGCCCTTGCTGTAGTCGAGGCCGATGCGCTGCGCGTCGGCCACCGACATGGCGACCGTGGTCGCGCCGGTGTCGAGCATGAAGGTGACCGGGCGATCGTTGATCAGGCCCTGGGTCATGAAATGGCCGCGGCTGTCGGCCGGCAGCACGATGCGGTTGCCGCTGCCGCCCGAGGGGCCGCCACCGCCGATGCTCACGGGCGTGTCCATGCGCAGCGTGACGCGCTTGCCCTCGGACTCGACCACCGCCTGCTCGGACTGCAGCGAAACCAGCTTCACGCCCTGGAAGCTCTCGCCCACCGCCACCGTCTTGGGCGCGCTGCCGTTGACGATCAGGATCGCGCGGCTGCCGATGGTGCCGGTCAGCATGACCGAGTCGGCCGCCTGGGCCGACGGCGCCGCCACCGCGGCCAGGACGAACGCGGCGACGGCGAATGCCTTCATGGGCCGGGGCTCAGTCGCGGAAGTTGTTGAAGGACAGTGGGGTATCGGGCACGTCCTTCTTGATCAGCGCCATGGCGGCCTGCAGGTCGTCGCGCTTGGCACCGGTGACGCGCACCGCGTCGCCCTGGATCGCGGCCTGCACCTTGAGCTTGCTGTCCTTGATCAGGCGCTGGATCTTCTTGGCGATGTCGCCCTCGATGCCGTTCTTGATCTTGATGACCTGCTTGACCTTGTCGCCGCCGATCTTCTGCACGTCGCCCTTGTCGAGGAAACGCACGTCGACGCTGCGCTTGGTGAGCTTGCTGCGCAGGATGTCCTCGACCTGCACGAGCTGGAACTCGGCATCGCCGGTCATGGTGATTTCCTTGTCCTTGAGCTCGACCGCGGCCGCGGTGCCCTTGAAGTCGAAACGGGTGGCGATTTCCTTGGCGGTGTTCTCGACGGCGTTCTTGACCTCGGGCAGATTGGGTTCGCAGACGGTGTCGAAAGACGGCATGGGCTCTCCTCAGGTGTCACGGTAGCTGGATGCGACAATTCTCCCATGATCGTGGAGCACAACGTCCCGCTGCAGCCGTACAACAGCTTCGGCATCGTCGCGCGCGCGCAGCACCTGGTGCGCATCGCGAGCGAGGCCGACCTGGCCGCGCTGCATGCCGACACCGAATGGCGCGACGCGCCGCGTTTCGTGCTGGGCGGCGGCAGCAATATCGTGTTGACCGGCGACGTGAAGCCGCTGGTCCTGAAGGTGGAGATCCGGGGCCGCCGGCTGGTCGAGGAGACCCCGCGCGCCTGGATCGTGGAGGCCGGCGCCGGCGAGGTCTGGCACGACACCGTGCAGTGGACGCTGGCGCAGGGCTACCCGGGGCTCGAGAACCTCGCGATGATCCCGGGCACGGTGGGCGGCTCGCCGGTGCAGAACATCGGCGCCTACGGCGTCGAGCTGCAGGACCGCTTCGATTCGCTCGATGCCTTCGACCTGGAAACCGGCCGCAGCTTCACGCTCGACGCGGCCCAGTGCGCCTTCGGCTATCGCGACTCGGTGTTCAAGCACGTGCGCGGCGCCGGCGGCGCCAACGACTTCGGCCTGGCGGGCCGCGCGCTCATCACGCGCGTGCGCTTCCGGCTGCCCAAGCCCTGGAAGGCGGTGGCGGGCTACCTCGACCTGGAACGCAGGATGGAGGAGACCGGCAACTTCACGCCCGATGCGAACGACATCTTCGACTGGATCTGCGCCATCCGCCGCGCCAAGCTGCCCGATTGGCGGGTGCTGGGCAACGCGGGCAGCTTCTTCAAGAACCCGACCGTCACGCCCGAGCAGTGCGCCGACATCATCGCGCGCGAGCCGAAGATCGTGCATTACCCGATGGACGACGGCAGCATCAAGCTCGCGGCCGGCTGGCTGATCGACGCCTGCGGCTGGAAGGGCAAGTCGGTGGGCAATGCCGGCGTCTACGAGAAGCAGGCGCTGGTGCTGGTCAACCGCGGCGGCAGCGAGAACCCGGTGACCGGCGGCGAGGTGATGACGCTGGCCAAGGCGATCCAGACCAGCGTGTACGAGCGCTTCGGCATCCGGCTCGAGCCCGAGCCGGTGGTGGTCTGAACACCCGGGGACATGGACCTCGACTTCCTGCCCCTGAACTACCGCCGGCGCATCTTCGCGCTGGTGTGGCTGCGGCGGCTGGTGATCCTGGCGGCAATTGCCGCGCTGGCGTTCTCGAGCGGGCGCTGGTGGAGCATGGTGCTCGGGCTGATTGGCGCGGGCCTGCTGGTGGTGGTGATGGGCTGGTTCGAAACCAGCCTGCGCCGCCAGTTCGTTCGCGAGGCGCGGCTGCCGCCCTTCCTGGTCCACAAGCTGATCGCGGCCCATCCGCAGCTGAGCCGGCGCGATGCCGAGCTGGTGCTGCGCGGCCTGCGGCAGTTCTTCATGGCGCACCTGCGCAGCGGGCGCAAGTTCGTCGGCATGCCCTCGAAGGTGGCCGACACCGCCTGGCACGAGTTCATCCTCCATACCCAGGGCTACCAGCACTGGTGCCAGGCGGCCTTCGGCGGCCTCTTGCACCACACGCCGGCCGAGGTGCTGGGGCGCGATCCCAAGCGCAACGACGGCCTGCGCCGCAGCTGGTACTGGGCCTGCAAGGAGGAGAGCATCGATCCGCGCAAGCCGGCGCGGCTGCCCTTGCTGTTCGCGCTCGACGCCAAGTTCGGCATCGAGGGCGGCTTCAACTACGTGCCCGACTGCCGCGACATCGACCGGCAGGCCGGCTCCGATGCCCACTGCGGCACGAGCTTCGGCGAAGGCGGTTCCTCGAGCGGCGGCTGCGGCGGTGACGCGGGCGGCTTCGGCGGCAGCGAATCGAGCGGCGGCGATGGCGGCGGTGGTGATTCTTCCGGCGGCGGTGCGGATGGCGGCGGCTGCGGTGGTGGCTGCGGTGGCGGAGGCGGTGGGGACTGAGCGCCTCGCGCCGGTCGCACCCCAAAAAAAAGCAGGCGCGAGGCCTGCTTTTTTCATTCGAAGCCGGATGGGCGGATGGGCTTACTTGCCGCTGTCGTCGTTCGCGAGCTTCGGCAGCGCCGCGCCCTGGCTCGAGGCCAGCAGGCCGGTCTTGGTGTAGATGCCGAGCTTCTCGCGCGTGTCGACGATGTCGAGGTTGCGCATGGTCAGCTGGCCGATGCGGTCCAGCGGCGTGAACGCGCCCTCGACCTTCTCCATGCTCAGGCGTTCGGGCTTGTAGGTGAGGTTCGGCGACTCGGTGTTGAGGATCGAGTAGTCGTTGCCGCGGCGCAGCTCGACCGTGACCTCGCCGGTGATCGCGCGCGCCACCCAGCGCTGGGCGGTTTCGCGCAGCATGATGGCCTGCGGGTCGAACCAGCGGCCCTGGTAGAGCAGGCGGCCCAGGCGGCGGCCGTGGTCGCGGTACTGCTCGATGGTGTCCTCGTTGTGGATGCCGGTCACCAGGCGCTCGTAGGCGATGAACAGCAGCGCGAGGCCGGGGGCCTCGTAGATGCCGCGGCTCTTGGCCTCGATGATGCGGTTCTCGATCTGGTCGCTCATGCCCAGGCCGTGGCGTCCGCCGATGCGGTTGGCTTCGAGGATCAGCTCGACCAGGTTGGGGTAGCTCACGCCGTTGAGTGCGACCGGCACGCCTTCCTCGAAGCGCACCGAGACGGTTTCGCGCTTGACTTCGACCTCGTCCTTCCAGAAGGCCACGCCCATGATCGGCTGCACGATCTGGATGCCGCTGTTGAGGTGCTCGAGGTCCTTGGCTTCATGCGTGGCGCCGAGCATGTTGGAGTCGGTCGAGTAGGCCTTCTCGGCCGACATCTTGTAGGCGAAGCCGGCCTGCTGCATGAAGGCCGACATTTCGGCGCGGCCGCCGAGCTCGTCGATGAAGACCTGGTCGAGCCAGGGCTTGTAGATCTTCAGGCCCGGGTTGGTCAGCAGGCCGTAGCGGTAGAAGCGCTCGATGTCGTTGCCCTTGTAGGTGCTGCCGTCGCCCCAGATGTGGACGTCGTCTTCCTTCATGGCCGACACCAGCATCGTGCCGGTGACCGCGCGGCCCAGCGGCGTGGTGTTGAAGTAGGTGACGCCGGCCGTCGTGACGTGGAAGGCGCCGGCCTGCAGCGCGGCCAGGCCTTCGTTGGCGAGCTGCGCGCGGCAGTCGATCAGGCGTGCGTTCTCGGCGCCGTAGAGCATCGCCTTGCGCGGGATCTCGTCGTAGTCGGGCTCGTCGGGCTGGCCGAGGTTGGCGGTGTAGGCGTAGGGGATCGCGCCCTTGTTGCGCATCCAGTGCAGCGCCGCGCTGGTATCGAGGCCGCCCGAGAAGGCGATGCCGACCTTCTGGCCGGCGGGGACGTTTTGGAGGATGGTCGACATGCTGGGTGGCTCCGTGCGGTTCAGCCGAAGTGGCAGATGTAGCTGTAGGGCTCGCCGCTCACGCGGATCTGGAAGCTGGAGTTGCCCGGAACGTCGAACTTCTGGCCGGGGCCGGAGGCGATCCACTCGGTGCTGCCCGCGAGCTGGTATTCGCAGCTGCCGGCGGTGCCTTCCATGATCTCGGGGGCGCCGGTGTTGAAGGTCAGGGTGGACGGCAGGATCACGCCGACCGATTTCTTCGTGCCGTCGGCCAGCGTGAGGCTGTGGCTCACGCACTTGCCGTCGAAGTAGACATTGGCCTTGGTGGCCACAGCGGCGCTGTTCAGGGTGTCGGTAATCGTCATGGAATGGCGCCGGCGCCGGGGGCGTTCGGCTGGTCGAGGACGGCACCGCGCGGGCGGCGCACCCCTCAGGGGTTGGAGAAGTCCTCGATTTTAGGGGCTTGGCCGACGGCGCCTGGCCGGCCGGCCGGCTCAGTGGTGCCAGCCGTGGTAGCCGCCACCGCGCCAGCCGCCGTAGCCGCCGCGGTAACCGCCGTAGCCCCGGTAGCCGCCGCCCCAGCCGCGCGAGTAGCCGAGGTTCAGCGAGATGCCGACCGGCGGGTAGACGTAGGGCTGCGGATAGGCATAGGCCGGCTGCACGTAGACCGGCGCCGGATAGACCGCGGCCGGGTAGGCGGGCTGGGCATAGACCGGGGCCGGCTGCGTGCCCGATACCACCACGCCCGGCTCAGGCACGACGTCGTCCCAGGGCGAGCCCGTGCTGTATTGCTGGCCCTGCTGCTGGGCATAGCCGCGGTTGTCGCTTTCGACCGGGTAGGGCGTGAGCCGGTTCTGCGGCGTCACCGGCGCGGTGGTCACGCCATAGGCGTTGGCCTCGACGGGGATGGTGGCGCCCGGCTGGTAGTCGGTGCGCGTGGTGTAGCGGCGGCCGTTGTACTCGTAGGTGACGTTGTAGCTGGTGCCGGCGCCGTCGCGCACCGGCGTGGCCGAGAGCACGCGCGCCTGCACGGTCTGGCCCGACTGGGCGTGGACCAGGCCCGCGCTGGCGGCGAGGACGCCGGCCAGCGAGAGGCCGAGGACGGTACGGATGGTCTGGGTATTCATGTTGGAGACTCCTGCGGATCGGACGCGGTGCGCTGCGAGGGTTGCCCGGCCGCGCCCGGTCCGGGTTCGACGCCGGCCCGCCAGGCGGGTTCCGGCATTTACACGGCGTTCACAGCACGGTTTTTCACAGGCGCTTACAGCGACTTGGCCCATTGTTCGGCGTCGAAACCCGCCGTGATGTCGGCCTGGCGCGCTTTTTGGCGCCAGTCCACCACCGGCCGCTTGATCAGGCTGGGATTGGCGAGCAGCACGGCGCGCGCCGAGGCGGCGTCGACCACCGATTCGCGCGTGGCGTCGTCGAGCTTGCGCCAGGTGGTGCCGCGGCGGTTGACCAGCGTCTCCCAGCCCAGCGCGGCCAGCCAGCGGTCGAGTTCGGCCTCGGGCACGCCCTGTTTCTTGAAATCGTGGAAGGCGTAGGCGATGTCGTGGTCGGCTAGCCAGGCGCGGGCGCGCTTGACGGTGTCGCAGTTCGGAATGCCGTACAGAGTGGTCGAAGGGGTTGTCATGGCGCCGATGATGCGCGAGCGGCGGGTGGGCGACAATCCCGGCCTCCATGGAAACCCTGAACGACTGGCTCGAGCGCGCCGAGCGCCTGCATCCCAAGAACATCGAGCTCGGACTCGAGCGCGCGCGCGAGATGGCCCAGCGCATGGCGCTGCGCTTCGGCTGCCCCGTGATCACGGTGGCCGGCACCAACGGCAAGGGCTCGACCTGCGCCATGCTGGAGTCGATCCTGATGCACGCCGGCTATCGCACGGCGGTCTTCACCTCGCCCCACCTGGTGCACTTCGAGGAGCGGCTGCGCCTGTCGGGCCAATCGGTCGATGCTTCCAAATTGGTAGCAAACTTCGAAGCCGTGGAAAAGGCCCGGGGTGACCTGCCGCTGACCTATTTCGAGTTCACGACGCTCGGCATCCTGCGCTGCATGATCGAGGAGAAGCCCGACGTGGCGATCCTCGAGGTGGGCCTGGGCGGGCGGCTCGACGCCGTCAACATCATCGATGCCGACTGCTCGGTGATCACCAGCATCGACCTCGACCACATGGAATTCCTCGGCCCCGACCGCGAGAGCATCGGCTTCGAGAAAGCGGGCATCCTGCGCGCCGGCAAGCCGGCCATCGTGAGCGACCCGATGCCGCCGCAGAGCGTGGTCGACCATGCCGAGGCCATCGGCGCCGACCTCTGGCGCTTCGGGCGCGACTTCAACGTCTCGGGCGACAAGCAGCAGTGGGGCTGGAGCGGCCGCGGCCGGCGCTACAGCGGGCTGGCCTATCCGGCGCTGCGCGGCGCCAACCAGCTGGTCAACGCGGCCGGCGTGCTGGCGGCGCTCGAATCACTGCGCCAGCAGCTGCCGGTGACGGCACAGGCGATCCGCAGCGGCCTCGCGATGGTCGAGCTGCCGGGGCGCTTCCAGATCGTGCCGGGCCAGCCGGTGCTGGTGTTCGACGTGGCGCACAACGCGCACGCCGTGGCCGCGCTGACCGAGAACCTCGACGCGATGGGCTTCTACCCGACCACCCATGCCGTGTTCGGCGTGATGGCGGACAAGGACCTGGCGCCGATCCTCGCGCGCATCGGGCCGCTGATCGATCGCTGGTACTTCACCGACCTGCCGACCGCGCGCGCCGCCAAGGCGGCCGACCTGCTGGCCGCATGGCAGGCGCAGAACACGCGCAAGGACGCCGCCGGCGAGGTCTTCGCCGGCCCCATGCAGGCGCTCCAGGCGGCCATCGAGCGCGCGGACCCCGCTGATAGAATCGTGGTCTTCGGATCGTTCTTCACCGTGGGCGGCGTGCTCGAGCATGGCACCCCCCGGCTGCAAGCCAAACACCTGTCCTAAACCTTGTCGCCCGGCGGCCGATTCGCAGGTCGATCTCGCCGGATTCCGCAGCTTCCCGCATCACTCGCAGCACTCCTTCAGGGACCGAACTTCATGGCGTTTTTCAAGTTCCGCGCGCGCGGCCCACAAGGCAACGAAGGACGCAGCGCACCGGCTGCGGTGCCGGCGGAAAGTGTCGAATCCATGCGCCGTCGCGCCCGCCACCGCCTGCTGGGCGCCGCGGTGCTGGTGCTGCTGGGCGTGATCGGTTTCCCGCTGCTGTTCGACACCCAGCCGCGCCCGGTGTCGGTCGACATCCCGATCGAGATTCCCGACCGCAACAAGGTCAAGCCGCTGCCGGTGCCCCAGGCGCCCGCGCCCGCTGCCACCAGCGGCAGCGACAACGGCGACACCCGCGTGGCCGCCGCGACGCCGTCGCGTCCCCCGGCCGCGTCGAGCGGCGGCATCATCACCGAGACCGCCGACGGCACCGAGATCGATGCCTCGGGCAAGCCGGTAATTGCCGCGCGGGCGCCCGCCCCCGCGCCCGCCAAGCCGGCCGAACCCAAGCCCGAGCCGAAACCGGAGCCCAAGCCCGAACCCAAACCCGAGGCCAAGCCGAAGCCCGAACCCAAGCCCGAGGCCAAGCCGGAACCGAAGCCCGCGCCCAAGCCCGCCGCGGTCGACGACGGCGCCCGTGCCCGCGCGCTGCTCGAAGGCAGGCCCGTCGCCGCCGCGCCCGCCACGCCCAAGCCCGCCGCCGCGTCGGACGACAACGGCCGCTTCGTGGTGCAGGTCGGTGCCTTCGCCGATGCCGACAAGGCCCGCGAGGTGCGGCAGAAGCTCGAGAAGGCCGGCCTCAAGACCTATGTGAACGTGGCGAAGACGGCCGACGGCGAACGCACGCGCGTGCGGGTCGGTCCCTTCGGCTCGCGCGCCGAGGCCGACAAGGCCGCCGAGCGGGTGAAGGCCTTGTCTTTGTCGGCCGCGATCCTCACCTTGTAATTCGCCACCGCCCGTAGCCGCCGTGGCCTTGCTCGACTGGATCGCCGTCGCGCTCATCGTGGTGTCGATGCTGTTCGGCCTCGTGCGCGGGCTGGTGTTCGAAGTGATTTCGCTGGTCGGCTGGGTAGTGGCTTTCGTGGTGGCGCAGTGGTTCGCGTCCGATGTGGCGGCCTGGTTGCCGGCCGGCGATCCGCAGGCGTCCTGGCGCTATCCGCTGGCCTTCGTGCTGCTGTTCGTGGCGGTCGCGTTCGGCGTGGGCCTGGTGGCCTCGCTGACGCGCAAGCTGATCGCCGCCGTGGGATTGCGTCCGGTCGACCGGATCCTGGGCGGTGCCTTCGGCGCGGCCCGGGGCGCGGTAGCGCTGCTGGTGCTGGCAGTGGTTGTTCATTTGCTGGCGTTGAGCGACAGTGCCTGGTGGCACGAATCGCGCAGCGCCGTTGTTCTCGACGCGGCATTGCAGAGCCTGAAGCCTGCATTGCCCGAAAAATTGGCAAGCTACCTGCCCTGAGAGGATCGCTTCATGTGTGGAATCGTCGGCGTTGTCAGCAACGCACCCGTCAACCAGCTGCTCTATGACGCGCTGCTGCTGCTGCAGCACCGCGGCCAGGATGCGGCCGGCATCGTCACGCTGCAGGAACGCAAGTTCTTCATGCACAAGGCCAAGGGCATGGTGCGCGACGTGTTCCGCACCCGCAACATGCGCGCGCTGCCCGGCAGCGTCGGCCTGGGCCAGGTGCGCTATCCGACCGCGGGCAACGCCTACAGCGAGGAAGAGGCGCAGCCCTTCTACGTCAACGCGCCCTTCGGCATCGTGCTGGTGCACAACGGCAACCTGACCAACGCCCACGCACTGCGCGCCGAGCTGTTCTCGACCGACCACCGCCACACCAACACCGAGAGCGATTCCGAGGTGCTGCTCAACGTGCTCGCCAACGAGCTCGAGCAGGCATCGCACGGCGTGCCGCTGAATCCGGCCGAGGTGTTCGCCGCGGTGCGCAGCATGCACAAGCGCCTGCGCGGCTCGTACGCCGTGGTGTCGCTGATCGCGGGCCACGGCCTGCTGGCCTTCCGCGATCCCTACGGCATCCGCCCGCTGTGCATCGGCCGCAGTGCCGACGGCACCGTGATGGTGGCCAGCGAATCGGTGGCGCTCGAGGGCTCGGGCCACACCTTCGAGCGCAACGTGCTGCCGGGCGAGGCGGTGTTCGTCGACATGCAGGGCCAGCTCCATTCGATGCAGTGCGCCGAGGCGCCCACGCTCAATCCCTGCATCTTCGAGTTCGTGTACCTGGCGCGTCCCGACTCGGTGCTCGACGGCATCTCGGTCTACCAGGCGCGCCTGAACCTCGGCGAGACGCTGGCCAAGCGCGTGGTCTCGACCGTGCCGCCGAACCAGATCGACGTGATCATCCCGATCCCCGAATCGAGCCGCCCGAGCGCCACGCAGCTCGCGCACCTGCTGGGCATTCCGTACCGCGAGGGCTTCGTCAAGAACCGCTACGTGGGCCGTACCTTCATCATGCCGGGGCAGGGCGTGCGCAAGAAGTCGGTGCGCCAGAAGCTCAACGTGATCGCGAGCGAGTTCAAGGGCCGCAACGTGCTGCTGGTCGACGACTCGATCGTGCGCGGCACCACCAGCCGCGAGATCGTGCAGATGGCGCGCGATGCCGGCGCGCGCAAGGTCTACCTCGCGAGCGCCGCGCCGCCGGTGCGCTATCCCAACGTCTATGGCATCGACATGCCGACCAAGGACGAGCTGGTGGCGCACGACCGCACCGTGGAAGAGATCCGCGAGCTGATCGGCTGCGACGCGCTGATCTACCAGGACGTCGATGCGATGAAGCGCGCCATCGGCTCGCTCAACGGCAAGCTCGACGGCTTCGATGCCTCGTGCTTCGACGGCGTCTACGTCACCGGCGACATCGACACCGAAGCCATCTCGCGCATGAACGGCAACCGCCCGCGCATCGAGGAGACCGAAGAGGATTCCTCGCGCCTCGCGCTGCCCAACCTGAGCTGATCTTCTTCCGACATTCCTCGTTGGCCTCGCGCCCGAAAGTTTCCGTGACCGATCGACCCCTGCCTCCCGGCCTGCACCGCGATACGCTGGCCCTGCGCACCGCGCTCGAACGCAGCGTGCATGGCGAGCACTCCGAAGCGCTCTACCTCACCAGCGGCTTCGTGCAGCCCGACGCCGAGACCTCGGCCCGCCGCTTCGCCGGCACCGAGGAAGGCTTCACCTACGCGCGCACCTCGAACCCCACCGTCAGCAGCTTCGAGCGCCGGCTCGCCGCGATGGAAGGCACCGAGGCCGCGATCGCCGCGTCCAGCGGCATGGGCGCGATCCTCATGATGTGCATGGGCCTGCTCAAGGCCGGCGACCACGTCGTGTGCTCGCGCTCGATGTTCGGCTCGACCATCAACCTGATCGGGCGCGAGTTCGGCAAGTTCGGCGTCGAGACCACCTTCGTCTCGCAGACCGACGTGGCCGAGTGGCGCGCCGCGGTGCGTCCCACCACCCGGCTGCTGTTCGCCGAGACGCCGACCAATCCGCTGACCGAGGTCTGCGACATCCGTGCGCTGGCCGACGTGGCGCACGAGGCGGGCGCGCTGCTCGCGGTCGACAACTGCTTCTGCTCGCCCGCGCTGCAGCGGCCCGCCGAGCTCGGCGCCGACCTGATCATCCATTCGGGCACCAAGCATCTCGATGGCCAGGGCCGCGTGATGGCGGGCGCGATCTGCGGTCCCTCGAAGCTGATCGTCGACGTGTTCGGCCCGGTGGTTCGCACCGCGGGCATGGTGCTGTCGCCGTTCAATGCCTGGGTCGTGCTCAAGGGGCTCGAGACGCTCAACGTGCGCATGCAGGCGCACTGCGCGAACGCGCTGGCCGTCGCGCAATGGCTCGAGGCCCAGCCGGGCATCGAGCGCGTGTACTACCCGGGGCTCGCCTCGCATCCGCAGCATGAGCTGGCGATGCGCCAGCAGGCGGGGCAGGGCGGGGCGGTCGTGTCCTTCATCGTGAAGGGCGGCGATCCCGAGACCGCGCGCGCCAACGCCTTCCACGTCATCAACAGCACCGAGGTCGTGAGCATCGCCACCAACCTCGGCGACGTGAAGACCATCATCTCGCACCCGGCCACCACCTCGCACGGTCGCCTGTCCGAAGCGCAGCGCCAGGCGGCCGGCATCGGCCAGGGCCTGATCCGCCTCGCGGTCGGCCTCGAGCACGTCGACGACATCAAGGCCGACCTGTCGCGCGGCCTTTCCACCCTGAATTTCTGAATCCCGCCTCCATGACCGGCAAAGTCCGCACCCGCATCGCTCCGTCTCCCACCGGCTTCCTGCACCTGGGCACCGCGCGCACCGCGCTCTATTCGTGGGCCTATGCGCGCCACCATGGCGGCGAGTTCGTGCTGCGCATCGAGGACACCGACGTCGCGCGCTCCACGCAGGATTCGACCGACCAGATCCTCGCGTCGATGCACTGGCTCGGCCTCGACTACGACGAGGGCCCGATCTACCAGATGCAGCGTCTCGAGCGCTACCAGGCCGTGATCGCGCAGATGCTCGAAGCCGGCACGGCCTACCACTGCTACGCCACGCCCGCCGAACTCGACGAGATGCGCGAGGCGCAGAAGGCGCGCGGCGAGAAGACCCTGTACGACCGCCGCTGGCGGCCCGAGCCCGGCAAGGTGCTGCCGCCCATTCCCGAAGGCGTGCCGCCGGTGGTGCGCTTCTGCAATCCGCCCGAAGGCGACGTGACCTGGAACGACCTCGTCAAGGGCGAGATCACCATCAACAACCGCGAGATCGACGACCTCATCATCCTGCGGCCCGACGGTGTGCCCACCTACAACTTCGCCGTGGTGGTCGACGACTGGGACATGAACATCACGCACGTGTTCCGCGGCGACGAGCACATCAACAACACGCCGTGGCAGATCAACATCTTCCACGCGCTCGGCGCACCGCTGCCGCAGTTCGGCCACGTGCCCGTGATCCTCGGCGACGACGGCCAGAAGCTCTCGAAGCGCCGCGGCGCCGTGAGCGTGACCGCTTACGAAGACAACGGCTACCTGCCCGAGGCGATGCTCAACTACCTCGCGCGTCTCGGCTGGAGCCACGGCGACGACGAGCTGTTCACGCGCGAGCAGATGGTCAGCTGGTTCGACGGCTCGCACCTGTCGAAGAGCCCGGCGCAATGGGACGCGGCCAAGCTCGCATGGGTCAACGCGCAGTACATCAAGGCCAAGAGCGACGACGCGCTCGCGCCGCTGGTGGCCGCGCAACTGAAGAAGCGCGGCATCGAGGCCGACGATCGGCTCGTCGCCATCTGCGCGCTGTTCAAGGACCGCTGCGAGACCACCGTCGCACTGGCCGACTGGGCCGCGGCCTTCTATGCAGACGTCCACGCGAGCGAAGCGGATCGTGCGCAACACATCACCGATGCGGTGAAGCCTGCGGTGGCCACACTTGCGGATAAACTCTCCACCCTTCCGACGTGGGACAAGGCGACGATCGCCGCGGCCATCAAGGAAACCTTGGCTGCGCATTCGCTCAAGATGCCTGCTCTGGCGATGCCGGTGCGTGTTCTCGTGATGGGGACGCCACAGACGCCATCGCTCGATGCGGTCCTCGCGATTTTTTCTAAAGAAAAAATCATCGAGCGTTTGAAAGTGGCCTAAAAATCGGTCTATAATTTGAGGCTCGACACCGACACAAGGTGATTCTGAAAAGAAGCACCGGAATGTCAAAGAGGGGGTATAGCTCAGCTGGGAGAGCGCTTGCATGGCATGCAAGAGGTCATCGGTTCGATCCCGTTTACCTCCACCATCAAAAGTGTCGAGAAGAGAAGAAGTGCTGATCGCAGCACGGTTCCTAAGGTTTTGACCCTATCGTCTAGAGGCCTAGGACACCACCCTTTCACGGTGGCTACCGGGGTTCGAATCCCCGTAGGGTCGCCAGTTTCATGCAAGTGAAGCAGGCACGAGTCGTCAACACTCGGCTCCGCAAGGAGTGAACGTTGTCTACCAGGAGTGGTAGTTCAGTTGGTTAGAATACCGGCCTGTCACGCCGGGGGTCGCGGGTTCGAGTCCCGTCCACTCCGCCACACAAAGCAACGGGCTACGCGAGCGATCGCGTAGCCCGTTTGTCTTTTCGGGTTTCGATTCCTTGTTGGGCCGGTCATCGTGCGCGAACGGTGGCCCAAAACGAACAAAGCCCGCACGAGGCGGGCTTTGGAAATATGGTCGTGAACTCTTACGCGGTCCACGCTACGGCAAAGATTCCTTTGCGGAAGTCATTGTTGTTTTTCTCGTCGTAGTGACTTCGACGCGCTGGTGTGAGATTCAGCTTGCCTGGCCAGGCAACGCTCAGGTGGTCCGAGCGAAGGCGCATTGTAGCAGGCACGCGCATGCGGCCCCGCGCGAGGAGATTACGCACGCCGTGCGTAGCGCCCAGGTGGCAGTCCCACATGCCGGCTGAAGGCCGTGCTGAAGGTGCTCGCCGAACCGTAGCCCACGCGTTGGGCAACCTCGGCGATCGAGAGATCGTGATGCTCGAGCAGGTTTTTCGCGAGCGCCATGCGCCAGGCCAGCAGATATTCCATCGGTGGCAGTCCGACGGCGCGCGTGAAGCGATCGAAGAAGGCCGAGCGCGACAGCGCGGCCTGCTGCGCGAGTTGCGCCATGGTCCATGGTCGCGCGGGATCCGCGTGCAGTTGGCGCAGCGCCAATGCGAGCCTCGCGTCGGCCAGTCCGCGCAGCAGGCCGGGTGGCGCATCCTCGCCGGAAGACGAACGCAGCGCTTCCACCAGCAGCACCTCGACGAGGCGCGTGAGCACGAGCTCGCGCCCGGAGCGCTCCTCGCTCGACTCCTCGCCGACCAGACGCACCAGCACCGACAGCCGGTCGACGCCGCGCACGTGCACCAGCGTCGGCAGCAGCGAGACCAGCAAGGCCGCATCGGGCGAATCGAATACGAAATAGCCGCCGAGCAGGCGCACGTCCGGTGGGCCATCGCGCGTGCCGTGGCGAATCTCGCCTTCGGGTGCGGGCGCGAGCTTCGGATCGATGTGAACGGGTGCGGCCGGCTCGAAGCTCGACAGCGTGAAGCCCGGCGTCGCCGGCATGAGTACGAAGTCGCCCGCTTCGAGGGCGATGGCTTCCTCGCCCTCGACCGCGAGGCGGCAACTTCCGCTGATCACCGCGCAGAAGCTGGGCTGGCCGAAATCGGAATAGCGGACGGCCCAGCGACCAGCGCCGCTGATGCCCTTCGAGAACACGGCGCGCGGATTGAGCAGCGCGATGACCTCTGAGAGCGGATCGTTCATGGCTGGACGTTCGCAAAAGAATCGTGGACTTTTCATTGTAGATGGTCCGGTTTTCTCTGGATATCGTTCGCTTCCATCTCAACCACTCAGCAAACACCCATGAAAACCGTCCTCATCACCGGCTGCTCGTCCGGCTACGGCCTCGAGACCGCGCGCCATTTCCTGTCGCAGGGCTGGCGCGTGATCGCCACCATGCGCACGCCGCGCGAAGACCTGCTGCCGCGCGACGAGCGGCTGCGCATCGTGGCCCTCGACGTCACGAATCCGCACAGCATCGCCGCCGCGCTCGAGGCGAGCGGACCCATCGACGTGCTCGTCAACAACGCGGGCATCGGACTGCTCGGTGCCTTCGAGGCGACGCCGATGAGCACCATGCGCGAAGTCTTCGAGACCAACACCTTCGGCGTGATGGCGATGACGCAGGCGGTGTTGCCGCAGTTCCGCGCGCGCCGCGCCGGCGTGGTGGTGAACGTGACTTCGAGCGCCACGCTGGCACCGATGCCGCTGGTCGCGGTCTACACGGCCAGCAAGACGGCCATCGAAGGCTTCACGGGCTCGCTGGCGCACGAACTCGCGGCCTTCGGCGTGCGCGTGAAGCTGGTGCAGCCAGGCTATGCGCCGAGCACGAACTTCACGAGCAACGGCCAGTCGCGCATGGAGGGCTTGATCCCGCCGGCCTATGGGGCCTATGCGCAGCAGGTCTTCGCGTCCTTCGCGGGCATCTCGGAAGTGACCACGGCATCCGACGTGGCCGAGACCGTGTGGCGCGCCGCGAACGACGAGACGGGGCAACTGCGCTTCCCCGCGGGCGCCGACGCGGTGGCGCTGGCCCGCTCGAACGTGCCTTCTGCATCGGCTTGAGTTGGCGTAGGCGGTCTTCCACAACGCGCCATGGAGCGATATGCGCGCCGTAGCATGGCCAGGCCCGCATCGTCGCGGGCACGGTTTGCGTCATGTTTCAGCAAAGGAGTTCGCCATGCCCATCTCTTCGCTTCGTACGGTGGCCGTCGCCTGTGCAGTGGCCGCGAGCAGCATTGCCTTCGTCGGTTGCACGACCACGCGTCCCGAGAACCAGGCCAGCAGCGCGTCCTCGCGCGCATCGATCGACGCACAGGTCGATGCCTCGCTGTCCAAGCTCTACGACTCGGTGCGCGGTTCGCGCGAACTCGTCGCCAAATCGAGCGGCGTGCTGGTGTTCCCGGCCGTGGTCGGCGCGAGCATGGGCGTGGGCGCCGAATACGGCCGCGGCGCCTTGCGCGTGAACGGCCGCACGCAGTCCTACTACAGCACCACCTCGGGCTCGATCGGCTTCCAGGCGGGCGCGCAGTCGAAGGCCGTGATCTACCTGTTCACCACGCAGGCCGCGCTCGACAAGTTCCGCAGCAGCAAGGGATGGACGGCCGGTGCCGATGCCACGGTGGCCGTCGCGACGATCGGTGCCAACGGCAGCATCGACACCAACACGGTCCGCCAGCCCGTGGTGGGCTTCGTGCTGACGAACTTGGGGCTCGAGGCCGGTGTCTCGGTGCAGGGCGCGAAGGTGACGGAGATCGCGCTCTGACGCGGTGCCCGCGGCCGCGCGCTCAGGCGGCCGCCAGTTGCAGCTGCAGCGTGGCGATCTGCTCGCGCAGTGCCTTGTTCTCGGATTCGAGCGCCGCCACGCGCTGCTTCAGCGCCTGAACCTGCTCGGAATCGGCCACATCGAACGGCGGCGATTCGGTGTCGGACGAGGTTTCGGCATCGTCCTCGCGCGGCTTGCGCTTCGCTTCGCGCGCTCGCTTGGCCGCGAGCTTCAGTTCGTCCTTGCCCGCGTTCGCGGCGGCCACCTGCTCCTCGGCGGGCAGGCTCGCGACGGCAGCAGCCGCGTTGATCGAGATGGTGCCGGACTTCACCGCGGCCACCACCTCGGGCGCGGCCTGCTTCTGGATCTTCTCGATCATCTGCACCTGGGTGCTGCTGATGCGCGCGGCCTTGGCGATGGCTTCGCGGCTGTTGAGCGGTGGAGGCGGCGGCACGCTCGCATCGTCGGCGCTCGCGGCCGAGCTCGCGGGCGCTTCGGCGTCGGTGGTCGAAGACGACACGTTCGCCGAGCGCGCGCGGCGCTCCGTCACGATGTCCTTCTTGCGCAGCGCGAGCACGCCGCGCACGAAGTCCGAGATGCTGCGCCGGCCCAGGTGCTGGTCGATCATCCACAGGTGCACGTCCTCGATCGACTGGAAGCGCGTGTTCTGCACGGTCTGGAACGGCAGGCCATGCTTCTGGCAGATCGCATAGCGGTTGTGGCCATCGACGAGAACGTCGCCCCACAGCACCAGCGCATCGCGGCAGCCTTCGGTCAGGATGCTGCGTTCGAGGGCTTCGTGCTCCTCGGGCGTGAGGGGATCGATATAGGCTTTGAGTTCTTCGTTGACGACGATGTTCATGGAGGCGCGATCGGGCTGAGGGGCGGAATTCTAGAGGGCCGCCGGTGCTGCAATGCCGTGAAGCAGGGCGCTGGATTGTCGACGTGCCGCAATGGCCGGCATGCAATGCCTGACGCATGCCTGTCAAACAATCTGGGCTATCATCGCCCGCCACCGCGCAAGCCAATGCGGGCCTGATGTTCCTTTCGCGGAACATCGTTCCGGTCCCGCTGCAACGTCAGTCCCCCCAAGTTTTTTCGTCCTGATTTCTCGCCCGAACGCGAGCTCAGAGGTGCCCGGAAACATGGTTATAGATAGGAATGATTCTTATTCTGTTTTGGATTACCAAAGTAGTAATCCAGAGCCTCCAGGATTCGCGTCGTCCACTTCGTCCCGCTCTCAAGAGGTGTTGCACATGCCATCGCATTTGTCCGAGCCCTCGCTCGGAGAAGTCTTCATCGCCCATCGAGCACAGCTGTGGCGCGTTGCCCGCAAGATCGTCAACACCCCGGACCTCGCGGACGACGTCGTGCAGGACGCCTATCTGAAGATCGTCGACGGCGCGTCCGTGCGGCTGGCCGAGAAACCCATCGGCTACTGCTGCCAGGTGGTGCGCAACATGGCGCTCGACTACTGCCGGCGCCACCGCGTCGAGGCGAACTACCGCACCTTCGACGTGGACGTGGAAGTGCTCGAGATCCCGAACGTCGAGACGCCCGATCGGCGCATGCGCGAGCGCCAGGTCCTGCATGCGATCGATCGCGCGCTGGCCGGGCTGCCGCCGCGCACGCGGCTGGTCTTCGAGCTCTATCGCCTCGAGGGGCTCACGCAGCGCGAGATCGCGGCGCGGCTCGATTGCGCGTTGGGCCTCGTCAACGGGTTGATCGCCGATGCCGCGGCCGCGATCAAGGGCTGTGCCCACCTGCTCGACGCCGACTGAGGGCCGAAGACCGTCCATGCATCGAGGCATGGGCATGGTTTGGTATGGTTCGTGCCTGCTGCGCTGGCAGCAAGGGGCCACCGGCACCGGCAAGAACAAAGCGAACCACCTTCTGGCATGACTCAAGACAAGGACGATCCCGTCTGGAATGCCGCGTGGACGTGGGTGCAGCGGGAATACGACCGCGACACCTTCGACGACGCGGCGCGGGACGAAATGACGACCTGGCTGGCGGCCGACCCGGCCCACCGCCGCGCCTACGACAAGGCGGCCCGCCTCTGGCTGCTCGCGGGCATGGTGCCACCCGTCAACGACATCGGCGGCGACGACATCCCGCACGACGACGCCGGCCACGCGCCCGGCAAGCACTGACGCATCGACGCGCGGCGAACGCCTCGCCCGCGCGTCCGCATCCGGGGCCCGTCGACCCCGTGCAAATGAACAGATGACCCGCTGAAGCGTCCTGTTGAGCAGGAGCGCCCTTCCACGCGACGCCCGCACGGGCGGTCGCCGGCGCTTCCCATGTTCAACCGCACAAGGATGCCTCGATGTCTACCAGCTGTTTCGACCGCGAAGACGAAACCTTCATCGTCCTGGTCAACCACGAAGACCAATATTCCATCTGGCCGCACTGGAAGGCCGTGCCCAGCGGCTGGACCGCCGTCGACGGCGTCAAGGGCGACAAGAAGACGGTGCTGGCCTATGTCGAGCAGACCTGGACCGACATGCGCCCCCGCTCGCTGCGCGAATGGATGGCCGCGCAGGAAGGTCGGTCCGCGGCCACCGAAGGCGCGATCGGTTGAGCGTGGGCACGCCGGAGCTCGCGCTGCTGTGCCTGCCTTGTGCCGGCGCGAGCGCCACCATGTACCTGCGCTGGCGCCGCCTCGTGCCGCAATGGCTGCGGATCGTGCCCGTCGAACTGCCGGGCCGTGGCGCGCGCATGGGCGAGGATTTCGTCGAGGACTTCGATGCGCTCGTGGCGCGGCTGTGCACCGAGCAGGCCGCGGCGCTGCAGGGGCGCTTCGCGCTCTTCGGCCACAGCATGGGCGCGTTGCTGGCCTGGGGCATCGCGCGGCGCCTGCATGACGAGCGGCGTGCCTTGCCTCGGGCGCTGCTGGTGTCCGGCAGCGCGGCGCCTTCGTGCCGCGATCCCGATCGTTTCGCGGACAGGAACGACGACCGGGCGCTGATCGCCGACCTGCGCAGGCAGGGCGGCACGCCCGAGGAGGTCTTCGCGAGCGAGGAGCTGATGCGCATCACCCTCGACGTGCTCGCCGCCGACTACCGCATCTGCGAAAGCTTCGGCCAGCGCGAACGGCCGCCGCTGCCGTTGCCGATCCATGTCTTCGCGGGCCGCGACGACGACATCGACGCGGCGCGTGTCGAGGCCTGGTCGTGCGAGGCGACGCATGCGGTCACGCTCGACTGGTTCGATGGCGGCCACTTCTTCCTGCGGCATGGCGAAGGCGCGTTCCTCGAGGCCTTGTCGCGACGGCTCGCTCCGGGAGCGGTCGTGCCGGGCGGCCGCCACGCGGCCCCTTCGCTGGTCTGACGATGGCCAGGACATGAGGCGGTGGGCTCGGCGACGGTGCAGGGATGCACCCCAATGACACGCGGCCGCGATGCCGCTTTCGATCGTCTGGAGGCTAGAGAAATGACAAGCAAGGCAGCGGCGCCGGCATCCGCATCCGCGCGCCCGCGCAACTTCGTGGCCCATCTGCGCGCACTGGCGCGGCAGCGCGCCGACCACACCTGGCTCACCGTCGTCGACGAAATCGGCGGCGTTCCGCGCGAGCAGTCCTTCTGCTACGGCGAGTTCGAGCATGGCGTGCGCGCGCTGGCCGCGCGGCTGCAGCGCGACCTGTCGCGCGGCGACCGCGCGCTGGTCATGCTCGACAACGGCGAGCACTACGTGATCGCCATGCTGGCCTGCTTCTACGCGGGCGTGATCGCGGTGCCGATCTTCCCGCCCGAGTCGGCCCGGCCCCAGCACCTCGCGCGCCTCGCTGGCGTGGCCGCCGACTGCGGCGCGCGCTGCGTGCTGACCACCGCGGCGCTCGAAGCGGCCATCGCCGAGACCGCGCCGACGCAGTTCGCCGGTGCCGCGATCCTCGCCGTCGATGCGGTCGACGCAGCGCTGGCCGAGTCCTGGCAGCCCTTCGATCCCGGCGACGACGACATCGCCTTCCTGCAATACACCTCGGGCTCGACCTCGGCACCCAAGGGCGTGATCGTCACGCACGGCAACCTGATGGCCAACGAGCATGCGATCCAGGTCGGCATGGGCATCGGGCCCGGCGACAAGTTCGTCTCGTGGGCGCCGCTCTATCACGACATGGGCCTGATCGGCGGCCTGCTGCAGCCGCTCTACAGCGGCATCCCGCTGGTGCTGACCTCGCCGCGCCACTTCCTCGAGCGGCCGGTGCGCTGGCTCGAGCTGATCTCGCGCCACCGCGCCACGCTCAGCGGCGGGCCTGACTTCGCGTTCCGCCTCTGCCTCGAGCGCGTGAAGGACGCGCAGCTCGCCACGCTCGACCTGTCGAGCTGGCGCGTGGCCTACACCGGCGCCGAGCCGGTGCGCGCCGACACCGAGGCTGCCTTCATCGAGCGCTTCGCCGCCGCCGGTTTCGATGCCGGCGCGGCCTATCCCTGCTACGGGCTGGCCGAGGCCACGCTCTACGTCACGGGCGGGCGGCGCGGCGACGGCATGGTCGCGCGCGCTTTCTCGAACGCGGGCCTGGCCGCGGGGCAGGGCACGCCGAGCCTGCCGGGCGAGGACGGCACGGTGCTGGTCGGCTGTGGCGGCGTGGCGGTCGAGCACCGCGTGGAGATCGTCGATCCGGCCACGCGCGCGGTGCTCGAGGAGGGCGCCATCGGCGAGATCTGGATCGCCGGCGCGAGCATCGGCGCCGGCTACTGGGGCAACGAAAGCGCCTCGGGCGAGACCTTCGTCGAGCGCGACGGCCTGCGCTGGCTGCGCACCGGCGACCTCGGCTTCTTCCATGAGGGCCAGCTCTACGTCACGGGCCGCATCAAGGACCTGATCATCGTGCGCGGCCACAACATCTATCCGCAGGACATCGAGCGCGCGATCGAGGCCGAGGTCGAGGCGGTGCGCAAGGGCCGCGTCGCGGTCTTCGCGGCCCATGGTCCCGACGGCGAGGGCATCGGCGCGGCCGCCGAGATCTCGCGCAGCATGCAGAAGCTGGTGCCGCCGCAGCTGCTGGTCGAAGCGCTGAGCGCCGCGGTCAGCGAGGTGTTCGGCGAGCCGCTGTCGGCCGTGGTGCTGCTCAACCCGGGCGGCATGCCCAAGACCACCAGCGGCAAGCTGCAGCGCGGCGCCTGCCGCGCGGGCTGGCTCGATCGCAGTGCCGATGCCTATGCGATCCACGAGCGCGGCCGCTTCGTGAAGGGCGGCCCCGCCACCGAGGCGGTCGCTGAAGTGGCGCTCGACGACACGGAACGCGTCCTCGATGCGATCTGGCGCGAGGTGCTGCGCCAGGCCGACGCGCCCGCGCTGCCGCGCGACGCGCACTTCTTCGCGCGCGGCGGCAACTCGCTGAGCGCCACGCAGGCCGCCGCGCGTATCGCCTCGCACTGGGAGATCGACTTTCCCGTGCGGCTGATGTTCGAGCAGCCGCGCCTGCGCGAATGCGCGGCCGCCGTGGGCCGGCTGCGGGCCACGGGCCGGCGCGAGCGTCCCGCGCCCGTCGCCGTGCTCGGCGCGGCGCAGCGCGCGCAGGGCCTGCCGCTCTCGCATGCGCAGGAGCGCCAATGGTTCCTGTGGCAGCTCGATCCCCGAAGCGCGGCCTATCACATGAGCGGTGCGATGCAGCTGCGCGGCGCGCTCGATGCCGATGCGCTGCGCGCCGCGCTCGGCGACCTGATGGCGCGCCACGAGTCGCTGCGTACCGTGTTCCGCGCGGGCGCGGACGGCGTGCCGATGCAATGGGTCCGGGAGGCCGCCGAAGCCGGCGTCGAGATCGTCGACCTGCGCGCGCTGCCCGCCGAAACGCGCGCGGCCGAGCTGGCCGAGGAAGCGCGCCGCATCAAGGCCACCCCCTTCGATCTCACGCAAGGCGGCCTGCTGCGCGTCGCGCTGCTGCGCACCGCCGACGCGGCCCAGTTGCTGGTCGTCGCGATGCACCACATCGTCTCCGACGGCGCCTCGATGCAGGTGCTGCTCGAGGAACTGGCCGCGGGCTACGTCGCGCGCCTGCAGGGCCGCGCGGCCGGCATCGCCGCGCCCGCGCTGCAATACGCCGACTACGCCGCCTGGCAGCGCGACTGGCTCGCGGCCGGCGAGGCCGAGCGCCAGGCCGCCTGGTGGCGCGCGCAGCTGGGCCACGAGCACCCGGTGCTCGAGCTGCGCACCGACCGCCCGCGCCAGCCGCGCGCGAGCTACCGCGCCGCGCGCCACGGCTTCGAGTTGCCCGCGCCGCTGCTCGCGACGCTGCGCGCGCTGGCCCAGGCCGAGGGCGCCACGCTGTTCGTCGTGCTGCTGGCGGGGCTGCAGGCGCTGCTGCACCGCTACACCGGCCAGCAGGACATCCGTGTCGGCGCCGCCGTCGCCAACCGCGGCCGGCCCGAGTTCGAGCGGATCATCGGCCTGTTCGTCAACACGCTGGTGCTGCGCAACCGCATCGACGGCCGCACGCCGCTGGCCGGCGTGCTCGCGCAGGCGCGCGAAGCGGTGCTCGGCGCGCAGGCGCACCAGGACCTGCCGTTCGAGCAGCTCGTGCAGCTGCTGCAGCCCGAGCGCAGCATGAGCCACAGCCCGCTGGTGCAGGTGATGTTCAACCACCTGCTCGAGGACCGCGGCGCGCTGCGCCAGCTCGGCGGCCTCGATGCCGAGGACCATGCGCTGCCCGACCTCGAGGCCCAGTTCGAACTCGTGCTCGAAGTGCGCGAGCGCATGGACGGTCCGCCGCGGCTCGACTTCATCTACGCGGCGGAGCTGTTCGACGCCGACACCATCGAGCGCATGGCCGGCCACTACCTCGCGCTGCTCGAGGCCCTGGCGGGCGATGCCGCGCGCGCGGTCGGCGATGTCGCGCTGCTGGCGGCGAGCGAGCAGGCCGAGATCGCGCGCTGGAGCGTCGATGCCACGCGCGAGCCCGATGCCGAGCCGGTGCACCGCGCCATCGCGCGCCATGCGCGGCAGCAGCCCGCGGCCATCGCCTTGCTGTTCGCCGACGAGGCCCTGAGCTTCGCCGAGCTCAACCGCCGCGCCAACCGCCTCGCGCACCGCCTGGTCGCGCTCGGCGTGCGGCCCGATGCGCGCGTGGGCATCGCGATGGAACGCAGCGTCGAGCTGGTCGTGGGCCTGCTCGCGATCCTCAAGGCCGGCGGCGCCTACCTGCCGCTCGACCCCGACTACCCGGCGCAGCGCCTGGCCTACATGGTCGACGACAGCGGCATCGACCTCCTGCTCGCCCACCGCGCCACGCGCGACTGCATCGCCGCGCGCGGCGGGCTCCGGGTGCTCGAGATCGACAGCCTCGATCTCGGCAGCGAGCCCGAATCCGACCCCGAGGTCGCGCTGCACGGCGAGAACCTCGCCTACGTGATCTACACCTCGGGCTCCACCGGCAGGCCCAAGGGCGCGGCCGTGCGGCACGGCGCGCTGCACAGCTGCATGGCCTGGATGCAGCGCGTCTACGGTCTTTCGCGCGACGACACGGTGCTGCACAAGGCACCGTTCGGCTTCGACGTGTCGGTGTGGGAGATGTTCTGGCCGATGACGGCCGGCGCGCGGCTCGTGGTCGCCAACCCCGGCGACCACCGCGATCCCGAACGGCTGGTGCAACTGATCGAGCGCCACCAGGTCACGACGCTGAACTTCGTGCCCTCGATGCTGCAGGCCTTCCTCGCGCATCCGGGCATCGAGTCGCGCACGCGGCTGCGCTACATCATCTGCGGCGGCGAGGCGATGCCGGCCGAGACGCAGAAGGAGGCGCTGCGGCGCCTGGCCGGTGCCTCGCTGCAGAACCTCTACGGTCCGACCGAGACCACCATCCACGTCACGCGGTGGACCTGCCGCGACGATGGCGAAAGCCTGGTGCCGATCGGTCGCCCGATCAGCGACACCCGGGCCTGGGTGCTCGACGCCGAACTCAACCGCGTGCCGCGCGGCGTGGCCGGCGAGCTCTATCTCGGCGGCGTCAACCTCGCGCGCGGCTACCTGAACCGCGCCGGCCTCAGCGCCGAGCGCTTCGTGGCCGATCCTTTCGGCCAGGGCGACCGGCTCTACCGCACCGGCGACCTGGTGCGCTGGAACGCCGAAGGCCAGATCGAGTACCTGGGCCGCATCGACCACCAGGTCAAGATCCGCGGCCTGCGCATCGAGCTCGGCGAGATCGAGGCCCAGCTCGCGGCCCAGCCCGAGGTGCGCGAGTCGGTGGTGGTCGCGAAGGAAGGCCCGGCCGGCGCGACGCTGGTCGGCTACGTCTCGCCGCGCGGCGACGCGCCCGTCGACACCGCCGCGCTGCGCGAGCGCCTCGGCCGGTCGCTGCCCGACTACATGGTGCCGCGCGCCATCGTCGTGCTCGATGCGCTGCCGCTCAATGCCAACGGCAAGGTCGACCGCAAGGCGCTGCCCGAGCCCGACGGCCTGGCCGGCGCGCGCGCCTACGAGGCGCCGCAGGGCGAGGTGGCGCGCACGCTCGCGGCCATCTGGTCCGAGGTGCTGCAGGTGCCGCAGGTCGGCCAGCACGACAACTTCTTCGACCTCGGCGGCCATTCGCTGCTGCTGATCCGCGCGCACCGCCTGCTGCAGGACCGGCTGCGCATCGAGCTGCCGCTGGTCCAGCTGTTCAAGCACCCCACCGTCGAGTCGCTGGCGCGCGCCATCGAGCAGGGCGGTGGCCGTGCCGAGGCCGCCGCCGCGTCGGCCGCCATCGACGAGCGCGCGCTGCGCCAGCGCGCCGCCATGCTTCAACGCCGCAAGGCGGCAGAAAGAGTCCACTGATGACCACGCCCGAGTCCTTCGACGCCGTTCCCGGCGAACCCACCGGCCTGGAGATCGCCATCGTCGGCATGGCCGGGCGCTTTCCCGGCGCCGACGATGTCGATGCCTTCTGGCGCAACATCCGCGACGGCGTGGAGTCGATCCGGCGCTTCTCGGACGAGGAGCTGCGCGCGCAGGGCGTGCCGGATTCGGTGCTCGCGGAGCCCGACTACGTCAAGGCCGGCGTGCGCTTCGAGGGCTTCGACCAGTTCGATGCCGCCTTCTTCGGCTACGCGCCGCGCGAGGCCGAGACCCTCGATCCGCAGCAGCGCATCTTTCTCGAATGCGCCTGGTCCTCGCTCGAGCATGCGGGCTGCGATCCCGAGCGCTGGCAGGGCAAGGTCGGCGTGTACGCGGGCGAGGGCGCCAACGTCTACCTGATCCGCAACCTGCTGCCCTCGTTCGGCCTCGGCGCGCACAGCGGCATCGCCGACCTGCTGGGCCTGATGAGCGGCAACTCGGGCGGTTCGCTGTGCACGCGCGTGGCCTACAAGCTCGACCTGCGCGGCCCGGCCGTGAGCGTGCAGACCGCCTGCTCGACCTCGCTGACGGCGGTGCACACCGCCTGCCAGGCGCTGCTGGCGCACGACTGCGACATGGCGCTCGCGGGCGGCGTATGGCTCGACCTGCTGCAGGAAGGCGGCTACCGCTGGCAGGCCGGCGCCATCCTCTCGCCCGACGGCCACTGCCGCGCCTTCGACGCCGAGGCCGCCGGCACGGTGATCGGCAGCGGCGCGGGCGTGGTCGTGCTCAAGCGGCTCGACGAGGCGCTGCGCGACGGCGACACCATCCATGCGGTCATCAAGGGCAGCGCGGCCAACAACGACGGCTCGGCCAAGGTCGGCTTCACCGCGCCCAGCGTGGACGGCCAGGCCGAGGTGATACGCGCGGCGCAATTGATCGCGGGCGTGTCGGCCGACACCATCGGCTATGTCGAGACCCACGGCACCGGCACCACGCTCGGCGACCCGATCGAGATCGCCGCGCTGACCCAGGCCTTCCGCGCCGACACCGAGCGGCGCGGCTTCTGCGCCCTCGGTTCGGTCAAGACCAACATCGGCCACCTCGACGCGGCCGCCGGCGTGGCCGGCCTCATCAAGGCCGCGCAGGCGCTGCGCCACCGCGTGCTGCCCGCGAGCCTGCATTTCCGCGCGCCCAATCCGCGGATCGACTTCGCGAACAGCCCGTTCTACGTCAACACGGTGTCGAAGCCCTGGCCCGAAGGCCCGGTGCCGCGCCGCGCGGGCGTGAGCTCGTTCGGCATCGGCGGCACCAACGTGCACGTGGTGCTCGAGGAAGCGCCCGCCGTTCGCGCCGAAAGGAACGCGGGCGGCTGGCAGGTGCTGCCGCTGTCGGCGCAGGCGCCCGCCGCGCTGCGGGAGGCCGCGGCGCTGCTGGCCGACCACCTCGAGGCGCATCCCGAGGCATCGCTGGCCGATGTCGCGCAGACCCTGCAGAACGGCCGCCGTGCCTTCGCGCAGCGCGCCGCGGTGGTGGCGGGCGACACAGCCTTCGCGCTGCAGTCGCTGCGCGCGGCCGCGGACGATCTCGATGCGCCGCAGCGCGCGCCCGAGACGGCGCCCGAGGTCGTCTTCCTGTTCCCGGGCGGCGGCACGCAGCACGCCAACATGGGCCTCGCGCTGTACCGCGACCATCCGGTGTTCCGCGAGGAGGTCGACCGCTGCTGCGCGCTGCTCGAGAACATCCTCGGCGAGGACCTGCGCGCGCTGCTGTACCCCGCGCCGGAGGCGGAGGCGGAGGCCGACGCGCGGCTCGCGCGCATCGAGTACACGCAGCCGCTGCTGTTCGTCGCCGAGTACGCGATGGCGCGGCTGTGGATGGCGCGCGGCGTGCGGCCCGCGCTGATGCTGGGCCACAGCCTCGGCGAGTACGTCGCGGCCTGCCTCGCGGGCGTGTTCCGGCTCGAGGACGCGCTGCGCATCGTGGCCGAGCGCGGCCGCCTGATGCAGTCGATGCAGCCCGGAGCCATGACCGCCATCGCGCTGTCCGAAGCCGAACTGCAGCCCTTCCTGGCCACCGGCTGCGACATCGCCGCCATCAACGGCGAACAGCTGTGCGTGCTGGCCGGGCCGCTCGCGGCCATCGAGGCGGCCGAGGCGCGGATGAGCGCGCGCGGCCTGCTGCCGCGCCGGCTGCTGGTGTCGATCGCCTCGCATTCGGCGTTGACCGATCCCATCGTCGAGGCGCTGCAGAAGGTGGTCGCGGGCGTGCCGCGCCAGGCACCGGGCATTCCCTTCCTTTCCAACGTCACCGGCCGGCCGATCACCGCGCAGGAAGCCGTCGATCCGGCCTACTGGGCCCGCCACCTGCGCGGCACGGTGCGCTTCGCCGACGGCCTCGCGCACCTGCTGGGCACGCCAGGCCGCGTGCTGCTCGAAGTGGGGCCGGGCGAAACGCTCAGCGGCCTCGCGCGCCAGCATCCGCTGGCGGTCTCGGCCGCCGGCATCGTGTCGAGCCAGGGTCATCCGCAGCAGCGGCTGCACAACGAGCGCCACATGGCCGGCGCGATCGGCGCGCTGTGGTGCGCCGGCGTGCCGATCGACTGGCAGGCCTGCCATCCCGGCCGCGCCGCGCGCCGCGTGCCGCTGCCGACCTATGCGTTCCAGCGCCAGTCGTACTGGAAGGAGGCCGCGCCCGCCGATGCACCGGCCGCCGCCGCCAGCGGCCCGTTCCACGTGCCCGCATGGAAGCGCCTCGACCCGGCCGAGCCCGTGGCGGGCGCCGCGCCCGCCGACGGCTGCACGCTGGTGATCGGCAATGCCGACGAGTTCCAGCGTGCCTTCGTCGAGCACCTGCGCCAGGCCTGGCCCGGCCACGCGGTCGTGCGCGTCGACCATGCGCAGGCCTTCGCCGAGCATGCGCCGCACCACTACGCGCTGCGCGCCGGCGAGCGCGCCGACCACGAGGCCGTGCTGCGCAAGGTGCGGTCGGCCTTCGGGCCGGTCGCGCGCATCCATCACCTGGGTGGTATCGATGCCGACGCGCCCGTCGCTGCCGATGCGGCTGCCGAGACCGCGCTCGAGCGCGGCTTCTTCAGCCTGTTCGCGCTGGCGCAGGCGCTCGAGGCCGTCGCCGCGGGCGGCGAGCGTCGGCTGTCGCTGCAGGCGGTGCTCACCCAGTCCGAGGACGTCGCGGGCGATGAACTGCTGTGCCCCGAGAAGGCCACCGTCTTCAGCCTCTGCAAGGTGATCGGCCAGGAATACCCGCACATCGATGCGCGCGTGGCCGACGTGGTGCTGCCGGCCGCGGGCAGCGGCGCGCAGGCGCGGCTGTTCGCGCAGCTGGCGGCGGGCGCGCATGCGGGCACCGACGAGACGCGGATCGCGCTGCGCGGCCCGCACCGCTGGGTCCGCGGCTACGAGCCATTGCCGGCGGCATCGGGCACGCCGATCCAGCGCTTCCGCCAAGGCGGGGTCTACCTCGTCACCGGCGGCCTCGGCGGCGTGGGGCTCGCGGTCGCACGCCACCTGGCTGCCTCGTGGCAGGCGCGCCTCGTGCTGCTGGGCCGCTCGCCGGTGCCCGCGCGCGCCGAATGGGAAGGCCTGGCCGGCGACGACGCGCAGCCGCCGGCCCTGCGCGCGAAGCTGCGCCAGCTGCTCGAACTGGAAGCCCTGGGTTCCGAGGTGCTGGTGCTGTCGGCCGACGTGGCCGATGCCGCGCAGATGCGCGCGGTCGCCGCGCAGGCGCGCGAGCGCTTCGGCGCGGTGCATGGCGTGATCCACGCGGCCGGCCATGCCGACAGCGGCATGATCGGCCAGCGCACGCGCGCCCGCGTCGACGCGGTGTTCGCGCCCAAGCTGCGCGGCACGCGCTGCCTGCTCGAGGCGCTGCGCGACGAGCCGCTCGACTTCGTGCTGCTGTGCTCGTCCATCTCCAGCATGGCCGGCGGCCTCGGCATGAGCGACTACGCTGCCGCGAACGCCTGCCTCGATGCGCTGGCGGCGCTGTGGCAGCGCAGCGCGCCGTACCCGGTGGTCTCGGTCAACTGGGACGCCTGGCGCGACCTCGGCATGGCCGCGGGCCGCGTGCTGCCCGAGGGCATCGGCATGGACGGCCCCGAGGGCGCGCGCGCGCTCGAGCGCATCGTCAACGGCCCGGCCTTCGCGCAGGTCGCGATCTCCACCACCGACCTCGCGCAGCGCCTGGGCCAGCTCGACAACGGCATGCTGGCGCTGGTCGAGACCGGCCCGGCGGTACGGAAGAAGCGCCGCAGCCATCCGCGTCCCGCGCTCTCCACCGCCTACGCCGCGCCCGACGGCGACCTCGAGCAGGGCCTCGCCGGCCTCTGGCAGGAGATGCTGGGCATCGCCGGCGTCGGCGTCGACGACAACCTGTTCGAGCTCGGCGGCGATTCGCTGCTCGCGATCCAGATCCTCGCGCGTGCCCGCAAGGCCTACGAGGTCGAACTGCATCCCGCCGCCTTCTTCAAGGCGCCCACCATCCGCGAGCTCGCCGTGCTGGTCGAGACGCGGCTGATCGAAGAGATAGAGAACGCCGCCTAGCCCTGGCTCCCCCCGGGGCCCATGGCCCGCCCGCACCTGTTCGCCGAAGAAACCATGTCCAACATCCAAGACATCGCCGCGCGCCGCGCCAACCTCACCCCCGAACAGCGCGAACGGCTGAAGCAGCGGCTGCGCGGCGGCGCCGACAGCGGCCGCGCCGAACAGCCGATTCCGCGGCATGCCTCGGAGGACGGCCTGGCGCCGTTGTCCGCGGCGCAGCAGCGCCAGTGGTTCCTCTGGAAGCTCGATCCCGCGCGCACCGCCTATCACCTGAGCGGAGGCCTGCGGCTCGCCGGCGCGCTCGACGCCGATGCGCTGCGCGCCGGCCTGCAGGCGCTGGTCGAGCGGCACGAATCGCTGCGCACCGTGTTCGTCGAGAGCGCGCGCGACGATGGCGAGGCGATGCAGCGCGTGCTGGCCTCGCTCGAGATCGATCTGCGTTGCGAGGACCTGCGCGGTCTCGACGACGCGGCGCGCGATGCCGCGGTGCACGAGCGGGTCGAGGCGATCCGCACCGAGCCCTTCGACTTGGTGCGCGGGCCGCTGCTGCGCACGCGGCTGCTGCGCACCGGCGATGCCGACCACCGGCTGCTGGTGGTGATGCACCACATCGTGTCCGACGGCTGGTCGGTCCAGCTGATCCTCGACGAACTCGCGCTCGAATACGCGGCGCGGGTGCGCGGCGAGCAGCCCACGCATGCGCCGCTGCCGGTGCGCTATGGCGACTACGCCGCCTGGCAGAACCGCTGGCTCGACGAGGGCGGCGACGAGGGCGAAGGCGGCCGCCAGCTCGCCTGGTGGCGCGCGCGCCTGGGCACCGACCAGCCGGCGACCGCGCTGCGGACCGACCGGCCGCGCCGCGCCGACGGCCGCTATCGCGCCGCGCACCACACGGTCACGCTGCCGGCGGACGTGGTGCAGTCGCTGCGCCAGCGCGCGCAGGCGCAGGGCGCGACCGTGTTCATGGCGCTGCTGGCGGGCTTCAATGCCCTGCTGTATCGCCATTGCGCGCAGTCCGAACTGCGCGTGGGCGTGCCGATCGCCAACCGCCATCGCCCCGAGACCGCCGGCATCGTCGGCTTCTTCGTCAACACGCAGGTGCTGCCCGCGCGAGTCGATCCACGCATGTCCTTCGACGAACTGCTGGCGCAGACGCGCGACGCGGCGATCGGCGCGCAGGCGCACCAGGACCTGCCCTTCGAGCGGCTGGTCGGCGCCCTGCGGCCGGAGCGCAGCCTCAGCGTGAACCCGCTGTTCCAGGTGATGTTCAACCATGTGCGGCGCGACCACCGTTCGCTGGCCGACTGGCCGGGCATCGCCGTCGAGCGGCTGGACTTCGAGGAAGAGGATGCGCAGTTCGAGCTGACGCTGCAGACCCTCGAGTTCGAGGACGGTCGCATCGACGCCACGCTGCTGCATGCGGTGGAGCTGTTCGATGCCGCGTCGATCGCGCGCATGGCGACGCACTACGTCGCCTTGCTGCGCGCGCTCGCGCAGACGCCGCAGCTGGCGATCGGCGAGGTACCGATGCTCGGCGAGCCGGAGCGCGCGCTGCTTGCCGCCTGGAGCGAGAACCCGAGCGCGCACGGCGATGGGCGAGCGGTGCACGCGTTGATCGAGGCGCACGCGCGGGCCGAGCCCGCTGCGCCGGCGCTGGCCTTCGACGAGCAGGTGCTCGGCCGCGGGGAGCTCAACGCGCGCGCGAACCGGCTGGCGCACCGCCTGATCGCGCTGGGCGTGAAGCCCGAGACGCGCGTGGGCCTGCTGGCGCAGCGCTCGGTGGAGATGATGGTGGGCATCCTCGCGGTGCTCAAGGCCGGCGGCGCTTATGTGCCGCTGGATCCGGAGTACCCGGCGGAACGCCTGGGCTACATGATCGAGGACAGCGGCATCGCGCTGCTGCTGGTGCAGGGCGGCCTGCGCGCGCCGGCCTCGGTGGCCTCGATGGCTGGCGGCGCGCGGGTGCTTGACCTCGACACGGTGGATGTCTCGGGCGAGCCCGCGACCGACCCCGAGGTGGCGGTGCACGGCGAGCAGCTGGCGTACGTGATCTACACCTCGGGCTCGACGGGGCGGCCCAAGGGCGCGGCGGTGCGCCACGCGGCACTGTCCAGCTGCATGGCGTGGATGCAGGCGAACTACGGGCTGACGGCGGCGGACACGGTGCTGCACAAGGCGCCGTTCGGCTTCGACGTGTCGGTGTGGGAGATGTTCTGGCCGCTGACCACCGGCGTGAAGCTGGTGATCGCGAACCCCGGGGACCACCGGGACCCGGAGCGGCTGGTGCGGCTGATCCAGCGCCACCAGGTGACGACGCTGAACTTCGTGCCCTCGATGCTGCAGGCCTTCCTCGGGCACGAGGGGATCGAGCGGAGCACGCGGCTGCGCTACATCATCTGCGGCGGGGAGGCGATGCCGGCGGCGACGCAGTCGGAGGCGCTGCGCAGGCTGAAGGGCGCGTCGCTGCAGAACCTGTACGGGCCGACGGAGACGACGATCCACGTGACGCAGTGGACGTGCCGCGACGACGGGAGCAGCCAGGTGCCGATAGGCCGTCCGATCAGCGAGACGAGCGCGTGGGTGCTGGATGGGCAGCTGGAGCCGGTGGCGCTGGGCGTGGCGGGGGAGCTGTACATCGGCGGAGGCCTGCTGGCGCGCGGCTACCTGGGGCGCCCCGGGTTGACGGCGGAGCGCTTCGTGGCGGCGGCCGATGGCCGGCGGCTGTACCGCACGGGGGACCTGGTGCGCTGGAACTCGGAAGGGCAGCTGGACTACCTGGGCCGCATCGACCACCAGGTGAAGGTGCGCGGGCTTCGCATCGAGCTCGGGGAGATCGAGGCGCAGCTGCTGGCGCAGGCGGAGGTGCGCGAGGCGGTGGTGGTGGCCAAGGAGGGCGCGGGCGGCGCGAGGCTGGTGGGCTATGTGAGCGCGCAGGCGGGGCAGGTGCTGGAGGTGGCGCGCATGCGCGAGCGGCTGGGGGCGGTGCTGCCGGACTACATGGTGCCGGGGGCGCTGGTGGTGCTGGAGGGGTTGCCGCTGAATGCGAACGGGAAGGTGGACCGCAAGGCGCTGCCGGAGGCGGAGTTCGCGAGCGAGCGGGCGTACGAGGCGCCCGAGGGGGAGGTGGAGCAGGCGCTGGCGGATATCTGGGCGGAGGTGCTGGGCGTGCAGCGCGTGGGGCGCAACGACAACTTCTTCGAGCTCGGCGGCGATTCGATCCTGAGCCTCAAGGTCGTGGCCCGCGCCCATCGCGCCGGCCTGCGCGCGAGTCCACGCCAGATGCTCGCGCACCAGCTGCTGTCGGAGCTCGCGCATGCCGTCGGGGCTGCCGCGCAGCCATCGGCGCATGAGGCGCCGGCGATCACCGCGCTGCCCGCCGCGCGGCGTGGCGGCCGGCTCGCGCTGTCGCACGCACAGCTGCGCCAATGGTTCCTGTGGCAGATCGATCCACGCGGCACCGCTTACCACATCAGCGGCGCGCTGCGGCTCGACGGCAGGCTGGATGCCGAGGCCGTGCGCGATGCGCTGCATGCGATCGTGCAGCGCCACGAATCGCTGCGCACCGTGTTCCGCGCCGACGCGCAGGGCCTGGCCGAGCAATGGATCCTCGATCCGGGCCCGCTCGATTTCGCGCTGGTCGACCTGCGCGACGTGGCCGGCCGCGAGGCGCGCGAGGCCCGCGCGAGACAGGAGGCGCGCGCGCTGAGCGACACGCCCTTCGACCTCGGCGAAGGCCCGCTGCTGCGCGTGCGCCTCGTGCGCATCGAGGCCGAGTCGCACCTGCTCGTGGTGGTGATGCACCACATCGTGTCGGACGGCTGGTCGATGCAGATCGTGGTCGACGAGTTCGTCGAGCGCTATCGCGCCCGCGTGCTCGGCCAGCCGCTCGCGCTGCCGGCCCTGGCGCTGCAGTACGCCGACTATGCCGCCTGGCAGCGCGGCTGGCTCGAGGCCGGCGAGCGCGAGCGGCAGCTCGCCTACTGGACCGCGCAGCTCGGCGGCGCGCAGCCGGTGCTGCAGGTGCCCACGGACCGCGCGCGCCGCGCGGACGGCCGCTATGTCGCCGTGCGCCACGACTTCGCGCTGCCCGCGGAACTCGTGGCGGCGCTGCGGCGGCGCGCGCAGGGCGAGGGCGCCACGCTGTTCATGGCGCTGCTGGCGGGCTTCCAGGTGCTGCTGCACCGCATCACCGGCGAGCGCGACATCCGGCTCGGCGTGCCGGTCGCGAACCGGCACCGGCCCGAGATCGAGAGCGTGATCGGCTTCTTCGTCAACACGCAGGTGCAGCGCAACCCGATCGACGAGCGCGCGAGCCTGCTGCAGGCGCTGCGCCAGGCGCGCGACGCGGCGCTGGGCGCGCAGGCGCACCAGGACCTGCCGTTCGAGCAACTGGTGGAGGCGTTGCAGCCCGAGCGCAGCCTGGGCACCAGCCCGCTGTTCCAGGTGCTGTTCAACCACCAGCGCGCCGATTTCCGCGCGCTCCAGGGGCTGCCCGGCCTCGTGCTCGGCGACTACGAACTCGAGGCGCAGGCCGCGCAGTTCGAGCTGGCGCTGGACACCTCCGAGGACATGAACGGCCAGGTGCGCGCCAGCCTGCGCTATGCGTCGGAGCTGTTCGATGCCTCGACCATCGAGCGCATGGCGGGCCACTACCTCGCGGTGCTCGATGCGCTCGCGAATGCGCCGTCGCAGGCCGTCGGCGCCGTGGCGCTGATGGGCGAGGCCGAGCGCGCGCAGCTGTCCGCCTGGGGCGCGCCGCGCGGCCGTTTCGCGGGCGAGGCGACGCTGCACGAGCGCATCGCGCGCCAGGCATCGGCGCGCCCCGACGCGCAGGCGGTGGTCTTTGGCGAGCTACAACTGAGCTACGGCGAGCTGAACGCGCGCGCGAACCGCCTGGCGCACCGGCTCATCGCAATGGGCGTGGGCCCGGAGAGCCGCGTGGGCCTGGCGGTGGAGCGTTCCATCGAGATGGTGGTGGGGATCCTCGGGATCCTGAAGGCCGGCGGCGCCTACGTGCCGCTGGACCCGGAGTACCCGGCGGAGCGGCTGAGCTACATGGTGGCCGACAGCGGCGTGGCGCTGGTGCTCACGCAGAGCCACCTGAGCGTGCCGGGCTGCGAGGGATTGCGTGTGCTGGCGCTGGACACGCTGGATCTGTCGGACGAGCCCGATACCGACCCGGGGGTGGCGGTGCACGGCGAGCACCTGGCGTACGTGATCTACACCTCGGGCTCCACCGGGCGGCCCAAGGGAGCGCAGCTGTGCCACCGCAACGTCACGCGGCTGCTGGACGCGACGCGGCAGTGGTTCGACTTCGGCGAGCGCGACACCTGGACGATGTTCCACTCGTACGCCTTCGACTTCTCGGTGTGGGAGATCTTCGGTGCGCTGTGCACGGGCGGGCGGCTGGTGGTGGTGCCGTTCTGGGTGAGCCGCTCGCCGGAGGACTTCCTGCGGCTGCTGTGCGAGCAGCGCGTGACGGTGCTGAACCAGACGCCCTCGGCCTTCGGGCAGCTGGTGCACGCGCCGGGGCTGGAGGCGGCGGCCGGTCGGCTGGCGCTGCGCCAGGTGATCTTCGGCGGCGAGGCGCTGGAGCCGCAGAGCCTGCGCCCGTGGATGGAGCGGCTGGGGGACGAGGCGCCGCGGCTGATCAACATGTACGGGATCACGGAGACGACGGTGCACGTGACGTACCGGCGCATCACGCGCGCGGACCTCGCGGGCCAGCGCAGCCCGGTGGGCACGGCGATCGCGGACCTGGGGCTGTGCGTGCTGGATGCGCAGCTGAACGCGGTGCCGGTGGGGGTGTCGGGGGAGCTGCATGTCTCGGGCGCGGGGCTGGCGCGCGGCTACCTGGGGCGCCCCGGGTTGACGGCGGAGCGCTTCGTGGCGGCGGCCGATGGCCGGCGGCTGTACCGCACGGGCGACCTGGTGCGCTGGAACTCGGACGGGCAGCTGGACTACCTGGGTCGCATCGACCACCAGGTGAAGGTGCGGGGGTTCCGCATCGAGCTCGGGGAGATCGAGGCGCAGCTGCTGGCGCAGGCGGAGGTGCGCGAGGCGGTGGTGGTGGCCAAGGAGGGCCCGGGCGGAACGAGGCTGGTGGGCTATGTGAGCGCGCAGGCGGGGCAGGTGCCGGACGTGGCGCGCATGCGCGAGCGGCTGGGGGCGGTGCTGCCGGACTACATGGTGCCGGGGGCGCTGGTGGTGCTGGAGGGGTTGCCGCTGAATGCGAACGGGAAGGTGGACCGCAAGGCGCTGCCGGAGGCGGAGTTCGCGAGCGAGCGGGCGTACGAGGCGCCCGAGGGGGAGGTGGAGCAGGCGCTGGCGGGTATCTGGGCCGAGGTGCTGGGCGTGCAGCGCGTGGGACGCAACGACAACTTCTTCGAGCTCGGCGGCGATTCGATCCTGAGCCTCAAGGTCGTGGCGCAGGCCGGCAAGGCCGGGCTGCATCTCACGCCGCGCGACCTGTTCCAGCACCAGGCGCTGCGCGCGCTCGCGGCCCGCGCGGCCGAGGCCGGTCCCGCGGCAAGCGCGCCCGCGATGCGGATGCAGGCCCTGCCGCGCGCGACAGCCGATGGCGTCGCGGTGTTCCCGCTCTCGCACGCGCAGCAGCGGCTGTGGTTCCTGTGGCAGTTCGATCCCACGAGTTCCGCGCACCATGTGCCCGGGGCACTGCGGCTGCGCGGCCCGCTCGACACCGCGGCCGTGCGCGCGAGCTTCGAGGCGCTGGTCGCGCGCCATGAATCGCTGCGCACCGTGTTCCGCGGCAATGCGGCCGGACAGGGCGAACAGCACGTCCTGCCGCGCATGGCGCTGGCGCTGCCGATCTTCGACCTCGGCGCGACGGCGCCCGCGCGGCGCGAGCACGAGGCCGAGGCCATCGCGCGCCGCTTCGTGCAGACGCCCTTCGACCTGGCCGACGGACCGCTGCTGCGCGTGGGCCTGATCCGCATGAGCGCCGCCGGCGAGCCGCCGCAGCACGTGCTCATGCTGGTCATGCACCACATCGTGTCCGACGACTGGTCGATGAAGGTCATGATCGACGAGTTCGTCGCGCACTACCGCGCCCACGTGCTCGGCGAGGCACGCACGACGCGCGCGCTGCCGGTTCAGTACGCCGACTACGCGGCCTGGCAGCGAGGCTGGCTCGAGGCCGGCGAGCGCGATCGGCAGCTGGACTACTGGCAGGCCCGTCTCGGCGGCTGGCAGCCGGTGCTGCAGCTGCCCACCGACCATCCGCGCGCCGCCGTGCCCGACTACGGCACCGCCCGCCATGCGAGCGTGCTCGAGCCGCAGCTGGTCGAAGCGCTGCGCCGCCGCGCGCAGGCCCATGGCGGCACGCTGTTCATGGCGCTGCTCGCGGGCTTCCAGGTGCTGCTGCACCGCTACACCGCGGAGGAGGACATCCGCGTCGGCGTGCCGATCGCCAACCGCGACCATCCCGAGACCGAGGGCCTGGTCGGCTTCTTCGTCAACACCCAGGTGCTGCGCGGCGCGCTGCGCGCCGAGCTGCCGCTGCAGCAGGTGCTCGAGCAGGTCCGCGAGGCCTCGCTGCAGGCCCAAGCGCACCAGGACCTGCCCTTCGAGCAACTGGTGGAGGCGCTGCAGCCCGAGCGCAGCCTCGGCCACACGCCGCTGTTCCAGGTGCTGATGAACCACCTGCGCAGCAACACCGAGCCGCTGGCGCAACTGCCGGGGCTGGCGCTCGAGGATTTCCCTCTCGGCAGCCAGAAGGCGCAGTTCGAGCTGACGCTGCACACCATGGAGGACGCGCAGGGCCGCCTGAGCGTGGCCTTCGTCTATGCGCGCGAGCTGTTCGAGCCGCGCACCGTCGAGCGCATGGGCGGCCACTATGCCGCCGTGCTGCGCGCGCTGGCCGAGACGCCGGCCTGCCGCGTCGGCGAGGTCGAGCTGCTGGGCGCGCGTGAACGGCAGCAACTGGCTGCCTGGGGCGTCAACGCGCCCGTCGATGCCGAAGGCGAGGGCTTCGTCCACCGCCTGTTCGAGGCGCACGCGCGGGCGCGGCCCGATGCGCCGGCGGTCGTCGAGGGCGAGCGCGTGCTGAGCTACGGCGAACTCAACCGCCGCGCCAACCGTCTCGCGCACCGCCTCGCGGCGCTCGGCATCGGGCCCGAACGGCGCGTCGGCATCGCGATGGAGCGCAGCGCCGAGGCGGTGACCGCGCTGCTCGCGGTGCTCAAGGCCGGCGGTGCCTACGTGCCCATGGACCCCGACTATCCGGCGCAGCGCCTGGCCCACATGCTGCGCGACAGCGGCATCGCATTGCTGCTCACGCACGGCCGCTCGGCCCCGGCATTGCCGGCGGGCGAGGCGTGGCCGGTGCTCGCGCTCGACACGCTGGCGCTGGACGACGAACCCGCGCACGACCCGCGCCCGGCGCTGCACGCGGCGAACGCGGCCTACGTGATCTACACCTCGGGTTCCACGGGCCAGCCCAAGGGCGTGGCCGTGGCGCACGGCCCGATCGCCATGCACGTGCGCGCGGTCGCGCGGGCCAACGGCATGGATGCCGGCGATCGCGAGATGGCGCTGCTGTCGATCTCCTTCGACGCGGCGCAGGAGCGCTTCCTCGCCACCCTGAGCACCGGCTGCGCGATGGTGCTGTGCGACGCGCGGCGCCAGACCGTGGCCGAGGTGCTGCGGGAGATGCGCGCGCAGCGCGTCAACTCGGTCGTGATGCCCACGCCCTACATGGGCGCCCTGGTGCGCAGCCTGGAGGATGCGGACGAGGTGCTGCCGCTGCGGCTGTGCATGGTCGGCGGCGAGGGCTGGCCGCGCGATACCGTGGAACGCGCCCGCGAGCGGGTGCGCGCGCAGATCCTGGTCAATGCCTACGGTCCGACCGAGGCCGTGGTGGGGCCCACCGCGTGGCGCGTGGGCGAGACCCGCAGCCACTACGCGCCGATCGGCCGGCCGGTCGGCGACCGTCTCGCGCTGGTGCTCGATCCCGCGCTGAACCCGGTGCCGCCCGGCGTGGCCGGCGAGCTCTACCTCGGTGGCCAGGGGCTGGCGCGCGGTTACCTGAACCGCGCCGGCCTCACGGCCGAGCGCTTCGTCGCCGCCGAGGGCGGCCGGCGCCTCTACCGCACCGGCGACATGGTGCGCTGGAATGCCGACGGCCAGCTCGAATACCTCGGGCGCGCCGACCACCAGGTCAAGGTGCGGGGCTTTCGCATCGAGCCCGGCGAGGTCGAGGCGCAGCTGCTCGCGCAGCCGGAGGTGCGCGAGGCCGTGGTGCTGGCCGTCGAAGGGCCCGGCGGCGCGCAGCTCGCGGGCTATCTGAGCGCGCATGCGGGCCGCGCGATCGATGTCGCGGCGCTGCGCGAGCGCCTGGGCGCGACCTTGCCCGACTACATGGTGCCCGCCGTGCTGGTGCTGCTCGACGCGCTGCCGCTCAACGCCAACGGCAAGGTGGACCGCAAGGCGCTGCCCGCGCCGGCCTTCGCCGCCGAGCGCCCCCACGAAGCGCCCGAGGGCGAGGTCGAGACGCGACTGGCCGCGCTGTGGGCCGAGCTGCTGGGCGTGCCGCGTGTCGGGCGCCAGGACAACTTCTTCGAGCTCGGCGGCCACTCGCTGCTCGCGCTCGGCCTGCTCGAGAAGCTGCGCGCCCTCGGCTGGTCCGTGCAGGTGCGCACCCTGTTCGAGCATCCGCGGCTGCAGGCCTTCGCGCAGGCGCTCGTGCAGTCGCAGGACACGGCGCCGGCCGAGGTCGTGGTGCCGCCCAACGGCATCCCGGCGGGCTGCGCCGCGATCGAGCCGGGGATGCTCCCGCTGGTCGCGCTCGACGCGGCGCAGATCGCGCGCATCGAGGCCGCGGTGCCCGGTGGCGCGGCGAACATCCAGGACATCTATCCGCTCGCGCCGCTGCAGGAAGGCATCCTGTTCCATCACCTGCTGCAGGCCGAGGGCGATGCCTACGTCACGCCGCACCTGCTGGGCTTCGACAGCCGCGAGCGGCTGGAGCGCTTCGTCGCGAGCTTCGACCGGGTGATCGCGCGGCACGACATCCTGCGCACCGCGGTGCTGTGGGAAGGACTGCCCGAACCGGTGCAGGTGGTGCTGCGCGAGGCGGCGTTGAAGCTGCGCTGGCTCGAGGAACCCGGCGCGGACGAGGCCGGCATGGACGTGGCGCGCCGCCTCGAGGCGCGGGTCGATCCCGCGCGCCACCGCATCGACGTGCGCGAGGCGCCGATGATCCACGCCCTCGCGGCGCACGATGCCGCGCAGGGCCGCTGGCTGCTGCAACTGCCCGCCCATCACATGGTGGTGGACCACACCACGCTGGAGCTGCTGGTGCAGGAGATCGCGCTGATCGAGCAGGGCCGCGCGGCCGAACTGCCCGAGCCGGTGCCGTTCCGCCGCTACGTGGCGCAGGCGCGGCTGGGCGTGAGCCAGGCCGAGCACGAGGACTTCTTCCGCGAGATGCTGGGTGACGTGGACGAACCCACCGCGCCCTTCGGCCTGCTCGACGTGCAGGGCGACGGCACGCGCATCGTCGAGGCGCGCCAGGTGCTCGATGCCGCGCTGGCCCGCGCGATCCGTCGGCAGGCGCAGCGCCACGGCGTGAGCGCGGCGACGCTGTTCCACCTGGCGTGGGCACTGGTGCTGGCCAAGGCCACGGGCAAGGACGACGTGGTGTTCGGCACGGTGCTGTTCGGCCGCATGGACGGCGGCGAGGGCGCCGGCCGCGCGCTGGGCCTGTTCATCAACACGCTGCCGGTGCGCATGCGGCTCGGCGCGCGCGACCTGCGCGCCTGCCTCGCGGGCATGCACGAAGCACTGACCCGCCTGCTGCAGCACGAGCACGCGCGGCTGTCGCTCGCGCAGCGCTGCAGCGGCCTGCAGGGCGGTGCGCCGTTGTTCTCGGCCATGCTGAACTACCGCTATGCCCCGCGGCGCGAGGCCGGGCCGGAAGCCGCCGAGGGCATGGTGTGGGACGGCGTGCGCGTGCTCGCGAGCGAGGAGCGCACCAACTACCCCGTGACCCTGTCGGTGGACGACCTCGGCGAGGGCTTCGAACTCGCGGCGCAGATCCACGAGGATGTCGACGCGCGCCGTGTCTGCGGCTACGTGCTCGCGACACTGGAGGGCGTGGTGCAGGCGCTGGCGGCCGACGACGGCCGGCCGGCCGCGCTCGCCGCCGACCTGGTGCCGATGCCCGCCGCCGAGCGCGAGGCGCTGGAGGCCTGGGGCACGAATGCGCGGCGCCACGACGCGGTGCCGCCGGTGCACCGGCAGATCGAACTGCAGGCGCGGCGCACGCCGCAGGCCGTCGCGCTGGTCTTCGGCGAGCAGTCGCTGAGCCATGCCGAGCTCGACGCGCGCGCCAACCGGCTCGCGCATCGCCTGGTGGCGCTGGGCGTGCGTCCCGACACCAAGGTGGGCATCGCGGTGGAGCGCTCCATCGACATGGTGGTGGGCGTGCTGGCGGTCCTGAAGGCCGGCGGCGCCTACGTGCCGCTCGACCCCGAGTACCCGGCCGACCGGCTGGCCTACATGGTCGAGGACAGCGGCATCGCGCTGCTGCTCACGCAGAGCCACCTGCGCGTGCCCGGCACCGGGGCGCTGCGGCTGCTGGCGCTCGACACGCTCGACCTCTCGGGCGAGCCCGCGCACGACCCGCGCGTGGCCGTGAGCGGCGAGCACCTGGCCTACGTGATCTACACCTCGGGCTCCACCGGCCGGCCCAAGGGCGTGATGGTGCGCCACCGGGCGCTCGGCCACTTCCTGCTCGGCATGAAGGAGGCGCCGGGTCTCTCGGCCAACGACGTGCTGGTCGCCGTGACCTCGCTGTCCTTCGACATCGCGGCGCTGGAGCTGTACCTGCCGCTGCTGTCGGGCGCCCGGCTGGTGCTGGCCTCCAGGGACGTGGTGCGCAGCGGCGGCGCGCTCGGCGAGCTGATGGAGCGCAGCGGCGCGACCATGCTGCAGTCCACGCCCGCGGGCTGGCGCCTGCTGCGCGCCGCCGGCTGGAAGGGCAGCGCGCTGCCGAACTTCAAGGGCCTGTGCGGCGGCGAGGCGCTGCAGCCGGACCTGGCCGACGACCTGCGCGCCTGCGGCGTCGAGCTGTGGAACATGTACGGCCCGACCGAGACCACCATCTGGTCGGCCGCGGTGCGGGTCGACGGACGGCCACGCATCGGCGGGCCGATCGCCGACACGCAGCTGCGCGTGCTCGATGCCTCGCTGAACCCCGCGCCCGCGGGCGTGCCGGGCGAGCTCTTCATCGGTGGCGTCGGCCTGGCGCGCGGTTACGACCGGCGCGCGGGCCTGACGTCCGAGCGCTTCGTGGCCGCGCACGACGGCCAGCGCCTCTACCGCACCGGCGACCTGGTGCGCTGGAACGCGCAGGGCCAGCTCGAGTACCTGGGCCGGCTCGACCACCAGGTCAAGGTGCGCGGCTATCGCATCGAGCTCGGCGAGATCGAGGCGCAGCTGCTCGCGCAGCCCGAGGTGCGCGAGGCGGTGGTGGTGGCGCGCGAGGACGCGGCCGGCGCGCGGCTGGTCGCCTACGTCGCATCGCACGCGGGCCGCGAGGCGGATGCAGCCGCGCTGCGCGAGCGCGTGGCCGCGGCGCTGCCCGATTACATGGTGCCGTCGGCGATCGTGGTGCTCGAGCGGCTGCCGCTCAACGGCAGCGGCAAGGTGGACCGCAAGGCGCTGCCCGAGGCCGAGTACGCGAGCGACAGGCCCTTCGAGCCGCCGCAGGGCGAGCTGGAGGAAGCGCTGGCCGCGATCTGGCGCGAGCTGCTCGGCGCCGCGCGCGTGGGCCGCCACGACAACTTCTTCGAACTCGGCGGCCATTCGCTGCTGGCCGTGCAGGTCGCCTCGCGCGTGCAGTCCGCGCTGCGCGCCGAGCTGCGCATCCAGGACATCTTCCCGAACCCGACCCTGGCCGGCATGGCCGCGCTGATCGCGCAGGCGGGCCGGGGCAAACCCACCGACGAGGCGCTGCTGGACATCGACTCGTTCATCGACAGCATGGAGACAGCTTGATGGAAACCACGGCGACTCGCCGCATCGCGGAGCGCTTTTCCCGCCTGAGCCCGGAACAACGCCGCGCCGTCTACGACAAGATCCGCGCCGAGGGCCTGAGCATCGGCCAGTTCCCGATCCTGGCGCGCGACGCGTCGGCGCGCGGGCGCTGCCATCTTTCCTACGCGCAGCTGCGCCAGTGGTTCCTCTGGCAGCTCGATCCGCAGAGCACGGCCTACCACATCAGCGGCGCGCTGCGCCTGAAGGGCGCACTGAACGTGGAGGCCGTGCAGGCGAGCTTCGCGGCGATCGTGGCGCGCCACGAGGCGCTGCGCACCGTGTTCCGCGCCGATGCCGACGGGCTGGCCGAGCAGGTGATCCTCGAGGCGGGCGGCTTCGAGCTGCAGCGGGTGGACCTCGGCGAGGTCGAGCCGGCGCAGCGCGCGGCGCGGGCCGACGAGGCCGCGCGCCGCCTGGGCCGCACGCCCTTCGACCTCGCGCACGGACCGCTGCTGCGCGTGGGCCTGGTTCGCATGGCGGCGGACGAGCACCTGCTGGTGGTGGTGATGCACCACATCGTCTCCGATGGCTGGTCGATGCAGATCGTGGTCGACGAATTCGTGGCGCAGTACCGCGCGCGCGTGCTCGGCGAGACGGGCGCCGAAGACACGCTGCCGATCCAGTACGCGGACTACGCCGTGTGGCAGCGCAACTGGCTCGAGGCCGGCGAGAAGAACAGCCAGCTGGCCTATTGGACGCAGCAGCTCGGCGGCGGGCAGCCGGTGCTGCAGCTGCCGGTGGACCGGCCGCGGCGCGCCGAGGGCGGCTACCGCGCGGCGCTCGCGCGGTTCGAGCTGCCGAGCGAGCTGGTGGCCGGGCTCCAGAAGCGCGCGCAGGCAGAGGGCGCGACGCTGTTCATGGCGCTGCTGGCGGGCTTCCAGGTGCTGCTGAGCCGCCACACCGGCGAGCGCGACATCCGCGTGGGCGTGCCGGTGGCCAATCGCCATCGCGTGGAGACCGAGGGCGTGATCGGCTTCTTCGTCAACACGCAGGTGCAGCGCAACCTGATCGACGAGCGCGCGAGCCTGCTGCAGGCGCTGCGCCAGGCGCGCGACGCGGCGCTGGGCGCGCAGGCGCACCAGGACCTGCCGTTCGAGCAGTTGGTGGAGGCGCTGCAGCCCGAGCGCAGCCTGGGCACCAGCCCGCTGTTCCAGGTCATGTTCAACCACCAGCGCACCGATTTCGGCGCGCTGGAGAGCCTGCCGGGCCTGGCCCTGGCCGAGCACGAGCTCGGCGAGAAGGCCGCGCAGTTCGAACTCACGCTCGACACCTTCGAGAGCGCCGACGGCCGGGTGCGCGCGAGCCTGAACTATGCCGCCGAGCTGTTCGATGCCGCGACCATCGAGCGCATGGCGGGGCACTACCTGGCGCTGCTGCGGGCACTCGTGGACGCGCCGCAGCAGGCCGCCGGCGCGGTGGCGCTGCTCGGCGCCGGGGAGTACGCGCAGATTGCCGCGTGGAGCGAGAACCCGCGGCGCCATGAGGGCGCCGAGCCGGTGCACCGGCTGATCGCGCGCCAGGCGGCGGCACGCCCCGACGCGCAGGCGGTGGTCTTCGGCGAGCTGCAACTGAGCTACGGCGAGCTGAACGCGCGCGCGAACCGCCTGGCGCACCGTCTCATCGCAATGGGCGTGAGCCCGGAGAGCCGCGTGGGCCTGGCGGTGGAGCGCTCCATCGAGATGGTGGTGGGGATCCTCGGGATCCTGAAGGCCGGCGGCGCCTACGTGCCGCTGGACCCGGAGTACCCGGCGGAGCGGCTGAGCTACATGGTGGCCGACAGCGGCGTGGCGCTGGTGCTCACGCAGAGCCACCTGAGCGTGCCGGGCTGCGAGGGATTGCGTGTGCTGGCGCTGGACACGCTGGATCTGTCGGACGAGCCCGATACCGACCCCGGGGTGGCGGTGCACGGCGAGCACCTGGCGTACGTGATCTACACCTCGGGCTCCACCGGGCGGCCCAAGGGAGCGGCCAACCGCCACCGGTCGCTGTTCAACCGGCTGGCCTGGATGCAGCAGGCCTACGCGCTGGAGGCCACGGACACGGTGCTGCAGAAGACGCCGTTCAGCTTCGACGTGTCGGTGTGGGAGTTCCTGTGGCCGCTGATGCAGGGCGCGCGCCTGGCGGTGGCGGCCCCGGGGGACCATCGCGACCCCGAGCGGCTGGTGCAGCTGATCCGGCGGCACGCGGTGAGCACGCTGCACTTCGTGCCCTCGATGCTGCAGGCCTTCCTCGCGCACCGCGGGGTGGAGGCGTGCACGAGCGTGCGGCGCATCGTGTGCAGCGGGGAGGCCTTGCCGGCGGAGGCGCAGAACGAGGTGCTGCGCCGGCTGCCCGCGGCGGCGCTGTACAACCTGTACGGGCCGACGGAGGCGGCGATCGACGTGACGCACTGGCGCTGCCGCGACGACGGCACGAACCAGGTGCCGATCGGGGTACCGATCAGCGAGACGAGCACGTGGGTGCTGGACGCGCAGCTGGAGCCGGTGCCCGTGGGGGTGGCCGGGGAGCTGTACCTGGGCGGTGTGAACCTCGCGCGCGGGTACCTGCACCGGGCGGGGTTGACGGCGGAGCGCTTCGTGGCGGCGGCCGACGGCCAGCGGCTGTACCGCACGGGGGACCTGGTGCGCTGGAATGCGCGAGGGCACCTGGACTACCTGGGGCGCATCGACCACCAGGTGAAGGTGCGCGGGCTTCGCATCGAGCTCGGGGAGATCGAGGCGCAGCTGCTGGCGCAGGCGGAGGTGCGCGAGGCGGTGGTGGTGGCGCTGGAGGGCGCGGGCGGCGCGAGGCTGGTGGGCTATGTGAGCGCGCATGCGGGGCAGGCGCTGGATGTGGCGCGCTTGCGCGAGCGGCTGGGCGCGGTGCTGCCGGAGTACATGGTGCCGGCGACGGTGGTGGTGCTGGAGGGGTTGCCGCTGAATGCGAGCGGGAAGGTGGACCGCAGGGCGCTGCCGGCGCCGGAGCTGGACAGTGCGCGGGCGTACGAGGCGCCCGAGGGGGAGGTGGAGCAGGCGCTGGCGGGTATCTGGGCGGAGGTGCTGGGCGTGCAGCGCGTGGGACGCAACGACAACTTCTTCGAGCTCGGCGGGCACTCGCTGCTGGCGCTGCGCCTGCTCGAGCTGGTGCGGGCCAGGGGCTGGTCCGCGCAGGTGCGCACGCTGTTCCAGCAGCCGCGTCTCGAGGGCTTCGCGCGCGCGCTGCTGCAGGAGCAGGGCCGGCGCGAGGTGGTCGTGCCCGACAACCTGATCCCGGCGGGCTGCGAGGCGATCCGGCCCGAGATGCTCACGCTGGTCGCGCTCGACGCGGCGCAGATCGCGCGCATCGAGGCCGAGGTGCCCGGCGGCGCCTCGAACATCCAGGACATCTATCCGCTCGCGCCGCTGCAGGAGGGCATGCTGTTCCATCACCTGCTGCAGACGCAGGGCGACGCCTATGTCACGCCGCTGGGCCTGGGCTTCGACAGCCGCGAGCGGCTGGAGCGCTTCGTCGCGAGCCTCGACCGCGTGATCGCGCGGCACGACATCCTGCGCACCGCGGTGCTGTGGGAAGGACTGCCCGAGCCGGTGCAGGTGGTGCTGCGGCGCGCGGGCGTGCGGCTGCGCTGGCTGCCGGCCGAAGAGGCTGGCGCGGAAGGGGACGTGGCCGCGCGGCTCGATGCCTTCGTCGATCCGTCGCGCTACCGCATCGACGTGCGCGAGGCGCCGATGATCCATGCCATCGCCGCGCACGATGCGGCGCGGGGGCGCTGGCTGCTCAAGGTGGCGACCCATCACCTCGTGCTCGACCATGCGACGCTGGACCTGCTGGTCGAGGAGATCGCGCTGGTGCAGCAGGGCCGCGAGCGCGAGCTGCCCGCGCAGGTGCCGTTCCGGCGCTTCGTGGCGCAGACGCGCCTGGGCGTGAGCCGCGCCGAGCACGAGGCCTATTTCTCGCGCGTGCTCGGCGATGTCGACGAGCCCACGGCACCCTTCGGCCTGCTCGACGTGCAGGGCGACGGCTCGCGCATCGTCGAGCAGCGCGAGCCGCTGGACGCGCAGCTCAGCGCGCGGATCCGGCATCAGGCGCAGCGCCACGGCGTGACCGCGGCGACGCTGTTCCACCTGGCGTGGGCGCTGGTGCTGGCCAAGGTCACGGGCAAGGACGACGTGGTGTTCGGCACGGTGCTGTTCGGCCGCATGGACGGCGGCGAAGGCGGCGAGCGCGCGCTGGGCCTGTTCATCAACACGCTGCCGCTGCGCGTGCGCATCGGCACGGCCGATGTGGTGCACGGCGTGCGCGAGACCCACGCCGCGCTGGCCGGGTTGCTGCACCACGAGCATGCGAGCCTCGCGCTGGCGCAGCGCTGCAGCGCGCTGCCCGGCGGCACGCCGCTGTTCTCGGCACTGCTCAACTACCGCTACAGCCCGCAGGCGGCGCCGTCCGAGGGGGCCGCGTGGAACGGCATGGAAGTGCTGGGCGGCAGGGAGCGCACCAACTATCCGTTCGGCATGTCGGTGGACGACCTGGGCGAGGGCTTCGAGCTGGTGGCGCAGGTGCACGAGCGCGTGGGCGCCGCGCGCGTCAACGGCTACCTGGCGGCCGCGATCCGCGGCCTGGCGGATGCGCTCGCGGACGAGCCGGGCCGGCTGGTCTCGCAGATCGCCGTCGTGCCCGAGGACGAGCGGCTGCGCATCGCCGCCTGGAGCGAGAACCCGAGCGCGCACGGCGATGGGCGAGCGGTGCACGCGTTGATCGAGGCGCACGCGCGGGCCGAGCCCGCTGCGCCGGCGCTGGCCTTCGACGAGCAGGTGCTCGGCCGCGGGGAGCTCAACGCGCGCGCGAACCGGCTGGCGCACCGCCTGATCGCGCTGGGGGTGAAGCCCGAGACGCGCGTGGGCCTGCTGGCGCAGCGCTCGGTGGAGATGATGGTGGGCATCCTCGCGGTGCTCAAGGCCGGCGGCGCCTATGTGCCGCTGGATCCGGAGTACCCGGCGGAACGCCTGGGCTACATGATCGAGGACAGCGGCATCGCGCTGCTGCTGGTGCAGGGCGGCCTGCGCGCGCCGGCCTCGGTGGCCTCGATGGCGGGCGGCCCGCGGGTGCTGGACCTCGACACGGTGGATGTCTCGGGCGAGCGCGCGACCGACCCCGAGGTGGCGGTGCACGGCGAGCAGCTGGCGTACGTGATCTACACCTCGGGCTCGACGGGGCGCCCCAAGGGCGCGGCGGTGCGCCACGCGGCGCTGTCCAGCTGCATGGCGTGGATGCAGGCGAACTACGGGCTGACGGCGGCGGACACGGTGCTGCACAAGGCGCCGTTCGGCTTCGACGTGTCGGTGTGGGAGATGTTCTGGCCGCTGACCACCGGCGTGAAGCTGGTGATCGCGAACCCCGGGGACCACCGGGACCCGGAGCGGCTGGTGCGGCTGATCCAGCGCCACCAGGTGACGACGCTGAACTTCGTGCCCTCGATGCTGCAGGCCTTCCTCGGGCACGAGGGGATCGAGCGGAGCACGCGGCTGCGCTACATCATCTGCGGCGGGGAGGCGATGCCGGCGGCGACGCAGTCGGAGGCGCTGCGCAGGCTGAAGGGGGCATCGCTGCAGAACCTGTACGGGCCGACGGAGACGACGATCCACGTGACGCAGTGGACGTGCCGCGACGATGGAAGCAGCCAGGTGCCGATAGGCCGTCCGATCAGCGAGACGAGCGCGTGGGTGCTGGATGGGCAGCTGGAGCCGGTGGCGCTGGGCGTGGCGGGGGAGCTGTACATCGGCGGAGGCCTGCTGGCGCGCGGCTACCTGGGGCGTCCCGGGTTGACGGCGGAGCGCTTCGTGGCGGCGGCCGATGGCCGGCGGCTGTACCGCACGGGGGACCTGGTGCGCTGGAACTCGGAAGGGCAGCTGGACTACCTGGGTCGCATCGACCACCAGGTGAAGGTGCGCGGGCTTCGCATCGAGCTCGGGGAGATCGAGGCGCAGCTGCTGGCGCAGGCGGAGGTGCGCGAGGCGGTGGTGGTGGCCAAGGAGGGCCCGGGCGGCGCGAGGCTGGTGGGCTATGTGAGCGCGCAGGCGGGGCAGGTGCTGGACGTGGCGCGCATGCGCGAGCGGCTGGGGGCGGTGCTGCCGGACTACATGGTGCCGGGGGCGCTGGTGGTGCTGGAGGGGTTGCCGTTGAACGCGAACGGGAAGGTGGACCGCAAGGCGCTGCCGGAGGCGGAGTTCGCGAGCGAGCGGGCGTACGAGGCGCCCGAGGGGGAGGTGGAGCAGGCGCTGGCGGATATCTGGGCGGAGGTGCTGGGCGTGCAGCGCGTGGGGCGCAACGACAACTTCTTCGAGCTCGGCGGGCATTCGCTGCTGGCGCTGCGCGTGCTCGAGCAGGTGCGCGCGCGCGGCCTCAAGGCGCAGGTGCGCACGCTGTTCCAGCAGCCGCAGCTCGAGGGCTTCGCGCGCGCGCTGCTGCAGGAGCAGGGCCGGCGCGAGGTGGTCGTGCCCGACAACCTGATCCCGGCGGGCTGCGAGGCGATCGAGCCGGGGATGCTCACGCTGGTCGCGCTCGACGCGGCGCAGATCGCGCGCATCGAGGCCGCGGTGCCCGGTGGCGCGGCGAACATCCAGGACATCTATCCGCTCGCGCCGCTGCAGGAGGGCATGCTGTTCCATCACCTGCTGCAGGCCGAGGGCGATGCCTACATCACCTCGCATGCGATGGGCTTCGACAGCCGCGAGCGGCTGGAGCGCTTCGTCGCGAGTTTCGACCGGGTGATCGCGCGGCACGACATCCTGCGCACCGCGGTGCTGTGGGAAGGACTGCCCGAGCCGGTGCAGGTGGTACAGCGCCACGCCGCCCTGGCGCTGGAATGGCTGGACGATGCGGCGCCCGACGCGGCCGCGCGGTTGCAGGCGCACGTGGATCCGTCGCGCTATCGCATCGACATCCGCCGCGCACCGCTGATCCGCGCGGTCGCGGCCCACGACGCGCAAAGCGGCCGCTGGCTGCTGCAACTGCCCAGCCATCACATGGTGCTGGATCACACCACGCTGGAACTGCTGGTCGAGGAGATCACGCTGATCCAGCAAGGCCGCGAGGCCGAATTGCCGCGGCCGGTGCCATTCCGCGGCTACGTGGCGCAGGCGCGGCTGGGCGTGAGCCGCGCCGAGCACGAGGCCTTCTTCGGCGCGATGCTGGGCGACGTGGACGAACCCACGGCACCCTTCGGGCTGCTCGACGTGCAGGGCGACGGCACGCGCGTGCGCGAAGCGAGGGCGAGGCTGGATGCGGGCCTCTCCCGCCGGCTGCGCGCCGAGGCGCAGCGCCACGGCGTGAGCGCGGCGACGCTGTTCCACCTGGCGTGGGCGCTGGTGCTGGCCAAGGCCACGGGCAAGGACGACGTGGTGTTCGGCACGGTGCTGTTCGGCCGCATGCAGGGCGGCGAAGGCGCGCAGCGGGCACTGGGCCTGTTCATCAACACCTTGCCGCTGCGGCTGAAGCTGGGTGCGCGCGGGGTGCGCGAGAGCGTGCGCGGCGCGCACGAGGCGCTGAGCGCGCTGCTGCACCACGAGCATGCGAACCTCTCGCTGGCGCAGCGCTGCAGCGCGCTGCCTGGCGGCACGCCGCTGTTCTCGGCGCTGCTCAACTACCGCTACAGCCCCGAGGCACCGGCCACGCCGGACCCGGCGCGCGCCTCGGCCTGGGAGGGCATGGCATCGCTGGGCGGCGAGGAGCGCACCAACTATCCCTTCGTGATGTCGGTCGACGACCTCGGCGAGGGCTTCGAACTCGTGGCGCAGATCCACGAGGCGATCGACGCGCGGCGCGTGTGCGACTGCATGCGCGCGGCGGTCGACGGCATCGTCGATGCGCTCGACCGCGCGCCCGCGCGGCCGATCTGCGAGCTCCCGCTGCTGTCGAGCGAAGAGGCGGCGCAGCTGTCCGCCTGGGGCGCGCCGCGTGGCCGTTTCGCGGGCGAGGCGACGCTGCACGAGCGCATCGCGCGTCAGGCATCGGCACGCCCGGACGCGCAGGCGGTGGTCTTCGGCGAGCACCACCTGAGCTACGGCGAGCTGAACGCACGCGCGAACCGCCTGGCGCACCGTCTCGTCGCAATGGGCGTGAGCCCGGAGAGCCGCGTGGGCCTGGCGGTGGAGCGCTCCATCGAGATGGTGGTGGGTATCCTCGGGATCCTGAAGGCCGGCGGCGCCTACGTGCCGCTGGACCCGGAGTACCCGGCGGAGCGGCTGAGCTACATGGTGGCCGACAGCGGCGTGGCGCTGGTGCTCACGCAGAGCCACCTGAGCGTGCCGGGCTGCGAGGGATTGCGTGTGCTGGCGCTGGACACGCTGGATCTGTCGGACGAGCCCGATACCGACCCGGGGGTGGCGGTGCACGGCGAGCACCTGGCGTACGTGATCTACACCTCGGGCTCCACCGGGCGGCCCAAGGGAGCGCAGCTGTGCCACCGCAACGTCACGCGGCTGCTGGACGCGACACGGCAGTGGTTCGACTTCGGCGAGCGCGACACCTGGACGATGTTCCACTCGTACGCCTTCGACTTCTCGGTGTGGGAGATCTTCGGGGCGCTGTGCACGGGCGGGCGGCTGGTGGTGGTGCCGTTCTGGGTGAGCCGCTCGCCGGAGGACTTCCTGCGGCTGCTGTGCGAGCAGCGCGTGACGGTGCTGAACCAGACGCCCTCGGCCTTCGGGCAGCTGGTGCACGCGCCGGGGCTGGAGGCGGCGGCCGGTCGGCTGGCGCTGCGCCAGGTGATCTTCGGCGGCGAGGCGCTGGAGCCGCAGAGCCTGCGCCCGTGGATGGAGCGGATGGGGGACGAGGCGCCGCGGCTGATCAACATGTACGGGATCACGGAGACGACGGTGCACGTGACGTACCGGCGCATCACGCGCGCGGACCTCGCGGGCCAGCGCAGCCCGGTGGGCACGGCGATCGCGGACCTGGGGCTGTGCGTGCTGGATGCGCAGCTGAACGCGGTGCCGGTGGGGGTGGCGGGGGAGCTGCATGTCTCGGGCGCGGGGCTGGCGCGCGGCTACCTGGGGCGCCCCGGGTTGACGGCGGAGCGCTTCGTGGCGGCGGCCGATGGCCGGCGGCTGTACCGCACGGGAGATCTGGTGCGCTGGAACTCGGAAGGGCAGCTGGACTACCTGGGCCGCATCGACCACCAGGTGAAGGTGCGGGGGTTCCGCATCGAGCTCGGGGAGATCGAGGCGCAGCTGCTGGCGCAGGCGGAGGTGCGCGAGGCGGTGGTGGTGGCCAAGGAGGGCCCGGGCGGCGTGAGGCTGGTGGGCTATGTGAGCGCGCAGGCGGGGCAGGTGCTGGACGTGGCGCGCATGCGCGAGCGGCTGGGGGCGGTGCTGCCGGACTACATGGTGCCGGGGGCGCTGGTGGTGCTGGAGGGGTTGCCGCTGAACGCGAACGGGAAGGTGGATCGCAAGGCGCTGCCGGAGGCGGAGTTCGCGAGCGAGCGGGCGTACGAGGCGCCCGAGGGGGAGGTGGAGCAGGCGCTGGCGGATATCTGGGCGGAGGTGCTGGGCGTGCAGCGCGTGGGGCGCCACGACAACTTCTTCGAGCTCGGCGGGCACTCGCTGCTCGCGCTGCGCCTGCTCGAGCTGGTGCGCGCGCGCGGCCTCAAGGCGCAGGTGCGCACGCTGTTCCAGCAGCCGCAGCTCGAGGGCTTCGCGCGTGCGCTGCTGCAGGAGCAGGGCCGGCGCGAGGTGGTCGTGCCCGACAACCTGATCCCGGCGGGCTGCGAGGCGATCCGGCCCGAGATGCTCACGCTGGTCGCGCTCGACGCGGCGCAGATCGCGCGCATCGAGGCCGCGGTGCCCGGTGGCGCCGCGAACATCCAGGACATCTATCCGCTCGCGCCGCTGCAGGAGGGGATGCTGTTCCATCACCTGCTGCAGACACAGGGCGACGCCTACATCACGCCGCAGCGCCTGAGCTTCGACAGCCGCGAGCGTCTCGAGCGCTTCGTCGCGAGCTTCGACCAGGTGATCGCGCGGCACGACATCCTGCGCACCGCGGTGCTGTGGGAAGGACTGCCCGAGCCGGTGCAGGTCGTCCACCGGCAGGCCCGCCTGCCCGTGCAATGGCTGGAGCGCGGCGCGGCCGGCGGCGATGCCGGCGACATCGACGCCGAACTCGATGCCCGGGTGGATCCCGCGCGGCATCGCATCGACGTGCGCGAGGCGCCGATGATCCGCGCCCTCGCGGCGCACGACGCGGCGCGCGGCCGCTGGCTGCTGCACCTGTCGAACCATCACATGGTGCTGGACCACACCACGCTGGAACTGCTGGTCGAGGAGATCGCGCTGGTGCAGCAGGGCCGCGCGGCCGAGCTGCCCGCGCCGGTGCCGTTCCGGCGCTACGTGGCGCAGGCGCGGCTGGGCGTGAGCCAGGCCGAGCACGAGGCCTTCTTCGGCGAGATGCTGGGCGACGTGGACGAGCCCACGGCACCCTTCGGGCTGCTCGACGTGCAGGGCGACGGCACGCGCATCGTCGAGGCGCGCCAGGCGCTGGAGCCGGCGCTGGCCGCGCAGCTGCGCGCCGAGGCGCAGCGCCATGGCGTGAGCGCGGCGACGCTGTTCCACCTGGCGTGGGCGCTGGTGCTGGCCAAGGCCACGGGCAAGGACGACGTGGTGTTCGGCACGGTGCTGTTCGGCCGCATGCAGGGCGGCGAAGGCGCGCAGCGGGCACTGGGCCTGTTCATCAACACCTTGCCGCTGCGGCTGAAGCTGGGCGCGCGCGGGGTGCGCGAGAGCGTGCGCGGCGCGCACGAGGCGCTGAGCGCGCTGCTGCACCACGAGCATGCGAACCTCTCGCTGGCGCAGCGCTGCAGCGCGCTGCCCGGTGGCACGCCACTGTTCTCGGCGCTGCTCAACTACCGCTACACGCGGCCGCCGGAGGCAGTGCCCGGCGCGGCGCCGGCCGGCTCGGCCTGGGAAGGCCTGCAGGTGCTCGGCGGCGAGGAGCGCACCAACTATCCGGTGACGCTGTCGGTCGACGACCAGGGCGAGGGCTTCGAACTGGTGGCGCAGATCCACGACACCGTCAGCGCGCGCCGCGTCTGCGACTACATGCATGCGGCCTTGCGCGGCATCGCGCGGGCGCTGGCGCTGGCGCAGGATGGAACGCCCGAGCCGCTCGTGGGCGAGCTCGCGCCGATGCCCGAGGACGAGCGCCGCGAACTCGCCGCGTGGAGCGAGAACCCGCGGCGCCATGAGGGCGCCGAGCCGGTGCACCGGCTGATCGCGCGCCAGGCGGCGGCGCGCCCCGACGCACAGGCGGTGGTCTTCGGCGAGCTGCAACTGAGCTACGGCGAGCTGAACGCACGCGCGAACCGCTTGGCGCACCGTCTCATCGCAATGGGCGTGGGCCCGGAGAGCCGCGTGGGCCTGGCGGTGGAGCGCTCCATCGAGATGGTGGTGGGGATCCTCGGGATCCTGAAGGCCGGCGGCGCCTACGTGCCGCTGGACCCGGAGTACCCGGCGGAGCGGCTGAGCTACATGGTGGCCGACAGCGGCGTGGCGCTGGTGCTCACGCAGAGCCACCTGAGCGTGCCGGGCTGCGAGGGATTGCGTGTGCTGGCGCTGGACACGCTGGATCTGTCGGACGAGCCCGATACCGACCCCGGGGTGGCGGTGCACGGCGAGCACCTGGCGTACGTGATCTACACCTCGGGCTCCACCGGGCGGCCCAAGGGAGCGGCCAACCGCCACCGGTCGCTGTTCAACCGGCTGGCCTGGATGCAGCAGGCCTACGCGCTGGAGGCCACGGACACGGTGCTGCAGAAGACGCCGTTCAGCTTCGACGTGTCGGTGTGGGAGTTCCTGTGGCCGCTGATGCAGGGCGCGCGCCTGGCGGTGGCGGCCCCGGGGGACCATCGCGACCCCGAGCGGCTGGTGCAGCTGATCCGGCGGCACGCGGTGAGCACGCTGCACTTCGTGCCCTCGATGCTGCAGGCCTTCCTCGCGCACCGCGGGGTGGAGACGTGCACGAGCGTGCGGCGCATCGTGTGCAGCGGGGAGGCCTTGCCGGCGGAGGCGCAGAACGAGGTGCTGCGCCGGCTGCCCGCGGCGGCGCTGTACAACCTGTACGGGCCGACGGAGGCGGCGATCGACGTGACGCACTGGCGCTGCCGCGACGACGGCACGAACCAGGTGCCGATCGGGGTACCGATCAGCGAGACGAGCACGTGGGTGCTGGACGCGCAGCTGGAGCCGGTGCCCGTGGGGGTGGCCGGGGAGCTGTACCTGGGCGGTGTGAACCTCGCGCGCGGGTACCTGCACCGGGCGGGGTTGACGGCGGAGCGCTTCGTGGCGGCGGCCGACGGCCAGCGGCTGTACCGCACGGGGGACCTGGTGCGCTGGAATGCGCGCGGGCACCTGGACTACCTGGGGCGCATCGACCACCAGGTGAAGGTGCGCGGGCTTCGCATCGAGCTCGGGGAGATCGAGGCGCAGCTGCTGGCGCAGCCGGAGGTGCGCGAGGCGGTGGTGGTGGCGCTGGAGGGCGCGGGCGGCGCGAGGCTGGTGGGCTATGTGAGCGCGCATGCGGGGCAGGCGCTGGATGTGGCGCGCTTGCGCGAGCGGCTGGGGGCGGTGCTGCCGGACTACATGGTGCCGGCGACGGTGGTGGTGCTGGAGGGGTTGCCGCTGAATGCGAGCGGGAAGGTGGACCGCAGGGCGCTGCCGGCGCCGGAGCTGGACAGTGCGCGGGCGTACGAGGCGCCCGAGGGGGAGGTGGAGCAGGCGCTGGCGGGTATCTGGGCGGAGGTGCTGGACGTGCAGCGCGTGGGGCGCAACGACAACTTCTTCGAGCTCGGCGGGCACTCGCTGCTCGCGCTGCGCCTGCTCGAGCAACTGCGCCGCCGCCTGCCGGACCTGGGCCTCGATCTCCAGCGGCTGATGGCGCGGCCGACCATCAGCGGCCTCGTGGAAGCGAGTGCGACGAGTGCTTCGGCGCTCACGCCGCTGAACAAGGCGGTGGAGGCGGTGCCGCCGCTGTTCTGTATCCATCCGGGCTTCGGCACCGTGCTCGGCTACCTGCCGATCGCGCGCCGGCTCGACGGCGTGCGCCCGGTCCTCGGCCTGGCCTGCCGGACGCTGGCCGATCCCGCGCATCGAGACGAGTCGCTGGACCGCATGGCGGACGATTACGTCGCGATGGTCCGCGAGCGCCAGCCCGTCGGTCCCTATCACCTGCTGGGCTGGTCGCTCGGCGGCACGCTGGCCGCGCGCATGGCGGCGCGGCTCGAGGCCATGGGCGAGGACGTGCGCTTCCTCGGACTGGTCGATTCCTATGTCTCGCTCGATGGCGAGCACGAGGCGCCCAAGCCCTGGCGCGGCGAATTCCCGGTCTTCCTCGAATCGATCGGCGTGCGGCTCGATGCGGGCTGCGTGCTGCCCGAGGGCATCGCCGACCCGATGCAGGCCGAGGAGGCGCTGCGCGACTGGATGCAGGCGCAGATGGCGCAGGGCCGCGCGACGGGCCTCGGCGCCCACGAAGGCGTGACGGCCGGCGAGCTGGTGCGCCTGTACGTCACCAGCCGCGCTCTCGCCGAGACGGCACGGCGCTCGCGCGGACCGGTGGACGCGGTGGCCGCCGCCGCCCACTGCTGGTGGGTGAAGGACCGGCCCCAGGCGCAGGTGCAGGGGCTGGGCCGGCAGCTCGGCGCGTCGGTCGCGCACGGCTATGTCGATGCCGACCACATCCGGATCGTGGAGAGCGAACCGCTGCTGCAGGCGCTGTCGAGGTTGCTCGCGCGGGAAGCGAGCGCCTGAAGCCGGGGCGCGGCGGGCGCGTCCGCCGGCCGCGTCCCCGCCCGACCAGGTTGCAGCGAGCGGCGACCTTCCCCAAAAGGAAGAGCGGGACCTTCGTTGCCGATGGCCCCGCTCTTCTTGCGTGGAGTGCGCCTCGCGGCGCGGGTGCCTACCAGCGATAGGTCGCGGTGCCCACCACCTTGCGGCGCTCGCCGTAGCCGCAGCTGTACTGGTCGCAGCTGCGGCCCACGTAGATCTTGTCGGTCAGGTTGCGCACGTTGAGCGCGAGGCTCCAGTTCTCGAAGTCGTAGCCCACCATCGCATCGACCACGGTGTAGGAGGGGATCTTCGCGATCGAGGAACTGTTGGCGCCCCAGGTCGAGCCGACGAAGCGCACGCCCAGGCCGGTCTTCACGCCGTTGCCGAAGCGGTAGTCGCCCCAGATCGCGATCTGGTTGCGCGGCGTGGCGATGAGCTGCCTGCCGATCTTCTCGGGGTTCGCGTCCGCCGTGATCTTGGCCGAGGGCGTGTAGGTGTAGGCAGCGACCAGGTTGAGGTTCTTCACCGGCTCGAAGGTGGCCTCGAGCTCGAGGCCGCGCACGCGCACCTCGCCGGTCTGGCGCGGCACGAAGTCGGAGTCGAAGGTCACGATGTTCTTGCGCCGCAGGTCGAACAGGGCGGCGCTGTAGCTGCTCTTGGTGCCCGTGGGCTGGTAGCGCACGCCGACCTCGTACTGCTTGCCGGTCTCGGGCTGGAACGGCTTCTTGGTGTCGGGGTTGATGAAGGTCGAGGGCGAGAACGACTCGGAATAGCTCACGTACGGCGCGATGCCGTTGGGTGCGAGATAGACCAGGCCGGCGCGCCCGGTGAACTTGCGGTCGACCTGGTAGGAGGTGCTGTTGTCATCGAGCCGGTTGATGCTGAAGACGCTCGCGCGGTCCCAGCGGCCACCCAGGGTGGCGACCCAGCGATCGCCCCACTTGATCTGGTCCTGCAGGTAGAAGCCGGTCTGCACCAGGCGCACGTACGAGTTGGTGCTCGGCGTGGCGGGCAGCTCGAAGGGCGCGCCGTAGACCGGCGCGAAGACGTCCAGCTGCGGGCCGGCGCCGTAGTACTGGACCGTGTCGAAGCTGCTGCGCTGGTGGTCGAGGCCGGCCAGCAGCGTGTGCTGCCAGGAGCCCGCTTTCAGCTTGGCCTGGATCTGGTTGTCCATGGTGAAGAGGTCGCCCTGCTCGGGGCTGCTGGCGAACAGCTGGCGGTTGACCACGCGGTAGTTCAGCGGGCTGAACGGGTTCTCGGGATCGAGGGTGGCGAAGCCGCCGCCGTAGATCTGGCGGTAGTCGGTCTTGATCTTGCCGTAGCGCGCGCTCTGGCGGATGGTGATCGTGTCGTTCAGCCGCGATTCGAGCTGGTAGCCGACGTCCCACTGCTTCTGGTTGAAGCGGTCGAAGTCGGGTTCGCCGAGGAAGGTCGAGGTCGCGATGCGGCCGTTGGGCGAGGCCAGCAGCGAGGCCTGCGGGGGCAGGAAGCCGTAGGTGTTGCCGACCTTGTAGTTCGTGTAGTGCGCCATCAGCGTGATCGAGGTGTCGCTCGAGGGCCGCCAGGTGAGCGAGGGCGCGAAGTACTGGCGCTTGTCGGCCGCGTAGTTGACCTGCGTGTTGCTGTCCAGGCCGAGCGCGGTGAGGCGGTAGAGGAGCTTGCCCTCGGCGTCGATCGGGCCCGAGAAGTCGGCCGCGATCTGTTTCTGCGAATGGTTGCCGACCTGGACCTGGATCTCGCGCAGCCGCTCCTCGGTCGGGCGCTTGCTCACCACGTTGATCATGCCGCCGGGACCGGTCTGGCCGTACAGCACGGACGAGGGGCCGCGCAGCACCTCGATGCGCTCGGCGCCGTAGCCCTCGAGGCGCCACACCGCGTAGTTGGAGTTGTTGCGCACCTGCATGCCGTCGAGATAGAAGCCCGGCGAGTAGGCGTCGAAGCCGCGCAGCGTGAGCCAGTCGAAGCGGCTGTCGAGGCCGTCGAGCATCTTCACGCCCGCGGTGTACGCGAGCGCGTCGGACAGGCGCGTCACGCCGAGCGAGCTGATGCGATCGGCCGTCACCACCGAGATCGACTGCGGCGTCTCGATGATCGGCGTGTCGGTCTTGGTGCCGGTGGCGCTGCGCTTGGCCACGTAGCCGTTCACGCGGCTGGTGGCCGAGGACTCGGTCTCGGAGTTGACGGTCACCGGCGGCAGCGTCTGGCCGCTCTGGCCGGTGACGGGGGCCGTGCCGGCCGGCGGCGCGTCGGCGGTCTGTGCCGCGGCGCAGAGCCCCCACAGCGCGGTGGCGGTTCCGAAGGCCGCCACGAGCGAGGCATTCAGCAGGCGTTGGCGGGGCAGGGGAAGGTTGCGCATGAAAGTTCTCTTCATTGTTGAGCCGGCCGGATTTTAGTGAGAATGGTTCTTATTTGTGTGACATGGTTACAACAGGTGTTCCCCGAGGCATGCGCTTTTTCTGCAACCGGGTGGCGAAATAGTTCTTTCGTATTTATGCGCCGCGCCTGACGTGCGGCGCGAGCAACTCGAGGCCCTGGTGCAGCGCGGGGAAGAGGCTCAGGTTGAAGTTGTTCCAGCGCAGCTCGAGGATCGAATCGCCGGGCCCGATGTCGGTGCCGAGCACGTCGAAGATCACTTCGCCCGAGTCGATGCCGTTGTCCACGTAGTGCAGCGACGCACCGGTCTTCGTCACTCGTGGCGCGGGCACTTTCGCCATCGTGTGCCAGTCGCTCACCCGCAGGCCCTGCGCGCCGTGCAGCGCGTCGAGCGTGGCGTGCGCGCCGCGGCGCTCGTAGGGCGACTCGATGCGCGTGATGCCCGGATGGATGTTGACCATGCGCCGATGGAAATGCGCGCCGGGCCGCACCAGCTCGTCGAGGATGATCAGCAGGCCGTCGAGCACGACGATGTCGGCCTGCAGCGTGAGCAGCTTGTCGAGCAGCGTGCGCTCGTAGGCGCTCTTCGCGGCCGGCCGCTCGGCGGCATCGAGCGGCAGCCGCCTGTAGGTCGACGGCACCGCGTGCAGCATCTCGCGCAGCAGTCGTCCCTGCACGCGCTGTTCGGCCGGGAAGATCCACGCCTTGTCGGGATGCCAGGCGAAGCCGTAGTCCCGCAGGGCCGCCTGGTCGCGCGGCGACTGCTCGTCGTCGTCGTAGACGATGCCCTCGAGCGAATACTGCTCGCCCAGCGGCGTGTGCTCGAGCGCGTGGGCCAGGTACTCGAGCGGCGATTTCATGTAGCGCTGGCCGCCCTGGTAGGCGATGTGCTGGCCGGCCTTGTCGGCGGCGCCGTTTCTCAGCGAAAGAACGTAGACGAGCTTTGCCTTGGGCATGGATGTGTGCGGGTTGGGATGGACGAACGCCGGCGGCGACCGCTCGCAGGCGGGCCGCCGCCGGTACCTTCGTGAAGAGACGCGGGGGCGTGCGATCTGTTCACGCCTCGGCGGCGCCGGCCTCGCGATGCCGCGGCGCGAGCGGGCAGGCCCCGCAGTGCTCCTCGCCGGGCAGCAGGTGGTAGAGGCAGCATTGCCGGTGCAGCCGCAGCGGTGGGCGGGGATCGCCCGCCGGGCGCGGCAGCACGCGCTGCCGCCCGTGCATGGGGTTCGCGCCCTGCAGGCTCTCCGGGGCGCGCGGCCAGCGGGTGGCGCACAGCAGGTGCTCGCGGTCCTCGGCGACGCGGGCCATGCCGCCGGTCAGCGCATGGGCCTGCGCGAGGATCGGCTCGAGCACGCGCGCCACGTCGCCCCAGAGGATCTTCGGCGCCACCTTCGTGAGCGCGCAGAGCGCCTCGAACAGCGGATGCAGGTGCCGCCACAGCAGGGCCTCGTAGCGTTGCGCGGTATCGGCGCCGGGCAGCGGCATGCCGATCTCGCGCAGGTGGAAGTCGATCGGACCGCCGCCGGCGTCGAGCCGCACCCAGACCTCGGCGGCATCCATCGGGAACACGTGCTGCACCACCGTGGCCGCGGCCACCACCGGCGGCAGCAGCGCGCCCAGGTAGTCCAGCACCCAGGCCGAGGCGACCGCGCGCAGGTCGGGGCCGGCCACCTGCCGCACCGCGGCCTGGCGCTGCATCAGGGCGCGCAGCACGTCGCCGTGCAGCAGGCTGTCGACCCGCAGTGCACCGGGCGGGATCGCGTCCGCGCACTGGAGGCGTTCGCCCATCGGCGCGAACTGGCCCTGGAAGAACGGCTTCAGCAGCGCGAGCATGGGTGGGCTCGCCCGCGACACGGGCAACGGATGGGGCGGTACATCACGCAAGGACGTTCGGCCACGCCGCATGTTCATCGCCGGCTGCGCGATGAACATCGGCGCCGCTGGCGCGTCTACCCCGCAAGCGGCGTCGTGCCGCCGGCAATCCGTGCCCTGCGGGGCCGTGCAATCGCCCCTCGTGGCGGAAAGAGTCTTCGAATGACATCCCCTGGCGGCCACCGCTCCGAGGCCCTGCGCCTGCTGCGACCCTTCCTGCCCTGGATCGCGCTGTCCGCGATCACCGGCGTGTGCGCCGGCGTGGCCACCGTGTTCCTGCTGCGCACCATCAACGAGGTGCTCAACCAGCAGGGCGGCATGGCCGGGGGCCTGCTGTTCACCTTCATCGGCCTGTGCCTGGTCGCGCTGTTCGGGCGCATGGCCTCCGACGTGTCGACCAACTTCGTCGGCCAGCGGCTGGTGGCGCAGGTGCGCAAGAGCCTGGCGCAGAAGATCCTCGCCGCGCCGATCGACGCGCTCGAGCGCTACCGCACCCATCGCCTGATGCCGGTGCTGTCGCAGGACGTCGACATGATCAGCGACGCGGCCTTCGTGCTCTCGTCCACGCTGATCGCGCTGGCGGTCGCGCTCGGCTGCCTGACCTACCTGGCGGTGCTGTCGCTGCCGCTGTTCTGCCTGCTGATGGTGGCGCTGGTGCTCGGCGCGACGGCGCAGATCGTGGCCCAGACCCGCGCCGAGGCCGGCTTCTGGAAGGCGCGCGAGCACGAGGACCAGTTGCACAAGGCCTATCGCCAGATCAGCGAGGGCGCCAAGGAACTGCGCATGCACCGCGAGCGCCGCGTCGGCATCTTCGGCGGCCAGATCGAGCGCATCGTCGACGACATCCGCCGCGTCAACGGCCGCGCGATCAACATCCACGTCATGGCCACCGCCTTCGGCTCGGCGCTGTTCTTCCTGCTGATCGCGCTGATCCTCGGCTGGGCCGCGTTCCGCAGCACCGAGCCCGCGGTGCTCAGCGGCTTCGTGCTGGTGCTGCTGTTCATCAAGGGGCCGATCGACATCATCGCGGGCACGCTGCCGAACGTCGGGCGCGCCAAGGTCGCTTTCAAGCGCATCGCCGACCTGTCCGCGCGCTTCGCCACGCCCGAGCCGCATCTGCACCTGGAGCGCGCCGGCGGCGGCGCCGCGATGGCGCAGGGCATCGGCATGCGCGGCGTGCGCTATGCCTTCGACGCGCCCGAGGGCGAGGCGCCGTTCGTGCTCGGCCCGATCGACCTCGAGCTGCGCCGCGGCGAGATGGTCTTCGTGGTGGGCGACAACGGCTCGGGCAAGACCACGCTGATCAAGCTGCTGCTGGGCCTGTACGCGCCGCAGCAGGGCGAGGTGCTGCTCGACGGCGCCGCCGTCACGCCGCAGTCGCGCGACGACTACCGCCAGCTCTTCACCACCGTGTTCTCCGATTTCTACCTGTTCGAGGACCTGGTGTCGCGCGAGAAGGGCGAGGCCGCCGCGCACGCGCTGCCGCAGGCGGCGCTGCCCTACCTGCAGCGGCTGGAGATCGCGCACAAGGTGAGCGTGAAGGACGGCGCCTTCAGCACCGTCGACCTCTCGACCGGCCAGCGCAAGCGGCTCGCGCTGGTGCATGCCTACCTCGAGGGCCGGCCGGTGCTGGTGTTCGACGAGTGGGCGGCCGACCAGGACCCGGCCTTCCGTCATCTCTTCTACACCGAGCTGCTGCCCGAGCTGCGCGCCAAGGGCCACATGCTGGTGGTCATCTCGCACGACGACCGCTACTTCCACGTCGCCGACCGCGTCATCACGATGCGCGCGGGACGCATCGCCGAGGACCGCGCGCGCGCGCCCGGCAGCCTCGCGGCCTGAGGCGCGGCCCGCGCACGCCCACACCCAACAGACAGGAGTTGAGATTCATGCAGCACATCCATGACCTGATCGGCGTCGGATTCGGCCCGTCGAACATCGCGCTGGCGATCGCGCTCGAGGAGAAGCGCCATGGCGGCCGGCCGGCGGACGCGCTGTTCATCGAGCGGCAGCCCAGCTTCGCCTGGCATCCGCACATGCTGCTGGAGCAGGCCCACATGCAGATCTCGTTCCTCAAGGACCTCGCGACGCTGCGCAATCCCACCAGCCGCTTCACCTTCATCAACTACCTGCACGAGAGCGGGCGCCTGCCCGACTTCATCAACCTCAAGAGCTTCTTCCCGAGCCGCCACGAGTTCAACGACTACCTGGGCTGGGCCGCGCGCCAGTTCGACGATGCCTGCGCCTACGGCGAGGAGGTGTTCGAGGTGCTGCCCGAGAAGCAGGGCGCCGAAGTGCCGCTGCTGCGCGTGCGCTCGCGGCGCGAGGGCGGCGGCGTGCAGGAGCGGCTCGCGCGCAACCTGGTGGTGAGCATCGGCGGCACGCCGCGCATTCCCGAGTGCTTCCGGCCGCTGCGCGGCGACGGGCGCGTGCTGCATTCGAGCGGCTACCTGCGCGACATCGCCAAGGTGCTCGATGGCGGCGCGGGCCGGCGCATCGCGATCGTCGGCGCGGGCCAGAGCGCGGCCGAGATCTTCATGGACCTGCAGGGCCGCCCGGGCGCGCCGCAGGTCGACTTCGTGATGCGGGCCCGCTCGATCCGGCCGTCGGACGACAGTCCGTTCGTCAACGAGGTCTTCAACGTCGACTTCACCGACTATGTCTACAGCCGCCCGAGCGAGGAGCGCGCCGCGCTGCTCGAGGAGGTCGCGCAGACCAACTACGCGGTGGCCGACCTCGACCTGATCCAGCAGATCTACAAGGTCTTCTACGACCAGAAGGTGGCGCGCGGCGAGCGCCTGCGCATGCTGCGCCAGCACGAGGTGCGCGCTGTGCGCGCCTCGGCCGACGGCATCCACCTGCAGCTGCGCGACCAGGACGCGGGCGTGGAAAGCACGGTGCGCTACGACGCCGTGGTGCTCGCCACCGGCTACGAACGCGAGCAGCACAAGGGCCTGCTGCAGCCGCTGGCGCCGTACCTCGGCGACTTCTCGGTCGACCGCCACTACCGCCTCGAGGCCACGCCCGATTTCCAGCCGGGCATCTTCCTGCAGGGCGCCTGCGAGGACAGCCATGGCATCAGCGACACGCTGCTGTCGGTGACCTCCGTGCGCACCGGCGAGATCGGCAACGCGCTGCTCGCCGCACTGCCGCGCATGCGCAGCGCGGCGCGCGAGGACGTCCGGGTGGCGCAGCTCTAGGCACCGGGCCCGCGTCGCCGCCGGCGCGGCGGCACGGACCGTCGTCCCGTGCGGTCATGCGCGGCCGGCGCCGGTCCGCGTCCCGCCATGTGCGCCGCCTTTTTCCCCCGGTGTCCCGCGCGCCGGGCGCGAGCGGCGTCCTCCATCGCCCGCTTCCGCCGAATGCCCCGTTCCTCTTCCATGCGCAGATTCGTCCTTCCCCTGTTCCTCGTGTTTGTCTCGGCCACCGTCGGGGCCGGCTATCTCTGGACGAGCCGGCCCGCGGCGCCAGCGGCCTCGGTCGCGATCGCGCGCGCGGACATCGAATCGAGCGTGACCGCCGTCGGCACGCTGCAGCCGCGGCGCTACGTCGATGTCGGCGCCCAGGTCTCGGGACAGATCCTGCGGCTGGCGGTGCAGCCCGGCGACCGGGTGCAGAAGGGGCAGCTGCTGGTGGAGATCGATCCGAGCGTGCAGCGCGCGACGGTCGATGCCGGGCGCGCCTCGCTCGCGGGCCTGCGCGCGCAACTCGCCGACCAGCGCGCCCAGCACCGCTGGGCCGGGCAGCAGCATGCGCGGCAGCGCAGGATGGCCGCCGACAACGCGACCCGCGAGGAGGACGTGCAATCGGCCGAGGCGACGCTGGCCTCGGCCGCGGCGCGCATCGACAACCTCGCCGCGCAGATCGCCCAGACCCAGGCCACGCTGCAGGCCGACGAGGCGCGCCTGGGCTACACGCGCATCTTCGCGCCCATGGCCGGCACCGTGGTCTCGGTCGACGCGCGCGAAGGCCAGACCCTCAATGCCACCTACCAGACGCCGAACGTGCTGCGCATCGCCGACCTGTCCTCGATGACCGTCTGGTCCGAGGTCTCGGAGGCCGACGTGCGGCGCGTCAAGCCCGGCATGGCGGTCTACTTCACGACGCTCGGCGCCGCCGACCAGCGCCGCTGGAGCGGCACCGTGCGCCAGCTGCTGCCCGCGCCGCCCACGCCCGCCTCGAAGACCGGCAGCACGGAGAGCGGCGCCACGCCGACCGGCGCGCCGAGCAAGGTGGTGGTCTACACCGCGCTGTTCGACGTCGACAACGCCGATGGCGAACTGATGCCGCAGATGACCGCGCAGGTCGCCTTCGTCGAGGCTTCGGCGAAGGACGTCGTCGCGGTGCCCGCGGCGGCGCTGCTGCCGGCAGGGGCGGGCGCCGCGGACCGGCCCTCGGTGCGGCTGCTGCGCGCCGACGGCTCGATCGAGACCCGGGCGATCCGCATCGGCGTGCGCAACCGCGTGAGCGCGCAGGTGCTCGAGGGCCTGGTGCCCGGCGACCGCGTCGTGGTCGGCGCGCTGGCGCAGGGGGCGCCCAAGCCGTGAGCGCGGCGGCGCTGATCTCGCTGCGGGACATCCGCAAGTCCTACGGCCGCGAGGGCGACCCCGACAGTCCCGCCACGCAGGTGCTGCGCGGCATCTCGCTGGACATCCATGCCGGCGAGTTCGTCGCGATCGTCGGTGCCTCGGGCTCGGGCAAGTCCACGCTGATGCACATCCTGGGCTGCCTCGACCGGCCCAGCGGCGGCCGCTACCTGTTCGAGGGCGAGGACGTGGCCGGCTTCGATGCCGACGCGCTGGCCTGGTTACGCCGCGAGGCCTTCGGCTTCGTGTTCCAGGGCTATCACCTGGTGCCGACCGAGTCGGCGCGCGAGAACGTCGAGATCCCGGCCCTCTATGCCGGCATGCCCGAGGCCGAGCGCCGCGGACGCGCCACCGCGCTGCTGCGGCGGCTGGACATGGGCGCGCGGCTGGACCATCGGCCGAACCAGCTCTCGGGCGGCCAGCAGCAGCGCGTGGCGATCGCGCGCGCGCTGATGAACGGCGGGCGCATCCTGCTGGCCGACGAACCCACGGGGGCCCTCGACAGCCGCAGCGGCGCCGAGGTCATGAAGCTCCTGCGCGAACTCGCGGACGCGGGCCACACCGTCATCCTGATCACCCACGACCGACAGGTCGCGGCGCAGGCACGGCGCGTGATCGAGATCCGCGACGGCGAGATCGTGGCGGATTCCGGCGCCGTCGCGACCGATGCGCCGCCGCCGGCGCATGCCGCCGCCTCGAGGCGCGCGGGCCCGCGCTCGCAGGCCTCGCTCGCCGCCGACCTGCACGAGGCAGCGCGCGCCGCCTGGCGCGTGATGTGGGCCCATCGCTTCCGCACCGGGCTCACGCTGCTGGGCATCGTGATCGGCGTGGCCTCGGTGATCGCGATGCTCGCGGTCGGTGGCGGCTCGCAGCGGCAGGTCATGGCGCAGTTCGAGACCTTCGGCGTGCGCACCATGTTCCTCGCCGCGCGCGAGGGCAGCGTGCGCTCGCCCGTGGCGCCGCTGACCTTCGAGGATGCCGAGATCGTGGCCGGCGTGCCCAACGTCGAGGACGTCGCGCCCTACATCGAGGACCGCGTGGTCGCGCGCCGCGGCAACGTCGACCATGCCACCGAGGGCGGCGGCACCACGCCGGGCTTCGCGCGCGTGCTCGGCTGGGGCGTGAGCGAGGGCCAGATGTTCGACGCGCTCGACGAGCGGCGCGTGGCCAAGGTGGCGGTGATCGGCCAGACCGTGCGCCGTGCGCTGTTCGCCGACGGCAGCGATCCGGTCGGGCAGGACATCCTGATCGACAAGGTGCCGTTCCAGGTCGTGGGCGTGCTCGCGGCCAAGGGCTCCACCGACGGCGAGGACCAGGACGAACGCGTCATCGTGCCGTTCTCCTCGGCCGCCGCGCGGCTGTTCGGCCACCGCAACCCGACCTGGATCGGCGTGCAGGTGCGCGACCTCGAGCAGGCCACGCAGACCGCCGAGGCGATCGAGACGGCGCTCGCCGAGCGCCGCCGCGTGCGCGACGTGCGCGTGTGGAACCGCGTCGAGGCGATCCGCGTGCAGTCGGCCACCGCGCGCGCCATGACCGTGATGCTCGGCCTGATCGCCGCGATCTCGCTGGTGGTCGGCGGCATCGGCGTGATGAACGTGATGCTGATGACGGTGCGCGAGCGCACGCGCGAGGTCGGCATCCGCATGGCGACCGGCGCGCGCCAGACCGACATCCTGCGCCAGTTCATGACCGAGGCCGTGCTGGTCACCTCGGTGGGCGGCACCGTCGGCGTGGTGGCCGGGCTGCTGATCGTCGCGGGCCTGATGCTCGCGAGCGTGCCCGTGGTGTTCTCGCTCGCCGCCACGCTCGGCGCCTTCGGCTGCGCCGTGCTGACCGGCCTGGTCTTCGGCTTCATGCCGGCGCGCAGCGCGGCCCGCCTCGATCCCGTGGTGGCCCTCGCATCCCAGTAGGCAGCGACCGTGCGCCCTTTTCGTCCCCAGCCTTCCGACGCCATGCCGCTGACTTCCCCGTTCCCTCGCGCGCCGTGGCTCCCGCTGGCGCTCGGTGCCCTGTTGCTGGCGGGATGCGCCACGCCGCCGGCCGACGCCGACCGCGCGGTGGTCCTGCCCGCCGCGTGGCGCTCCGCGGCGCCGGCCGCCGCGCAGGCCGGCGCCGCCGATGCGCAGTGGTGGCGTGGCTTCGGCAGCGCCGAGCTCGACGAGCTGATCGAACGGGCGCAGGCCGGCAACCATGACCTCGCGATCTCGGCCGCGCGCGTGCAGGCGGCCCGCGCGCAGGCGCGCATCGCGGGCGCGGCCTTGCTGCCCACGCTGGCCGGTACCGTCGACGCCAGCCGCGACGCGCGCCTTGGCGGCCGCGGCGGCCAAGGCGGCGACTCGAACTTCCTGGGCTTCGCGGCACGCTACGAACTCGACCTCTGGGGCCGCCTCGAAGCCTCGCGGCGCGAGGCGCTGCAGGGGCTGCGCGCCAGCGAATTCGACCGCGATGCCGCGCGCCTCGGACTGAATGCCCAGGTGGCCTCGGCATGGCTGCAGCGGGCGGCGCTGCGCGAGCGCGAAGCCATCGCGCGCGACAACCTCGACAACGCACGGCGCGTGCTGCGGCTCGTGGCATCGCGCCATGCCGCCGGTGCCGCCACGCCGCTCGAGCTCGCGCAGCAGCGCGGGCTGGTGGCGGCGCGTCAGCGCGAGCTTCTCGCGCTGGGGCAGCAGGCCGCCGACGCCCAGACGGCGCTGGCCCTGCTGTTCGGTCTGCCGTCGTCGGCGCAGGGCGGGGTGCCGGCCGGCGACGCGCGCCTCGAGGCCCTGCGCGTGCCCGCGATCGACGCCGGCCTGCCTTCCGAACTGCTGGCACGCCGGCCCGACATCGCCTTCGCGGAGGCACGCCTGGCGGCGGCCGATGCGAACGTGCAGGCCGCGCGCGCCGCGCTGCTGCCGAGCGTGTCGCTGAGCGCCACGCTCGGATGGCGCGGCGGCAGCGGCGCGGGCAACCCGTTCGACAACCCGGCCTACGGCCTCGTGGCGGGCCTCGCGGCACCGGTCTTCGATGGCGGACGGCTGCGCGGCGAGCAGGCGCTGGCCGAGGCGCGCCGCGAAGAACTGCTGCAGGCCTACCGCCGCAGCATCGCCGCCGCTTTCGCGGACACGGAGACCGCCCTCAACGGCCTGGCCGGTCTCGACGCCCAGGCCGAGATCCAGGCCGAGGAACTGCTGCAGGCCCGCCGTGCCGCCGAGCTCTCGGAGTCGCGCTACCGCGCCGGTGCCGAGACGCTGCTCGCGCTGCTCGATGCGCAGCGCACGCTCTACGGCGCACGCGACCAGCAGGTGCAGCTGCTGCAGTCGCGCCTGCAGGCGCGCGTGGCGCTCTATCGGGCGCTCGGCGGGGGATGGCGCGAGGCGCCGCCGGGCGGCCGAGGCCTTCGCGCCGCGCGCCCGGGTGAGCGCCTGCTTTCCCGGAGCGGCCCGGAATGAACATAGGCCAGGGTCGTGCGTCAGTACGAAGACGCAGACAACGCTTCGGCACATTCGCAAGGCAGTCGACGATGAAAAACTCTTCTCTCACGCGTTCCGAAGCTGCCGTCGCGACTGCCTGGACGCTCTTCAGCCGCCTGCACGACGAGCCTTCGCGCGCCCATGCCCACAGGCTGGTGACCTGGCTCGGCGAGGACCCGCTGCATGTGCGCGCGCTCGACGATGCCCTCACGCTGTGGGCACTGGCCGGCGCGGCGCTGTCGCGGCCCGCGTGCGGCGACGACGCCACCGTCCCGCGCACCGGGCTGCAGTGAACAAGGCGGCGCCACCGCCGTCTTCCGGAGGAGCAACGGCCCTCGGCTACCGATCGGGCTGTGTTGCCGCAACCAGGCGGAGTCGCGCGTGATCTTTTCTTCGATGGCAGGTGCCCCGGCGGCATCGGGCCGGCAACCGACGGCGCGCGCCACGCGTGCCCTGGGCATGGCGTTCGTGCTGGCGCTGCTGGCGGGCCCGCCCGCCGGCGCGCGCGAGCCCGGCGAGCCCGTTCGCGAGCGCGTGTCCGCCTCCGCGATCGACATCCGCCGTACCGCCGACGGCATGCCGCACGTGCGCGCATCGGACTGGCGCGGCCTGGGCATCGGGCAAGGCTATGCACAGGCACAGGATGCCCTGTGCACGCTGGCCGATGCCTTCGTCACCTACCGCGGCCAGCGTTCGTTCTATTTCGGTCCCGACAGCAAGCCCGCGACGAGATCGACCTTCGGCACGCCCGCCAACCTCGACCTCGATTTCTTCTTCAAGGCCTTCGCCGATGCGCCGGCCATCGAGGCGCTCAAGCGCGAGCAGCCCGCGGCGCTCGATGCGCTGATCGCGGGCTACGCCGAGGGCTACAACCGCTACCTGGCGACGCTGGACAAGCCGCGGCCCCGGGGCGCCGCGAGGCCGGCCTGCGCCGATGCGCCCTGGGTGCAGCCCATCGGCGCCGACGACGTCTACCGGCGGATGGTGGCCGCGGCCCTCGTGGGCGGCTACCTCCCCTTCCTCGCCGAGATCGTGAAGGCCCGGCCCGCGGCCGATGCGCCGCCCGTGTCGCCCGACCGGCTCTCGCTGTCCTCGCGCCTGGCCATCCCGGTCGGCGACGCTATCGGCATCGGCAGCAACGTGCTGGCCTTCGGCGGCCAGGCCACCGGCGGGCGGGGCGGGGTACTGTTCGGCAATCCGCACTGGTACTGGGGCGGGCCCGACCGCTTCTACCAGTCGCACCTCACGCTGCCGGGCCGGCTCGACGTGGCGGGCGTGTCCTTCCTCGGCATCCCGGTGGTGATGATCGGCTTCAACAACGACGTGGCCTGGAGCCACACCGTGTCGGCCGCGCGGCGCTTCGGCCTGTTCGACCTCACGCTCGACCCGGCCGATCCCACGCGCTACATGGTCGATGGCGTCTCGCAGCCGATGCGGGCGCGGCCGCTGGCCGTCGAGGTACGGCGGCCCGACGGTTCGACCGCCATCGAGCGCCGCACCCTCTACAGCACCCGCTTCGGGCCGGTGGCCGATCTCGGCGCGCGCCACCCGGCGCTCGGCTGGAGCGCGCGCAAGGCGGTCGCGCTGCGCGACGTCAATGCCGACAACCACCGCATCTTCCGCAACTTCTTCCGCTGGAACCAGGCCCGCTCGCTCGACGAGTTCATCGCCATCCAGCGCGAGGAGGCCGCGATGCCCTGGGTCAACACCGCGGCCATCGGGCGCGGCGACGACCGTGCCTGGTATGCCGACATCGGCGCCGCGCCGAACGTGCCCGATGCGTTGCGAGCCGCCTGCGCCACGCCGCTGTCGCAGGCCTTCGCGGCCTTCGACGCGGCCACGCCGGTGCTCGACGGCAGCCGCTCGGCCTGCGATTGGCAAGGCGATGGCGCCGCCGTCCAGCAGGGCGCGATACCCGCCGCGCGCATGCCCGGCCTGCTGCGCCGGGATTTCGTCGCCAACATGAACAACAGCCACTGGCTGGCCAATCCGGCGCAACCGCTCACGGGCTTCGCCAGCAACCTCGGCGGTGGCGAAGCGGCGCTGTCGCTGCGCGCGCTCGAGGGCCTCGGCATCGCGGGCGAACTGGCGGGCGCCGGCTCGCGCTCGGCCCGCTCCCTCGCGGACCGCGTGGCCGCCAAGGTGCTCGAAGCGCGCGCCTACAGCGCCGAGCGTTTCAAGACGCCGTTGCTCGACGGCATCTGCCCGGCCGGCAGCGTGGCGCTCGGCGCCGGCGATCCCGCCCCGGGCCAGGCCGTGGCCGCCGCGCGCTCGGTCGACATCCAGCCGGCCTGCGAGGTGCTGCGCCGCTGGTCCGACCGCGCGGATGCGCAGGACCGCGGTGCGCTGCTGTGGGACTTCTTCTGGGCCCGCGTGCAGAAGATCGCGCCGGCCGAGCTCTATGCCACGCCGTTCTCGCCGCGATCGCCGCTGACGACGCCGGACGCCATCCGGGCGTCGGACCCGCGCGTGGCGCGCGCGCTCGCGGGCGCGGTCGAGGACATGGCGGCCAGGGGCTGGCCGCTCGACACCCCGCTGGGCGCGCAACGCTTCGCGCGCAGCGAGGGCCGCGCCGTGCCGCTCTACGGCGGCTGCGATGCCGAGGGCTACTTCACCGTGGCCTGCGCGCGCGACGGCGACTACGCGATGGGCGAGCTTTCGCACGGCAACACCTACCTGCAGATCGTCCATTTCGACGCACGCGGCGTGCAGGCTCGTACGCTGCTCGCGCACGGCGAGCGCGAGACCGCGGTGACGAACGGCGCGGGCGCCGCGCCGGTGCTGCGCTATGCGCGCAAGGACTGGCTGCGCTTTCCGTTCCGCGAGGAGGAGATCGCGCGCGATCCGTTGCTGGTGCGGGAGACGCTGCGGCCCTGAACGGGCCTGGCGGCGCTCAAAGCTCCAGCACCAACCGCTCCCCCGCACAAGCCCGCGAGCAGCAAGTCATCATCCGTCCATTCGCCTCCCGCTCCGAGCGCGTCAGCACCACGTCGCGGTGGTCGACCCTGCCGGCCAGCACGCGCACCTCGCACGAGCCGCACAGGCCTTCCTCGCAGTCGCTCTGCACGTCGATGTTGGCGGCGCGCAGTGCGTCGAGCACGGTGCGGTCGGCGGGCACGGGCACGACGATGCCCGAGTCCTTGAGCTCGACCTCGAAGGCATGCTCCTTCGACGGATCGAGCGTGCCGAGCTTCGATTCGAAATGCTCCACGCGCAGCGAGTCCTCGGGCCAGGCGGCGCAGCAGGCCTCGAGCGCGTCGAGCATGCGCGCGGGGCCGCAGGCATAGACCTGGGTGCCTTCGCGCGGCGTGGCGAGCAGGGCGGCGAGGTCGCAGCGCCGGCCTTCCTCCTTCGCGTAGACGTGCAGGCGCTCGCCATGCAGCGCCGCCAGCTCGTCGACGAAGGCCATGCGCGCGCGGCTGCGGCCGCTGTAGTGGATCTCGTAGGCCAGGCCCAGGGCCTTGGCGCGGCGTGCCATCGCGGCGATGGGCGTGATGCCGATGCCGCCGGCGATCAGGATCAGCCGCTGGCGGCTCTCGTCGAGGTGGAAGTGGTTGCGCGGGCCGCGCACCTTGAGCTTGTCGCCGGGGCGCACGTTGGCATGCACCCAGGCCGAGCCGCCGCGGCCTTCTTCCTCGCGCAGCACGGCGATCTCGAGCACGTCGGCCTCGGCCGGGTCGCCGCACAGCGAGTACTGGCGCGAGCGCTCGGGCGAGCCGCATTCGATGTCGATGTGCGAACCCGGCGTCCAGCGCGGCACGGGGCGGCCGTCGGGCGTGGCCAGGCGCAGCTTCACCACGCCCTCGGCGACCGGGGTCACGCTGCGCACCACCATCTGGCGCGAGATCGCATGCTTCGAAGGCTCGCCGATGCGCACGGGCACCTGCTGCTGCAGCAGCGCGGCATCGCGGCGCTCGGGGTTGTGGGCCGGGTCCCATTCGACCCACAGGTGCTCGGGGCCGCGGAACGAAGTGTTGGGCACGTAGCTGAACTGCTGCTCGGCCAGCTTCATGTGCGGCAGGCGGCGCGTGAACTCCTCGAGGAAGATCTGCATCTCCATGCGCGCGAGGTTCTTGCCCATGCACTGGTGCGAGCCGTAGCCGAAGGTCAGGTGGTCGCTGGCGTTGTCGCGCCGGATGTCGAACAGGTCGGCATCGGCGAAATGCGCCTCGTCGTGGTTGGCCGAGGAGGTGACGATCAGGAGCTTCGAGCCGGCGGGGATGTCGATGCCGCCGACCTGCACGTCCCTGGTCGCGAGACGGCGCCAGGCCGCGACCGAGCCGTTGTGGCGCAGGCATTCCTCCACCGCGCTCGAGATCAGGCCGGGGTCCTCGCAGATGTCGCGCCAGGCCTGCGGATGCTGCAGCAGCAGCTTCATCGCATTGGCCGTGGCGTTGGCGGTGGTCTCGTGCGCGGCCACGATGCCGGCCATCATCATCGAGTGCAGGTAGGAGTCGGTCACGACCTCGGGATGCTCCTTCTGCTTGCGCAGGCCGTAGGGCATCCAGCCCGGCGCGTCGGGGTTCAGGCGCATCTTGTCGAGCACCTTGCCCGCGAACTGCCAGAAGTTGCCGACCGCGTGCGCCACCGCCACCTGCTCCTCGGGCTTCGGGCGGCCCCAGGTGTTGACGGTGTGGGCGATCGAGTACTGGCGCAGCGTGTCCATGTCCTCCTCGGGCACGCCGAGGAAGTGCAGGGCCACGGTCAGCGGCACCTCCCACAGCATCTGGTCGACCAGGTCGGCGCGGCCGTCGTCGATGAAGCGGTCGACGTATTCGCGCGCGAGCTGGCGCACCATCGGCTCGTGATGCTTGAGCGCCTCGGGCGTGAACGGGTCCATCAGCACGCGGCGGCGCGGCATGTGGGCCGGCTCGTCCTCGTTGACCAGCGTGCGGTTGAGCGCGAAGCCGTAGCTCGCGAGCACCGCGTTGGCCTCGGGGCCGGTGGGCGTGATCTTCTCGAGCGCGATCGAGGGGCTGAAGGTGATGTTGTCGCGGAAGATGGCCTTGATGTCCTCGAAGCGCGTGACCACCCAGTAGCCGAGCTTCGGGCTGTAGAACACCGGCTCCTGCTCGCGCGCCCAGCGCACGTACTCGGGCGGGTCCTGCTGGTAGCCGTCCTCGAAGGGATCGAAGTCGGCGGCGCGCCGGCTCACCGGGCAACCGGTGGGCGAGCGTTCGGCGGACAGCTCGCCGTGCGCCACGGGGCAACCCCCGGTGCGCGCGGCGGCGGCTTCGGAAACGGTGGACATCGAGAAGGCTCCTTCCGCGCGGCGCGTCAGTCCAGGGTGATCTTCAGGTCGCGGATCAGCTTCTGCCAGCGCACGGTCTCGCTGCGCAGCAGTTCGCCGAACTGCGCGGGCGTGTTGCCCACGGGTTCGACGCCGAAGTCCTCGAGGCGCTTGCGCACCGTGGGTTCGTTGATGGCCGCGACCACGCGCTTGTTGAGCGCGTTCACCACCTCGGGCGGCGTGGCGGCGGGCACCACCATGCCGACCAGCGCGGCGGCTTCCACGCCCTTGTGGCCGAGCTCGGCGAAGGTGGGCACGTCGGGCAACTGCGGCAGCCGCGTGGCGTTGGCCACGGCGATGGCCTTGACCTTGCCGCCCTTGATGAAACCCGCGCCCGCGGCGAGGTCGACCATCATGGCCTGCACCTGGCCGCCGGCCACGTCGGTGAGGGCCGGTGCGGCGCCGCGGTAGGGCACGTGCACCATGAACAGGCCGGCCTCGGTCTTCAGCAGTTCCATCGCCAGGTGGTGCGGGCTGCCCGCGCCGGCCGATGCGTACGAGAAGCTGCCGGGCTTGGCCTTGGCCTGGGCGATGAAGGTCTTGGCGTCGGCGATGCCGCTGGCCGGATTGACCACCAGGATCATCGGGAAGCGGCCCATCAGCGTGACCGGCGCGAGGTCCTTGGTGGGGCTGTACGACAGCGTCTTGTAGAGCGACGGATTGAACACCATGGTGCCGTTGTCGGCCGACAGCACGGTGTAGCCGTCGGCCGCCGAGCGCGCGGTCTCCGCGGCCGCGATGGCGGTGTTGCCGCCGGGCTTGTTGTCCACCAGGACCGGCTGGCCGGCCTGCGTCGACAGCGTCTGGCCGATGGTGCGCGCGAGGAAGTCGGAACCGCCGCCGGCGGCATAGGGCACGAGCCAGCGGATCGGCTTGGCGGGATATGCGGTGGGTTGAGCGGCGGCCTGGGCGAAGGCGGTGCTCGTGACGGCGAGCGCGGGGAGGGCCAGCAGGCAGCCGGCCAGGAACTTCTTCATCGTGTCTCCTGGTTTCTAGGGTTCTGGGAAGCGCAATCCGGGGTCAAAATCCGCGACGGCGAGTTTTGCGTAATGATTGTACGCATAGCGTAAATCGCGAGGCAAGCCCTCAAGCCACCGTACTTACCATCGGGTGCCCCCCACTTTTTTCGAGAACGAGACGATCAGCACATGGCTTCCACCCCGAAGAAGAAAGCGCCCGCCGCCGCCAAGCTGCCCGCCACGCCCGCGCCGCGCGAGCGGCGCCAGCGCGTGCAGTCGGCCGAGACCGGCATGGCGGTGCTCAAGGGCCTGGCGCGCATGGGCGGCAACGCGGGCCTGTCGGGCCTCGCGGCGCACGTGGGCGAGAGCCCGGCCAAGGTGCACCGCTACCTCGCGAGCCTGGTGCAGGAAGGGCTGGTGGCGCAGGACGTCGATTCGCAGCGCTACCGGCTCGGCCCCGAGGCCATCAACATCGGGCTGGCCGCGATGCGGCAGTCCGATCCGGTGCGCGCGGCCGAGCCCGCGCTGGTGCGGCTGCGCGAAGGGCTCGAGGTCACCTGCTTCGTCGCCGTGATGGGCAACAAGGGTCCGACCGTGATGCGCTTCGAGGAGCCGGGCCTGCCGGTCACGGTCAACGTGCGCGCGGGCTCGGTGATGTCGATGCTGTGGTCGGCCACGGGTCGCGCCTTCCTCGGCCTGCTCAACGAGCGCAGCGTGCGCGAGCTGGCCGAGCAGGAGCTCGCCGCGGCGCCGCGCGAGATGCGCGCGCAGCTCGACGCGAAGCAGCCGATCGAGGCCCTGCGCGCCGAGGTGCGCGCGCTGCGCTGCGCGGTGGTGCGCGACACCTACCTGCGCGGCATCAGCGCGGTGGCGGCGCCGGTCCACGACTTCACGGGACGCGTGTGCGCCGTCATCACTGCGCTGGGCGCGAGCGGCGGCTTCGATCCCTCGGCCGATGGCGAGATCGCGACGGCCGTGCTGCGCGAGGCGGCGACCACCAGCGAGGTGCTGGGGTACGTCGCGGCGAAGGAATGCTGAGCCGCGCTTGACCCGCGTGCGACCGGGGCGATAGGCTGCGGCGGCGCGTCGCGGGGAGCGGCGCGCCTCCTCGCGGAGCCACCAGCCATCGACAAAGAACGGACAACAAGACATGAAGACTTTCGCCTTCCCCTCCCTTCGCACCCCGGCCATCGCGCTGGCCTGCGCGCTCGCCTTCGTGGGCGCTTTCTCGGGCGCCGCCTCGGCGCAGCAGCCGAACCAGGCCGTGCTCGACGCCGCCACGCAGAAGAAGGAAGAGACGCTCAAGCTGCTCGAGCGCCTGGTCAACATCGACTCGGGCTCGACCAATGCCGAGGGCCTCGAGAAGGTCCGCACGCTGGTGGTGGACGAACTGCGCCAGCTCGGCGCGCGCATCGAGACCTTCCCGGCCGAACCGCATCCGGGCAGCAACGTGGTCGCGACCTTCACCGGCACGGGCAAGAAGAAGATCCTGATCCTGGCCCACATCGACACCGTGTTCAAGGACGGCACCGCGGCCGCCAAGCCCTTCCACGTGAAGGACGGCCGCGCCTACGGCCCGGGCGTGATGGACAACAAGGGCGGCGTGGTCGCGGGCCTGCAGGCGCTCAAGATCCTGCGGCAGCTGGGCTTCAAGGACTACGGCCAGCTCACCTTCCTGATCGACACCAACGAGGAGACCGGTTCGGTCGGCACCAGCGCGCTGATCGAGCGCGTAGCGAAGCAGCACGACGTGGCGCTGAACCTCGAGCCGGGCCGTCCGGCCGACGGCCTGGTGGTGGAGCGCAAGGGCTCGGCCACCGCGCTGATCGAGGTCAAGGGCCTGGCCGCGCATGCGGGCGTGGCGCCCGAGGCCGGCCGCAATGCCGCGATGGAGGTGGCGCACCAGGTGCTGCAGCTGTCGAAGACCGCCGATGCCGCGAAGAAGACCACCGTCAACTTCACGGTGCTGACCGCCAACGGCCCGACCAACGTGATCCCCGCCACCGCGAGCGCGCGCGGCGATGTGCGCGCCGCCACGCCCGAGGAGCTCGACCGCGTCGAGAAGGACCTGCAGCGCATCTCGCAGAACAAGCTGATCCCCGACACCGAGGTCAAGGTGCGCCTGATCCGCGGCCTGCCGCCGATGCCGCGTTCGCCCGCCTCCGACAAGCTGGTGGCGACCGCCGAGGGCATCTATGCCGAGATCGGCAAGAAGCTCACCATCGAGAGCAGCGGCGGCGCGGCCGATGCGAGCCTGGTGGCCGGTGTCGGCGTGCCGGTGCTCGACGGCTTCGGCATCGTGGGCGGCGGCATCCACACGCCCGAGGAATACGCCGAGGTCGAGAGCATCGTGCCGCGGCTGTACCTGCTGTCACGGATGCTGATGGCGTTGAGCGCGAACTGAGGTTCAGGCCGCTGCGCTCTTCAGACGCGGCAGCACCTCGCGCCCGAGTTCTTCCACGATCTCGCGCGCGTCGCGCGGTCCACGCGCGATGTTCATCAGCACATGGGCCACGCCCGCGTCCTCCAGCCGGTCGAGGTAGGCCACCAGCGCGTCGCGCCCGGTGCGCAGCCCCAGCTCGATCGGCTCGGCCGGCGCGTCGGCACGCTCGAGCAATTCGAGCTGCAGCGACTGGATGAAGGGCTTGGCCTCGCCGCCCGCGCGCTCGCGCAGCGCGGTCTGCCACAGGCCGATGCGGCCCTGCTGCCGCGCCTCGTCGCGGTGGTAGGTGGCCCAGCCGTCGGCATGGGCCGCGGTCCATTGCAGCGACTGCCGCGCCGACCCCACCACCACCATGCCGATGCGTTCGGCCGGCGCCGCCATCAGCTCGTGGCCCGCCGTGGCCTCGCGCAGCACGGCGCGTTCGGCAGCCAGCGGCGAGAGGCCGGAGCGCACCAGCGTCCAGCGCTCGCGGAAGGTCTCGGCGCGCCGCGCGATGTCCTCGCCGAAGATCGCGAACTCGGCCTCGCGGTCGCCCGAGCCGAGCCCGAGGATGAAGCGCTCGCCCGACAGCCGGTTCAGCGACAGCGCGGCCTTGGCCAGGTGCAGCGGCTGGCGCAGCGGCAGCACCGCGGCGGCCGTGCCGAGCGCGATGCGCTGCGTGGCCGCGGCCAGCGTGGCGAGCCAGAGGAAGGGCTCGTCGAGCGGGGCCGTCGGCATCATCCGCTCGCCCTGCGGCGCGAGCACCGGCACGTCGCGCGTCCACAGCGCCGCGAAGCCCAGTGCGTCGGCACGCTGCGCGAGATTGCGCTCGACGGCGAGGTCGGCCATCGCCTCGTCGGGGCGCGCGATCGGTGTCATGAGGCCGAGCGTGAGTCGGCCGGCCTGGAGGGTCTGCTGGTAGGCGCGGTTGAAGGAGGGCATGGCGGCAGGATGAGACGAAGGAAATGATCGCATGCGCATGCCGCCCGGCGCGCCATGGGGGCATGGCGAGCATCTCGATCGGAGATGCGCCGATCTTCAATCCATATGAATCTTGCGCGTAAACCCGCTGCGGTGCCTTCGCGTGCCGCCGCGACCATCGGCGCACCGAATCACCAGCACAGCGAGACACCCACTCCATGAACACGAGCGCGATCACACGGCCCCGGGCAGCGGCGGCGCATGAGGACGGCGGCGCCGATGCCGTCTACCGCAAGGTCGGCTGGCGGCTCATCCCGCTGCTCTTCGTCTGCTACATCGTGGCCTACCTCGACCGCGTCAACGTCGGCTTCGCCAAGCTGCAGATGCAGGGCGACCTGCAGTTCAGCGAGGCGGTGTACGGCCTGGGCGCGGGCATCTTCTTCATCGGCTACTTCCTGTTCGAGGTGCCGAGCAACGTGATCCTGCACCGCGTGGGCGCGCGCCGCTGGATCGCGCGGATCATGATCACCTGGGGCCTGCTGTCGGCCGCCACGATGTTCGTGAGCTCGCCGATGTCCTTCTACGTGATCCGCTTCCTGCTGGGCGCGGCCGAGGCGGGCTTCTTCCCCGGGATCATCCTGTACCTGACCTACTGGTACCCGGCCGCGCGGCGCAGCAAGGCGACCTCGCTGTTCCTCGCGGCGATCCCGTTCGCGGGCATCCTCGGCGGTCCGATCTCGGGCTGGATCCTGCAGGGCATGGGCGGCGTCAACGGCTGGGCCGGCTGGCAATGGCTCTTTCTGCTGCAGGGCCTGCCGACCGTGGCGCTGGGCCTGGTCGTGTGGCGCTACCTCGACGACCGCGTGAAGGACGCGCAGTGGCTCAGCACCGCCGAGCGCGAGCTGATCGCGCGCGACATCGCGGCCGAGAACCAGGGCAAGGCCGAGCCGCGCATCCTCGAGGTGCTGGGCAACGGCCGCGTCTGGCTGCTGGCGCTGGTGTACTTCGCCTACACCTCGGGCCTGTACGGCATCTCGTTCTGGCTGCCGAGCATCATCAAGGCGATCGGCGTGAAGGGCGCGCTCGACATCGGCCTCTTGAGCGCCATCCCGTGGACCTTCGGCGTGATCGCGATGTACCTGATGGCGCGCAGCGCCGACCGCCGGCTCGAGTACCGCTGGCACAGCGCGCTGGCCGCGATCGTGGGCGCGATCGGGCTGGTGCTCAGCGTGGCCTTCCACGGCAACGCGGTGCTCGCGATGGCCGGGCTCACGCTGGCCACCATGGGCATCATGTCGACCCTGCCGATCTTCTGGGGCATGCCGACGGCCTTTCTTGGCGGTGCGGCCGCCGCCGCGGGCATCGCGCTGATCAACTCCTTCGGCAACCTCTCGGGCTTCAGCGCGCCCTTCCTCATCGGCCTGATCAAGGACGCGACACAGAGCACCGACGCGGGCCTGCACATGCTCGCGGGCCTGCTGGTGGCGGGCGCGGTGCTGGTGCTGCTGGTCAAGCCGGCCGCCGCGCGGCGCTGAGTCTTCGTCTTTTTCGCGCCGCGGCGTTCGCCCGCGGCGCTTCATTCCCGGTTTCCCACAGAAAGTCCCACCCCATGGATGCGGTCGTGATCTCCCCTGCGCGTCGTTCGCCTTCTGCCGACCTTCTCGCGCTCCTGCAGCGGCGTTTCGAGGAACGCCTGTCGACCAGCCAGGCCGTGCTGCTGCAGCACGGCACCGACGAATCGGCCTATGCGCCGCAACCGCCCGATGCAGTGGTGTTCGTGCAGAGCACCGACGAAGTCGCCTTCGTGGTGCGCGCCTGCGCACGAGAGCGCGTGCCGGTGATCGGCTTCGGCGTGGGCTCGTCGGTCGAAGGCCATCTGCTCGCGGTGCAGGGCGGCGTGTGCATCGACTTCTCGCGCATGAACCGCGTGCTCGCGATCCGCGGCGGCGACCTCACGGCCACGGTCGAGGCCGGTGTGACGCGCGGCCAGCTCAACGCGGCGCTTGCCGACAGCGGCTTCTTCTTCTCGGTCGACCCCGGCGCCGACGCCTCGATCGGCGGCATGGTCGCCACCGCCGCCTCGGGCACGAACACCGTGCGCTACGGCACCATGCGCGACAACCTCGTGAACCTCACGGTGGTGACGGCCGACGGCGAGGTGGTGCGCACCGCGACGCAGGCGCGCAAGAGCTCGGCCGGCTACAACCTCACGCAGCTCTATTGCGGTTCCGAAGGCACGCTGGGGCTGATCACCGAGGCCACGGTGCGGCTGCATCCGCATCCCGAGGCGCATGCGGCGGCGGTGGTGCATTTCCCCTCGGTTCGCGCGGCGGTCGACGTGGTGATCGAGGCGATCCAGCTCGGCGTGCCGCTCGCGCGCGCCGAGATGCTGGACGCGCTCACCATCCGCGCCGTGAATGCCCACAGCCGCACCACGCTGGCCGAGCAGCCGACGCTGTTCCTGGAGTTCGGCGCGAGCAAGGCGCAGATCGACGAACAGGCCGAGCTGGTGCGCGAGATCGTGGCCGGCCATGGCGGCGGTGCCTTCCAGTGGGCGCTGCGGCAGGAAGAGCGTTCGCGGCTGTGGACGCCGCGCCACCACGCCTACTTCGCCTGCCTGCAGCTCCGGGCCGGCTGCCGCAGCCTCACGACCGATGCCTGCGTGCCGCTGTCGGCGCTGGCGCAGTGCATCGACGAGACCCAGGCCGACATCGCCGAACACGGGCTGCTGGCGCCGGTGTTCGGCCATGTGGGCGACGGCAACTTCCATTGCCTGGTGCTGGTCGACCCCGACGATGCCGCGCAGAACGCCGCCGCCGAGGCCTTCAGCCACCGGCTGGTGCAGCGTGCGCTGCGCCATGGCGGCACCTCCACCGGCGAGCACGGCGTGGGGCTGCACAAGATGCAGTACCTGGTCGAGGAGCACGGCGCGCAGGCAGTGGGGCTGATGCGCGCGATCAAGCGCGCGCTCGATCCGCACGACATCTTCAATCCCGGCAAGGTCGTGGGCCACGCCGCGGTCTGAGTACCCCCGAATACGACAACACAGGAGACAAGACGATGAAGCGTTCGCACAGACAGGCATGGGTCGCGATGGCGGTGGCAGCGTTGATCGCGGGATGTGGTGGCGGAGGCGGTGGATCCGGCTTCGTGCCGCTGGTGCCGCCGGCGAGCGCGCCACCGGCACCGCCGCCCGCGCAGTCGCTGGCCGAGAAATGCCCCTCCTTCAAGGGCCGCGCCGTGGCCGAAGGCACGGTGCGCGTCGACGACGCGAAGCTGGTCGCCGCCACCGGCGTGCAGCCCGAGTACTGCGTGCTCACCGCGAGCTTCCAGGGCTCGAGCCTGCGCTTCGAGGCGCGCCTGCCGACCTCGGGCTGGAACGGCAAGCTGGCCTTCATCGGCGGTGGCGGCTTCGATGGCGCGCTGCCCAGCGCGGCCGATCCGCAGTTCAGCGCCTCGATCTTCAGCGAGCGCTACGCCACGATCGGCACCAACGGCGGCTACGACTACCCCGGCGTGCGCGACGCGGGCTACTTCGCGGCGCGCTTCGCGGCCGATCCCGCGAAGCTGCTCGACTTCACGCAGCAGTCGGAGCACCGCGCGCTGCCGCCGGGCAAGGAACTGATCGCGGCCTTCTTCGGCAGCGGCCCCGCGCGCAGCTATTTCGAGGGCTGCTCGATGGGCGGCCACGACGCGCTGATGCTCGCGCAGCGCTTTCCCGAGGACTTCGACGGCATCGTGGCGCGCGCGCCGGCCGGCAACATCATGGGCCTGTTCGTGCAGTTCAACCGCATCTCGAAGCAGGTGCGCGTGCCGGCGAACACGCTGAACCCGGCCAAGCAGACCCTGCTGGCCAACGCGGTGCTCGCGCAGTGCGATGCGCTCGACGGCGTGGCCGACGGCATCGTCTCGAAACCCGCGGCCTGCAACTACGACCCCGCGCCCTTGCGCTGCGCGGGCGGCGCCGACACCGGCGATGCCTGCCTGTCGGACGCGCAGATCGCCGCGGTGAAGACCATCACCTCGCCGGTCGCCACCTCGGACGGCGCCTGGTCGCACCCGGGCTACAACTTCGGCCTCGAGAACACGGCCGATGGCTGGGGCTCCTACATCTGGCCGCAGGCGGCGCTCGGCGGCAACTCGATCCAGGGCATGTTCTCGGACGGTTTCGTGCGCTCGTTCATCACGCAGGACCCGGCCTTCGACACGCTGGCCTGGAACCCCGACCAGTGGCTCGCGCGCATGGGCGTGGTCGGCGGCCTGTTCAGCGCGGCCGATCCCGACCTGGAGCGGCTGCATGCGCGCGGTGCGAAGCTGATCCTGTGGAACGGCACCAACGACACCTCGGTGAGCGCGCGCGACACCTCGCGCTACTACGACCAGGTGGTCGGCAAGCTGGGGCAGCCCAAGGCCGACCAGACCGTCGAACTGTTCCTCGCGCCGGGCGTGGGCCATTGCGCGGGCGGCCCGGGCGCCGACAAGGTCGACCTGCTGAAGGCGATGGCGACCTGGGTCGAGCAGGGCGTGCCCGCGTCGGCCCAGGGCCTGGTGCAACGCAAGCTCGACGCGGCCACGGGCGCCACCGCGCTCGCGCGGCCGATGTGCAAGTACCCCGCGTACCCGCGCTACAAGGGCGCGGGCGACACGAAGGATGCGACGAGCTTCGACTGCGTGAACTGAGGCCTTGTCCGACCCATGGGCCGCGAACGCGCGGCCTAGAATGGCCGGCCGTTCCCGCAACCCTGTGGCGAATGGCCGGAGACCCCCCGCCGATGGAACTGCGCCAGTTCAAGTATTTCGTTGCCATCGTCGACTGCGGCAGCCTCTCGCGCGCCGCGCAGCAGCTCTACGTGGCGCAGTCGGCGCTGAGCAAGCAGATGGCCGAACTCGAGGCCGAGCTCGACACCCAGCTGCTGCTGCGCAGCCGCAACGGCGTGGCGATGACCGAGGCCGGCAAGGTGTTCTACGAATACGCGCAAGGCATCACCAAGCAGGTCAGCGATGCGCGCGCGGCGGTGCACGTGGCGGCCGACTCGGTGGTGGGTTCGGTGGTGGCGGCGCTGCCGCAGAGCGTGTCGCCGATGATCGCGCTGCCGCTGATGCGCGCGGCCGCGCGCCGCTATCCCGACGTGGTGCTGCACCTCAACGAGGAGCTCACGGGCAACATGGCCGACCAGCTCACGCGCGGCCGGGTCGACGTGGCCGTGTTCTCGCCGACCATGCCGGCCGAGGACGTGGCCTTCACGCCGCTCGTGGAGGAGGACTTCGTGTTCCTCGAATCGCCGCAGAGCCCGCATGCGCTGCCCGAGGGCGAGGTGAGCATCGAGCAGGCGACCGCGCGGCCGCTGGTGTGGCCCGCCAATGCGCACGGGCACTGCACGCGCTGGCTGGTCGACGCGGTGCTCGAGGCCGCGGGACAGCCGGCCGCGCGCGTGGCGGCCGAGATCAATTCGGTCTACACGCTCAAGGCCGCGGTCGAGGCGGGGCTCGGGCCGACCATCATGCCGCTGGGGCTCGCGCAGCGCGAGGTGAGCGAAGGGCGGCTCGCGGCGCACCGCATCGCCTCCGGCGCGATGTTCCGCACGCTGGGGCTGTGCGTCTCGGTGCACCTGCCGACCGGCAACGCCAAGCGCGCCATCTGCGCGCTGATCGCCGAGGTGATGCAGGGACTGTGCGCGTCGGGCGAATGGGCCGGCGCGCGGGCCGTGCAGGCCGCGAGGAAAACGAAGGCCTGAGTCAGGCGCGGCGCTTGCGCGCGACCGCCGGCTTGCGGAGCTCGGCGGGCCGCGGGAACAGGCGCAGGATCGCCGCGCGCACGTCGTCCTTCATGCGCTCGGCCGCATCGGCCTCGCCCGACAGGTGGCGCAGCAGCCCCTGCTGGAACAGGCCGTCGAACAGCGAATAGGCCGCGGCGGGCGGCAGGCCCGTAGGCACGCCCGCGAGCTCCTCGAAGCGGGCCATGATGCGCCAGATCATCGCCTCGAGGCTCTTGTCGATCTCGGTCACGTCGTCGCGGAAGGCCGCCTCGAACAGCGCCTGCGAGCGCAGGTCGTACCACAGGCGGTGCATGTGGCCCTCGTCGCGCAGCGTGTCGGCCAGGCTCTGCAGGAAGCCCTCCGTCAGTTCGTCGAAGGTGGTGGCGCTGTCGACCGCATGGTCGTAGCGCTTGACGCAGCGCGCCTTGTACTGCTTCACGCTGCAGACGATCAGGTCGACCTTGTCGGTGAAGTAGTAGTGCAGCACGCCGTGCGAGAACTCGGTGTTCTGCGCGATCTCGCGCAGGCTGGTGCGCGCGTAGCCGAGCGTGGCGAGCGTGGTCAGCGCGGCCTCGCCGAGCTCGGCGCGCCGCTCCTCGAACTTGTCGACCCTGGCCTTCGGCACCCGGGCCGTCGACGCTTGTTCCTGCTGTCGTGTCGTCATTTCCACCGCGCCGCGCGATGCGCGAGCCGCTCTCGTTGTCCGTTGATCTGCAAACCATAGCACGCATGGCACGCCCGTGCGAAACGGCGTTCCAGCCCGTGCCGGCCCCCATTCTAAAAAATCTGGACACTCGTCAAAGAAATTCTTGACACTCGTCAAGACGATTTCTAGGATGACCGCTCCATCTCACAACCAGACCACAGGAGACAAGCGATGGGACAGTTCGATCTGAAGGGGCGCAAGGCGCTCGTGACGGGTGGCGCGCGCGGCATCGGCGCCAGCATTGCGCAGGCGCTGACCGAGGCCGGCGCGGCGGTGATGATCGGCGACGTGCTCGCCGACGTGGGGCGGGCGACCGCCCAGCGCCTCTCGAGCGGCGGGGCGAAGGCCGGCTTCGTGCCGCTCGACGTCACCGACGACGCGGCCTGGGCCGCGGCCGTCGAGACCACGGTGAAGGAACTCGGCGGGCTCGACATCGTGGTCAACAACGCGGGCATCGAGATCACCTCGCTGGTGGTCGACGTGCAGGCCGAGGACCTGCGCCGCATGCTCGACGTGAACGTGACCGGCACCCTGCTCGGCATGAAACACGCGTTCCGCGCGATGCGCCCCGGCGGCGCCGCGGGCGCGGGCGGCGCGGTGGTCAACATCGCCTCGGTCGCCGCGACCATCGCCTTTCCCGCCATCGCGGGCTACTCGGCCACCAAGTCGGCGGTCGACCGCGCGACCCGCGTGGCCGCGATGGAGTCCGGCAAGCTGGGTTACGGCGTGCGCGTCAACTGCATCTACCCGGGGCTGGTGCCCACCGACATGGGCATGAAGCTCGCGAACGACATCGTCGCCGCGGGCCTCGCGCCCAGCGTGGAGGCGGCCGTCGGCGACGTGATCGGCCAGACGCCGCTGGGCCGGCTCGGCGAGGTCGGCGACATGGCCGACGTGGTGGTCTTCCTCTGCTCCGACGCGGCCCGGTTCATCACCGGCGCCGGCCTCGCGGTGGACGGCGGCATGGGCATGTGAAGGCCATGCGCGAACAGAACGAGTCACACATCAGGCAAGAAAAAGGAGAGACGACATGAGCAGCAAGAACAAGAAGCCGGTCATCGTGTACGGCGCCTCGGGCTATACCGGGCGGCTGGTCTGCGAGTACCTGCGCGAATACAACATCCCGTTCATCGCCGCGGGCCGCAGCAAGGAGAAGCTCGACGCCGCGATGAAATCGAACGTGCCCGGCATCGAGACCGCGCGCTACGAGGTGGTGGAGGTGGCGCATTCGGTGGAGGCGCTCACCGAGCTCTTCACCGGCGCCTCGGTGGTGCTCAACACCGTGGGGCCGTTCGCCAAGTTCGGCCCCGAGGTGGTCGAGGCCTGCCTCAACGCCGGCTGCCACTACACCGACACCACGGGCGAGCAGGACTGGCTGATCACGCTCGACCAGCAATGGGGCGCCAAGTTCGCCGCCGCGGGGCTGCTGCTCTCGCCGGGCCTGGCCCACATGTACACCACGGGCGAGATCGCGGCGCAGCTGTGCCTCGAGACGCCCGGGCTCGACACGCTCGACATCGCCGTGTTCTGGGGCGGCAGCCCGACCATCGCGTCGACGCAGACCATCCTGGTCAATGCGGCGACGTCGAAGGCCTACTACCTCGAGCAGAACGAGTACGTCGAGTGGCAGCCCGATGCCGGCCTCTACCACCTGTCGATCCCGGGCCAGCACGAGGCGGCGCTTGCGCTGCCCTGGGGCGGCACCTCGCACCCGGTGTGGTTCAAGCGCGATCCGCGCGTGGCCAACGTGAAGGTGCTCGGCGGCGTCTTCAACAAGCCGCTGATGATGGGCGTGCCGCAGATCGTGGCGGCCGCGCTCAAGGCCACCGAGGGCATGAACGAGCAGGATCGCTACGAGGCGCTGGCCAAGACCGCGTCGAGCGTGATGAACACCATGCCGCCGCGCGAGAACCCGCGCATCAACAAGTCGGTCGACTCGGTGCATGCCTCGGGTCCGCTGGGCCGCGTGCACTGCGTGATCTTCGGCAACTGCAACTACAAGCAGACCGGCCTGCTGCAGGCCTATGCGGCGGCCTCGCTGCTGCAGCAGCCGCCGCGCCGCGCGGGCTTCGCCTCGGGCTGCCAGGCCTTCGGCCATCGCGAGCTGCTGGGTGCGCTGCGCGGCTTCGGCCTGGTGCAGGAGCCCGTGATCACGCGCATGGGCTGACCCCGATGCGTCTCGTCGACTACCTCGACAAGGGCGCCCAGCTGGGCGCCGATGCGCCCTGCCTGACCCTGGGCGAGGCCGACCTCAGCTACGCCCAGGTGCAGCGCATCAGCTGGCGCGTGGCGCGGGGCCTGCAGCGCGCGGGCCTGCAGCCGGGCGACAAGGTGGCGGTGCTCTCGAGCAACGATGCGATGGCCTTCGCCACGGTGTTCGGCATCTCGCGCGCGGGCGGCGTGTGGTGCCCGATCAACCCGCGCAACGAAGCGAGCGAGAACGCCTTCGTGCTCGATGCCTTCGACTGCGCCTGTCTGGTGTTCCACGGCAACTACGCGCCCATGGTCGAGCAGATGCGTTCGCAGCTGCCCAAGCTGCGCGCGCTGGTCTGCCTCGATGCGCGGCAACCCTTCGCGCCGTCGATGGACGACTGGCTCGAGGGCCTGGACGACGCGCCGCTCGACATCGCGCCGCCCGACGACGTGGCGATGATCGCGGGCACCGGCGGCACCACGGGCCAGCCCAAGGGCGTGATGCTCACGGGGCGCAACCTCGAGGCGATGTCGGCGCTCACGCTGATGGGCTATCCCTTCGAGGGCCGGCCCGCCTACCTCGCGCTCGCGCCGCTCACGCACGCGGCCGGCGTGCTGTGCCTGCCGGTGATGGCGCTCGGCGGGCGCGTGGTCATCATGCCCAAGCCCGACCTCGGCGAGTTCCTCGCGCTGATCGAGCGCCACCGCATCACCCACGCCTTCCTGCCGCCGACGCTGATCTACATGCTGCTGCAGCATCCGGAACTCGCGGCGACGAAGCGCGATTCGCTGCAGTGCTTCTGGTATGGCGCCGCGCCGATGTCGGCCGCGCGGCTCGAGGAGGCGCTCACGAAGATCGGCCCGGTGATGGCCCAGCTCTTCGGCCAGACCGAGGCGCCGATGATGATCTCGATGATGTCGCCGCGCGAGCACTTCAATGCCGACGGCTCGGTGGCGAAGCACCGCCTCGCCTCGGCGGGACGGCCCGGGCCGCTGGTGCAGGTGGGCGTGATGAACGCCGAGGGCGAGCTGCTGCCCGTGGGCGAGAGCGGCGAGATCGTGGTGCGCGGCTCGCTCGTGATGCAGGGCTACTACAAGGACCCGAAGGCCACGCAGGAGGCCTCGCGCTTCGGCTGGCACCACACGGGCGACATCGGCCGGCTCGACGACGACGGCTTCCTCTACATCGTCGACCGCGCCAAGGACATGATCATCTCGGGCGGCTTCAACGTCTATTCGGCCGAGGTCGAGCAGGCGCTGATGCAGCACCCCGACGTGCAGGACAGCGCGGTGATCGGCCTGCCCGACGAGAAGTGGGGCGAGCGCGTGGTGGCGGTGCTGCAGCCGCAGGCGGGCCGCAGCATCGACGCCGAGGCGATCAAGGCCTTCGTCAAGGCGCGCATCGGCAGCGTGAAGGCACCCAAGCAGGTGGAGGTGTGGGCCGACCTGCCGCGATCGAAGGTGGGGAAGGTGCTCAAAAAGGACGTGCGCACCATCCTGCTCGCGGCGCTGACGCGCGAGCCGGGCGAATAGGAGCGGCCGACCGGCGGCGGTGCGCTGCCGCCGGCGGGCCTCCGATCAGAAGCGCGCCTTGAGCGAGGCCGTCGGGCCCTGCAGGCGGATCTTCAGCCGCGCGTCGGCGAAGCCGCTGTCGCGCGTGATGTCGATGTTGGTCACGTTGTAGGCCAGCACCAGGCCCACGTTCTTGACCGGGAACCACTCCACGCCGGCCGCGGCGTTGTAGATGTTGCCGTGCGAGCTGCCGCCGTTCTTCCACACGCCCGAGGCGTCGGCGAACAGCCGCAGGTCGGGCGTGATCGCGTGGCGCACGCCGATCTCGAGCAGCGGCGCGATCGCATCGCGGCTCGAGCTTTCGCTGAGCGTGCCGAACTGGCCGTTGACGCCCGCGAGTGCGCTCACGCCGAGCTTGATGCGGTAGTAGGCCGCGCCGGCACCGAGGCCCAGCACCGTGTTGCCCGAACCGATCCACCACTTGTACGAGAGCTTGGCGAAATCGACCTGCGTGTCGACGTTGGCATTGCCGAAGGCCGCGATGGTGCCGAGGCCGCCGAGCGAGGTGCCGCCCGAGAGGCCGCCGAAGTAGTCGCGCTTGTAGCGGAAGTAGTCGAACGAGAGGCCCTGCGTGTCGCCGAGCAGCACGTCGGCCGTGATGCGCGGCATGGTCACGCGGCCGGGCTTGATGTCGCCGGTGCGCAGCGCGCCGTAGGGCGTGCCCACCGAGGCGTCGAACTTGGGGTCGGCGCCATAGGCACCGACGGAAAGGCTGAAGCGGTCGAGCGCCGGCGACGGGTCGGCGAGGGCGGGCGTGGCGGCTGCGAGCAGGCCGCCGCCGGCCAGGGCGGCGACGAGGGTGGCGTGGCCGCGGGCGCGCGAGCGGGGCAAGGGCATGAAGAAGGTCCTTCGAAGAAGAGGCAAAAAATGGAACCCTCGGACCTTCGATCGCCGTACCGCGAAGGCCGGTGCCGGCCTGCGGTGTCGCTCGGTGTCCGGGGCGCTGCTCCCTGTTGTTGACCCCCAAGTTATTAGGTGCGGCCCATAGCGCGTATGCGTCGAAGCCGCCAGCGCCTGTAGGAGATTCGCCATGCCCGCGTTCGCCTTCAGCCGACGGTAATGTGCCGCGCGCCGGCCTAGGGCGCGACGCGGTTCGCGCCTCAGCGCCGCGCGATGTCGAGCTGCGTGACCGGCGCGCTGTCGTTGCCCCACGAGCCGCGGATGTAGGTCAGCACGGCCGCGAGGTCGGTGCCGTCGAGCGTCTCGCCGAAGGGCGGCATGCCGTAGGGGCGCGGATTGCCCGCGGTAGTCGGCAGGAAGCCGCCATGGCTCACGACCTGGATCAGGTTGACGGGCCGCGCCATGTTGACGGCGCGGCTGCCCGCGAGCGGCGGGTAGGCGCCCGGCGCGCCCTGGCCCTGGTCGCCATGGCAGTAGGCGCAGCGCTGGTCGTAGATGCGGTTGCCGCGCGCCATCTCGCCGGCATCGCGCCGGTAGGTGGCGGGGCGCGCGGGCTTGGCGTCTGCTGCCTCCTGCGCGACGGCCGGCAGGTCCTTGAGGTAGGCGGCCATCGCCGAGAGGTCGGCCTCGGACAGGTGCTGCGTGCTCTCGAACACCACGTCGGCCATCGGGCCCATCACCGAACCGCGCGGCGCGCTGCCGTTCTTCAGCAGCGCCACCACCTCGGTGGCGGGCCAGCCGGACACGCCGGCCTCGCGCGGATCGGCCAGCGAGGGCGCGTACCAGTTCTGCACCGCGATCAGGCCGCCCGAGAGGCCGCGCTGCGTCTCGGTGGCGCCGAAGGCATTGCGGCTGCCGTGGCAGGCGATGCAGTGGCCCAGGCCGTCGACCAGGTAGGCGCCGCGGTTCCACTCGGCCGGCTTGCCCGCGTCGGCGACGAAGGTCTGCGGCGTGAAGAACAGCGCGCGCCAGACGCCGAGCGCGGCCTGCGTGTCGTAGGGGAAGCGCAGCCGGTGCGGCCGGTTCGGCGTGTCGGCCGCGGGCAGGCTGCGCAGGTAGGCGTAGATGGCGTCGGAGTCCTCGCGCGTGACGCGCGTGAAGCTCGGATAGGGGAAGGCGGGATAGAGCAGCCGGCCGTCCTTCGAGCGGCCGTTGTGCATCGCGCGCCAGAAATGCGCGCTGCTCCAGCCGCCGATGCCGTGCTGCGCATCGGGCGTGAGGTTGGTCGAGTGGATGGTGCCGAAGGGCGTCTCGATCGGCAGGCCGCCCGCGTAGGCCTGGCCGCCGCGCGTGGTGTGGCAGCCCGCGCAGTTGCCGGCCAGCGCGAGGTAGCGGCCGCGCTCGATGCGCTGCGGCGTGGCCTCGAAGGCCTCGGCCTGCTCGGGGATGGCGGCCTCGCCGCGCAGGTTGAGCGCGACCACGCCGCCGGCCACGGCGGCCAGCAGCAGCACGAGCACCAGCAGGGTCCAGCAGAGGCGTTTGAGCGCGGTCATCGTCGCGGCCTCACTGCATGCCGCCGCAGGCCATCGGCAGCGGCGCGGCCGGCGCGGACACCGGCTTGGGGTTGGCGGGCATCGGCTGCACCGCGAGCCAGCTCGCGACGGCGTTGATGTCGGCGGTGGTCATGCGGCCTCCGATCTCGGCCATGCAGTCGGGCGCGAGCGCATGGCGCTCGTTGGTGAGCCAGGCGCCGAGCTGCGAGGAGACGTACAGCCGTGGCAGTCCCAAAAGGCCCGGGATGGCGGGCTGCACGCCCGTGAGCGCGGCGCCGTGGCAGTGCACGCAGGCCGGGATCCTGCGCGCGGCGTCGCCCTCGAGCGCGAGCTGGCGGCCGCGCGCGAGCTGCGCGGGAGCCGCGTCGCTGGTCGGCGAGACCGCGGCATAGGGCAGGTCGAGGCCGGCGAAGTAGTCCGCGATCTCCTGCAGGTAGGCGTCGGACATGTGGCGCACCATGTAGTTCATGTCGGTGTTGGAGCGCCGGCCGTCGCGGAAGCTGCGCAGCTGGTTGAACAGGTAGCCCGCGGGCTTGCCGGCCAGCCGCGGGAAGAAGGCCGCGTTGCCGGTCGAGCCCTGGCGGCCATGGCAGGCGATGCAGGCGGCCACGCGCTGCTCGATGGTGTCGGGAACGCCGGCCGGTTCGGCCGCGCGCGCGGACTGGAGGCCGAGCAGGCCGAAGGTCGCGACGGCCAGTGCCGCCAGCGTGGCGCGCAGCCCGTGGTGCAGGGGTCGCGAAGGAAGTCGCACGTGTCTCATGGCGGAAGGGCGCGGCTGCATCGGCCGCACGTCGTTGCTTCGTGGGAAAACGTCGTCGGGCCCGGCGCGGTGCCCCGGGGACGTCGTGACCATACCAGCGCCCGCGCGCGGCGGCGTGCGCTGGGACAAAAAGTCCCATCGCTCGCGCCGCACCGCGCAGCGCCGTGGCCACGGCGCTAAGCTGCGCCCCATGTCCACGCTCCATCCCCTGTCCACCACCACCGGTCCGCAGCGCCTGCTGTATGGCGGCATTGTCGGCGTCGCCGTCGCGGCGATCCCCTGGCCGCTGGGCCTGATGGCGCGCGGGCTGGCCGGCTGGTGCGCGGCCGTGCTGGTCTACCAGGTGCTGACCTGGTGGCTGGCCGACACCTTCGATGCCCAGCGCACGCGCGAGCGCGCGCAGTCGCTCGACCAGCCGAACCTGATGATCCTGGTGTCGATGCTGGTGGTGGTGGGCGCGAGCGTGGTGGCGATCGCGATGCTGCTGCAGCAGGTGAAGCAGCTGAGCGGCATCGAGCGCGCGGTCCACATCGGACTCGGGCTGGTGGCGCTCGCGGGCTCGTGGCTGATGATGCATTCCATCTACGCCTTCCACTACGCGCACCGCTACTACAACGACGAGAAGCACCGCGGGCCCGATGCGGGCGGGCTGGACTTCCCGGGCAAGGAAGACCCCGACTACTTCGACTTCCTCTACTACGCCTACGTGATCGGCATGACCTCGCAGGTGTCGGACGTGCAGGCCACCTCGCGCGAGATGCGGCGAATCACGCTGATCCACAGCGTGCTGGCCTTCGCCTTCAACATGCTGGTGCTCGCGCTGTCGGTCAACGTGGTGGCCGGCGCGATCTGATCGCGGATCAGGCCTTGGCGGCGCGCGGCCCGAGCTTGACGAGGCCGGTCGACAGCGCCACGCCGCAGACGATCACCACGGCGCAGGTCAGCATCCATTGCGTGATGGTCTCGCCGAGGAACACCGCGCCGTAGAAGGCCGCGAACACCGGCACCAGGAAGGTCACGGTCAGCGCGCGCGCCGGGCCGGCGCGTTCGATCAGCCGGAAGAACAGGATGTAGGCCACGCCGGTGCAGGCGATGCCGAGCGCGAGCAGCGCGAGCCAGGCGCGCGCGCCGGGCATCTGCGCGGGCCAGAGCCAGATCGCGGGCACGGCGAGGAACAGCGAGGCGCCGATCTGGCTGCCGGTGGCGGTGGCCAGCGGCGGCACGCCGGTGAGGAAGCGCCGCGTGGCGCTGGCCGAGATGCCGTAGCACAGGCAGGCCGCGAGACAGGCCAGCATGGCCCACAGCGCCGCGAGATTGCTGGCGCCGGTGTGCAGGCCGGCACCGCCGCTGGCGAGCATGGCGACGCCGATGAAGCCGATCACGAGGCCGACCAGCCGCGAGCCGTCGGGCCGCTCGCGGAACCAGGCCCAGGCCACCAGCGCGCCGAACATCGGCGTGGCCGCGTTGAGCACGGCCGCGAGGCTGCTGTTGATGCTGAGCACCGCGAAGCTGAACAGCGCGAAGGGCAGGCCCGAGTTGAAGACGCCGACCGAGAAGCTGGGCTTCCAGTGGCGCGCGAGCGCGGGACCCTGGCCGCGCAGCAGCGCGATCGGCAGCAGGAACAGCGCGGCGATGCTCACGCGCACGGCCGCGGTCGGCAGCGCGCCGAACTCGGCGGCGCCGATGCGCATGAACAGGAAGGAGGCGCCCCAGAGCGCGCCGAGCAGCACGAGGTCGACGAGCCAGCCCTTGGGCTTGGATGCGCCGGCGGCGGTGGTGGTTGTGGTGGTCATGCGGTGTTGTCGTTGTGTGTTCCTCTGGCGCGCGGCTGCGGATCCGTGTGCGGCCGCGCGCTCCCGACCCGCGAGCCTACCGCACGCCTTCGAGCTCGAGCAGCGCGCTCTTGCGCTCGAGCCCGCCGGCATAGCCGGTCAGCGAGCCGTCGGCGCCGAGCACGCGGTGGCAGGGCACGATCACGCTGATCGGGTTGCGGCCCACGGCCGCGCCCACCGCGCGCACCGCGGCCGGGTTGCCGACGTTCGCGCTCAGCGCGCCGTAGCTGGTGGTGGCGCCCGCGGGGATCGCGAGCAGTGCCTGCCACACGCTCTGCTGGAACGCAGTGCCGTGCGACAGGTCGAGCGGCAGTTCGAAGCGGTCGCGCTTGCCGGCGAAGTAGTCGCGCAGCTGCGCGGCGGTTTCGACGAACACCGGGTGGTCGTCGCGTGTCTGCCAGCCCGTGGTGTCGGGCCAGTGGCGCTGCTGGTCGAACCAGACACCGGCCAGGCCGGCGTCGGTGGCGGCCATGGTGATGCCGCCGAGCGGGCTGTCGTAGTGCGAGGTGTAGATGACGGTCTTCTTGAACTTCATGGCTTCTCAGGCGGTGAGGCCTGCCGTGGGAGTGGAGGGGATGTCCGCGGCGGCTGGCTCGGCGGACGGCGTGGAAGGGACGGGTGCGTGCCAGGCGCGCAGCACGGCATAGCTGCGCCACGGGCGCCAGGCCTGCGAGGCCTCGCTCGCGGCGCGCGCGGTGCTCACGCCCAGCGCCTTCTGCAGCGCGACGTCGCCGGCCGGGAAGGCATCGGGCCAGCGCAGCGCGCGCATCGCGATGTACTGCGCGGTCCAGGCGCCGATGCCCGGCAGTTCCTGCAGCGCGGCGATGGTCGAGGGCACGTCGGCGCCCGCATGCAGCGGCAGCCGGCCTTCTGCCACGGCGCGCGCCAGCGCATGCAGCGCGGCCTGGCGCTGGCGCACGATGCCGAGCTGGCCCAGCGCATCGCCGCTGGCGGCCGCGATGGCGGCGGGCGTGGGGAACAGGCGGTCGAGCCCGTCGACGGGCGTGGCGATCGGTTCGCCGAAGGCCTCGACCAGCCGCGAACCCAGGGTGCGTGCCGCGGCCACCGTGATCTGCTGGCCCAGCACCGCGCGCACCGCGAGCTCGAAGCCGTCGACCGTGCCCGGCACGCGCAGCCCGTCGCCGTGCGGAAAGGCGTCGTGCAGCGCGGCGTTGATGGCCATCGGGTCGGCGTCGATGTCGAGCATGGCGCGGGCGCGGCTGATCACCACCGGCAGCACCGGCGCCAGCGAGTCGCTGACCGACAGCAGCATCTGTTCGCGCGCCATGTCGAAGCGCAATTGCAGCCAGCCCGCATGCACCTGCGCGCCGTGCTGCACGCGCAGCGTGCGCGCCAGCCGCGTGAAGGCCGGGGCCCGGGTGTTCTTGCCCACCGCCGGCACCTTGCCGTCCTCGGCCGTCACGCGCTCGACCCCGCGCAGCGCGCGCCGCGCGAAGAAGCCCAGCATCGCGCTCGGGTCGTAGGGCGGGCGAAAGCCCAGCCGCACCTCGATCGCGCGGCCGTCGCCGCCCTCGGTGCCGCCGGCGCGCCGCAAGGCGCTCGGATTGAGCCCGTAGTGCTCGACGAAGGCCGCGTTGAAGCGGCGCACGCTCGCGAAGCCGCTGGCCAGCGCCACCTGCGTCATCGGCAGGCGGGTGTCGGCGATCAGCTGCTTGGCCGCGAGCAGGCGGCGCGTCTGCAGGTACTGCAGCGGCGAGACGCCGAACTGGGCCTCGAAGATGCGGCGCAGGTGACGGTCGCTGACGCCGAGCCGGGCCGCGATCTGCGCGGCGCCCGGGTCCTCGTCGGTCCAGGCGTCGGGCTCGTCGATCAGCCGCGCCGCCTGCTGCGCGAGGATGCGCGAGGCGTCCTCGGTCGACCAGTTGGCCGTGCCCATGGGGCGCGGCGCCAGTTCGGGCCGGCAGCGCAGGCAGGGGCGGAAGCCCTCGGCCTCGGCCTGGGCCGCGTGGCGGAAGAAGCGGCAGTTCTCGCGCCGCGGCAGCTTCACGCGGCAGACCGGCCGGCAGTAGATGCCGGTGGAGGTCACGGCGGTGAAGAACGAGCCGTCGAAGCGCGCGTCGTGCGTCTTCAGCGCCAGGTAGCAGGCATCGCTCTCGAGCTCTTCGGGGGAGGCATTGGCGTTCGTCATGGGCCAAATATTAAGGTTTCGAGGCGTTTCGACTGGCCGTTTTCGGACATGTGCGCCCCATGGCGGGTGCCTACAATCCCCCGGTCCACGAATCACAGGGAATCCTTTTTCATGCAGCTCAGCGCGTCGATCTTCAAGGCCTACGACATTCGCGGCGTGGTGCCCTCCACGTTGAACCCCGAGGTGGCGGAAGCCCTGGGCCGGGCCTTCGGCAGCGCGGCGCGGGCCGCCGGCGAGAAGTCGGTGGCCGTGGGGCGCGACGGGCGCCTGTCGGGGCCTTCGCTGTCCGAAGCGCTGATCCGCGGCCTGGTGGCCACCGGCGTCGAAGTGATCGACGTGGGCGCGGTCACCACGCCCATGCTCTATTTCGCGGCCCACACGCTCGCCACCAGCGGCATCCAGGTCACGGGCAGCCACAACCCCAAGGACTACAACGGCTTCAAGATGGTGCTGGCCGGCCGCGCGATCTACGGCGACGAGATCCAGGCGCTGCGCCGCACCATGGAGGACGGCAGCGCGACGCTCGCCGCGGGCGGTTCGGTGCGCCAGGTCGACGTGACCGAGGCCTACACGCAGCGCATCGTGGGCGACGTGCGGCTCGCCCGGCCGATGAAGATCGTGGTCGATTCGGGCAACGGCATCGCCGGCGCCTCGGCCCCGGCGATCTTCCGCGCCCTGGGCTGCGAGGTGACGGAGCTGTTCAGCGAGGTCGACGGCGACTTCCCGAACCACCACCCCGATCCCAGCAAGCCCGAGAACCTCAAGGACCTGATCGCCGCGCTGGAGCGGGGCGACGCCGAACTGGGCCTGGCCTTCGACGGCGACGGCGACCGCCTGGGCATCGTCACCAAGGATGGCCAGAACATCTTCCCCGACCGCCAGATGCAGCTGTTCGCGCAGGACGTGCTGTCGCGCGTGCCGGGCGGCACCATCGTCTACGACGTGAAGTGCTCGCAGCGCCTGGGCCCGGCCATCGAGGCCGCGGGCGGCCAGCCGCTGATCTTCAAGACCGGCCACTCGCTGATCAAGGCGAAGATGAAGGAACTCGATTCGCCGCTGGGCGGCGAGATGAGCGGCCACATCTTCTTCAAGGAGCGCTGGTTCGGCTTCGACGACGGCACCTATGCGGGCTGCCGCATGCTCGAGATCCTGAGCAGGAGCCCGAACGCCAGCGACGTGCTCAACGCGCTGCCCACGAGCTTCTCGACGCCCGAGCTCAACGTGAAGTGCGCCGAGGGCGAGCCGCACGCGGTGGTCGAGCGGCTGCTGAAGGAGGCGAGCTTCGAGGCCCCGGCCAAGGTCTCGACCATCGACGGCCTGCGCGTGGACTGGCCCGACGGCTTCGGCCTGATCCGGGCCTCCAACACCACGCCGGTGCTGGTGCTGCGCTTCGAGGGCCAGACCCAGGCGGCGCTCGAGCGCATCGAGGCCCGCATGCTGGCGCTGCTCAAGACCGTGAAGCCCGACGCCACGCTCGCCGAAGCGGCGCACTAGACCTTGGCCGTGCGTTCGCTGCTGCTGCGCCTGTACGGCGCCTTCACCACCCTGGCCCAGCCCCTGGTGCGCCGCAAGCTGCGGCGCCGCGCGGCGGCCGAGCCCGGCTACGCGGTGGCGGTCGAGGAGCGCTTCGGCCACTACGACACCGCCACCACCGGCCACGCCCAGTGCTGGGTGCACGCGGTCTCGCTCGGCGAGACGCGCGCCGCCGCCATCCTCATCGAGGAGCTGCGGCGCCAGTTCCCCGAGATTCCGATCCTGCTCACGCACGGCACCGCCACCGGCCGCGAGGAGGGCGCCAAGCTGCTGCGCGAGGGCGACACGCAGGTCTGGCAGCCCTGGGACACGCCGGGCGCCGTGGCGCGCTTCCTCGACCGCTTCCAGCCGCGCATCGGCGTGCTGATGGAAACCGAGGTCTGGCCCGAGATGGCCGCGGCCTGCGCCGAGCGCCGCATCCCGCTGGTGCTGGCCAACGCCCGGCTCAACGAGAAATCGCTGGCCTCGGCCGAGCGGCTGGGCTGGCTGGCACGGCCGGCCTATTCGGCGCTCAGCGCGGTCTGGGCCCAGACCGAGGCCGACGCGCACCGGCTGGTGTCGCTGGGCGCCAAGGTCTCGGGCATCTACGGCAACCTCAAGTTCGACGCCACGCCCGACGTGCGCCAGCTCCATGCAGCCGCCCGGCTGCGCGGCACGCTGCCCAAGCCGATCGTGGTGCTGGCCAGTTCGCGCGACGGCGAGGAACGCCTGCTGCTCGAGGTGCTGCGCCGCTTCGGCGCCACCGCGCCGGTGCCGCCCGAGCAGGGCGCGGTCCGCTCGATCTCGAAGCGGGTGCACGACGTGCAGTGGATGATCGTGCCGCGCCATCCGCAGCGTTTCGACGAGGTGGCCGCGCTGATCGAGGCCGAGGGCTTCGCCGTGGCGCGCCGCAGCGCCGCGGGCCAGCCGTCCGAGTCCGAGATCTGGCTCGGCGACTCGCTCGGCGAGATGGCGCTGTACTACGGCCTGGCCGACGTCGCGCTGCTCGGCGGCAGTTTCGAGCCCCTGGGCGGCCAGAACCTGATCGAGCCCGCGGCCTGCGGCTGCCCGGTCGTGATGGGGCCGTCGACCTTCAATTTCGCGGAAGCCGCGCAGCTCTCGCTCGCGGCCGGTGCCTCGCTGCGCGTGGAGACCATGGAGCAGGCCGTGACCAGCGCGCTCAAGCTGGTCGAGAACCGCGAGCGCCGCGAGGCGATGTCGCAGGCCGCGCAGGCTTTCTCGTCCTCCAATCGCGGCGCGGCCGAGCGCACGGCGGCTGCGGTGCTCGCGATCGCGATGGCGGCCGAGCCCGAGGAAGCGGTGGAGCCCGCGCTGGCCGACGAGCCCGCGAAGCCGCCGGTCCAGGCCGCGCAGCCCGCGCCGGAAGGTCCGCGCGAGCGCGCGGAGCCGACGCTCGATTAGGGTTTCAGCGCCCCGGGTTCAGCACCGGCGGCGGAGGCGGTGCCACGGGGATCGCGGGCGGCGGCGGATTGAACGGCGCCACCGGCACCGGCGGCACCACCGGCACGCTGGGCCGCGCGGGCGGCACGGCCACGGCGTTCGGATCGGCCGGCGCGGTCGACGGGGCCGGCACCGCGGGCACGCTGCCGTTCTTCGCCAGCGTGGCGTTGATGGCGTCCATGTCGGCCACGCTCAGCGTGCCGTTGGCCTGGCGCAGCTTCAGGTTGCCCAGCAGCACGTTGTAGCGCGCCTGCGCGAGGTCGCGCTTGGTCTGGTAGAGCTGGCTCTGCGAATTGAGCACGTCGATGTTGATGCGCACGCCCACCTGGTAACCCAGGCGGTTGGCGTCGAGCGCGCTCTGGCTCGAGGCCTCGGCGGCCTCGAGCGCCTTGACCTGGCCCGCGCCCGAGACCAGCCCGAGGTAGGCCGCGCGCGTGGCCTGCGCCACGTTGCGGCGCGTGCCGTCGAGCACGCTGCGCGACTGGTCCTCGAGGGCCAGCGTTTCCTTGATGCGGTTCTCGGTCGCGAAGCCCGCGAACAGCGGCAGGTTGAAGGTCACGCCCACGGTGGCGGCGTTGATGCGCGTGCCCACGCTGCTGGTGCTGGTGCCGTTGGGGTTGCGCGTGACGTTGTAGCCGAGGTTGGCGTCCAGCGTGGGCTTGTGGCCGGCGCGCGCCTTCTCGATCTCGAGGCCCGCCACGTCGACGCCGAGCTGCGCCTGACGGATCGCCGGATGCCCGGCGTCGGCCTGCGCCACCCAGGCCTCGATGTCGGCCGGCTGCGCGGTCGGCAGCACCACCGGCACCGCCAGCGGCACCGGCACGCTGCCGGGGCGGCCGACCAGCTGGTCGAGCACGATCTTCTTCACGCGCAGGTCGTTCTCGGCCGCGATCTCCTGCGCCACCACGAGGTCGTAGCGGGCCTGGGCCTCGCGCGAGTCGGTGATGGTGGAGGTGCCGACCTCGAAGTTGCGCTTGGCCGAGGCGAGCTGCTCGGACACGGCCGCCTTCTGCGCGCGCACCAGCGCCAGGCTGTCCTGGCTCGCGAGCACGTCGAAGTAGGCTTGGCTCACGCGCACGATCAGGTCCTGTTCGGCGATGGTGAACACCGACTGCGCGATCTCGGCCTGGCGCTTGCCCTGTTCCCAGGTGGCCCAGTTGGCGGGCCGGTACAGCGGCTGGGTGGCGTTGATGCCGATGTTCTGCTGCGTGAAGTCGCGCGAGGAACTGCCCTGCTGGTTGCCCGTGATGACGTCGATGTCGAGGTTGTTGCGGTTCACGCCCGCGCTGAGCCCGACGGCCGGCAGGATGCCGGCCCTGGCCTGCGCGGCGCGCGCCACGGTGGCGTCGTACTGGGCGCGCGCGCCCTGGTAGGTGGCATCGAAGCCGCGCGCCGATTCGTAGAGTTCGTTCAGTGTCTGGCCCTGGGCCGGCGATGCGAGCAGCGTGGCAAGAAGGCTTGCGATGGCTGCGGAAAGAGGCAGGAGCCGGGGCCTGGGAGGCATTGAAAGTCCTTGGGGGGAGAAGAATCAGTAGCGCGGCACGGCGGGGTCGTGCTGCGCGGACCAGGCGTCGATGCCGCCGGCCACGTTGGCCAGTTGCGCAAAGCCGTTCTGGTGCAGGAAGGCGGCCACGCGCTGGCTGCGGGCGCCGTGGTGGCACAGGCAGGCGATGCGCTGGTTCTCGTCGAGCTCGGACAGGCGCGCGGGGATCTCGTTCATCGGGATCGCCAGCAGCGTGAAGCCCGCCGGGGCGACGCTCGCGGTCTGCAGCTCCCAGGGCTCGCGGACGTCGAGCAGCACGGCGGGTGCGTCGGCGTCCTGTGCAAACCAGGCGGCGAGGTCGGCGGGGCGGACTTGATCGATCATGCGGTGGACCCGGATCAGAACGCGAAGCGCGACGGCTCGGGGAAGTTCAGGAGGCGCGGCGCCACCGTGTCCCAGGGCTGGATCGTGTCCCACTTGCTCTCGCTGGTGCGGGTCACGAAGTGGGCGCGCATCATGGGCTCGTCGCCGACGATCGCCGCCAGGCGGCCGCCGACCTTGAGCGAGCCGAGCAGGTTTTGCGGAATGCGCGCGACCGAGCCGCTGAGCACGATCACGTCGAAGCTCGGGCCGCTGGGCAGCGGCACGGCGCCGTCGGCATGGCGCACCTCGACGTTGGTCACGCCGTTCTGGCGCAGCGTCTCGGCGGCGCGGGCGGCCAGCTCGGGGTTGATTTCGAGCGACAGCACCTTGGCGGCGCGGGCGCCGAGCAGGGCGGCCATGAAGCCGGAGCCGGTGCCGATCTCGAGCACCGATTCGTGCTTCTGCACGTGCAGGTCCTGCAGCGTGCGGGCCTCGACCTTGGGCGACAGCATGAATTCGCCGGGCACCGAGCCGTCGAGCAGCGGCAGCTCCATGTCGAAGAAGGACAGCGCGCGGTGCGCCTCGGGCACGTAGTCCTCGCGGCGGATGGCCGCGAGCAGGTCGAGGATTTCCATATCCAGCACATCCCAGGGGCGGATCTGCTGTTCGATCATGTTGAAGCGCAAGCGCTCGAGGGTGGGGGCGGTGCTCATGGGTTTTCCTTCTGGGGGGCGGGTCAGGACAAACCTTCAATTTTAGGCGGCACCCGACGGGCCAGCGGCTTCGTCGGGTTCGGCCTGCGCCCGCGGCCGGGTGCTGAGGCCGTAGAGCACCGCGTCGGCCTGCGCCTCGATGTAGCGCAGGGGGTCGAAGTTGCCGCCCTCGTCGACGCAGAGGTTGGCCGAGTGCTTCCAGAGCATCAGGAAGATCATCGGCGCGACCACCGAGTAGATGGTGTGGTCGACGTCGACCGGCCGGAATTCGCCGCGGTCGATGCCGCGCTGGATGATGCGCCGGAGCAACGCATGGCCCGGCTGCACCACCTCCTGGCGGTAGAAAGCGGCCAGTTCGGGGAAATTGGCGCCCTCGCTCATCATCAGCTTGGTGAGGCCCGAGGCCTGGGTCAGGCCCACGCGCTCCCACCACACGCGCATGCAGTAGCGCAGCATCTGGGCCGTGGTGCCCTCGAAGGTCTCGAATTCCTGGTTCCACTCCGTGAAACGGCCGCCGAGGTTCTCGATGACCACGGCCTTGAACAGCTCTTCCTTGCTCGGGAAATAGAGGAACAGCGTGCCCTTGGAGACGCCGGCGCGCACCGCCACCTCTTCCGAGCGGGTGGCGGCATAGCCCTTCTCGACGAACAGATCGAGGGCGGCCGCCAGCAGTTCGCCGGGGCGCGCCTCCTTGCGCCGTTCGCGCTTGGCGCGGACCGGGCAGATCTTGTCGGCAAGGAATCGGGGAGTGGGCATTGTTTAATGACTCGCGGGTTAGTAATGTAGTGAGCCGCATCGGATGCGTCAAGCCGCGACAATATCGGGTTCGCTTGTCAGTTCCTCAGGAGCCTTCCCATGTCCTCTTCGCCTTCCACCACCGAAACCATCGTGCTCGGCGGCGGCTGCTTCTGGTGCACCGAGGCGGTGTTCGACCGCGTGCAGGGGGTGGTCGACGTGGAATCGGGCTATGCGAACGGCCAGACGGTCAACCCCAGCTACGAGCAGGTCTGCACCGGCCGCACCGGCCACAACGAGGTCGTGAAGCTGAGCTTCGACCCGGCGCAGATCGGCCTGCGCGAGATCCTCGAGATCTTCTTCGTGGTGCACGACCCCACGACGCTCAACCGCCAGGGCAACGACGTCGGCACCCAGTACCGCAGCGGCATCTACTACACGACCGAGGCGCAGAAGCAGGTGGCCGAGGAGGTCATCCGCGAGATCGAGGCCGGCAAGACCTACGCCTCGCCGGTAGTGACCGAGGTCAAGCCGCTCGACAACTATTCGACCGCCGAGGCCTACCACCAGGACTACTTCCTGAACCACCCGAACCAGGGCTACTGCGCCTTCGTCGTGGGACCGAAGGTCGAGAAGTTCCAGAAGACCTTCGCCGCGCGCGTGAAGAAGTGAAGAAGGACTGACCCTGCCGCTCCGGGCCGCCCTGGCCCGATTCCCGCCAGCTTTTCCCTCGTGCACACGCTTCGCCGTCCCGTCCCCGTTTCCGCCCGCGCGATGCTCGTCGTGCTGGCGGTGGCGCTGTGGCTGTCCGGCACGCTCGGCCTGATGCACCGCACGCTGCACGTGCCCGGCCTGCCCGCGCCGGCGGCCGCGGTCCAGGCACCGGCCGCGCAGGCCCATGTGCATCCGCATGGCATCGCCAGCCTGTTCGGGCTGCACACCGATGCCGAGTGCCGGCTCTACGACCAGCTCGCGCACGGCGCCAGCGCGCCGGGCGTGCCGCTGGTGGTGCTGCCGGTGCTGCTGCCCGCGGCCACCTTCGCCTGGCTGCAGGGCGAGGCGCTGGCGCGCTGGGTCGCGCTGTTCGACGCGCGCGGCCCGCCTCCGGCTCGCTGAATCCCCCGTTTCCGATTCGCCGCCACCCGTTGCGCACGGGTGGCCGGCGGTCGTTCATCGATTCAACGAGTTTTCATTCATGACCCCCCAATTCCGTCGCAACGCCATCGGCGCTGCCGTCCTCTCGCTCGCCTCGGCCGCGGCCCTGGCCCAGACCGCACCCGCCGATCCCTCGCCGAACCCGCAACCCACCACCAGCCTGCGCGAGATCACCGTCACCGGCAATCCGCTGGGCGCCAGCGACCTGATCGCGCCCACCACCACGCTCTCGGGCAATGAACTGCTGCTGCGCTCGCAGTCCACGCTGGGCCAGACGCTCGACAACATCCCCGGCGTCAGCAGCACCTACTTCGGTCCCAATGCCAGCCGCCCGATCATCCGCGGCCAGGACGGCGACCGCATCCGCATCCTGCAGAACGGCGGCGGCGCGCCCGACGCCTCGGCGCTGAGCTACGACCACGCCGTGCCGGTCGACGCGCTGGTCACCGAGCGCGTCGAGGTGCTGCGCGGCCCGTCGGCGCTGCAGTACGGCGGCAGCGCGGTCGGCGGCGTGGTCAACCTGATCGACAACCGCATCCCGAGCGAGCCGATCGAGGGCTTCGGCGGCCGTGCCGACCTCGGCTACGCCACCGGCAACCGCGAGAAGAACGGCGCCGTGATGCTCGAGGGCGGCAACGGCCGCTTCGCGCTGCATGCCGATGCCTTCAAGCGCGACTCGAGCGACGTCTCGGTGCCGATCGACCTGAACTGCGAGAAGCCCGGCTCGCCCTGGCGCGCGCGCAAGATCTGCAACTCGGCCAACGAGGCCCATGGCGGCGCGATCGGCGGCACGCTGTTCTTCGACCAGGGCTGGATCGGCGCCTCGGCCAGCACCTACCGCAGCAACTACGGCACCGTGGCCGAGGACGACGTGACCATCGCGATGAAGTCCGACCGCTACGCGATCGAGGGCGAGTGGCGCCCGGGCGGCATCATCCGCAGCGTCCACGCCAAGCTCAGCCACACCAACTACCGCCACACCGAGTTCGAGGGCGCCGAAGCCGGCACCACCTTCTCGAACATGAGCAACGACCTGCGCGTCGAGGTGCGGCACGAGAAGATCGGGCCGCTGGAAGGCCTGATGGGCTTCAGCGCCGAGACCAACCGCTTCGCCGCCGACGGCGAGGAGGCCTTCGCGCCGCACAGCCGCACGCGCTCGCGCGCGCTGTTCCTCTACGAGGAGATGGGGACCTCGTGGGGCAAGCTGAGCTTCGGCGCGCGCACCGAGCGCGTCACCGTGCGATCGCTCGGCTATCCCGACGATCCGAGCATCGACCGCTTCGCGATCGGCGAGCGCACCTTCAACCCGAACAGCGCCGCCTTCGGCGCCCTGGTCAACCTCGCGCCGCAGTGGCAGCTGACCTCGAACATCGCCTACACCGAGCGCGCGCCCAAGGACTACGAGCTGCTGGCCAACGGCCCGCACGTGGCCACGGCCGCGTGGGAGGTCGGCAACCCGAACCTCAGCAAGGAGCAATCGACCGGCTTCGACCTCGGCGCGCAATGGAAGTCGGGGCCGAACACGGCACGCGTCAACGCCTACGTCACGCGCTTTCGCAACTACATCGGCCTGACCGCCTCGGGCCGAACGCTCGACGGAGAGGGCCAGGTCGTGACCGATCCCGAGGTCACCGACACGCTGGCCGAGTACCTCTACAACGGCGTGCGCGCGCGCTTCACCGGCATCGAGGCCAGCGGCAACCTGCGCCTGCTGGGCAGCGACGGCTTCGCGCGCATGGCGGACGCCGGCACGCTCGACCTCGAGTGGCGCGGCGACCTGGTGCGCGCGAAGAACACCGACACCGGCGAACCGCTGCCGCGCATCGCGCCGCTGCGCCTGGGCGCCACGCTGGTCTACGGCAACGGCCCGTGGAGCGGCCGCGTCGGCTTCGACTACAACGCCGCGCAGCACCGCGTGCCCGGCGTCGGCGCGCGGGAGACCGATGCCTACACGCTGTGGAATGCCTCGATCGCCTACCGCATGAAGGTGCAGCGCGCCAACCTCACCTGGTATGCGCGCATCGACAACATCGGCAACAAGCTGGCCTACAGCCCGACCTCGATCCTGACGACGACGGTGTACCCGGCCGCGCCGCTGCCGGGACGCTCGCTGAAGGTGGGCGTGCGCGTGACCTTCTGACCGTGCATGTGCCGCCCTTCCCCGCGGGGGAGGGCGGCAATCGCTCGGCTATCCTCGACCGGTGAATTCGTTCGTCATCTCATCCCTCCTGCCCGTCGTGCTGCTGATCGCGGCGGGCTACCTGGCCGGGAGGCGCCGCTGGATCGGCGGCAATGCGGTCAAGGACCTCTCCAATCTCATCTTCCTGCTGCTCGCGCCGGCGCTGCTGTTCCGCGCGATGAGCGGCGTGCATGTCGAGGAACTGCGCTTCAAGCCGGTGGCGGCCTACTTCATCGCCTCGGGGCTGCTGTTCGCGGCCACCTTGGCGCTGCGCGGCTTCAACCGCACGGGCGCGGTGCTCGCGCTCGCCAACACCTACAGCAACACCGTGATGATCGGCATCGTGCTGGTCGGCCTGGCCTATGGCGAGGCCGGCATGGTGGTGCTGCTGACGCTGATCTCGCTGCATTCGCTGGTGCTGATGACCAGCGCCACCGTGGTGCTCGAGCTCGCGGTGGCGCGCGAGCATGCGGTGCTGGGCGGCACCGAGAAGCGCTCGATGCTGCGCACCGTGCTGCGCGCGCTGCGCAACGCCATCATCCATCCGGTGCCGCTGCCGATCATCGCGGGCCTGTTGTTCGCGCAGAGCGGCTGGGTCATGCCGCAGCCGGTCGACCGCACCATCGAGCTGCTGGGCCAGGCCTTCGGCCCGGTGGCGCTGGTGATGGTGGGCATCACGCTGGCGCTCACGCCGGTGGGGCGCCACTGGCGCAGTGCCCTGGTGCAGGCCGGCGTCAAGAACCTGCTGCATCCGCTGCTGGTGGCGATCATCGGCTGGGCGCTCGGCGTGCGCGGCATTCCGCTCACGGTGATGGTGGTCGCAGCCGCGCTGCCGATCGGCGCCAACGTGTTCCTGTTCTCGCAGCGCTACCGCAGCGCCGAGGACCTGGTGACCGCCAGCGTCGCGGTCTCCACGCTGCTCGCGCTGGTCACGCTCACGCTGGTGATGCTCTGGGTGCAGTGGCTGCCCTGACATTGGCCGCGGGCCACGCGAAACCGTAGCCCTTCGATCTTTCTCGCCGCCTCGTGCCCCCTATGCCGTTCGGCAGGGTGGCCGTTTGGCGAGATGTGGAGCGCCGCGCGCCGCTCTACATTTCCCCGCTGATGATTTGCCAGACGCGATCCATGCCCGTTGTTGCGATGGTGCTGGTCGCGACGGCGATCGCGCCGTGGCTGCTGCTGGGCGCGGCCACGCCGGCGGCGGCGCAGGCCAAGCCATGCCGCACGCCCTGTCTCGCCGTGCCCAGGCCGGAGGAAAAACCGGCGCCCGAACCGGCGAAGCCGCCGGCAGCGGTCGACCGGCCGAGCGAGAGGGCGGCCGCGCGGCCGCCGCCCAAGCCGCGCGCGCCGGCCGAGGCGCCGCCGGCCCGCGTGGCGGAACAGGAGGCCGACCGGCCCGCCCCCGCGCGCCGGCCGGCGCCGACGAAGCGCTGCACCGAGATCAACATGCGCGCCGCCGTGGGCGAGCCGCTGTCGGACCAGGACATGACGTACTTGAGGAGCCAATGCTGATGATGAAGATCCCCTCCAGCCTGCGCGGCGCGCTACGCGCGATGGCGCTCGGCGCCGCCGCCGTGCTGCTCGCGGCCTGCGCGGCGCAACGCCCGCAGCCGGGCAACGCGATGCCTTTCGACCAGGCCGTCGACCAGGCGGTGGACGACCTGATGGTGCAGACCAAGAAGCTGCCGGGCTTCCTCGCCAAGGTCGAGTCCTCGATGAAGCAGAGCCGCATCGTCATCGATCCGCTGCTCGAGAGCGCCAGCGGCCAGCAGACCGAGGTCACGCGCGTGGCCGAGCAGCGCATCGTCCAGCGCATGCAGGCGCAGTTCAAGCAGTTCACCGTGACGCCGTTCAACAGCACCGAGATCGCCACCGCGCAGTACGTGCTCAACGGCACGCTGGTGCGCGACAAGGAAGCGGGCGGCTCGCCCTACCGGCTGAACCTCGCGCTGACCGAGATCAAGGGCGGCACCGTGATCGCGCAGTCGACGGCGCGCATCAGCGACGCGACGCTCGACACCCGGCCCACCGCCTTCTTCCGCGACAGCCCGGTCAACGGCAAGGACCGCGGCGTCGAGGGCTACATCCGCACCGCCGAGACCCAGCCGGGCCAGGCCGCCGACGCGCTCTATCTCGAGCGCCTGCCGACCGCGACCGTGATGCAGGAGGCCACCGCCGCCTACGAGGCCGGCCGGCTGCAGGAGGCGCTGGCACGCTACGAGGCCGCCTCGCGCCGCCCCGACGGCCAGCAGCTGCGCGTCTACAGCGGCCTGTACCTCACGCAGTCGCAACTGGGCCGCACCGCCGACGCCGAGCGCACTTTCGGCACGCTCGCGCGGCTGGGGCTCGAAAGCAACAACCTCAGCGTGAAGTTCCTGTTCAAGCCGGGCTCGACCGACTTCCTGGCCGACCCGAAGATCAGTGCCGCCTACCCGATGTGGCTGCGCCAGATCGCGCGCCAGGCGGCGCAGATCGATTCCTGCGTGGTCGTGACCGGCCACACCAGCCGCACGGGCTCGGAGGCAGTCAACGAGCGGCTGTCGCTGCAGCGCGCGGTGATCGTCAAGACCCGGCTGGTGGGCGAGGCCCCGCCGCTGGCGAAGAAGCTGCGCGAAGCCGGCGCCGGCTTCCGCGAGAACATCGTGGGCACGGGCGCTGACGATGCGAGCGACGCGCTCGATCGCCGCGTCGAATTCAAGGTGGCGGCCTGCGAGGCCTGACCGCTTAGGGAGCGAGCCGCTCGCGCACCCACTGGCCGGCCTCGAGCCGGTAGCGCAGCCGGTCGTGCAGCCGGCTCTTGCGGCCCTGCCAGAATTCCCAGCGGTCGGGCACCAGCCGGTAACCGCCCCAGTGCGGCGGGCGTGGCGGCGAGAGCAGGTACTTCGCGGCGGCCACGGCGGCATTCTTCACCAGCACCTCGCGCCCGCCGATCACCTCGCTCTGCGGGCTGGCCCAGGCGCCCAGCCGCGAATCGAGCGGGCGGCTCGCGTAGTAGGCGTCGCTCTCGTCGGCGCCGGCCTTCTCGACCCGGCCCTCGATGCGCACCACGCGCTCGAGCTCGACCCAGTGGAACTGCAGCGAGGCGTAGGGGTTGCCCGCGAGCTCGCGGCCCTTGCGGCTCTCGTAGTTGGTGTACCAGACCAGGCCGCGCGCGTCGTAGCCCTTGATCAGCACGATGCGGCTCGAGGGCCGCAGGTCGCTGCCGACCGTGCACAAGGTCATCGCGTTGGGCTCGGGCACCTGGGCATCGATGGCCTCGTCGAGCCAGCGCTCGAACTGGCGCAGCGGATCGTCGGCGCTGTGCGCCTCGCCGAGCTCGGCGCGCTCGTAGCTCTTGCGCAGCGCGGCCAGCGATTCTTGGGAAGTCGGGGAAGTCATGCCGGCATTGTTGCCCAAGCGATACTCGCGCCGTGACCTCCCTCGCGAATCCCCCGACCGTGATCGTGCTGGCCTCGGGCCGCGGCGAGCGCTTCGTGGCCGCCGGCGGCAGCGGTTCCAAGCTGCGCGCGCCGCTGGCCGGCAAGCCGGTGCTCGAACGCACGCTCGACGCCGTGCGCGCGAGCGGCCTGCCCTGGCACGTGGAGGACGCGGGCCATCCGGGCATGGGCGATTCGATCGCGGCCGCGGTGCGCGCCACTTCGGGTGCGTCCGGCTGGCTGATCCTGCCGGGCGACCTGCCGCTGGTGCTGCCGCGGACGATGCAGGCGGTGGCGGCCGCGCTCGCGGGCGGGGCTCAGGCGGCGCAGCCCAGCTACCAGGGGGAGCGCGGGCATCCGGTGGGCTTTGCCGCCGGTTGCCAGGCGGCGCTCGCCGCGCTCGAGGGCAACTTCGGCGCGGCGCCCGTCCTGCGCGCGCTGCGCGCGGCGGGTTCGGTGGCCGACCTGCCGCTCGACGACGCCGGCGTCGTGACCGACATCGACACCCCCGATGCCCTGGCGCGCGCCGAGGCGCTGTGGCGCGCGCGCGAGGCGGCCGGCGCACCGCGCGCCGGCTGAACCCTTCTTACTTGCCGATCACCGCGCAGGCGATGCGCGGGCCCGAGTTGCCGGCCGGCTGGGTCGTGAAGTCGTCCTTGTCGCGGTGCACCACGAGGGCACGGCCGATCACGCTGTTGGCGGCGCCCGGCGTCAGCGAGATCGCATGGTTCTCGACGCTGAAGCGTGCCTCGCCGGCGCCGTTGGCCACCAGGCTCGGCAGTTCGCCCGCGTGGCTGCCCGGCGCGGCGAACTTGCCGTGCGTGCCGCCGCTGGGGTTGAAGTGGCCGCCCGAGGCATTGCCGTTGTCGCCGCAGTCGCCCTTCTCGTGGATGTGGAAGCCGTGCTCGGTGTTCGGCGGCAGGCCGCGCACGATGCCGGCCACGCGCACGCCATGCTCGAGCGCGGTGAAGGTGACGGTGCCCGTGGTCGGGTTCGGCGTGATCGCGCCGGTGGGCACCAGCTCGACGGTGGTGGCGGGCTTGCCGCCCAGCGTGCCGCAGGCGGCCAGCAGCGAGGCCGCGAGCACGGCGGTGGCGGCGCCGGCGAGGCGGCGGGAGGAGTTCTTCATTGTTGGTCCTTGTCGGGAGATCCGGAGGGTCCGGAAGGTTGAGAGGATTTCTTGTCGGAAGACCCTGCGACGTATACCGGAGGCGGCACCACATCGCAATCGGTCGGGGCCGGCGATGCAGTGTGCCCCGCCGATGTGTCGCCCGGCGGCACGGCCAGCGCCACCAGCCGCGCGAGCGCCGCGTCGTGGATCGCATGGCGGCGCAGCTCCTCGAGCGTCTGCTGCGCATAGTCGAGCGAGCTGCCGTAGCGGCCCACGGCATTCGCGAAGATGTGGCGGTAGCGCTCGTCGCTGAGCTCGCCCGTGAAGTTGGGGCTGCGCCGCGACAGCGTGAAGGCCAGCGCGCTCACCGGCCCCGAGGCCGTGGCGCAGCGCAGCCACTTGGGGTCGTACACGCCGGTGGGCATCTCGCGCAGCCAGAGCCGGCGCAGCGTGTCCAGGCCCTGCGCGGCCGGTACGCGGAACACCATGCCGCGCACGCTGCCGCCCGAGAGCAGGCCGAACACCAGGCCCGGGGTCTGCACGCTGCCGCGGTTGACGCGGCTCCACATCTTCAGCGCGCGGTGCCAGCCGCGCACCCAGGCCGGACGGCGCTCGATGAAATCGAACTCGGGCCGCCAGATCAGCGAGCCGTAGCCGAACAGCCAGAGGTCCTCGTGGCCGCCCCATTCGGCGATGGTGCGCTCGAGCATCGGCTGGGGATCGCGCAGCGGCTTGGGCAGCGGATCCAGACCCGGCGGCCCGGGATTGGGCGCCGGGTCCGAGCCCGAGGTGGGGCCAGCGCCTACAGTGTCGGGAGAAGGACCCATGCCTACAATTTCCTGATCATGGTTGACCACCCCATTATTTACCGGCCGCTTTCATCCTACGGAGCACGCGTGACGAACACCACCGACGACAGCCAGCAGAATTTCGCCCTCGGACTGCTCGCGATCCTGCTGGTGCTGATCGTCGGTGGCGTGATCGGCTTCGCGGCGTGGCACAAGACGCCCGCCCGGGCGTCCGCGACTGCGCAGACCGCCATCACGGTGCCGGCCGCGGCGCCAGCCACCCAGACCACGGTGGCCGAGGTCACCGAGACGGTCACCGTCACGATCCCCGACGGCGCCAGCATCCGCGTCGCCAACGGCGTGGTGAACTTCTACTTCGCCACCGGCAGCGCCGACCTCGCGCCCGGCGCGGCGGAAGCGCTGGCCGCGGTCATCAAGGGCGTGGAGGCCGGCCGCAAGGCGGTGGTCTCGGGCTTCCACGACACCACCGGCGATGCGGCGGTCAACGAACAGCTCGCCAAGAAGCGTGCCGAGACGGTGCGCGACGTGCTCGTCGGCCTCGGCGTGCCGGCCGACAGGATCGACCTGCTGCGCCCGCCCGTCACGGCCGGCAGCGGCAACGACGCGCAGGCGCGCCGGGTCGAGGTCAAGCTGCTCGATTGATTCGAGGCCGCCGCGGCGCGCGGAATGCGCCGCCACGCGGGCGCGCGCGCGCCCGCGTCCGGGTGTTTTGCAAGCATCCGTATCCGGGCGTGGATTCGTATTGGCACGGTGCCCGATTTCCATCGAGGCCTGGCGTCGTCCTTGCTACGATGAACCCATCTCGAGGTCGCCCACGCGACAGTGGCGACCCCATCGGCAGAGCCACCGACAACATCCCCATGAGCAGCACACACCCCACCGTCCTCGACGTCACCGATCGCATCCGCGATCGCAGCAAGGCGCAGCGCGGCGCCTACCTCGCGCGCCTCGCCGAACTGCGCCAGCGCGACCGCGGCTCCGACCGCATGGGCTGCGCCAACGTGGCGCATGCCGTGGCCGGCATCCCGGCCAACGACAAGTTCCGCGTGGTCGCCGAGCGCGCGCCCAACATCGGCATCGTCACCGCCTACAACGACATGCTCTCGGCCCATGCGCCGTACCAGGGCTATCCCGACATCATCAAGCACGAGGCGCGCCGCCTCGGCGCCACCGCGCAGGTGGCCGGCGGCGTGCCCGCCATGTGCGACGGCGTGACGCAGGGCACGCCCGGCATGGAGCTGAGCCTGTTCAGCCGCGACCTGATCGCGATGAGCACCGCGGTCGCGCTCACGCACGACATGTTCGATGCCGCGCTGATGCTCGGCGTGTGCGACAAGATCGTGCCGGGCCTGCTGATCGGCGCGCTGCACTTCGGCCACCTGCCCACCGTGTTCGTGCCCGCGGGGCCGATGCCCTCGGGCCTGTCGAACAACGCGAAGTCGAAGGTGCGCGAGCAGGCCGCGCAGGGGCTCGTGGGCCGTCAGGGCCTGCTCGAGGCCGAGATGGCCGCCTATCACACGCTCGGCACCTGCACCTTCTACGGCACCGCCAACAGCAACCAGATGCTGCTCGAGGCCATGGGCCTGCACGTGCCCGGCACGGCCTTCGTGCAGCCCGGCGACGCGATGCGCGAGACGCTCACGCGCGAGGCGGTGCGCACGGTACTGGGCAAGGCCGGCGAAGCCGCCTTCCAGTGCCCGCCGATCGGCGAGATGGTCGACGAGCGCTGCATCGTCAATGCCATGGCCGCGCTGCTCGCGACCGGCGGCTCCACCAACCACCTGATCCACTGGGTGGCCGTGGCGCGCGCCGCGGGCATCGTGATCGACTGGGACGATTTCTCGAAGCTGTCGGACGTGGTGCCGCTGCTCACGCGCGTGTACCCCAACGGTAGCGCCGACGTGAACGAGTTCCAGGCCTCGGGCGGTCCCGGCTTCGTGATCGGCGAGCTGGTCGAGGCCGGCCTGATGCATGCAGACGTGCTGACGGTGCGCTCGGGCGGCATCCGCGAATTCGCCGGCGTGCCGTCGCTCGAGGGCGAGGCCGATGCCAGGCGCCTGCGCTGGACGCCGGCCGCCGCGCTGCAGAACGATGCCGTCACTCGGCCCGCCGCCGCGCCCTTCAGCGCCACCGGCGGACTGAAGCTGCTGAGCGGCAACCTGGGCCGCAGCGTGATCAAGGTCTCGTCGGTGCCCGACGACCGCCATGTGGTCGAGGCGCCCGCGCGGGTCTTCGATTCGCAGGCCGCGCTGCAGAAGGCCTTCACGGCCGGCGAGCTCGAGCGCGACGTGGTCTGCGTGGTGCGCTGGCAGGGCCCGCAGGCCAACGGCATGCCCGAGCTGCACAAGCTCACGCCGCCGCTGTCGGTGCTGCAGGGCAAGGGATTCCGCGTGGCGCTGGTCACCGACGGCCGCATGAGCGGCGCCTCGGGCAAGATACCGGCCGCCATCCACGTGTCGCCCGAGGCGGCCGCGGGCGGGCCGCTGGCCAAGGTGCGCGACGGCGACGTCATACGCCTGGATGCCGTCGCGGGTACGCTCGAGGTCCTGCTGCCCGCCGACGAGTGGGCCGAGCGCGAGGCCGCGACGCTGTCGGAGGCCCAGCGCTTCGCCGATGGCCATGGCCTGGGGCGCGAACTGTTCGCCGGCATGCGGCGCAATGCATTGACTGCTGAAGAAGGAGCCTGCTCATGGCTGTAAACGACAAGAACGCACTGACTGCCCTCGACGTGATGCGCGACGCGCCGGTGATCCCGGTGATCGTGCTCAACGACGTGAAGCACGCCGTGCCGCTCGCGCGCGCGCTGGTCGCCGGCGGCATTCGCATGCTCGAGGTGACGCTGCGCACGCCGCAGGCGCTCGAGTGCATCGAGATCATCGCCAGGGAAGTGCCCGAGGCCGTCGCCGGCGCGGGCACCATCCGCAGCGCGGCCGATGCCCAGGCCTCGGCGCTGGCCGGCGCGAAGTTCGGCGTGAGCCCGGGCTACACGCGCGCGGTCGGCAAGGCCTGCCACGACCTCGGCCTGCCGCTGCTGCCCGGCGTGGCCACCGGCAGCGAGATCATGTCGGCGCAGGAGGACGGCTACACCCAGCTCAAGTTCTTCCCCGCGCTGCAGGCCGGCGGCCTGCCGATGCTCAAGGCCTGGCAGGGCCCGTTCGGCGACGTCGTCTTCTGCCCCACGGGCGGCATCCATGCGGGCAACGCGGCCGAGTTCCTCGCGCTGTCGAACGTGGCCTGCGTGGGCGGCTCGTGGATCGTGCCGACCGACGCCATCCGCGACGGCGACTGGGCCCGCATCGAACAGCTCGCGCGCGCCGCGAGCCAGCTTTCGCGCTGAGGCCGCCATGGGCAACGCGGATTTCGACGCCAGCGACCTCAAGGTCGTGGCCTTCGACGTCTTCGGCACCGTGGTCGACTGGCACAGCGGCATCGCCGCCGAGGCCGAGCAGGCCCTGCCGGGCGTCGACGGCGCGACCTTCGCGCTGGCCTGGCGCGCCGGCTACCAGCCCGCGATGAAGCAGGTGATGGAACGCATCGCCGCGGGCGAGGGCGGCTTCACCCTGCTCGACGAACTGCACCTGAGCATGCTCGAGCAGGTGCTGCGCGACTTCGGCCTCAGCGACCGCCTCGATGCCGCCGCGCGGCGCGAGCTCAGCCGCGCCTGGCACCGGCTGCCGGCCTGGCCCGATGCGGTGGAAGGGCTCACGCGCCTGAAGCGCAAGTTCACCATCTGCTCGCTGTCGAACGGCAACATCGGCCTCTTGACCGAGATGGCCAAGCGCGCGGGCCTGCCCTGGGACTGCATCCTGTCGGCCGAGGTCTTCAAGGCCTACAAGCCCGACCCGCGCACCTACCTCGGCGTGGCCGGCGTGTTCGACGCCACGCCGGGCCAGGTGATGCTGGCCGCCGCGCACCACGACGACCTCGCGGCCGCGCGCGCCTGCGGCCTCAAGACCGGCTACATCGAGCGGCCCTTCGAGTTCGGCCGCGCGCAGCCCAAGGACGTGACGCCGGTGGCTGGCAACAACCTGCATGCGCGCGACATCCTGCAGCTGGCCGAGTTGCTCGGCTGCTGATCCGCGCCCCATGAAAAAGCCTGGCACCGCCAGGCTTTTCTTCGTGCGCGCGACGCGGGCTCAGTAGCCGAAGGCCGCGCCCGAGCGCCGGTTGTCGGCCGCGCCGCTGTAGACCGCGCGGCCGTTCGCGTCGCGCGTCACCGCGATGCCGCTGAGGCCGCTGAGCAGTCCGGTCACGAGCAGGTTGTCGCTGCCGTAGCCATAGTTCGCGCGCAGGCCGTCGGCCAGCGGCGCCAGCGCCGAGCCGGCCTCGAGTTCGGCCACGCCGTTCTGGCCCGTGAAGTTGGGCGCGTTGATCGCGGCCTGCAGGTCGAGGCCGTAGACCACGTGGCCCATGAAGGTCTTGACGATGTAGTCGGGGATCGGGCCGCCGCCCGCCGACCCCCAGACCAGCCGCAGCCGGCCCTCGGCATCGAAGGCGATCGCGGGCGCGATCGAGGTGCGCGGCCGCTTCGTGCCCTGGTAGCCGTTGACGTCCGAGCCCGTGCTCGGCGGCGCGCTCGAGCCGGCCGAGAAGTTCGACATCACGTCGTTGAGCATGATGCCCGCCGCCTCGAGGTGCGCGCCCCAGTGCGTGTTGGTCGTGGTCGTCATCGACAGCGCATTGCCGTAGCCATCGACCACCGCCACGTTGCTGGTGGTGTTCCAGTCCTCGTCGCGTGCCGTGGGGCGAGCCTGCGCCAGCCGCGTGGCCGGCGCGGCGGCGCGCGCCTTGCCGAGCGCGGCCATGGTGTCGTAGCCCGCCGGGTCAGCCGCCACGAAGCTGCCGATGTTGCCCGCGGGTGCGGTGTCGAAGGCCTTGTCGCCGATCTGCGCCGCGCGGCGGTCGAGCTCGGCCTCGCTCAGCAGCACCGAGGCGCGCGCGTTGACGTTCGACCATGCGGGGTCGCCGATCACGGCGCGCCGGTCGACGTTGGCGAGCCGGCTCGCCTCCGCGGCGTAGTAGACGAAGCGCGGCGTGTCGAGCGCCTTCTCGTCCTGCAGCTTCTTGCGCTCGAGGATGCCGAGCGAATAGAGCGTGACGAAGCCGCCGAACGAGGGCGCGGGCTGGGTGTAGATCGTGGTGCCGAAGCGCGTGCCCACCAGCGGCTTGCGCTCCACCGCCCGGTAGGCCGCGAAGTCGGCCGGCTGCATCAGGCTCGGGATCGAGGCGATGGTGGTCGCCACCGCCGGCTTGGCGGGCGTGCCCGCGGTCGGCAGGACCGAGCGGCAGGGCAGGCTGCCGGTGGTGGTGCGCTCCACGATCGCCTGCACCGTGGGCCGGGCCGGATCGTAGAAGGCCGCGGCGCCGCCGTCGCGCACCAGCTTCATGGTCTGCGCGAGCTCGGGATTCCTGATGAGCGTGCCGATCGGCAGCGGCTTCTGCATCGTGGCATCGGCCGGGTCGCAGTAGCGCTTCGCGATGTCGGGGTACTTGCAGCGCGCGGCGCCGCGCACCGTGCCGGCCGAGTTGACCCAGGCCGGGACGCCGCTGCCGGCGGCCACCGGGTTGCCGTCGTCGTCGAACTCGGCGCTGTCGGCGTAGAGCGTGGCGTACATGTACTTCGTCATCGGGAAGCCGTTCTCGGCCAGCGCGATCGCGTCGTCCCACAGGGCGTTCCAGGCCTTGCGACCGTACGCGCGGTGCACCAGGTCGAGCACCGCCACCGTGCCGGGAATGCCGACCGCGCGCGCCGAGATGTTGGTGTTGCCCTGCTGCGAGGAGATGCTCGCGCCGGCCGCGAGGCCGCTCTTGCAGACGTTGTAGGGCGCGGCGCTCGACACGTCCTGCGCCACGGCCTGGTAGAGCGTGGTCGCGCCGCCGGTGGCCGCGGGCGCGGCCGAGAGGCCGTCGAAGGTGCGCACGGCCCGGGTGGCCGCGTCGTAGTAGGTGACCAGGGTGCCGCCGCCGAGGCCCGAGGCGAAGGGCTCGGCCGTGCCGAGCACCGCCTGCACCGCGATGGCCGCGTCGATCGCGCTGCCGCCGGTCGCCAGCACCTTGCAGCCGGCCTTCGAGGCTTCGTAGTGGGCCGAGGTCACCATCAGGCTGGTGCCGCTGATGCCGGCCGTCTGGCCGTGCGGCGTGCCGGCCTGCTGCACGCACAGCGCGGGATCGAAGCGCGCGCCGGGCGGGGCCGGTGGTGGCGCCGCCGGCGGCGGTGGTGCGCTGCCGATGGGAAGCGGGGCGAAGCCGCCGCCGGAGCCGCCGCCGCAGGCGGAAAGCGCTGCCGCGGTCACGGCGAGCATGGCTGTTGGAATGATTCTGGAGATGTGCATCGTGGCGCTCGAATGAAAAAGGCCGACGCGTCGGTCGGCCTTTCAATCTATTGCAAATCCCGTGCCTTGCGCAGGGGCAGTTCCCCGCATGCGGCGGCCCCGGCCGGCTCAAGCTGCCAGCAGCTTCTCGACCGTGCGCAGGTTGCGCGTGGTGGTGCTCGACTTGTAGCGCGTCTTCGCGAGCAGCTTCGCCACCGGCGTGTCGGTGCTTTCGCCGCGCGGCAGCTCCCAATAGAGCACGCCGTCGCCGCGCTGCAGCCGGTCGGTGTACGTCTCGAGTTCCTCGGCCTTGGCCATCACCTCGTCGAGCATCGCCGGATCGGAGCCGAACACGATGTACGGATGGCGCTCCTCGTCGACGCGCTCGAAGGGATAGCCCGCGGCCATGCGCGCCACCGTGGCCTGTGCGAGCAACACGATCCAGGCCTCGTAGCCGAAGCGCTCGCGCAGCGCCTGCTCGATGCGCTGGCGCAGCGCGGCGGTGTCGGTCTCCTCGGTGTCGAACAGCACGTTGCCGCTCGCGAGCACGGTGCGCACCGCGCCGAAGCCGAGCTCGACGAACAGCGCTTGCAGCTCGGCGCTGCGGATCGTGATGCCGTTGACGTTGACGCCGCGCAGCAGCGCGACGTGGCGCACGGCCTTGGCACCGGCCTTTTTCGCGGCCGGCTTCTTCTTCGCGGCACCCGTGGCCATCGCCGATCAGCGCAATCCGCCGCCGGCCGCCTGTTCGGCGCGCTGGATCAATTCGATCTTGTAGCCGTCGGGATCGGTCACGAACGCGATCACCGTGGTGCCGCCCTTCACGGGGCCGGCTTCGCGCGTGACGTTGCCGCCCGCGGCCTTGATCTTCTCGCAGGCGGCGTAGGCATCGGGCACGCCGAGCGCGATGTGGCCGTAGGCGGTGCCGAGCTCGTAGCTCTCGGTGCCCCAGTTGTAGGTGAGCTCGATCTCGGCCTGGCCGGGGTTGCCCTCGTCGTAGCCGACGAATGCCAGGCTGTACTTGTACTCGGGGTTCTCGGAGGTGCGCAGCAGGTTCATGCCCAGCACCTTCGTGTAGAAGTCGATCGAGCGCTGCAGGTTGCCGACGCGCAGCATGGTGTGGAGGAGTCTCATCGCGTGGAGTCCGTGGGTGTTGTCGTGGGGAGCCCGCTATTGTCGGTCTCCCGGCGCCCCGATCAAGCCGCTCGGACTTCCTCGGCGCGCGTGAGCAGCAGCGATTCGTGCTTGCGCAGGAAGTCCATCAGGTGCTCGGGGTACTCGGGCACCACCGCCGCGCGCACGCTGGGCCGCGCGGCCAGCGCCCGGCGCCAGGCATCGACGCGTGGCAGGGCGTCGAAGAGCTTCGAGTCGACGAGGCGGTCGAACACCTCGAAGTAGCGGAACACCGGCGCGAACACCGCGTCGACCAGGCTGAAGCGCTCGCCCGCGAAGAAGGGGCCGGCGCCGAGCGCCGCCTCGACGCGCGCGAACTTGTCGGCCAGGGCCTGGCGCTTCTGCGCGAACACCTCGGCGTCCTTGGTGGTCTCGTAGCCCCAGAGGTCGGCCAGGATGGCCGAGCCGAACTCCATCCAGGCGCGGTGCTCGGCGCGTGCGAGCGGATCCTCGGGATGCAGCCGCGCGCCGGGCTGGGTCTCCTCGAGGTATTCGCAGATCACGTTGCTCTCGAACAGCACGGTCTCGCCGCCGTCGGGCCGTTGCACGCGCAGCAGCGGCACCTTGCCCAGCGGCGAGATCGCGAGGAACCAGTCGGGCTTGGCCGAGAGGTCGATCACGACGCGCTCGAAGGCGACGCCCTTTTCGTGCAGCGCGATCGCGGCGCGTTGCACGTAGGGGCACAGCAGGTGGCTGACGAGGGTGAGGGGCTGGGACATGGGCGCTCCGGATGAATCGGTGGGGCCGGATTCTTCCGGGGGCGAACAACCTTTTCCCGAAAAGCCCATTCGGCAAAAGCGCGTCTTGTGCTAAGCCTCAGCGGGCCGAGGTCTCGATCCAGCGCGTGATGCGGCCCCCATGCATCACGCCGATGCGGTCGGCCATGGCCTGCGCCTCGGCCTCGTTGTGGGTCACGAGGATCGCGGTCTGGCCGGCCTGGCGCAGGATCGCGCGTACCTCCACCGTGAGCCGTTCGCGCGTGGCGCCGTCGAGGTTGGAGAAGGGCTCGTCGAGCAGCAGCAGCGCCGGCGCGGGCGCGAGCGCGCGGGCCAGCGCGATGCGCTGCTGCTGGCCGCCCGAGAGCTCGTGCGGATAGCGCTCCCCGGCCTCGGCCAGCCCGACCAGCGCCAGCATCTCGGCCACGCGCGACTGCTGTCGAGCGCGCGGCAGCCGGCGCAGGCCGAAGGCGATGTTGCGCGCCGCGTCGAGGTGCGGGAACAGCGCGTACTCCTGGAACATCATGCCCACGCGCCGCGCCTCGGGCGGCAGGTGCTGCCGCGCCGAGGACAGCGTGCGCTCGCCGAGCCGGATCTCGCCCGCGCGCAGCGGCTCGAAGCCTGCGATGGCGCGCAACACCGTGGTCTTGCCGCAGCCCGAGGGCCCGAACAAGCAGGCGATCTCGCCGGCCGCGAGCGCGAGCGAGAAGCCGTCGACCACGACGTGCGGGCCGCGCGGCGTGTCGTAGGCGAGGCGGAGGGCGTCGATGTGCAGGTTGGCGCTCATGGCGTGGCGGAGGATACGGGCAGGGGATCGGCCGCGTGCGCGGCCGCGAGCTGGCTGCGCGCCAGCAGCATCACGGGCAGCAGGCCGGCCGCCACGATCAGCAGCGCCGCGATCGCGCCTTCCTCGTAGGTGCCGCGCGCGGCCTCGGCATAGAGCCAGGTCGCGAGGGTGTCGAAGTTGGCGGGCCGCAGCAGCAGGGTGGCGGGCAGTTCCTTCATCGCGTCGACGAAGACCAGCAGCGCGCCGGCGGCGATCGAGGGCTGCAGCAGCGGCAGGTGCACGCGCCGCAGCGCGCCGAGGGCGGTCTCGCCGAGCAGGCGCGCGGCCTGCTCGATGGCCGGCGGAATGCGCGCCAGGCCGGCCTCGATGCTGCCGATCGGCATCGCGAGGAAGCGGATGGTGCAGGCCACCACCAGCACCACGCCCGCGCCCATCAGCGGCAGGCCCTGCCAGCCGAACGCGGTGGCGAGCGCGGCATCGAAGGCCAGCGCCGGCGTGAGCAGGCCGATGGCCAGCACGGTGCCCGGCACCGCATAGCCCAGCGTGGCCACGCGCGCGGGCCAGCGGCCGCGCCGCGCGGCGCCGCCCTGGCCGCCCGGGTTGCGCGCGGCCCAGGCCACCAGCAGCCCGGCCGCCACCGCGGCCGCCGTGACGCCGGCCGCCAGCGCGATGGTGTTGGCCAGGCTGGCGAGCAGCCCGTGCGAGATGCCGCCACCCTGGCGCAGCCGCTTGGCGCTTTCCCAGACCAGGTAGAGCGCCGGCGCGACGAAGCCGATCAGCACCGGCAGCGAGGCCGCCGCCGTGGCGGCCCAGGCCATGGCGCCGCGCAGCGGCCGCGGCTGCAGCGCGCGCATGCGCTGCGCCGAGCCGTAGCGCTGATGGCGCCGGCCGTTGCGTTCGAGCCAGACCAGCGCGATCACCATGGCGAGCATGGCGCAGGCGATCTGCGCCGCGCCCGCGAGGTCGGAGCGCGTGATCCAGGTCGTGTAGACGGCCACGGTGAGCGTCTGCACGCCGAGGAATTCGGAAGCCCCGATGTCGTTGAGCGTCTCGAGCAGCGCCAGGCTCAGGCCCACGGCCAGCGCCGGGCGCGCCAGCGGCAGCGCGACGCGGAAGAAGGCGCCGCGCCGGTTCTCGCCGAGCATGCGCGCGGCCTCCATCAGGTGCGCGGGCTGGCTCATGAACATCGCGCGCGCCGTCATGTAGACGTAGGGATAGAGCACGAAGCCCAGCACGAAGACCGCGCCGCCCATCGAGCGCAGGTCGGGCAGGCGGAACTGGCGCGGGCTGTCGTAGCCCAGCAGCCAGCGGATCGCGCCCTGCACCGGGCCGATGGGATGCAGCAGGTCGAGGTAGGCGAAGGCGACGATGTAGGTCGGCATCGCCAGCGGCAGCAGCAGCGCCCAGTGCAGCACGCGCCGGCCCGGGAAGTCGCAGGCCGTGACCAGCCAGGCGCAACCGGTGCCCACGATCAGCACCAGCAGGCCGACGCCCGCCAGCAGCATGGCCGTGTTGAGCGTGGCCTGCGGCAGCACATGGGCGAACAGCGATTGCCAGTGCGCGAAGCCCTGGGCGCCGGGCCCGAGCGCGAGCCACAGCAAGGCGAGCACCGGCGCGAGCACGCCGGCCGCCACGAGGAACGCGGCCCCGCGCCACAGCGGGCCCACCGCCTGCAGCGTCCGGGGGCCGCGCGAGGCCCTCATCAGCATGCGGATGCCCTGGACTCAGGGCACCCGGCGGTGCACCTCACTGGTCGAAGCCGACCTTGTCGACCAGCGCGCTGGCCTGCTTGCGGTATTTGGCGATCTCGGTCAGCGGCAGCGGATCGACCTTCAGCTCGCCGATGGTCTGGCCGATGATCGGGTCGAGCGCGACGCCCTTGCGCACCGGGTATTCGTAGTTGGCGTCGGCATAGAGGGCCTGCGCCGGCTCGGACACCAGGAATTCGAGCAGCTTGACCGCGTTGGCGCGCTGCGGCGCGTTCTTCGCCACAGCCGCGCCGCTGATGTTGACGTGCGTGCCGCCGCTCTTGGCGAAGGTCGGGCGCACCACCTTGATGGCATCGCCCCACTTGCGCGCGTCGGTGCCTTCCTTGGCGCTCTTCATCTGGCCCACGTAGTAGGAGTTGGCCAGGCCCACGTCGCAGATGCCGCCGAGGATGTCGCGCGCCACGTCGCGGTCGCCGCCGGTGGCCTTGCGCGCCAGGTTGGCCTTCACGCCGCGCAGCCACTGCTCGGCCTTGGCTTCGCCGTCGTGCGCGATCAGCGAGGCCACCAGCGCGGTGTTGTAGGGATGCTGGCCGGCGCGGATGCAGACCTTGCCCTTCCACTTGGGATTGGCGAGGTCCTCGTAGCGGAAATTGGTGAGCGGCTGCGCCTTGTCGGCGTAGAGCACGCGTGCGCGCATCGAGAGCGCGAACCACTGGCCGTCGGCGCCGCGCAGGTTGGCGGGAATCGCCGATTCGAGCGCGGCCGACTTCACGGGCTGCGTGACGCCGCCGTCGACCAGGTCGACCAGGTTGCCGATGTCCACCGTCATCAGCACGTCGGCCGGCGAGCGCGCGCCCTCGGCCTTCACGCGCTCGAGCAGGCCGTCCTTCACGAACACCGTGTTGACCTTGATATTGCTCTGCGCGCTGAAGGCCGCGATCAGCGGCTGGATCAGCGCCGGCTCGCGCGTGGTGTAGAGCGTGAGCTCTTCCGCCGCATGCGCGGGCAGGGCGGCGAGGGCGAGCCAGGCGCCGGTGGCGCCGATCAGGGCGTGTGCTGCGCGCGCGCCGATGCGTTGGGTCATGAGGGGATCCTCCAGGTCGGTGATGTGTTCTCGGGGCGATGCGGCGGCCGGCCTGCGGCGCCGATGCGAACGATTATCAACAGAGAGGGTGGGCGCGCGTCGTTTGGACTTACAAGCCGCAGGCCTACTCGCCCGGGCCGCCGCGACCCTTCGACGCCTGCAGGACCTCGAGCACGAAGCGCGTCGGGCCACCGACGTCGCGGTCGCCGACCGCGAGGCCCAACTGCCGCCACAGCGCCGGGCTCAGCGGCCGGACCGCGACGCGCGGATCGGGCGCGCGCCCGTCCGCTTCCTCGGGCAGCAGGGCCGCGCCATAGCCCGCGGCCACCAGCGTGCGGATCGCATCGTTGTAGTTGAGCTCGATGCGCGGCCGGCAATGCACGCCGGCCGCCGAGAACCATTCGGCCGTCTGCCGGTAGAGCCGCGTGGAGGCGTCGTTCATGATCAGCGGCCGATCGGCCAGCCACTGCGGCGTGAGGCGCTTCGGCGCCTTCCAGGCCGCCGGCAGGAAAGCGAGCACGGCCTCGCGCCGCAGCGGCGTGACATGCACGCCGCGCACCGGCGGCTGCGGCAGTGCCACCACCGCGAGGTCGAGGCTGCCCGCGGCGAGCCGCGCCATGCTGTCGTTGGAGGTCAGCACCTGCACGTTGACCTCGATGCCCGGATGGTCGCGCGCCAGTCGTTCGAGCGCGGGCGGCAGCAGGTGCGCGATCGCGCCCGTCGAGGCGCCCACGCGCACGCGGCCCGTCTGCCCCGCGAGCTGGCGCCGCACGTCCTCCACGGCGTCGTCGGCATCGGCCAGCAGCCGGCGGGCGCGCGCGATGAAGCGCTCGCCCAGGGCCGTCGGCTGCGCGGGCCCGCGCCCGCGAACCAGCAGCTGGCCGCCGAGGCGCGATTCGAGTTCCGCGATCTGCACCGTGACGGTGGGGGCCGCCAGGTGCAGCGCGCGCGCCGCATTGGCCAGCGACCCGAGATCGGCGATGGCGACCAGGGTGCGCAGATGGTCGAGGCTCAGTTCCCGCATCGCGCCAATTTATCTTTTTTGAATCCGGAGTTCCATATATTTAGCTGGAGCCATCGCGGCTCCCTCCCTACGATCGTGCTCCATGGACCTCCACCTCTTCATCGACGGCGATCAGGGCACCACCGGCCTCGATCTGCAGAACCGGCTGCGCGGCGGGGAATTCCGCATCCGCACCCTGCCCACCCACCTGCGCAAGGACCCGGCCGCGCGCCGTGCCGCGCTCAACGAGGCCGACATCGCGATCCTGTGCCTGCCCGATGCCGCGGCGCGCGACGCGGTGGCGATGATCGAGAACCCGTCGGTGCGCGTCATCGATGCGAGCTCGGCGCATCGCACCAGCCCCGGCTGGGTCTACGGCTTGCCGGAGCTGGCCGCGGGGCAGGGCGAACGCATCGCCTCGGCATCGCGGGTCACGAATCCCGGCTGCTATCCCACGGCCGCGATCGCGCTGCTGCGGCCGCTGACGGACGCGGGTCTGCTGCCCGCCGACTATCCGCTGGTCATCCACGCCGTCTCGGGCTATTCGGGCCAGGGCAGGGCGGGTGCCGAAGCGCACGAGGCCGGCGCTGGCGCGCATTCATTGACGGTCTATGGGTTGGGGCTCGAACACAAGCACGTGCCGGAGATCGAGGCCTACGCCGGCCTGTCGCAGCGGCCCCTCTTCGTGCCGGCCTATGGCAGCTATCGGCAGGGGATCGTGCTGACGATCGGGCTGCATGCGCGGCTGCTTCCCGCCGGCGTGTCGGGTGCGCGCATCCATGAGTGCCTGGCCGAGCGCTATCTGGACGCGGCGCATGTGCGGGTGCTGCCGCTGTCTACCGATGCACCCTTGACCGAGCTGGATCCGCGGATCCACAACGGCACGAACGACATGAGCCTCGCGGTGGCTTTCAACGAGCGCACGGGGCAGGTCGTGTTGAGCGCGGTGCTCGACAACCTGGGCAAGGGGGCCGCGGGGGCGGCCGTGCAGAACCTGCGGTTGATGGCGGGGGCGCTGGCGCCCGCGCTGTAGGGCCGGCGACCGCCCGGGCCCCGAAGCTCAGCGTCCCGCGGGAATCTCGAACACGAAGCAGGTCGTCGTGGCATGCGCGTACAGCGTGCCATCGGCGCCCACCAGCCGCGCTTCCGCCGTCGCGAGCTGTCGCCCGCAGTGGATCACCTTGCCCTCGGCGCGCACGCGCTGCACCTTGGGCGTGAGGCCCTTCACGTAGTTCACGCCGAGCTCGGCCGTGGTGTAGCTGCGCCCGGGCGGCATCATCGTGTGGACCGAGCAGCCCAGTGCCGAGTCGAGCAGGGTGGCGACCCAGCCGCCGTGGATGGTGCCCAGCGGGTTCAGGTGCTGCGGCAACGGGGTGCCCTGGAAGATCGCGACGCCGGGGCTGACCGAGATGACGGTGAAGTCCAGCGTCTTGGCGATGGCGGCATAGGGGATGTCGCCGCGCAGCATGGCCTGCATGATTTCCAGGCCGGTCTTGCCGCTCACTTGCTCGGGGCGGGCCACGCCGGGGCCCGGGCCGGCTTCGAGCCTCGTGATGATGTCCCGCTCCTCGGCAAGCCAGGTCTCGAGCAGGTTCTGGGATTCGGTCATGCGGTCATTCCTTCAATTGGTTGCATATGCAATAGTTGCAGCTACAATAATATCCCATGGACGCCCCCACCAAGCCCCGCGGCTGCACCAGTTTCAAGGTGCGCCAGCTCTCGCGCCGCCTCTCGCAGCACTACGACGCGGAGGTGTCGCGCAGCGGACTCAAGACTACGCAGTACTCGCTGTTGTCGCATCTGGCGCGGCTCGGTCCCTCGCGCCCGGTCGACCTGGCGGGCGAACTCAAGATGACGCCCTCGACCCTGAGCCGCAACCTGCAGCCGCTGATCGCCGCGGGCTGGATCGCGCAGGGCGCCGGCGCCGATGCGCGCAGCCGCCTGGTGCAGCTCACCGACAGCGGCGAGGCCAAGCGCCGCGAGGCGCAGGCCCACTGGAAGACGGCGCAGCAGAAGCTCAATGCGCTGCTGGGCGTGGAGCGCGTGCTCGCGCTGCATGTGCTGATCGACGAATCGCTCGAGCTGCTCGGCGCGGACGACCAGGCCTGCGATCTGGACTGACGTCCATCCGCACCGGCTTCCCTTTCCCCGCACCTTCCACGCCCGCAGACCCCGCGGTCCAGTCCCCTCTTTTCTCCGATTCCTCCATTCCCATTCCTCCAGAGGTCCCATGTTCGCCACCCAAGTCTCCGCATGGCTGCAGCGCCGCGGCATCCATTACGGATGGATCGTCGCCGCCATCACCTTCCTGACCATGCTGACGATGTCGGCCGCGCTGGGCCTGCCCGGCGCGATGCTGCAGCCGCTCGGCAAGGAGTTCGGCTGGAGCACCGAGCAGATCTCGTCCTCGCTCGCGCTGCGCTTCGCGCTGTTCGGCCTGATGGGTCCGTTCGCCGCGGTGCTGATGGAGCGCTGGGGCCTGCGCGCGGTGATCTGCACCGGGCTCGCGCTGGTCGGCCTGGGCATGGCGCTGGTGACGATGGCCTCGCAGCTGTGGCAGCTGTTCGTGCTGTGGAGCCTGATGCTGGGCCTGGGCACCGGCATGACGGCACTGGTGCTCGGCGCGGTGGTGGCCAACCGCTGGTTCGTGGCGCGCCGCGGGCTGGTGGTGGGCATGCTCACGGCGAGCTCGGCCACCGGCCAGCTGGCCTTCCTGCCGGTCGCGGCCTGGATGATCGAGCACTGGGGCTGGCGCTCGGCCATCGTGCCGATCGTGATCGGCAGCCTGCTGATCGGCGTGCTGGCGCTGTGCCTGATGCGCAACCGGCCGTCCGACCTCGGCCTGCGCCCCTTCGGCGAAGCCCCCGATGCGCCGCAGGCGCCGGCCGCGCCCGCCGCGGCGATCAACTTCGCCACGCCGTTCCGCGTGCTCAAGGAGGTCGCGACCAACCGCACCTTCCTGATCCTCGCCGCCACCTTCTTCATCTGCGGCCTGAGCACCAACGGCCTGGTGCAGACCCACTTCATCTCGCTGTGCGGCGACAACGGCATGGGCCCGGTGCCCGCGGCCTCGGTGCTCGCGATGATGGGCGCCTTCGACTTCGTGGGCACGATCCTCTCGGGCTGGCTGTCGGACCGCTACGACAACCGCAAGCTGCTCTTCTGGTACTACGGCCTGCGCGGGCTCTCGCTGTTCTGGCTGCCGCATTCGGAATTCACCATCTACGGCCTCGGCCTGTTCGCGATGTTCTACGGCCTCGACTGGATCGCGACCGTGCCGCCCACGGTCAAGCTCGCGGGCGCCGCCTTCGGACCGGCCAAGGTCGGCATGGTGTTCGGCTGGGTGTTCGCCGCCCACCAGCTCGGCGCCGCCACCGCGGCCTATGGCGCGGGCTTCGCGCGCACGCTGCTGCTGACCTACACGCCCGCGCTCTACGTGGCCGGCGGCGCCTGCCTGCTGGCGGCCGCGATCGTGATGGCGATCCGCCGCCCCACCGCGCCCAAGGGCCATGCCGCGCCCGCCACGGGCGGCGCCGCCGCGGCCCGCGCCTGATCGCCCCACGCCACGGAGTACGAAGGCCATGACCGCTTCCGCCGCCGATCTCGATCCGCGCACCCGCCGCCTGCTCGAGGCGCCCATCGTTCCCACATTGCTGCGGCTCGCGGCGCCCAACGTCCTCGTGATGGTGGCGCAGGCCTCGGTCGGCCTGATCGAGACCTACTTCGTCGGCAAGCTCGGCACCGACGCACTGGCCGGCATGGCGCTGGTGTTCCCGATCGTGATGCTGATGCAGATGACCTCGAGCGGCGCCATGGGCGGCGGCATCTCGTCGGCCATCGCGCGCGCGCTCGGCGCGCGCCGCCGCGCCGATGCCGACTCGCTGGTATGGCATGCGATCGTCATCGCGCTGGGCTTCGGCGTGCTGTTCTCGCTCGCGCTGCTGTTCGGCGGCCGCTGGCTCTACGGGATCATGGGCGGCAGCGGCGCGGCGCTCGAGGCGGCCCTGACCTATTCCAACTGGGTGTTCTCGGGCGCGGTGCTGGTGTGGCTGTTCAATTCGCTGTCGGCGATCCTGCGCGGCACCGGCAACATGGCGGTGCCGGCCAACGTCACGGTGGTGGGCGTGGTGTTCCTGATCCCCGCCTCGCCGCTGCTCATCTTCGGCTGGGGCCCGCTGCCGGGCATGGGCATCGCGGGCGGCGCGATGGCGCTGCTGCTGTATTACCTGCTGGGCTCGATCGCGCTGATCGTCTACCTGCGCTCGTCGCGCAGCCTGCTCAAGCCCTCGCTGGCCGCGCTCAAGCTGCGCTGGCCCTTCTTCCGCGACATCCTGCGCGTGGGCCTGGTGGGCACGGTGTCGACCGTGGCCACCAACCTCTCGATCGGCATCGCCACCGCGCTCACCGGTCACTTCGGTCCCGAGGCCCTGGCCGGCTACGGCACGGCCTCGCGACTCGAGTACCTGCTGGTGCCGCTGGTGTTCGGCCTGGGCGCGCCGCTGGTCGCGATGGTCGGCACCTGCATGGGCGCGGGCCAGCGCGAGCGCGCGCTGCGCGCCACCTGGATCGGCGCCGCACTGGCCTTCGCGCTGGCCGAGACCATCGGCCTGCTGGCCGCGCTGTTCCCGCGGCCGTGGCTGATGCTGTTCGGCCACGACGCCGCGATGCTCGACACCGGCATCCACTACCTGCGCGTGGTCGGTCCGCTCTACGGCTTCTTCGGCGTCGGCCTGGTGCTGTACTTCGCCTCGCAGGGCGCGGGCCGCTTGCTGTGGCCGGTGATCGGCAACCTCGCGCGGCTGGCCGTGGCGGGCATCGGCGGCTGGCTGGCGCTGCGCTGGGGCGCGGGGCTCACGGGCGTGTTCGCGGCCCAGGGCATCGCGCTCGTGGTCTACGGCCTGGTCATCGGCTCGGCGATCGCGGGCGGTGCCTGGTTCGGCCGTGTCGGCTGGCCGCGCACCACCAGCGGGCTGCTGCGGCGCATGGCGCAGGCCTGAAGCGTTTTTCTTCGTTCACACCCTCGAAAGCTCTGCCATGAACCTCAAGGATTCCGTCGTCTTCATCACCGGTGCCAACCGCGGCCTGGGGCTCGCCTTCGCGAAGGCCGCGCTCGCGGCCGGCGCGCGCAAGGTCTACGGCGCCGCGCGCGACCCCAGGACCATCACCTTGCCGGGCGTGGTGCCGGTGCCGCTCGACGTGACCCAGCCGGCGCAGATCGAGGCCGCGGTACTCGCGTGCGGCGACGTCTCGGTGCTGGTCAACAACGCGGGCATCTCGCGCGGCTCGAACCTGCTCGGTCCCGACTCGGTGGCGGCCGCGCGCGCCGAGCTCGAAACCAACTTCTTCGGCCCCTGGGCGCTCGCGCGCGCCTTCGCGCCGGTGCTGGCGGCCAACGGCGGCGGCGCCATCGTCAACGTGCTGTCGGCGCTGGCCTGGACCACCTTCCCGAGCGTGGCGACCTACAGCACCACCAAGTCGGCGGCCTGGTCGCTGAGCAACGGCCTGCGCAACGAGCTCGCGGGCCAGGGCACACAGGTGGTCAGCGTGCACGTCGGCTACATGGACACCGACATGGCCGCGCACGTCGATGCCCCGAAGACTTCGCCCGACGAGGTGGCGCGGCTGGCCTACGAGGGCGTGGAGCAGGGCCTGCCCGAGGTGCTGGCCGACGCGATCTCGCGCGGGCTCAAGCAGGGCTTCGCCAGCGACACGCCGCCCTACGCGCAGGTGCCCGCGGCCTGAACGCGGCGGTCATGAAAAAGCCGGGCGCGAGGCCCGGCTTCTTCGTTTCTGGGAACGACCGCGTCAGTAGCGGTACGGATTGTTGGGACGGCGGTCGTAGCGGTTCGGCACGCCATCGCCATCGTTGTCGCGGCGCCCGTAGCGGCGGCCGTCGTAGCGGTCATGGCGGTAGTAGCGGTCGCCACGGTGGTAGCCCGGGTGGTAGTGGGGCGGCGGCGGGGGAGCGTAGTAGCGGCGGTCGTAGTGGCGATGCGGCGGTGCCGGCGTCACGTAGACCTGGGCCTGGATGAAGGGACCGCTCTGGGCCTGCGCCGGAGCGCTGATCGCCGCCAGCGAGAGAAGGGCCGCGGCGCCGAATGCGTAGGTGAGCTTTTTCATGGCGACTCCAAAGGAGTGGTTGTTGATGGGTGTCATCCTCCCGCGTTCGTGTCAACGCTTTGTAAGGCGCGGGCGAAATCCGATGAAGCGCTGTAACGCCGGGGCGTAGGACTTCGCTCACGGCGACCGGGCGCATTCTGCCCGTGCGAATGCCGCGTCCAGCGCAAGACGTAACGCGCCGCGGGCATCGCCGCAAGGCAATTGAAAGCACGGGAAACGCCTCGACACAAAGAGGCCACCGCTGTCGCCGCACGGCGACAGGAACGCGGGCGCGAAGAGGCTCAGCCGCGCGGCGCGGGCAGCATGCGCCGCAGCGCCTCGAAGAACAGGTCGGACTGCTCGCGCTCGCCCTGGATCTGCGCCGCCACGCGCGCGGCCAGTTCGCGGTTCACGGGTGCCAGCGGGCGGCCGGTCGACTGCGCGATCACCTGGTGCAGGCAGGCGCGCTCGAGGTAGTAGAGGTCGTCGTAGGCATGGGCGATGGTCGCGCCCGCCACGATCACGCCGTGGTTCGCGAGGAAGGCCACGTCCTTGCCGGCCATCGCGCGCGCGATGCGCTCGCCCTCGGCGTCGTCGAGCGCCAGGCCGTTGTACTCGCGGTCGACGGCGATGCGGTCGATGTAGCGCATCGCGTTCTGGCTCGCGGTCGGATCGAGCGCGCGGTCGACCGTGATGGTGAGCGCGGTCGCATAGGGCATGTGGCAGTGCAGCACCACCGCATGGCCCGCGATGCGGTGCACCGCGCCGTGGATGAACAGGGCGGTGGGCTCCACGCGGTGGCGCCCCGCGAGCACCTCGCCGCGCACGTCGATCAGCACGATGTCGTCGGCGCCGATCTCGCTCCAGTGCAGGCCGCGCGGGTTGATCAGGTAGCGGTCCTGCCGGCCCGGCAGCATCACGCTGAAGTGGTTGCACACGCCTTCCGACAGCCCGTGGTGGGCGGCGGCGCGCAGCGCGAGCGCGAGGTCTTCGCGCAGTTGGCGCACTTCGGGGCTGGCGTAGTCGGCTTGGGCGGACATCGTGATCCTCTGGTGTTCTGTGGGGGGAATCGAATCAGGCGCGTGTCGTGCCCGTGCAGGCAGCGACGAAACGCTGCGCATCGTCGCGCACGGCCTGCGCGCTCTTGCCGGGCTTGAACAGCGCCGAGCCGATACCGAAGCCTGAGGCACCGGCCTCGCGCCACTCGGTCATGTTCGAGGGCGTGATGCCGCCCACCGGCATCAGCGGCGTGCCGCGCGGCAGCACGGCCAGCAGCGCCTTCACCACCGCGGGCGAGGCCAGCTCGGCCGGGAACAGCTTGAGCCCGGTGGCGCCCGCGGCGAGCGCGCCGAAGGCCTCGGTCGGCGTCATCACGCCGGGCAGGCACACCAGGCCCAGGCGGGCGGCCTCGCGCACCACCGCGGCATCGAAGTTCGGCGACACGATCAGCTCGCCGCCGGCCGCCTGCACCTCGCGCACCTGTTGCGCATCGAGCACCGTGCCGGCACCGACCAATGCCTGCGGAAAGCGCGCGCGCAGCCGCGCGATGCTGTCGAGCGGCCGTGGCGAATTGAGCGGCACCTCGAGCAGCTGGAAGCCCGGCTCGACGATGGCGTCGCCGACGGCATCGGCTTCATGCGGCTCGAGCCCGCGCAGGATGGCCACCAGCGGCAGCGTGCGCAGGGCGGCGTCGAATTTGTCGAAGGGCGTGGTCATGATGGGGTAGCGGAGGAATCGAGGAAGCCGGACAGCGCATGCAGCCCGGCCCAGGTGGCTTCGGCGCCCAGCGAGCGCGTGGCCGTGCCGCTGGTACGCAGCGCGAGCGCATAGCGCTGGGTGAGGGCGGGCGAACCGATCAGCACCACCTCGCCCGCGGCCTGCAGCGACTGGGTGCGAAGCTCCTCGCCGATCAGCAGGCCCGAGAGATAGCTCGCGAGCTCGGCGCGCGGCATGCGCTCGAACAGCGCCAGCGTGCGCGCGCCGAAGGCGTTGTGCAGCAGGCCCTGGCCGTTGTCGGCGCGGGTCACGCCCTCGACGAAGGCGGCCTCGTCGAGCGGCGCCGACGCGTCGAGCGTGCGCGCGAGGATCGAGTGCTGGCTCAGCAGCGCATAGAACTCGCCGGTCATGAAGGTGCGAAAGCCGGTCACGCGGCCCTTCTTCACCGTGGCCCACTTGTTGTGCGTGCCCGGCAGCACGAACAGGCCCTCGTCGCGGCCCAGCAGCGACAGCGCGCCGAAGATCTGCACCTCCTCGCCGCGCATCACGTCGGGCACGCCGTCGTGCTCGTCGTGGAGGCCCGGCACCATCGCGATGCGCTGGCCGGGAATGGCATCGATGGCGATGATGCTGCGGCCGACCTCGACGCGGCCCGCGGGGCAGGCGCAGTAGGGTGCCTCGACCCAGCCCTGCTTGCTGCCGGCCATGCCCGAGATCAGGCAGCGCGCGCCGCTCTCGCGCATCCAGTCGCCGAACAGCGCCTCGAACACAGCGGGGAAGCCGCCCGCCGGCACCGCGAGGATGCCGCGCGTGTCGCTGCGCTCCTCGCGCACCGTGCCGTCGGCCGCGATCAGCGCGCCGCGCAGCGAGCTCGTGCCCCAGTCGACCGCGACCAGCGAACCCGTCATCGCCGCCATCAGTGGTTGTCGCGCGGCACGAAGGCACCGCGGCGGCCGCGCAGGAACGAGAGGTCGGCGCCTTCGTCGGCCTGCAGCACGGTGTCGACGTAGAGCTTCCAGTAGCCGGAGTCGAGCGGTGCCTTCGGCGCGACCCAGGCGGCGCGCCGGCGCGCCAGTTCCTCGTCGCTCACGTGCAGGTGCAGCTTGCGGTTCGGCACGTCGAGCTCGACGATGTCGCCGTCCTGCACCAGCGCCAGCGGACCGCCGGCCGCAGCCTCGGGCGCGGTGTGCAGCACCACGGTGCCGTAGGCGGTGCCGCTCATGCGCGCGTCGCTGATGCGGACCATGTCGGTGATGCCCTTGCGCAGCACCTTGGGCGGCAGCGGCATGTTGCCGGCCTCGGCCATGCCGGGGTAGCCCTTGGGGCCGCAGTTCTTGAGCACCATCACGCAGTGCTCGTCGATGTCGAGGCTCTCGTCGTCGATGCGGCGGTGCAGGTCGTCGGCGCTCTCGAACACCACCGCGCGGCCCTTGTGCACCAGCAGCTCGGGCGTGGCCGCGCTGGGCTTGATGATCGCGCCGTTGGGCGCGAGGTTGCCGCGCAGCACGCAGATGCCGGCCTTGTCCTTGAAGGGCTCGGCCTGGGTGCGGATCACCTGCGGGTTGTAGTTCTCGGCGTCCTTCACGTTCTCCCACACGCTGCGTCCGGTGACGGTGAGGATGTCCTTGTGCAGGTGATCGGCGATCTCCTTGATCACCACCGGCAGGCCGCCGGCATAGCAGAAGTCCTCCATCAGGAACTGGCCCGAGGGCTGCAGGTTCAGGATGCAGGGCAGCTCGGAGGCCAGCCGGTCGAAGTCGTCGAGCGTGAGCTCGACGCCGATGCGCCCGGCGATCGCCAGCAGGTGGATCACGAAGTTGGTCGAGCCGCCGATCGCCGCGTTGACCTTGATGGCGTTCTCGATCGCCTGGCGCGTCAGGATCTTCGACATGTTCAGGTCCTCGTGGACCATGCCGACGATGCGCCGGCCCGCCTCGCGCGCGAGCACGTTGCGGCGGCCGTCGACGGCCGGGAAGGCCGCGTTGCCCGGCAGGCCGATGCCCAGCGACTCGACCATGCTGGCCATGGTGCTCGCGGTGCCCATCGTCATGCAGTGGCCGTGGCTGCGGTGCATGCAGCTCTCGGCCTCGAAGAAGTCCTGCAGCTTGAGTGTGCCGGCGCGCACCTGCTCGCTCATCTGCCACACGCCGGTGCCCGAGCCCAGCTCCTGGCCGCGCCACTTGCCCGAGAGCATCGGGCCGCCCGACACGCCGATGGTCGGCAGGTCGACGCTGGCCGCGCCCATCATCAGCGCGGGCGTGGTCTTGTCGCAGCCCATGAGCAGCACCACGCCGTCGAGCGGATTGCCGCGGATGCTTTCCTCCACGTCCATGCTCGCGAGGTTGCGATAGAGCATGGCGGTGGGGCGCAGCAGGGTCTCGCCGAGCGACATCACGGGGAACTCGAGCGGGAAGCCGCCCGCTTCGTAGACGCCGATCTTCACCTGCTCCGCGAGCGTGCGGAAGTGCGAGTTGCAGGGCGTGAGTTCGCTGAAGGTGTTGCAGATGCCGATGACCGGGCGGCCGTCGAACTGGTCGTGCGGCACGCCCTTGCCCTTCATCCAGCTTCGGTAGATGAAGCCGTCGCGGTCGTGTCGTCCGAACCACTGCTGGCTGCGCAGCTCTTCGGGATTCTTCTTCTTGGGAGGGGTGCTCATCGAGGGTGTCTCCGGTTGCGGGAAGGCGCCGCGGGGTCAGGGTTTGTCCTGCCGAGCCGCATTTTCAATCATCATATGATAAGCGCGCTGTCCTGGCGGGGCGCTCAGGGTTTCCGAGCGAGCGGGGCGCGCCGGGCGGCCTTGGCCGCGTCGCACAACCAACGGCTTCGCATGATCAAGAACGTCCACGGCAACACGGTCGACCGGATCGGCAGCGACATCGTCGCGGGGCGCTACGCGCCCGGCGCCGCGATCCCGCCCGAGCCGATCCTCTGCGAGGAGCTCGGCGTGAGCCGCACCGTGGTGCGCGAATCCATCAAGTCGCTGATCGCCAAGGGCCTGGTCACCACCGGCCCCAAGGTCGGCACGCGCGTGCAGCCGCCCGACCAGTGGAACTGGTTCGATGCCGATGTCATCGTGTGGCAGACGCAGGCCGGCCTGTCGGTCGAGTTCCTGCGCGACCTGCAGGACCTGCGCCGCGTGGTCGAGCCGGCCGCGGTGGCGCTGGCCGCCTCGCGCGCCACGCCCGAGGACATCGCCGACATGGAAGAGGCCTACGCCGGCATGAAGCAGGCCATCGAGTTCGGCGGCGACTACATCACGCCCGACCTGCGCTTCCACCAGGGGCTGATCCGCTCCAGCCACAACCGCATGCTGGTGCAGATGAGTCGCGCGCTCGGCGCGCTGCTGCGCACCAGCTTCGAGATCTCGACCACACGCAAGAACGGTCCCGCGAGTTCGTTGCCTTTGCACCGCGCGGTGCTCGACGCCGTGATCGCGCGCAACCCGGCGGGCGCCGAGCGCGCGGTGCTGGTGCTGATCGACGGCGCGCGCGACGACATCGAGATGGTGCTCGCCTCGCGCCGCAGGCTGCCGCGCATCAGCCGGCCGGCGACGCGGCTCAAGGCCGTGCCGCTCTAGCGGGCGGCGCCCCGGGGGCGCCATGAAGAGCGGGTCGGACGAAGAGACGAACAACAACACCGCAGAACAAAAGGAGACAGGAGCAATGAAGAGATTGATCGACGGATTCTTCCGGGTGCTGGAATTCCTCGTGGTCGCCTGCATGGTGGCGATGGTCGTCATGGTGTTCGGCAACGTGGTGCTGCGCTACGGCTTCAACTCGGGCATCACGGTGTCCGAGGAAATGTCGCGCTACTGCTTCATCTGGCTCACCTACATCGGCGCCATGGTCGCGATGCGCGATGGCGCGCACCTGGGCGTCGACACGCTGATCCGCCACCTGCCGCGGCTCGGCAAGAAGCTGTGCTTCGTGCTCAACCAGCTGCTCATGCTGTTCTGCAACGTGCTGTTCTTCATGGGCACCTTCGAGATGCACGAGCTGCAGCGCACCAACGTCTCGCCGGTGGTGGGCATCTCGATGATCTGGGTCTACGGCATCGGCTACGTGGTGTCGGTGGTGATGGGCGTGATCAACCTCCACAAGCTGTGGCGCCTGGCCACCGGCCGCGTCTCCGACGAGGAACTGGTGCAGGTGATGGAGTCGGAGGACGTGGCGCACGAGCCCGCGGCCACCCCGGCTTCGGGCACCGCCGGAGGCGCGCGATGACGGTCACGATCTTCACGGTCTCGCTGCTCGCCGCCATGGCGATCGGCATGCCGATCGCCTATGCGCTGCTGGTGTGCGGCGTCTCGCTCATGGGCTGGCTGGCCTACACCGGCGGCCTGCCGGCCTTCGACAGCCAGATCATCGCGCAGCGCTTCGTCGACGGCGCCGACAACTTCCCGCTGCTCGCCGTGCCCTTCTTCCTGCTGGCCGGCGAGTTCATGACGGCGGGCGGACTGAGCCGGCGCATCGTCGACATGGCGATGGCCTGGGTCGGCCATTTCCGCGGCGGCCTGGGCTACGTAGCGGTGGTGGCCGCGATCATCATGGCCTCGATCTCGGGCTCGGCCGTGGCCGACACGGCGGCGCTCGCGGCGCTGCTGATCCCGATGATGAACCGCGCGGGCTACGACACCAACCGCTCGGCCGGCCTGATCGCCGCGGGCGGCATCATCGCGCCGGTGATCCCGCCCTCGATCGGCTTCATCGTCTTCGGCGTGGCGGGCAACGTCTCGATCACCAAGCTGTTCCTCGCGGGCATCGTGCCGGGCATCCTGATGGGCGTGGCGATCGGCATCGCCTGGTGGATCGTGGCGCGTCGCGACAAGGTGCAGGCCGCGCCGCGCGTGCCCTTCGGCGAGCGGCTCGTGATCACCGCCCGGGGCAGCCTCGCGCTCGCGCTGCCGGTGGTGATCATCGGCGGCATGAAGTTCGGCATCTTCACGCCGACCGAGGCGGCCGTGGTGGCGGCGGTGTACTCGTTCGTGGTCGGCATGTTCGTCTACCGCGAGCTCAAGCCCTCGATGCTCTACCGCCTCACGCTGGCGGCCGGCAAGACCACCGCGGTCGTGATGTTCCTGGTGGCCGCGGCCATGGTCAGCGCCTGGCTCATCACCGTGGCCGACATCCCGGGCGAGGTCACGAAGATGCTCGAGCCCTTCATGGGCAACAAGACGCTGCTGATGCTGGTGATCATGGTGCTCATCGTGATCGTGGGCACCGCGCTCGACTTCACGCCCACCGTGCTGATCCTCACGCCGGTGCTGATGCCGGTGGTGCTCAAGGCCGGCATCGATCCGGTGTACTTCGGCGTGCTGTTCATCATCAACAACGCCATCGGCCTGATCACGCCGCCCGTGGGCACCGTGCTCAACGTGGTGTGCGGCGTGGCGCGCATCACCATGGACGATGCCTTCAAGGGCGTGATGCCCTTCCTGATCGCGCAGCTCATCGTGCTGTTCGCGATGGTGTTCTTCCCGCAGATCGTCACCGTGCCGCTGTCGTGGTGGCTGGCGCGCTGAGGGCGTCTTGCAGAGTTTCCCGTCCGTTCGTTCATCACCCAAGAAGTAGGAGACACAGACCATGATCCAGCGCAGAACCCTCGTGGCGGCGGCGACCGCCGTGGCCCTGATGGCGGCGGCCCCGGCCTTCGCCCAGTTCGCCGAACGCACCATCAAGTTCACCAACGGCGTGAACGAGGACCACCCGGTGGGCCTGGGCGTGAAGAAGATGCAGGAGGTGCTGGCCGCCAAGACCGGCGGCAAGATGAAGATCGTCGCCTTCTGGGGCGGCGCGGCCGGCGGCGACCTTCCGGCCACGCAGGCGCTGCGCGCGGGCACGCAGGAGATGGTGTGCACCTCGTCCTCGCCGCTGGTGGGCATCGTGAAGGAACTCGGCGTGTTCGACCTGCCGTTCCTGTTCAACAACGAGAAGGAAGCCGACGCGGTGCTCGACGGCCCGGCCGGCGAGTACTTCAACAAGAAGCTCGAGGCCGCGGGGCTGGTGAACCTGGCGTACTGGGAGAACGGCTTTCGCAACCTCACCAACAGCAAGCGGCCGGTGGCCAAGGTCGAGGACCTCGAGGGCATCAAGGTGCGCGTGATGCAGAACAACATCTTCCTCGACTCGTTCAAGACGCTGGGCACCAACGCCGTGCCGATGGCCTTCGGCGAGATCTTCACCGCGCTCGAGACGCGCACCATCGACGGCCAGGAGAACCCCTTCGTGACCATCGAGACCTCGAAGTTCAGCGAGGTGCAGAAGTACCTGAGCGTGACGCGCCATGCCTACACGCCGTTCCTGGTGCTCTACAGCAAGAAGCTCTGGGACCAGCTCAAGCCCGAGGAGCAGGCGGTGCTGCGCGAGGCCGCGATCGAGGGCCAGAAGGTGGAGCGCGCCGCCAACCGCGCGCTCAACGAGAAGTCGCTCGCGAGCCTCAAGAAGACGATGACGGTCAACGAGGTCTCGCCGGCCGAGCAGAAGCGCATGCTCGACAAGGTGAAGCCGGTGTACGACAAGAACGTGCCGGCGATCGGCCCCGAGGCCGTCAACGTGGTGATGGACGCGCTGAAGAAGGCGCGCGGGGGCTGAGCCTTCCGCCGGCCGGCGGCGCTCGAGAGCGCGCCGCCATCCAGTCACCGCATCCCGGACCGCCATGAAGATCACCCAGCTCGAAACCATCCGCCTCGGCGAATTCCCCAACATCCTCTGGGTGCGCCTGCACACCGACGAAGGCCTGGTCGGCCTCGGCGAGACCTTCATGGGCGCCGAGGCGGTCGAGGCCTACCTGCACGAGTGGGGCGCCCACAAGCTGCTGGGCACCGACCCGCTGGCGATCGAGGCGCGCAACCGCGACCTCACGGGCTACCTGGGCTGGCGCGGGTCGGGCGTGGAGACGCGTGGCAACTCGGCCGTGGACATCGCGCTGTGGGACCTGTTCGGCAAGGCCGCGAACATGCCGGTGCACACCGCGCTCGGCGGCAAGAGCCGCGACGCGATCCGCATCTACAACACCTGCGCGGGCTACCAGTACATCCGCAGCGCCGCCAACCAGACCAGTTCCAACTGGGGCATCGGCAACGCGGCCGGGCCCTATGAAGACCTGCAGGGCTTCCTGCACCATGCCGACGAGCTGGCCGAGTCGCTGCTGTCGGAGGGCATCACGGCGATGAAGATCTGGCCCTTCGATCCGGCGGCCGAGCGCAGCCACGGCCAGTACATCAGCAACGCCGACCTCGACGCGGCGCTCGAGCCCTTCCGCAAGATCCGCGGCGCGGTCGGCAAGCGCATGGACATCATGGTCGAGTTCCACAGCCTCTGGCGGCTGCCGATGGCGCAGAAGATCGCGCGCGCGCTGCAGGAGTTCGACACCTTCTGGCACGAGGATGCGATCCGCATGGACAGCCTCGACCTGTTGAAGCAGTACGCCGTCGACTGCAAGGCGCTGGTCTGCGCCAGCGAGACGCTGAGCTACAGGTGGGGCTTCAAGGACTACCTGCAGACCGGCGTGGCCGGCGTCGCGATGCTCGACCTGAGCTGGTGCGGCGGCCTCACCGAGGCGCGCAAGATCGCGGCCATGGCCGATGCCTGGCAGCTGCCGGTGGCGCCGCACGACTGCACCGGCCCGGTGGTGTGGGCCGCGTCGACCCACCTGAGCCTGCATGCGCCCAACGCGCTGGTCCAGGAGAGCGTGCGCGCCTTCTTCACGGGCTGGTACCAGGGCCTGGTGACCGAGCTGCCGAAGGTCGAGAACGGCATGATCAGCCTCAACGACAAGCCGGGGCTGGGGCTCGAGCTGCTGCCCGACCTGCACGAGCGCGCCGATGCGATGGTGCGGATTTCGAAGGTCTGAAAGCGGGAGCGGACAGCCGGACGCAGAGGACGCGAAGGTTTCGCGAAAGACGCAAAAAAGAAAATCAAAAATTCTTTGGCTGTTCTTTCGCGTTCTTCGCGAAACCTTCGCGTCCTCTGCGTCCGGACCCCGATCCCGTATTAGTCCGTCCGCAACCGCAGCAGCGCCCGCACGAAGCCGTGGTCCGAGCGCGAGCGGTCGCGTCCTTCGTGCAGGTGGTCGTTGAAGTAGTCCACGCGCCGCACGTCGCCCAGGCTGTGGCGGCTGCCGGCGATGAACTCCTCGCTCACCAGGATCTGGTCGAGCACCTCCGGGTAGCCCTGGTGCACGTGCGAATAGGCCACGTCCTTCTTGAGCGCCGCCTCGCCCTGCATCTCGTAGGCATTGAACAGCGCCACGTCGCGCGCGGCCTTGTCGTAGGCTACCTCGGAGGTGGCCGCCACGAGCTGGGTGGTCACGCTGTGCGGGTTGTCGTTGAAGTCGCCCATCACCACCAGCGGCTCGTTGCTGCCCTGCAGCAGGTCGATCACGATGCAGCGCAGGGCCGCGGCCTCGGCGCCGCGCATCAGCAGCGAGCGCAGCGAGGCCATCGCGCCCACCTTGCGGTCGTCGCGGTCCTCGAGGTGGTTGCCCTGCGCATCCTGCAGGAACTTGGGCCGCTTCGACTTCAGGTGCACCGTCAGCACGTGCACCGGCTGGCCATGCTTCATGCGCAGCGTGGCCAGCAGCGGCGGACGCTCGAAGCGGGTGTGCGGCCCGAGGCCCGGCACCTCGACGCCGAAGCCCGGCGGGAAGTCGACGAAGGACTGGATGCGGTCGACCTTGAGCCGGGTGGCGATGCCCACGCGCGGCGTGCCCTGCGCGCCGGGGCGCGGCGGCTGGTCGGGTTGCGCGGGCGTGTTCTCGGCGCCGGGCACGGCCACGAAGTCGTAGCGCAGGCCGCTGCGGTGGATGGCGGCCTTCAGCGCCGCCTCGTCCCAGACCTCCTGCACCGCGAGCACGTCGGCATTGAGTGCATGGAAGCGCTCGCCGAGCCAGTCGATCTTGCGCTCGTACTCGCGCTCGTTGTAGGCGTCCTGGTTCTCGTAGTACACGCGGTGCGGGTTCGCGAGATTGAGCAGGTTGCAGGTGGCCACGAAGAGGGTGGCGAAGTTCGGCGGGATGGGCTGCATGACAACGATTGTGTCCGGAAGGTGTTTCGGCCCCCGAACGGTCATGAAAAAGGGCGCCGAAGCGCCCTCTGTTCCGCGTGCGTCGTGCCTCAGCGGCCGAACGAACGGCCACCGCCGCCGCCCGAGCGGCCACCGCCGCCGTAGCCGCCGCCGCCCGAACGGCCACCGCCGCCCGAACGGTTGCCGCCGCCGTAGCCACCGCCACCCGAGCGGCCACCGCGTCCGCGGCCGCCGCCCATGTGGTCGACGCTGGTGCGCAACGGATCGGGCTGGCCGGCCGCGCCGGCGATCGCCTCGGCGCGCAGGTGCGCGACCTGGTTGGCCTGGGTCGGGCTGTGGCTGTTGCCGTGATGGCGCGGCTGGCGCTCGTCGTGCGGCTGGTGGTTCTGCGCATGCGCCGCATGGTGATGCGGACGCGGCTGGGCCTGCGGGGCGCGGCCTTGCGGCGCGCGGTTGCCCGGACCCTGGCCCTGGCCGCGCGGGCCCTGCTGGCCGCCGCCGTTGGCAGCACGGCCCTGGCCCTGGCCCTGGCCGCCGCCACCGGCGCGGCGCTGGCCATTGCCACCACCGCCGCCCTGGCCGGCCTTGTTGTCGCGGATGCGCTGCATCATCTCGCTGCGCGCCGCCTTGGCTGCCGCCTGCATGACTTCGCGGCTCGGCGGACGGCCGGCGCCGCCCCAGATGGTCTGGCGGCCCATGGCGATGGGCTCGGCGCGCTCGCCTTCCTCGGGACCGAAGCCCTCGATGACCTGCACGGGGATCGTCTGCTTGGTGAAGCGCTCGATCTCCTGCATGAAGCCTTCCTCGTCGAGGCAGACGAAGCTCACGGCCTCGCCGCTCGAACCCGCGCGGCCGGTGCGGCCGATGCGGTGCACGTAGTCTTCGCTGACGTTCGGGATCTCGTAGTTCACGACGTGCGGCAGCTCGTCGATGTCGATGCCGCGAGCCGCGATGTCGGTGGCCACCAGGGCGCGGATGTCGCCGCTCTTGAAGCCGGCCAGCGCCTGGGTGCGCGCGCTCTGGCTCTTGTTGCCGTGCAGCGCCATCGCCTCGATGCCGTTCTTGGTGAGGAATTCGGCCACGCTGTTGGCGCCGAACTTGGTGCGGGTGAACACCAGCACCTGGCTCCACTGGTGCTCGTTGATGATGTGCGCGAGCAGCGCCTTCTTCTTGCCGCGGCCCACGGGGTGGATCACCTGGGTGATGCGCTGCACCGTGGTGTTGCGCGGCGTGACCTGGATGCTCTGCGGGTTGCGCAGCAGGCCGTTGGCCAGTTCGCGGATCTCGTCGCTGAAGGTGGCCGAGAACAGCAGGCTCTGCTTCTGGGCCGGCAGCAGCGCCAGCACCTTCTTCACGTCGTGGATGAAGCCCATGTCGAGCATGCGGTCGGCTTCGTCGAGCACCAGGATCTGCACGGTCGACAGGTCGAGCATGCCCTGCTGCTGCAGGTCGAGCAGGCGGCCGGGGGTGGCCACGAGGATGTCGACGCCGCGCTTGAGGCGGTCGATCTGCGGGTTCATGCCCACGCCGCCGAAGATCACGGTCGAGCCGAGCTGCAGGTACTTGCCGTAGTCGCGCACCGATTCCTCGACCTGGGCCGCGAGTTCGCGGGTCGGGGTGAGCACCAGGGCGCGGATGCCGATGCCGCCGAACTTGTTGGTGGCGCTGCGGCTCATGGTGAGCTTGTGCAGCATCGGCAGGGTGAAGGCGGCGGTCTTGCCGGTGCCGGTCTGGGCGCCGCCGAGGAGGTCGTGGCCCTCGAGGACGGCCGGAATGGCCTGGGCCTGGATCGGGGTGGGGGTCTCGTAGCCCTGCTCGTGCACGGCCTTCAAGATGGCCGGAGCCAACTTCAGTTCATCAAAAGTCATTGTGTGAAACAACAAGCGCCATACACGGCGCGGTGACATCGGCCCGCTCGGCGTCTTTCGTTCTTGTGACGCGAGCCAGTCAAGGCTGATGAAGGTCAGGAGTGGGAGCCCGAAAAACCGACTTGCGGAAGGGTTTTCTTCGTCCCCGGCAGAGAGCCGGTGTGCGGGCAACTGGACCCGGCACGGTGGCGATTGTCGCATGAGTCGATAATCACTGCTTTTCGCGCTCCGTTTCCGCGATTCCGCGCGCCGGTCCTGCCGCCTTCCCCCGGGGTTCCGCCAGGGGCTCCTCCCAGGGGATTTCGGCTTGTTCCGGCTTTCGCCACCTCAGCAATCAGCAGTCCAACACAGAAGATGGCCCAGTACGTCTACACCATGAACAGAGTCTCCAAGACCGTGCCGCCCAAGCGGCAGATCTTGAAAGACATCTCGTTGTCCTTCTTTCCCGGCGCCAAGATCGGCGTGCTCGGCCTGAACGGCTCGGGCAAGTCCTCGCTGCTCAAGATCATGGCCGGCGTCGACAAGGAGATCGAGGGCGAGGCGATGCCCATGCCCGGCCTGTCGATCGGCTACCTCGAGCAGGAGCCCAAGCTCGATCCCGAGCACACCGTGCGCCAGGCCGTCGAGGAGGCCATGGGCGAGGTCAACGCCGCCAAGGCGCGCCTCGAGGAGATCTATGCCGCCTATGCCGAGGAAGGCGCCGATTTCGACGCGCTGGCGGCCGAGCAGGGCGAGCTTGAGGCGGTGATCGCCGCCGCGGGCACCGATTCCGAGCACCAGATCGAGATCGCGGCCGACGCGCTGCGCCTGCCGGCCTGGGACGCCAAGATCGGCCTGCTGTCGGGCGGCGAGAAGCGCCGCGTGGCGCTGTGCAAGCTGCTCCTGTCCAAGCCCGACATGCTGCTGCTCGACGAACCCACCAACCACCTGGACGCCGAATCGGTGGAATGGCTCGAGGTGTTCCTGCAGCGCTTCACGGGCACCGTGGTGGCCATCACCCACGACCGCTACTTCCTCGACAACGCCGCCGAGTGGATCCTCGAACTGGACCGCGGCCGCGGCATCCCGTGGAAGGGTAACTACAGCACCTGGCTCGAGCAGAAGGGCGAGCGCCTGGCGCAGGAGCAGAAGAGCGAGGAAGCCCACGCCAAGGCCCTGAAGAAGGAACTGGAATGGTCGCGCCAGAACCCGAAGGCACGCCAGGCCAAGAGCAAGTCGCGCCTGGCCCGCTTCGAGGAGCTGAGCGACGTCGAATACCAGAAGCGCAACGAAACGCAGGAGATCTTCATTCCCGTCGCCGAGCGCCTGGGCAGCCAGGTGATCGAGTTCAAGGACGTGAGCAAGAGCTTCGGCGACCGCCTGCTGATCGACAAGCTGAACTTCAACATTCCCGCGGGTGCCATCGTCGGCATCATCGGCCCGAACGGCGCCGGCAAGTCCACGCTGTTCAAGCTGATCGCCGGCAAGGAACAGCCCGACAGCGGCGAGGTCGTGATCGGCCAGACCGTGAAGATGGCCTTCGTCGACCAGTCGCGCGACGCGCTGGCCAACGACAAGACCGTGTGGGAAGACATCTCGAACGGCCTGGACATCATCAACGTCGGCAAGTTCCAGATGGCCAGCCGCGCCTACGCGGGCCGTTTCAACTTCAACGGCCAGGACCAGCAGAAGAAGGTCGGCAACCTGTCGGGCGGCGAACGCGGCCGGCTGCACCTGGCCAAGACGCTGATCCAGGGCGGCAACGTGCTGCTGCTGGACGAACCCTCGAACGACCTGGACGTGGAAACGCTGCGCGCGCTCGAGGATGCGCTGCTCGAGTACGCGGGCACCGTGCTGGTGATCAGCCATGACCGCTGGTTCCTCGACCGCATCGCCACCCACATCCTGGCCGCCGAAGGCGATTCGCAATGGGTGTTCTTCGACGGCAACTACCAGGAGTACGAAGCCGACAAGAAGAAGCGCCTGGGCGAGGAAGGCGCCAAGCCCAAGCGCGTGCGCTTCAAGGCCCTCAAGTAAGGCCCGCGCCGGCCCTCAGGCCGGCTCGACCAGGGCGCGCGGTTCCGCAAGGGGCCGCGCGCTTTTTTCATCGTCGGCCGCGAACACCTCGCGGGCGGCGCCCAGGCCGTTGAGCGCGGCCGGAAAGCCCGCGTAGACCGCCATCTGCATGATCACCTCGATCACTTCCTCGCGCGTCACGCCGACGTTGAGCGCGCCCTGGATGTGCACCTTGAGCTGCGGCGCGGCATTGCCCATGGCGGTGAGCGCGGCCACCACCGCGATCTCGCGCGAGCGCAGGTCCAGGCCGGGGCGCGAATAGACGTCGCCGAACGGGAACTCGATCAGCAGGCGCGCGAAGTCGGGTGCGATGTCGGCCAGGCCTTCGACGACCTTGATGCCGCCCTCACCGTCGATCTGCTGCAGTTTCGCGAGACCGCGCGCGTAGCGCTCGCCGGTCGGCTGGCTGGTCGTCGTCGGATGGATGGGGTGCTGCATGTTTCTTCCTCTTCGTTGAAGCCGGGGCCTTGCCCGATGAAGAGGGACGCCGGGCCTCGATCCCGCGGTAGTGCTCGATCTTGTGCGCCAGCGCCTGCATCGATTGCTGCAGCGCCTCCACCTTCGAGCGAACCTCGGCGAGATGCGATTCGAGCATCGCGCGGCGTTCGCCGATGCTCGCGTCCCCCTGACTGCGAAGCCCGGCGAAGGCCTGCATGCCCTGGATGGGCATGCCGGTCTCGCGCAGGCGCAACAGGAAAGCAAGCCATTCCATGTCGGCGGCGGCATAGCGGCGCTGGCCGCCCGGTGCGCGCGACACGGCGGCGATCAGGCCGATGCGTTCGTAGTAGCGCAGCGTGTGGGCCGTGAGGCCGGTGCGCCGTGCCACTTCCGCGATGCTCAGGTTGCTTTCCATGGGGAGAATTCTCAAAGTTGGAGCGCGCTCTAAGTCAAGCGGTATCTGGAAGAAATCCGTTCAGGGCAGGAGTTCGGCCTCGATCCAGCCGCGCAGGCTGTTGACGAAGGCCAGCGCGGTCACGCGCGAGAGCTGGTCGCGCCGCACCGTCGCCTCGACCAGCGAACCCTCGGCCAGCCGCCGCGCGCGCCCGATGCCGGGCAGCAGGCCGCAGCGCAGCGGCGGCGTGACCCAGAGGCCGTCGTCCAGGCGCAGCGCGATGTTGCCGCGCGTGCATTCGGTGAGCTCGCCCTCGGGGTTCCACAGCAGCGTGTCGAAGGCCTCGGGCAGGATCGGCGCGAAGGCCTCGTAGTGCGCGCGGCGCGTGGTCTTGAAGCGCGTGAACTCGCCGTGCGCCTCGTCGAAGGGGCGGTCGGCCAGCTGCAGCTTCACGCGGTGGGGCGCAGCGCCCATTTCATGCGCTTCGGCGCGTGGCTGGCCCCGCGCATCGAGCAGCAGGCGCACGCGCCAGGTGCCTTCGGCATGTGCGTCGCGCAGCGATTGCAGCGCTGCCTCGACGCGTGCGGCATCCCAGGCGAAGCCGAAGTGCGCGGCCGCGCCGGCCATGCGTTCGACGTGCAGCGGCGCGTCGCGCAGCGTGCCGTCGACCAGCGCCAGCGTTTCGAGCAGTTCGAAGCCGGGTGCCTCGGCGACCGCGGCCGCGCCCAGGAAGGCCCGCTTGTGGCCCCACTCGGCCCATTCGGCGTCGGCCGTGGCATCGGCCGTGATGCCGCTGCCGATGCCGCAGCGCGCCTGGCCGCCGCGCAGGGTCACGGTGCGGATCGGCACGTTGAAGGTCGCATGCCCGCCCGGCCGCAGCACGCCGACCGCGCCGCAGTACACGCCGCGCGGCGCCTGCTCGAGCGCGCGGATCAGCCGCATCGCCGCCACCTTGGGCGCGCCCGTGACCGAGCCGCAGGGGAACAGCGCGTCGAACACGTCGACCAGCGAGGTGCCGGGGCGCACCGTGGCTTCCACGTCCGAGGTCATCTGCCACACGGTGGGCAGCGCCTCGGTGTGGAACAGCCGCGGCACGCGCACCGAGAACGGTTGCGCGATGCGCGACAGGTCGTTGCGCAGCAGGTCCACGATCATCACGTTCTCGGCCCGTTCCTTCGGCACGCTGCGCAGCCGCTGCGCCTGGGCCTCGTCCTCGGCCGGCGTGGCGCCGCGCGGCGCGGTGCCCTTCATCGGGCGCGCGAGGATGCGCTCGCCCTGCCAGTCGAAGAACAGCTCGGGCGACAGCGACAGCACCTGCTCGTCGCCGCTGTCGATGAAGGCCGCGTAGCCCGCGGGCTGGTTGCGGCGCAGCGCGGCGAACAGGGCCAGCGGGTCGCCGGCGTATTCGCCGAGCAGCGGCGCCGTGTGGTTGATCTGGTAGAGGCCGCCGGCGGCGATCGCCGCGTGGATGGCCTGCATCTGCCGGTCGAACTCGGCGCGCGAGAGGCTGTCGCGCCAGGCGATCGGCGGGCTGGCGGGCGGGGCCTTCTCGGGCCAGGGCAGGGCCAGGTCGTGCACGCCGAACCAGGCCAGTGGCCCGCCATCGCCCGCATGCGTCTCGAACGCGGCATCGAAGGCCGCGGCCGCCTCGTAGCGCAAGTAGCCCACGCACCAGTGGCCCGCGCGCGCCAGCGCCTCGGCCTGCGCGAGCACGGACCGCACCTCGGCCGGGCTGCGCGCCACGAGCGTGCGGGAAGGGGCGCCGAAAGCCAGGCGCAGCCGTTGCGCGCCATCGGTGCGCGGGTCGGCGAAGTCGATCAGGGTGGGCACGGTGGGTCTTGGGGCAAAGGCAACGGCGCCCGCTGGCGCCGTTTGCCGGTCAGCGCGGTGCGGAAGGCGAAGGCGGCGGTGGCATCTCGGGGCCGGCCGGCGCACCGGCGCCGCGCGCCAGCGCCCGCTTGCGCACCGCATAGATGTTGTTGCGCAGCGCATAGAGCTCGTCGGCGTACGACAGCGGCACCGCCACGCGGTTCACCACGCGGTCGAGCTCGTCGAGCTCCTTCGTGAGCTCGGCCGGATCGCCGCGCTGGCCGTCGACCTTGCCCTCGATGTCGCGCAGCCGCGCATACCAGCGGAACACGCGGCGGCGCACGCGGAACTGGTAGAGCGGCGGCACCACGCGGCTCAGCGGCAGCATCAGCACCAGCAGGCCGCCGAGCACCAGCCACATGCGCTCGATCAGGTTGCTGGCCCAGAACGGCAGGTAGCGCTGCCAGAACGGCGGCGTGCCGTTGATGGCGCGGTCGCCCTCGGGGCTCACCGGCAGTTCGCTGGTGCGGGTGTTCGGGAAGTCGCGCGGCCGGTTGAACCAGCCAGCGCCGCCGTGCAGGTGCTGCGCGGCCTGCGCGAACAGCTGGCGCAGCGCGGGATGGGTGTCCTCGCGCGACAGCAGCGAAGTGGTGGCCGCGAGCAGCGACACGTCGCCGGCCGGCAGGTCCTTCGACAGGTCGACCACGCCGCGCGGCAGGGTCACGGCCGAGAGGAAGGGGAAGCGCCGCGTGTACGCATCGGCCTGCACGAAGTCCATGAGCCGGATGTCGTTCGCGCGCAGCAGCCGCTGCACCTGCGGCGACTGCGGTGCCGACGACAGCACGATCGCATCGAGCAGCCCGGCCTGCAGCGCCTTGGCGGCAGCGGACTGCTCGAGGTTCGACAGCAGCAGCGCATCGGGCGCGAGCCGGTTGGCCTCGAGCAGCCGGCCCATGAGTTCGGGCAGGCCGCTGCCGGGCATGTCGACGTTGACGCGCAGGCCGCGCAACTGGGTCAGCGAGGTCAGCGGGATCGGGGCGGGGGGCACGACGGGTTGCGGTGCCGCGGCCTTCTTGCGTGCGGCGCCGTGGCGGCCCTTGGCGGCGGCCTGGGCCGCCTTCTTCGCCTTCTCGGCCTCCGCCGCCTGCTGCGCGATCACGCTGTCGGGCGCGCGCGTGATCGCGTCGGGCCGATAGAACAGCCAGACCGGCTCGAAGAACAGGCTGCCGAGCGAACTGAGCCCGGCTTCGTCGTCGGCCACCGGGTCGGCGCTGCCGCCACGCACGAAGCCCACGTCGGCCTCGCCCTTGCGCAGCAGCTCGAGGTTCTCCGACGAGCCCGAGGTCGGCTTGAGCACGACCTCGATGCCGCTCGTCTTCAGCGCCTCGGCGTAGCGCTTGCCGAACTGCGCGTAGGCACTGCCCGTGGGGCCGGTGGCCAGCGTGACCTGCTTGGGCGGCTGCGGCTGCAGCCACCAGTAGGCGGCGATCAACAGGCCGATCACGAGGAACAGGATCGGGCCGGCGGAGGCGACCAGGTCGCGGATCGACAGCAGGATCAGCTTGAGGGTTCTCGGGAAGGCCATGGTGTCTCGCTCGTGGGGTCAGCGCGGCGCGGTGCCGAGCTCGGCGGCCGAGGGGATGTGCAGCTCGCCGACCGTCACCGAGCGCGCCGCCAGCACCGCGCGCAGGGTGGCGCGCGCTGCGACCTCGGCCGCCATGGTGCTGAGCACCGTCATGCCCGGGCCGTCGGCCGCCAACGGCACGCGGCCGGTGGCGAGCGCGAACAGGGTGTCGCCGTCGCTCATGGTGTGCACGGGGTTGATGGCGCGCGCCAGGCCGTCGTGCGCCACGGTCGCGAGCCGGTTGGCCTGCACCTTGGTCAGCACCGCGTCGGTGGCGATCACGCCGATGGTGGTGTTGGTGCCGGCCAGCAGCGGCTTGGGCAGGTCGCCGCGCAGCAGGGCGCGGCGCGTGTCGAGCAGCGCGCGGCCGTCCTCGGTGCGCGCGCCGGCCACGGGCAGCGCGGTGTCGGGATCGATCACGTCGCCGAGCGAATTGACCGCGATCAGCGCGCCGACCGTGACGCCGCCGACCGTGACCGAGGCGGTGCCGATGCCGCCCTTCATGGCGCGCTGCACGCCGAACAGCTTGCCCACCAGCGCGCCGGTGCCGGCGCCCACGTTGCCCTCGGCCGGCGCGTCGCGGCCCGCGGCCTCGCAGGCGGCATAGCCGGCCGCGGCATCGGGCCGGATGCGGGCATCGCCCATCGGCAGGTCGAACAGCACCGCGGCGGGCACGATCGGCAGGGTGCCGAAGCGCACGTCCATGCCCACGCCGCGCTCCTCGAGCCAGCGCATCGCGCCCTCGGCCGCGGCCAGGCCCCAGGCGCTGCCGCCCGCGAGCATCACGGCGTGCACCTGCTGCACCAGGTTGCCGGGCGCGAGCAGGTCGGTCTCGCGGGGGCCGGGCGCGGCGCCGCGCACGTCGACGCCGGCCACCGCGCCTTCGCGCGCGATGATCACGGTGCAGCCGGTGGGCCGGCGGGTGTCGGAGAAGTGGCCGACCTCGATGCCGGCGACGTCGGTGATGGCACCGTCGGAAGAGGAGGGGGAAGCGTGGGAAGGCGTGGCTGACATGGCGGCCGATTATGGAACCATGCCGCGCGGCCCCTACGATGGGCGCCATGACAGTTGAAAGAAGTGGTTTCCAGTCCGGCGCGCGGCGCCATGCGGTGGTGATCGGCGCGGGCGCGGTCGGCAGCGCCACCGCCATCGAGGCCTTGCGCGCGGGCCTGCGCGTCACCGTGGTCGAGCCGGGCGAGCCCGGCGCGCCGCAGGCCACCAGCTACGGCAACGCGGGCTGGCTCTCCTCGCATTCGGTGGTGCCGCCCGCGCTGCCCGGTGCCTGGCGCAAGGTGCCGGGCTGGCTGGCCGATCCGCTCGGCCCGCTGGCGGTGCGCTGGCCCTACCTGCCGCGCGCGCTGCCCTGGCTGCTGCGCTACCTGGCCTCGGGCGCCACCGAGGCGCGCGTGCAGCGCATCGCCGACGCGCTGCGCACCTTGCTGGTCGACGCGCCCGCGCTGCATGCGCGGCTGGCGGCCGAGGCCGGCGTGTCGCAACTGATCGAGCAGCGCGGCCTGCTGCATGCCTACCGCTCGCGCGCCGAGTTCGAGGGCGATGCGCTGGCCTGGCGCGTGCGTGCGCGCACCGGCGTGCAATGGAGCGAATGGGGCACCGACGAGCTGCGAAGGCAGGAGCCCGACCTCGATGCGCGCTACACGCTGGGCATCCACGTCGGCGAGGCCGGCCACTGCCGCGACCCGGGCGCCTACGTGGCGGCGCTGGCCGCGCATGCGCGTGCGCTCGGCGCCGAACGCGTGGCGGCACGCGCCACCGGTTTCCGCATCGAGGGCGGGCGACTGCGCGCCGTGCGCACAGAAGCCGGCGAGATCGCCTGCGACACCGCCGCGGTCTGCGCCGGCGCGCGCTCGGGCGCCCTGGCCGCCGCGGCCGGCTCGCCGGTGCCGCTGGAATCGGAGCGCGGCTACCACGTCGTGCTGCCGAAGGCCGCGGTGGGCCCGCGCACGCCGGTGATGGTGGCCGACGGCAAGCTCATCGCGCACTGGATGAACGGCGGCCTGCGCGCCGCTGGCCAGGTCGAGATCGCGGGGCTCGAGGCCGCGCCCGACTGGCGCCGCGCCGAGATCCTGCACGCGCACCTGCGCTCGATGTTTCCCGCGCTCGCCGACGCGCCGCCCGAAGGGGCCGAGGTGCAGCGCTGGCTCGGCCATCGCCCGAGCCTGCCCGACGGCCTGCCCTGCATCGGCCCCGCCGCCGGCAGCGCCGACGTGGTGCTGGCCTTCGGCCATGGGCACGTGGGGCTGTGCGGCTCGGCGCGCACCGGGCGGCTGGCGGCGCAGGCGATGGCGGGGCTGGCGCCGGAGATCGCGCTGGCGGCGTTCGATCCGAGGCGCTTCGGGGCGTAGCGCGGTTCGCCGTCAGTCGGACGAAGAGGGCCAGCCCGTGGGGTCGCGGCGCTGATGCATGCAGCTCAGCACGACCACACGATCGAACTCGACGAGATAAAAGACGGAATAGGGGAAGCGCCGCAGGTGGGCCCGGCGAACGTCTTCCCAGACCAGCGGCGCGCCTTCGGGCTGTCGCGCGATCCGGTGCACCACGGCCTCGACGCTGCGCGCGAACTCCGCGCCCAGACCGGCGCGCTGCATTTCGTACCAGCCCTGCGCGTCCTGCAACTGACGCAGGGCGCTTTCCCGAAAAACGATGTCCAGCAAGGTCAGAGCTTCAGCGATGCCTTGACCTGGTCCCAGGGCACGACCGCCTGCGGGTCGGCGCGATGTTCCGCGCGGCGGCGTGCGACCTCTTCCTGTTCGCGCGCGCTCAGCCTTTGCGATTCGGCATCGCGCGCCACGCTGTCCCACAGTTCTTCGGCCAGCTCGATGCGTTCCGCCATGCTCAGCGAAGAAAGAGCCTGCTGCAGATCGGAGCTTCCCAATTCGATCTCCCGAAAGTGGATCAAAGCATCATTTTAGGCAGGCGTGCCCGAAGCCCGAAGGCCCTCAGTTCGCAGGTGCGATCGACAACACCGTGAGCGCCCCATCGACCTTGTCGGCCGTGAACCGCACCTTGTCGCCGGGCTTCACCTGCGTGAGCAGCGCCGGGTCCTTCACGCGGAAGACCATGGTCATGCCGGTCATCTCGAGGTTGGGGATGTCGCCGTGGCGCAAGGTGATCTTGTTCGCCTCGGTGTCGATCTTGCGGACCTCGCCCTCGACGGGCGGCAGGGCCGCCTGCGCGAAGGCAACAGCGGCGAACAGGGTGGCGCACAGGGCGGTGAACAGCTTCTTCATGGCGGTCGGTCTTTCTTGCAAGGGGATCGGAGGATTCATCGATAGCTCTGGAACACGCGCGTGCCGCCATCGGCCAGCACCAGCAGCACGTCGTAGGGATCGCGCTGGTCGCCATAGGCCGGACCGTCCATGCCCGGCGAGCCGACCGGCATGCCGGGCACGGCGAGGCCCACGGCCCTGGGCTTCTCCTTGAGCAGGCGCTGGATCTCGCGCGCGGGCACATGGCCCTCGATGGCGTAGCCGCCGACCTGGCCCGTGTGGCACGAGCCCAGCTTCTCGGGCAGGCCCAGGCGCTTGCGCGCGGCCGCGTTGCCTTCGTCGTGCACGCGCGTGGCGAAGCCGTTCCTGTTGAGGTGCTTGACCCAGTCCTGGCAGCAGCCGCAGTTCGGGTCCTTCCAGATCTCGACCATCGGCGCCGCGGCGCGCGCCGCGAACGGCAGGGCGGCGGTGGACGCCAGGGCCAGCATCAGTCGTCTTCTTTGCATGGGAGCTCCTTTGGGTTGTCAGGATTTGCCGGCGGCGGGCAGCACGCGCACGCGGCCGGCCATGCCGAGTTCGTAGTGGTCCTTCACCAGGCAGGCGAAGTCGAAGTCGCCGGCGCGGTTGAAGGTCCAGACCAGCTCGCCGGTCCGGCCCGGCAGCACGTGCGCCATCCAGGGCTCGTCGTGCTCCATGCCGGGGAATTTCTTCATCATGGCCGCGTGGGCCTCGATTTCGGCCGTGGTGCCGAGCACGAGCTCGTGCAGATCCTTGCCTTTGTTCTTCAGGCGCAGGCGCAGCGTGTCGCCTTCGCGCACCTCGATCACCGAGGGCGTGAACGTCATGTCGTCGGCCATCGCGATGTCGATGGTGCGCTTCACGGCGCCGGGCTTGCCGACGATGCCCCAGGGCTTCTGCTCGGGCGCGAGTTCGGCCGCGCCCTTGGGCTTGGCGACGTGGTTCTCGTGCGCCGGCGCGGTGGTGGCGAAGGCCGCGAGCGCGAGGCCGGCGGCAACCAGTGCGAGTGTCTTGTTCATGGATGGAACTCCAAAAAATGAAAGAGGATGAGCGGATTCAGTGCTGGTGCGCGCCATGGCCCGAGGGCTTGCGCACGCTGGCATCGGGCTCGGCGGCCGATGGCGCCGGTGCCTTCGCGCGCGGGGCCGGCGGCACGTTGGCGTCGGGCACTTCGCGCGCGACCGTGCCCGGCGGATGCTTGAACCAGCCCGGGTCGCGGTAGTCGCCGGGCTTCTGATCACGGCGCACCTTGAGCAGCGTGAACATGCCGCCCATCTCGGCCGAACCGAAGGGGCCGGTGCCGGTCATCATCGGCACCGTGTTGTCGGGAATGGGCATCTCCATCTCGCCCATGTCGGCCATGCCCTTGTCGCCCATCACCATGTAGTCGGGCACCAGCTTCCTGATCTTCTCGGCCACGCCCTTGTGGTCCACGCCGATCATGGTCGGCACCTCGTGGCCCATCGGCCCCATGGTGTGGTGCGCCTTGTGGCAGTGCAGCGCCCAGTCGCCTTCCTCGTCGGCGATGAACTCCATCTGCCGCATCTGGCCCACCGCCACGTCGACCGACACCTCGGGCCAGCGCGCGGTGCGCGGCACGGGCCCGCCGTCGGTGCCGGTCACCTCGAACTCGTGGCCGTGGATGTGGATCGGGTGGTTGGTCATCGTGAGGTTGCCCGCGCGGATGCGCACGCGATCTCCGCGGCGCACGTTGAGCGTGTCGATGGCCGGGAACACGCGGCTGTTGAAGCTCCAGATGTTGAAGTCGGTCATGGTGTTGACCTTGGGCGTGGCGCTGCCGGGCTCCACGTCGAAGCTGCCGAGCAGGAAGCAGAAGTCGCGATCGACCTTCTCGATCAGCGGGTGATCGGCCTTCGGGTGCGTGACCCAGAAACCCATCATCCCCATGGCCATCTGCACCATCTCGTCGGCATGCGGGTGGTACATGAAGGTGCCGGGCCGGCGCGCCGTGAACTCGTAGACGAAGGTCTTGCCTGGCGGAATGTGCGGCTGCGTGATGCCGCCCACGCCGTCCATGCCGTTGGGCAGGCGCTGGCCGTGCCAGTGCACCGTGGTGTGCTCGGGCAGCCGGTTGGTCACGAAGATGCGGACCCTGTCGCCTTCCACCACCTCGATGGTCGGGCCGGGCGACTGGCCGTTGTAGCCCCACATGTTGACCTTGAAGCCCGGTGCCATCTCGCGCACCACGGGCTCGGCGACGAGGTGGAATTCCTTGACGCCGGCGTTCATGCGCCAGGGCAGGGTCCAGCCGTTGAGCGTGACGACGGGGTTGTAGGGCCGGCCGTTCGGTGGCACCAGCGGCGGCGCGGTGGCGGTGGAGCCCTGCGAGACGGGTTCGGGCAGCGCGGCCATCGACACGCGGCTGACGGTGGTGGCGGCGACGGCGGTTGCCGCGCCAGCGAAGAAGTTTCGACGGTTCATTTCAGTGGCCTCCCGCCGCGGGGGCGTCCGTGGCGGCCGCGGTCTGCAGCGCCGTCATGCCGCCGGGCGAGCTGCCCGTGAGCACCAGCTGCAGATCGGTGTCCGCCAGCCAGAAATCGCGCTGCGCCTCGATGCCCGCGTTCACCGCGAGCATGCTGGCGCGGGTTTCGCCGAGCAGTTCCCAGACGCTGGCGAGCATGCCGTTGTAGCGAAGGACCATCTCTTCGTTGACCTTCTTGCGCAGCGGCAGTACCTCGTCGCGGTAACGGCGGGCGATGCCGTAGGCGGTGTTCCAGCCCTGCCACGCCTCGCGCGCCTCGCTCGCGGCGAGCACCCCCACGTCGCGCACGCGGGCGGCCGACTGCAGGTACTGCGCCTCGGCACGGCCGTTGCGCGACTGGCCCCAGTCGAAGATCGGAATGGGCAGGTCGATCTCGAAGCCTCGCTTGGTTTTCTGCGTGCGGTCGGCGTCGTTGTCGAAGGTGGTGTTGCGCACCACGCCCAGCTCCATCGCGTTGATCACGCTGGTGGCGTGCGTGAGGCCGAGCGAGCCGGCCACGGCCGTGTTCTGCGCCTGCGCCGAGCGCACGTCGAGCCGGTCGCGCAGCGCGCGCGCCTGCACGTCGCCGAGCTCGGGCGCGGCCTGGGGCAGCGGCGGCAGGCGGTCGGGCAGGGTGTAGGCGGTGCGTTCGCCCGCCAGGCCCAGCAGCCGCGTGAGCTGCTCGCGCGAGGCCACGGCGGCCTGCTCGGCGCGCGCGAGCTGCGCCGCGGCATCGGCCAGCAGCAGCTGTTCGCGCGTGCGTTGCAGCGCGCTCCAGTTGCCGACCTGGGCCATGCGGTGCGCGAGCTCGGCGCCGGCCTCGGCCGCCTCCCTGGCATCGCGCAGGTAGGCCACGCTCTGCTGCGCCGCCACCGCGCGCACCCAGGCGCGGCGCGTGTCGGCGGCCAGCAGCAGCACGCTCTGCGCGGCCTGCAGCTTGGCGGCCTCGTGGCGCTGGCCGGCCCAGCGCGCCTGCCATGGCAGCGTGACCAGGCCGATCACGTTGAAGCTCAGCATGCGCTCGAATTCGCGCTCGCGACCCTGCGCCAGCCGGCTGAACGAGAGCACCGGGTTCGGCAGGCTCGCGGCCTGCACGCGGTCGGCGTCGCTCAGTTGCAGGGTGGCGAAGGCGTCCTGCACGCGCGGGCCGTTGACCAGCGCGATGCGCACGGCGGCCTCGGCGTCGAGCGGCCTGGCGAGCAGCGCATCGACGCTTTTGCGCGAAGCCTCGTCGGGCATGCGCTGGGCCGGCTGGCCCGCCATCAGGGGATTGCCCGCGAGCAGGGCCTGCACGTCGGCCGTGCCGCCGTCGGGCGAGAGGCTGGCGCAGCCGGCCAGAAACAGGGCACTGGCGAATGCGAGGGCGCGCCGGGGCAGCGCGTCAGCTGTTCGACAGCGAAAGGGAAAGGGGCCGGCCAGGTGCCGGCGAACGATGGGGTTCACGCTCGATCTCCATGAGCAATACGATCGACGCCGCGAGCCGGCAAGGGCTCACCGCGGACGGACTACGGGCAGGGAGATCAGGAAATGGGCGGCTTCAGGCCCAGGAAGGGCTCGGTGCTCGCGAAGCGAGCCGCCGGGGCCGCGGGGGCGGCCTGGGGGGCATCGTGCGCGATGCCCGAGAGTTCGGTGCCGCCGAGTGCCACCGAGTGGCAGACCTGGCAGGCGGTGCAGGTGCCACACCCCTGGTGGCTGGCGTGGTCGCCGTCGTCACCATGGCCATCGGCCATCGCGTGGTCTTCGCGCGATGCGCCGTCCATGGCGCTCATGGCCATGTCGCCTGCCTCGTGGCAGTGCGCCTCGGTGGCCGCCTGTGCCGCGCCGGCGACGGCCTCGGCCGCGGGCATCGAATGCCGCACCATCTCGATCGCCATCGCGTCGCCGAGCCAGCCGCGAACCGGCAGCAGGGCGATCATGAGGGCGAGGAACAGGGTGCGCATGGAGGGCCGATGATAAACCGCGTGCCTCAGCCGCCGAGCTGCGCGCGGGCCTTGTCCACCCACAGCGACAGGTTGTCGAGCAAATCTTTCTGGCTGAACGAGCAGCTTTCCTCACTGAACAGCGCGCTCGATTCGAGCCGGTCGAGCAGGTTCAGCAGCACCTCGCCGTAGCGCGGCGGCAGGGCGGCCAGCAGCGCGGCGCTGCCGCGTGCCTGGTCCGACAGCAGGCCGGCGGGGCCGCCGCCCTGGCGGCGCAGCGCGTCGATGTGCCCGGCGATGGTGTCGAGCTGTTGCAGCGCGGCGCTCACGAGGCACTCCTTCCCGAGGGCGGCAGCGGCAGCCCGCGTTCGCGTACCAGGTCGCGCAGCACGTCGGGGTAGTCGGTGATGATGCCGTCCACGCCCAGGTCCATCAGCCGGATCATGTCGGCGCGCTGGTTCACGGTCCAGGGCAGCACCTTCATGCCGAGGCCCTGTGCCTCCTTCACCTGCGCCGCGTCGAGGTCGGCGAAGGCCGGCGACCAGACGAGCGGACCGCCACTGGTGCCGGCCGCGGCCTTCACGAGCCGCGGCGTGGAGCCGAAGCTCGCGGCATCGAGCCCGGCGGTCCAGCGCTTGTCCTTCAGCGTGCGCGGCGTGCTCAGGTAGGCGCGCGACATCGTGGGCGCCAGCTGGCCCACCAGCGCCAGCGTGCGCCAGTCGAAGCTCTGCACGGTCACGCGATCGGCCATTTGCGCCTTGTCGATGACCGCGAGCAGCGCGCGCACCATGGGCTCGGGCGCGGCGGTCTCGTCGGGTTTTGTCGGATCGATCTTGGTCTCGATGTTGAAGCGCACGGTGGCCGCGGCCGGGCCGCGCGCGCGCACCAGGTCGAACACCGCCTCGAGCGTCGGGATGCGTTCGCCGTCGCGCGGCAGCTGCAGCGCGAACTGGCGGCCGTAGCTGCTCGAGGGATTGAGCCGGCCCACGTCGTAGCTTTGCAGCTGCGCCAGCGTGAGCGAGCGGATCGTGGGCCCGCTGCGGCCGTTGGCGGGTGCGAGCCACTGGCCGGCGGCGTCGCGCGTGTGGTCGGGGTTGAGGGCCGTGTCGTGCGACACCACCACCACGCCGTCGGCGCTCAGACCGATGTCGAGCTCGAGCGTGGTCACGCCGAGGTCGATGGCGTTGGAGAAGGCCGCCAGCGTGTTCTCGGGCGCGAGGCCGCGGCCGCCGCGGTGGGCCTCGAGGTCGAAGCGCGTGCGCGGCGTGGGCGTGAAGCCGGCGCAGCCCGCGGCGAGCGCGGCCGTGGCGCCCAGGGCGAGCAGGAGCGTGCGTCTGCGATGTGTCATTTGAGTTGTACCTTGATGCCGTCGGCGAGCACCGTGATGTCGCCGATCTCGTAGGTCTTGCGCCCGACGGTGAGTTCCTCGGGCTTGAAGGTGCGCAGCGGCTGGCCCTGCAGCAGTTCCTGCGCCACCAGCGCGCCCACGCGCTGCAGCCGCTCGCCATCGCGCCCGCCCAGGCCCTGCAGCTCGATGCGCTCGGCCTTGGGCTGGTCGAGCCGCAGCGCGCGCGTGGCGGCGTCGTACCTGAGCGCGCTGCTGACCGCCACCGTGCCCTGCACCGGCGCGCCACCGAGCAGCGGGCTCGCGATGGTCAGCGTGGCAGTGATCGCGGCGCGGTTGGTGGCCGCGTCCAGGCCCAGCTGCGGATCGCGCAGCCCGACCGTGAACAGCTCGGCATAGCGCTCGGCCACCGGGAAGCGGCGCGCGATCTGCGCCTGCAGCTCGTCGCGGCTGGCGGTGTATTCGCTGGTGAAGAAGTTGAAGCCCGCGAAGGCGGCGAACGGCGCCTGGAGCGCGGCGGCGCCGAGCAGGACGCCCAGCGCACGGCGGCGGGTAGGGGAAAGGGGCATGGAGCGGCGGCTTTGCATGGCGGTGGGAGCTTGCCACAGGCGCGCGAGTTCGCGCCCGATTGGTTGCAGGACGTGACCGGCCGCCTCAGGCATGCAACAGGTTCTGCGGCAAGCCGCTCACGAACTCCGCGAAGTCGCTGCCGCCGATCGAGATGTGGACCAGCATCGCCGCCTGCGCCTCGGCCGGATCGCTGCGCAGCAGCGCCTCGGCGATGGCCGCGTGCTCGCGCGCCGAACGCTGCATGCGGCCCGGCGAATCGAAGCGGTTGGCGGTGTAGGCGGCGCAGCGGGTGCGCAGCGCGCGGATCTGGTCGACCAGCGTCTCGTTGCGGCAGGCCGCGTAGATCAGGTCGTGGAAATGGTCGTTGGCATCGCGGTAGGCCAGCGCGTCGTCGCGCGCCGAGGCCTCGGCGCAGGCGGTCAGCGCCTCCTCCAGCGCCTTCTTCTCGGCCGGGCGCATGCGCTTGGCGGCGAACTTGGCGGCCGCGCCCTCGAGCTCGCCGAGCAGTTCCAGCAGCTCGCGCAGCAGCTGGATCGACAGCCGCGGCACCGAGGCGCCGCTGCGCGGTTCCATCACCACGAAACCCTGGGCCGCGAGCTGGAGGATGGCTTCGCGGATCGGGGTGCGCGAGACCTCGAAACGCTCGCTGAGTCCGCGCTCGTCGATGGGCTGGCCGGGCTGCAGCAGGCCGCTGGCCAGGCTTTCGATGATCGACAGGCGGATCGATTCGGCCAGCGTCGGGCTGGCAACGGGGCTTCTACCGGGTTGCATACGGATGTGATCTGAAAATATACTGAACTCGTTTATAAATATTTAAACGGAGACGCGTGGTGTTTTCAAGACTGCTTTGGAAGGTCGTGGCGGCTGGTTCTGCATTTCTGCTGGGTGCGCCCGGATTTTTGCATGCGCAGGAAAGCTGGTCGCCGACCCGCCCGCTGCGGCTGGTGCTCGGCTACACGCCCGGCGGCGCGGCCGACGCGGTGGCGCGCGACCTCGCGCCGGTGATGGAGAAGGCGCTGGGCCAGCCGGTGGTGGTGGACTACCGGCCCGGCGCCGGCGGCGCGATCGGCGCCGAGGCCGTCAAGACCGCCGCGCCCGACGGCTACACCCTGGGCCTGATCGACGGCGCGCCACTGACCATCATCCCGAACGCGCGCAAGGTGCCCTACGACCCGCGCAGCGACTTCAGCTACCTGGGCGTGGTCTCGAAGTCGCCGCTGGCGGTGCTGGTGAATCCCTCGGTGCCCGCGCGCACCCTGCCCGAACTGCTGGCGCTGGCGCGCGCGCAGCCGGGGCAGCTGGCCTATTCCAGCTCGGGCAACGGCACCATCCACCACCTGGCGGGCGAGCTGCTCAAGGCCGCGAGCCGCAGCGACCTGATGCACGTGCCCTACAAGGGCGCGGCGCCGGCCATGAACGACCTGATGGGCGGCGCGGTCGCGGTCTCGTTCGCCACCATCGCGCCCGCCGTGCCGGTGGTGCAGGGCGGCCGGGCACGCGCCATCGCCGTGACCTCGGCGCGCGAGGTGCCGGCGCTGCCGGGCGTGAAGACCGTGGCCGCGCAGGGCCTGCCCGGCTACGACGCGCAGGGCTGGTTCGTGCTCGCCGCGCCCAAGGGCCTGCCGGCGCCCGTCGTGCGACGGCTCAATGCGGCGCTCAACGCCGCCCTGCAGACGCCCGCGGTGCGCGAGCGCCTGCTGGCCACGGGCAGCGACATCGAGGCCGGCCCGCCCGAGGTGGCCGCCGAGCTGGTCGCGACCGACTTCCGCAAGTGGGGCCAGGTGATCCGCGAGCAGCAACTCCACTTCGACTGAACAGCACCCTTTTTTATTGCCAAAGGACCTTCCTCCATGACCACGACCCTCCAGGACACCGTGCCCGACACCGCCGCGCCGCCGCTGCTTGCGATCGTCGGCGCCGTCGCCACCATCACGCTGCGCCGGCCCGGCAGCCACAACCGCATCGAGCCCGACGACCTGCCGGTGCTGCGCGGCTACCTGCGCCAGCTCGACGCCGATCCGGCGGTGCGCGTGATCGTGTTCGCGAGCACGGGCAAGAGCTTCAGCTCGGGCTTCGACCTCTCGCGCCTGGGCAAGGCCGCGGCCACCGGCGAGAACCTGTTCGAGCAGTTCGCCGACGAGATCGAGAACGCGCGCGCGGTCACCATCGCGCGGCTGCACGGGCCGGTCTACGGCGGCGCCACCGACCTCGCGCTGGCCTGCGACTTCCGTCTCGGCGTGCAGGGCATGCGCATGTTCATGCCGGCCTCGCGCCTCGGCCTGCACTACTACGGCCACGGCATCCGCCGCTGGGTCTCGCGGCTGGGGCTCGGCGCGGCCAAGAAGCTGTTCCTGACCTCCCGCGCGATCCAGGCCGAGGAGATGCTGCGCGTGGGCTACCTCGATGCGCTGGTCGCGCCCGAGGCGCTCGATGCCGAGCTGCGCACCTGGCTCGACGAGCTGCTCGCGGTGGCGCCGATCCCGCTGGTCACGATGAAGCGCACGCTCAACGAGACCGCGCGCCACCAGTACGACGAGGCCACCGCGCAGCAGGCGCATGTCGCCAGCCTGCGCACGCGCGACCTGCACGAGGCCCTGGCGGCCTTCGCCGAGAACCGCGCGCCGCGCTTCGAGGGCCATTGAGCGTGGCGCACGGAATGCCGCCACCGGACCCCGCCGCGCTGCCGCTGGCCGGCGTGCGCGTGCTCGAGCTGTCGCAGATCATGGCCGGCCCGATCTGCGGCCTGATGCTGGCCGACATGGGCGCCGAGGTCATCAAGATCGAGAAGTTTCCGGCCGGCGACGATGCGCGCGGCTATGCACGGCCCAACGACCCGGGGCTCGCGCCATCGTTCGTGATGCTCAACCGCGGCAAGCGCTCGGTGGCGGTCGATATCCGCCAGCCGGCCGGGCAGGACGTGATCCGCCGGCTCGCGGCGCGCTGCGACATCGTCACCGAGAATTTCCGGCGCGGAAAGCTCGATGCGCTCGGCCTCGGCTACGAGCAGTTGCGCGCCGCGAACCCCGGCCTCGTCTACTGCTCGATCAGCGGCTACGGCCCCAACGGCCCGCTGAGCGACAAGGGCGGCTTCGACCTGGTGCTGCAAGCCTTCTCGGGCCTGATCAGCGTCACCGGCAGCCTCGGCGGCGAGCAGGCCAAGCCCGGCAACTCGGTCGCCGACATCAACGCCGGCATCCTGGCCGCGCTCGGCAGCCTCTCGGCCTATGTGCGGCGGCTGCGCACCGGCATCGGCAGCAAGGTCGAGACCTCGCTGCTGCAGGCCTCGCTGCAGCAGATGTACTGGTTCGCCGCGGCCTACTTCTCGAGCGGCGCGATCGCGCGGCCGATGGGCACCGCCCATCCGCTGATCGCGCCGTACCAGACCTTCCGCTGCGCCGAGGGCGCGATCGCGATCGGCGGCGGCAACCAGGCCAACTGGCAGCGTATCGCCGAGGTGCTGGGCCATCCCGAATGGGTGGACGACCCGCGCTTTCGCACGGGCCGCGACCGGCTCGCGCACCAGGCCGCGCTCGAGGCGCTGATCACGCAGGCGCTGGCGCCGCACGGCGCGGACCACTGGATCGAGCGCCTCGACCGCGCCGGCGTGCCGGTGGGACCGGTGCACGACGTGAAGCAGGCGCTCGAGCATCCGCAGTCGAGCGCGGTGTCGATGGTGGTGGAGGTCGACCATGCCGAGGGCGGCACCACGCGCTCGCTCGGGCTGCCGCTGCATTTCGACGGCGTGTCGCCGCATGCGCGCTCGGCCGCGCCGCGCGTGGGCGAGCAGACCCACGAGGTGCTGCGCGAATTCGATTTCGGCGAGGAGGAGATCGAGCGGCTGCAGCGCGCGCGGGTCATCGCGCAGCACGCCGCGGCCTGAGGCTCAGCCCAGCGGCAATTCGTAGCGCGCGAAGAGGCCGAAGTCCTTGCGGATCTCGCTGTGCAGCGCGAAGCCGAAGCGCTCGTAGAGGCCGCGCAGCGGCGCTCGGTCGGCCACGCAGTCGAGCCGCAGGTGGCGCTTGCCGAGCGTCGTCGCCCGTTCGCGCGCGAACACCAGCAAGGCGTTCGACACGCCTTGCCCCGCGAAACCGCGGCGCACCGCGAGCTTGTGCACGTAGAGCGAGCTGCCGGCCTCGATCTCGGGCCAGAAGTACGGGTCCTCGAGGTCGAGCCGGACCACGCCGGCCACCTGGCCATCGATGCGCGCGATGAAGTAGCCGCCCGCTGCGCAGTCGCGCTCGATGCGCGCGGGCGCGATCTCCGGGCCCGACCACAGGGTGCGGCCTTCGTCGACCAGCCACTGCGCGGCCTCGTGCAGCACGGCGACGACGGTGGGGGCTTCCTCGGGGCGGGCTTGTTCGATCTGCATGGGGGGCCGAGCATAGCGGCCCGCCGGCTCACACTTGGTCAGTCATGCAGCGACGACAGGAACTGCCGCAGCTCCGGCGTCTGTGGATTCGCGAACAGCTCTGCGGGCGGCCCCATCTCGTGCACGCGGCCCTGGTGCATGAAGATCACGCGGTCGGCCACCTTGCGCGCGAAGTTCATCTCGTGCGTGACCATCAGCAGGGTCATGCCCTCGTCGGCCAGCGACTCCACCACGCGCAGCACCTCGCCCACCAGCTCGGGGTCGAGCGCCGAGGTGATCTCATCGCACAGCAGCACGCCCGGTTCCATGGCCAGCGCGCGCGCGATCGCCACGCGCTGCTGCTGGCCGCCCGAGAGCTGGTCGGGCATGGCGTCGAACTTCTCGGCCAGGCCCACGCGCGTGAGCAGCTTGCGCGCCTGCGAGGCGGCCTCGAGCGACGCGCGCTTCTTCACCAGCGTGGGTGCGAGCATCACGTTCTTGCCGACCGTGAGGTGCGGGAACAGGTTGAAGCCCTGGAAGATCATGCCCACGCGCTGGCGCAGCTCGCGCATCGCCATCGCGCTCTCGTGCAGCAGCGGCTTGCCGTCGACGGTGAGCGAGCCTTCCTGGAACACCTCGAGGCCGTTGATGCAGCGCAGCAGCGTGCTCTTGCCCGAGCCGCTCTTGCCGATGATGGCGATCACCTCGCCGCGCTTGACGTCGAGGTCGATGCCCTTGAGCACCTCGTTGCTGCCGTAGGACTTGCGCAGCGCGGTGATGCGCACGATCGGCGAGCCCACCGCGACGGCGGGTTGTTGTTGCGGTTCAAGCACGGCGGCCATGGGTTTTCCTCTCGAGGGTCTTGGCGTACAGGCTCACGGGAAAGCACAGCACGAAATAGAGCAGGGCCACGCAGCTGAACACCACGAAGGGCTGGAAGGTGGCGTTGGAGATCATGCTGCCGGCCTTGGTGAGTTCGACGAAGCCGATGACCGACGCCAGCGCCGTGCCCTTGATGACCTGCACCAGGAAGCCCACGGTGGGCGCGATCGCGATCCTCACGGCCTGCGGCAGGATCACGTGGCGCAGCTGTTCGCCGAAGCTCAGCGCCAGACTGCCCGAGGCTTCCCACTGCCCCTTCGGGATCGAGGCCACGCAGCCGCGCCAGATCTCGGCGAGGAAGGCGCTGGTGTAGAGCGTGAGCGCCACGCTGGCCGCGGTCCATGCCGACACGTCGATGCCGAACAGGGCGATGCCGAAGTAGGCCAGGAACAGCTGCATCAGCAGCGGCGTGCCCTGGAACAGCTGCACGTAGAGGCCCACGGCCTTGCCGACGGCCCGGCCGCCGCGCAGGCGCAGGAACAGCAGCAGCGCGCCCACGATGCCGCCGCCGACGAAGGCGATGAGCGAGAGCACGACGGTCCAGCGCAGTGCCAGCAGCAGGTTGCGCAGGATGTCCCAGAGGGAGAAATCTGTCATGGCGGTTTCAGCGGCCGAAGAAGAAGCGGGGACCGGCCCAGTCGAGCAGCCGCCGCAGCGCCACCGAGAGCGCGAGGTAGATCAGCGTGGCGACGATGAAGGCCTCGAAGGCGCGGAAGTTGCGGCTCTGGATCAGGTTGGCCGCGTAGCTCAGCTCCTCGGTCGAGATCTGCCCGCACACGGCCGAGCCCAGCATCACGATGACGATCTGGCTCACCATCGCGGGCCACACCTTCTTGAGCGCCGGCGGCAGCACCACGCGCACGAACACCTGCGAGCGGCTCAGCGCCAGGCTCACGGCGGCCTCGATCTGGCCCTTGGGCGTGGCCTCGATGCCGGCGCGGATGATCTCGGTGGAATAGGCGCCGAGGTTCAGCACCATCGCGATCACCGAGGCGACTTCGGGAGAGAGCTTGACGCCCGCGGCCGGCAGGCCGAAGAAGATGAAGAACAGCTGCACGATGAAGGGCGTGTTGCGGATCAGCTCCACGTAGGTGCCCACCACGGCGCGCAGCCAGCGCGGGCCGTCGGCGCGCGCCCAGGCGCAGAAGGTGCCGACCATCATGCCCAGCACGGTGCCCACGGCCGTGAGGCCGATGGTCCACGCGACGCCGCGCAGCAGCAGCGGCCATTCGGCGAGCACGGCGCCAAAGTCGAATTCGATGCCCATGGCCGCGCCGTCCGATCAGACCGGCAGGTCGCCGGCGGCCTTGCCGAGCCACTTCTTCGACAGGGCGTCGAGCGTGCCGTCCTTCTTGGCCGTCGCGATGATCTCGTTGACCTTGGTCTTGAGCGCGGTCTCGCCCTTGGCGATGCCGACGAAGCAGGGGCTGTCTTTCAGCAGCAGCTTGAACTCGGCGCTGACCTTGGGATTCTTGGCGAGCATGTCGCCGGCGACGGCCGCGCTGGTGGCGAGGGTCTGGGTCTGGCCCGCGACGAAGGCCGCGATGGTCGCGTTGTTGTCCTCGAAGCGGCGGTAGTCGACGTTCGGCGGGGCCACCTTGTTGAGTTCCTGGTCCTCCATCGCGCCGCGCGTGACGGCCACGGTCTTGCCGGCCATGTCGGCGAAGCTGGCGAGCTTCATGCTCTTGGCGGCGTACACGGCCTGGAAGAAGGGCGCATAGGCCGAGGAGAAGTCGATCACCTTCTCGCGCTCCGCGTTCTTGCCGAGCGTGGAGATCACGAGATCGGCCTTCTTCGTCTGCAGGTACGGGATGCGGTTGGCGCTGGTCACGGGCACCAGCTCGACCTTGACGCCCAGCTTGGCGGCGATGAGCTCGGCCATCTCCACGTCGAGGCCCTGCGGCTTCATGTTCTTGTCGACCGAGCCGTAGGGCGGGTAGTCGGTGGGCACGGCGATCTTGATGGTCTTTGCCTTGAGCACGTTGTCGAGCGCGTTCTGGGCCTGCGCGGCACCGGCCGAGGCCAGCAGGGCGGCGGAAGCGAGCGCGAGGGCGACGCGGCGTTTGGAAGCAGAGAAGGTCATAGCAGGGCTCCTAGGTAAGTCGAAGAATCGGAATCGGGGGTGGCGCCGCGCTTGCCGCGTTTGCTGCCCTTGGCAAGTGGGGCGGTGGCCGTGTTCTGCAGCGGCGCCAGCGCATCGCGCAGCTGGGCCAGCGGATCGGCGGGCGCCTGCACGCGCAGGGCCGACTGCACCGTGCCGATGTGCTCGGCCATCAGGGCCTCGGCGGCGGCATGGTCGCCGCGCTCGAGCGCCGCGACGATCTGCACGTGGTCCTCGCAGGACTGCACCGCGTCGTGCGTGGACTGGTAGAGCATGGCGATCAAGGTGGTGCGCGCCGTGTAGTCGCGCAGGGTGTCGGCCAGCAGCGTGTTGCCCAGGCATTCGGCCAGGCAGACGTGGAAGTCGCCGAGCAGGAAGCTGCGATTGCCGACGTCGCTTTCCTTGAGCGCGGCCTTCTCGCGCTGCAGGTGCGTCTTCAGCTGGCGCAGCGCGCTCTTCTGGAGCTTGCCCGCGCTGCCGGCGCTGCGAATGAGGCCGAGCTCGATCACGCGCCGCGCCTCGAAGGCCTCGCGCGCCTCGTCCTGCGAGGGCTCGATCACGAACCAGCCGCGCCGCGCGCTCACGGTGACGATGCCGCGCGCCGCCAGCCGCGTGAGCGCCTCGCGCACGATGGTGCGGCTGCAGTCGAACAGCATTGCGAGCTGCTGTTCGCCCAGGCGCGAACCGGGCGCGAGCTTCTGCGCCATCACCGCCTCGACGATGCGTGCACTGATTTCGGATGCGGAGGTGGCCATGTGCCTGCATACCAGCAGCTTCCGTGCCAACTGGTATGCAAGATGTGTGCACCGAAATGGGCCGGCGGCGTGCGCCGGTGGTGCGGGTGCCTCAGGCGTGCACCGGGGTGCCGAAGCTGGTTTCGCCCCAGAGGTGGCTGGTGGGCGCGCCCGGAAACAGCCAGTGCGGCGAGCATTCGGCCGAGGGCACGACGTTGCTGAAGCCGTGTGACGACGAGGTGCCGGCCAGGGTCTTCTCGAGCACCATCGACAGGTACTGGTCGGTGCTGCCTTCCTGCGTGTTGCCGTTGAGGATCACCTCGGCGCCGGTCGCTTTCGCATAGCGGCGGATGCCGTCGTGCCGCGAGGAGAGCGGCGCCCAGCTGTCGGCCGAGACGCCGTTCTCGCTGCTCACGCGCAGGCCGTCGCCGGTGCGGTAGACCAGCGAGTGGTTGCCCTCGGTATGGCCCGGCGTGTGCACGAGCGCGAGGCCGTGGCCGAGCTGGATGCTGCCGTCGAAGGGCACGATGCGTTCGGCCGCGATGCCGTCGAGTCCGTGCGGGCAGTACCACTCGGCCTGCACTGGCAGCAGGCCCCGCACGCTCGCGAGTTCCTGGCGGTGCACCAGCAGCCTGGCGTTCGGCAGCAGGCCCGAGGTGCCGAGCCAGCGCCGCAGGTCCTGGGTGTGGAGGTGGTCGTAGGTGATGTAGTCGACCTGCGCCGGCGATATGCCGCAGCGCGCGAGCGCCTGCGGCACCGTGTTGTAGACCGGGGCGATCGCCTTGTGCAGGAACTTCGGGGTCTTCTCGGCCAGGCGCTTGAAGTAGGGCGTCTCGTTGCCGGCCTCGAAGTCGGCCGGCGTGAACAGCAGCGTGCGCAGCCGGCCTTGGAAGTCGTCGTACTGGACCACCGCCATGCGCGCCAGCAGATGGACCATGTGCGGCTTGAGCAATTGCTGCGAATACACGCCGGTGAACGCGAACCATGCGGGGTAGGGGATGCGCAGCAGGTCGAAGCTGCGGGCGAAGTGAACCGGTGGGTCGTCCAGCAATTGCTCGCGCAATGCCTCGGCGCCGTGGCGAATGGCGCGCAGGCGGTCTTGGGGCATGGGGGAGTCGCGGGTGCCTGTGAAGTGTTTCAACGAGGCGAATTCGTCGGTCATGGTTTTTCTGGCCCTTGTTTGCTTGCTTGTCGAGGCCGGGGACGGGCTCACGCCGACGGGGTACTCCCCTCCGCGAATGTCCCCCGGCCTGCGGCCTCCTCCTTGATTTCGCTGCGGGGAGTACCCCATCGACGTGAGCCTGGACACGCTGGTCGAACCGGCCGCACCACCGCGGCGCTTCTCGTGCACAGGGCAGTGGGTGCTTCCCGCAGCGAAATCAAGGAGGAGCCCGAAGGGCCGGGGACATTCGCGGAGGGAAGTACCCGCAGTCCTGTGCACGCGCCCCTGGCGTATCTCAGGCTTCCATCACCTCACTCTTCGAAGCAGCAGCAGGCTGCCCCAACAACCCGCCCACCAGCGCCCCCACCATCTCGGCAGGAACACCAGCCAGCAGTTGACGCAACATCGTCAGCGTGTCGAAGTAGACCCGTTCGCACACCAGCCGATCGCCCTCGAAAATGAAGAACGCATTCATGCGGCAGCGAAAGCTGTTGCCCGTCGGCGGCAGTCCCTTGAGCGGGCCGCGGTGCGTACCCAGCAGCCAGAACTCCACGATCACCGAATCGTCGGCATGGCGCAGCTGGATGATCTCGTGCCGCTGGTCCGGAAAGGCGCGGCGCGTGTCGATGTAGTACTGGCGCACGTCCGCGATGCCGTCGTGCACCTCGCCGCTGGGGATCAGCTCGTAGTGAGGATGGGGAAAGGTGCCGAGCACCGCGTCGAAGTCCTGCCGCGTCTCGTCGGCGAAGTGGTCGAGCACGAGGCGTTCGCGGCGGGCTTGCAGGTCGGTGAGGGTGGTCATCGGGGGCTCCATGCGACAGGGATCGTGGGTGGCCCGGGTTGGCGCGAATGCGCGGTCCCGGGGGCGCTGCGTACTATCGGCAGGCCTCTCCAACAAGACTGTCCGGTGTTGGCAATCGCCGCTCCGTACAAACCCCAGATGTCGACCTTCTCGCGTACCGAAGAACCCGGCGCACCACCTTCGCCCGTGCACAACGGCGACATGCGCCTCGATGCCGGGGTGCAGCAGCAATTGCTGGCGGTCGCGCACCGGCGCACGCTCGCGCGCGGCGAGTCGCTGTTCCTCAAGGGCTCCTCGCCCGATGCGCTGTTCGGCGTGGTCGCCGGGTCGCTGCGCGTGAGCGTGGTGGCGCCCGGCGGGCGCGAGGCCGTGATCGCGATGCTCGAACCGGGCCACTGGTTCGGCGAGGTCTCGCTGCTGGTCGGGCGCGAGCGCGTCTACGACACCTGCGCGGTCGAGCCCACCGAGATGGCGGTGGTGGCCGCCGCCGACTTCCACCGCCTGGTGGCCGCGCAGCCCGAGGTCCACATGGCCTTCACGCGGCTCGTGTGCCTGCGGCTGCGCCAGGCGCTGGCCTGGATCGACGACGTGATCCTGATGCCGCTGCCCGTGCGGCTCGCGCACCGGCTGCTCGCGCTCGACGCGCGCGAGGGCGCCGGCGAAGGCCCCGTGCTGCTGGGCGTGTCGCAGGAAGACCTGTCCTTCATGCTCGGCGTGTCGCGCCAGAGCGTGAACCGCCAGCTCAAGCTGTGGGAGGAGGACGGCACGCTGCGCGTGCGCTACCGCGGCATCGAGCTGCTCGACCGCGCGCGGCTCGAGCGGCATGCGGCCACGCCGCCCTGAGCCGCCGGCATCGGCTCAATCCATCCGCGCGCCCGAAGCCTTCACCGCCTCGCGCCAGCGCGGCGTCTCGGTCGCCAGGAAACGCGCGAACTCCTCGCTGCCCAGGAAGGCCGGGTCGGCGCCCTGGCTCACCATGCGCTCGCGCATCTCGGCGCTGGTCAGCACCTGCTTGAAGGCCTCGCTGAGCTTGGCCACCACGTCCTTCGGCGTGTCCTTGGGCGCGAAGAAGCCGTAGAAGCCCACCACCTCGAAACCCTTCACGCCCGACTCGGCCACGGTCGGGATGTCGGGCAGCGCGGGGTTGCGCTCGCGGCTGGTCACGGCCAGCGCGCGCACCTTGCCCTGCTTGTGGTAGTTGGCGGCCTGCGGGATCGATTCGGCCATGAACTGCACCTGCCCGCCCATCAGGTCGGTGAAGGCCGGCGCGCTGCCGCGGTAGGGGATGTGCACCATGAAGATGCCGGTCGCGGTCTTGAACATCTCGGGCACCAGGTGGCTGATGCCGCCGTTGCCGGCCGAGCCGTAGTTGACCTGGCCCGGACGCGCCTTCGCGTAGTCGATGAACTGCCTGAGGTTCTGCACCGGCAGCTTGGGCGTGACCAGCAGCGCCAGCGGCTGCATCGCGGTGCGCGCGATCGGCACGAAGTCGCGCTGCGTGTCGTAGGGCAGCTTGCTGTAGAGCGCGCCATTGATCACGGCCACGCCAGTGTTCGCGAGCATCAGGGTGTAGCCGTCGGCCGGGCTCTTGGCGACCGCGTCGGCGCCCACCGAGCCGCCCGCGCCGGGCTTGTAGTCCACGATCAGCGGCTGGCCCAGCGCCGCCTGCAGCTTGTCGGTCAGCAGGCGCGCATGCTGGTCGAGCGGCCCGCCGGCCGGGAAGCCGATCACGACCTTGATCGGCTTGTCGGGAAAGGCCGCCGTGGCGGCCGTGCCCACGGCCAGCGACAGGACCGCGAGCGCGGTCCGCAGGGTGTTGTTCATGATCCGTCTCCTCGTTCTTGGTGAGGAGACGATCATAGGCAAGGCGCTCAGCCGGCCAGCGTCGCCTTCAGCGTGATCTCGGGCACGCTCGCGAGCGCCTTCGACAGCGGGCAGCCGGCCTTGGCGGCTGCCGCGATCTGCTGGAACTTCGCCTCGTCGAGGTTGGGCACGGCGGCGTCGAGCTCGAGCGCGATGCGGTCGATCTTGAAGCCCTCGCCGTCCTTGGCCAGGCGCACGGCCGCGCGGGTGTCGATCTTCGTGGCGGCCAGGCCTTCCTTCTCGAGCGCGAAAGCGAAGGCCATCGTGAAGCAGGCCGCGTGCGCGGCACCGACGATCTCCTCGGGGTTGGTGCCGCGCCGGTCGTCCTCGAATCGGCTGGCGAAGCCATAGGGGTAGTCCTTGAGCGCGCCGGTCTCGGTGCTGACCTGGCCCTTGCCGGTCTTGCCGGCGCCTTCCCAGTGAACGCTCGCGTGCTTTTCTGCTGCCATGGAGATGCTCCTTCGGTGGTCGGTGGATGGGTGAACGGGATGCGAAGCCCCGGGTATCGCCGAAACCGGGCGCAGCGTCTGTAGTCGCGGGCGCTGTCGCCCCGGCCGTTTCGACGGGCCGCGATCGGGCGACGTAGAAAAAAGGGCGTCGCCAAGGTGACGCTCCGGGGGCTTCCCCGATGGGAGCGGCGTCGCGCTCGGCTTAGGCTGGCGTGCGGCCCGCGCGCCCGGCATTCCGGCCGGACGCGCCCCGCCCCGGATTTCCCATTCCCTTCCGCCCGCCTGCCATGACCCTGGAACAACGCCCGCATCACAAGTTCTGGCCCAAACGCCTGCCGCATTCGATCACCGTGCCCGCGGTATCGCTCTGGCACAACCTCAAGACCGCCGCCGAGCGCTATCCCGACAACAACGCCCTGGTGTTCTTCGGCCGCGTCACCAGCTACCGCGAGCTGGCGAGCCAGGTCGAGCGCCTGGCCGGCACCTTGCACGCGCTGGGCGTGAAGCGCGGCGACCGCGTGCTGCTCGACATGCAGAACTGCCCGCAGCTGGTGATCGCGCATTTCGCGATCCTGCGCGCCAATGCCGTGGTGGTGCCGGTCAACCCGATGAACCGGGCCGAGGAGCTCAAGCACTACATCACCGACGCCGATGCCAAGGTGGCGATCACCACCGGCGACCTGGCCGCCGAGCTGGCCAAGGCCAGCGACGCGCTGCCCGAGGGCGAACGCCTGTCGAGGCTGATCGTGACCCAGTTCACCGACGCCTTCGATCCCGGCGTGACCGGCGACGACGCGCCCGCGCCCGCCTGGGTCGACTGGCTCGGCACCCGCCATCCGCTGCCCGCGCTGGCCGGCGGCGAGGTCATGGCCTGGACCGAGGCGCTCGAGAGCAGCCACCCGGTGCCCGAGCACGTGGTGGGCGCCAACGACATGGCGCTGCTGCCCTACACCAGCGGCACCACCGGCCTGCCCAAGGGCTGCATCCACCACCATTCGAGCCTGATGCACAACGCCCTGTCGGGCGTGCTGTGGGGCTGCGCGCATTCCGAGGTGGTGGTGCTGGCCGTGGTGCCGATGTTCCACATCACCGGCGTGGTCAGCATGATGCACACCGCGATCCTCGCGGCCGCCACGCTGGTCATCATGCCGCGCTGGGACCGCGACGTGGCCGGGCGCCTGATCTCGCGCTGGAAGGTCTCGAGCTGGACCAACATCCCGACCATGGTGATCGACCTCATGGCGAGCCCGCACTTCGCGAGCTACGACCTCTCGAGCCTCAGCTACATCGGCGGCGGCGGCGCGGCCATGCCGCAGGCGGTGGCGCAGCGGCTGCAGGACCAGTTCGGCCTCAAGTACCAGGAAGGCTACGGCCTCACCGAGACGGCCGCGCCCTCGCACTCGAACCCGGCCGACCATCCCAAGCAGCAGTGCCTGGGCATCCCGTTCATGAGCACCGACGCGCGCGTGGTCGACCCCGACACGCTGAAGGAACTGCCGCCGGGCGAATCGGGCGAGATCATCATCCACGGCCCCGAGGTGTTCCAGGGCTACTGGAAGCGGCCCGAGGCCACGGCCGCGGCCTTCGTCGAGTTCGAGGGCAAGCGCTTCTTCCGCTCGGGCGACATGGGCCGCATGGACGAGGAGGGCTACTTCTTCATCACCGACCGCTTGAAGCGCATGATCAACGCCAGCGGCTTCAAGGTCTGGCCGGCCGAGGTCGAACTGCTGATGTTCCGCCACCCGGCGATCCAGGAAGCCTGCGTGATCTCGACCAAGGACGCCTACCGCGGCGAATCGGTCAAGGCCGTGGTGGTGCTGCGACCCACCCACAAGGACACGACCGCGCAGCAGATCATCGACTGGTGCCGCGAGAACATGGCGGTCTACAAGATCCCGCGCCAGGTGCAGTTCGTCGACGCACTGCCCAAGAGCGGCAGCGGCAAGGTCATGTGGCGCCTGTTGCAGGAAGCCGAGAACGCCTGAGCCTTCGGGGCCCGCGCCCCGCGGTGCGGGCGGCGGGCGGGCACGGGAAGGAAAAAGTCTGTGTACCGGGCGCGGGCGGCGCGGGAATCCCTTAGCCTCGATGCGTCGTCGCCGCTTGCGACCCGTCTTCCTTCTTCATGCACCCGCGCGCACTCCTTCCCGTCCTCCTCGCCTTTCCCCTGCTGGCCTCGGCCGCTTCCTCCCGCAATTGCCTCGTCGTCGGCGTCAGCGACGGCGACACGCTGACCGCGCGCTGCGGCCGCAGCGGCGCCTACGAACAGGTCAAGGTGCGCATCGCCGCCATCGACGCGCCCGAGAAGGCGCAGCCCTATGGCCAGCGCAGCCGCCAGGCGCTGAGCCGGCTGTGCTATGCGGAGAAGGCGCAGATCACCGCGCGCGACACCGACCGCTACGGCCGCACCGTGGCCGACGTGTCGTGCAACGGCGAGGACGCGGGCCGGCGCATGGTGTCGGAGGGCTGGGCCTGGGTCTACGACTACCACGGCATCGCGAGCAAGCGCGGCGGCGACCTGTTCCGGCTGCAGGACGGCGCCCGCGCGCAGCGCGCCGGGCTGTGGGCCGACACCAAGCCCACGCCGCCCTGGGAATGGCGCCGGCAGCGACGCGAATCGCATTGGAGCGACAACTTCTTCTCGTCGTTCTGAGTGCCTTCGGGTCGGGCGCGGCCCATGTCACGCGAGATTCATGCGGCGCGCAGAGCATCCGGGGTTCTTGCAACCCACGCAGCGCAGAGAACGACGACATGGCCAAGAATTTCGACCGGATGGAGGACTCCAACCCCAGCGCCAACCCCACGATCCACGAGGTGTCCGATCCGGCGCGCCGCGTGCTCGTGCGCGGCGGCCTCGCGGCCGCGGTGGCGGGGCTGTTCGGCCCGCTCGCGGGCTGTGCCTCGACCGCCGCCGGCGGCGGTGGCGCGGTTGCCGGCCTGGGCCGCGCGATCGGCTTCAAGGGCATCGCGATGGCCGCGGTCGACCAGGTGGTGGTGCCCGAGGGCTACAGCGCGCAGGTGCTCTACCGCTGGGGCGATCCCACCGGCGTCGCGGGCAGCATGCCCGCCTTCAGGACCGACGGCTCCAACTCGGCCGACGACCAGGCGCTGCAGGCCGGCATGCACCATGACGGCATGGCCTTCTTCCCGCTCGAGGGCTCGAACCGCGGCCTGCTGGTGCTGAACCACGAGTACGTCGACGACGGCCTGCTGCACACCGACGGCATGAAGACCTGGACCCGCGAGAAGGTGCGCAAGTCGATGAACGCGCATGGCGTGTCGGTGATCGAGCTGCAGCGCGACGGCGCGAAGTGGTCGCAGCTGCTGCCCTCGCGCTTCGCGCGCCGCGTGACCGCGCTCACGCCGATGACGCTGAGCGGCCCGGCCGCCGGCCATCCGATGCTGCGCACGGCGGCCGACCCCGGCGGCACGCAGGTGCTCGGCACCTTCAACAACTGTGCGAACGGCCAGACGCACTGGGGCACCTACCTGACCTGCGAGGAGAACTTCGCCGACTACTTCGAGGGTCCCGAGTCGCCCGACGCGCACCAGAAGCGCTGGGGCATCCGCAAGGGCAACGGCGCCAAGTACCGCTGGCACGAGCACGAGCCGCGCTTCGACGTGGCGAAGAACCCGAACGAGCCCAATCGCTACGGCTGGGTGGTGGAGATCGATCCGCGGGACCCGGCTTCCACGCCGCGCAAGCGCACCGCGCTGGGCCGCGCCGCGCACGAGGGCGCGGCCACCGCGCTGACCGCCGACGGCCGCGCCGTCATCTACATGGGCGAGGACTCGCGCTTCGAGTACATCTACAAGTTCGTGAGCCGCGACGCGGTGAAGCCCGGCGGCGCGGCCGCCAACCGCGAGCTGCTCGACCACGGCACGCTCTACGTGGCGCGCTTCGACGTCGACGGCAGCGGCGAATGGCTGCCGCTGGTGCAGGGCAAGAACGGACTCGTGGCCGACAAGGGCTTCGCGAGCCAGGGCGACGTGCTGATCAAGTCGCGCCAGGCCAGCGACCTGCTGGGCGCGACCAGGATGGACCGCCCGGAGTGGACCACCGTCGATCCGCTGACCAAGGAGGTCTACTGCACGCTGACCAACAACAGCAACCGCGGCGGTGCCGGCCAGCCGTTCATGGACGCGGCCAATCCGCGCTCCAACAACACCATGGGCCAGATCATCCGCTGGAAGGAACAGGGCGACCTCGACGGCACCAGGTTCGCGTGGAACCACCTGGTGCTCGCGGGCGACCCGAAGCAGTCGCGCTGGGAAGCGCAGGGCAACGTCAAGGGCGACGCCTTCGGCAGCCCCGACGGCCTGATGGTCGACGCGCGCGGCGTGCTGTGGATCCAGACCGACGTCTCGACCTCCACGCTCGGCAAGGGCGAGTACGCCAACCTGCCGAACAACCAGATGCTGGCCTGCGATCCGACCCAGGGCGAGATCCGCCGCTTCCTGCTCGGCCCGGCCGGCTGCGAGATCACCGGCCTCACGGCCACGCCCGACCTGCGCACGCTGTTCATCAACATCCAGCATCCGGGCGAGCCGGCCAACGAGCGCAGCGATCCCGAGCGTCCGCTCGCGGTGTCGAAGTGGCCCGACGGCGCGGGCCGGCCGCGCTCGGCGACGGTGGCGATCACGAAGAACGACGGCGGCGTGGTCGGGACCTGAGCGCCCGCAGCCGAGAGCGGACGGCGGCGCTCAGCAGGCGCCGCCGTACCAGCAGCGCAGCCCGGGCATGAACAGCCCGAGCACGAAGCTGATGCCGCACACGATCAGCATCAGCAGCGCGAACATGCGCAGGCCTTCCTCGCTCCAGCGCGGCGCGAAGATGCTCACGAGGAAGCCGGAGGCGAAGCTGCCCTCGAGCCAGTGCGCGCCGCCCCAGCGCAGTATCCAGAGCCAGAACAGTGCCATGAGGGCGTGCAGCGCGATCCAGGACAGCAGCGACATGCGGGACCTCCGGTGGCGGCGCGGCTCAGGATTCGCTGCGGCCGTTCACGTCGGCCACCACGCGCGCATTGCGCTGGAAGCTCCAGTAGGCGCTGGCCCAGTCCATCATCACCACGATGCGGTTGCGAAAGCCGATCAGGAAGTACGCGTGCGCGAACAGCCAGAACAGCCACGCGAGGCGGCCGCTGAAGCGCAGCGCGCCGAAGGGCGTGCCCAGGTCGACCACGGCCGAGTTGCGGCCGATGGTCGCGAGGTTGCCGTAGTCGCGGTAGCGGAAGGCCTGCGTGGGCTGGCCCGCGATGCGGCGCAGGATGTTGGCGGCCGCGGCGCGCCCGGCCTGCTTGGCGCCGGGCGACACGCCGGGCACCGGCCGCGGCGCCTTGCCGGGCGCATGGCTCATCGCGGCCGCGAGGTCGCCGACCACGCTGATCTCGGGATGGCCCGCGAGGCTCAGGTCGGGCTCGACCTTGATGCGGCCCGCGCGATCGCATTCGACGCCGGTGGCGGCGCCGAGCATGCGACCCAGCGGCGAGGCCGCCACGCCCGCGGCCCACACCACGCAACTGCTGTCGATGCGATAGCTCTGCGCGGGCGTGCCGTCGGCGCCGCCGCCGGTCTGCACCTCGAGGCCGGTTTCGTCGATCGCGGTCACGCGCGCGTTGAGCCGCACCTCGACGCCGAGCTTCTCGAGCTGCTCGAGCGCCTTCTGGCTCAGGCCCTCGGGCATCGCCTGCAGCACGCGCGGCCCGCCTTCCACCAGCAGCACCTGCGCGCTCGCCGGATCGATGTGGCGGAACTCGCCCGCCAGCGTGTGCTTGGCGATCTCGGCCAGCGTGCCCGCCATCTCCACGCCCGTGGGCCCGGCGCCGATCACCACGAAGGTCAGCAGCGCGCGGCGGTGCTGTTCGTCGGTCGTGAGCTCGGCGGTCTCGAAGGACAGCAGCACGCGGCGGCGGATCTCGAAGGCATCGGCCAGGGTCTTGAGGCCCGGCGCATTGGCCGACCATTCGTCGTGCCCGAAATAGCTGTGGGTGGCACCGGCCGCGACGATCAGGTGGTCGTAGGGCACGGGGTTGCCGTCGGCCATGCGCACCGTGCGCGCGGTCGGATCGATGGCCGTGACCTCGCCGAGCAGGGAGGTGATGTTGGCCTGGCCGCGGAACAGCCCGCGCACCGGCGCCGCGATCGACGGCGCCGCCAGCCCGGCGGTCGCCACCTGGTAGAGCAGTGGCTGGAACAGGTGGTGGTTGGTGCGGTCGATCACCGTCACGTCGACATCGGCGCCTTGCAGCTTGCGAGCCGCTTCGAGCCCGCCGAAACCGCAGCCGACGATGACGACGCGCGGGCGGCCTGGGGAGTTGGTCGTTTGCATCGAACGGATGATACGCAGCGCCCTGCACGCGAAGCCATCTTGTGCCAAAGTGGCCGACCCGCCGTCGGATGGCGCGAGGAGGGACAGCCTGCGCCAGGGGGCGGGCCCTTGTCCTACGCGCCGCCGGCGGAAGCATCGGCTACAAACTTCGTTGACCCGCGACTGGAGATCCCATGACGCTTTCCCGGCCGATCACGCCGGCAGCCGGCACCGTGCGAGAGCAGTTCCGCTCCGTGCGCGCCGCCAGCCTCGCGCTTGCCGCACCGCTTTCCGCCGAAGACCAGTGCATCCAGTCGATGCCCGACGCGAGCCCGACCAAGTGGCATCTCGCGCACACCACCTGGTTCTTCGAGACCGTGCTGCTGCAGCCGCATGCCAGCGGCTACCAGCCCTTCGACAGGCGTTTACATTACCTTTTCAATTCCTACTACGAGGCCCTGGGCCCGCGTCATCCGCGCCCGCAACGCGGCCTGCTCACGCGGCCTTCGCTCGACGAAGTGCATGCCTACCGCCGTCATGTCGACGCGGCCGTGCTGGCCTTCCTCGACAGCGACGAGGCCGGGGCCGCATGGGCCACGCTCGAGCCCATCGTCACGCTGGGCCTGAACCACGAGCAGCAGCACCAGGAGCTGTTGCTCACCGACATCCTGCATGCGCTGTCGTGCAACCCATTGCTGCCCGCCTACAAGCCCGCCGGCGGCCCCGCGCTGCGGCTGGCCGCGGTGCCGCCCGCCGTGCGCTGGCTGCCGCACGAGGGCGGCCTGGTCGACATCGGCCATGACGGCGCGGGCTTCTCGTTCGACAACGAGACCCCGCGCCATCGCGCGCTGCTGCAGCCGCATGCGATCGCCGACCGGCTCGTGAGCTGCGGCGACTATGCGCAGTTCATCGCCGATGGCGGCTATCGGCGGCCCGAGCTGTGGCTGTCCGACGGCTGGGCCGCGGTGCAGTCGCAGGGCTGGTGCCATCCGGCCTACTGGCTCGCGCCCGACGATCCGCGCCTGGGCGCCTCGTCGGCCAATGCCGGCGGCTGGCATGTGTTCGGCCTGCACGGCGTGCGGCCGATCGAGCCCGAGGCGCCGGTATCGCAACTGAGTTTCTACGAGGCCGCCGCGTATGCCGAGTGGGCCGGCGCGCGCTTGCCGACCGAATTCGAGTGGGAGGCTGCGTTCGGCGCCGAGGGCATCTCGCAGATGACCGGCCATGTGTGGCAATGGACGCGTTCCTCGTACGACCCCTATCCGGGCTTCAAGCCGCTGCCCGGCGTCGCGGCCGAATACAACGGCAAGTTCATGGTGGGCCAGCTCGTGCTGCGCGGCGGCAGCGTGGCCACGCCCGAAGGCCATGCGCGCCCCAGCTATCGCAACTTCTTCCCGCCGGCCGCGCGCTGGCAATTCACCGGCCTGCGGCTCGCGAAGGATCTCTGACCATGCGCCCATTCGCTCCCATTCCCGCGGCAGCTTCGACTGCTTCTGCTTCTTCCCCTTCTTCTTCGCTGCCGTTCTCGTCGAAGAAGCGTCCCGCCGTCGTGGCGCCCGCCACGTCCGCGCCGTTGTCCGAGTTCGCGCGCGAGATGCAGGCGGGGCTGGCGCGCACGCCGCGCAGCATCTCGCCGAAATTCTTCTATGACGTCGTCGGCTCGCAGCTGTTCGATCAGATCTGCGATCTGCCCGAGTACTACCCGACGCGCACCGAGCTGCGCATCCTCGGCGAATGCGCGGGGGAGATCGCGAAGCAGATCGGGCCGAATGCGGAGATCGTGGAGTTCGGGGCGGGGTCGTTGACCAAGATACGCTTGCTGCTCGATGCGCTCGAGTCGCCGAAGCGTTATCTGCCTATCGATATCTCGGGCGAGTATCTGGAAGGGGCTGCCGCGCGGTTGCGTGCGGACTATCCGGAGTTGGCCGTGCAGCCGATTGCGGCGGACTACACGATGCCGCTGGTGTTGCCCGCGCCGATGCCCGGGGCGGGGCGGCGGGTGGGGTTCTTTCCGGGGTCTACGTTGGGGAACTTCGAGCCTGACGAGGCGCTGGCTTTCTTGCAACTGGCGGCCCGCATGTTGCGTGGTGGGGGGATGCTGATCGGGGTGGATCTGGTGAAGGATCCGGCGCGGTTGCATGCGGCCTACAACGATGCCCAAGGGGTGACTGCTGCGTTCAATCTCAATCTGCTGCGGCGGGCCAATGCTGAACTGGATGCGGACTTCGATCTCGATGGGTTCACGCACGCGGCGTTCTTCAATGCGCCTCTGCGGCGGATCGAGATGCATCTGGTGAGTCGGCGGGTTCAGAGCGTTTCAGTGAATGGGGAGTCGTTTGGGTTCGAGGAAGGGGAGACCATTCATACGGAGTACTCGCACAAGTTCACTGTGGATGGGTTTCGTGCCTTGGCTGTGAAGGCGGGGTTTCGGCCGGGGGCGGTTTGGGTGGATTCGGAGAGGTTGTTTAGCGTGCATTGGTTGGGGGCTTGAGGGATCGTTTTCTAGGGTTCTTTTGGGAGGTGTTTTCTTGCTGAGGCAGGAGCCGGGAATTCCGCCCGGCGGCGGACCTACTTTCTTTTGCTTCGCTGTATGGACCGGAGACATGGGTGACACATGTGCGAGGACATGGTGGACACATTCTGCATGGTGGCTCAGGCCTCGCGCAGGTCGATCTCGCGCAGCTTGTGGTGCACGAAGTAGACGTCGTAGCAGCCCTCTCGCCCGGGCTGCGCGCGCAGCGCGATCTCGTGGTCCTTAAGTGCTGCGGACACCTTGAAGCGCTTGCTCTTGAAGCGCACCTCCCCCAGCCAGCCGACCTTCACCACCGTGTCGTTCGGGCCGTACTCGAGCGGTGGCAGCGTCCTCGGATAGGCCCTCTCGCTGGCGCGATACCGGCTCGCCGGGGTGTTCATGCCCAGCGCCTGGTGCGGGCGCTCATGGTTGTAGATACGCCTCCAGCGATCGAACTGCTGCTGTGCCTGCGCCAGATCCTGGAAGCTGCGCCCGGCCAGCAACTCCGCCTTCAGGCTGCGATGGAAGCGCTCGTCCTTGCCGTTGGTCTGCGGGTGATAGGGGCTGCTGAAGCTCACCCGCACGCCCAGGCGGATGAGCCACAGCGCGAGTTCGCTGAGCTGGCCCGGCTCGCGCGGACTGCCCCAGGGTGCGCCGTTGTCCGCATTGATGCGCACCGGCAGACCGTAGCGGGAGAAGACGTCCTGCAACTGCTCCTTCACGCTGGCCGTTTGCTGGCGGGCACAGGCGCGCAGGGCCAGGTTGTAGCGAGAGTGGTCGTCCAGCAGCGTCAGCGGATGGCAGGGCCCCGCTGCGGTGGACACGTAGCCCTTGAAGTCGATCTGCCAGAGGCTGTTGGGCGCCTCGTGCTCGAAGCGCTGCCAGGCGGTGGCCGCACTGCTGGCCTGGACGCTGATGAGGCCGTGGCGCTTGAGGATGGAGTTGACGGTGCTCGGAGCCAGGCAACCCTGTCCGAGGTCACTCAGGCGCCGTGCGAGCTTGCGTGCGCCCCAGGCAGGGTGCTGCTGGCGCAGCGAGACGATGGATTGTTGAAGTTCGGGCGAGGTCTCGCCGGGGCTGTGGTGCGGGCGGCGACTGGCATCGCCCAGGCCGGCGGCACCCAGCGTGGCGCTGCGTGCGAGCCATTTGTAGCCGGTCTGCGGGCTGATGCCGAAGCGCCGGCACAGCTCACGCCGATTGGCACCTTCCTGGCGTGCCAGGGCAACGAACTCTTCTCTCAGGCTCATGGTGTCTCGGGTGCTCCAGGGCATGGTCGTCTTCCGATCGGGCGATACGCCCGATGGTGTCCACCATGTCCTCGCACACCTGTCCACCATGTGCCCGGTCCATACACTTCGCCAAAAGAAAGTAGGCAAAGAAAAGGCGACCCCACTGTCTGCGACCCCTTCGCTGCGCTGCGGGGCAACCTGCGGTGCTCGCGTTTCGCGGGGTCTCGCAGAACTCGCTCCACTGCGTTCTGCTCAGACAGCTGCGAGCCCTTATCCGCGAAACGCTGCGCTCCTCGGCGCAGCCAGAGGGGGTGGGTCGGGCCATCGCGATGCTCGGCCCAGCAGACCCTTCGGGCCTTTGCTTCGCTCGGCCTCAGTGAAAGATCCAAGGCCTATGCATGCGCACTCACCACACAAGGACGCGCCATGGCGCGTTGACCCTAATCCCCTCTGGCTGTGCCGAGGAGCGCAGGGGAAAGCGGGATAAGGGCCGCAGCTGTCTGAGCGGAGCGCAGCGCAGCGAGTTCTGCGGACCCCCGCTTTCCCCGAGCACCGCAGGTTGCCCGTAGCGAAGCGGAGGGACACAGACAGTGGGGTCGCCTTCTCTTTGGTTACTTTCTCTTGGCGAGACAAGAGAAAGTGACTCGCCCGCCGGGGCGAGACCCGGCCAACAGCCTCAGCAAGAAGAGCAACCCAAAAACCACCCCAACAAAACACCAGAAACCAAACAGTCACAATACCCCTCCGGCCAAACAAATCCCTTCAGTCGGAGACCCAAACCCAAATGAAAGCCACCTGGAACGGCGCCACCATCGCCGAAAGCGACGACACCGTCCTCGTCGAGGGCAACCACTATTTCCCCATCTCGTCGCTCAACCGCGACGTCGTGACCTTCAGCAACCACAAGACCACCTGTCCCTGGAAGGGCACCGCGAGCTACTACTCGCTGCTGGTCAACGGCGAGCTCAACACCGACGCCGCCTGGTACTACGCCGACCCCAAGCCCGAGGCCGACATGGTCCGCGACCGCGTCGCGTTCTGGAAAGACGTGAAGGTCACGGCGTCGTGACCACCCCGGCCTTCGATCCACCCTTCATCCACCCCGCGGAACTGCCGGCCGCACTGCGCGACCAGGGCTACGCGGTGCTCGGTCCCCAGGCCGTGGGCGACTGGCTCGGCCTGCCGGTCGCGCAGCTCGAGGCGCTGCATGCCGACTGGAACGATCTTCCGCCCGACGAATACCTGAAGGACGGTGGCCGCTACCGCACGCGGCGCCACGAATGCTTCACCGTCGACGGCGAGGCGATGCAGCAGGTGCCGCGCCGCGCGCACTGGCAGCCGGTCGAATACAACGCGCTGCATGGCGGCATGCAGCGCTGGTTCGCGCCGATGCTCGCGGCCACGATCGCGCAGCCGGCCTGGCAGCGGCTGATCGTGAAGCTCGGCGAAGCGGCGAACCAGCTGCGCGGCGCGCAGCGCTGGTACGTGGAAGCGCACCAGTTCCGCATCGACACCGCGGGCGGCATCGGCCGGCCCACGCCCGAGGGCGCGCACCGCGACGGCGTGGACCTGGTGGCGGTGGCGCTGGTGGGCCGCCACGACATCAAGGGCGGCGAGACGCGCGTGTTCGAGGCCAACGGGCGGCGCGGCGAGCGCTTCACCATGACCGAGCCGTGGACGCTGCTCTTGCTCGACGATGCGCGCGTGATCCACGAATCGACGCCGATCCAGCCGCTCGAGGAGAACGGCACGGGCTGGCGCGACACGCTGGTGATCACCTGCCGCGCCCAGGGTTTTCAGGGCGACTGAAACCCGCGCCGCGAGGCACCGCGCGGCCTGCGGACGCGGGCCGCGCGAGCGCGGTATCCGCGATTTCCCTGGCTGGGAGGCGTCCTACAGTTGTGTCGCGGCCTTGCGGTTAAATTCGGGGCCCGGTCTTCGGCCATCTCATACGGCCCGTGGACTGGACCCTGTCTGCCTGCGAACGAAGAAAGCGAGGTCCGCCATGTTCAATCACATCCTGGTCCCCATCGACGGCTCCGAAACTTCCATGCTCGCGGTCAGCAAGGCCAGCGGATTGGCGCTGGCCTTCGGAAGCCGCATCACCCTGATCCACGTGATCGACAACTACCCCTTCATCGGCGTGGGCGCGGACTATGCGCTGGGCCAGAACGAGTACCTCGCCGCGGCCACCTCGAGCGCCAATGCGGCACTCGCGCGCGGCGTGGCCGCGCTGGCGGCCGAAGGCCTGCACAGCGACCAGCGCGTGATCGACGGCCACGTGGTGCACGAAGGCATCGTGGACACGGCCATCGCCATCGCGGCCGACCTGATCGTGATGGGCTCGCACGGCCGCAGTGGCATCGAGAAGCTGCTGCTCGGCAGCGTGACGCAGCGCGTGCTGCAGGACTCGATGGTGCCGGTGCTGGTGGTCAAGGGCGGCTGAGAAGAACGCCGCGCCACCGCTTCGAATCCCGCCGATTCCCGACGCTCACTCCGAGCCTTCTCCCGCCTCCCGCAACGCCTCGAAGCGCGGCCCGAAATCGGGCCGGCTCGCGAAGCGCATGCGCTCGCGCGTGGCCGGGTGCTCGAAGCCCAGCGCGCTCGCATGCAGCAGCAGGCGCGGCGCGCGCGCCTGCACTTCGGGACTGCCGTAGAGCGCATCGCCGAGGATCGGATGGCCGATCGACGCGAGGTGCACGCGCAACTGGTGCGAGCGGCCGGTGAGCGGTTCCAGCAGCAGGTAGCTGCAGGGCGCCTCGCCGTCGATGCCGCCCAGCGCGCGCCAGCGCGTGAGGCTGGGCTTGCCGGCCGGGTCGATCTTCTGCAGCGGGCGGCGCGGCCAGTCGGCCATCAAGGGCGCATCGATGCGGGCCCATTCCGCGTCCACGGGCAGCAGGCCGTCGACCACCGCCTCGTAGCGCTTGTCGACGCGGCGCGTGGCGAAGGCGTCGCCAAGCGCGCGCTGCATCTCGAGGCCGCGCGCCATCAGCACCAGGCCGCTGGTCGCCATGTCGAGCCGGTGCACGATCAGCGCATCGGGCCACTGGCGCTGGGCGCGCGCGCTCAGGCAGTCCTGCTTGTCCTCGCCGCGGCCGGGCACGCACAGCAGGCCGGCGGGCTTCTCGAGCACCAGCAGGTGGGCGTCTTCGTGAACGGGTTGCAGCGGGGGCGGGGGGACCATGGGAGGGCCCGAGTGTAGAAGCGCGCCGCGCGGGCCCTCATGCGCGGCTCATGGTGGGTGGGCTATCCTCGGACGGATGTCCGGCCCCGCCACTGGCTCCCCAGCCTCCGCTTCCTCTCCCCTCGATGCCGCCGCCGGCGCGGTGCCGTCCCCACCGAGTTTTTCCGACCTCACGCGCGAACGCCCGTTCATGCAGATGTGGGTGGCACGCCTGTTCGGCACCGCCGCCTCGCAGATGCTGCTGGTGGCCATCGGCTGGCACATGTACGACCTGACGGGCAGCGCCTGGGACCTGGGCCTGGTCGGGCTCTACCAGTTCGTGCCGGCGCTGCTGCTGGCGCTGCTGGCGGGCCATGTGGTCGACCGCCACCATCGCGGGCGCATCGTCGCGGCCTGCTTCGCGGTGCAGGGGCTGGTGGCGCTGGCGCTGCTGCTCGCGGTGCTGCGCGGCCAGGACAGCCGTGCGCTGCTGCTGGGCCTGTCGCTGGTGCTGGGCGCGGTGCGCGCATTCCAGATGCCGGCCCAGCAGGCGCTGACGCCGATGCTGGTGCCGCCGGCCATGCTGGCGCGCGCCATGGCCTTCAGCTCGGCCGGCATGCAGGGCGCGATCATCGGCGGGCCGGCGCTCGGCGGCCTGCTGTTCGTGGCGGGCATGGCGGTGGTCTACGGCGCGAGCGTGCTGTTCTTCGTGGTGGCCTGCGCGCTGGTGCTGCGGCTGCGCTATGCCTACGTGCCCAAGGCGCGCGAGCCGGTCACGCTCGGCACGGTGTTCGCGGGCGTCAACTTCATCTGGAACCGCAAGCCGGTGCTCGGCGCGGTCTCGCTCGACCTGTTCGCGGTGCTGCTGGGCGGCGCGGTGGCGCTGCTGCCGATCTATGCCAAGGACATCCTGCACACCGGTCCCTGGGGCCTGGGCCTGCTGCGCGGCGCGCCGGCGGTCGGCGCGCTCGTGATGTCGATCGCGCTCACGCGCCGGCCGATCGAGCGCCGCGTGGGCCGCGCGCTGTTGATGGCGATCGCGCTGTTCGGCCTGTGCATGGTGGTGTTCGGCCTCTCGCGCAGCTTCATCGTCTCGCTGGTCGCGCTCGCGGTCTCGGGCGGCGCCGACATGGTCAACGTGGTGATCCGCCAGACGCTGGTGCAGCTCGAGACGCCCGATGCCATGCGCGGGCGGGTCAGCGCGGTCAACTCGATCTTCATCGGTGCCAGCAACCAGCTCGGCGAATTCGAGTCGGGCGCCACCGCGGCGCTGCTCGGGCCGGTGGGCTCGGTGGTGGTGGGCGGTGTCGGCACGATGCTGGTCGCGCTGACCTGGTTCAGGCTCTTCCCCTCGCTGGCGCGGCGCGACCGGCTGGTGGTGGCGGCGCCGGCCGTGCGCGGCTGAGTCAGGCGTCGTCGAACAGCGAGAAGGCCTGCGGCGCGTCGATCGCGATGTCGCCCAGCGCCTCGGCCACGCAGGGCAGGATCCAGCGCTCGGCCTTTTCCTCGGCGCTCAGGCCCGGCCATTCGATGGTGTGGCGCGCCTCGCCCTCGAGCAATCGGCAGATGCAGGTGCGGCAGGTGCCGTTGCGGCACGAGCTCGGCATCTCGATGCCGGCCGCCTCGGCCGCCTTCAGCACGCTGGTGCCGGCCTCGGTCTCGAAGACCAGGCCCGAGGGCTCGAGGCGGACCTTCATGGCCGCGGCGTCGAGGTGCCCTGGCGGCGCTGCTCGCGCAGCATGAAGAGGTAGAGGCTCTCGACCTTCTCGCGCGCCCACGGCGTCTTGCGCAGGAAGCGCAGGCTCGAACCCACGCTGGGTTCGTGCGTGAAGCAGCGCACCGGCACCAGTTCGCCCAGCTGCTGCCAGCCGTAGTGCGCGTGCAGCGCCGTCACGATGGCCTCGAGCGTCAGCCCGTGCAGCGGATTGCGCGGCTGGGCCGGGGGCGCGGTGGGGGAGGGCGGCGAGGCCGGCGCGTCGCTCACGGGTGGCGGATCACTTGTTCTTGAGCTTGCCGCGCGGAATCACCGCCGTGGTGACGACCGCGCGCACCGGCTCGCCGCCGAGTGCCGGGGCCTTCGGCGGGGAGGTGTCCTTCTTCGGTTTCTTGCTTTCCTTGTTGGAACGTTGCTGACCCTTGGCCATGAGGTTTCTCCTGAGCTGCTGCGGTGATGGGCTGGGAGTTTAGCGGTGCGGCGACAATAGGCGGTTCCATCCGTTTTTCCCGCATTCATGTCCGACCACGAAGTTCGCCCCGCCACGATGCGCGATGCCAAGGCCATCGCAGAAGTCCACGCCGCCGCCGCCAAGGCCGCCTACGAAGGCATCCTGCCCGAAGAGGAGCTGCGCGCGCTGGCGCTCGCCTCGCGCGAGGCCAAGTGGCGCGAAGCCATCGAGTTCAGCGAACCGCAGGTCCATGTGGCCGAGCTCGACGGCAAGGTCGTCGGCTTCGTCGGCTTCGACCGCTCGCGCGACCCCAAGACGCCGTCCACCGCGGGCGAGATCTGGGCCCTCTACGTGCGTCCCGAGCATTGGGACAAGGGTATCGGCGTCGCCCTCTGGGACGCCGCGCGCGAAGGCCTCGAGGAAGAGGGCTGCACCACCGTCACCATCTGGGTGCCGATCCGCAACGACCGCGCCATGCGCTTCCATGAGCTGGCCGGCTTCAAGCGCGAGATGAAGACCGCCAAGACCACGCAGCTCGGCAGCGTGCGGATCGAAGAAATCCGCCTCAAGCGCGACGTCGCCTGACATGGACGCCGGACACGCCCCGGGCCACGCCCGCCGGGTGCAATCGCACCAGCGCCGCACGCTCGCCGTGCAGTGGATCCGCCGCACCCATGGCTGGTTCGGCCTCTGGGGCGCGGTGCTCGGGCTGCTGTTCGGCTTCAGCGGCATCTGGCTCAACCACCGCAACGTGATGAAGCTGCCGCAATCGCAGGAGCGCAGCCGGGCCCAGCTCGCGCTGCCCGAACCGGCACCGGCCACGCCCGAGGCCATGGCCGCCTGGCTGCAGCAGGCCTTGCGCACCGACGGCCCGCCGCGCTCCACGCGCATCGAGCCCGCGAAGCCGGTGGCCTGGGTCGACCGCAAGGCCGATCCCGAGGCGCCCGCGCTGACCCAGCCCGCGCACTGGACCTTCAACTTCGGCGGCCCGAACGAGATCGTGCAGGCCGACTACTGGCAGGGCAACCGCTCGGTGGGCGTCGCCACCACGCGCAACGGCCTCGTCGCCACCCTCACCAACATGCACAAGGGCGGCGGCATGCCGCTCGCGTGGATCCTGCTGGTCGACACGCTGGCCGGCAGCCTGATCTTCCTGTCGCTCTCGGGCGTGGCGCTGTGGCTGCTCACGCACCGCCGCCGCGTCGTCGGCCTCGCGGTGTTCGGCGTCTCGCTGGCCACCATGCTGGCCATTGCGCTGAGCGCGCTTTGACGGCGTAGCGGCCCCGGCCGACTGCTTTCGGCGTACATACGGCGGCCGTGCCCCAGGGCACGGGCGCTGTACGTGCGGATATTCACGGGCCCTGCACACGGCTGCGGCTAAGCTCGCGCCTTTCATTTTCCTTTCGCCCATTCATGGCCTCCAGCCTGCTCCTGCTGCTCGACGACATCGCGACCGTGCTCGACGACGTCTCGGTCCTCACCAAGGTCGCCGCCAAGAAGACAGCCGGGGTGCTCGGCGACGACCTCGCGCTCAACGCGCAGCAGGTCACCGGCGTCAAGGCCGATCGCGAACTGCCCGTGGTCTGGGCCGTGTGCAAGGGCTCGCTGGTCAACAAGGCGATCCTGGTGCCGGCCGCGCTGGCCATCGGCACCTGGCTGCCCTGGCTGGTCACGCCGCTGCTGATGGTGGGCGGCGCCTTCCTGTGCTTCGAGGGCTGCGAGAAGCTGGCCCACAAGTTCCTGCACAAGGAGGAACACGCGGCCGACACCGCGCGCCACGAGCAGGCCGTGGCCGACGCCGCGGTCGACGTGGTGGCGGTCGAGAAGGACAAGATCAAGGGCGCGGTGCGCACCGACTTCATCCTCTCGGCCGAAATCATCGCGATCACGCTGGGCACCGTGCAGGGCCAGCCCTTCACCACCCAGCTCAGCGTGCTGGTGGGCATCGCGCTGATCATGACGATCGGCGTCTACGGCCTGGTGGCCGGCATCGTGAAGCTCGACGACGCGGGCCTCTACCTGAGCCAGCGCGACAGCGCCGCCGCGCGCGGCGTGGGCCGCGCGCTCCTGGCGGGCGCGCCCTGGCTCATGAAGGGCCTGTCGATCGCCGGCACCGCCGCGATGTTCCTGGTCGGCGGCGGCATCCTGGTGCACGGCGTGCCCGCGCTCGGCCATGCGGTCGAGGCCTGGGCCGCGACCTCGGGCGTGTTCGGCACGCTGGGTTCGATGCTGGTCAATGCCGGCGTCGGCATCGTCGCGGGCGCCGTGGTGCTCGCGGTCGTCGAACTGGTCAAGAAGCTGCGGCGCTGAGCGGCGCGCGGCTCAGCGCTGTTGCGAATCCTTGCCGCGCTTCACCAGCTCGACCACCACCAGCGCCGCGCCCAGCGCGAGCGCGAACCAGCCCACCACCGAGGCCCCCGCCACCATCTCGAACCAGCGCGTGCCCTGCAGGAAGTGCGGGCCCAGCAGCACGGCGGCGCCGATGAGCAGGCAGAGGATGCCGCGTTCGAGCATGCGGGGCTGGCGGGAGGGACGGGCCATGGGATCGATCGGTTCGGTTGTGGGACGGCGGCGGCCGCGTTCGTGCCGCGGCCGGGGCCCCGATTCTCCACGCATCGGCACAATGCCCCATTCGAGCATCCAGCAAGGACCCCGCCGCATGACCATCGAGATTTCGCGCGAGCTGCGCCAGCAGGCCATCACCTCGATCGAGCGCTATTTCCGCGAGAACATGGAGGAGCCGATCGGCAACGTCGCGGCGGGCGCGCTGCTCGGCTTCCTCCTCGAGGAGATCGGCCCCACGATCTACAACAAGGCCGTGGCCGACGTGCAGGAGCGGCTGCAGGCGCGCGTGTCGGAGGTCGACCTCGAGGTGCACGAGGACGAGTTCCAGTACTGGCGCAAGTTCGACAAGCAGAAGAAGGGGCGTTAGGGGCTTCCCGCGTGGCGCCGGCGCATCGGACGAAAGCAAAACTGTCAGCAAACGTTGCAGAATCGACGGCCATGCCACGCACCGCACCTTCCTCGACGACGCATCCGCGCCTGCCGCGCGCCGCCTGCCTGCTGCCGCTGCTGCTGGGCGCCTCGCTCGCCTGCGCGCAGTCGCAGAACCCGGCCGACTTCCCGCTCGAATCGGTCGGCTACCTCAACGAGGAGCTGCCGCGCATGGAGGCCGCCGTCGCCTCGAGGAACCGCGAGTTCTTCCATGGCGCGATGGCGCGCACCATCGAGTTCTCGGAGCGCTGGGGCTTCAAGTCCAGGGCCAACCCGCAGCTCGCCAAGTACCCGATGTGCACCGACGCCGTGATGGACTACGTGGTGGTCGGCCTGTGCCGGCTCGATCCCGCGGGCGATGTCTGCGAGCCCGGGCTCGCGCCGCGCCTCGATGCCAACGTGAAGCGCTGCCGCGAGGTGGCGGCGCAGCGCTGAAAGAACAACGAGCGTGCGCGACCGGCGCGCACCGGAGACAGGAAAGACCATGGACTACGCCCGCTACCAGACCCTCGCCATCACGCGCCGCGGCGCCAACGGCACCGTGCTCGACATCCAGATGCGCGCGACCAACGGCAAGCTGCCCACGGCCGGCCACGACGGCCACCGCGAACTGGCCGAGATCTGGCGCGACGTCTCGGCCGACGATTCGGTGCGCTGCGCCGTGCTACGCGGCGAGGGCATGGGCTTCTCGGGCGGCGGCGACCTCGGCATGGTGCAGGACATGACGGCCGACGACGCGATCCGCCAGCGCGTGTGGCGCGAGGCGCGCGACCTGGTCTACAACATCATCAACTGCGACAAGCCGATCGTGAGCGCGATGCACGGCCCGGCCGTGGGCGCGGGGCTGGTGGCGGGCCTCTTGGCCGACATCTCGATCGCCACGCGCGGCGCGAAGATCGTCGACGGCCACACCCGCCTGGGCGTGGCGGCTGGCGACCATGCGGCGATCGTCTGGCCGCTCCTGTGCGGCATGGCGAAGGCCAAGTACCACCTGCTGCTGTGCGAGCCGGTCAGCGGCGAGGAGGCCGAGCGCATCGGCCTGGTGTCGCTGGCGGTCGAAGACGCGGAACTGCTGCCGCGCGCCTACGAGGTGGCCGACCGCCTCGCGGCCGGCAGCCAGAGCGCGATCCGCCTGACCAAGTACGCGCTCAACAACTGGCTGCGCCAGGCCGGGCCCACCTTCGACGCCTCGCTGGCGCTCGAATTCATGGGCTTCGCGGGCGCCGACGTGCGCGAGGGCGTGGCCTCGCTGCGCGAGAAGCGCGCGCCGAACTTCGGCTGACGCGCCCCGTCTTCAGGCCTTGCGCAGGCCCTGCAGCGTCTGCAGCAGCACCACGCGCGTCTGCCCCAGCACCATGCCCTTCCACTCGTCGTTGTCGCAGTAGAAGGCATCGCGCAGCTGGCGGCGGATCTCGCGCTTCTGCGCGTCGGAGGCTTCGGGATGGCGGCGCAGCCAGGTGTCGGCGCGCAGGCGCGTGAGCACCTCGTTGTCGGGCAGGGTGCCGAACTCCAGGCCCATGGGCGCGATGCGCGCGTTCGGGCATTCGTCGTAGGCGGTCGAGATCACCGGGCCCGAGACGTCGGCAGAAGCCGAGTCACCCGCGAAGGGCGCGAACACGTCGGCGCCCCACCAGGCATGGGCCATGGCCAGGTCTTCGGGCGTGTTGCGGCCCGGGTAGATCTTCTCGCCGTGGCCGTAGGGGCCCAGGCCCGTGTGCACGTCGATCCAGCCGATGTGGGTGGCGGAGGCCGCGTACTTGCGCAGGATCGCGCGGATGGTCCTGTTGCTCCACGAAGGCGCGGTGCCGCCGTAGAACAGGCCGTCGGGCGAGACGTACTGGCCCTTGGTGACGGCGGCGCGGAAGGCGCGCATGCCGTGCTTGTCGATGTAGGCGGCCACGGCCGCTTCGTCGTCCGGCGTCGGCGGCCAGCTCGCGGGCAGCACCAGCGGTTCGACGTCGGTGTACTCGGCGTTCACCGGCAGCGGCGCGCCGAAGTCGATGTGGTTGCGGTTGAGGTCGATGTTGTCCTCGTTGGTGCGGTGCAGGTGCGAGAAGCCGTGCGGATTGACGGCATGCACCAGCAGCAGCGCGACGCCGGCCTGCTGCAGCCGCGCGAGCAGATCGTCGTCATGCAGGGTCGCGACCTGCGTGCCCGAGCCGCAGAAGCCCTCGGGGCCGTGCGTGCCCGAGGTCACGAGCAGCAGCTTCTTGGCGTCGATGGCACCGAGCAGCGCGACGTCGGTCGCGAGTTCCTCGCCGAGCGCGCCGCGATGCGCTTCATTGACGAAGGACTCGATAGCCGCGCCGCGAGCGCGCGCGGCTTCGAGGAACTTGGCGCGGGCCTCGACATAGGTGCCCGAGAAATGCCGCGTGGCGGCGGTGCTGTGGGTGAGAGCGGTCATGGGGGATCGTGGGGAGGAATGTTCGAGACGATGGAGATCAGGCGTGCGCGCCGGCTGCGTCGATGTCGCGGCCCGTGTGGTCGCGCAGCCAGAGCAGGCCCAGCAGCGAGACCAGGGTCATGACGACCAGGTACCAGGCTGGCGCGAGCTTGCTGCCGGTGGCGTTGAGCAGCCAGGTGCTGATGAAGGGCGCGAAGCCGCCGAACAGCGCCACGCCCACGCTGTAGACCAGCGACATGCCGCTGGCGCGCACCGGCTTCGGGAACATCTCGGGCAGCATCGTGATGCCGGGCACGGTCTGGCCCACCAGGCCCAGGCTCAGCACGCCGAGCACGATGAACAGCACGGCGGGCGTGGGCGAGGCATTGAGCCAGAGGAAGCCCGGGTAGATCAGCACCACGAGGAACACGCGGCTCCAGAGGATCAGCGGCTTGCGGCCCACGCGGTCCGACAGCAGGCCGACGAAGGGCGCGAAGGCGAACGAGATCAGGCCGGTGAGCGCGGCACCGAACAGCGCCACCGAGGGCGTGAGGCCGAGTTCGCGCACCGCGTAGGTCGGCATGTAGAAGGTGACGACGTAGGCCGCGGTGGTGCCGCCGACCAGCGCGAGGATGGCGGCCAGCACGGTCTTGCCGTGCTGCGAGCAGACGATCTTGAGGCTGCTCTCGCGGCGCGGCGCGGTGGCCGATTCGGGCGCGATCTGCAGCGATTCCTCGAGATGGCGGCGGATGTACATGCCCACCGGCGCGATCAGCATGCCGATGACGAAGGGCACGCGCCAGCCCCAGCTCTGCATGTTCTCGGGCGACAGCGTGAAGGTGAGCGCGCCCACCACCACCGCGCCGAGCATCACGCCCAGGCCCTGGCTCGCGAACTGCCAGCTCGCCATGTAGCCGCGGTTCTGCGGCGTCGCATGTTCTACCAGCAGCGTGGTGGAGGCGCCGACCTCGCCACCGGCCGAGAAGCCCTGGATCAATCTCGCCAGCACGATCAGCACCGGCGCCGCGACGCCGATGCTCGCGTAGGTGGGCGTGAAGGCGATCACCGCGCAGCCCAGCGCCATCAGGAAGATGGTCAAGGTCATGGCCTTCTTGCGGCCCGCGCGGTCGGCATAGGCGCCGATCACGATGCCGCCCAGCGGCCGCATGATGAAGCCGACACCGAAGGTCGCGACGGTGAGCAGCAGCTGGCCGTAGCCGCTGAAGGTGGGAAAGAACAGCTTGCCGATCACCAGCGCGAGGAAACCGTAGACGGTGAAGTCGAAGAACTCGAGGCCGTTGCCGATGGTGGTGGCGACGATGGTCTGGCGCCGGCTGGCGGCGCTGTGCGCGGGACGGGTGGGGCTCATGTCTCGGGGTGTTGGTGTGGTTCTGTGGGAATGCGGGTAGGTCGAAGGTCTTCGGCCGCGACGGATGCTAGAGAGTCGGTTGCTCGCTGAAAAGACAATAATTGGGCCAGTACGATAACTTTTGGTTGTCGCCCGTCCGGCACCCGTCCTCCATGAAACCCAACCAGTTGCACGCCTTCGTCGCGGTGGTCGAGCAGATGAGCATCCGCGCCGCGGCGCGCGTGCTCGGCATCTCGCAGCCCGCGGTGACCAAGATCGTGCGCGAGCTCGAGCGCGAGGTCGACGCGCCGCTGGTCGAGCGCAGCGTCAAGGGCGTGCGGCTCACGCCCTTCGGCGAGGCCTTCGCGCCGCGCGCGCGCATGCTGCTGGCCGACATGCAGCGCGCGCGCGAGGAGATCGCGCAGATCCGCGACGGGCTCACGGGCCGGGTCGCGCTGGCCGTCAGCACCTCGTTCGCGCAGACCATCCTGCCGGCGGCGTTCAAGGACTTCCATGGCCGGCTGCCGGCCGTCGACGTGCAGTTCAGCGAGGCGGTGCTGCCCTGGATGCTGGCGCGCCTGCGCGAGGGCTCGCTCGACTTCGCGGTGGCCCACGTGGTGCCGGGCCGGCTCGATCCGCAGTTCGAGGCCATCGAGCTGTTCCCGGTGAAGCTGGTGGTGGGACTGCGCGAGCGCCATCCGCTGCGCGCGAGCCGCTCGATGGCCGAGCTCGCGACCGCCGAGTGGATCCTGCCGGGCGACGATCACTTCAGCGGCCGTGAATCGATCTCGGCGCTGCTGCCGCTGGGCCTGCCGGCGCCGCAGCGCGTGATCCAGGGCCATTCGGTCACGGTCGCGCTGTCGCTGGTCGGGCAGATGGACCTGATCGGCCTGTTCGTCGAGCCGCTGGCCGCGCTGAGCTTCAAGCGCCACGGCATCCGGCGCGTGGACGTGGTCGAGACGCTGCCGACGCTCAACGTCTGCGTGGTCAAGCGCCGCGGCCAGTTGCTGACGCCGGCCGCGCAGCACTTCGTCGAATGCATCCAGCGCGCCTCGGCGCGCGCGGTCGCGACCTGATCAGCGGCCGCGCCAGGCCGGTGGCCGTCCCTCGGTGAAGGCCGCCACGCCCTCGGCGAAATCGGCGCTGCCGTAGCAGCGGCGCACGAGGTCGTCGGTGTCGGGCGCGCCCTGCGCCGTGCCGCGGCGCAGCGCTTCCTTGGCGGCCGCCTGCGTCACGGGCGCGAGCGCGGCCAGCCGTGCGCACAGCGACTGCAGCGCGCCGTCGAGCGCCTCGCTCGCGCAGACCTGCTCGAGGAAGCCGCAGGCCAGCGCCTCGTTCGCATCGAGGATCTGCGCCAGCAGCAGCATGCGCCGCACCGGCTGCAGGCCCCAGGCCGCGCGCAGCCGCGCGAAGTTCAGCGACGACAGCGTGTTGCCCAGCGTGCGCGCGATCGGCACGCCGAAGCGCGCGCCCGGCGTTGCCAGCCGGAAGTCGCAGGCGGTCGCGATCGCGAGTCCGCCGCCCACGGCCCAGCCCTCGACCACCGCCACGGTCGGCATCGGCAGCGCCTCGATCAGGCCGATGCCGGCATCGATGCGCCGCTCGTAGGCCACGCCGTCGTCGCCGCCCGCGAAGTCGCGGAACTGCGCGATGTCGGTGCCGGCCACGAAGGCCTGGCCGCCCGCGCCGCGCAGCACCGCCACGCGCACCTCGCCGGCGCGCGCGGCCAGCGATTCGCAGTGCGCGGCGAGCGACTGGTACATGGCCCAGGTCATGGCATTGCGCGCGGCCGGCCGGTCGAACACCAGCGTGGCGATGCCCTCCGTCACCGAGAGATGAACGCTGCCTTCGCTCATGATCCGAAGGCTCCGGCCGCGGCCAGCTCGCGCTGCGCCGGCGCATCGATGCCGAGCTCGGCCAGCACCTCGGCCGTGTGCTGCCCGAGCAGCGGCGGGGCGCGCCGCACCTGCTGCGGCGTGCCACCCATCTTCACCGCGAAGCCGATGTTCGGCACCTTGCCTTCCACCGGGTGGTCGATCTCGATGCGCATGCGGCGGTGGCGGCCATGCTCGCTCTCGAAGGCCTCGGGGTAGCTGAGGATCGGCCCGGCAGGAATGCCCACGGCCAGCAGCCGGTCGATCCAGTGCTCGCAACCTTGTTGCGCGAAGCTGCGCTCGAGGCTCTCGACCAGCGCATGCCGGTTCGCGAGGCGCAGCGACACCGTCGCGAAGCGTGCGTCATCGAGCAGGTCGGGCCGCTCCAGCGTGGCGCACAGCGTCTGCCACAGCTTCTGGTTGGTGGCGCCCATCACGAAGTGGCCATCGGCCGCCTTCATCGCCTGGTAGGGCGCGCTCATGCGGTTGGCGGTGCCGAGCTGCTCGGGTTCGCGGCCCGTGCCCCAGTACTCGCTGATGTCCCAGATCGAGAAGGCCAGCGCGGAATCGAACAGCGAGGCATCGACGTACTGGCCGCGTCCCGTGGCCTTGGCGCCGATATAGGCCGACAGCATGCCGTAGGTGGCGAACAGCGCGCAGCCGATGTCGGCCACCGGCACGCCGGCCTTGGCGGGCGGGCCGTCGGGATGGCCGGTCACGCTCATGATTCCCGACATCGCCTGCGCCATCAGGTCGAAGCCCGGCCGGCCGGCCCAGGGCCCGGTCTGGCCGAAGCCCGAGATGCTGACGTAGACCAGCCGCGGGTTGATCGCGCTGAGCGTCTCGTAGTCGGTGCGCAGCCGCTTCATCACGCCGGGGCGGTAGTTCTCCACCAGGATGTCGGCCTGCGCTACCAGCTTGTAGAGCACCTCGCGCCCGCTGTCGGACTTGAGGTCGAGCGCGATCGAGCGCTTGTTGCGGTTCATGTTGAGGAAGCCCATGCTGTCCGTGCCCTTGAGCTTGAAGCCCATGGCGCCGCGCGTCTGGTCGCCGCCCTGCGGCGGCTCGACCTTGATGACGTCGGCGCCGAGGTCGGCCAGCAGCATGCAGGCATAGGGGCCGGCCATGACCTGGCTCACGTCGAGCACGCGCACGCCGGCCAAAGGGAGGGGACGGGAGGAGGAGGTGTCGCTCATCGGTTGGCGTCTTTCAGGGGGAAAGGAAAATGGTCTCAGGCGTCGGCGCGCACGCCGGCTTCCTTCACGATGCGGCCCCATTTGGCGTACTCGCTCGCGATGAAGGCGCCGAACTTCTCGGGGCTGCCGCCCGCGTCCTCGGCGCCGAACTCGTCGAGCCGCTGCGCGATGTCGGGCAGGGCCAGCACGCGGTTGATGTCCTCGCTCATGCGCTGCACCATCGGCGCGGCCATGCCGCGCGGGCCGACCAGGCCGTACCACGAGGCCGCGTCCAGCCCCGGAAAGCCCGACTCGGCGAGCGTGGGCACGGTGGGATGGCTGCGCGCGCGCTGCAGCCGCGTCTGCGCGATCGCAATCACCTTGCCCTGCTTCACGAAGGGCGTGGCGGCGGTCATGGTGTCGAAGGCATAGTCGATCTGCCCACCGAGCAGGTCGACGATCAGGGCGCTCGAGCCCTTGTAGGGCACATGAACCGCATCGACCTTGGCCTGCAGCTTGAACATCTCGAAGGCCAGGTGTTGCGCCGAGCCGATGCCCGAGGAGCCGAAGGACACGCGGCCCGGCCGCTCGCGGCACAGCGCCACGACCTCGGGCAGGGTGCGCGCCTTCTGTGCCGGCGCGCAGGTCAGCATGTTCGGCGTCACGCCCACCAGGGTCAGCGGCGTGAAGTCGCGCCGCGGGTCGTAGCGCACACCGGTCAGCAGCGCCGGCGCGATTGCGTGGCTGTTGACGTGCGCCATCAGCAGGGTGTTGCCGTCGGGCGGCTGCTTGCTCACGTAGTCGGCCGCGATCGCGCCGGTGGCGCCGGGCTTGTTCTCGACCACCACCGAGGCGTTCCACATCGCGCCCAGCTTCTGGCCGATGACGTGCGCCAGCACGTCGGTGCCGCCGCCGGGCGCGAAGCCCACCACGATCTTCACGGGGCCGGCCGGTGGCGCCGCCTCGTTCGCGGCGCGCACCAGTGCCGGTGCGGCGAGGGCGGCCGCGGCCGCCAGGGTGAAGCTTCTGCGTTGCATGCTGCGATGTCTCCGTCGTTCTGTCGATTCGACGGATGGTGCGCAAGGCCCGCACCGGGCGCCATCGCTATTTGGGCGAGGCTGGATTCGCGTTTTGCGTATCCGCGAGCACGCGCGCCACGCTGGCCGCGGCACGCGACAGCGAATCCCCGGCGCGATGGCACAGCACGAACTGGCGCCGCGCCCAGTCGCCGCGGATCGGCAATCGCGCGAAGCGGCTGCCCGCCGCCACATGGCGCGCGATCGCCGCCGGCATGACGCCGATGCCCAGGTCCTGCGCCACCAGCGCCGCGATGCTGTCGAAGCCGCCCACGCGCATGCGCATGCGCAGCAGCTGGCCGGTCTCGTCGGCCAGCCGTGCCAGCATGAGCGAGATCGCCGAGCCCTCGTTGAGCACGATCAGGTCGCAGGCCAGGATGTCCTCGAGCACCACCTGGCGCCGGCCGGCCAGCGCATGGCCGCGCGCGGTGACGGCCACCAGCTCATCGCCGCGGTAGGGCAGCATCGGCAGGTCGATGGCGCCGAGGCTGGCCTCGTAGATGCCGATGTCGACCGTGCCGCGGCGCAGCGCCTGCTGCACCACCTGGCTGTTCATCTCCTGCAGGTCGATGCGCACGCTGGGGCAGGCGGCGGCGCAGCGCTCGATGTCGCGCGGCATGAACTGGATCACGGCCGACTTCGGCGCCGCCACGCGCACCACGCCCTGTTCGCCGCCGAGATAGGAGGCCGCGTCGTCCTGCATGCGCAGCACGGTGTGGGTGATGTTGCGCGCATGCGCGAGCATCGCGCGCCCGGCATCGGTCAGCACCATGCCGTGCGGGCGGCGCTCGAACAGCGCCACGCCGAACTGCGATTCGAGCTCGAGGATGCGGCGCGAGGCCGCGGCCGGCGCCATGTGCATGCGCTCGGCGCCGCGCGTGACGCCGCCGAGCTCGGCGGTGGCGATGAAGAGCTGGACCGTCGTGAGGTCGAAATGCAGGCGCGTGCTCATGGGAAGGCGATGCCGGCCTCGCCGCTGCGCCAGGGCGGGTTCTTGCGCATGACGCTGTCGAACAGCGGCGAGGCGATCCAGTCCGCGAGCCAGGCGCGCAGCCGCGGCCAGGGCTGGGCCTCGAACCAGGCCGGCTCGACCATCGCGTACTGGCGCACGAAGGGCATCAGCGCGGCATCGACCAGGGTGGCGTGGGCGCCGAGCAGGAAGGCCGAGGCGGCCAGCCGCGCCTCGAGCTCGCGCAGGAAGCGCGCGCCCTGTTCGCGCGCCTCGGCCTGCACCGCGTCGGCGAAGCGGCCCGGGTACTTGTAGCGGTCGAGCTGCGGCTTGAAATGGTTGTCGCAGGCGGCGACCAGCGCCTCGATGTCGCCGGGCTGCAGCCAGCGCAGCGGATCGTGGGCCGCGAGCGCCCATCGCATGATGTCCAGGCTCTGGTCGATCACCGTGCCGTCGGCCAGCACGAGCACCGGCACCGTGCCCTTGGGCGAGGCGGCCAGCATCTCGGGCGGCTTGCGCTTGAGCTCGACCTCGCGCAGCTCGCAGCGCTGGCCGCTCGCCGCCAGCGCGAGGCGGGCGCGCATCGCATAGGGGCAGCGGCGGAAGCTGTAGAGCACGGGCGGGGTCATCGGCGGCGGGAAGGCGGAGGCGGGCCCCGAGTCTATCGGCGCGGCCGGAGGCGGCGGCGACGGGCGCTTTTCCGCTTTACATGCAACCGTGTTGCGTCATTCATATAATGCAATGTAGTTGCATATCAACGAGACCCACGCCATGCCCCAACGCCTTCCCGTCACCGTGCTGTCCGGCTTCCTCGGCGCCGGCAAGACCACGCTGCTCAACCACATCCTGCACAACCGCGAGGGCCGGCGCGTGGCGGTGATCGTCAACGACATGAGCGAGGTCAACATCGACGCCGCGCTGGTGCGCGAGGGCGGGGCCGAGCTGTCGCGCACCGACGAGCGGCTGGTCGAGATGAGCAATGGCTGCATCTGCTGCACCTTGCGCGAGGACCTGCTGATCGAGGTCGGGCGGCTCGCGAAGGAGGGCCGCTTCGACCAGCTGGTGATCGAGTCGACCGGCATCTCCGAGCCGCTGCCGGTGGCCGAGACCTTCACCTTCGCGGGCGAGGACGGCAAGAGCCTGGCCGACGTGGCGCGGCTCGACACCATGGTCACGGTGGTCGATGCCTTCAATTTCCTGCGCGACTACGGCTCGGCCGACAGCCTGCGGCAGCGCGGCCAGTCGCTGGGCGACGAGGACGCGCGCACCGTGGTCGACCTGCTGATCGAGCAGATCGAGTTCTGCGACGTGCTGGTGCTCAACAAGACCGACCTGGTGAGCGCGGCCGAGCGCGAGCGGCTGATGGCGATCCTCAAGAGCCTCAATCCGCGCGCGCGCATCGAGCTGTCGCAGTTCGGCCGCATTGCGCTCGACCGGGTGCTCGACACCGGCCTGTTCGATTTCGCGCAGGCCGAGCAGGCGCCGGGCTGGCTGGCCGAGCTGCGCGGCGAGCACCTGCCCGAGAGCGAGGCCTACGGCATCCGCAGCTTCGTCTACCGCGCGCGGCTGCCGTTCAATCCGCAGCGCTTCTGGGACCTGGTGCAGCAGGAATGGGAGGGCGTGGTGCGCTCCAAGGGCTTCTTCTGGCTCGCGAGCCGGCCCACGCGCGCGGGCAGCTGGTCGCAGGCCGGCGGCGCCTGCCGCTACGGCGCGGCGGGTTTCTGGTGGGCGGCGGTGCCGCGCGAGCACTGGCCCGGCGATCCCGAGGGGCTGGCGCTGATCCAGGCCAACTGGGACCCGGCCACGGGCGATGCGCGCCAGGAACTGGTGCTGATCGGCATCGGCATGGACGAGGCCGCGCTGCGCGCGCGGCTCGATGCCTGCCTGCTCACCGAGGAAGAGATGCGCTACGGCGCCTCGTGGTGGCAGAACCTGCCGGACCCTTTCCCGTCCTGGAACGCGTAGGGCGGGCGGCGGGCCGGGCCGCGGGTGCGGCTTCGGCGGGCACGCAGTCGCCGCAGGTGCCGTGCAGGGTGAGCGCGGTGCGGCGGGTGTCGATGCCCTGCTTGCGCAGCGCGCGGCCGAGCCGGCCCATGACCTTCGGCAGTTCGGGGTCGGAGGGCAGGGCCAGCACCTTGTGGCACTGGTCGCACTCGAAGGTGTTGCCCGAGGCGGCCTCGACGTGGCGCGCGAAGCGGTTCACGCGGTCGGCGCCGACGCGGCGGTCGCACAGGCCGACCTCGACCAGCCGGTCGAGCACGCGGTAGATCGTGACCCGGTCGGGTTCCTCCCCGGTGGCGGTGGTGTAGGCCGCGGCGACTTCGTCGTGCGTGAGCGGTTGGGAGGTGTGCTCGAGCAGCTCGAGCACGGTCTGGGCGGCGCGCGTGACGCGCAGTCCGCGGTCGCGCAGCTGGCTTTCGCTGTCGAAGGTTGCGTGGGCCATTCGGGGCTTCGGTTGCGAGGTCGTTGTCTTCATGCGAGCCGCCATTGTGTTGCATCCCGCGTCGTCGTGGGCGCGCCGCGGTGAATCGCCCGGCTTCCATGCCAGATAATCCGCGCGAATCGGACAGACCACGGACGCCACGACACGACAGCATGGACACGGGACGCGACGGCGACGCACTGAGCCACCTGCTCGCGGGCTACAAGTCCGAGCGCGCCGTCACGGCGCGCTTCTCGCTCTCGGCGCCGTGGGCGCTGCACTCGACCGGCGTGGACGGCCCGCTGATCCGCCTGTGCACCGGCGCGCCCTACTGGATTTCGGTGGGCGATGCCGAACCGGTGCAGGTGGCGCCGCACGACATCGCGATGCTGCCGCAGGGCGGCGCGCACACGGTGTCGTCGGCGCCGGGGCTCGAGGCGCGGCCGTTCCGCGAGCTGATCGCCGCGCATTCCACCGGCCGCCACGGCGACCACCCTATCGTGTTCTCGCACGGCGGCGGCGGTCCGGTCACCGAACTGTTCTCGCTGCACCTGTGGCTTCCTGCCCAGGGGCTGGGTTCGATCATCGCGAGCCTGCCGCCGCTGATCGTGCTGCGCCAGGCGCAGATTCCCACCACCGCCTCGCTGGCGCTGGCGATGGAGACGCTGGTCAACGAGACCGTGGCGCAGCGCCCGGGCTGGCAGCTCTCAGCCGCGCGCATGGCCGACCTGCTGCTGGTCCACATCCTCTGCGAGCACCTCTACGCGCAGCCGGCCACGGCGCCGGCCGAGCGCCTGGGCACCTTGCGTGGACTCGACGACGAGAGCATCGCGCGCGCCATGGCGCTGATGCACGAGCGGCCCGCGCATCCGTGGTCGGTGGCGACGCTGGCGCAGGCCAGCTATCTGTCGCGCACCATCTTCAGCGAGCGTTTCCGCGCGCTGGTGGGCGTCACGCCGATGCACTACCTGGGCTCCTACCGCATGACGCTGGCGGCCGAGAAGCTCAAGAACCGGCAGCTGAGCCTGTACCAGGTGGCCGAGTCGGTGGGCTACGCGTCGGAGAAGGCGTTCTCGCGCGCCTTCCAGCGCTGGACCGGGCTCACGCCCAGCGCCTACGCCCGGCGCCACGGCGCCGCCTGAACGCCGTCATCGTCCGGTCACGGACGAACGGTGACCAAATCCGGCGCGCCGGAGGTTGAGCCGCCGGCCCCGGGGCCGAAGAATCGCCGCATCCCCATCACGGCCCGCGCAGCATGCAGGCCAGAGAGACGACGACATGACGGCTTCCCCCTCGCGCGCCCGGCGGCAGCGCGTGATTCCCGCGGTGCGCGATCCCGCGCTCGAGCTTTCGCTGGTCAAGCCGATCGCGGCCGGCGACAACCACCAGCGCGCGGCCACGGTGCGGGACACCGACGGCGAGCCGCTGCTGCGGTTCGAGGGCCGCAGCAACCCCTACCTCGAGCACCAGCGCAACGACCTGCTGCTGAGCCTGCAGCACATGCGCAGCGAAGGCCACGACGAGATGGTCTTCATGTGCATCACTCATTGCAAGGAACTGAGCTTCAAGGCGATCCACTACGAACTCTCGAACATGCAGCTGCGCGTGCGCGCCGACGACGTGGTCGGCGCGCTGCAGCTCGCGCCGCGGGTGCGCGCGCTGCTCGAGTTCCTGGCCAAGACCTGGGACGTGCTCTCGACCATCACGCCGCACGAGTTCAACCAGTTCCGCAACACGCTGGGCATCGCCTCGGGCCAGCAGTCCTACATGTACCGGCACGTGGAATTCATCCTCGGCAACAAGTCGATTCCGCTGGCGCGCGCGCATGCCAACAACCCCGAGGTCTGGCCTCAGATGGAGCGCGCGCTGAATGCGCCGAGCCTCTACGACGACGTGCTCGCGCTGCTGCACCGGCGCGGCGTGCCCGTGCCGGCCGAGGCGCTCGAGCGCGACTGGTCGGCGAGCTACGCACCCAACGCGGGCGTGGAGGCAGCGTGGCTGCAGGTCTACGGCGATCCGGCGCCCGAGAACGATCTCTACCGGCTCGGCGAGGCGCTGATGGACATCGCCGACGTGTTCTCGCAGTACCGCTGGCGCCATTTCGTCTCGGTCGAACGCATCCTGGGCTTCAAGCCCGGCACCGGCGGTTCGGCCGGCGTGGGCTGGCTGCGCAGCGTGGTGGACCACCGCTTCTTTCCCGAGCTGTGGTCGGTGCGCACGCGGCTCTGAGCCTTTTCTTTCGTTTTTCTTTCTGGAGCACGCGTGTTCGAGCAACTGCCGGCCTATGCCGACGATCCCATCCTCGGCCTGTTCGAGGCGTACAAGGCCGACCCGCGGCCGCACAAGGTCAATCTCGGCATCGGCATCTATTGCGACGAGCAGGGCCGCGTGCCGGTGCTGGCTTCGGTGCGCGCGGCGCGCGCGCTGCTGGCCGAGGCCGACGCGCCCAGCGTCTATGCGCCGACCGAGGGGGCGCAGCCCTACCGCGACGCGGTGCGGCGGCTGGTGTTCGGCGAGCTCGAAACGGCGCCGATCGTGGTGGTGCAGACCGTGGCCGGAACGGGCGCACTCAAGACCGGCGCGGACCTGCTGAAGGACCTGTCTCCCGAGGCCACGGTGTGGATGCCCGACCCGACCTGGGCCAACCATGCGGCGATCTTCGAGGGTGCGGGGCTGCGCGTCGATCACTATCCCTATTACGACGGCAGGACCGGCGGCTTCGACCTCGATGGCGCCATCGCCACGCTCGGCAAGCTGCCGGCCGGCGACATCGTGCTGCTGCACCCCTGTTGCCACAACCCGACCGGCGTGGATCCCTCGCACGACGAATGGCGCGCGCTGTTCGACACCATCGCCCGGCGCGGCCTGCTGCCCTTCTTCGACATGGCCTACCAGGGCTTCGCGCAGGGCGTGGACGAGGATGCCTGGGCGGTGCGCGAATGCGTGCGGCGCGGCATCGCCTGCCTGGTGGCGAGCTCGTTCTCGAAGATCTTCTCGCTCTATGGCGAACGCGTGGGCGCGCTCGCCGTGCATGCGCCGGGCGCCGACGCGGCGCGGCTGCTGGGCCGGCTCAAGCTCGGCATCCGGCGCAGCTATTCGTGCCCGCCGGGGCAGGGCGCGGCACTGGTGCAGGCGATCCTGACGGACCGCGCGCTCGAATCGCAATGGCGCGCCGAGCTCGAGGCGATGCGGCTGCGCATGCGGGCGATGCGCACGGCGCTGCATCGCGCGTTGCATCGGGCGCTAGGGCCGGGCTCCGACTACCTGGTGGCGCAGCACGGCATGTTCAGCTACACGGGGCTCGCGCCCGCACGGATCGATGCGCTGCGCGAACGCTTCGGCGTCTACCTCGTGGGCTCGGGGCGGCTGTGCGTCGCGGGGCTCAATGCCTCGAACATCGAACGGGTGAGCGCCGCGCTCGCGGCGGTGCGCGCATGACGCGGCCCGAACGCATCCTCGTCGTGGGCGCCGGCATCGCGGGCTGTTCGGCGGCGATCGCGCTGGCGAGCCGGGGCTTCGGCGTCACGCTGGTCGAGAAGCAGGCCGAATGGCGTTTCCAGAGCTCGGGCATCTTCATCTACGGTAACGGTCTCGAGGCGCTGCGCGCGGTGGGCGTGCTGCCGCGCATCCTCGAGGCCGGTTTCGCGATCGAGGACGGGCGCAACGTCTACCTCGACCACCTCGGCGCGCCGATCGTCGACGTGTTCTATCCGCGCTCGCAGGGCGGCGCGGCGCCGATCGTGGGCATCAAGCGCTCGGAGATGCATCGCGTGTTGGCAGACCGGCTGTCGGCGCTGGGCGTGGAGATCCGGCTCGCGACCACGGTGGAGCGGGTCGACACCGAGGGCGAGCGCGCGCGGGTGCTGCTGTCCGACGGCACGGCGCAGGCCTTCGACCTGGTCGTCGGCGCCGACGGCATCCGTTCGCAGCTGCGCGAACACGTGGCGGGGCCGCTCGCGCCGCGCTACACCGGCTTCGGCGTCTGGCGCAGCGTGCACGAGCGGCCGCGCGCGCTGGTGGCCAAGATCATGATGATGGGAATCGGCAAGCGGCTGGGCATCATGCCGATCGCCGACGACCGGCTCTACCTCTTCGGCACCGTCGCCGAGCCGGCCGGCCGCTGGTATCCGAAGGAGGAATGGCCCGCGCGCATGCGCGAGCGCTTCGCCGAGTTCGGCGGACCGGCGCGGCCCTTCCTCGACCAGCTCGGCGCGGACTCGGAGCTGCTCTACACGGCGGTCGAGGAGGTGCAGGCGCCGCTGCCCTGGCATGCGGGGCGCCTCCTGCTGATCGGCGACGCGGCCCATGCCTCGACGCCGTTCATGGGGCAGGGTGGGGCGATGGCGGTGGAGGACGCGGTGGTGCTGGCCCGGATGCTGGCCGAGCACGGCATCTCGGACGCCACCTTGGGCGCCTTCGGCGAGCGCCGCTATCCGATGTGCCGCTTCGTGCAGGACGCCTCGCGCCGGGTGGGCGAGGCCGGGGCGGTGGAGGACGCCGCGGGCTGCGCCTTGCGCAACGCGGCGATGCGCGAGGGCGCGCAGCGGCAGGTCGACGCGTTCTACGGCCAGCTGGACGCGCTGCGCGCGGCTTGAGCGGGGCGCTTATGTCCGGATCGACCTAAGCATCTGACGAATGGGTCGTTCGCGTCCGGACGAGGGCGCGACAGAATCGCGCGCGTTCTCCAGTCCGTACCCGAAAGTTCTCCATGCGCGTCCCCTCCCTGTTCAAGCCGGCCCTTCTGTTCTGGGCCGGCGCGTCGATCGCCCTGGGCGCGCAGGCGCAAAGCGCCGACGTTTCCTATCCGGCCAAGGCCGTTCACATCACCGTGGCCAATACGCCCGGCAGTTCGCCCGACGTGCTCGCGCGCTACCTCTCGTCGCGGCTGTCGGCGCAGTGGAAGCAGCCGGTGGTGGTCGACAACAAGGCCGGCGCGGCCGGCATCCTCGCGGCCGACGGGCTCGCCAAGGCGCAGGCCGACGGCTATTCGCTGCTGGTCGGTGCCGACGGCCCGATCACCATCCTGCCGAACCTGCAGGCCAGCCTGCCCTACGACGCGCGGCGCGACCTGCTGCCGGTGGTGTCGCTGGGCCAGATCGACTTCGTGCTGGTGGCCAATCCCAAGACCGGCTATCGCAGCGTGGCCGACTTCGTGCGCGCCGCCAAGGCGCAGCCGGGCCGCATCAACTACGCCTCGGCCGGTAACGGCAGCCCGCAGCAGCTGGGCATGGAGCTGTTCAAGCAGAAGGCCGGCATCTACGTGACCCACATCCCCTACCGCGGCGGTCCGCTGGGCATGCAGGACGTGATCGCGGGCCAGGTCGACGTGATGCTGATCGCCGTGGGCCCGGCGCTGCCGCACATCCGCAGCGGCCGGCTGGTGGCGCTGGGCACGGGCGGCGAGAAGCGCCATCCGCTGCTGCCCGAGGTGCCGACCCTGGCCGAGAGCTACCCTGGCTACCGCGCCGGTACCTGGTTCGGGCTGTTCGCGCCCGCGGGCACGCCGCAGCCGGTGGTCGACGCGATCGCGCAGGAGGCCGGCCGCATCGTGCGCACGCCGGCCGCGCGCGCCGACCTCGCGGCCCAGGGCATCGAGGCCACCGGCTTCGCGCAGCGCCAGTTCCAGGGCCAGGTGGCGGCCGAGTACGAGCGCTATGCGCAGATCGTGAAGGCGAACGGCATCAAGGCGGAATAGAAGCCGGTCAACGCACCGACTTGGCCAGCGCCCGGGCGAAGGCCGCGACATCCTCGTCGCGGCAGACTTCCGCCACCAGCGGCGCATGGCCCTGCGCCACGGCCGCCAGGGCCATCGCCTTCTTCGGGCACAGGCCCAGGCAGCTGGACTGCACCACGCGCAGCCGCAGCGGCACATCGCGCAGTTCGTGCTTCAGTTCCTTGCGCACCGGCCTGGCCTGCAGCTTCGCGGGACCGTCCTTGCGCGCCTCGCACTCGCCGCAGACCAGCACGAGGCCTGCCAGCTTGGTATCGACCAGGGGTGGGGAATGGCTCACGCGGGGTCCTTCGCTGGGGTTCTTGCGGACCATCTTGGGGGCGAGGCCGCGCCGCGCAAGTCGGCCAAGCGGCCGTCCGGGTGCGCGGGATGGGGCGAATCCCTGTGCCGGATCAATGCCCCCGCCGGCCCGAATGCGCTAAGGTCCGGCCATCCGCGCCTGTTTGGCGTACTTTTTCACGACTTTCACCGACCATGTCCCGTCCCCCCATCGAGATCGAAACCGCCCCCCATCCCTCCGCCACGGTGATCGTGATGCATGGCCTGGGCGCCGACGGCAACGACTTCGTGCCCATCGCCAACGAGCTCGACCTCTCGAGCGTGGGGCCGGTGCGCTTCGTGTTCCCGAACGCGCCCGTGATCCCGGTCACCATCAACGGCGGCTACCAGATGCCGGCCTGGTACGACATCGCGGTGGCCGACCTGGTGGCGCGCGAGGACGAGACCGGCCTGCGCCGCTCGCAGGCCACGATCGAGGCGCTGATCGCCAACGAGAAGGCGCGCGGCATCGCGGCCGGGCGCATCGTGGTGGCCGGCTTCTCGCAGGGCTGCGCGATGGCGCTGATGACCGGGCTGCGCCATGGCGAGCGGCTCGCGGGCATCGTCGGCCTCTCGGGCTACCTGCCGATCGCGGCCACCACCGCGGCCGAGCGCCATGCGTCCAACCACGACACGCCGGTGTTCCTGGCCCATGGCCGGCAGGACCCGGTGGTGCCGATCGCGCGCGCCCAGCAGTCGCGCGACGCGCTCGCGGCGCTGGGCTACGCCGTCGAATGGCGCGAGTACGCGATGGCGCACTCGGTCTGCCTCGAGGAGATCGGCGACCTCAACGCCTTCCTGCTGCGCGTGCTCGCCCCCTGAACCGGCGGGCCGAGGCGCCCGCGACACGAAAAAGGAGACACCCCATGATCCTCGTCATCGGCCATGCCACCGCCAAGCCCGACACCCTGCAGGCCATGCTCGCGATCAGCGTCGAGCACGTGCAGCGCTCGCGCGCCGAGCCCGGCTGCCTCTCGCACGAGGTCTCGACCGATGCGATGCAGCCGCTGCGCCTCACCTTCGTCGAGCGCTGGAGCGACATGGCGGCGCTGCAGGTGCATTTCCGCGTCGAGGCCTCGCGCGCCTTCGGCAAGGCGCTGGCCGCGATGGCCGACGGGCCGCCGCAGATCCATGTCTACCAGTCCGAGGAGATCGACCTGGCCGGCCTCGCGGGCCGTTCGGGCGCTGCTTCACGGCCCCCCGAAAAGAGCTGATCGCCCCACCGAATCGAAAGGTGATGCTATGGAAAAAATAGCGAGCCGCAGCATAGCCGGCAGCGGGTTTCCCTGCACGAGCAGCGCCCGCGCCGCCGTGCTACCTTCCAGCCCCTCAGAAGATTGATGGGTCATAACAATATGAGCAACAGATTGCAGGAGAGGCTGGGTTCGCTCTCGGCCGGGCGGTTGAAGGGCATGCGGCGCGGCATCGAGAAGGAAAGCCTGCGCGCGCTGCCCGACGGCAAGCTCGCGCTGACGCCCCATCCGCTCGCGCTCGGCTCGGCGCTGACCCATCCGCACATCACGACCGACTTCAGCGAGTCGCAGCTCGAGTTGATCACGGGCGTGCACGGCGATGCCGAGGCCGCGCTCGACGAGCTGACCCGCGTCCACCAGTTCACCTACCGCGTGCTCGACCAGCTCGGCGACGAGCGCATGTGGGTCTCGAGCATGCCCTGCGGCCTGCCGACCGACGAGACCATTCCGATCGGCCGCTACGGCTCCTCGAACGTGGGCCGCGCCAAGAGCGTCTACCGCATGGGCCTGAGCCACCGCTACGGCCGCCGCATGCAGACCATTTCGGGCATTCACTACAACTGGTCGCTGCCCGAGGTCTCGAGCGAGGAGTACTTCGCGCTGATCCGCAACTTCCGCCGCCACGCCTTCCTGCTGCTGTATCTGTTCGGCGCCTCGCCGGCGCTGTGCTCGAGCTTCGTCGCGGGCCGCCCGCACGAGCTGCAGCCGCTGGGCGACGGCAGCATGTTCATGCCGCACGGCACCTCGCTGCGCATGGGCCGCCTGGGCTACCAGAGCGACGCGCAGGCCTCGCTGGCCGTGAGCTACAACAGCCTCGAGGGCTACGGCGCCTCGCTGCAGGACGCGCTCACGCGCCCGTGGCCGGCCTACGAGGCCATCGGCATCCGCAACCTCGGCGGCGACTACAACCAGCTCGGCACCAGCCTGCTGCAGATCGAGAACGAGTTCTACGGCACGATCCGCCCCAAGCGCGTGATCAACCCCGGCGAGCGCCCGCTGCATGCGCTGCGCGAGCGCGGCGTGGAGTACGTCGAGGTCCGGCTCATGGACCTCGATCCCTTCGAGACCGTGGGCATCAACGCCCAGACGATGCGCTTCCTCGACGTGTTCCTGCTGCACTGCCTGCTGAGCGACAGTCCCGACGACACGCCGCAGGAGATCGCCGACCTCGCGCACAACCAGCACCTGACGGCCGCGCGCGGCCGCGAGCCGGGCCTGGCGCTGCGCCGCGGCGGCCAGCCGGTGACGCTGGTCGACTGGGGCCTGGAGCTGATCGAGCAGTGCGCGCCGATCGCCGAGCGGCTCGATGCCGCGCACGGCGGCACGGCCCATGCCGAGGCGGTGCGCGCGGCGCGCGAGGCGCTCGGCAACCCCGACAGCCTGCCCTCGGCGCGGGTGCTCGCGGCGATCGAGCGCGAGCATGCCAACTCCTTCGTCGGCTTCGTTCGCGCGCGCTCCGAGCAGACCCGCGCCGCGCTCATGGCGCTGCCCTTCTCCGAGGCGCAGCGTGCCGAGTTCGCGCGCATGACCGAGGACTCGATCCAGGAGCAGAAGCGCATCGAGATGGCCGACACCCTGCCGTTCGAGATCTACCGCGAGCAGTACGTCTCGCCCGCGCGCCTGGGCGTGGGCCGGGGCCAGCGGGTGGCCGTCGCGGCCTGAAGCCCGGCCGCCGGGCCTCCGGCTGACGACAGCCGTCTTGGCCCGTGGCCTACAGGCGGTCGGTGCCGCTGGCTCACGCTGCACCGCCGCATGGCTGAGAGGATGGCCTCATGCAAGCCGTCGTCAGCCCGCCGTTCCTTCCCGCACCGCTTCGCTCCCTGGCCGATCCGCAGGGAGGCGCCGCGCGGGGCGGGCGATCATGAGTCTCAAGGCCTACCTCGTCGAAGACAGCCCCGTGATCCGCGAGAACCTCGTGGGTTTCCTCGAGGACGTGACCGAGACCGAGGTGCTGGCCGTGGCCGGCAGCGAGGACGAGGCGGTGGCATGGCTCAAGCGCCACCGCGACGACTGGGACCTGACCATCGTCGACCTGTTCCTCGAACGCGGCAACGGCCTGGGCGTGCTCGATGCCTGCCGCCAGCGCGCGCCGCACCAGAAGGTGGTGGTACTCAGCAACTACGCCACCGCCGAGATGCGCGACCGCTCGCGCCTGCTGGGCGCCGACGCCTTCTTCGACAAGTCGGCCGAGCTCGACCAGCTCGTCGCCTACTGCGAAACCCTGCACGAAACCTCGTCGCACGGGTGACTGGCAAGGCGGCCCGGTCGCGGGCCTCCGGGGCTTTCTGAGGTAAAACGCGCCGCGGCGCGTGCGGTTCGGACGCGTCTTCCATCCATCCTCCGAGAGACCCAGACGACATGAGCAACGACAGCAGCAGCATCGACTTCCAGGGCCGCGTGGCCATCGTGACCGGCGCCGGCGGCGGCCTGGGCCGCCAGCATGCGCTGGCCCTCGCGGCGCGCGGCGCCAAGGTGGTGGTCAACGACCTCGGCGGCGCGCGCGACGGCTCGGGCGGCTCGGTGAGCGCGGCGCAGGCGGTGGTCGACGAGATCAAGGCCGCGGGCGGCGAGGCGATCGCCAACGGCGCCTCGGTCACCGACTTCGAGGCCGTGCAGGCCATGGTGCAGCAGGCGGTCGATGCCTGGGGCCGGGTCGACATCCTCGTGAACAACGCCGGCATCCTGCGCGACAAGAGCTTCGCCAAGATGGAACTGGCCGACTTCAAACTGGTGGTCGACGTGCACCTGATGGGCGCCGTGAATTGCACCAAGGCCGTCTGGGCCCTGATGAACGCGCAGAAGTACGGCCGCATCGTGATGACCACCTCCTCGAGCGGCCTGTACGGCAACTTCGGCCAGAGCAACTACGGCGCCGCCAAGCTGGCGCTGGTGGGGCTGATGCAGACCCTGAGCATCGAGGGTGCGAAGAACGACATCCGCGTCAACTGCCTGGCGCCCACCGCGGCCACGCGCATGACCGAGGACCTGTTCCCGCCCGACATGCTCGAGGCCTTCCAGCCCGAGGCCGTGGTGCCCGCGATGCTGGTGCTGGCGGCCGAGAACGCGCCCACGCGCGCCATCCTGTGCGCGGGTGCGGGCACCTTCGAGGCCGCGCACATCACGCTCACGCAGGGCGCGTGGATCGGCATCGGCGGCGACACGCCCGAGCAGTTGGCCGCCCGGCTCGACGAGGTGCGCGCGCGCGAGGGCGAGCAGGTGCCCCAGAGCGGCACCGCGCAGGGCGCGAACGAAGTCGCGAAGGCGAAGGCGGCGCGCGGCTGAATTCCGGCCGGGCGTTCAGGGCGCTTGACCTCGAGTGCACACGAGCACTTCCAATGGAATTCACCGGGCCTTCCGGTGCTTTCCATCGACCCTCCAGAGGACATCGCCATGACCACGACCACCACCACCGCCAGCAACAAGGCGTTCATCCAGCACATCCACGCCCAGCTCGACCAGGGCAACAGCCGGCCCTTCCTCGAGGGCTTCGCCGACGACGCGACCTGGAAGCTCGAGGGCAGCACCGCCTGGTCGCGCACCTACCGCGGCAGGAAGGCGATCCGCGAGGAGCTGCTGAACCCGCTGTTCGCCCAGTTCGCCACCCCCTACACCAGCCGCACCGAGCACGTCCTGGCCGACGAGGACCGGGTGGTGGTGCAATTCAGCGGCGACGTGCTGACCCATGCCGGGCGCCGCTACAACAACCGCTATTGCTACGTCTACCGACTCGAGGGAGGCCTGGTGAAGGAACTGATCGAATATTTCGACACCGGCCTGGTGGCCTCGGCGCTGGAAGCGCCGGCGGTCCCGGTCCCGGTCCCGGCCCCGGCCGATGCCGGCGCCTGAGGCCCGGCGCGGCGTCGCGCAGGGCACGCCGTTCCTGATCGGCGAGCTGGCGCAGCGCACCGGCCGCAGCGTGCACGCGATCCGCTGGTACGAGAGCCAGGGGCTGGTGCCCGGCGTGGTGCGCGACGCGGGCGGGCGGCGTCTCTACGGCGAGCCCCACATCGGCTGGCTCGACCTGATGGACAGGCTGCGCCGCACCGGCATGTCGATCGCCGAGATGCGCGAGTACACGGCACTCGCGCTGCGCGGCCGCGCCACCCTGGCCGAGCGGCGCGCGCTGCTCGCGGCGCACCGCGAGCGCGTGAACCGGACCATCGCCGAATGGAAGCGCGCGCTGTCGCTGGTCGACCGCAAGATCGATTTCTACGACGCCTGGATCGAAAGCGGGCAGCGCCCGCCGCTCATTCCCACCGGGGAGCCCGAGCCGGCGCTCCCGCCGCGCCAGCCGGACGAGCCCGCGCCCTCGCGCCGCGCGCGCCGACGCTGAAGAAGGCTATTCGGCCACCAGCCCCGCGCCGCCGTCGCGGCGGATCGACTCGCGGTCGCGGTGGTTGTGCAGCCGGCCCAGCGTGCTGTCGAGCAGGCGCTTGAGCTTGTCGGACGCACCGCGGAAGGCTTCGTCCATGCTGGAAGCGTGCTGCTTCACGGCCAGCGGCTGGTGGTGCGCGAGCCGCGCCTCCATCACGCAGCACTTGTCGCGTTCTCCGGCCTTCTCGTGGTTCTCGTCGCTCAGGTGCACTTCCACCCGCGTCACGTCGTCGCGAAAGCGCTGCAGCTGCTGCTGGATCTCGGTGTCGGCCCAGCGCTCGAGCGCTTCCTTGTTGTCGATGCCGTTGCTCGTGTTGACCTGGATCTGCATGCCCAATGTCTCCCTTCTTGGATGTCAGGTTGGAGGATCGAAACGAGACTCCACTCTGAACGTTGAAATGGCGGCGAGCGTAGGCCAAGGCCCTGCCGGCGGGCCGGGCAGGGTTGGCGATGCGGCGATGAAGAGACCGGCCTACGCGCCCAGGCGCGACACCACGATGTGATCGGGCGGCAACTGCGCGCGGTGGCGCTCCCAGGCCGCGGCGAAGCCCGCTTCGAGGTGGCGCGTATAGGTCGCGGTATCGAACAGCGCGCAGTGCCCGCGCGCGGCGGCCAGCTCGGCGCGCAGCGCCGCGAGGCGCGGCGGGTCGGTGGCGAGCGCCAGGGCCAGCGCCTCGTAGGCGGCCGGGGAGTCGGTCGCGAGCTGCGGGAAGCCGGCAGCACCCAGCAGGCTGCCCGCCACGCGGCCGGCGAAGGTCTGGCCCACGCAGCTCACGAGCGGCAGCCCGGCCCACAGCGCGTCGCTGGCGGTCGTGTGGGCGTTGTAGGGCAGGTTGTCCAGGCACAGGTCGGCCAGCGCCAGGCGCTGCAGGTGGGCCGACTGCTCGGCCCAGGGCGCGAACACCAGCCGCTCGGGCGCGATGCCGTGGGCGCTGGCGCGCTCGCGCAGGTTCCGTTCGTAGGCCTCGGTGCCGCCCTTGAGCCACAGCACGCTGCCCTCGACGCGCGCGAGCAGCCGCAGCCAGATGTCGAAGAACGCGGCCGTGAGCTTCTGGCCGTTGTTGAAGTTGCAGAAGACGAAAGCCCCTTCCGGCAGGCCGGCATCGGCACGCGACAGCGGCCCGGTCGCCGTCTCGCGGCGCGAATCGTTGGGCTGGTAGGCGTCGGGCAGGTAGAGGATCTTCTCGCTGTAGTCCGCGCGCGCGGCCTCGGGAATCAGGAAGGGGTCGGCCACCAGGTAGTCGATGAAGGGCGCGCCCAGCGTGCCCGGGAAGCACAGGTAGCTGAGCTGCAGCGGCGCCGGCCGCAGCGCCAGCACCGAGGGCCGCGCATCGATGGTGTAGCCGCCGAGGTCCACCAGGATGTCGATGCCGAGGTCGGCGATGGCCTGCGCGGTCTCGCTGTCCGACAGCTCGTGCGCGTCGACGAAGCGGTCGAAGGCCCGCTCGAGCCGCTCGCGCATCGCGCTGCCGTCGCTCTGGCGCAGCGAGATCGCCGTGACCTCGAAGCGCTCGCGGTCGTGGCGCTCGAACACCTCGGCCACCAGGAAGGAAGTGGCGTGGCGCCCGAAGTCGGCCGAGATGTAGCCGACGCGCAGGCGATCGCCCTCGGCGCGCACCGGCGCGTGCAGCGGTTCGGGCGCCATCGGGTAGTGGCGCTGCGCATGCAGCCGCGCCACCTGCAGCTGCTCCTGCGGCGTGGAAGGCAGGATCAGCAGCGCGAAGGGCTCGATGCATTCGCGCTGCGCGCGGATGTCCTCGCGCAGCAGCGCCATCTGGGCGTCGAAGTCCTGCCAGTCGGCGATGGCCGCGCGCGCATAGAGCAGGCCGCCGCGCGCGAAGGCGTAGTCGGTGTCGCCGGGATGCTCGCGCAGGGTCCGGTCGTACAGGCGTGCCGCGTCCGCGAAGCGCCGCGCCTGGCACAGCGCGGTGCCGTAGTTCTCGATCAGCGTGGGATGCGCCGGCTGCAGCGCCAGCGCGCTTTCGTAGCACTGAAGTTCCTGTGCATGCAGGCGCAGCTTGCCGCAGGCCGCGCCGCGGTTCATGTGGGCCTCGAAGGCGCCCGGGCGCAATTGCACCGCGCGGTCGAAATGGGCCAGCGCCTCGCCGGCCTTGCCGAGCGCGAGCAGCGCGAGGCCCAGGTCGTGCTCGGCCTCGAACAGGTTCGGCTGGCGCTGCAGCAGCGCGCCGAAGGCCTCGGCCGCGGCGCGGTGCTGGCCCGACTTCTGACAGGCCACGCCGAGGTAGTACCAGCTCTCGAGGGAATTCGGGTCGTAGCGCAGCGAGACGCGCAGCCGCTCGATGGCCTGCGAGAAATCCTGCGCCTGGCCCGCGATGAAGCCCAGCAGCCGGTTCGCGGCGGCCATGTGCTGGCCTTTCTTCAGCAGCTGCAGCAGCACTTTCTGCGCAGCGGAATACTGGCCCTGCCGGAAAAGCAGCTCGGCCGACTGCAGGCTCATTGCAGGCCCTTGTTGTTCGATGATCTGGGGAGAGGAACCAGGAAACGGCGCCCGGCCGCGAGGGCGGGCGCGCGCAGTCTAGCGTCGCCGTGTTGCGTCTGCCTGACGCGGGAATTAGGGCGCGGCGGCGCCCCTTCGCTCAACTCTGGATGTAGTGGGTGAGCTGCTCGATGGTCTGCTCGTGGTCGGCAATGATGTCGTCCATCAGGTCCTGGATCGAGATCATGCCCACCACCCTGTCGCCGTCGACCACCGGCAGGTGGCGGAACTTGCGCTGGCTCATCAGCGCCATGCAGGTGTGGGTGGGGGTCTGCGGGTTCACGGTCATCACGTCGGGCGTCATGATCTCCGAGACCTTGACCTCCTTGGAGTTCTTGCCCTGCAGCGCGACCTTGCGCGTGTAGTCGCGCTCGGAGAGGAAGCCGACCAGCCGGTCGCCCTCCATCACCATCAGGGCACCGACCTCGAAATGCGCCAGCGTGGCCAGCGCATCGAACACCGTGGTGCCCGGCGAGGTCCGCCAGGCCGCGGAGTCGTGACGTTTGAGCAGTTCGGAGACGGGTTTCATCGCGGCAACTCCTTGAAAAAAAGTCTGGATTCGACCGACGCCGGAAGGCGCGCTCTGCGACAAATCATAGGGGCTGGCACGCGCGAGCGGCGCAAGACTTTGCAAGCGTGCGGCCATGCCGCGCGCGGCAAAGACCCCGGTATCCCCGCGCGGCGGGGGCGTATCGATCGATTCAGGTTCGCGGTTCACAATGCGCACCCCGGACCGGTGCACGCACCGTCTCCCGGCCCCCTCCCGCAGCCACAGACACAAGAAAGAACACGCACCGATGGCGATCCAGTGGTTCCCCGGTCACATGCATCTCACGCAGAAGGCGATCACCGAGCGCGTGAAGGACATCGACGTGGTGATCGAGCTGCTCGACGCGCGGCTGCCCGGCTCGAGCGCCAACCCGATGCTCGCGCGGCTGACCGCCAACCGGCCGGCACTCAAGGTGCTCAACAAGCAGGACCTGGCCGACCCCGAGCGCACCGAGCGCTGGCTCGCGCACTACAACGGCCTGCCGGCCACGCGCGCGATCCCGCTCGACGCCAGCCTGTCGACGCCCGCGCAGCAGATCGTGCGCGCCTGCCACGCGCTCTCGCCCAACCGCGGCGGGCTCGCCAAGCCGATGCGGGTGCTGATCTGCGGCATTCCGAACGTGGGCAAGTCGACGCTGATCAACACCCTGACCGGCGGTCGCAAGGCCAAGACCGGCGACGAGGCCGGCATCACCAAGCTCGAGCAGCGCATCACGCTGGCCGACGACTTCTACCTCTGGGACACGCCCGGCATGCTGTGGCCGCGCATCGTGGTGCCCAAGAGCGGCTACAACCTCGCGGCCAGCGGCGCGGTCGGGCGCAACGCCTTCGACGAGGAGGAGGTGGCGCTCGAGCTGCTCGGCTACCTCAAGCAGCACTACGCGGCGGGGCTGGTCGCGCGCTTCAAGCTGGTCGAGCACGAACATGAACCCGCGGAGCTCGCCGAGATGCGCGACGAGGCGCTGCTCGACACCATCGGCCGCAAGCGCGGCGCGCTGCTCGGCAAGGGGCGCGTGAACCTGCAGAAGGCGGCCGAGATCGTGATGCACGAGTTCCGCGCCGGCAACCTCGGGCGCATCACGCTCGAGACGCCCGAGGAGTTCGCCCAATGGCTGGCCGAGGGCCAGCGCGCCGATGCCGAGCGCGAGGCGAAGAAGGCCGCGCGCAAGCAGCAGCGCAAGGGCGGCAAGGCCGCGGCCGCCGAGGACGACGCGGCCGCCTGAGGCGCCTTCCCGGGCGCCCGGCCATCCCTTGGCGCGGCCGCGGTGCGCGCTGTCGCCGACGCAACTGCCGCGCGCGTTCCGGTCGCGGGCGCGACGGGCCGGCCGGGGGCCGCTTCGTAGAGTGGACTCGACCCATTCCGGTCGACAAGGAGAGTCCCCCTCTCGAAGGAGCATCCGATGCTAGACACCATCCAGGCCGTGAACCGATCGGCCGCATTCAACCGCTGGGCCGGCTTCGAAGTCGTGCGTGCGGAACAGGGCGAGGCCGAGCTGCGCATGGCATGGCGCGAGGCCGACATGGGCCAGTACGCCGGCTTCCTCCATGCCGGCATGATCGGCGCGCTGCTCGACACCGTCTGCGGCTTCGCGGCCGCCACCGTGGCGGGCCGCGTGCTGGCCTCGCACTTTTCGGTCGATTGCATCGCGCCCGCGCTGGGCCGCGCCTTCGTGGCGCGCGGGCGCGTCGTGAAGGCCGGGCGCAAGCAGGTCTTCACCGCCGCCGAGCTGTTCGGCGAGGCCGAGGACGGCACGCTGAAACTGGTGGCCACGGGCAGCACGATCCTGGTGCCGGTCGAGGACAAGGGCTGAGGCCTTCAGCGCGCGGCCGTCAGGGCCGCCGCGGGCGCCGGCCGCGGCGCCCGCTTTTCCCGCATCGGCAGGCCGAACAGCGGCCGCAGCCAGCGCACGCGGCGGATCAGCGCGTCGTTGAGCAGCCAGCAGCCGCCCAGCGTGGCCGCGAGGATCAGCGCCGGCTCGAGCACCGGGCCGAGCGCCAGCGGCGCCAGCCGGACGATCGCCAGCACGATCAGCGTCTGGTGCAGCATGTACCAGGGATAGACCGAGGCATTGGCCCAGCGCAGCCAGGGCCAGGGTCGGTTCAGGTGGCGGTGGCCATGGCCGAGGAGGGTGGCGACCGCGGCCCAGAGGTAGAGCGAGCGCAGCACGGCGTTGACCTCGTCGGGCACCCGGCCGGCCCCCAGCGTGCGCGACGCGATGTAGGCGGCGACCACCGCCACGGCCAGCGCCAGCGACACGCGGCGCAGCCGCTCGAGCTCGCGCCAGATGCCGCTGTCCGCGCCCATCCAGTAGCCGTAGAGGAAGACGGTGAAGTAGATGCTGTGCAGGAAGGGGTCGCGCACCAGGTCGTGGGTCGGCGGGTAGTGCGGCGCCAGCAGCAGCGTGAAGGCCGCGAGCGGCAGCGCCGGCACCAGCAGCAGCCAGCCGCCGCGCAGCCCGTTGAAGGCCCGTCGCAGCGCCTGGCCCGCGGCCGAGCGCCACAGCGGCAGCGTGAACGCCACCGCGGCGGTGTAGACGAACAGGTACGGCAGGTACCAGAGGTGGTTCCAGGTGATGCCGAACTCGGCGCCCGCGAAGGCGCCCTTGGGCCAGGGCTGGCTTATCGTCAGGTAGCGCGCGAGGAAGGCGCCGAAGCCCGGCGCCACCAGGCCGTTGGCGACGCCCTCGGCATAGGCCTGGTACGGCACGACCACCGCCATGCCGAAGGCCAGCGGCAGCATCAGCCGCAGCCCGCGGCCGCCCAGCAGCGCCGTCGTGCCCTGATGGCGGGCGAGGAAGGCCAGCGAGACGCCCGAGATCAGGAACACCAGGTCCATGCGCCACAGGTTCAGCAGCCGCATCGGCCACTGCAGCCACTCGGCCGCATGCGGGCTCTTGAGGTGCCAGGGCCAGTCGGCCACGTAGTACATCGCCACGTGGTAGACGATGATGAGCAGGAAGGCGAGGGCGCGCAGGGCGTCGATGTCGTGGCGGCGCTCGACGGCGGGCGGTGGGGTGGCGGGCATGGGGGCTCCTGACTGCAAAGGTGGCCATGGTCGAGGCGCGATGCCGCCGCGGCGCGCCCCGGGGACGGATCGCCGGCACTTTGTGACGAGCGGTGAGCCCGCTGGGACGAAACCAGGGGAGAAAACCGCCCCCTGGGCCGCCCCTGTCGCCCCATTCGCCACGCGGATCGCGACAATCGCCGGCCATGGCCGGCCCGCGCAAAGACCTCTACCACCGCTACGAGCCGATCCGCCGCTACGTCGAGGTCGGCTTCTGGATCGTCGTGATGGCGCTGCAGGCGCTGTTCAACACCATGGTGGCGATGGTCGACGCGCGCTCGCGCGCCGTGCCGCGCGAGACCTGGGAGATCGTGGTCTGGGAGGGCTCGAGCCACCTGGTCCTGCTGCTGCTGGTGCCGGCCATCGTGGCGCTGGAGCGCCGGCTCTCGCCGCTGGCCTCGCTGGCGCCCGGCAGGCTGGCGCGCTACCTGGCATGGCACCTGGCGGCCAGCGTGGTGTTCAGCGGGGTCCACGTGATGGCGATGTTCGCGCTGCGTTCGCTGGCCTATGCAGTGGCCGGCGAGCACTACGCCTTCGGCGGCTGGGCCGCGCAGTGGGGCTACGAATACCTGAAGGACGTGCGCGCCTACGTCTCGATCGTGTTCGGGATCTGGGCCTACCGGATGTTCATGCTGCGCTGGCAGGGCGAGGCGCGAGTGCTCGACGCGCCGGACGAGGCACCGGAAGCGTCGCCGCAGCCGGCGGATGCCGCGCCCGCGCCGCCGCCCGCCGAACCCTCACCGCCCCCGGCGCCCGCGCGCCCCGAGCGCTTCCTGGTGCGCAAGCTGCGCCGCGAATTCCTGATCGCCGCCAGCGACATCGACTGGCTGCAGGCCGAGGGCAACTACGTCGGCCTGCACGTCAATGGCCACGACTACCTGCTGCGCGCCACCCTGACCGACTTCCTGACCCAGCTCGACCCGGCGCTGTTCGTGCGCGTGCACCGCAGCCATGCGGTCAATCTTTCGCGGCTGCGCGAGATCGAGCCGCTCGACGGCGGCGATGCCCGGCTGCACATGCACGACGGCAGCACCGTGCCGTGCAGCCGGCGCTACCGCGAGGCCCTGCGCGGCGCGACGGCCTCCTGAACCGCCGCGGGGTGCCGCCATGCACCGTCAGGCGGCATCCGTTCCGGTGCGCCGTGCCTGCCCACCGGGTTCGTTGAGCCCCATCTCGGCCCGTTTCGCACCATTGACGAGCTTGTGGGCACCATTTTTGCTTCATTGGCCCGCCGTCCTGCTGAATTCAGGTGCGGCGCACCAAATCAATCCAAAAACCAGCAAGAAGCTCCAATGGACGCACTCAAACAGGGCGCAGACGCGCTGTTCATCCTTCTAGGCGCGATCATGGTGTTGGCCATGCATGCGGGGTTCGCCTTTCTCGAACTCGGCACGGTCCGCAAGAAGAACCAGGTCAATGCGCTCGTGAAGATCCTGGTCGACTTCTCGGTCTCGACCATCGTCTACTTCCTCGTCGGCTACGGCGTGGCCTACGGCACCCATTTCTTCGTCAGCGCCACCGAGCTGTCGGCCAGGAGCGGCTACGACCTGATGAAGTTCTTCTTCCTGCTGACCTTCGCGGCCGCCATCCCGGCCATCATCTCGGGCGGCATCGCCGAGCGCGCCAAATTCTGGCCGCAGCTGATCGCCACCGCCGTCATCGTCGGGCTGGTCTATCCCTTCTTCGAGGGCATCGCCTGGAACAAGCACTTCGGCATCCAGGACTGGATCGCCTCGGTCACGGGCCATGAATTCCACGACTTCGCGGGCTCCGTGGTGGTGCATGCCGTGGGCGGCTGGCTCGCGCTGCCGGCCGTGCTGCTGCTGGGCGCGCGGCGCAACCGCTACCGCGGCGACGGCTCGCTGGCCGCGCATCCGCCGTCGAACATCCCGTTCCTCGCGCTCGGCGCCTGGGTGCTGTGCGTGGGCTGGTTCGGCTTCAACGTGATGAGTGCGCAGACCATCGACAAGATCTCGGGCCTGGTCGCGGTCAACTCCGTGATGGCGATGGTCGGCGGCACGCTGGTGGCGCTGGCCATGGGCAGGAACGACCCCGGCTTCGTCTACAACGGCCCGTTGGCCGGCCTGGTGGCGGTGTGCGCGGGCTCCGACCTGATGCACCCGATCGGCGCGCTGGTGGTGGGCGGCGTGGCCGGCGCCATCTTCGTCGCGATGTTCACGCTGACGCAGAACAAGTGGAAGATCGACGACGTGCTCGGCGTCTGGCCGCTGCACGGCCTGTGCGGCACCTGGGGCGGCATCGCCGCCGGCATCTTCGGCACCCAGGCGCTGGGCGGCATCGGCGGCGTGAACCTCGGCGCGCAGCTCATCGGCACCGTCATGGGCGTGGTCTGGGCGCTGCTCGGCGGCGCCGTGGTCTACGGCGTGCTCAAGAAGACCGTCGGGCTGCGGCTGTCGCAGGAAGAGGAATTCGACGGCGCCGACCTCTCGATCCACCACATCTCGGCGACGCCGGAGCGCGAAGTCAACTGGTGAACGGTTCGCGGTGGGGGCGGCTCAGCACTTCTGGAAGCGCGGGCACTCGGCCACCGCGCGGATCGCCACCACCGTGTTCTCGCCGTCGAGCCGGCGCGAGAGGAATTCGACCGGCGTGCCGTCGGCGATGTCGGCCGCGAGCCTGCGGTCGGCCAGCCTGAAGGTCTGGGTGGTGAACGGGATCTTCGAGCGCGGCGGGATCTTCAGGTGCAGGTACAGCTTGCCGCCGGGCTCCTCGTGCGAGGACATCAGGCGCGCGCGCGTGTAGACGGGGTCGGTCTTCGTTTCCTGCGCGGCGGCGCCCGCGAGTGCGAGCAGGGCCGCGGCGGCCAGGGCCAGGCGGGACAGCGGCGGGAAGGGCATGTGCGAACTCCTCGTCGAAGGTGGCGGAAACGCCATTGTCGAAGCGCCAACCTTCGGCCAAGCCAAAGATGCGTTCGCCCGCGCGCGCCACGCGACCGCGCTTCGGCACAATCGCGCCCCCGGCAAGAACACGGAGGACGGGAGATGGCGAACGACACGATCGAGATCCGGCGCTTCGATGTCCATGCGGACGACGCGTCCGAATGGGCGCGCTTCCACAGATACCGGCGCATCCGCGACGAGGAGCTGCACCCCGGCGAGCCGCAGGCCGCCGATGCCGATTTCGAGCACGACGCGCGGCGCCGCATGCCCTTCTTCGAGGCCGAGCGTTTCGTCGCGCGTGAGGGCGACGAGCTGGTCGGCAACATCATCCTCTGGCGACGCCGGCCCGACGCACCGAACAGCGAGCCCTTCGCCTTGCACATGGAAGCCTGGCTCGGCGTGCTCGGCGCGCACCGGCGCCGCGGCATCGGCAGCCGGCTGCTGGTGCCGCTGCTGGCCTTCATGCGCGAGCACGGCAAGACCGTCGCGACGATGAACACCTTCTACCCTCCGGGCCATGCCTTCCTCGAAGCCTCGGGCGCGGTCCTCAAGCACCGCGTGGTCGAGAACCGCATGCGGATCGACGGCCTCGACGCGGACGAGCTCGCACGCTGGAAGGCGCAGGGCACGGCCGGCGGCGCGCTGCATTTCGAGATCCATCCCGGCCGCACGCCGATGGAGCGCCTGGCGCAACTGCTGGCGCCGTTCTCGGACCTCTTCAACGACATGCCGCTCGGCGAACTCGAGCTGCCGCCCGCGCGCTACGAGCTCGACGGCTACGCCAACTGGTACCGCGAACTCGACCGCAGCGGCGGCGAGCACCACCTGGTGCTGCTGGTCGACACCGACGGCACGCTGGCCGCGATGTGCGAGGCGCACTGGGACCCGCGCACCCCCGACCGCCTGCACCAGCGCCTGACCGGCGTGGCGCGCGCCTGGCGCGGCCGCTCGCTGGCCAAGGCCGTGAAGGCCGCGATGCTCGACAGCGTGCGCGCGCTGCATCCCGAACTGCGCACCGTCGTGACCTACAACGCCGAGGCCAATGCGCCGATCCTCGCGATCAACCGCCGGCTGGGGTTCGAGGTGCATCGGCGGCAGGGGGTCTATCAGCTAGGGGTCGAGGCGCTGGCCGAGTGCCTGGCGCGGCGCGGGGAATCGTCGGCCTGAAGCGCAAATTGCGCCGATACGCTTCAAATTTGAAGCGTATCGGGCCGGAACCGGCGCCCAGCAAGAACGCGCCGCCTGTAGCAAACTCGCGCGACCCCGATCCCGCCCGAGCCGCCACACCCCACCATGACGCAATCCCCACCCGCTCTCGAAGTCCTCCCGCGCGACCTCTCCGCCTACCGCCAGGGCAATGTCGGCGTCGACTACGTGCACCGCTTCGAATCGGGCAAGCCCGGCCCGCACGTGCTCATCAATGCCCTGACCCACGGCAACGAGATCTGCGGCATGACGGCCGCCACGCACCTGCTCGACCATGGCGTGCGGCCGAAGATCGGCACGCTCACCGTGAGCTTCGCGAACATCGACGCCTACGAGTCCTTCACCGAAGCCGCGCCCTACGACAGCCGCCAGATCGTCCACAACCTCAACCGCATCTGGTCGCCCGAGTGGCTCGATGGCACCGAGGACAGCCCCGAGCTGCGCCGCGCGCGCATCCTGCGGCCGGTGGTCGAGGCCGCCGATCACATCCTCGACATTCATTCCACCAGCCAGCCGGTGGTGCCGTTCTGGGTCTATCCGTCCTTCGAGCGCAATGCCAAGGTGGCGATGGCCATCGGCCGGCCGCCCGTGCATCTCGTGATGCCCGATGGCCTGGGCTCGGGCACGCCGCTGATCCAGTACGGCAGCCACGGCGGGCCCGACGGAAAGGGCGTGGCGATGGTGGTCGAGTGCGGCCAGCATTTCCTGCGCTCGGCATCGGACCTTGCCACCGCCGTCACCTACGACTTCCTCGCCTACTTCGGCCTGGTCGACAAGGACCCGGCCGCCCCCACGCCCGAGCCGCAGCGTCGCTTCAAGCTGCTGCAGACGCACGTGATCCAGAGCGAGGACTTCGCCTTCGTGCGCCCGCTGATCGGCTTCGAGACTTTCGCCAAGGGCGAGCTGATCGCCACCAACGGCCCCGACGAGATCCGTGCGCCGGTCGACGACTGCACCGTGTTCATGCCCGCGCAGCGCGTGATCGTGGGGCGCGAGGCGCTCTACCTGACGCAGCCGATCTGAGACGGGCGCCGCTCAAGCCGCCAGCGCACTGCGCGCCGGAATCTTCTCGAAGCAGTGGTTGCACAGCGACTGCTTCACGAAGGCCGCGTGCGTGGTGTCGACCGGCTTCTTGCAGTGCTCGCACATGAAGGCCTCGCCGACCGCGAGCTGGAATTTCTGGAAGAAGGCGTCGCTCAGGTGGATGCGGCGGATGTCGCGGATGTCGTCGCGCACCTTGAGGTTCTCGAGCGTGTTGTTGTCGAGCGCGGTGCGCGTGATGTTCAGGTGGTTGTAACAGCCGTAGTCGATCGAGTAGACGTTGAAGGTCTCGCCCGCCATGTCCTTGTGCGAGTAGCCCTTCTTGCGCAGGTGCAGCACGCGGAAATCCACCAGCCCGAGGATGTGCGGATTGGCCGAGTATTTCTCGCTGATCATGAAATGGCTCGAGTTCTTGCCGACCACGATCTCCTGCACGATCTTCTCGAGCAGGTTCTTCTCGACCGAGTGCTCGTCGACCTGCTTCTTCTTGTCGGTCTCGTACCAGCCCGAGGTGGCGGCGCGCACGTTCTTGATCGAGATGTGCTTGGAGCCCGAGCTCTTGAACTGCGCGTACGAATGGATGAAGAGGTTGATGAAGTCGCGCGGGATGCCCGCGCTCGCGATCAGCAGCTCGCCCAGCGCCTTGTTGGTGAGGAAGGCGTTGATGAAGGCGTCGTTGTTCTTGCGCGAGGGCAGCAGCAGTTCGTCGGACAGGCTGGGCCTGTGCTGCTCGAGGTGCTTGCACAGCAGCTGGTTGAAGAAGTTTCGGGTCTTGGCCTTGTCGATCTCGAACACGTAGCGGTTGTCGAGCTGGTAGCCGAAGATGTCGCCGCCGTCCTCCAGGCCGTAGAACTTCTCGTCGGTCTTGTGGCCGAGGTCGGTGCGGTTCGGGATCGCGGCGATCTTGAAGCTGAAGCGGCTCGCGATGAAGGACTTCTTGACCAGTTCGGCCAGGTGCTTCTGGGCCGAGTTCGGGATCTCGGACCATTCGTCGATCAGGCAGAAGACGCGGTTCAGTTGCAGTTCCTCGCTCAGCTCCTGCAGCAGGTTCGCGATGTCGAAGACGCTGATGAACTGGTCCTTGAGCCTCGACTCCTGCGACTTGGTCTGCAGGCTGCCCGAGGCCTGCAGCTCGGGCGCCTTCGAGAGCTTGAGCGAGGCGCCGGCCTGCGCGATCGATTCGACGGCGAGGGCCGTCTCCTTGAGCTTGTTGAGCGAGCTGCCGTCGAGCTCGCGCTGGATGGCCTCGAGCCGGTGCTGCAGCTGGCGCTCGGCTTCGGCGTCGAGCGGATCGCGGCGCAGCGGGATGACGTCGTCCCGGCCGTGGATGGCGCGCAGGTTGCTCGAGAACGCGTTCACCAGGCTGCGGATGATGTTCTTGAACAGGATGACCGCGTACTGCTCCCAGCTCAGGCCGTCGGCCTCGGCATGCGGCAGGATGGTGCGCGCATCGATGTAGACCGCGATCCGGCGCGAGGCCGCGAAGTCGTTGTTGATCTTCTCCTGCAGCGCCTTCAGCAGGTGGGTCTTGCCCGAGCCGCGGCGGCCATAGATGACCTGGTTGTTGAGGTTGTGGATGTCGTGCAGCGCGTCCTCGCCCACGTACAGGCCGAGGTAGCTCTGGTCCTGGATGTTCTCGGCGCGCAGCGCGTTCGAGAGCGTCGCGACGGCCTTCTGGATCTGGACGTCGCTGATGGGCATGGCATTGCCGGTCCGGGTCGCGCTGGTCGTGTTCTTCTGCATGAGGGCTGGTGCAAGTGAAACGGACCGGCGCGCGTCCCCGAGATGGGGCCTCCCGGCGCGCGGTCTGAAAACGAATTGTTACTTGCGTCGAGCGCCTTGCCAACAGAGGCGCCCCGGCCCGGACCGCCGGCGAGGTGCCGGCGCAACGTTCAGGCGGAAATGAACAGCGCCGGATCGACCATGGCGCGGTTGAGCATCACCGACCAGTGCAGGTGCGGGCCGGTCACGCGACCGGTGGCGCCCACCGCGGCGAGCTTGTCGCCGGTCTGGAGCACGTCGCCGACCTTCACGTCGACGCGGCTCAGGTGGCAGTACATGGTCAGCAGGCCGCCGCCATGGTCGAGCCAGACGGTGCCGCCATTGAAGAAGTAGTCGCCGGTGTCGATGACCTTGCCCGGCAGCGGCGCGAGCACGGGGGTACCGGTGCCGGCCGCGATGTCCATGCCGCTGTGGGGATTGCGCGACTGGCCGTTGAACACACGGCGCAGGCCGAAAGAGCTGGAGCGGCGGCCGGGCACCGGCACGCGCATCTGCAGCGCGGCATCGGGGCGCAGCTCGGTGCGGGTGGCGGTCACGGTGGCGAGGTGGTCGCGCTCGCGCTCGTAGCGCGCCTGGTCCTCGGGCGAGAGGTCGACGGTGCGCGGCGCCACGTTCAGGCGTTGCTCGCGGTACTGCTTGGGCGCGATGCTGTAGCCGAGCTGGCGCGGCGCGGCATCGGGGCGGGCCTGCACCGAGATGCTGGCCTCGCCGGGTTCGGCCGCGAGCGGAATGCCGACGAGGGCGGTCCATTCGATGGCGTCGCCGAGTACCAGCACGGGCTGGTTGCCGTCGCCGCCAGTGGTGGCCAGCGGGCGCGCGGCCGCGGGGCCGAGCGAGAGGCGCGCGATGCCACCCGGGACCTGGGAGGCGCGGGGCCAGACTTCGGGGGGCTGGGGCTTGGCGCCACCGGCCTTCTTGGTCGCCGCCGTGGCGGGCAGGGCGAGCAGGGCGGCGGTGCCGATCAGGAGCGTGCGGCGGGTGGAGAGCGGAGCGTGAAGGATGCGTGACATGGGCCGCATTGTGGCGGCATGGCCCGCGCCCGGTTGTCGGAAAGCACCATGAAAAACCGGGGCACGCGGCCCCGGTTCGTGATGCGGCGAGAGCGCCGGGGCCTACTTGCCCCAGCTGTCGCGCATGCCCGCCGCGCGGTTGAACACGCGCTGCCCGGCGGCGGCCGCCTTGGCGTCGAGCACGAAGTAGCCGTGGCGCTCGAACTGGAAGGCCGCCTCGGGCTTCGCGTCGGCGAGCGAGGGCTCGACATAGGCCGCGCAGACCTCGAGGCTGTGGCGATTGAGCTCCTCGAGCAACTCGCCGCCGCCGGGATTGGCTTCGGAGAACAGCCGCTCGTAGAGCCGCACCTCGGCTTGCACCGCGTCGGCCACGGCCACCCAGGTGATGTTGCCCTTGACCTTGATCGCGTCGGCGCCCGGGGTGCCGCTCTTGGTGTCGGGCACCAGCTTCGCCTGCACCTCGATGAGCTTGCCCTCGGCATCGCGCGTGGCGCCGGTGCACTCGATGACATGGCCGTACTTGAGCCGCACCTTGTTGCCGGGGAACAGGCGGAAGAAGCCCTTGGGCTGCACGTCCTCGTAGTCGGTGCGCTCGATCCAGACCTCGCGGCCCAGCTTGAAGGCGCGCTTGCCGAGTTCGGGATGGTGCGGATGGATCGGCGCCGAGCAGTCGTCGAGCGCAGCGTCGCCGCCCATGAGTTCGCCCCAGTTGGTGATCACCAGCTTGACCGGGTCGAGCACCGCCATCGCGCGCGGCGCCACGGGGTCGAGGGTGTCGCGCAGCGCGGCCTCGAGCGCGGCGTAGTCGATCCAGCCGCCCGACTTGGTGGTGCCGCTGCGTTCGCAGAACAGGCGCAGCGCCTCGGGCGTGTAGCCGCGGCGGCGCAGGCCGGCCAGCGTGGGCATGCGCGGGTCGTCCCAGCCGTCGACATGCTTTTCCTCCACCAGCTGGCGCAGCTTGCGCTTGCTGGTGAGCACATGCGTCACGTTGAGGCGCGCGAACTCGTACTGGCGCGGATGCGGGCTGGCGATCAGGCCGCCTTCGGCGAGGCGGTCGAGCAGCCAGTCGTAGAACGGGCGCTGGTCCTCGAACTCGAGCGTGCAGATGCTGTGGGTGATCTGCTCGAGCGCGTCCTCGATCGGGTGCGCGTAGGTGTACATCGGGTAGATGCACCACTTGTCGCCGGTGTTGTGGTGCGTGGCCCGGCGGATGCGGTAGAGCGCCGGGTCGCGCATGTTGATGTTGGGGCTCGCCATGTCGATCTTGGCGCGCAGGGTGGCGGCGCCGTCGGCGAGCTTGCCGTCGCGCATCTCGCGAAAGCGCGCGAGGTTCTCCTCGGGGCTGCGGCTGCGGTACGGGCTGTCGGTGCCGGGCTTGCCGAAGTCGCCGCGGTTGGCGCGCACCTCGTCGGCCGACTGCTCGTCGACGTAGGCCAGGCCGGCGCCGATCAGGTACTCGGCCGCGCGGTACATGAAGTCGAAGTAGTCGCTCGCGAAGTACTCGTGCGGCTGCATCACGCCGGGCGCGCTCGGGCGGTCGGCCAGGTAGGTCTCGTAGCCGAGCCATTCCACGGCGTCGCGGATCGAGTCGACGTACTCCTGCTCTTCCTTCTCGGGGTTGGTGTCGTCGAAGCGCAGGTGGCAGACGCCGCCGTACTCGCGCGCGAGCTCGAAATTCAGCCAGATGCTCTTGGCGTGGCCGATGTGCAGGTAGCCGTTGGGCTCGGGCGGAAAGCGCAGGCGGACCCGGGCCGGATCGCTCATGCCATGGGCGTGGTGCTCGGCATCGCCCGGGGCCCCGCCCCAACGGCGGCCGGCGTAGGCGCCCTGGGCGAGGTCGTTTTCGATCACGTGGCGCAGGAAATTGCTGGGTGCGGCGGGTGTTTTTGCGACGTCTTTGTCGGTCGGGGAGGTCATCGACGCATTCTAATTAGGGGACTCTTCAGGTTACCTTTGGCAACGCTCTTCACAATGTGGCGGGCAACCACTTTGCATTTGGCGCGTTCAATACGTACATGGGCAGCGAATGCCCACCCTACAAGGAGTCCAACATCATGAGCGTCACCCGTTCTACCTTCTTCAAGTGGGCCGCCGCAGGCGTCGTCGCCGCCGGTGCCCTGTTCGCGGCCACCTCAGCCAGCGCTCGCGGCGACGTGAGCTGGTCCATCGGCGTCGGCGTTCCCGGCGTGTCGGTGGGCGTGGGTGCCCCGGCCTATTACCCGGCGCCGGTCTACGCGCCGCCGGCCCCGGTCTACTACGCGCCGCCCCCGCCGGTGTACTACCGCCCGCCGCCGGTCTACTACCGTCCGGCCCCGGTGTACTACGCGCCGCCGGCCTACTACGGCCCGCGCTACTACGGTCGCGGCTACTACCGCGGCCATGGCCACTGGCGCTGAAATGCCACGGTAGACGTGAGCAAATGAAAAAGCCGGTTCCTCGGAGCCGGCTTTTTCTTTGGGCGACGCACCGGCCCGGATTTCACATGGCGCGAAAAAGATGGGCGTAGAGCCGGCTGACCGGGATCCGCTCGGGCCGCCCGCGCAGGTCGAGGGCGAGCTTGCCGGCCTCGTCGCGGTGCACCGCCTCGATGGCCGAGGCGCGCACGACGACCGCGCGGTGGACCTGCCAGAAGGTCTGCGCATCGAGCTGCGGCAGCAACTGCTTGAGCGGCGTGCGGATCAGGTATTCATGGTCCGCGGTCAGCACCCGCAGGTACTTGTCGGCGGCCTCGAAATACAGCACCTCGTCGATCGGCACCATGCGCACGGTGCTGCCGCCGGCATCGCTGGCGGCGATCATGCGCAGCGGCGCGGCCGAGGGTTCGGGCAGCGGCGCGCCGGCGCCACCCGCCGCCGCCAGCACCTCGCGCCAGCGCGCGAGCGTGCGGTCCAGCGCCTCGTCGGGCGGCGCTTCGGCCGTCGGCCGCGCGGCCAGCGCCTGCTTGAGCCGCGCCACCGTCTTGCGCAACCGATCGGGCTGCACCGGCTTCAGCACATAGTCGATCGCCTGGGCTTCGAAGGCGCGGGCCGCGTACTCGTCGTAGGCGGTCACGAAGACCAGCTGCGGCATCGGTGCCTCGTCCGCGGGCCAGGCATCGGCCAGCTCGGTGGCGGCGCCCAGGCCGTCGAGGCCCGGCATGCGGATGTCGAAGAACAGCACCTGCGGCAGCAGCCGCAGCGCCTCGCGCACGGCGCTGCGGCCGTCGCCCGCGATGGCGGCGATCTTCAGCTCGGGCCAGGCGGCGGCCAGTTCGGCCTTCAGCGCCTGCGCGAGCAGCGGTTCGTCCTCGGCGATCAGCGCGGTGGGGGAGGTGGCAGTGTTCATGGCGTGGGGGAGGCGGCCGGCGCATCGCCGGTGGAGGAAGCCTGCAGCGGAAAGCGCAAGGTGGCGCGGGTGCCCGTGTGCTCGCCGGGCGCGAGCGTCAGGGCGGCGCGCGGCCCATAGACCGTGGTCAGCCGCTCGCGCACCTGTTCGAGGCCGAAGCCGCCGCCGTCGCGCGACGTCGACGGCGACGCGGCATCGAGCCCGATGCCCGTGTCGCTGAGTTCGATCACCAGCAGCTCGCCCTCGCGGCGCGCGCGCACCGCGATCTCGCCGCCCTCGACCTTGGGCTCGAGGCCGTGGCGGATGCTGTTCTCCACCAGCGGCTGCAGCAGCAGCGGCGGCACCGGCACCTCGCGCAGCTCGGCCGGCAGCTCGAGCGTGTAGCGCAACCGCTCGCCCATGCGCACCGACATCAGCTCGAGGTAGTCGGCCAGCCGGTCGAACTCGGCCCCCAGCGGGTGCGCGAGCGTGCGCGAGCCGCTGAGGGTGACGCGCAGGTAGCTGTTGAGCCGGTCGAGCATGGCCACGGCGCGCGGCGGATCGAGCGTGATCAGCACCCGCAGGTTGGCCAGCGTGTTGAACAGCATGTGCGGCTCGAGCTGGGTTTCGAGCAGCTTGAGCCGTGCCTCGGTCGCATCGCGCCTGGCTTTTTCGATCTGGCCCTGCAGGTGCTTGCTCTTGCCGAGGCTGTAGAAGAAAAAGCAGGCGCCGGCGGTGGCGACCAGCGTGATGGTGAGCGTGGTCGCCAGCTTGTGGCCGCGGTAGTCGAGGAAGTCGAGCAAGGGGGCGCCGCTCCAGGCGTCGCCGATCAGGTTGCCGAGCAGGAAGCCGGCGGTCACGCCGAAGCCGATCAGCGCGATGCTCTGCGGGCCATGCGGCCAGAGCACTTCGCGGTGGCCGCTCATCAGCAGCCGGCCGCCGTCGATGCACAGCCAGCTGATCAGGCCGATCGACATCGAATAGACCATGTGGTTGACCCAGCTGCGGCCGCTCGAGATGCTGAGCGCGGCCGCGATCAGGCAGCAGAAGACGGCGGTGATCAGCCCGTGCCGCAGCAGGTCGCGCAGGTTCTCGGTGCCGAACCTGGGGCGGGCGGCGGCAGGGGCCTGGCTCAACGGCGCTCCCCGGCGGCCAGCGCGCGGCGCTCGCGTTCGACCAGGCGCTCGTAGAAGTCGCCGCCCGGCGCGATGAACCAGATCACGGCGCCGTGCACCAGCAGCCCCAGGCCCCAGCCCATCAGCGGATAGACGGCCCAGGTGTGGCCCTTCGAGGCCGACAGCACGACCAGCCCGAGGTTGACCAGCACGTAGACGAAGGCATGGATGTACCAGCCCATCTTGGCGCCGGCGCGGCGGCGGGCGCGCTTCTCGAGCTCCGCGGGAGAGGGGGACGAGGACATGTTCATGACGGCTCCTTGATCTGGACGGGAATGAAATCGGGGGCGGGGACGGGCGCCGGGGCTTGCACGGCCGCGCGCCGGCGCAGCTCCTCGGTGGTCTCGCCGGGCCCGTCGGGGTTCCAGCCCGGCGGCTTCACGAGGTAGCCGACGAAGGCGCGCACCGAGCGGGCCGAGGCCAGGTCCTCGAACAGCGCGCGCCATTGGCCGAACTCGATCTCGAGCAGGTTGTACGAGGTGATCGGCTTCACGAGGCCGTAGCGGCAGGGCAGGTCGGCGCGTTCCGGGATGTAGGTGCCGAACAGGCGGTCGAACACGATCAGCACGCCGCCGTAGTTGCCGTCCAGGTACTCGAGGTTCGAGGCATGGTGCACCCGGTGCGCCGAGGGCGTGTTGAGCACCCATTCGAGCGGCCCGAGCTTCGGGATCCAGGTGGCGTGGATCCAGAACTGGTAGAGCAGGTTCAGGGTCAGCATGATCAGCACCACGCGCGGCGGCATGCCCAGGAGCGGCGCCAGCATGAAGAAGGCCAGTGTGCCGGTGAGCTTGCCGGTCCAGCCGAAGCGGTAGGCGGCCGACAGGTTGAGCTCGTTGGGCGAATGGTGGATCGCATGGGTGCACCAGAACCAGCGCACCCGGTGCGCGGCGCGGTGGTACCAGTAGTAGCAGAACTCCTGGCCGATGAAGCAGGCGGCCCAGCCGGTCCAGTGGTCCATCGGCAGGGTGATGAGGCGGTGCGCGTAGAGCCAGTCCATGGCGCCGACCCAGAAGGCCAGCGGCAGCAGCCAGCGCAGCGGGTATTCGCGCACCAGGAAGTCGAACACCGAGATGCCGGCCGCCTTCCAGTCGTAGCCGCGCCAGCCGTTGCGCCACGAGAGCACGAGCGCTTCGGCCAGCGAGGCGATCAGCACCACGGACACCGAGATCTTGAGGATCAGCACGAGGACGGACATGGCGCTTCCTGCAGGCGGATGGGGAGGGAATGGACGGCGGCGATCTTAGGCGGCGCCGGCCCGGCTGGCCATGGCGTCGGTGGCGATCGCCAGCTTCCACAGGCGCAGGGCGCGGGCCGCGAAGACGCCGCTGAAGGCACCGTAGAGCACGGGGATCGCGACCGCGAAGACGCTGTCGTGGCGCAGCTCGGGGTGCAGGGCCAGCGCCACGCCCACCACGTACTTGGTGAAGAAGATGCCCATCATCAGCGCCAGCGGCACCGCGCTGCCGGCCAGGTGGAAGCGGCGCGCGGCGGCGTCGTAGCGGGTGCTCGCGGGCAGCGGGCGCCGCAGCACCAGCGCGATCATCACGGCCGCGGCGGCGGCCCAGCCGAGCAGGGCGCCGAGCGAATCGCCGAAGGCCGAGGCCACGCCCATCAGCGACAGCGCGCCCATCGCGATCGGCATCAGCGTGATGCGCGTCAGGCCCACGCTGCCCGACAGCAGCTGCTTGCCGCCGAACCAGACCAGCAGCGCGAAGACGGCGAACACCCACTTGGGCGTATGGAGGAGGATCTGGATCAGCATGGAAAGACTCCTGGATCGGTTGAAGGGTTGAAAGGCGGACGAAGGGTTCGGGAGAAAGGATGGAGGCCCGGTGGCGTTGGAGCGGACTGTGCCGGCCCGCTCGCGGGACTGCCACGGTGTTGCGATGAAATGCGGGGCCGGCGGCGCGAAGTGCCTGCCGGCGGCGCGAAATGCGCGCGGCTTCGAGCGACGCCGGAACGGCACGCCGTCCTGCGGCAAGCGGGGGTACGCGAGCTTTACCGCCCGTTTACGGCACAGCAAACTCTGCATACACCTTTTGGCGCTGTACTCTAGGCCGCACCCGATCAGGCTCTCTTCTCTCTCCCATGGATCCCCAAACGCCTCCCGAACCCCTGCCGGCCACCGTGTCGCCCACGCATCCCCAGGTCCGTCGCCGCCGCTGGTTCGGCAGCCTGATCGCGCTGATCCTGCTCGTGGCGCTGGGCGGTGGCGCCTGGTACCTGGTGCAGCGCTCGAAGACGCCGGCGGCCGGTCCCGGCGCCGGGCCTGGCGGGCCGGGCGGCCCGGGCGGGCGGCCCGGAGGCGGGCGAGGCGGCGGTGCCGCCTCCAGCACCGTCGGCATCGCGACCGCGCGGCAGGCCGACATCCCGATCCAGCTCGAGGCGCTCGGCACCGTCACGCCGCTGGCCAATGTCACGGTGCAGCCGCAGGTCTCGGGCGTGCTCACGCAGGTGCTGTTCCAGGAAGGGCAGATGGTCAAGAAGGGCGACGTGCTCGCCACCATCGACCCGCAGCCCTACCAGAACGCGCTGGCCCAGGCCACCGGCGCGCGCCAGCGCGACGAGGCGCAGCTCGCCGCGGCGCGCGTCACCCTGCAGCGCTACCAGACCCTGCTGGGCCAGGACTCGATCGCGCGCCAGGACGTCGACACCCAGAGCGCGCTGGTCAAGCAGCTCGAGGGCACGGTCGCGATCGACCGCGCCAACGAGAACAGCGCGCGGCTGAACCTGGCCTGGACCCGCATCGCGGCGCCGGTCGGCGGCCGCATCGGCCTGCGGCCGGTGGACGTGGGCAACTACGTCTCGACCGGCACCAGCGGCGGCGTGGCCGTCATCACCCAGATGGCGCCGATCGACGTGGTGTTCTCGGTGCCGCAGGACCGCGTGCCCGAGGTCCAGCAGCGACTGGCCGCCGGCGCCAGGCTGCCCGCCACCGCCTTCGACCGCGCGCGCGTCAAGCAGCTCGCTGCCGGCAGTTTCTCCACGCTCGACAACCTGGTCGACACCCAGACCGGCACCGTCAAGGCCAAGGCGCGCTTCGCCAATGCCGACGGCGCGCTGTTCCCGAACCAGTTCGTCAACCTGCGCCTGCTGCTGCGCACCGTGACCAGCGCCGTGGTGGTGCCGGTGACGGCGATGCGTAACGGCCCGAACGGCGACTATGTCTATGTGCTGAACGCCGACAACACGGTGTCGCAGCGCGTGGTGACGCGTGGCGAATCGAGCGTCGACAACATCGCCGTGACCGCCGGCCTGAATGCCGGCGAGGTGGTCGTGACCGAGGGCGGCGACCGCCTGAAGGACGGCGCGCGCGTGCAGACCCAGGCCGACCGGCCCACGGTCGCGCCCGGTGCCGCCGCCAATGGCCAGCACCGTGGCGGGCGGCGCCAGCGCGACGGCGCGCAGGGTGGTGCCCAGGGCGGGCAGGGTGGGCAGGCCCCGGCCGGCGGCGCCGCGTCGTCCGCCGCGCCGGGCACGGCGCCCGCTGCGCCAGCGGCGGCACCGGCAACGGCCCCCGCGGCCGCACCCACCACCGGCGCCCAGCCGGCCGCACCCGCCGGCGCACCGACCGCCGCGGCCCCCAAGCTCCCCACCGCCGAGCAGCGCCAGCGCATGCTCGACGCGGCCAAGGACGACCCCGAGCAGCTCGAGCGCCGCAAGCGCTTCCTCGAGCAGCTCGACCGCGGCGACCCGGCCGCGCTCGAGCGCTGGCAGCGCATGGCCGAGCGCCAGGGCCAGGGCGGCCAGGGCGAGGGCCGCCGCCAGGCGCCGCAAGGCCAATGACGCGCCGGCCCTCCGCCTCGGCATCTCCCGCCGCGCCGCCCGCAGCGCCCTCGACGACGAATTGAATCCATGAGCCCTTCACGCCCGTTCATCCTGCGGCCGGTGGCGACCTCGCTGCTGATGGTCGCCATCGTGCTGGCCGGCCTGGTGGCGTTCCGCTTCCTGCCGCTGTCGGCGCTGCCGCAGGTCGACTACCCGACGATCCAGGTCCAGACGCTCTACCCGGGCGCCAGCCCCGAGGTGATGAGCAACACCGTCACCGCGCCGCTCGAACGCCAGTTCGGCCAGATGTCGGGGCTCGACCGCATGAGCTCCACCAGCGCGGCGGGCGTGTCGATCATCACGCTGCAGTTCACGCTGGGCCAGACGCTCGACGTCGCCGAGCAGGAAGTGCAGGCCGCGATCAACGCCGGCGGCTCGCTGCTGCCGGCCGACCTGCCGGCGCCGCCGGTCTACGCCAAGGTCAACCCGGCCGACGCGCCGGTGCTCACGCTGGCGATCACCTCCGACACCCTGCCGCTGACCGAGGTGCAGAACCTCGTCAACACGCGACTGGCGCAGAAGATCAGCCAGGTCTCGGGCGTGGGGCTGGTGTCGCTCAGCGGCGGCCAGCGGCCCGCGGTGCGCATCCAGGCCAACACCCAGGCACTGGCGGCCAACGGCATCGGCCTCGACGCGCTGCGCACCGCGATCAGCGCGGCCAACTCCAATGGCGCCAAGGGCAGCTTCGACGGCCCCAAGCGCGCCTACACCATCAACTCGAACGACCAACTGCTCACGGTCGACGACTACAAGAACCTGATCGTCTCGTACAAGAACGGCGCGCCGATCCGCATGGTCGACGTGGCGCGCGTGGTCAACAGCGCCGAGAACAACCAGCTCGGCGCCTGGGCCGGCACCAAGACGAACGGCGATGCCGAAGGCACGCTCACGCCCGCGATCATCCTCAACGTGCAGCGCCAGCCCGGCGCCAACGTGATCGCCACCGTCAACGCCATCAAGGCGCAACTGCCCGAGCTTCAGGCGGGCATGCCCGCGGGCCTGAAGGTCGAGGTGCTGAGCGACCGCACGGCCGGCATCCGCGCCTCGGTCGAGCACGTGCAGATGGAGCTGGTGCTCGCCGTCGTGCTGGTGGTGCTGGTGATCTTCGCCTTCCTCGGCAGCCTGCGCGCCACCGTCATCGCCAGCATCGCGGTGCCGATCTCGCTGATCGGCACCTTCGGCCTGATGTACCTGCTGGGCTACAGCCTCAACAACCTGAGCCTGATGGCGCTGACCATCGCCACCGGCTTCGTGGTGGACGACGCGATCGTGATGATCGAGAACATCGCGCGCTACATCGAGGAGGGCGAGAAGCCGCTGCAGGCCGCGTTCAAGGGCGCCACGCAGATCGGCTTCACCATCATCTCGCTGACGGTGTCGCTGATCGCGGTGCTGATCCCGCTCTTGTTCATGGGCGACGTGGTCGGCCGGCTGTTCCGCGAGTTCGCGGTCACCCTGGCGATCACGATCCTGATCTCGGCCGTGGTGTCGCTCACGCTGGTGCCGATGATGTCGGCGCGCTGGCTCAGGCACGAAGCGAAGAAGGACCCCGCCAACCACGGCATCGCCGCGCGCGCGCAGCGCTTCTTCGACGGCGTGATGACGCGCTACGACCGCTCGCTGCATTGGGTCATCGACCACCAGGCGCTCACGCTGCTGGTCGCGCTGCTCACGCTGCTGCTGACGGTGGCGCTCTACCTGTCGATTCCAAAGGGCCTGTTCCCGACCCAGGACACGGGCCAGCTGCAGGCGCGCATCGAGGCCGCGCAGGACGTCTCGTTCGACCGCATGTCGCAGCTGCAGCAGCAGGCCGCGCGCGCGGTGCTGGCCGACCCCGACGTCGAGAACCTCAGCTCCTTCGTCGGCGTCGACGCCGCCAACAACACCATGCTGCACACCGGCAGCATGCTGATCAACCTGCGCCGCGGCCACGACAACCAGCAGGCGGTGATGGACCGCCTGCGCGAGCGCGTGCGCGGCGTGGCCGGCGTGACGCTCTACCTGCAGCCCACGCAGGACCTGACCATCGACGCCGAGACCGGCCCCACGCAGTACCGCGCCTCGCTCGAGGGCGTGGACAGCGCCGCCATCACCGGCTGGATGCAGCAGCTGGTGGCGAAGCTGCAGGCCGAGCATGGCGACAAGGTGCGCAACGTCAGCAGCGATGCGGGCGCGCAGGGGCTGGCGGCCTTCGTCAACGTGAACCGCGACACCGCGGCGCGGCTGTCGATCTCCGCGAGCACGGTCGACGACGCGCTCTACAGCGCCTTCGGCCAGCGCATCGTCTCGACCATCTTCACCGAGACCAACCAGTACCGCGTGATCCTCGAGGCGCAGCCCGGCATGGTGAACACGCCGCAGACGCTGGGGCAGCTGAGCCTGATCGCCGGCTCGGGCAGCGCGACGCCGCTGTCGGCCATCGCGGACATCAGCGAGCAGCAGGCGCCGCTGCAGATCACGCACGTGGCGCAGTACCCGGCGAGCACGCTGAACTTCGATACCGCGCCGGGGGTGGCGCTGGGGTCGGCGGTCGACACGATCCGCGCGACGGCGAAGGAGATCGGGTTGCCGAAGAGCATCACGATGACCTTTCTCGGTGCCTCCGGGGCTTACGAGAAGTCGCTGTCGAACCAGCTGTGGCTGATCCTGGCGGCGGTGGTGTGCGTGTACATCGTGCTGGGGGTGCTGTACGAGAGCTACGTGCATCCGCTGACGATTCTGTCGACCCTGCCATCCGCTGGGGTGGGAGCGCTGCTGGCGTTGATGGTGACGGGCAACGACCTGGGGGTGATCGGGATCATCGGGATCATCCTGCTGATCGGGATCGTGAAGAAGAACGCGATCATGATGATCGACTTCGCGATCGATGCGGAGCGCACGGAGGGCAAGTCTCCCCGGGAAGCGATTCATCAGGCGGCGTTGCTGCGGTTTCGGCCAATCTTGATGACTACGCTGGCTGCCTTGTTTGCTGCCGTGCCTTTGATGTTCAGCTTTGGGGATGGCGCTGAGTTGCGGCGTCCTTTGGGGTTGGCTATTTTTGGGGGGTTGATCGTTAGTCAGTTGCTGACTTTGTTCACTACGCCTGTTATTTATTTGGCGTTTGATCGGTTGGGTGGGGCGCGGCGGTCGGGGGTGGTTGAGGAGGAGGCGGTTTGAGTTTCCTCTCTCGTTCGGCTGCTTTGTGTTCTTGTGCTGCTTCTCCTGCGGGGGCTGTTGGCCGGGAATTCGCCCCGGCGGGCGAGTCACTTTCTTTTGTCTCGCCAAAAGAAAGTAACCAAAGAAAAGGCGACCCCACTGTCTGCGACCCTGCGCTTCGCTACGGGCAACCTGCGGTGCTCGGGGAAAGCGGGGGTCCGCAGAGCTCGCTCCACTTCGTTGCGCTCAGACAGCTGCGGCCCTTATCCCGCTTTCCCCTGCGCTCCTCGGCACAGCCAGAGGGGAGTGGTTCGGGCCATCGCTGCGCTCGGCCCAGCATGCCGAACAGGCCTTCGCTTCGCTCGGCCGGAGTGAAAGGCCCAGGGCCTGCCCATCCCTACACCCCATACAAGTACGCGCCATGGCGCGTTGACTCTCATCCCCTCTGGCTGCGCCGAGGAGCGCAGCGTTTCGCGGATCAGGGCTCGCAGTTGTTTGAGCGAAGCGAGTTCTGCGAGACCCCGCGAAACGCGAGCACCGCAGGTTGCCCGGAGCGAAGCGCAGGGTCGCAGACAGTGGGGTCGCCTTTCTTTGCTTACTTTCTTTGGCGAGACAAAGAAAGTAAGTCGCCCGCCGGGGCGAGACCCGGCCAACGGCCCCAGCAAAAAGCAAGACCGTTGCACACCATGAACGCAGGAGGCAAGAGATGAACCTCTCCCGCCCCTTCGTCCGCCGCCCCATAGGCACAGTCCTCCTGACCATAGGCGTGGCCCTGGCAGGCATCGCAGCCTTCTTCGTCCTCCCGGTCTCCCCCCTACCGCAAGTCGACTACCCCGTCATCTCGGTCCGCGCCTCCATCCCGGGCGCCAGCCCCGAGACCATGGCCACGAGCGTTGCCACGCCCCTCGAACGCCACCTGGGCACCATCGCCGGCGTCAACGAGATGACCTCGACCAGCTCGGTCGGCTCCACCCGCGTCACCCTGCAGTTCGACCTCAGCCGCAACATCGACGGCGCCGCGCGCGAGGTGCAGGCCGCGATCAACGCGAGCCGCGTCGACCTGCCCGCCACCCTGCGCAGCAACCCGACCTACCGCAAGGCCAACCCGGCCTCGTCGCCGGTCATCATCCTGGCGCTGACCTCCAAGACCAAGACCCCGGGCCAGATCTACGACGCCGTGTCGAACATCGTGAGCCAGCGGCTGTCGCAGGTCGACGGCGTGGGCGACGTGGAGATCGGCGGCGGGTCGCTGCCGGCCGTGCGCATCGAGCTGCTGCCGTTCGCGCTCAACCGCTACGGCATCAGCACCGAGGACGTGCGCGCCGCGATCCAGGCCTCGAACGCCAACCGGCCCAAGGGCATGGTGCAGGGCGAAGGGCGCAAGCTGCAGGTCTATACCCAGACGCCGGCGCTGCGCGCGAGCGACTACGCCACCATGCTGGTGGCCTGGCGCAACGGCGCGGCGGTGCGGCTGGCCGATGTGGCCGAGGTCTACGACGGCGTCGAGGACACGCGCACGCTGGGTCTGTTCAACGGCGAGCCGGCGGTGATCGTGCTGATCACGCGCCAGCCCTCGGCCAACATCATCGAGACGGTCGACGGCGTGCGCGCGCTGCTGCCCGAACTGCAGTCTCAGCTGCCGCCCGACGTCGAGCTGCGCGTGGCCTCCGACAGCACCAGCTCGATCCGTGCCTCGCTGCACGAGGTCGAGTTCACGCTGGTGGCCTCGGTGCTGCTGGTGGTGCTGGTGGTCAGCCTGTTCCTGCGCAGCGCGCGCGCCACGGTGGTGCCCGCCGTGGCCACGGTGGTCGCGCTGCTCGGCACCTTCGGCGTGATGTACCTGCTGGGCTTCAGCCTCAACAACCTGAGCCTGATGGCGCTCACGGTGGCCACGGGCTTCGTGGTCGACGACGCGATCGTGGTGCTCGAGAACACCAGCCGCCACATCGAGGCCGGCATGACGCGCATGAAGGCCGCGCTGCTCGGCGCCAAGGAGGTGGGCTTCACGGTGCTGTCGATCAGCGTGTCGCTGGTGGCGGTGTTCATCCCGCTGCTGTTCATGGGCGGCCAGGTCGGGCGGCTGTTCCGCGAGTTCGCGGTCACGCTGTCGGCGGCGGTGATGATCTCGCTGGTCATCTCGCTGACCACCACGCCGATGATGTGCGCCTGGCTGCTCAAGCGCGGCGGCGAGGCCGAGAAGAGCAAGCCGCGCGGCCGGCTCGCGCGCTGGTCGGAGCGCAGCTACGAATGGGTGCTCAAGCGCTACGAGGTCAGCCTCGACTGGGCGCTCGACAGCAAGGCGCTGGTGACGCTGATCCTGCTGGCGGTGATCGGGCTCAACGTCTACCTGTTCAGCGCGGCGCCCAAGGGCTTCTTCCCGCAGCAGGACAGCGGCCAGCTCAACGGCGGCCTGCGCGCCGACCAGAGCATCTCCTCGCAGGCGCTCGCGGCCAAGCTGCGCGAGGTGGTCGACATCATCCGGCGCGACCCGGCGGTCGACACGGTCACGGGCTTCATCGGCGGCTCGCGCGCGGGCGGCGGCTTCATGTTCGTCAACCTCAAGCCCGTGGACCAGCGCACGGAGAGCGGGATGGCCGTGATCGCGCGGCTGCGGCCGCAGCTCAACCAGGTGACCGGCCTGCGCGTGTTCCTCAACACGGTGCAGGACGTGCGCTCGGGCGGGCGCTCGAGCAACTCCACCTACCAGTACACGCTCAAGAGCGACAACCTGGCCGACCTGCGCACCTGGGCCGGCAAGCTGGCCGACGAGCTGCGGCTGCAGCCGAACCTCACGGACATCGACACCGACCAGGACCAGAACGGCGTGGAAACGGTGGCCGAGGTCGACCCCGACAGCGCGCGCCGGCTCGGCCTGACCTCTCAGGCGGTGGACAACGCGCTCTACAACGCCTTCGGCCAGCGCCAGGTGGCGACCATCTACACCGAGCTCAACCAGTACCACGTGGTGATGGAATGGGCGCCGCGCTACACGCGCAGCCCGAACGCGCTGCGCGACATCTACGTGCCGGCCACGCGCACCTCGGTGGTGGCGGGCCAGACCGTGACCACGCAGGTGGCGGCCAACGGCACGACCAACCAGTCGACCTCGGTGGCCACCACCAACACGGCCACGGCCTCGAAGACCGGCACCGCCTCGACCGCCTCGAGCACCACGCCCTCGGTGCCGGTGTCGGCCAACGCGGGCTCGCGCAACGCCTCCACCGGCAACGTGCTGAGCAACACGCCGACCGCGCTGGTGCCGCTGTCCTCGGTGGCGAAGTTCATCGAGCGCTCGGTCGCGACCTCGGTGAGCCACGAGGACGGCGAACTGGCCACCACGATCTCGTTCAACCTGGCCGAGGGCGCCAACCTCGGCGACGCGCGCGAGGCGATCGCCAAGGCCGAGGCCAACATCGCGATGCCGATCAACGTGCGCGGCGCGTTCGCGGGCACGGCGCTCGCGGCGCAGCAGTCGCAGGGCCAGCAGGCGATGCTGATCCTGGCCGCGCTGGTGGTCATCTACATCGTGCTGGGCATCCTCTACGAGAGCCTGGTGCACCCGATCACCGTGCTGTCGACGCTGCCCTCGGCCGGCGTGGGCGCGGTGCTGGCGCTGCTGATGTTCCGCATGGAGTTCTCCATCATCGCGCTGATCGGCGTGTTCCTCCTGATCGGCATCGTGAAGAAGAACGCCATCCTGATCATCGACTTCGCGCTCGAGGCCGAGCGCTCGCGCGGCCTGAGCCCGCTGGAAGCGGTGCGCGAGGCCTGCCTGCTGCGCTTCCGCCCGATCCTCATGACCACCCTGGCGGCCGCGCTCGGCGCGCTGCCGCTGGCGATCGGCTTCGGCGAGGGCGCCGAGCTGCGCCGGCCGCTGGGCGTGGCGATCATCGGCGGGCTGATCGCCAGCCAGGTGCTGACCCTGCTCACCACGCCGGTGGTCTACCTGCTGCTCGACAAGCTGCGCCGCCGCGGCGCCGACGAGAGCCACCTGAGCCGCACGATGGAGGTCCAGCCATGACCGCAACGACAAAGACACCACGGCCCGCACGCGCCATCCGAAGAATGCCCGCCTCCCTGTTCCAGACCCCTTTCTTCCCGAAGCGCATCGCGCTGGCCGCGACGCTCGCCGCGCTGCTCGCGGGCTGCGCCGTCGGGCCGACCTACCAGGTGCCCGTCGCCGTGTCGCCCGCGGGCTGGAAGGAGCAGAAGACCGCCGAGGGCTGGCTGCCGGCCGCGCCGGCCGACACGCTCGAGCGCGGCGAATGGTGGAAGCTCTTCGGCGATCCGTTGCTCGACGAGCTCGCGGGCCGGGTGCAGGTGTCGAACCAGAACATCGCGGCCGCGGTCGCCAACTATGCGCAGGCGCAGGCGCTGGTACGCGGCGAGCGCGCGGCGCTGTTCCCCTCGGTCTCGCTGAGCGGCAGCGGCAAGCGCAGCGGGAACATCGGCGGCGACAGCAATGCCTCGAACAATTTCTCCGCCTCGCTCGCGGCCGACTGGTCGCCCGACGTCTGGGGCCGGCTGCGCGCGGGGGTCAGCAGCGCGCAGGCCAATGCGCAGGCCAGCGAGGCCGACCTCGCGGCCGCGCGGCTGTCGGCGGTGGGCGCGGTCGCGACCAACTACTTCTCGCTGCGCGAGGCCGATGCCGAGATGGTGCTGCTCGACGAGACCATCGAGGGCTACCAGCGCGCCTACGAGATCACCAACAACCGCTACCAGGCCGGCATCGCCGCGCAGACCGACGTGCTGCAGGCGCAGACCCAGCTCGTGAACGCGCGCGCCGAGCGCGTCGGCCTGCAGCGCACGCGCGCCACCTACGAGCATGCGATCGCGGTGCTCGTGGGCGCGGCGCCGGCCGACTTCAGCCTGGCGGCCGCGCAGTGGACGCCGAGCGTGCCGGGCGTGCCGAGCGGCGTGCCCTCGACGCTGCTGCAGCGCCGCCCCGACATCGCGGCGGCCGAGCGCTCGGTGGCCGCGGCCAATGCGCAGATCGGCATCGCGCGCGCGGCCTACTTCCCGAACTTCAGCCTCAACGCCTCGGTCTCGAGCAATGCGAGCAAGGTCAAGGACCTGTTCAATGCCTCGAACACCCTGTGGGCGCTCGGGCTGTCGGTGGCGCAGGTGGTGTTCGACGCGGGTGCCATCGAGGCCAACGTCGACTCGGCCAAGGCCAGCCACGAGGCGGCGGTGGCGCGCTACCGCCAGACCGTGCTCGCGGCCTTCCAGGCGGTGGAGGACCAGCTCAGCGCGGGCGCCACGCTGGCGCAGCAGGAAGGGCTGCGGCGCGAGGCCTCGGCCGCGGCCGACAAGACCGAGCAGCAGCTGCTCAACCGCTACCGCGCGGCGCAGGTCAACTACACCGACGTCGTGACCGCGCAGGTGGCCGCGCTCAATGCGCGCCGCACGCTGGTGCAGCTGCAGGTCAACCGCCAGACCTCGGCGATCGCGCTGATCCAGGCGCTCGGGGGCGGCTGGCACGCCGAGTGGATGGCCGACGCCGGCACGCAGCCCGCCACGCGCTGAGCGCGCCGGTGGGGCACGGGCCGGGAAGGGGTGGCGGACGCACGCGGCTGCGCGCGCGCCCCTGAAGTCGCCGCCGCGCCGCGCGTGTTCTCGCGGCCGGCGGCGTTCGAAGCCGGACCTTCAGCGGTTCAATGGGCCGGGCGGTCCGTCATGCCGCCGAGATAGTCCTTGTCGGTCACCAGCACCCACAGCGCCAGCACCAGGATCGCCGCGGCCACGAACACCGCGTTGACCAGCGCCACCTCGAGCGTGCCGAAGCCCAGCACCCACGGCGACACCGCGAGCCAGACCGCGAGCGCGGCCTCGGTCCACTCTTCCCAGGCCTTCGGCACGAAGGTCGCGCCCAGTGCCACGGCACCGAGCACGAGCCCGGTGACGATCGCGCCCCACATGGCGAGCGCATGGCCCTGGAAACCCAGGACCCAGGGCGAGACGACCAGCCAGACGCCGAGGACGACGTTGACCGGGTCTTGCCAATGCTTCACTTGCTTCATGGTCTTTACCTCCTGTCGCGGCGACAGCAGGACGCGCGACCGCGACCGGGGTTGGACTGCGTGGCTTTGCCGGTGGTTCCGCGCGCTCAGCCGCCGCGCGCCACCGGCGGCACCAGGTAGGCTCCCGACTCGAACAGCTGCGCCTCGGCCTGGTCGATGCGCCGGATCACGGCCTTGCCCGCGCGGCTCGCGAGCAGCTCGACCAGCGCCTCGGCCACGGCCACGCCCGCGGCCACCGAGGGAAAGAACGAGGGGCTGTGGATGGTGAACAGCAGGGTCTCGTCGGCGCGCAGCGAAATCGGCGAGCCGAGGCTGTCGGTCAGCGCCACGATGCGGGCGCCCGCGGCCTTGGCGGCCTCGGCCACCTGCAGCGCCTCGCGCGAGTAGGGCGCGAAGCTCGCGATCAGCACCACGTCGCCGCGCCCGAAGGCGCGCTGCTGCATCTCGAGCGTGCCGCCCTGGCCGTCGACCAGGTGCACGCTGCCGCGAAAGAGCCGGTACACGTAGACGAAGGAGAAGGCGATCGGGTAGCAGGCGCGAAAGCCGGCCGCGTGCACCGCGGGCGCCTTCTCCATCAGCGCGCAGACCTTCTGCAGCGCCGCTTCGCTCTGCTGCTGCGTGGTCTCGAGGTTGCGCCGCTGCACCTCGAACATCTCGCCGGTCAGGCCGCGGTCGCGCGCGCGGCCCACGAGCTGCTGGGCGCGCGCGCCGTAGGCCTCGGCGCCCAGGCCCATGTCGGCGGCGAAGGCGGCCTTGAGCTGCGGCCAGCCGTCGAAGCCCAGCGTCTGGGCGAAGCGCACCAGCGTGGCGGGCGTGCTCTGCGCGCGCGTGCCGATGTTGCGCATCGAGCCCGTGACCACCTCGTTCGGATGGTCGAGCACGTAGCGCGCCACCTGCTGCAGCGCGGGGCTCAGGTCGTCGAAGCGCTGGCGGATCTGGTCTCTGGCGCCCATGGCGGCGTTCCTCGTTGTCTCTGGCGTTGGAACGAATGTACCGGAGGCGCGCCCGGCGTTCCGGGCCGGGGCTGGAACGGGTGAAGCGAGTGGAGCAGTTGACGGAACAAATGTTCCAAGAAATAATTGGGCCGAAACGTTAGTTCCAGTCTCCATCCGCCTGTCCTCACGCCATGACGCACGTCTTCCATCGCCATCTCCGCCAGACCCCGCCCGTCGCCACGGGCTCGCATGGCCTCTACATCCGCGACGCCGAGGGCCGCGAATACCTCGATGCCTCGGGCGGCGCGGCCGTGTCCTCGCTGGGCCACGCGCATCCCGAGGTGCTGGCCGCGATGCATGCGCAGATCGACCGGCTGGCCTATGCCCACACCAGCTTCTTCACCAGCGAGGTGGCCGAGCGCCTGGCCGACGAGCTGATCGGCGCGGCGCCCGAAGGCATGAGCCATGCCTACCTCGTGAGCGGCGGCTCCGAAGCGGTGGAGGCGGCGCTCAAGATGGCGCGCCAGTACTTCGTCGAGATCGGCCAGCCGCAGCGCACCCACTTCATCGCGCGGCGCCAGAGCTACCACGGCAACACGCTGGGCGCGCTCGCGGTCGGCGGCAATGCCTGGCGGCGCGAGCCCTTCGCGCCGATCCTGGTGCCGGCCACGCATGTGTCGCCCTGTTATCCCTACCGCGAGCAGCGCGCCGACGAGAGCCCCGCGCAGTACGGCCAGCGGCTCGCGAACGAGCTCGAGGCCGCGATCCTCGCGCAGGGCGCCGACCGCGTGATCGCCTTCGTCGCCGAGACCGTGGGCGGCGCCACCGCGGGCGTGCTGGTGCCGGTGCCCGGCTACTTCCAGGTGGTGCGCGCGGTCTGCGACAGGTACGGCGTGCTGCTGATCCTCGACGAGGTGATGTGCGGCATGGGCCGCACCGGCAGCTTGCATGCCTGCGAGCAGGAGGGCGTGGTGCCCGACCTGATGACCATTGCCAAGGGCCTGGGCGGCGGCTACCAGCCGGTGGGCGCGGTGCTCGCGCAGCGCAAGGTGGTCGATGCCATGTCGCACGGCAGCGGCTTCTTCCAGCATGGCCACACCTACCTCGGCCATCCGATGGCCTGCGCGGCCGCGCTCGCGGTGCAGCAGACGATACGGCGCGAAGGCCTGGTCGCGAAGGTGCGCGAGGACGGCACGGCCTTCGGCGCGATGCTGGCCGAGGCGCTCGGCGCGCATCCGCACGTGGGCGACATCCGTGGCCGCGGCTTCTTCTGGGGCCTCGAGCTGGTGGCCGAGCGCGCGGGCAAGACGCCCTTCGATCCCGCGCTCAAGCTGCATGCGGCCGTCAAGAAGGAGGCGATGGCGCGCGGGCTGCTGTGCTATCCCTTCGGCGGCACGGTCGACGGCCGCCAGGGCGACCACGTGCTGCTCGCGCCGCCCTTCGTCGCCACGCGCGACGAACTGCGCGAGATCGTCGCGCGGCTCGCGGATGCCATCGACGCGGTCACGCGCCGCGCCGCGGGCTGAGTCCGCGCTTCTTCCTTCCCTTTTTCTTTCACCCACCGCCTCGAGGAGCACCTCCATGCCCAAGCCACGCCTGCCGTTTTCCTTCCTGCTCGCTGCCGCCCTCGTGCTGCCGGCGCTCTGCGCGAGCGCGCAGGAGAGCGACACCCTCGCCAAGATCAAGGCCAGCGGCGCCATCACCTTCGGCTACCGCGAATCCTCGTTCGGCTTCTCGTACCTCGACGCCAACCTCAAGCCGATCGGCTACAGCATCGAGATCTGCAAGCGCATCGTGGAAGCGCTGAAGAGCGAACTCAAAATGCCGGCGATCGAGATCCGCTACCAGGCCGTGACCTCGGCCAACCGCATCCCGCTGGTGCAGAACGGCACGGTCGACATCGAGTGCGGCTCCACCACCAACCTGGTCGAGCGCCAGAAGCTGGTGGCCTTCTCCCCGGACATCTTCCGCTACAACGTGCGCATGCTCGTGAAGGCCGATTCGGGCATCAAGAGCATCGCCGACCTGCAGGGCAAGACCGTGGTGACCACCACCGGCACCACCTCGTTCCGGCTGCTGCGCGAAGCCGACAAGGGCCGCAACCTCGAGGTCACGAGCCTCGGCGGCAAGGACCACAGCGACTCCTTCCTGCTGGTGGAGAGCGGCCGCGCGCAGGCCTTCGTGCTCGACGACATCCTGCTGGCCGGCCAGCTCGCGAACGCGCGCAACCCGAAGGATTTCGTGATCACCGGCGAGAGCCTGCGCACCGAGAACCAGTCGCTGATGTTCCGCAAGGACGATCCGGCCTTCAAGGCCATCGTCGACCGCGTGGTCTCGGGCATGATGAAGTCCGGCGAGATGGAGACGCTCTACGGCAAGTGGTTCACCTCGCCCATTCCGCCCAAGGGCATCAACATCAACTACCCGCTCAACGCCGAGACGAAGGACGCCTTCGCCAATCCCTCGTCGAAGGGCATCTGAGCCGCATCGCGTTCCCATGACCCGCATCGCCCTGATCCACGCGCTCGCGCATTCGGTTGCACCCATCAACGACGCCTTCGCGCGCGACTGGCCGCAGGCGCTGCGCATGAACCTGCTCGACGACAGCCTGTCGGCCGATCTCGCGCGCGGCGGGCGCGGGCTCGACGCGGCCATGCACGAGCGCTTCCAGCGGCTCGCGCAGTACGCGGTCGACACCGGCGCCGAGGGCATTCTCTTCACCTGTTCGGCCTTCGGTTCCTGCATCGAGGCGGCGGCGCGGCAGCATGCGCCGCTGCCGGTGCTCAAGCCCAACGAGGCGATGGTGGAAGAGGCGGTGCAGGCGCTGCGCGAGGCCGGCCCCGGCGCGCGGCTTGGGCTGATCGCCACCTTCGCGCCCACGCTGGCCTCGATGCCGCCCGAATTTCCGACCGGCGTCGCGCTGGTGCCGGCACTCGCCGAAGGGGCGCTCGAGGCGCTGAATGCGGGCGACGCGGCGCGGCACGATGCGTTGATCGCCAAGCAGGCAGAGGCCTTGCGCGCGCAGGGCTGCCGCCACATCGCGCTCGCGCAGTTCAGCATGGCGCGCGCACGCGCGGCCTGCGAGAGCGCCTCGGGGCTGCCGGTGCTGACCACGGTCGACAGCGCGGTGCGCGCGCTGCGCCGGCGCACCTCAGGCTGAACGGTCGCCGCGCAGCAGCGTGTAGATCGCGGTGGCGGCGAGCTGCGCCGCGTCGCTGCGCCCGAGCGTGCGCGGGCGTCCGGTCGCGCGGTCCGCGGCCTGCAGCCCCTCGGCCAGGCGGCGGTAGATCTCGGCCGAAGGCATGGTGCCGCTGGTGCCCAGCGCATCGCAGTAGGTCTCGACCAGCAGTTCGTTGAGGCGTTCGCACTCGGCATTCGAGAGCTTCATCGCATCGCCGTCGAACAGCGTCGCCACCGCGTGCATCAGGTAGGCCTGGGTTTCGAGCGAGAAGCCCTGCTGCCGCACGCAGTCCTCCATCGCGCTCCAGAAGCAGGGGCCCGAGGTGCGGCGCCAGCTCTCGAGGATGCGGCGCGCGCGCGCCGTGAGGTCGGCCTGCGGGTCGCGCGGCGCGCAGGGCCGCAGCGCCAGGCCCTGCAGCGCGAGCGCGGGGGCGGCGTCGGCGCCGCCGAGCAGGAAGCTCCAGAGCTGCCAGCGCACATACCACTTGCGGTCGTGGGCGGGGTCGAGCGCCTGCGTCAGGCCGCGCTCGATGTATTCGGCCGCACCGGCCGTCTGCCAGGCCATGTGCCCGTCTTCCAGGTCCAGCGGCTGCATGCGCTGCGACATCCGGTCGGCCGCGACCTGGCCTTCGGCGACCAGCGTGGCGCCGCGGCCGCGGCGGTCGATCTCGCCCAGGCAGCGCGCGAGCCGTTCCAGTTCGCCGGTCGAGGCACCCGTGGCGCGGGTGGCGCGGGACAGGGCGGCCTGCCGGTCGGTCTCGCGGCGGCGCGCACCGTGGCGCGCATGCGCGGCGTAATCGTCGGCGGTCGACGCATGCTCCTCGAGGCACAGCAGCAGTTCGTGGGCGTCTTTTTCGCGCTCGGGCGCGGGGGCGAGCATGCAATGTCCTTCGGTTGGCCGCCGGCGCGGGACGCCGGCGCGATGGGACTGTGACCGCGCCCGGCGGTCGGCGCCATCCCCCAAACTAGGTATGTCATAGAACGATACGAAGATGGGTGAACGGGCCACGGCGGCGGCCCGCGGAGCCTGAACCGGACCTGACCGGCTCCCTCGCGATAATTGCCGCTCTTTCAAGGAGTACGCGTTGGATATCGTTCTGCTGGTCAAGGCCGCCGTCATGGGCATCGTGGAGGGGCTGACCGAATTTCTGCCGATCTCGTCGACCGGCCACCTGATTCTTGCGGGCTCGCTGCTCGGCGGCTTCGACGACGAGCGCGGCAAGGTGTTCGAGATCGCGATCCAGACCGGCGCGATCTTCGCGGTGATCATGGTCTATTGGCAGAAGATCCGCTCGACCGTGGTGGCGCTGCCGCGCCAGGCCAAGGCGCAGCGCTTCGCGCTCAACGTGCTGATCGGCTTCCTACCCGCGGTGGTGCTGGGCCTGCTGTTCGGCAAGGTGATCAAGGAACACCTGTTCACGCCGGCCGTGGTGGCCAGCACCTTCATCATCGGCGGCTTCATCATCCTGTGGGCCGAGAAGCGGCCGCCGGGCTCGGTGCGGGTCGAGAACGTCGACGACATGACGCCCTGGGACGCCCTCAAGGTCGGCCTGGTGCAGTGCTTCGCGATGGTGCCGGGCACCAGCCGCAGCGGCTCCACCATCATCGGCGGCATGCTGCTGGGGCTGTCGCGCCAGGCGGCCACCGACTTCTCGTTCTTCCTCGCGATCCCGACGCTGATCGGCGCCGGCGTCTACAGCCTCTACAAGGTGCGCTCGCTGCTGTCGGTGGCCGACATCCCGTTGTTCGCCGTCGGCCTGCTGTTCTCGTTCCTCAGTGCCTGGCTGTGCGTGCGCTGGCTGCTGCGCTACATCAGCTCGCACAGCTTCGTTCCCTTCGCCTGGTATCGCATCGCCTTCGGCATCCTGATCCTCGTCACCGCCTGGCAGGGCTGGATCGTCTGGGCCGAGTGAGGCCCTAGCCTGTCGTCTCAGACGGCGCCGACCGGCATCCGCAGCCCGACGCGGGTGGCGCCCGGCGCCGAGGCGATCTCGAAGGCCCCGCCCAGCCGCCGCGCCCGCGTGCGCAGGCTGCGCAGGCCGGTGCCCTCGGGCCGCGGCGGCGCCTCGGGCTCGAAGCCGCGGCCGTCGTCGCGCACCTCCAGCCGCAGCTGGCCGTTCTCTTCCACCAGCGACACGTCGACCCGCCGCGCGCCGCTGTGGCGCAGCACGTTGGTCAGCGCCTCCTGCAGGAAGCGCAGCAGGTCGAGGTTCTGCGAGGGCGCGAGCGTCAGCGCCTGCAGGCCTTCCACTCGCCAGCGGCATTCGATGCCGTTGGCCTCGAGCAGTTGCGTGAGCCGGTGCCGCAGCGGCGCGACCAGGTCCGCGAGCGCGTGCGCGCCGTCATCGCGGCCGTTGGTGTCGATGATCAGCCGCAGGTCGTCGCGCAGCCGCTTGAGCATGGCCAGCAGCTGCGGCGCGCTCAGGTGCTCGGGCGCGCGCTCCAGCGTCGCGATGCTGCCCACCAGCATGCCGCCCAGGCCGTCGTGCAGGTCGCTCGCGAGGTTCACGCGCTCGCCGATGCGCGCGTGCGCGAGCTCCAGCGCATGGCGCTGCGACAGCGTGGCCGCGAGCTCGTCCTTGGCGGCGTTCACCTCCTGGATCAGCTCGGTGTTGAAGTTCTCGATCCGGCGCAGGCTCTGCACGAAGCGCCCGGCCTGCGTCAGCGCCATGCCCAGCAGCAGCGCGTAGGACGACATGGTCGTGTAGTAGGTGTTGCTGTCGATCACCTGGGTGAACACCAGCAGGTCGTGCGCGCCCGTGAGTCCCGACACCGCCATGAAGGGCGCGAGCGAACGCATCGGGCTGCCGCGGTGGCGCCAGGCGTGGACGATGGCGGCGCTGTTGACCACGATGATCGTGAGCCCGCCCACCAGCGTCCACACCGCGCGGTGCAGCGGCAGCGCCGCGGGCGCGGCCAGCCACAGGTCGAGCACGCCGATCGCCGCCGCCAGCAGCGAGGCGCCCTCGAGCAGCGGCATGCGGCGCTCGCAGAAGCGCAGCGCGAACACCGCGTAGGCGGTGCTGAAGACCAGCAGCAGCGAGGTGTTGAGCGCCTGCCAGGCCGAGGTGGTGGCGAAGGGCCAGGGGCTGGTGGCAATCTGGTTGTAGCCGAACAGCAGCCACAGCATGGACATCAGCGCGAACCAGCCGTAGGCGGTCTCGCGCCGCCGCAGCAGCCACAGCGCCGCGAAGAAGGCCGACACCGCCGCGCTGACCGCGAGGCCCAGCACCTGCAGGTCGCGCCGCACCACGCGCTCGCGTTCGTAGGTGGCCTGCAGCACGGCCGGCGGTCCGACCACGACGGGCCCGAGCCCGGCCTGGTAGACCGCGAGCCCGGAGACGCGCACCAGCAAGGTGTTGGTGCCCGTGCGCAGCAGCGGCGGTGCCAGCAGCCAGTAGCGCGGCGTGTTCCAGGCCCGCGTGAGCGGCTCGACCAGGCTGGCGTCGCGCGAGATCGGCGTGCCGTTGAGGTACACGGCGCCGGCCATGTTGAGGTAGTGCAGCAGCAGGCCGGTTTCGCGCGGCTCGGCGGGCTGTTCCCAGCGCAGCCGGTACCAGGCCACGCCGTCGAAGCCGCTCCAGCGGTCGGCCCAGTTGTCGGGCAGGGCGGCGACCGGCTCCCAGCCGTCCTCGGGCGGACGGGTGTCGTTCCAGCCGGCGGCGCGCACGGCCTCGATGCGCAGCGCGGGGAAGTCCTGGGCCAGTGCGCCGTGCGCGCACAGCAGCAGCGCCAGCGCCGCGGCCAGGCGGCGCAGGAAGCTCAGCGCAGCAGCCCGTGCAGCCGCGCCTGGTAGACCGCCTCGGTGCGCGATCCGACGGCCAGCTTGCGGTAGATGTTCTTGGTGTGGCATTCCACGGTCAATCGGGAGATCGAGAGCATTTCGGCCATGTCGCGGTTGCTGAGGCCTTGCGACACCAGTTCGAGGATGCGGTGCTCGCGCCGGCTCAGCAGCGCAGACGAGGCCCCCGCCGAGGCGGGCAGCAGCTCGCCCGGCTGGGTGTCGGCGGTCATGGCCGGGACCGGCAGCGCGCTCGGCTGGAGCGTGAGCCAGCCCAGGATGCGTCGTGCGATCGCGGGATCGATCGGCGCGCCGCCCTGCGCGATGCTGCGCAGCGCGATGCCGAGCTCGAGGTCGTCGCGTTCCTTCAGCAGGTAGCCGATGGCGCCCGCGCGCAGCGCCGCGAAGATGGTTTCCTCGGTGCGGTAGGCCGAGATCACCACGGCCGGCAGCCGCGGATGGTGCGCGCGCAGCCAGCCGATCAGGTCGACGCCGCTGCCGTCGGGCAACCCGATGTCGACCAGCGCCACGCCGAAGCTGCGCCCGGCCAGCAGCGCTTGCGCCGAGGCCACGCTGTCGGCCCAGGCGATCTGCGGCGCGGTGCAGCCCAGCGTGCCGAGCACGTGGGCCAGCCGCTGCTGCATGGCCGGATCGTCCTCGACCACCAGCGCGGGGGTCAGCGACACGGGTTCTGGGGTTTCCGGAAGAGGCGTGGACATGGCGGCGGGCGTTTTCCCTGGATTGTCGCCAGTTATTGCAATTTGTATCGCCGTCGTGGTTTTCCTGGCGTCCGCCGGGAGCCACAGACAATCGCGCGCATGCCCGATCTTCGCGAACTCATGCGCCAGTTTCCGCGCGCCGGCCGCCTCGAGGCCGTCTACCTGCGGCCCGCGCGGCGCCAGCCGGTGCAGGCCGTCGAGGGCGCGCGGGCGCTCGCGGGCCTGGGACTGGAAGGCGACCGCGCGAGCGCGGCCCGGCCCGGCGGCAAGCGCCAGGTCACGCTGATCCAGGCCGAGCACCTGAGCGCGATCGCCGCGCTGGCCGGCCATGCGGCCGTCGACGCCGCGCTGCTGCGGCGCAACCTCGTGGTGTCGGGCCTGAACCTGATCGCCGCGCGCTCGCTGTTCCGCGACCAGCCGCTGGTGCTGCGGCTCGGCGACACGGTGCGGCTCGAGATCACGGGCCCGTGCGAGCCCTGCTCGCGCATGGAGGAGCTGCTGGGCCCGGGCGGCTACAACGCGATGCGCGGCCATGGCGGGCTGACCGCGCGCGTGCTCGCGGGCGGCCCCTTGCGCGCGGGCGACGCGGTGCGCTGCGAGCCCGCCGAGGTCTGACTCAGAGCCTGAAGCCCGAATCCTTCACGAGCTGCCCGAGCATGCGGTCGATCTTCGCGAGCCGCTCGCCCTGGTCGGCCGGCGTGCCGGGCACGGTCGTCATGTCGAGGCCCTTGAACTTCTCCACCACCTCGGGCTGCGCGAGCACCTGCGCCAGCGCGGCGTTGTAGCGCGCCACCGTGGCCTCGGGCACGCCGGCGCCCGCGTAGAGGCCCAGCAGCTCGGTGAGCTCCATGCCGGGCAGGCCGGCCTCCTCGAACGACGGCACCTCGGGCAGCAGCGGCGTGCGCCGCGTCGACGCGAGGATGCGCAACCGGCCGCTGCGGTGGTAGGGCAGGAAGTCCGACACGCTGGTGATCGCGCCGTGCAGCGTGCCGCCGAGCAGGTCGGGCAGCATCGGCGCCGAGCCCTTGTAGGGCACGGGCAGGCTCTCGACCTGGAAGTGGCGCGCGATCCGGCTCGCCATGAACTCGGGCGCGCTGGCCGCGGCCGGCACGCCGATGGCGGCGTCGCCGCGGTGCGTGGCCAGCCAGCGCCCGAAGGCCGCGAGGTTCGAGGCGTTGGTGGTCGCGGGATTCGTCGCGAGCGCCAGCTCGAAGGTGGCGACGCTGCCCACGGGCCGGAAGTCGCGCGTGGTCGAGAAGCCCGGGTTCTTCACCGTCAGCGGCACCGTCGCCACCGTGTGGGTGTTGGTCAGCATCAGCACCGAGCCGTCGGCCGGCGCGGCCTTGAGCGCGATCGCCGCGAGCTGGCCGCCGGCGCCGGGCCGGTTGTCGACCACCACCGGCTGCTGCAGCTGCAGTGCGAGCTTCTCGGCCACGATGCGCGCGGCGATGTCGGCCGGGCCGCCGGCCGCGTAGCCGACGAGGATGCGGACCGGGTTGCCTTCGGCCCGCGCACGCAGGAAGGGCGCGGCCAGCAGGCCGGCGCCGAGGGCCAGTGCCGAGCGGCGGGGCAGGGGCGTGGTCATGTCGTCCTCCCTCGCTTCAGGCGGCCACCGGGGCCGTGCGCCCGATGCGCGCCAGGATCGCGCGCCGCTCGGCCACCACGCCGGCCACGCGCGCGCGCGCCGCCTCGACGATGTGGGCCGGCGCCTTGGCCGGCGCGCCGCTGTCGAACGGCGGCTGCGGGTCGTATTCGGCGAACAGCTGGATCGCGCGCGCCGTGTCGTCGTCGGTGGCCTGCCCGATCGCGCGCAGCGCGCAGTCGATGCCCGAGGTCACGCCGGCGCCGGTGATGCGGTTGCGGTCGACCACCACGCGCTGGTCGCGCGGCGTCGCACCGACCATCGCCAGCAGTTCGTGCGAGGCCCAGTGGCAGGTGGCCTCGTAGCCCTCGAGCAGGCCGGCCACGCCCAGCAGCAGCGGGCCGGTGCAGATGCCGACCACCCAGCGCGCGCCGCGGCCCTGGCGCGCGAGGAAGTCGACCGTCTCGCGGTCCTCGAACAGCGCCGCGACGCCGGGGCCGCCGGGCACCACGAGCATGTCGAACTGCGGGCAGTCGGCCATCGCCTGCGTGGCACGGAACTCCCAGCCGAGCTCGGTGCGGATCGGGTCGGTGTGCTTCCACACCAGCGAGAGGCTGGCGCCGGGAATGCGCACCAGCAGGTCCGCGGGCGCGACGTAGTCGGTCGCGGTGATGTCGGGAAAGACGAGCATGCCGATCTTCATGGGGAGACTCCAGGTGGTCCAGGTTGGGGATCGGCCCAGTCTAGGAAGCGGCGGGCTGGCATTCGAGACAATTGCCCCATCATTCCTGCCAGCCCTGGCGCAGCCCGCCGGCTTCGGTTCTGCTGCGTCTTTCTCCTTCGCGAAGGCAACGTCTCCATGTCGATCCTGCCCGTCTGGTTCGTGGTGTTCGAGCGCTTCCAGCTGCTCGACGTGTCGGGTCCGCTGCAGGTGTTCGCCACCGCCAACGACGAGTTGCGGCTCGCGGACCGCGCGCCGGTCTACCGCACGCGCGTGCTGGCCGCGCAGGCGGGGCCGGTGGCGAGTTCGAGCGGGCTCGCGGTGCAGGCCGAGGCCTGGCCCGCGCGCGTGCGCCATGCCGAGGCGGGTACCAGCACCGTGGTCGCGCCCGGCGGCCCGGCCGCCTGGAACCCTTCGACGCAGCTCGGCGGTGGCGGCACCGAAGCCGCCGAGGCCTGGCTGCGCCGCCATGGCGCGCGCTTCGACCGCGTCGCCTCGGTCTGCACCGGCGCCTTCGTGCTGGGCCGCGCGGGCCTGCTCGACGGCTGCCGCGCCGCCACCCACTGGGGCGCCTGCGACGCGCTGAGCACCGCCTTTCCGCGCATCGAGGTGCAGCGCGACGCGATCTACTTCCGCGACGGCCGCCGCTGGACCTCGGCCGGCGTCACGGCCGGCATCGACATGGCGCTGGGCATGGTCGAGGCCGATCTCGGCCGCGCGATCGCCATCGGCGTGGCGAAGAAGCTGGTGGTGTTCTACAAGCGCCCGGGCGGGCAGTCGCAGTTCAGCAGCGCGCTGCTCGCGCAGGAGGCCGAGGACCCGCGCATCGAGTCGCTGCATGGCTGGATCGACGAGCACCTGCACGAGACGCTCGACGTGGCGCGGCTGGCCGACCGCATGGCGATGGCGCCGCGCACCTTCGCGCGCTTCTACCTGCAGCGCACCGGCGTCACGCCCGCGCATGCGGTCGAACGCATGCGGCTGGACCGCGCGACGCGGCTGCTCGAGTCGTCGGGCGCCAGCATCAAGGCGGTGGCGCAGCGCTGCGGCTTCGGTTCGGAGGAGATCATGCGGCGCGCGTTCCAGCGGCGCTTCGGGGTGCCGCCGCTCGATTACCGGGCGCGCTTCCGCTGAGGCCCTGTCAGCCCATCAGGTTGCGCAGCGCCGCCTCGATAGCGGCCGCCGTGGCCAGCGGCTTCTCCATCGGGAACAGGTGCGTGCCGTCGAGCATCGCGATGCGGCCCTTGGTCACCTGCTGCGTCATCGCCATGCCCACGCGCTTCATCTCGGCCGACTGGCGCCCGCCGATGAAGGCCGCCTTGCACTTGAGCGGATGGCTGCGCAGCAGCGCGCCGAGGTTGTGCGGCAGCGTGTTGTAGATGGCGGTCTCCACGTCGCGGTCGAAGCTCAGCGCGCGCGTGTCCTCGCTATCGAACGTACCGTGGTCGATGTAGTCGTGCAGCACCTGCTCGTCCCACTTCGCGAAGGCCTTCTTGCTGCGGAAATGCTCGAACACCGCCTCGCGGTGCTCCCAGCTGTTGCGGCGCCGGCGGCTGATCGCGCCCGGCGAGATGCTCTTCATGAGCGGCGTGCGCTTCACCATGTTGAGCGTGTTGGCGCGCCAGCCGCCGAGGATCGGCGAGTCGACCAGCACCACGCCGCGCGCCAGCTCGGGATGCCGCGCGGCGCACATCAGGCTCAGGAAGCCGCCGAGCGAATGGCCGACCAGGAACACCGGCCCGCCCGCGCGTTCGGCGCGCGGCCGCGCGAAGTCGGCCAGCTGCTCGACCAGGTGCGGCCAGTTGTCGGTGACGGGGTACTTCGGGTCGTGCCCGAATTTCTCGATGGCATCGACCTCGAAGCCGCGGTTGCGCAGGCTGTCGAGGACGACGCGGTAGGTGCTCGCGGGAAAGCTGTTGCCGTGCGAGAAGACGATCGGCGGCACGGGGTTCAGATGAGCTTTTCGTCGGGCGTGGAGATCTTGCGCAGCGCGCCGTGCCGCGTCGCCGGCATCTTCAGCGGATGCTCGGTGGCGCTGTCGTCCCACACCGGGTCCTCGATGCTGTCGAACACCTCGCGCAGCTTCTGGCCCCAGCTGTTGTGCACCATGCGGTAGTAGGGGTTGTCGGCGTCGATGCAGATCACGCGGTCGGTCTCGAGCTTGTTGGCCTCGTAGACCACGAGGTCCAGCGGCAGGCCGACCGAGAGGTTGGACTTCATGGTCGAGTCCATCGACACCAGCGCGCACTTGGCGGCCTCGTCGAGCGGTGTCTCGGGCGTGAGCACGCGGTCGAGTACCGGCTTGCCGTACTTCGATTCGCCGATCTGGAAGTACGGCGTCTCGGTCGTGGCCTCGATGAAGTTGCCGGCCGCGTAGACCAGGAACAGGCGCATGCCCTCGCCCTTGACCTGGCCGCCGAAGATGAACGAGACGTTGAAGTCCAGGCCCGCATGCTTGAGCGCCTCGGCATCGCGGTCGTAGACGTGGCGCACGGCCGAGCCGAGCACGCGCGCGGCATCGAACATGCTCTTGGCGTTCCAGATCGTGGTCGGCGTGCCGGGCTCGCCGTTCTCCTGCGTCTCGCGCAGCTCCTCGATCTGCAGGATCTCGCGCACCGACTGCGAGATGCTGAGGTTGCCCGAGGACAGCAGCACCATGACGCGGTCGCCGGGCTGCTCGTAGACGATCATCTTGCGGAAGGTGCTGATGTGGTCCACGCCCGCGTTGGTGCGCGAATCGGACAGGAACACCAGGCCGGCGTTGAGTTTGATGCCTACGCAATAAGTCATTTTTTCGTCTCGCAAGAGCAGTGCCTGCTCATGGGGCTCCGCGGTCGCGTGCATTCAGTTTCTGTAAGGCGTAGAGCGCGTCGAGGGCTTCGCGCGGGGTCATCGCGTCGGGGTCGAGCGCGGACAGCGCGGATTCTACGGCGCTGATCAGGGGGGTCTCGGAGGCCGGGGGCGGGGCGAACAGGTCGACCTGGGCCCGCGTCTGCGCATGCTGCGACTCGAGCGCTTCCAGCGCCTGGCGCGCATGGTTGACCACCGCCGCGGGCATGCCCGCCAGCCGCGCGACCTGGATCCCGTAGCTCTTGCTGGCCGGGCCGGGCTGCATCTCGTGCAGGAACACGATGTCGCGGCCGGCCTCGGTGGCGCTCACGTGCATGTTGACCGCGCCATGGTGCGTGGCCGGGAACTCCGTGAGCTCGAAGTAGTGGGTGGCGAACAGCGTGAAGGCCTTGGCCCGGTCGTGCAGCTGGGCCGCGATGCCGGCGGCCAGCGCCAGCCCGTCGAAGGTGCTGGTGCCGCGGCCGATCTCGTCCATCAGCACCAGCGACTGCGCGGTGGCGCCGTGCAGGATCTGCGCGGCCTCGGTCATCTCGAGCATGAAGGTCGACTGCGCGTTGGCCAGGTCGTCGGCCGCGCCGATGCGGGTGTGGATGGCGTCGATCGGCCCCAGGCGGCAGGCCGCGGCCGGCACGTGCGAGCCGATGGAGGCCAGCAGCACGATGATCGCCACCTGCCGCATGTAGGTCGACTTGCCGCCCATGTTGGGGCCGGTGATGACCTGCATGCGCTGCTGCGGGCCGAGCTGGGTGTCGTTGGCGATGAAGCCGCCCGAGGATTTCTCGGCCAGCCGCGCCTCGACCACCGGATGGCGGCCCTGCTGGATCTCGATGCACGGGTGCGAGACGAAGCTCGGCGCGCGCCAGTGCAGCGTGTGCGAGCGCTCGGCCAGCGCGCACAGCGCGTCGAGCGTGGCGAGCGCCGTGGCCAGGCGCGTGAGCGCGGGCACCGAGGCCTGCAGCGCGTCGAGCAGCTGCTCGTAGAGCCACTTCTCGCGCGCCAGCGCGCGGTCCTGCGCGCTCAGCGCCTTGTCCTCGAAGGCCTTGAGCTCGGGCGTGATGAAGCGCTCGGCGTTCTTCAGCGTCTGGCGCCGGCGGTAGTTGTCGGGCACCTTCGACAGCGCGCTCTGCGTGACCTCGATGTAGAAGCCGTGCACCCGGTTGAACTGCACGCGCAGGTTGCTGATGCCGGTGCGCTCGCGTTCGCTGACCTCGAGCTTGAGCAGGAAGTCGTCGCAGTTCTCGCTGATCTCGCGCAGCTCGTCGAGCTCGGCGTCGTGGCCGGTGGCGATCACGCCGCCGTCGCGCACCAGCGCGGCCGGGTCGGGCTTGATCGCGCTCGCCAGCAGCTCGGCGCAGCCCGGCGGCGGCGCCAGGCGTTCGGCGATCTGCGCCAGCAGCGCGGCCGCACCGGGCAGGGCGGGCGCGAGCTGCTCGGCCTTGGCCAGCGCCAGCCGCAGCGCCAGCAGTTCGCGCGGGCGCACCTGGCGCAGCGCGATGCGCGCCGCGATGCGTTCCACGTCGCTGGTGTTCTTGAGCTGCTCGCGCAGCGTGCGCCAGGGCGCGCCGGCGCCGCCGAGCACGGTGGCCTGCAGCGCGCCGATGGCCTCGAGCCGCGCCTGCGCGTCGCCGCGCTCGCGCCGCGGCGCCAGCAGCCAGCGCTTGAGCAGGCGGCTGCCCATGCCGGTCATGCAGGTGTCGAGCAGCGAGAACAGCGTGGGCGAGTCCTCGCCGCGCAGCGTCTGCACCAGCTCGAGGTTGCGCCGCGTGGTGGGCGGCAGCTCGATCAGGTCGCCGTCGCGCTCGACCGTGAGCCGCTGCAGGTGCGACAGCGCGCGGCCCTGCGTGTGCTCGGCATAGCCCAGCAGCGCGGCCGCCGCGGCATGGGCGTTGGTCAGCGATTCGGCATTCCAGGCCGCCAGGCTCTGGCTGCCCATCTGCTCGCTGAGCTTGCGCTCGCCCAGGCCGCCGTCGAACTGCCAGGCCGGCCGCACCGACAGCGTGAAGGGCGTGGCGCTGCGTGCCGCCTTGAGCCGCTGCTCGAAGGCCGGCGTGACCTCGGCGCCGTAGAGCAGTTCGCTCGGCGCGATGCGCGCGATCCAGGCCTCGAGCGCGTCGGCCGGGCATTCGGCCAGCCGCAGCTCGGCGCCGGTCACGCTGAGCCAGGCCAGGCCGCAGAAATTGCGCGTGCCGGCATGCACCGCCAGCAGCGTGGCATCGGCCTTGTCGTTGAGCAGCTCGGCATCGGTCAGCGTGCCGGGCGTGACCACGCGCACCACCTTGCGCTCGACCGGGCCCTTGGCGGCGCCGACCTCGCCCACCTGCTCGCAGATCGCCACCGATTCGCCGAGCTTGATGAGCCGCCCGAGGTAGGTGTCGACCGAGTGGAAGGGCACGCCGCACATCACCACCGGCTGCCCGGCCGACTGGCCGCGCTGGGTCAGCGTGATGTCGAGCAGGCGCGCGGCCTTCTCGGCGTCGGCCCAGAAGAGTTCGTAGAAATCGCCCATCCGGTAGAAGAGCAGGGTGTCCGGATGGTCCGCCTTGAGCCGGAGGTACTGGGCCATCATCGGCGTGTGGCCGGCGTAATCGGGGGCGGCTGCGGCGGGGGTATCTGTCACGGAATGGGCGCGTAAGCCATTGCTGGCGTTGGAGAAAGTGCTGTCTGAGGGTTCGGGCATGGGCGCATCGTCGCGAGGATCCCGGCCAGGCCGTGGCGCGGGGCGCCCGGTATTGTGGCCGACGCGCAAGCCGGTGGGCGGCGGGTGGCGAAGGGGATTCGCGCGGGCAAAAAAACACCCGCGCGCGGCGGGTGGAGTTCTTCCCTGATAGCTGTGGGCGGCTGCTCTTCTTTGTTGGTTGGGCGCCCCCTTTTGCGTGACAGCGCCGCGATGTTCGTGTGTCGCCCACGCAACGCATGTCAGTCTTTGCGCGCTAAGACTTGTAGGCGGACGAAAGAAGTGAGAAAAAAATCACGCAACTAAACCCTTCGGGCGCTTGCGAGCAGGGATGTTTTAACTTTCGCGCTCCGCCTCGGGCCGGTCAGGCAAGGGCCCGCGGCGCCGTGGCACCATCGCCACCCCACCACCCAACCGCGACCCTGGAGCGCCGATGCTGATCAATTGCGTGGCTTACGAGAACGGCGCCAAGCTGGCCGACATCCCGGTCGAGAGCATCAGCGAATACATCTCGCGGCCCGGCTGCTTCGTCTGGGTGGCGCTCAGCGACGCCACGCCCGAGGAACTGGCCGTGATGCAGCTCGAGTTCGGCCTGCATCCGCTGGCGGTGGAAGACGCCCAGCACGGCCACCAGCGGCCCAAGGTCGAGGAGTACGGCGATTCGCTGTTCGTGGTGATGCACCTGGTCGAACCCTCGGAGGCCGGCGAGCAGTGCATCCATGTCGGCGAGGTCGACGTGTTCGTGGGCCGCAACTACGTGCTGTCGGTGCGCAACCGCAGCCGGCAGGGCTTCCTGGGCGTGCGCGAGCGCTGCGAACGCGAGCCCGGACTGCTGAAGAACGGCGCCGGCTTCGTGCTCTACGCGCTGATGGACGCGGTGGTCGACCGCTACTTCCCGGTGATCGACGCGCTCGAGGACGAGCTCGAATCGATCGAGCAGCAGATCTTTGCGCAAAGCGGTGCGGCGCGCGACAAGATCAAGCAGCTCTACGAACTCAAGCGCCGCAGCATGGTGCTCAAGCGCGCGGTCGCGCCGCTGACCGAAGCCGCCGGCAAGCTGCACGGCGGGCGGGTGCCGCAGATCTGCATGGGTTCGCAGGAGTACTTCCGCGACGTCGGCGACCACCTGGGGCGCATCAATGGCTCGATCGACGCGATGCGCGACACGGTGGCCACCGCGATCCAGGTCAACCTCTCGATGGTCACGATCGAGGAGAGCGAGGTCACCAAGCGCCTCGCGTCCTGGGCCAGCATCTTCGCCGTGTGCACCGCCTTCGCGGGCATCTGGGGCATGAACTTCGAATTCATGCCCGAGCTGAAATTCCGCTGGGGCTATCCCACGGCGCTGGCGCTGATCGCGGGCACCTGCGGCTATCTCTACTACCGGTTCCGGCGCGCGGGCTGGCTCTGAGAGCAGGCCGCTAAGGCCCAACTAATAAACATGTAGATAATCAAGTCCCTTATGAAAAGGGACTTCAGCCAGCGTTTCGGCTTCATCGTGAAGGACGTGGCCAAGCGCTACGGCGAGGCCTTCGACCGCCTCGCGCGCGAGCGCATCGGCCTGAGCAGCGCCCAGTGCCGGCTGCTCGGCGTGCTGGCCATGGAAGGCGAGGAGGCGCCGCTGTCGCAGGCCGAGCTGGCGCAGCGGCTGGAGCTCACGCCGATGGCCGTGGGCGGGCTGTGCGACCGCATGGAGGCGGCCGGCTGGATCCGCCGCGAGGCCAGCGCCACCGACCGGCGCGTGAAGCTGATCCACCTGCAGCCCAGCGCCGAGAAGGCACTCGATGCCGCGCTCAATCTCAGCGACGGGCTCAATGCGCGCGTGATGGCGGTGCTGGTGCCCGGCGAGCGCGCCCAGTTGCTGGCGCTGCTCGGCAAGGTGCGCGGCAGCCTGCTCGAGATCACGGGCGGCAACGGCCCCGAAGGCGAGGGCAAATGACCGCCGCGCCCGGAACCGCGGTGCCGCACCGCGGGATGATCACCGTCTCGATCATGCTCGCGACCATCATGCAGGCGCTCGACACCACGATCGCCAACGTCGCGCTGCCGCACATGCAGGGCAGCCTGCAGGCCTCGCAGGACCAGATCACCTGGGTGCTGACCTCCTACATCGTGGCCTCGGCGATCGCGCTGCCGCTCACGGGCTGGCTCTGCGGCCACTGGGGCCGGCGGCGCGTGTTCATCATCTCGGTGATCGGCTTCACCATCGCCTCGGCGCTGTGCGGCCTGGCGACCTCGCTGGTGGGCATCGTCGGCGCGCGCCTGCTGCAGGGCATCTTCGGCGCGGCGCTGGTGCCGCTGTCGCAGGCGGTGCTGCTGGACATCAACCCGCGCGAGAAGGTCGGTCAGGCGATGGCGATCTGGGGCGCGGGCATCATGGTCGGGCCGATCCTCGGGCCGCTGCTGGGCGGCTGGCTCACCGACAACTTCGACTGGCGCTGGGTCTTCTTCATCAACCTGCCGGTGGGCGCCTTCGCCTTCTGGGGCATCGCGCGCTACCTGCCCGAGAGCCGGCCGCAGGGCGAGAAGCTCGACATCTTCGGCTTCGTCACCCTGAGCCTCGCCATCGGCATGCTGCAGCTGTTCCTCGACCGCGGCGAGCAGCTCGACTGGTTCGACTCGTGGGAGATCCGGCTCGAGGCCGCGGCCTCGCTGGTGGCCTTCTGCTTCTTCGTGGTCCACACCTGGACCGTGCGCGGCGTCTCCTTCTTCGACCGCGACCTGCTGAAGGACCGCAACTTCGTCACCGGCCTGCTGTTCGCCTTCATCGTCGGGATGATCCTGTACGCGACCATGGCGCTGCTGCCGAACTTCCTGCAGGGCCTGATGGGCTATCCGGTGGTCTACACGGGGCAGGTCACGGCGCCGCGCGGCATCGGTACCATGATCGCGATGCTGGTGGTGGGGCGGCTGGTGCAGCGCGTGGACGTGCGCGCCATCATGGCACTGGGCTTCGGGCTCACGGCCTTCTCGCTCTACCAGATGACGCGCATCACGCTGCAGATGGACAGCACCTTGATCATCGTCTCGGGCTTCGTCCAGGGCCTGGGCATCGGCTTCACCTTCGTGCCGCTGTCGACCGCCACCTTCGCCACCCTGGCGCCGCGGCTGCGCAACCAGGGCACGCCGATCTTCAGCCTGCTGCGCAACATCGGCAGCAGCGTGGGCATCTCGATCGTGCAGGCGCTGCTCACCGAGGGCTCGAGCGCCGCCCATGCGCAGATCGCGACCACCGTGGCGCCCGGCAATCCGGCGCTGGCCACGCTGCCTTCGATGATGTCGCCCGACAACCCCCTGGGCCTGGCGATGCTCAACGCCGAGGTCACGCGGCAGGGCGCGCTGGTCGGCTACCTCGACGACTTCGCGATCATGATGGTGATCACGCTGGTGGCGATCCCGCTGCTGCTGCTGATCCGCAGCCCGAAGCGCGCGGCGGCCTCGGGGCCGGCGGAAGTGCCGCACTGAGCGGCACCGCGCGCGAGGCCGATCAGTCCTCGATCGCGTCGTGCGTCGCGGCCGTGCCGCGGCGCCAGTAGCCCGAGGCCCGGATCCACTTCGGATTGGCGCCGCGCTCGCCCACCAGGTGCGCGCGCACGGCCTTCGCCACGCCGGTCTCGCAGCCGACCCAGGCGTGGTAGTCGCCCTCGGGCAGCGCCTGCTTCTTGAGCGTCTCGAGCAGCATCGGGCTCAGGCCCGCCGACACGCCGCGGCGATGCACCCACACCAGCGTGAGCGCGGCCCGGGTCTCGAACGGGATCTCGTCCTCGGGGCCGTCGACCTCGGCCAGCACCACCACGCGCGCGCCCGCGGGCAGCTCGGCCAGGCGGCGCGAGATCGCGGGCAGCGCGGTGTCGTCGCCGATCAGCAGGTGCCAGTCGAACTCGGTCGGCACGATGAACGAGCCGCGCGGGCCGCCCACGCCGATGCGGTCGCCGGGCCTGGCGTTCTCGGCCCATTGCGTGGCGGGGCCGGCCTCGTGCAGCGCGAAGTCGATCTCCAGCGTCTTCGCGGCCGCGTCGTGGCGGCGCGGCGTGTAGTCGCGCATGGTGGGCCGGCCCTCGGGCCAGACCGGGCCTTCGGGGCCCATGGTCGGCAGGGTCAGGCGGCCGGTGGCCGGGTCGGGGAAGAACAGCTTGGCGTGGTCGTCGAAGCCCGGGCTGTGGAAGCCCTCGAGCTCGTCGCCGGTGAGCACCACGCGCAGAAGGTGCGGTGTGACGCGCTGCACGCTCTTCACCGTGAGCTGGCGAAAGCGCAGGTCGTGGCGCACGCGGCGCGGCAGGCGGTCGGGTTGGGGGGCGGTGGAGAAGTCGGTCATGTGCGGTTGACTTTCAAAGACGTTCGATCTGTTGTGCGGCGCTGTCGAGCACCGCGGCGAATTCGTGGGCTTGTTGTTCGGTGAGGGGCGTGCCCGAGAGGCGCAGGCGCATCGCGAGCTTGAGGTTCTCGATGGCGCGCGTGACCTGCGGCGGCCGGCCGCCGCGCGCGCCGGCGCCGTCGACGCCGCCGTTGAGGCGTTCCATCATCGATTCGGCGGTCTCGCGGTTGGCCGCCAGGTACTCGCGCCCGCTGTCGGTGAGGGTGTAGCGCTTGCGGCCGCCGCCCTCGGCGCCGCTCTCGACGCTGAGGTGGCCCAGCTCCTCGAGCAGCGTCAGCGTGGGATAGACCACGCCGGGGCTCGGCGCATAGCTGCCGCCCAGGCGTTCCTCGATCAGCTTGATGAGTTCGTAGCCGTGCGAGGGCTTGTCGGCGATGAGCTGCAGCAGCACGAAGCGCAGGCCGCCATGGCCGAACACCCGGCCGGCGCCGAAGCCGTGGCGCCCGCCGCGGCCCCGGCCACCCGAGAGGCCGTCCTCGTGCTCGCCGCGCGGGGTGCGGTGGCAATGGTCGAAGTGGAAATGGCGCATGGGAGCCTCTCTTTCTGAATCGATATCTGTTTGTGTCTAAATTATTTTAGATATATCTAAATAGACGCGTCAAGAGAGGCAGGAGGCAAGACCGGGGCGCCGTCGGGGCCAATTTAGATAGCCCCCGACGCAGTCCCCGGGTGCCGCGAGGCGCTTTCCGACGCGCCGTACCATCGAGGCCATGGAACGTCTTACCCGCCAGCGCGCCGCCGTGTTCTCGGCCTTCAGCGATGCCAGCCGCGTGCTCACCGCCCCTGAAATCCATGCGCATGCGCGCGAGCTCGTGCCCGAGATCAGCCTGTCGACCGTCTACCGCCAGGTGTCGGCGCTGCTCGCGGACGGCGAGATCGCCAAGGTCGAGCTGCCCGGCGAGCCCGCGCGCTACGAGGTCGCGTGCCGGGAGGAACACGCGCACGGCGACCACGCCCACGAACACGAGAAGGGGCAGGGCCGCGCGGGCGACCACCACCATCACTACTTCCATTGCCTGTCGTGCGGCCAGGTGTTCCTGCTGCACGCCTGCCCGGGCCCGATGGACGACCTCGCGCCGCCGGGCTTCCAGGTCGCGAGCCACGAGGTGACCCTGCACGGCAGCTGCGCGGCCTGCGTGGCGAAGGCGGCGCCGGCCGGCCGATCGCACTGAACAGGGCGCCCGCGCGGGTGCTCATTCTTCTTTACAAAGTTATTGCGAATGAATTCGCAATAACTTAGACTGCGGCTTTCCATCCAACGGCGCGACGCCATGCAAGTCCTGTCCTCCCTCAAAGAAGCCAAGAAGCGGCACCGCGATTGCCAGGTGGTCACCCGGCGCGGACGCACCTACGTGATCTGCAAGTCCAACCCGCGCTTCAAGGCGCGGCAGGGCGGTGCGAAGAACAAGCGCGCCCGCTGATCGCCTGAAGCCACGGCACCGGCCGCGCCGGCGCCCCGCCAACTCCCTTTCCCTCGAACGCCACGGCATGCACCCGCATGCGCGTGAGCCTGCGCGCGTCCACCGCGGATGCATGCGGGCGTGCGCGCGCCGTTTTCCCGCTCCTTCTCTTCGACCGGACCCCTCCCATGCTCAAAGCACAGGGCCTCACCAAGCAATACGGCAGCCATGTCGCGCTCGACCGCCTCGACCTCGACATCCGCGCGGGCGACATCTACTGCCTGCTCGGCGCCAACGGCGCGGGCAAGACCACCACCATCAACCTGTTCCTCCACTTCATCGCGCCCAGCGCGGGCACGGTGGAGATCAACGGCGTCGACGTCACGCGCCATCCGCTCGCGACCAAGCAGGACGTGGCGTACATCCCCGAGCACGTCACGCTCTACGGCACGCTCTCGGGACTGGAGAACCTGCGCTTCTTCGCCGGCCTCGCGCTGGGCCGCGCGCTGCCGCGCGAACGGCTGCTCGAGCTCATGACGGCGGTGGGCCTCGACCACGCGGCGGCCGACAAGCGCGTGTCGGCCTATTCCAAGGGCATGCGGCAGAAGGTCTGGATCGCCGTCGCGCTGGCCAAGGAGGCCAAGGCGCTGCTGCTCGACGAGCCCACCTCGGGCCTCGATCCGCATGCGGCCAGCGAGTTCTCCGCGCTGCTGCGGCGCGCCGCCGACCAGGGCGTGGCCGTGCTGACCACCACGCACGACCTGTTCCATGCGCAGCAGACCGCCACGCGCGTCGGCATCATGAAGAGCGGCCGCCTCGTCGACAGCCTCGAGGGCGCGCAGCAGATCGCGCGCATCGACCTGCAGTCGCTGTACCTGCAGCACATGAGGGCCTGAGCATGTGGCGCTGGATCGCGAACCGCGAATTCACCGAACGGCTGCGCGACGGCCGCCTGCTGTGGGCCGGCGGCCTGGTGCTGGTGCTGCTGTTCACCGCGCTCGGCGTGGGCTGGGCGCACCAGCGCGAGGCGCGCGCCGAGCAGCAGGCCGCGCAGGCGCTCGACTACCGCGACTGGCTGGCGCAGGACCGGCGCCATCCGCACGACGCCGCGCACCAGGGCATGCATGCCTTCAAGCCCGAGGCGCCGCTGGCCATGGTCGACGCGGGCATCAACCCCTACATCGGCAGCACCGTGTGGCTGCAGGCGCACCGCCAGAGCGAGGTCAAGTTCAATCCCGCGCAGGACGCCACCGGCCTGCAGCGCTTCGGCAACCTCTCGGTCGGCTGGATCCTGCAGGTGCTCGGGCCGCTGCTGGTGATCGTGCTGGGCTTCAACGCCTTCGCGGGCGAGCGCGAGCAGGGCATCCTGCGCCAGACCCTGAGCCTGGGCGTCTCGCCGCTCAGGCTGCTGGCGGGCAAGGCGCTCGCGCTCGCGGCCTCGCTCGCGGTGCTGCTGGTGCCGGCCGCCCTGGTCGCCGCGCTCGCGGTGGGCCTGGGCGCCGCGCCCGGCGAACGCGCCGATGCGCTGCTGCGCCTTTCGGCCTGGAGCCTGGGCTATGCGGTCTACCTCGGCGCCTTCGTGTTCGTGGTGCTCGGCGTGTCGGCGCTGTGCGCCACCTCGCGCGCGGCCATCACCGTGCTGCTCGCGCTGTGGGTGGCGCAGGCCGTGATGGCGCCGCGCGTGCTGTCCGAGGCGGCGCGCGCGGCCTATCCGAGCCCGACCCGGCTCGAGTTCAACCAGGCGCTGCAGGCCGAGCTCAAGCAGGTCTCCGACCGCACCTGGCTGCAGGCCTTCGGCACCACCGAGCGCTGGGGCCGCGACGTGCCGCTGCGCCAGTGGGGCATCGCGCTGCGGCTCGACGACCAGGCCTCGTACCCCGTCTACGACCGCCACTACGGCCGCCTCTGGGACACCTGGGAGCGCCAGCAGCGGTTGCAGGAATGGAGCGGCCTGCTGCTGCCCCTGCTCGCGATGCGCAGCTACTCGATGGGCATGGCCGGCACCGACTTCGCGCACCACCGCAGCTTCACCACCGCGGCCGAGCTGCATCGCCGGCGGCTGCAGGACCTGATGAGCGAGGACCTGGTCGCGCATGCCGATCCGCTCGGCGACCGTCACTTCGCCTACCAGTCGGGCCCCGAGCTGTGGGCCAAGGTGCCGCCGTTCGTGCACCGCACGCCGCGCGTGGGCTGGGCGCTGCGCCACCAGCTGCGCAGCCTGGCCGTGCTGTGCGCCGGCCTGCTGCTGGCCGCGGCCTTCGCGGCCGTCGCGGTACGCCGCCAGCGCGCGCTGGCCTGAATCGAGGAAACCCGTCATGTCCGCCTTCATCGTCCAACCGTTCCAGGGTTTCAGGCTGCGTGCCGTCATGCGCCAGGAGCTGCGCCTGCTGCTGGCCGACCGCAGCGTCTGGGCCGTGGCCCTGCTGTTCCTGCTGCTGGTCGGCTACGCGCTCGGCAACGGCCTCGCGCAGACCGCGCAGCGCGACCGCGCGCAGGCGGCCGTGGCCCAGGCCGACCGCGACACCCGCGCGGCGCAGCGCGCGCAGCTCGAGGCCATCCTCGCTGGCCGGGCCCAGCCCACGCCGTTCGAGAACCCGGCCGATCCCTCGCGCATGGCCAGCAGCTACGGCGCGCAGCACGCGATCCTGCCGAGCGCGCCGCTCGGGCCGGTCGCGCTCGGGCGCAGCGACCTGTTCCCGAGCCAGTTCCGCGTCACGCACCAGAGCCGCGTGGCCTTCATGAACCCGAGCGACATCGAGAACCCCTGGTACCTGCTGAGCGGCCAGTTCGATCTGGCCTTCGTGCTGGTCTACCTGCTGCCGCTCCTGATCTTCGTGCTGGGCTACAACCTGCTGTCGGCCGAGCGCGAGAACGGCACCCTGCGCCTGCTGCTGTCGCAACCGCTGCGCCTGCGCACGCTGCTGGCCGGCAAGCTCGCGGTGCGCGCGGCCGCGCTGCTGGTGCCGGCGGTGCTGCTGCCCGTGGGCGTGCTGTTGCTGGCGCGGCAGGCGGGCTTCGCGCCCTCCGCGCCGGGCGCGGGCACGGTCACCTTCTGGTGGGCGCTGCTGGTGGGCGCCTATGCGCTGTTCTGGTTCGCGCTGGTGGTGGCGGTCAATGCCTTCGGCGCGCCCTCGGCCACCAACGCCATGGTGCTGATGATCGCGTGGGTGCTGCTGGTGCTGGTGGCGCCGGTGCTGCTCAACCTCGCGGTCACGCAGGCCAGCCCCGCGCCCTCGCGCACCGAGCTCGCGACCCAGACGCGCACGCTCACGGCCGCGGCCATGAAGCGCCATGCCGAGCTGCTGAGCACGGACTACAAGCACGTCGGCCAGGGCGCGCTGCTGCTGCCGCGCGACGGCAAGATCGAGATCAGCGCGCGCGGCCTCGCCAACTACCGCATCGAGCGCGAGATCGACGAGGCGATCGCGCCCGAGCTCGAACGCTTCGAGCGCCAGCACGCGGGCCAGCAGCGGCTGCTCGAGCGCTTCGGCGCGCTGTCGCCCGCGGCCGTGGCCTACGAGGGCATGACCGGGCTGGCCGGCACCGGCGCGCGGCGCCATGCGCAGTTCGTGGCGCAGACGGTGGGCTTCCACCTGGCGTGGAAGCACTTCTTCTTTCCGCGCATCGAGGAACGCAGCGCGCTGATGCCGGCCGACTTCGACCGTATCCCCGCTTTTGCATGGCGCGAGGAGTCGCCGCGCGCGCTGCGCGACCGCGCGCTCGCGGCCGTGCTGCAACTGCTGCTGCCGAGCCTGCTGCTGTTCGGCCTCGCGGGCTGGCGGCTGCGCCGCTTCTCGGTGGCCTGAGCACGCACGCAAAAAGAACGATCAATCTCCGGAGGGAATTTCAGATGAAACACACGATGTCGGGCGTGGCCGCGGCCATCGCCGCGCTGTCCATGGCGGGCGCGCAGGCACAGGAACAACCGACGCAACAAGCGCAACAGGAACTGGGCGCGATCACGGTCGAGGGCAACCGCGACGCCGAAGGCCTGCACCTCGAGGGCAGCAGCGGCACCGCCTCGCGCCTGGGCCTCACGGTGCGCGAGACGCCGGCCTCGGTCGAGGTGCTGTCGCAGGAGCTGATCCAGCAGCGCGGCGCGCGCACCTTCAGCGAGGCGCTGCGCGGCGTCACCGGCCTCGCGGGCGGCGGGCCGCCGTCGTCGCCCACCACGCTGTCGACGCGCGGCTTCACCAGCCTGCTCTACCTGTACGACGGCGTGCGCACCTCGGGCGCGGGCGTCACCAACCGCGTGCAGGACACCTGGAACTACGACCGCATCGAAGTGCTCAAGGGCCCGGCCTCGGTGCTCGACGGCGAGGGCGCGATCGGCGGCGTCGTCAACTTCGTGACCAAGCGGCCCGACCGCAACAACCCGAACCGCGAGCTCTCGGTCGGCTACGGCAGCTTCGGGTCGACCCGCCTGGGCGTGGGCTTCGGCGGGCCGGTCGGCGAGTCGGGTGCCTATCGGCTCGACTACAGCCACAACGACAGCCGCGCCGGCAATGTGCCGGGCAGCGGCGAGCGCATGGACCACTTCACCAGCGGCCTGGCCTTCGACCTCGGCGGCTCGGTCAAGCTCGACCTGAGCTTCGACTACCTGAAGGACGACAACAAGGCCTACTGGGGCACGCCGCTGGTGCCGGCCTGGTTCGCGACCGAGCCCACGGGCGTGGTGCGCACGCCCGACGGCCGCGTGATCGACCGGCGCATCGCGCGCATCAACTACAACGTGCTCGACAACGAGAACACCTCCGAGACCTACTGGCTCAGCGCGCGCCTGAGCGGCCGCCTCGGCGACAACTGGTCGTGGCGCAACACGGTGGCGGCCAACAAGTCGCAGCGCCTGTTCCGCAACTCCGAGAGCGCCGTGTTCGTCGCGCCCGCGAGCATCGCGCGCGACCAGACCCGGATCACGCACGACCAGGACTTCTGGCTCGAGCGCTTCGATGCCACCCACCACGGCACCTTCGGCGGCATGGATAACCGCTTCGTGGTCGGCGGCGAACTCAGCGGCACCCGCTTCGACAGCCAGCGCCGCTTCTCCGACGGCCAGGCCTCGACCGCCGCCGCGCTGCGCGTGCCGGCGCTCGCGCCCTTCACCGGCTTCTACAGCGACGATCCGCGCCTGAGCGCCACCGGCGCCGGCAACCGCACCGACACCACCTCGCGCGTCGACGTGAGTTCGGTGTTCGTCGAGGATGCGCTCAAGCCGCTGCCCGGCCTCACGCTGGTGGGCGGCTGGCGCCATGACCGCACCAAGGTGCAGCGCGGCATCGCCGACCTCAACGCCGGCGGCTACAGCCGCTTCGACACCAGCTACCGCACCGACTCGGGCCGGCTCGGCGCGGTCTACGACCTGTCGCCGCAATCCAGCGTCTATGCGCAGTACACCAACGCCACCGTGCCCGTGGGCTCGTTCTTCCTGCTGTCGCAGTCGAATGCCAACTTCCCGATGTCGCGCGGCAAGCAGGCCGAGGTCGGCTTCAAGCAGAGCCTGCCCGAGGCGCGGCTCGAGTGGACCGCCGCGCTCTACAAGATCGAGCTCGACAACGTGCTCTCGCGCGATCCCAACAAGCCCGGCGACACCGTCAACAACGGACGCCAGTCCTCGCGCGGCGTCGAGCTCTCGGCCGTGTGGCGGCCCACGCGCCAGCTCACGCTGGCGGGCAACCTCGCCGCGCTCGACGCGCGCTTCGACACCCTGGTGGAGGCCGGCGGCGTCTCGCGCGTGGGCAACACCCCGCCCAACGTGCCGCGCCACGTGGCCAACCTGTTCGCCACCTGGCGGCCCGACGACTCGAACTTCGAGTGGTTCCTCTCGCTCAACCGCGCCGGCCACGTCTTCACCGACACCGCGAACCAGATCCGCATCGAGGGCTACACCACCGTCGACGCGGCCGTCAGCTACCGCCTGAAGCCCGCCCTGCTGACCTTCCGCGTGCGCAACCTCACCGACCGGCTCTACGCCACCTGGGGCGGGCGCGCGGTGAGCCAGGTGCTGCTGGCGCCGGGGCGCAGTTTCGAGGTGTCGGCGCGCTTCGATTTCTAGCCCGCGCCCAGGCCAGCGAAGCCGCCCGGCATCCGGCCGATCGCGGCCCGCAGGGCATCGGCCTGCCGCCGCGATTGCATCAGCACCAGCCCGTTGGCGCCGAGCGCGCGCCGCCGCGCATCGTCGCGCAGCAGCGCGAGGCAGGTGGGCACGATGCCGTCGTACGAGGTGAAGGCCACGGCGCCCTCGTACGCGCGTTCCGCCTCGGGATCGTCGCCCGTCTCCGACACCACGCAGCAGCCGTTGGCCAGCAGGTAGGACACGCGCACCACCTCGAACAGCCGGCCCTCGTAGTAGTGCAGGTTCAGCACGATGCGGCTGCGCGCGATGTAGTCGTCGCGCGCGGCGCCGTAGACGCCGAACAGCGCGACCACGCGCAGCCCCGCGTCCTCGAGGGCCAGCAGCGCCGCGCGCCGCCGGTCGTTGACCGAGCCGTAGAACAGCACGTCGATGTCCCGCGTCTCGCGCGGCACGATGCGCCGCAGCGCGTCGGCGTGGCCCACCTCGCACAGCGTGGCCGCGATGCCCATCGAGCGCAGCAGCGCCACGTTGCGCGCGCTGTAGTCCCACACCGGGTGGCGGCGCAGCAGGTCGAGGTAGCGCTCGGACCACCAGGGCGAGCCGGGCGACAGCTGCTCGAGGTTGAACAGGATCGCGCCGCGCGGCGGGCTGTCGGGCACCGAGGGCAGCAGGTTGGCGCCGAGCACGAGCGTCTCGCCCTCGGGGCGGCGGTGCACGATCGGCGCGGCCACGCCGAGCTCGCGCAGGCCTTCGCTCAGCGCGAGCGCGAACTCCTCGAAGGCGCCGCTGTGGACATAGCCCGGCGGCGTGACGATCCAGATGCTGGCGCCGCTCATCCCGCGCCGGCGAAGCGTCCTTCGACCGACCATCCGTGCGGCGGGCCGGATGCCAAGCGCAGCTCGCCCCCGTGCGCATGCGCGATGGCACGCAGCAGCGCCTGGCGGTGCGCGCGCGCCAGTCGCTGGCCTGGCGTGTCGGCGGCCTCGTGCGCCTTCGGGTCGCCCGCATGCACGGCGATGCGAAAGCGCGGGCCGTCGATCTCGCTGATCACGATGCAACGCGACGCGGCGCGCGGCGCGAGCTCCTCCAGCGCGAGACGCACGAACTGCGCGACGCGCACCGGGTCGCCGAGGCAGTCCCCATGGCCGAGGCGGTCGTGCTCGACCCCGCCGGGCTGCGCCGAATGCCGCGCCTCGAGCGCCTGCCGGACCACGTGATGCAGCGGGAAGCGCTTCGCGACCGTGGCGATGCTCCGCCCGGCCGCGAGCCGGCAGAAGTCCGCGAGCTCCTCGGCCTGCTCGTGGGCGCGCACGGCGGCGCTGTCGATGTGCTCGAGCACCGCGTCGGCTTCGTTCAGGTCGCCGCGCCGCGCGAGCAGGTCCACGCCGAGGCGGATCGCGGACAGCGAGTTGCGCACGCCATGCATGGCGGCGTCCATGAGCCGGTCCATCGAGGGGGCTGCGGCCTGTTCGTCGCAGCCCGCGACGGGCGGTGGCATGGGCGATGCCAGCTGCGCATCGCCGTTCGAAAGGAGATCGGGCATGTCGTCACGCAAGGCGCCGTCGGGAGGAATCCGGGCGGCCGGCCTGGCGCGCTCGCGATGTCGGCGCGCGTGCGGCGGGCGATCCGACCCCCGGAATGATGCGCCGCCGCATCGCGGCCCGTTGTCGGGCGAAGCGGCAGCGCGTGTAGGCGGATGCCGACGTTCAGGGCTGGCGCGCGGCCGTGCGCAGCGCAGCGGGATCGGGCGCGTTGTGCTGGTCGGCGTCGGTCAGCGTGCGCAGGAAGGCCGCCACGTCGCGGATCTCGGCCTCGCTCAGCGCCGGCTTGCCGCCGGGCTTCTGGCCGAAGGGCGGGTCGGTGTTGACGTTGGCGTGGTACTGCGCGGGCAGGTCGTCGAAGGGGTGCACCTGGCCGTCCTTGCCGCGCGCATACCAGCGCCGCGGCGCCGTGTCGCGCTGCGCATAGAAGCGGATCACTTCCTCGAGCGAATGGAACACGCCGTTGTGGAAGAAGCTCTGGCGCACCGCCACGTTGCGCAGCGAGGGCGTGCGGAACAGGCCGCAGTACTCGGGATGGTCCTTCATGTCGGTGCGGATCGGGCCGCACACGCCCATGTCGTGATAGTCGGGGTCGGCATTGGCCGCGAGCTTGCGGTTGCGCGGCACGCCCAGCGCGATCTGGCCGAAGTCGCTGAACAGCGGGAAGGCGCCGTCGGGCGTGCGCTCGCTGATGTGGCAGGAGGCGCAGTTGCCCTTGTCCTCGGCGTTGAAGAGGGCGAGGCCGCGCGCCTCGGCCGCGTCGAGCTTCGTCTCGCCGCGCAGCACGGCGTCGTATTTGCTGGTGAAGGGATAGAAGTCTTGGGGCGATTGCTGGAACACCTCGAGCGCGAGGCCGGCCGCGCGCAGTGTCGCCTGCGGATCGCCGAACAGCGCGTCGCCGAAGGCCGCGCGCAGCTCGCCCGCATAGGGCGCGCGTTCGAGCTTGCGCGCCACTTCCTCGACCGAGGCATTGGCCATCTCGGCCGGCGACAGCAGCGGCAGCGCGGCCTGCTCGTGGGCCGAGCCCGCGCGGCCGTCCCACATGTGGCCACCGGTGGGGCCGGCGTCGATGCTGTCGTCGCCGTCGTTGTCGTGGTGGTGCTCGGTGAAGGCGATCAGCGTCTGCAGGTAGCGCAGCGAAGGCACGGCGCGCGGACCTTCGGTGCGGCCGTCGGGGCCGGCCAGTTGCACCGACAGGGCATTGGGTGGTCCCCAGGCGTGCTTCGGGTCGTGGCAGCTCGCGCACGAGGCCTGGCCCGAGGCCGAGAGGCTGCCGTCGAAGAAGATGCGCCGGCCCAGTTCGCCGAGCTGCGCGGGCGTGGGTTGTGCGCGGCCCGGCACCACCGCGTAGGTGGCGCCGAGGTAGGCCGGGTGCGCGGGCTCGGTGGCGGCCGTGGGCGCCGGCGCGGCGGGAGGCAATGTGCTCGCCGTGGGCGCCCGCTCGCAACCGCCGAGCAGCGCAAAAAGCAGGGCGGCCGCGGCATGCAGCGCCGGACGGCGAGGAAGACGGGGCATCGGGAACAGGTGGAAACGGGGGCGGGGGAGAGAGCCGGGCCAGGCCGTGGAACGAGGCTAGGAGCGCCCCATGTCAGAACCATGACATGCCGGATGGAGATTTCTTAGCCCTGAATTAGGAAGCCAAACGAAAGCTTTGCTTGCAACGCCGCTGTCATCTGCCCCCGAGAGCATCGCGCGGCCGGGCTTCCGCCCCGGTTCATCCACACCTCATAACAGCACACATGATGACCGCCTCCACTCGCAGCAGCGGTGCGCTCGCCTCGGCGCGCACCTTCGCCAGCCACTTCAAACCCTGGCCCACGGCCATCGCGGCGGCGGCGCTGGTCGTTGCCTGCGGCGGCGGGTCGGACGGCGGTGGCTTCCTGCCCTTCTTCGGCGGCGCCACCACCGCGGGCGTGGTCACGGGCAGCTACTACCGCAACGCCAAGGTCTGCATCGACGCCAACAACAACGGCCGTTGCGACGCGGGCGAAGCCAGCGCCACCACCGATGCCAACGGCGCCTTCACGCTCGCGGGGCAGGGCGCCGTGGTGGCCGAGATCGGCACCGGCAGCAAGCGCTTCGATCCCGACACCGGCGTCGAGAGCGCCGTGACCCGGGCGCTGGTGTTCCGCGCGCCGGCCGGCGCCAACGGCGTGATCAACGCGATCAGCACCGAGCTCGCCGCGCTGATGGATGCCAACGGTGGCAACCTCGGCGCCGCGCGCACCGCGCTGGCCACGCGCCTGGGCGTGAGCGAGAGCCAGCTGCTGGCCGACCACAACAAGGTCGGCGACGCCAAGGTCAAGACCGCGCTGCAGACCGAGATCGACCAGTCGATCGAGCGCATCGCAGAGGCCGTGGCCGAGGCCGGCAGCGGCGGTGACCTCGTCGCGGCACTGCGCAACCGCTTCGCGCTCGACGACATCACCAACGTGGTCGTGATCTATGCCGAGAACCGCGGCTTCGACAACCTCTATGGCCTGTTCCCGGGCGCCAACGGCATTCCGGGCGTGAACCCGACGTCGTCGGCCAGCACGGCCGAGCCGCAGAAGGACTTCGACGGCGCGACGCTGCCGAACCTGCCGCCGGTGTGGGGCGGCGTGACCGCGAGCGGCCAGACCACCGTGATCGCGCAGGCGCTGACCGTGGGCATGCCCAACCGCATGTTCCAGATCGACGACCCGAAGGGCTTCTACAACACCGGAACGGTGGTGCCTCAGACCATCATCACGCGCGACCTGGTGCACCGCTTCTACAACAACCAGATGCAGATCAACGGCGGCAAGAACGACAAGTTCACCGCCTACTCGGATGCCGGCGGCCTCAGCATGGGCTACTACGACGGCAGCAGGATGCAGCTCTGGCAGGTGGCGAAGCAGTACACGCTGGCCGACAACTTCTTCATGGGCGCCTTCGGCGGCTCGTTCCTGAACCACCAGTACCTGGTGTGCGCCTGCGCGCCGCTGTACCCGAATGCCGATGCCGACAGCTCGCCGGCCAAGGCCACCATCTCGGCCATCGACACCGACGCCAACGGCAACTTCGTGCGTCTCACGCCGGCCGACAATGCGCCGAGCTCGGTGCTCAACGGTGCGCCCACCTACAAGAACGACAACACGCTGACGCCGAAGGACGCCGCCGGCAACTTCTACGCGGTCAACACCATGCAGCCGCCGTACCAGCCGAGCAGCAACGCACCGGCGGCGAACGACGCGACCCATCACTACGCCGACCCGACCAAGGCCAACACCCTGCCGCCGCAGACGCAGGCCACCATCGGCGACCTGCTCACGGCCAAGGGCCTGAGCTGGGCCTGGTACGGCGGCGCGTGGGCCAGCACCACCGCCATCGCCGAGGGCGACCGCAAGTTCCCGGCCGCCGTGCCGCCGGCCGCGCAGACGCCGAACTTCCAGTTCCACCACCAGCCCTTCAACTACTACGCCGCCTTCGATCCGGTGCAGCATCCCGAGGCACGCGCCGCCCACCTCAAGGACTTCGACGCCGATTTCCTGAAGGACGCCGCCAACGGCACGCTGCCGGCCGTGAGCTTCTACAAGCCGCAGGGCAACCTGAACCAGCACGCCGGCTACGCCAGCGTGGCCGACGGCGACGCCCACATCGCCGACGTCATCGCCAAGCTCAAGGCCAGCCCGCAGTGGAAGCACATGCTGGTGGTCGTGACCTACGACGAGAACGGCGGCTTCTACGACCATGCGCGCGTGCCCAAGGCCGACCGCTGGGGGCCGGGCACCCGCATCCCCGCGCTCATCGTGTCGGACTTCGCGAAGAAGGGCTTCGTCGACAAGACGCAGTACGACACGGCTTCGACCCTGCGCTTCATCACGCACCGCTGGTCGCTGCCGGTGCTGCCGGGGCTGGTCGAGCGCGACAAGGCGCTGGTGAAGAACGGCCTGCCGGCGATGGGCGACCTGACGAGCGCGCTGGACTTCTCGAAGAAGTCCTGAGCGGCGCGAGACGACGCGCCATCGCGTCGTCCGGCTTGAAGCCTCGAGCCGGTGGATCGGGGTTTCAGCCGGCCAGCGGCACGTCGGCCACCATCAGCAGGTTGCCATCGGGGTCCTCGAAGCGCACGAACACGCCGTCGGCGATCTGCTCGTGCGCCGCCCCGATGCGCGCGAGAAAGTCTCGCGCCGCGACGATGTCGCGCGTCGCGAAGTGGAACAGCGGCTTGCGGTCGTTCGGGCCCGCGTAGTCCTTGCTGTCGAGCACCAGGCCGCTTCCTCCGTTCATCGGCAGCACGTAGATGTGGCCGAACAGCACCTCGCCATCGGGCTGCAGGCCCAGCAGCCGGCAGTACCAGTCGCGCGCGGCGTGGATGTCGCTGACGGGGATGAAGACGGCGCCGATGCGGGGAGCGATGGGGGAGAGCATCGCCCGATGCTAGAAGACCGGGCTGAGGAGATGCTGAAGGGCGGCGTATCGACTTTCTTCGCCGGAGGTGATCGAATCCCACGCAGATGGCCAAGCTCGATCCCCTGAACACCTCGCGCTACTGGCATGCCCCCGATCTGCCGGGCATGGACCTGCTGCACGCGGACTTCAGGACCCACGAGTACGCGCCGCATGTGCACTACTCCTTCGTGATCGCCGTCACCGAGGCCGGCGGCTCGGAGTTCACGAGCCGCGGCCGCACCGGCATCGCGCAGCCGCGCTCGCTGCTGGTCTTCAATCCGGCCGAGCCGCATTCGGGGCGCATGGCCGGCAGCGAGCGCTGGCGCTATCGCTCCTTCTATCTGGCCGATGCGGGTATCCGGCACCTGATGACATCGCTGGGTCAGGTCCAGGCCCGTTATTTCGCGTCGAACGCCATCGACGACCCGCAGCTCGTCGACAGCTTTCTCGCGCTGCACCAGGCCTTCGATGGCGACCTTCGGTCCGTCGATTCGCTGCGCCGGCAGGAACTGTTCGTGCAGAGCTTCGGAACGCTGTTCGAGCGCCATGCCCAGGCGGGGCGGTGCGCGTTGCCGGCGCCCGCAGGCGCGTGCGTGCTCGCGCCAGTGCTGGAGCTGCTGCACGACGCCTATGCGGAGAACCTGAACCTCGAGCGGATGGCCGCCGTTGCCGACCTCACGCCGTTCCAGCTGATCGGCGCCTTCAACCGCACCATCGGTCTCACGCCCCATGCCTACCTCACGCAGCTGCGGATCCGGGCCGCCATCCACCACCTCGCGGCGGGCCGGCCGCTGACCGACGCGGCGGTCGCGAGCGGCTTCTACGACCAGAGCGCGCTCACGCGGCACTTCAAGCGCACCTTCGGCATGACGCCGCTGCAGTACGTGCGCGCCCGCAAGGGCTGAGCGCTTCCCGCAATTTTCGCCAATACGCCGGCGCGTTCGCCGGCCAGGATGCGTGCCACGGCTTCGGCTTTTTCGCCACCGTACGCACCATGACCACGACCCTCGCGCTTCCCGCCGCCGCCCGCGGCCAGTTCCTCTCCTTCGCGGCGCTGCTGCTCGGCGCGGCCGCGCTGGCGCTGGGCGGCGTGTTCCTGCGCCACAGCGAGCTGCAGCCCACGGCCAGCGCGGTCTATCGCGTGGCGCTCGCGATTCCGGTCTTCTTCCTGCTCGACGCACTGGCCGCGCGCGCCGAACCCGCGCCCCGGACCGCACCGGCGTTTCCGGTCCGGCTGGTGCTGGTCGGCTTCATCTTCTCGGGCAACCTCGCGCTCTACCACTGGTCGATGACCCTGACCACGCTGGCCAATGCCAACCTGCTCGCGAACCTGGCGCCGATCTTCGTGGTGCTCGGGGCGCGGCTCTTCCTCGGCAAGAAGTTCAAGCGCGGCTTCCTCGCCGGCATGCTGTGCGCGCTGGCCGGCGCCTTTCTCCTGATCGGCCACCGGCTCGACTTCGGCTCGGGCCGCATGGCGGGCAACCTGCTGGGCCTGCTGTCGGCCGTGTTCTACGGCAGCTACCTGCTCGCGGTCAGCCTCGTGCGCTCCAACTACCGCACCATGAGCGTGATGGCCTGGAGCAGCCTCGGCACGCTGGTCGTGCTGCTGCCGGTGGCGCTGCTGCGCGGCGAATCGCTGGTGCCGCACACGATGCACGGCGTGCTGATGCTGCTCGCGCTGGCGCTGGTGTCGCACGTGGGCGGGCAGGGCCTGATTGCCTATGCGCTGGCCAAGCTGCCGGCTGCGCTGTCCTCGATCACGCTGCTGGTGCAGCCCGTGATCGCGACGGTGCTCGGTGGCTGGCTGTTCCACGAGTACCTGAGCCTCACCGAATTCGCGGGCGGCGCGATCATCCTGATCGGCATCGTGACCGCGCGGCGATTTTCCTAGTCCCTCTGTCGAACCGAAGATCCGATGTCACCCTATCTCTGCCACCTCGAACCCGATTGCCTGCGCTTCGAAGCCGGCGTCATCGCGCGTCGTCCCGACGCCGTGCTGCTCGATCGCTCGTATTTCTATCCCGGCGGTGGCGGTCAGTTGAGCGACCGCGGCACGCTGCAGTGGAAGGGGCGCGCGTTGCGCGTCGACCGCATCGAGACCGAAGGCGCCAATGCCTGGCATTGCCTGGCCGAAGGCGAGGCCGCGCCCGAATCCGGGGAGCGCGTCCTCGCGAACGTCGACCCCGACTTCCGCTTCCTGATGAGCCAGTTGCACACGGGCCTGCACATCCTCAACGCGCTGGTCTACCAGCGCTTCGAGGGCTCGCTGGTGACCGGCGTGCAGATGGCCGCCGACGGCACGGCGCGCATCGACTTCGACCTGCCCGCGGCCGACAACAACGCGTTGCGCGCGCTCGAACCCGAACTCAACACGCTGATCGGCGACGGCCTGCCGGTCAACGTCCTCTACCTCGATGCGAACGAGCTCGCACGCGAGCCCGGCCTGCTGCGCAGCCGCTCGGTCGCGCCGCCGCGCCAGGACGACGGCATGACGCGCATCGTCGAGATCGCGGGCCTCGACCGGCAGGCCTGCGGTGGCACGCACCTGACGAAGACCTCGCAGTCGGCGCCGCTGCGCATCCTCAAGATCGAGAACAAGGGGCAGCACAACCGCCGCATCCGCATCGGCCTGGCCGCATAGGGCCGGCATGACCACGGTCGAGATCCTGCGCGCGCTGGTCGCCTTCGACACCACCTCGCAGCGCTCCAACCTCGACCTGATCGACTGGGTGGCCGACTACCTCGCGGCGCACGGCGCGGATGTGCACCTCGTGCGCAGCGACGACGGGTGCAAGGCCAACCTGCTCGCGCGCGTCGGCCCCGATGCGGCGGGCGGCATGGTGCTCTCGGGGCACAGCGACGTGGTGCCGGTGGCGGGGCAGTCGTGGCGCTCCGAGCCCTTCGCACTGGTCGAGCGCGAGGGCCGCTTCCATGGCCGTGGCGCGGCGGACATGAAGGGCTTCATCGCGGCCTGCCTGTCGGCCGTGCCCGCATGGCAACGCGGCAGGCTGCAGCGCCCGATCCATCTCGCGTTCTCGTACGACGAGGAGATCGGCTGCCTCGGCGTGCCGCGCCTCGTCGACAGCCTCGAGGCGCGCGTGCAGGCGCCCGCGCTCGCGATCGTCGGAGAGCCCACCGGCATGCGCATCGGCGTGCGGCACCGCGGCTTCTTCGGCCATCGCGCGCTGTTCAGCGGGCTGGCCGCGCATTCGAGCGATCCCTCGCTCGGCGCCAGCGCGATCGAACCCGCGGCGCATCTGGTCACGCGCCTCGCGCGGCTGCGCCGCAGCCTCGATCGGCAAGGGCAGGTGGCCACGCTCAATGTCGGGCGCATCGACGGTGGCAGCGCGATCAACATCGTGCCCGGTTGCTGCGAGGTGCTGTGGGAATTCCGCCCCGAGGACGAAGCCGCGGCCGAGCGCGTGCGCGCCGCGGTGCGCCGCATCCTCGCGGCCCTGCCCGCGGGCGTGAAGGTCGAGGCCGAGCAGGTCGCGGGCGTGCCCGCGCTGTCGGCCCGGGGCAGCGAGCCGGCGGTCGCGATCGCGCGCGCGCTCGGCGCGCTGTGGCCCGAGGCCGAATTGCCCTTCGGCACCGAGGCGGGCTTCTTCCAGCAGGCCGGCATCCCGACGGTGGTGTGCGGGCCGGGTTTCATCGCGCAGGCGCATCAGCCCGACGAGTGGATCGCGGCGGATCAGTTGCGCGCGGCCGATGGCTTCATGGCCTCGGTGGGGGCGTGGGCGATGCGCGATGTGGCCGAGCGGTTGCGCGCGAGCCGGCGCGAATAGAAAGACCGGAACCGGCGAGGCACGCGCGAGCGCACTTCGCGACAATGCCACCCCCATGGACCTTGCACCCGATGCCTCTCCCGCCGACGACGACGGCCTGATCCAGTCCGCCGACGGCCGGCGCCACTGCGCCTGGCACCCGCAGATGCCCGACTACCACGCCAACGAGTGGGGCCGCCCGGTGGGCGACGACCGCGCGCTGTTCGAGAAGATCTGCCTCGAGGGCTTCCAGTCGGGCATGGCCTGGATCACCATCCTGCGCAAGCGCGAGGCCTTCCGCGCCGCCTTCGCCAACTTCGAGATCGACAAGGTGGCGGCCTTCGGCGAGAAGGACATCGAGCGGCTGATGGCCGATGCAGGCATCGTGCGCAACCGCGCGAAGATCGTCTCGGCGATCAACAACGCGAAGCGCGCGCAGGAACTGATCGCCGAGGCGGGCTCGCTGGGGGCCTGGTTCTGGCGCTTCGAGCCCGGGCCGAAGGACCGGCCGGCCGTGGTCGATATCGCCTACTACCGCGCCAACCCGACCACGCCGGCGTCGCAGCGCATGTCGAAGGAATTGAAGCAGCGCGGCTGGACCTATGTCGGTCCGACCACGCTCTATGCGCTCATGCAGGCGATGGGGCTGGTCAACGACCACATCGAGGGCTGTACCTGCCGCGCGGCGGTGGAGGCGGCGCGCGAGCGCTTCGTGCGCCCGCGCTGAGCCGCCGCCTGTCAGCGCCTCAATTCACGCACTGGAACGACCCCGCCAGATTCACATCCCCCGACCCTTTGTACTGTGGCCACTTCGGGTAGTCGCACAGCGGCCGCGTGCGCCCCGGCACGCCGGCGGTATCGGTCGTGACCTGGTTGCTTGGTGCCGTGCCCTTCTCGACCCAGCCCTCGAGCGCGGTCAGCGAATCCCAGGTGGCGTTGAACACGCTGCTGACCGCATGGCCCAGGCCCGCGACCTCGTAGTAGCGCACGAAGCCGTCGACCTCCGACGGGCCCCAGCGCGACTGCAGGCGCTGGTAGTACTGCTCGGTGGCGCGCGTGCTCACCAGCACGTCGGCCAGGCCGTGCGCGAGCAGCAGCTTGCCGCCGCGCGCCTTGAAGGCCGAGATGTCGGTGCTGGCGTCGAGCTGGGTGCTCAGCGCGCTGATGCGGCTGGCCCACGGGCCCGGGTCCTCGGGGTCGAGCGAGAGCGAATCGAAATTCGCGTCGCGCGTCACCGAGTACTTGATCCACTGGTCGGTCAGCACGCTGATGTAGGGCGCGTTGGCCGGCATCGGCCGCGTGGGCTGCGCGCTGCCGAAGGCCAGGAAGGTCACGGTGGGCTCGAGTGGCGAGGTCCAGGTGCTGATGCCGGGATCGGCGCCCCAGATGTTGTAGCCCGGGTACTGGGTCTCGCCGCTGGCGAGCGCGAAGCGGAAGTTGGTCGCGGTGTTGATGCTCTTCATGGCCGCGATCTGCGCATCCGACAGGCAGCTGTTGCCGGTGTCGGCGCCGCCCGCGCAGCGCACGGGCGCGCCCTTGAGCATGGCGGTGGCAGGATCGAAGCGCGCGTTGCACAGCGTCTGGTTGCTGATCAGGCCGTCGGCCACGCCGTCGAGCGCGTCGCAGGCCTCCATGGCGGCGTTGTAGAGCAGCTCGCGCTTGGCGGCATTGGGATAGGCGCCGGGCTGCGCCAGCGCGCGGCTCATGCGGTGGCCGCCGAGCAGCGCGGCGGCATCGTTCCAGGCCGGGTACCAGGCGATGGCGCCGTCCCAGTCGGCCGGCCAGCGCTGGATGGCGGTGACGGCCTCGCGCCCGCCGGTGGAGCCGCCCGCGAAGTACGACTTCGAGGGGCTGGCCGCGTAGCGTGCCTGGACGATCGCGAGCGCGGCATCGTGCGTCTTCTTGAGCGCATCGCCGCCGAAGTTGCGCACGGCCTCGTCGTTGAGGCCGAAGCGGCCGTCCTGCGAGCCGAGCGCATTGGCCTGGTGGCCCGAGTCGCTCGCGAAGGTGGCATAGCCGCGGGCCAGCGGCACGGGCTGGTCGACCGGACCGTTGGGCACGTTGCCCTTGACGCTGGGAATGCTGCCGTTGAAGCCGCCGCCACCGAACATCACGACCTTGCGGTTCCAGCTCGTGGGCAGGGCCACGGTGAAGCGGATGTCGGGCGCGCTGGCGTCGACCGGCGAGATCTTGCCCGACACCTCGCAGTACTCGGGCAGCGCGGCCACGCCGGCGCCGGCGGCCGGCACGGTCTTGGTGGCCGTGACGGTGGCGCCCGAGGTCGGCAGGCCGATGGCCGCGGCCGGCACGCTCAAGCCCGGCAACTGCTCGCAGCTCAGCGCGGCGCTCGATGGTGGCGGAGCGGGTGGCGGGGGCGGCGGTGGTGGGGGCGCGGGCGGCTGGCTGCCCGAGATGGGCAGCAGAAAGCCGTTGCCGCCACCGCCTCCGCCGCAGCCCACGAGCGTGGCGCTGACGGCGATGCAGGCGGCGACGGCCAGGACGATGTCGCGATGGCTGGATGTCATGGGTCTCCGATGTCGTTGGTGTTGGGACGCGGCACAGTCTCGCGCGCGCGGGTCCCGAATCCAATGTGCGGGCCGGACACAGCAGGCCGCGTTCCTGTGTGCGCGGCCCATGCCGCGTAAACCCTGAGCAGGCGCCCTCAGTGCGGCAGCGGCACCTCGAAGCCGGCCTTCGAGAGCTCCCACTGGTACTGCTCGAAGCCCGTGCCCGGCACGCGCTCGTCGGCGCGGTCGCGGATCTCGTCCATGCGCGCCGCGACCTCGGCCGCGGTGTAGTCGCTGCCGTCGATGAAGATGCCGCGCGTCATCGTGAGGTGGGCGCTCTCGAAGCTGCCCGCGCCCGCGAGCAGGATGGTGCGCGTGGGCGCGTCCTCGCCCACCAGCGCGACCAGCCCGGGGCTCACGTAGTCGGGCTGCAGCCGGGCCAGCGCCTCGGGCGGCAGCACGCCCTCGGTCATGGCGGTGGCGGCGGTGGGCGCGAGGCAGTTCACGCGGATGTCCTGCCGCTCGCCCTCGAGCGCGAGGGTCTGCATCAGGCCGACCAGCGCCATCTTGGCCGCGCTGTAGTTCGACTGGCCGAAGTTGCCGTACAGGCCCGAGGAGGAGGTGGTCATCACGATGCGGCCATAGCGCTGCGCGCGCATGGTCTCCCACACGGCTTTCACCGCATGCACGCTGCCCATCAGGTGCACGTCCATCACGCGGCGGAAGTCCTCGAGCGTCATCTTCGAGAAGCTCCTGTCGCGCAGCACGCCGGCGTTGTTGACGAGGATGTCGATGCGGCCCCATTCGGCCACGGCGCGCGCGGCCATCGCTTCCATGGCCGCGAAGTCGGTGACGTCGCCGCCGTCCGCGATGGCGCTGCCGCCCGCGCGCACGATCTCGTCGGCCACGGCGCGGCCCGGCGATCCTTCGTGCGCGCCGGCCACGTCGTTGACCACCACGCGCGCGCCATGGCGCGCGAGCGCCAGCGCATGGGCGCGGCCCAGGCCGCTGCCCGCGCCGGTGACGATGGCCACGCGGCCTTCCAGTGTCTTGTTCATTGCTGTTCCCGATGAATGAAGAAAAAAGGGGGAGCGGGGCTCAGAACGCGACCGCGTCCCGGCCCTTCAGGCCCAGCATCGCGCGCGCCTCGTCGGGGCTCGCGATCTCGAGCGAGAGCTCCTCGAGGATCCGGCGGATCTTGCGCACCTGCTCGGCGCAGGACTTCGCGAGCTGGCCCCGGGCGAGGTAGAGGCTGTCCTCGAGGCCCACGCGCACGTTGCCGCCCATCACGGCGCCCATGGTGAGCAGCGGCATCTGGTGGCGGCCCGCGCCGAGGATCGAGAAGCGGTAGCCGTCGCGGCCGAACAGACGGTCGGCCGTGGCGCGCATGGTCACGAGGTTCTCGGGATCGGGCCCGAGGCCGCCGAGGATGCCGTAGATGCTCTGGATGAACAGCGGACCCTTGACGAGGCCCTCGTCGACGAAGTGCGCGAGGTTGTAGAGATGGCCGACGTCGTAGCACTCGAACTCGAAGCGCGTGCCGCAGTCCTCGCCGAGCACCTGCAGGATGTGCTTGATGTCGCGGAAGGTGTTGCGAAAGATCAGGTCCTCCATGCCTTCGACGTAGGGCTGCTCCCAGTCGTGCTTCCATTCGGCGATGCGCCGCGCCGCCGTGTGGATCGAGAAGTTCATCGAGCCCATGTTGAGCGAGCACATCTCGGGCTTGGCCTGCAGCGGATAGGCCAGCCGCTCGGCCAGCGTCATGCGCGTGCTGCCGCCGGTGGTGATGTTGATGACCGCATCGGTGGCGGCCTTGATGCGCGGCACGAACTGGTCGAAGACCTTCGGGTCGGCCGAAGGCCGGCCATCGACGGGATCGCGCGCATGCAGGTGGAGGATCGCCGCGCCGGCCTCGGCGGCCTCTATCGCCTGCTCGGCGATCTGGTCGGGCGTGAGCGGCAGGTGCTCGGACATGCTCGGCGTATGGACCGAGCCGGTGACCGCGCAGGAGATGATGACCTTGTCTTGGGTGCTTGCCATGGGATGTGTGGAAGGGATGAAGGAGGGGTGGCGCCGCGTCAGACCGCGAGCCACTCCGAGACGAGTTGCTGGTCGGCCTTGAGCGCCTGCGGCGTGCCCTCGAACACGATGCGGCCGTGGCCCATCACGCAGACCCGGGTCGAGACCTTGAGCGCAATGGCGAGCTTCTGCTCGACCAGCACCACCGACAGCCCCTTGCGGTGCATGTCGACGATGCATTCGCCGACCTGCGCCACGATCCTGGGCGCCAGGCCCTCGGTGGGCTCGTCGATCAGCATCAGCAGCGGATTGCCCAGCAGCGAGCGGCACATGGTCAGCATCTGCTGCTCGCCGCCCGACATGCTGCCGGCCTTGGTGTTGCGGCGCTCCTTGAGGCGCGGGAAGTAGTCGAACATCTGCTCGACGGTCCAGCGGTGCGCGCCGGGCACGGCGCGCTGCTCGCCCATGCGCAGGTTCTCGTCGACCGTGAGGTTGGCGAACACCTCGCGCTCCTCGGGCACGTAGCCGATGCCGGCGCGGCACACGGCATAGGGCCGCGCGCCGGCCAGCTCGCGCTCGCGCAGCCGGATGCTGCCCGCGGAAGGCGGCACCAGGCCCATGATGGCCTTCATGGTGGTGGAGCGGCCCGAGCCGTTGCGCCCGAGCAGGCTGATGACCTCGTTGCGCCCCACGCGCAGGTCGACGCCGTGCAGCACGTGGCTCTTGCCGTAATGGACGTGGAGGTCCTCGACGCTCAGCAGCGTATCGGTCGTGCTCATGCCGCCACCTCCTCGCCGAGATAGGCCTCTTTCACGCTGGCATTGGCGCGGATCTCCTGCGGCGTGCCGGTGGCGATCACCTGGCCGTAGACCAGCACGCTGATGCGGTCGCTCAGCGAGAACACCACGTCCATGTCGTGCTCCACGATCATCAGCGCGCGGCCCTTCGTGACCTCGCGGATCAGTTCGGCCGTGTAGTGGGTTTCCTCGGTCGACATGCCGGCCATCGGCTCGTCGAGCAGGATCACCTTCGGGTCGGACGCCAGCGTCATCGCGATCTCGAGCGAGCGCTGTTCCGAATAGGCCATCTCGCCCGCGATCGTCGCGGCGCGCGCGTTCAGGCGCACGAGTTCGAGCAGCCGTTCGGTCTCCTCGCGGATGGCGCGGTCGCGGTCGATGAAGCGCCAGAAGACGTACTGCAGCCCATGGCGGCGCATGACCGCGAGGCGGATGTTCTCGAACACGGTGAGCCTGGGAAAGATGTTGGTGATCTGGAAGGAGCGCGCGAGCCCGAGCCGGTTGATGGCCTGCGGCGTGCGCCCGGCGATCGACTGGCCGTCGAACTGGATGCTGCCGGCCGTCGGCGCGAGCTGGCCCGAGATCAGGTGGAACAGCGTGGACTTGCCCGCGCCGTTGGGGCCGATCAGCGCATGGCGCTCGGCGCCCAGCAGGTCGAGGTCGACGCCGCGCATGATCTCGGTGGGGCCGAAGGACTTGCGCAGGCCGCGGATGCTCAGGATCGGGTCGTTCATGCGGCGCCTCCGGTGCGCTCGGCGAGGGGCGCGGCCTGCGCCGCGAGGGGAGCGTCGGCTTCGCGCTGGGCCAGGGTTCGCAGCCGTTGCCGTGCGAAGCGCGCGAGCAGCCCGCCGACCGCGAGCAGCGCGAGCGGCACGGCCCAGGTCGCGAACGACAGCGGCAGCCAGGCGCGGCCCAGGAACTGGATCGGCGGCCAGCCGCCACCCGGTTGCAGGTTGGCGAGCGAGCGGTAGTCCTGCGAGAAGGCGCGCTGCAGCATCTCGATCGCGAAGGCGCCACCGAAGCTCAGCAGCAGCGCCGCGCCGATAGCCAACGCCGCCACCGGCAGCAACCGGGCCAGGCCGAAGCGCTGGCGCAGCCGCGCGGTGGTGCCCACCAGCCCCGCGAGGCCGGCGGGCATGAACATCATCACCAGCACGAACAGGATGCCCTGGTAGAGCAGCCACGAGCGCGTGAGGTCCGACACGGCGTAGCCGAAGAAGGTCATGAGCGCGGCGCCCAGCGCCGGGCCCAGGAACACCTGCACGCCGCCGATGTAGGTGTTGAGCACCACCGCGGCCGACAGTGCGGGATCGAACACCACGTAGTTGGCCGATTCGTTCGACACCACCTGCAGCCCGCCCGCGATGCCCGAGAACATGGCCGAGACCGCGAACACCAGCACGCCGAGGCCGTGCACGTTGTAGCCCAGGAAGCGCAGCCGGTGGCTGTTCTCGCGCAGGCCGCAGGTCAGCCGGCCCAGCGGCGTGCGGGTGTAGAGGTACAGCAGCGCCAGCGACAGCAGCACCCAGCCCAGCGTGAGGTAGTAGACCTCGGTGGTCGTGCCGAAGCCGAAGCCCCAGGCCGGCATGCGCATGGTCGACACGCCGGCCTCGCCGCCGAACAGGCCCTTGAGGTGCGGCGCCAGCGAATGGATCAGCTCGGCGATGGCCAGCGTGATCATCGCGAAGTAGGTGCCGCTGCGCTGGGTGGCGAACCAGCCCGCGATGCCGCCGATGGCCAGGCCGCAGACCGCGCCGGCCAGCGGCATCAGCGGCGTGGGCAGCAGGCCGGCGCCGCCGAGCGCGTTCATCGCATGCACGGTGCCGAAGGCGCCGACGCCGAAGTAGGCCGCATGGCCGAAGGACAGCATGCCGGCCTGGCCGCACAGCAGGTTGTAGGCGCTCGCGAACAGCGCGGCGATCAGCATCTGGATGGCCGCGTTGAGCAGCCCCTGCGACAGCAGGAAGGGCAGGGCCAGCAGCAGCGCGACGCCGGCGGCGAGCAGGGAGAGGGTGGTCTTCATCGTCTCGGCCCTCCCGCTCAGTTCTTCTCGCCCATCAGCCCGCTCGGCCGCACCAGCAGGATCAAGAGCATCAGCGCGAACGGAATGGTGGCCGACAGGCTCGAGAGCTTGAGCGTCATCAGCCCGCCGACGCCGCGCGCCCAGTCGCCCGCGCCGACCAGCGCGAACAGGTCGGCCAGGCTGCGGTCGATGCCCACGGCCAGCGAGGTGATGACGCCGATCAGCAGCGAGGCCAGCATCGCGCCGCCCAGCGAGCCCAGGCCGCCGACCACCACCACCACGAACACCATCACGCCGAGCTCGAGCGCCATGTTGGGGTTGGTGGTGTAGAAGGCACCGGCCACCGCACCCGCCAGGCCCGCGAGGCCGGCACCGACGCCGAACACGCCCATGAACACCAGCGGCACGTTGTGGCCCAGCGCCTCGGCCATGCGCGGCTTGTAGATCGCCGAGCGCACCACGATGCCGACGCGGGTGCGCGTGAGCAGCAGGTAGATGGCCACGAACATCGCGATCGCGATGCCGCCCATCAGCAGGCGGTAGGCCGGGTACTGCGCGCCGCCGATGGCGAAGGCCGGCACGTCGAGCGTGGGCGGGATGCGGTAGTCGACCGGGAAGTTGCCGAAGAACAGCTTGATGGTCTCGGCGATGATGAACGACAGGCCGAAGGTCAGCAGCAGTTCGTGCGCATGGCCGTGGTGGTGCACGCGGCGCAGGAAGAAGCGCTCGACCACCACGCCGATGAGGCCGACCAGGATCGGCGCGGCGATGACCGCGGCCCAGAAGCCGATGGTGCCCTGCAGCGTGTAGGCGAAGTAGGCGCCGAGCATGTAGAACGAGGCATGCGCGAAATTGAGCACGCCCATCATTCCGAAGATGAGCGTGAGGCCGGCCGACACCATGAACAGCAGCAGTCCGTAGACGATGCCGTTCATGAGCGAGACGATGAGCTGGTCCATGGGTGTCCTTGCGAGCAGCCGAGGCTGCGCCGGCGGGACGCGCGCGTCCCGCCGGGGAGGGGATTCGGGGAACGGGGCCGCGCGGCGCGGCCCCGGGAGAGGAGCGCGCGGGCGCTCAGCCCGGGCGCTTCATCGCGCAGCTCGACTGCGCGGGCGTCGAGGCTTCCTCGGCCGTGAAGCGCTTCACCGGCTTGAAGCCCATGTCGGTGTCGTCGGCCTTGTAGCGCGCGTCCTTGGTCACGGTCGACACCACCATCGGCAGCAGCGCCTGGTGGTCTGCGGCGCGCATGCTCATCTCGCCCATCGGGGTCTTGATCTTCGCGGTCTCGATCGCGCGGGCCAGCGCGTTGACGTTGAGCGCGCCGTTCTCGGGCTTGGTGCGCTTGAGCGCATCGGCCACCATCGCCATGCCGAACACGGTCTGCGGCTCGATGAAGGCCGGCGCGTGGCCGGTCCTGGCCTTGTAGTCGGCCACGAAGCGCTCGCCCTCGGCACCGGCGGCCTCGGCGTTGAAGGTGTGGGCCACGAAATGGCCGACCGCGAGATCGCCCGCGTTCGCGATGTTGCCGGGCTGGTCGAGGAACACCGTGCCGAAGCGCACCTTGAGGCCGGCCGACTTCGAGGCCTTCATCAGCAGCAGCAGGTCGTTCGACCAGTTGCCGGTGAGCACCGAGTCGGCCTTGGCGGCGCTGATCTTCGCCACGTAGGGCGCGAAGTCCTGCACCTTGTTGACGTCGTGCAGGGTTTTCTCCACCACCTGGTAGCCGCCGGCCGATGCGTTGTCGACGATGGCGCGCTCCATGTCCTGGCCCCAGGAGTAGTTCTGGTTGATCGAATAGACGCGGGTGCCGAGCGCGTTGGCCTGCTTCATCGCGCTGACCAGCGCCTTGGTGCGGATCTGCGCGTCGCCGCTGAAACGGAAGTGGTGGAAGTTGCACTTCTCGCCCGTGAGCTCCAGCGCCTCGGCGCCCACGTTGATGTAGATCATCTCCTTGCCGGGATTGCGCAGGTTGTACTTGCGGATGTCCTCGGTGATCTGGCCGCCGATGGCCGAGGAGGCGCCCTGCACGATCAACTGCACGCCGTCGGCCGCGGCCGCCTTGAGCTTGTCGGCCGCGCCCGCAGGGCCGCCCTGGTTGTCGTACTCGAGCAGCTGCACCGGTTCGCCGTTCCAGCCGCCGGCCGCGTTGATTTGGTCGATGGCGAAGCGCACGGCCGTGCGGTAGGCCTGGCCCGAGGAGGCCTGCGGGCCCGACAGCGTCTCGAGCACGCCGATCTTCACGGGCGCGGCCGAGGCACCGGCCGACAGCAGCGCCAGCGAACAGGCCAGGGCCGACGCGGCGGCGTTGAACGAGAAGGGGAAGGGGGCGGATCTGCGCATTGATGTCTCCATGCTTCTTGAAAAAAAGGGGTGGGCCGCTCGTCGGCGTTCAGAGGTATTCCATGTTCCCGTCGACGCTGATCGCCTGGCCCGTGAGGTTGCGGGCCGCGGGCGAGCAGAGGAACAGCGCCATCGCCGCCACGTCGTCGAGCGTCACCATGCGGCGCAGCGAGATCTTCTGCAGGTACTCGGCGCGCATGGCCTCGACCGACACGCCCGCGGTGGCGGCGCGCGCGCCGATCACGCTGTTCATGCGCTCGCCCTCGACCGTGCCGGGCAGGATCGCGTTGACGCGCACGCCGTGCGGGCCGAGCTCGATGGCCAGCGACTTCATGAGGCCGACGATGGCCCACTTGGTCGATGCGTAGGGCGTGCGGAATGGATAGCCGAGCCGGCCCGCGACCGAGCTCATCGCGATCAGGCAGGGGTTGGCCTGCGAGCGCCTGAGCAGCGGGATCGCGCGCTGCGCGAAATAGAACTGGCTGTTGAGGTTGACCGCCACCGTGCGCTCCCAGTCGCCGCGCTGCAGGTCCTGCAGCGCGCCGGTGGGGCCCGCGATGCCGACGTTGTTGATCAGCACGTCGAGCCCGCCGAGCGCGCCCTCCACGTCGTCGAACACGCGCGCCACGTCCTCGGGCACCGAGGCGTCGGCCATGCTCGAGGTGATCTCGGGCGCCTCGCGCGCCATGCGGTCGAGCGCGAGGCGGTCGATGTCGCAGACATGCACGCGCGCGCCGGTCTCGCGAAAGGCCAGCGCGATGGCCGCGCCGATGCCGGACGCGCCCGCGCTGATCAGCACCCGCAGGCCAGGCGCGGGCCGCAGTGAATCGATGATGCTCATGGGTTCCTGTGGTGTCTCGTTGTGTCCATGCGGGCGCCATGGCGCTCTCGCTTCACGGTCAGTGTCTTGAAAGCATCGCTTCAAAACTATGTGCGTCGCGCACACTGGCGACCCCCTCCCGATGTGATGCGGTGCTCGCGATCGCCATCGCGGCGCCAGGGGAGAGGGATCGGACCCATGGGCATGGCCGCATCGTTCTGCTAGCCTTCGCGGCCCTATGTCATCCCTGTCCACCGAACGACCGCGCGCGGCGGGCTCCTCGCGCGATGCGAGCGAGCAGGCGGCCGACGAGATCGCCGCCGAACTCATCGGCCTGCTGCACCGGAATGCACCCGCGGAAGAATTCGCCGGCCGGCTCGCGGCCGTGGAAGCCCTGCCCGATGCATTGCGGCGCAAGTCCAGCCTGGTCGAGCTGGTGCGCATGGCGATGGCGTTGCGCAACCGGCTCGAGCTGCACGAGCAGCGCGAGCGCGGCATGCTCGCGGTGATCGAATCGGCGCAGGACCTCTCGGGCCGGCTCGACCTCACGGGCCTGCTCAAGACCATCGTGAAGCGCGCGCGCCACCTGATGGGCTCGCACCTGTGCTGGCTCACGGTCTACGACAGCGCGACCGGCGCGTTCCAGGTGGTGGTGGCCGACGGCGCTATCTCCGACCGCACCGGCCGCATGACCGTGGGACGCAACCTCGGCATCGCGGGCATCGTGATGACGACGCGGCTGCCCTTCTTCACGCCCGACTACCTGCACGACAACCGCTTCGCGCACGACCCCACGCTCGACGACATCTTTCGCGACGAGGGCGTGGCCGCGCTGGTGGGTGCGCCGCTGATGCGCGACGACGAGGTGATCGGCCTGCTGTTCGTGGCCGACCGCTACCACCGCACGCACACGGCGCTCAACGTGTCGATCCTCTGCACGCTGGCCGCGCATGCCGCGGTGGCGATCGAGAACGCCAAGGCCTTCGCCGAAGCGAAGGACGCGCTCGCGCATGCCGACCAGGCGCGTGGCGAACTCGAGCGGCACGTGCGCGACGTCCAGGGCGCGGCCGAGGCGCACGAGCAGCTGACCTCGCTGCTGGCCAAGGGCGCGTCGCTGGGCGCGCTGTGCGAATCGATCGCGCAGCTGCTCAACGGCGGCGTGCTGGTGCTCGACGAGGCCCACCAGGTCATCGGCCGCGCGCTGGCGCCGGGCTACGAGGGCACGGCCGCCGACGCCCACGCGCCGAACGACGAGCACAGCGCCGCGCTCGCGAAGGCACTGCGCGAGAGCCGGCAGGCCGGCCGTTCGGTGGTGGCCTACGAGCGCGACGGCGAGCTGTGCCGCGCCATCGCGGTGCTCGGCGGCAACGAGGTGCTCGGCGCCGTGCTGCTGTTCCGGCGCCAGGACCTGCGCGAGACCTCGCTGCGCACCTTCGAGCGCAGTTCCAGCATCATCGGCATCGTGCTGCTGTCACAGGAGCGCGTGGAGGCCGGCAAGAGCCGCGAGGTGGCGGCGCTGCTGCGCACCCTGATCTCGCCGCGCCAGGACGAGCCCGCGCTCACGCGCGACCGCGCCGAGCGCTTCGGCCTCGATCTCTCGCAGCCGATCTCGCTGATGGTGGTCGAGATGGCCGAGCCCCGGCCCGGCTTCTGGGCCCGGCGCCTGCGCGCCGGCACGCCGATGACCGAGCAGGTGTTCGACGAGGTCGACGGTGCCCTCGCCATCGTCTGCGCCGCGACCCGCGCGCAGGACGTGCTCGAGGCCGTCACCGCCTTCGCGCGGCGCGAGCTCGGCGATGCCTACCGCGGCGTGCTGTCGCGGCCCGTGCAGTCGCCGGCCGAGATGCCCGCGCTGTACGCCGCGCTGCGCCGCGCGCTGCCCGTGCTGGGGCGCCTGGGCATGCGCGGCGCCATCGTCGGGCAGAACGAGATGGCGCTCTATTCGGTGCTGTTCGAGACCCACGACCAGGGCAGTCTCAACACCTTCCTCGACGCCACCATCGGCGCGCTCACGAGCCACGACAGGAAGCGCGGCGCGGAACTCACGTCGACCCTGCTGGCCTACTTCGACTGCAACCAGAACGCGAAGACCACCGCGGCGCGCATGGGCATCCATGTGAACACCGTGCGTCAGCGGCTCGCGAGCGTCGAGGAACTGCTGGGGCATTGGGGCAGCGCGAGCCGGGCGCTGGAGATCCATGTGGCGCTGCGGTTGTGGAGCCTGGGGATGTCCAGCGCGCGGGGCGGCGCCGACGAGGCCTGAGTCTCGCGCGGCGCTCAGCGCTGCGGCATGTCCTTCACCGAATATCCCAGGCTCACCGTCGCATCCTCCGGAATCGGCGGCATGGTCGCGTTCCAGGCGAGCCAGTCCTCGCGCATCGCCGCGAGCCGTTCGGGCTCCTGCTTCGCGCGGTTGGCGCGCTCGCGCTCGTCCGCGGGGATGTTGAACAGGTACTCGTTGCCGTCGACCTTCAGGTACTTCCAGTCGCCGTCGCGCAGCGCCTGCTGGCCGCGGTGGTTCATGCGCCAGTGCAGCGGGCGGCGGAAGCCGTGCTTCGCGTCTTTCAGCACGGGCATCAGCGAGACGCCGTCGAGCGGATAGGCCGGATCGGCCTGCACGCCGGCCGCATCGAGCATGGTGGCCGACCAGTCCATGGTCAGGCAGTGCTGGGCGCTCTCGCCGCCGGGCGCGATGACGGCGGGCCAGTGGGCGATCCATGGCACGCGGATGCCGCCTTCGGTCAGGTCCATCTTGCCGCCGACCAGCGGCCAGTTGTCGGAGAAGCGCTCGCCGCCGTTGTCGCTGGTGAACACCACGAGCGTGTTGTCGGCCATGCCGTGCTTCTCGAGCGCGGCCATGATCCAGCCGATGCCCTCGTCCATGTGATGGATCATGCGGCGGTAGACGTGGATGTTGCCGCCCGCGAGGTCGAACAGGTTGTCCTTCACCAGCGGCGCCTTGTCTGCATCGTCGCGCGTTTCCCACGGCCAGTGCGGCGCGGTGTAGTGCAGGCTCAGGAAGAAGGGCTTGGCCTCTTGCGCAGGCTGCTGCGCCATGCGCTCGACGAAGTCGACGGCGCGCTTCGAGAGGATGTCGGTGAGGTAGCCCTCTTCCTGCCTGTCCTCTTCGCCGTACCAGAGGTCGTGGCGGCCGCTGGAGTCGCAGTGGGTGAAGTAGTCGACGCCGCCCGACATCGGGCCGAAGAACTCCTCGTAGCCCGAGCGCAGCGGACCGAAGCTCGGCGGATAGCCGAGGTGCCACTTGCCGATCAGCGCGGTGCGGTAGCCGCTGGCCTTGAGCAGCGAGGGCAGGGTGGGATGGTCGACCGGCAGGCCCAGCGTGCTGCTGCCGCGGCTCTTGCTGTTGATCGGCTCCTCGGCCGCGCCGCGCAGCCGGTACTGGTAGCGCGCCGTGATCATCGCGAAGCGCGTGGGCGAGCACACGGGCGAGTTCGCGTAGCCCTGCGTGAGCTTGAGGCCGTTGGCGGCGAGGCCGTCGAGCACCGGCGAAACCGGGCCGAAGACGGCGTCGCGGCCGCCGTAGCAGCCGAGGTCGGCATAGCCGAGGTCGTCGGCGACGATGAAGATGATGTTGGGTCTTGTCATGGTGTCGAGGGCCCGATGGGCCGGGAAAGGGTCAGGGCTGGTAGCCCGATTTCTGCACCACCGGGCCCCATTGCAGCCGGTAGGCCTTGAGCATCGCGGCGGTCTGCGCCTGGGTGCTGACCACCGGCGTCATCTTCGAGTCGGTGAACTTGCGCACCGTGTCGGGGTCCTGCATCACCTCGCGGATCGCGGTGGCGAGGCGCTCGACCTTCTCGCGCGGCATGGTGACGGGCGCGAAGAAGGTGTTCCAGCCGCTGGCCGCGAGGTCGAGGCCGGCTTCCTTGAAGGTGGGCACCGAGGGCGCGAAGGGCGAGCGCTTGGTGCCCGAGATCGCGAGGATGCGCAGCTTGCCGCCGTCGTGCTGCGGGATCACCACGTCCTCGGTGTCGACCGCGATCGGCACCTGGCCGCCGATCAGGTCGTTGAGCAGCGGCGCCGAGCCGCGGTAGCCGATGACCTGGGTCTGGACCTTGGCCTTCTCGCCGACCATGAGGCCGAAGAAGTGCGGCAGGCTGCCGGTGGCCGGCACGCCCACGTTGGCCTGCTGCGGGTTGGCGCGCATCCACGCCAGCAGGTGGTTGAGTTCGCGCACCGGCAGCGTGGGCGACACGGCGAGCGCGAAGTCGTAGTCGTTGACGTGCGACACCGGCACGAAGTCGCGTTCGGCGTCGTAGCCGTTGTCCTTGAAGACGAGCGGCGCCACCACCATCACGGCGGGGTTCGCGAGCATCAGCACGTTCTGGTTCGCGGGCGTGACCTTGACCTGCTGCGCCGCGAGACGGCCGCCCGCGCCGGGCTTGTTGTCGACGATGACCGGCACGCCGAGCTTGGACGCGAGCTTGTCGCCGACGATGCGCGCAACGCGGTCGGTGGCGCCGCCGGGCGCATAGCCGACGACGATGCGCAGCGGGCCGTCGAGCGGCTGTGCCGCGGCGCCGGTGGCGGCGAGCGCCGTCGCGAGGCCGGCGATGGCCATCAGGCCGGCGAGGCGGCGGGTGATCTTGTGTTTCGGGTGCATGGGTTCTTCCTCCTTTGCGTTTGATGGATGTAGGGGGTCAGTCGTTGGCCTGGAAATTCACGGCCTTCATGATGCCGGCCCAGCGTGCCGTGTCCTCGCGCATGGTCTTCACGAGCGCGTCGCCCGTGTCGGCCACCGGATACATGCCGTTCTGCAGCAGCATCTGGCGCACCTCGCGCTTGTTGACGGCGCGCGCGAACTCGGCGCGCAGTTTTTCGACCACCGGTTGCGGCGTCTTCAGCGGCGCGTAGTAGGCGAACCAGGCGGTGGCGACCACGTCCTTGTAGCCGGCCTCGACGAAGCTCGGCAGGTTGGGCATCAGCGGCGAGCGCTTCTCGCCGCTGGTGGCCAGCACCTTGACGCGGCCCGAGGGCAGCATCTGCTGCGCGCCGCCCACGGTGTCGAAATAGACCGGCACGGTGCCGCCCATCACGTCCTGCCGCGCGGGCGTGGAGCCGCGGTAGGGCACGTGCACCATCTTCAGGCCGGCCGCGCGGTTGAGCATCTCGCCGAGGAAGTGCGAGGGCGTGCCGGCGCCGTACGAGGCGAAGCTGACCTTGTCGCCCTGTGCCCTGGCCCAGGCGATGAACTCGGGCAGTGTGTTCGCGGGCACGTCCTTGTTGAGCACCAGCGCGAGCTCGAAGCGTGCCGCGTTGAGGATCGGCACGAAGTCCCTGATCGGGTCGTAGGAGAGGTTGCGGTAGGCGCTCGGGAACATGGTCATCATGCCGGCCGTGCCCAGCAGCAGCGTGTGGCCGTCGGGCGGCGCGGTCTTGACCGTGTCCACCGCGATGCGGCCGGCCGCGCCCGAGCGGTTGTCGACGATCAGCGGGCCGAGGCTGTCACGCACCTCGTGCGCGATGGCGCGCGTCAGCACGTCCTGCGTGCCGCCCGCGGGCACGCCGATCAGCACCTTGATCGGCTGGCCCGGCGCGAAGCCCTGGGCGCGCGACAGCGCGGGCGCGAGCGCGAGGCCGCCGAGCGCGGCGACCAGCCGGCGGCGGCCGGGGGCGGGCAGGTGGGAAGCGTGCGTGGGGGAAGGCATGGGGCGAAGTCTCCGAATGGCGCCGTTCTGGCGGGTCGTGTGCCCGCGGCTGCGGACGATTCTGGAGACGCTACAGTCGATTGATCAAATCAACCATTCCCCGGATTTACCCGCGCGAGATGCCCATGCCCGCCGAAGTGCCCGTGAAAGCGACCGCCCGCAAGCCGGCCAAGGCCACCGCGAGGACGGCCGTGGACGCCGGCGCGGCGCCCCGCCGCCCGCTCGACGACCTGCTGCTCTACCGCCTCTCGCGCCTGCTCGCGGTGGCCGGCAGCATGGTGATCCGCCTGTGCGAGGGCCGCTTCGGCATCACGCGCCGCGAATGGCGGCTGATCGCCACGCTCGCGAGCCGCGGCGAACTGGGCTCCTCGCAACTGGCCGAGCATGCGCAGCTCGACCGCGCGCGCACCTCGAAGGCCGTGGGTTCGCTGGTGGCCAAGAAGCTGGTCTCGCGCGTGGCGCGCGCGGGCGACCGGCGGCAGGTGCGGCTGGGGCTCACCGACAGCGGGCAGGCGCTCTACGACGAACTCTTTCCGCTCGTGACGGCGATCAATGCCGGGCTGATGGGCGCGCTCGATGCCGGCGAGGCCGAGCGCTTCGACGCCGCGCTGCACCGGCTGCAGGAGCGAGATCGGGGCGCGCAGCAGGTTCATTCACACCTTCTCAGTCCACCTTCATGCCTGTGGCTTTGACGATGCGGCCGTAGCGTTCGCGGTTGCCGTCGAGGTGCGCCGCGGCCGCGGCACCGGTCTCGCCGAGCGCCACCATGTCGAGCGAGGCGAGCCGCGCCTTCACCTCGGGCCGGCCCAGCGCCGCCTGCAGCGCGGTGCGCAAGGTCTGCATCACGGGCTCGGGCGTGGCGGCCGGCACCATCGCGAGATAGAGCACCTCGAACTCGAGGTCCTTCAGCCCGAGCTCGCCCACCGTGGGCACCTGTGGCAGCAGCGGCGAGCGCTGGCGCCCGGTGACGGCGAGCGCATGCAGCTTGCCGGCCTGCAGGTGCGGCAGCAGGCCCGGCGTGGCCAGGATGCCGGCCTGCACCTCGCCCGAGAGCAGCGCCAGCACGGCGGGCGCGTTGCCCTTGTAGGGCACGTGCGTGATCTTCGCGCCGGTGGCGTTGGCGAAGATCTCCGCGGCGATGTGGCCGGGACTGCCGTTGCCGGCCGAGCCGAAGGTGACCGACTCGCCCTTGGCCTGCGCGACGAACTCGGGCAGCGTCTTCGCCTTGACCGAGGCGGCCGTGCCGAAGGCCAGGCCCGAGGAGCTGAAGATCATCAGCGGCTTCAGGTCCTTCGCGGCGAAGGGCATCGTGGCGTAGAGCTGCGGATTGATGGTGAAGGTGCTGTCGATGCTCAGCAGCACGGTGTAGCCGTCGGCCGGGCTCTTGGCCACGAGGTCGGCGCCGATGTTGCCGCCCGCGCCGGGCCGGTTGTCGACGATGAAGGGTTGCTTCAGTTCCTTCTGCAGCACCTCGCCGAGCGCGCGCCCGAGGATGTCGAGCGGGCCGCCGGCCGGGAAGTTGGTGAGGAAGCGCACCGGCTTGGCCGGGTACGCGGCTTCGGTTTGCGCCAGGGCGGCGGCCGGGGTGCCGAGGCCCAGGACGAGCGCTGCGGCCATGCAGGCGCTGGCGAGCGCCAGGCGCCGGCCCTTCGGGATGCGGGGGGTCATGCGGGTGTTTCCTTGTCTCCGTGTCGGCGCACTCTAGGAGCGCCGCGCCGCGCGCACAACTGAAAGCTGTTCCACCAGATATTCCATATAGTTATATTGAAAACCTGTTGCGTCATTGAGAACCGCCATGTCAGCCATGAACTTTTCACGCTTGAAGCTGCGCCACCTGCAGTGCCTGGTGACCGTGGCGCAGGAGCGCAACCTGGTGCGCTCGGCCGAGGCCCTGTCGCTGACGCAGCCGGCGGTCTCCAAGACCATCGCCGAGCTCGAGGAGATCGTGGGGCGTCAGCTGCTGCTGCGGCGTCGCCGCGGCGTCGAGCTCACGCCCGCGGCCGAGGTGCTGGTGCGGCACGCGGTGTCGGCGCTGCGCGGACTGCGCGAGGGCATGGGCCTGGCCATGGACCAGCCCGATGCCGACCAGTTGCTGGTGGCCGTCGGCGCATTGCCGAACATGGTGCCCAACCTGCTGCCCGAGGCGGTCGCGCAGCTGAATGCCGCCCATCCCGCATTGCGCGTGCGGGTCATGAGCGGCACCAACTCGCAGCTGATGACGCAGCTGCGCCAGGGCGAGATCGACCTCGTGCTGGGGCGGCTGGCCCAGGCCTCGGCGATGGCCGATCTCGCCTTCGAGCAGTTCTACAGCGAGCCGCTGCTGCTGGTCGTGCGTCCCGGCCACCCGCTGGCCGCGCGGCGCCGGCCGCCGCTCGATGCGCTGGCCGGCCATCCGCTGGTGCTGCCGGTGTCGGGCACGCTGATCCGCCACACAGCCGATGCCTTCCTGATCGCGCGCGGCCTCGAACTGCCGCACCGGCTGGTGGAGGCGACCGACACCAGCTTCATCTTCGGGCTGCTGCAGCGCTCCGACGCCGTGTGGTTCGCGCCGCAAGGCGCGGTGGAGGGCTTCATCGCGCGCGGCGAATTGCGGCGCGTGGCGATCGACACCGCGAGCACCGAGGGGCCGGTGGGCATGACGGTGCGGCGCGGCGCCGAAACGGGCGAGGGTGCGCGGCTGCTGATCGAGGCGATCCGGCGGATCGTGGGCCGGCGCGTGGCCGCGGGGCCTGGTATCTAATCGGGTGCGACGCCACCCGCCGAACGAGGAGAGAGCGCGATGAGCTCGATGGAAGAAGTCTGGAAATACCGCGAGGAAGTCCTCTATCCGCAGCTCTTCGGCGAGAAGCGCAAGGGCATCTTCGTGCTGGGCCCCGACGATTTCTCGGCGCTGGGCGCGCAGGACATCGATCCGCGCTGGCTGCACCTGGGCGTGTTCGAGTTCGAGCCCACGCCGCTGCGCAACTCCTGGCTCTACGTGACCTCGGGCGGCTCGACGCCCTGGGAGGGCGAGCCCGCCGACTACGACCCCGAGGACTACTCGTGGATCGGCTCCGAGCTCGTGCTCGAGGTGCCGTCGCAGGCCGGCGAGACCTGGCCCATCAAGCTGCTCCAGAAGCTGCTGGCCTACAACGTGCTGCTCGCGCACGGCCGCTTCGGCGAGGACAAGCCGCCGCTGGACTACGGCGACCGCATCCCGCTGGGCGGGCCGATCGGGCAGAAGGCCGCCTCGGTGCTGCGCCATGTGGTGCTGGCGCAGCCGAAGCACTATCCGGCGACAGCGCAGCTCGACTCGGGCAAGTTCGATTTCCTGCATGTGGTGGGCATCTCCGACACCGAGCGCGACTGGGCCAAGGCGCGCAGTTCCGAGGACCTGCTGCGCCTGCTCGAGGTGCACGGCCATTGCCCGGTGACCGATCCCCGACGCGCGCCGGTGGTCTGAGCGCCGCATGGGAGGAGCCAGCGAGGCCGAAGCGCCGCAGCGCCAGACCACGGTCGATGCGCTGCGCGGCTTCGCGCTGCTGGGCATCCTGGTGGTCAACATCGCGACCTTCGCCTCGACCTACTACGGCACGGGGCTGCCCGATCCGCTCGCGAATCCGCTGCCCGAGCGGCTCGCGGTGTTCGTGCGCACCTTCGTCTTCGAGACCAAGTTCTATCTGCTGTTCTCGTTCCTGTTCGGCTACAGCTTCCTGCTGCAGAAGGAGGCCGCGCAGCGCGCGGGCCGCGCCTTCGCGCCGCGCATGGCGCGAAGGCTGCTGGGGCTGTGGCTGCTGGGCGTGGCGCATGCGGTGCTGCTCTATCAGGGCGACATCCTCACGACCTATGGCGTGATCGGCCTGGTGCTGCTGTTGCTGCACCGGCGCGGCGACCGCTTGCTGCTGGGCGCCGGAATCGCGCTGGTGCTGGGCACCGCGCTGCTGTGGGCCGCCTTCAGCGCGCTGCTGTCGTTCGCGCTGGGCGGCGGATCGATGGACCTGCGCAGTGCCTACGCGGAAGCCGCCTCGGCGCTGGCGGCCTACCGCGGCACGCCGATGACGGTGATCGTGCAGCACCTGCGCGAGCTGTCGCAGATCTGGTGGCTCACGGCGCTGGTGCAGGCACCGACGGCGCTCGCGATGTTCTTCGCGGGCTTCGTCGCGGGGCGGCATGCGCTGCTGGCCGATACCGGCGCGCGGCTGCCGCTGTTCCGGCGCCTGCTGGCCTGGGGGCTGGCGGTGGGACTGCCGGGCGCGGCCTTCTATGCCCAGTCGGCGCTGCGCGTCGATGGCGCGGTGCGCGATTTCCTCGGGCTCTCGGTCACGCTGCTCACGGCACCGTTCCTGAGCGCCGCCTATGCCTGCGCGCTGGTGTTGCTGTTCCGCACGCCGCGCGGCCGCGTGCTCGAAAGCTGGCTCGCGCCCGCGGGGCGCATGGCGCTGTCGAACTACCTGCTGCAGTCGGCGGTCTGCGCCTGGCTGTTCCTGGCCTATGGGCTGCGCTGGATCGGCGCGACGCCGCCGCTCGCGGCGATGGGGATCGCCTTCGCGATCTTCGGCTGCCAGCTGCCGCTGAGCCGCTGGTGGATGGGGCGCTTCGCCTACGGGCCGGTCGAGTGGCTGCTGCGGGCGTTCACGAATCTCGCGCTGCCGTCGATGCGCAAGGGCGCCTAGGACCCCTGGACGCTTGCGACCAGCAGGTCTTCCGCGCCATCGGGCGGACGCAGGCCATCGCTTCGATCCGCGAAGTAGCGCCCGCTCAGGTCGGCGGCCGAGACATGCGTCGCTTCGGCAAAGCCCGCGTCGCGTGCGAGCGCCACGGCTTCTTGCGGCGCGAAGAAGCTCACGAAGGGCGTGCCGCTGGCGCGCGCGCCCTTGACCGCCATCTCGAGCCCGGGACGCACGGCGGGGTCGGCCATCTCGAGCGGCAGCAGGAAGCTCATCGCGAAGCGCGTGCCCGGCGCGAACGACGCGACCTCGCGCAAGGTGGCCTGGTTGGCCTCGCGGCTCAGGTACATGCTGACGCCGGTCGAGACCACGATGGCGGGCCGCTTGGCATCGAAGCCGGCGGCCGCGAGCCCGTCGCGCCACGAGGCGCCTGCCTCGAAGTCGACCGGCACGAAGCGCAGCCCCTCGGGCAGCCCGAAGCCCAGTTCCCGCAGGCGCCGGTGCTTCCAGGCCTGTGGGCCGGGTCGGTCGATCTCGTAGATGCGCAGGTGCGACGCGAGCTCGGGGCGGCGTTGCGCGAAGCTGTCGAGGCCGGCGCCGAGGATCACGTACTGGTCGGTGCCGAGGGCTGCGTGTTCCGCGACCAGGTCCTCGATGAAGCGGGCGCGCGCCACGATCGACGCGCGGAAGGGGCGGGTGAAGTCCGGGTCCATGTCGCCACGCTCGCGCCAGCCGGGCGGCGGGTCCAGCAAGCGCAGGCCGATCCGATCGTCGAGCACATGCGGCGGCGCGTCGGCCTCCACATGCAGCGCACGCCAGAGCGCGACGCGCGCGGCGGTGCTGTCGGGGGCGGCGTCGATGTCTTCGGTCTTCATGTCGTTCTTCCTTTCTGGCCGACGCTGGCGAGTCGGATGGCGTAGGGCGGGATAACGGGGAAACGCGGAGGGGCGCGGTTCAGGGCGGTGGCAGCGGCCGCGACCACAGCCAGGCCAGCACCACCGCCATGCAGCCGATCGCGAGCACCGCGGTCCAGGCCCGGTGCGCGGTGTACGAGACGATCACGGCGCACAGCGCCATGGTGACGGTGGCGCTCCACTTGGCGCGCCGGCTCACGGTGCGGCCGTGGGCCCAGTTGTGCAGCAGCGGCCCGAAGATGCGGTGGCCGAGCAGCCAGGCATGCAGCCGCGGCGAGCTGCGCGCCGCGGCCCAGGCGGCCAGCAGGATGAAGACGGTGGTCGGCATGCCCGGCACCACCACGCCGATGAGGCCGAGCACCAGGCACAGCACGGCGAAGGCATAGAACAGGGCGCGTACCAGCGGGCCTCGGGGTTCGGGATCGGGCTTCAACGCGGCACGCTCGGAATGGAAGGCGCGGCTCAGGCCACGGCCTGCGGCTGCAGCGGGCCGGGCTCGCGCTCGGCCGGGTGGTCGTTGCCCACGCGCACCTTCGGCAGGTGCTGCGGGTACTCACGCTGCATGAAATCGATCAGCCCCTCGCGCACGTTGCAGCGCAGGTCGAAGGCCATGCCCGAGGTGGCGGCGGTGCACAGCACGCGGATCTGCATGGTGCGCTCGGTGGCATCGGTCACGCGAAGGTTGAAGAAGCGGCCGTCCCATTCGGGCGAGGCCTTCACGATGCGCTCGACCTCGGCGCGCAGCGGCGCCAGCGGCATGCCGTAGTCGGCATAGACGAACACCGAGCCGAGGATCTGCGAGGAGTGGCGGGTCCAGTTCTGGAACGGCTTCTCGATGAAGTAGGTCAGCGGCAGGATCAGCCGGCGCTCGTCCCAGATCTTGAGCACGACGAAGGTGCCGGTGATCTCCTCGACGCGGCCCCATTCGCCCTCGACCACGAGCACGTCGTCGATGCGGATCGGCTGCGCGAGCGCGAGCTGCAGGCCGGCGATGAGGTTGCTGAACACCGGCTTGGCCGCGAGGCCGGCCACGATGCCGATCACGCCGGCCGAGGCCAGCAGGCTGGCGCCGACCTGGCGCGCGCCCGGGAAGGTCATGAGCATCATGGCGCCGCCGGCGATCACCACCACGGTCATGGCGGTGCGCGCGAGCACGCGGGTCTGGGTGAGCACGCGGCGCGCCTGCAGGTTGTCGGCAATGTCCGACGGATGCTGCGCGAGCACGCCGTCGGCGAAGCCGCCGATAGCCTTGAGCGCGAGCCAGGTGGTGGCCGCGATCAGCAGCAGGCCGTTGAGGTGGCGCACGCTCGCGATGTAGCGCAGGTCCTCGGGCGTGGCCTGCCACACCATCTGCAGCGCGATCAGCGGCAGCACCACGCGCGCGGGGGCATGGCAGGCCACCACCAGGGCGTGGATGGCGGGCGCGGGGCGCGTGATGCGCTTGAGCACCATGCCGCCGATGCGGTGGACGACGAGGGCGACGGGAACGGCGATGACGGCAGCCAGCCAGGTGCCGAACCAGGGATGGGAGAGGATGGATTGCATCAGGGTCATGCCGATGCGAGTCCCGAAGCTTCCTGTTCGTTCAATGCTTGAAGAATTCGGGCCGCATCGTCTCGCAATTGGGTCGACAGCGCGGTCGCCAGGTCGAGCCGGCGCAGCAGCCAGGGGCTGATGTCGTTGTCGAAGGGATCGGGCAGCGGAATCGGGCCGCCGACGGCGGTGGAGGCCGTGCTCTCGGGCTGCGTGGGGCCCGAGGTGGGCACCGCGCCGATCGCGGCCTCGATGCGCTGCGTGGTGCGCGCGAGCGGCCCCTCGACCTCGCCGGGCGTGAGGCGGTCGCGCCGCAGCACCAGCATCGACTTGACCGCGCTGAGCTGCGCCAGCAGCTGGTAGCTGTGGGCCTGCAGGTGCTCGAGCGGCTCGACCGGCGGCTGCACCGCGCGCGGTTCGGACAGCGAACGCTGCGTGGCCTGCACCAGCGCCGAGAGGCTGTCGAAGGCCTCGCGGCGCGCGAGCCGCCATTCGAGCTCGGGGCTGCTGTCGACGGTCTGCAGCTGGCCCAGGCCCAGCGCGAGCCGCGCATGGCGTGCCTGCGCGGTCAGCACGCGCGCCACCAGCGCCGGGATCTGGCCGCGCTCCCACGAGGGCAGCACGTAGCAGAAGGCCCAGGCGAGCGCGGCGCCGATCAGCGTGTCGGCGATGCGCTCGAACAGCGCGAACAGCGGCGCCGCGCCGGTGTTGAGCATGTGGGCCTGCAGCAGGCCCAGCACGGTGGCGGCCACCGCGGTGATCAGGTAGCGCCGCACCGCGAAGCTGTGGGCGATGGCCTGCGCGATGGTGAGCACGGCCAGCAGCCCGAGCGCCGAGAGATGGGCCGACAGCAGGCCGACCGCGAGCACGCAGCCCAGCAGGGTGCCGGCCACGCGGTGGTTGCGCCGCTCGAGCGTCTGCGAGAGGCTGCCGCGCAGCACCACCACGATGGTCAGCAGGATCCAGTAGTCGTGCGAGCCCCAGGGCATCGACACCGCGACCGCGTAGCCGGCCGCGATCGCGAGCGCGGCGCGGATCGCGTGGCGCAGCGGTGGCGCGTCCCAGCGCCACAGGGTGAAGAAGGGGCGCCACGACCAGTCGGTGGGGCTCACGAACATCTGCCAGTTGGCGCGCACCACGGCGAGGTTGGGCTCGGCGTCGCCGCGCGCCATGGCCGACAGGCGCAGCACCTCGTCGTTGATGTGGCCGATGCGGCTCGCGAGGCCGCGCGCGAGCATGGCGGCGTTGGGGCCGGGCAGCACCGGATGCGGATGGCCGGCCGAATCCTCGCCATCGACGTGGATCGCGGCGAGGCGCGGCCGGCGGTCGGCCACGAGGTGCGGATGGCGGCCCATGAGCAGCGCGTCGGCCAGCGCGATCGTGTCCTCGGCCAGTTCCTCGAGCACGCAGCGCATCTCGACCAGCGCATCGGCGTGTGCGGGATGGGTCTTGAGCGCGTCGAGATCGAGCTCGCTCGCGAGCAGCTGGTCGCGCATCTCGAGCACGATCACCAGCATCGCGGCCAGCCGCTGGCGGCGCGGCGTGCGCGGCGACTCGAGCACGATGTCGCGCGTGGCCTGCAGCTGGTCGGCCAGCGCGGCCTGCTCGCGCAGCAGGCGGCCCAGCATCGGCGCGGGGGTCTCGCGCACGTCGCCGGTCTCGTCCTTGGGCGTGAACTGGCTGGCCTCGGTGCGCATCAGCGCGGCCAGCGAATACAGCACGTCGGCCACCGACTGCACGCGAAAGCGCGTGTTGAGGATCAGGTTGGCGAGCACCGACCACAGCACGTACAGCCCGGCGCCGAGGCCGAAGTGCCAGGTGCGCTCGATGGCTTCGGCCATGCCGTGCGGCGTGGGCGTGGCCATCGAGAAGATCATCGAGAACATCACGGCGATCGCGATCGGGATGCCGCGCTTGCCCCAGGCCATGGCCAGGAAGGCGAAAAAGGTGGCCGGCACCAGCAGCAGGCCGAGCCGGATCGGCGCGGCGTGCAGCATCTGCACGGCGAAGAACAGCGGCAGCCCGATCAGCGGCGCAGGCAGCATCTGCCAGAACTTGCCGCGGCGCGGGCCCGGCAGGTCGGGCGGCGCGGTGACGATGACGCCGACCGCGGCCGAGGATGCCGCGACGGTGCCGAGCCAGAAATGCACGCCGCCCGAGATGAACAGCAGGCCGAGCGCGACCGTGAGGCCGCTGGCGACGTAGTGGCTCAGCGCGATGCGCAGCGCGGCGCGCAGGCGCTGCTGCAGCACCGAGGCCTGGGTCTCGCCGCCGATGGCGCGGGCCCCTGCCATCACTTGGCGGAAGCGTCGCCCTCGAACGGGCCGGTGGCGGCGGGGGCGTCGCGGCGGATGCGGGTGAGCTTGCGCTTGGCCGGGGCAGCGGCGGCGGCGGCGGGCGCCTCGGCGTCTTCCGCGGGGCCCATCTCGGTCACGGTGCTGCGCGCGTAGATGTCGGCCGAGCCCTCGGCCTGCGGCTTGCTCGCGGCGGCGATCGCGCGCACGCGGTCGCTGGCGCGCAGCTTGTCGTCGACGCTCGCGAACTTCGAGTACTTGGCCAGCAGCGGCACGAGCTGGCCGTAGATGCGCGGCGCGCCGGCCAGGCATTCGCGCTGGTCGATGAAGTCGGGCTCGCCCGTGAAGTTGCCGATCAGGCCGCCGGCCTCGGTCACCAGCAGCGAGCCGGCCGCCACGTCCCAGGGGTTGAGGCCGGTCTCGAAGAAGGCATCGGTGTAGCCGGCGGCCACGTAGGCGAGGTCGAGCGCGGCGGCGCCGGGGCGGCGCAGGCCGGCCATGCGCGGCATCAGGTCGGCCATGATGGCCAGGTACTGCTTGAAGTTGTCGCCGGTGCGGAACGGGAAGCCGGTGGCCACCAGCGACTCGGACAGCCGGGTGCGCTTGGAGACGCGGATGCGGCGGTCGTTGACGTAGGCGCCGCGGCCCTTGGTGGCGGTGAACAGGTCGTTGCGCGTGGGGTCGTAGACCACGGCCTGCTCGATCTTGCCGCGCACCGACAGCGCGATCGACACGCAGTAGAACGGAAAGCCGTGGATGAAGTTGGTGGTGCCGTCGAGCGGATCGATGATCCAGACGTAGTCGGAATCCTTGGCACCGTGCTCGGAGCCCGATTCCTCGGCCAGGATGCCGTGCCCCGGGTACGCCGTGAGAAGCGTTTCGATGATGGCCTGCTCGCTCGCGTGGTCGATCTCGGTGACGAAATCGTTCACATGCTTCTGGGAGATGCGCACGGCCTCGACGTCGAGCGCGGCGCGGTTGATGATGGCGCCGGCGGCGCGAGCGGCCTTCACGGCCACGTTGAGCATGGGATGCAGGTTGGGGGACGACATTCTGAATTGTGAGCGTGAGCGGAACGCCTGCGCGGGCCCGGCAAAGGCCCGGGCGGCCACGGCTGTCGTTCCTGACTGACTGGAAGAACTGGGGGGTGGGTCCCTGAAGGACCCGGAAACCGGCCCGGCGATGCGGGCGGCGAGAATCGGGGGATTTTACCGGCTCGGCCGCTCCCTGTCTCCCCACCCCTCCATGCGCACCCGTTTCATCCTGATCCAGACCAGCCACGCCGGCAACGTGGGCGCCGCCGCCCGCGCCATGAAGACCATGGGTTTCGGCGAACTCGTGCTGGTCGCGCCGCGCTGGGCCAACGTGCTGCGGCGCGAGGAAACCATCCAGCGCGCGAGCGGCGCGCTCGATGTGCTGGCCAATGCGCGCATCGTCGAGACGCTCGACGAGGCGCTCGACGGCGTGACCCACCTGTGCGCCACCGCGATGGTGCCGCGCGACTTCGGCCCGCCCACGCGCACCCCGCGCGAGCACCTGGGCCCGCTGGCCGCGCGGGGCGACGAGCACGTGGCCTTCCTGTTCGGCTCCGAGCGCTTCGGCATGCGCAACGAGGACGTCTACCGCTGCCACGTCGCGCTGAGCATTCCCACCGACCCGAACTTCGGCTCGCTCAACCTCGGCGCCGCGATCCAGGTGATCGCCTACGAATGGCGGCTCGCGCTCGGCGGCTTCGCGGCGCGCGACGCGGTCGCGCCGCCGCCGGCGGCCGATGCCCAGGCCGTGGCCGGCATGCTCGAGCATTGGGAGCGCTCGCTGGTGGAGGTGGGCTTCCTCGATCCCGAGGCGCCCAAGAAGCTGATGCCGCGGCTGCAGCAGCTGTTCAACCGGGCCCAGCCCACGGCCGAGGAGATCCACATCCTGCGCGGCATCGCCAAGGCGATGAGCGAGGCGGCGGCCGGCAAGATCCGGCGCTAAAACCCCATCGTCCGTACGCGATGAGGCCCGGCTATAGACTGCGCGGCCCCTATCGTCATAACCAAAACATACGAAGGCAGCGATGTTCTCTCGCCTGCGCGCCGACATCCGGTGCATCCTCGAACGCGACCCCGCCGCGCGCAGCGCCTGGGAGGTGCTCACGGTCTACCCGGGCCTGCATGCCGTGGTGCTGCATCGCTGGGCCCACGCCTGCTGGAACCATGGCTTCAAGTGGCCCGCGCGCTTCATCGCGCACATGGCGCGCTGGCTCACCGGCATCGAGATCCACCCGGCCGCCAAGATCGGCCGCGAGGTCTTCTTCGACCATGCCATGGGCGTGGTGATCGGCGAGACCGCCGAGGTCGGCGACGGCTGCACCATCTACCAGGGCGTGACCCTGGGCGGCACCTCGCTCTACAAGGGCACCAAGCGCCATCCGACGCTGGGCCGCAACGTGGTGGTGAGCGCCGGCGCCAAGGTGCTGGGCGGCTTCGTGGTGGGCGACGGCGCCAAGATCGGCAGCAACGCGGTGGTCATCAAGCCGGTGCCAGCGGGCGCGACCGCGGTCGGCATCCCGGCGCGCATCATTCCCTCGAAGGCCGGCGAGAGCGCCGACGTGACCGTGCCGCAGAAATTCACCGCCTACGGCATCACGCAGGACGACGATCCGCTGAGCCAGGCGCTGCGCGGCCTGATCGACAACGCCTCGAGCCAGGAGCACCAGATCGCGCTGCTGTGGCAGGCGATCGAGAAGCTCTCGGCCCATCCCGGCACCAGGGATTGCGTGCCCGGCGACGCGGCGCGCGACGAGTGCTTCGAGGCGGAGAAGCTCACGCAGCTGGTGGGGAAGTGACGTGAGCTGGGCGCTGTTCCATCGTTTCGAGGATGAGCGGCCCACCGACTTCCACGAGCTGCGGCAGTTCGGCAATTCGCTCTGGGCCGCGAGCGGCAAGGTGCAGACCTGGGGTCGCTCGAGCGTCGCCGAGTTCGCCAGCCCCCAGGCCGCGATGGAGGCCCTGGCGCAGCGCAGCCGCGAGATCGAGGCCCAGGGCTACGTGCGGGTGCGCCAAGGCATCCACGACCCGGCCCGCGTCGACTTCGTGCTGCTCACGACCGAGATCCGCGAGGGCGCCCGCCGCGCCTTCGAGGCCATTCGCGCGGCCGAGCCCGAGCGGACCTTCCGGCTTTTCGCGCTGGGCAGCGACGAGAGCGCGATGACGATCGTGCATGCCGCCAGCGACCTCGCCCTGGGCGAACCGGGCGAGATGGAGGACGAGAGCGAGATCTGGAGCTCCGGCGAGTGGTCCCACGACGATGGCGGCGAGTTCCTCGACATCGCCTACCGCATGATCCTGGCCTGCCACCGCGAGGACCTGCCCTGCGGCGTCGATTTCGACGTGCTGCACGACGGCCTCTTCGAGGCCTGCATCGCCGCGATGGCGCAGCTCGATGGCGAGGGATTCTTCGGCACCGGCGCCGCACGCGAGGAGGTGGTGCTGCTGTGCCAGGTCGAGGGCGGCGAGGACATGGAAGGCTCGGTCGCCCGCCTCAACACACCGCGCGTGGCGGGCCGGCTTCGGCGCTGGATCGAGCTCTGCGGATGAAGCCCGGGCCCGGCCGCTAGCGGCGCGCGGGCGCGTGCAGCGCGCCGTGCACGTGCCCCGCGTGCTGGCCGAAGCCCTCGGGCTCGAGCGCGGCCGCGTCGAGCTCCTGGATGATCCCGCAGGGCTGGGCCGCATCGGCGCCGCCGCATTGCCGGCGCAGCGCCTTCAGCTGCTTCTCGAGCGTGCGCAGCTCGGCGATGCGCGCCGCCACATGGCCGATGTGGTCGTCGAGCAGCTGGTTGACCTCGCCGCAGTCCTCCTGCGGCGCATCGCGGAATTTCAGCAGGCTGCGGATCTCGTCGAGCGTCATGTCGAGCGAGCGGCAGCGGCGCACGAAGCCCAGGCGCTGCGCATGGTCCTCGCCGTAGATGCGGTAGTTGCCCTCGGTGCGCGCGGGCGCGGGCAGCAGGCCTTCGCGCTCGTAGTAGCGGATGGTCTCGACGGGCGTGTTCGCGGCCTTGGCCAGGTCACCGATTTTCATGATGCGGCAGATGGAAGGCTGGCGAGGAGGGCGGGCCGGGTGGGCCGGCGAAGCCCCGCCAGCGGGTGGGGGCACTGCGTTTGACTCTACACCTGCTTCAGGGTTTTCAATCGAGCCCATGACGAACCAGAACACGCTCGACAGGGATATCCGGCCCGCCGGCGCGCACGGCCACGACCACGGCCATGCGCACGATCACGGCCATGCGCCCGCGGCCGCGCCGCCGGCGCACGACGCCTGCTGCAGCCACACGGGCTGCGGCTCGGCCTCGGTGTCGGCCTTCGTGTCGGCGCCGGAGGCGGCCGACCTGCCCAAGGGCGCGACGCTGTTCCGCATTCCCACCATGGACTGCGCGGTCGAGGAGTCCGAGATCCGCCGCGCGCTCGAGCCCGTGGCCGGCATCGGCGCGCTGCGCTTCCGGCTCGGCGAACGCACGATGGCGATCACCGCCGACGAAGCCGCGCTGGCCGAGGCCCTGGCGGCGATCCGCAAGGCCGGCTTCAAGCCCGAACCGGTGGCCGCGCCCGCGCCGGGCGCGGCGCGCGCCATCGAGCCCGCGGGCTGGAAGAGCGCCGGCCTCGCGCGCCTGGTCGCGGCGCTGGTGCTCGCCATCGGCGCCGAGTCCATCTCCTTCCTCGCGCTCGAGGGCAAGGGCTTCATGGCCTTCGAGATGGGACTCGCGCTCGCGGCCATCGCGCTCGCGGGTCTCGATACCTACAAGAAGGGCTTCGCGGCGCTGGTGCGCGGCCGGCTCAACATCAATGCGCTGATGGCGGTGGCCGTGACCGGCGCCTTCTTCATCGGCCAGTGGCCCGAGGCCGCGATGGTGATGGCGCTCTATGCGATCGCCGAGCTGATCGAGGCACGCGCCGTGGACCGCGCGCGCAACGCGATCCAGAGCCTGCTGGCGCTGGCGCCCGAGCAGGCCGAGGTGCGCCAGCCCGATGGCGGCTGGCGGACGGTGCCCGCGAGCGAGGTGCCGCTGGGCGCGGTGGTGCGCATCCGCCCCGGCGAGCGCGTGGCGCTCGACGGCGTGGTCACGGCCGGCAGCAGCGCGATCGACCAGGCGCCGGTCACGGGCGAGAGCATCCCGGTCGACAAGACCGTGGGCGACACCGTCTTCGCCGGCACCATCAACCAGACCGCGGGGCTCGAGTTCCGCGTCACCGCGGTGGCCGCCAACACCACGCTGGCGCGCATCATCCACGCGGTGGAGGAGGCGCAGGGCACGCGCGCGCCCACGCAGCGCTTCGTCGACCGCTTCGCCGCGATCTACACGCCGGCCGTGTTCGCGCTCGCTTTGGCCATCGCGCTGTTCACGCCCTGGGCCATGGGCTGGACCTGGCTCGAGGCGATCTACAAGGCGCTGGTGCTGCTGGTCATCGCCTGCCCCTGCGCGCTGGTGATCTCCACGCCGGTGACGGTGGTGAGCGCGCTGGCCTCGGCCGCGCGGCGCGGCATCCTGATCAAGGGCGGCACCTACCTCGAGGAGGCGCGCAAGCTCAAGGCGGTGGCGCTCGACAAGACCGGCACCATCACCGAGGGCAAGCCCAGGCTGGTCGAGTCCGAGGTGCTCGGCGCCACGGCCGGCGGCGACGCGGCCGTGCTCGCCATCGCGGCCAGCATCGCGGGGCGCTCCGACCACCCGGTGTCCAGGGCCATCGCCGAGGGGCTGAAGTCGGTCGACCATGCGCTCGAGGAGGTGCAGGACTTCGCGGCGCTGCCGGGCCGCGGCGTGGAAGCCGTGCACGGCGGCCAACGCTACGCGCTGGCCAACCACCGGCTGATCGAGGAACGCGGCCTCTGCACGCCCGCGATCGAGGCCGCGCTGAAGCGCCACGAGGAAGCCGGCCGCACCGTCACCCTGCTGGCCTCGCCGCAGGCGGTGCTCGCGCTGTTCGCCGTGGCCGACACCATCAAGCCCTCGTCGCAGGCGGCCGTGGCCGAACTGCGCGCGCTCGGCGTGGTGCCCGTGATGCTGACCGGCGACAACGCCGCCACCGCCCGGACCATCGGCGCGCATGCCGGCATCGAGGACGTGCGCGGCAACCTGCTGCCCGAGGAGAAGCTCGATGCCGTGAAGGCGATGCAGCAGCGCTACGGCATGGCCGCCATGACCGGCGACGGCATCAACGACGCGCCCGCGCTCGCGCAGGCCGACATCGGCTTCGCGATGGGCGGCGCCGGCACCGACACCGCGATGGAGGCGGCCGACGTGGTCATCATGAACGACGACCTGCGCCGCATTCCCGAGACCATCCGGCTGTCGCGCCGCGCGCACGCCGTGCTGTGGCAGAACATCACGCTGGCGCTCGGCATCAAGGGCGTGTTCTTCGTGCTCGCGGTGTTCGGCAGCGCGACCATGTGGATGGCCGTGTTCGCCGACATGGGCGCGAGCCTGCTGGTGGTGGCGAACGGGCTGCGCCTGATGCGCGCCGAGAAGAACGGCGCCTGAACTACCAGCGCGCGGCCCAGCGCTCGAGCGGCACGCGCGCCGCGTTGCAGACGTAGCTCACCGCGTGGTACCAGCCCGCGAGCATCATCAGCTCGAGACACTGCGCGTGGTCCCAGTACTCGCCGAGGGCATGCCACAGCGCATCGTCGATGTCGCCCGTGTCGTGCAACTGGTCGACCATGCGCAGCAGCAGGGCGTCGCGCGGCTGCAGTGGGGACAGGTCCGCGTCGCGCCCGGCCGTCGCCCGCCGCTCGGCCTCGCCGAGGCCGGCCGCGTCGGCGAAGCCACTCCAGTGCACGCCCCATTCGTACTCGGCACCGCAACGCGCGCACACGCGCAGGATCACGAGCTCGCGCTCGCGCAGCGAGATCGAGGCCTTGCGGCCCAGGAAGTGGCGGCCCAACTCCAGCGTGCGCTCGGCGAGCCGGGGATTCACGGCCAGCACCCGGAACAGCGCCAGCACCTCGGGGGCCTGCGGTGGCGTCATGCGCGCGAGCAGTTCGGCGATGCCTTCGGGGTAGGGCGCCTCGAGCGGCGGGATGCGGGGCGCGGTCTCTGCAGTCATGGGGGGCTCCTTGCATAGAATGGCTTGAAATCGCTACGAAATTCGTAGCGAAGTAACGCACGCGACTCGCCCCCGACCATGCAAGAGAACGATCCCGCCGAAGCCCCCGCGGCGCACCGCCGTCCCGTCATGCGGCTGCTCGAGCAGCTCGGCCGCAAGGGCACCCTGCGCGTGCTGTGGGAGCTGCGCGACGGCCAGCCGCAGAGCTTTCGCGCGCTGCGCACCAGTTGCGGCGAGATGTCGCCCTCGGTGCTCAACGACCGCCTGAAGGAGCTGCGCGCCACCGGGATCGTGACGCTGGTCGACGCGGGCTATGCGCTGACCGAGTCGGGCGCCGAGCTGGTGCGGCGGCTGAAGCCGCTCAACCAGTGGGCCGACCGCTGGTTCGTCCCATGACTTAGGGCACTTCCGAGCACCGGGGGCGGTCCCCAGAATCGTCCCGATGACCAGCGCCGCAGCCCGCGACCCGAACGGCGAGCCCCTCGACCGTGCCCTCGCGCAGCGCGTGCTGCGCGAGCACCTGGGTTCGTTCTACGGCTCGCGCAACGTCTCGGTCGCCACCCACATCGGCTTCGCCATCGCGCTCGGCGTCGCCACCTTCGAGCGCAGCTCGGTCGCCGCGCTGTCGTGGCTGGGACTGGTGGTCGCCACCGATCTCGCGGTGCTGCTGGCGCCGCGCTGGCATGCCGGCATCCCCGATGCCATGAGCGCGGCCTGGGCCCGCCGCTATGCCGCGCAGGTCACGCTGCTGAGCCTCGTCGCGGCCCCCGTGCCGGCCTTCTTCATGGCGCCCGACGACCTGGTGACGACCACGCTGCTGGTGGTGGTCATCATGAGCGGCTGGACCCGCTCGATGCAGTCGCTGTGCTCGCTCAAGCCCGCGCTGTACGGCTACGGCATCCCGATGATGGCGGGGCTGGTGCTCGCGCTGGCCTGGCAGGGCGATGGCGTGCACCTGTTCCTCGCGGTGTTCGGCGCGGTGCACCTGGTGCTCACCCTGCGCATCGCGACGCGCCAGCACCGCGTGCTCGACGAGGCGCTGCGGCTGCGCTTTCGCAACGAGGTGCTGGCCGCGCGGCTGGGCGAGCAGGTGGTGGCCACCGAGCGCGCGAGCCAGGAGAAGAGCCGCTTCCTCGGCACCGCGAGCCACGACCTGCGCCAGCCGCTGCATGCGATCGCGCTGTTCGGCGCGGCGCTCGAGAACGAGCTGCGCCACCGTCCCGAAGGCCGCAACGCCGAGCGGCTGATGCGCGCGGTGCATGCGCTGGGCCATTCGCTCGACACCATGCTCGACGTGTCGCGGCTCGATGCCGGCGTGGTCGCGCCGGTGCTCGACGCGGTGCCGCTCGATGCGATGTTCCTCACGCTCAACCACACCTTCTCGGCCCAGGCCGAGCAGCGCCAGCTGCAGCTGCGCGTGCGCGCCAGCGGGCTGTGGGTGCGCAGCGATCCGCAACTGCTGCACCGCATGCTGTCGAACCTGATGGACAACGCGCTCAAGTACACCTGGCGCGGCGGGGTGTCGGTGATCGCGCGCGAGCGCGGCGAAGTGGTGTGGATCGAGGTGCGCGACACCGGCATCGGCATCGCGCCCGAGCAGTCGGGCCGGATCTTCGAGGAGTTCTACCAGATCGACAACCCCGGCCGCGACCGCTCGCGCGGGCTGGGCATCGGGCTGGCGATCGTGCAGCGGCTGTCGCGCCTGCTCGGCCATCCGGTGCAGATGCATTCGCGCCTGGGCCGGGGCACGCACGTGCGCGTGGTGGTGCCCGCCGCGCCGGCGCGCGACGAGGCCTGCGCGCCCGCCGTCGCGGCCGCGCCGCCATGGCGCCAGTCCTTCACGCCCGCGCCTTCGTTCGGGCCGCGCGCGCCGATGCCGCGCATCGAACCGATGCCGCGCCGCGTGCTGCTGGTCGACGACGAGGCCGACATCCGCGATGCCATGACCGGCCTGCTGCGCCAACACGCGATCGACCTGCACGCGGTGGCCGACGAGGCCGCCGCCGCGCAGGCGCTGGCGCGCGCCGGCGCCGAGGGCCGGCCCTACGACCTGCTGTTGTGCGACTACCGGCTGGCCGACGGCTCCGACGGCCTCGACGCCGGGCTGCGGCTGCGCCGGAGCCAGGGCGGCCGGTTGCCGCTGCTGCTGGTGACCGGCGAGACCGCGCCGCCGCGGCTGCAGCGCGTGCGCGAGTCGGGCGTGCCGGTGCTGTTCAAGCCGGTGGTCGAGGAGTCGCTGCTGCGCGCCATGGCCGCGCTGTGGACCGAGGCCGGACGCGGCGGGACTTAACATCCGCCGATGTCCACCACGACGCTGCTGCTGCAACTCATCGTCATCCTCGGCACGGCCCGCGTCTGCGGCTGGGTACTGCGCCATCTCGGCCAACCGGGCGTGGTCGGCGAGATGGCCGCCGGCCTGATGCTGGGTCCCGCCGTCATGGGCGCGCTGTTCCCCTCGCTGCATGGCCAGATCTTCGCCAGGGAGTCGCTGGGCGGCCTGTCGGCGCTCGCCACCGTGGGCCTGGTGCTGTTCATGTTCGTGGTCGGCCTCGAGCTGCGCGCCTCGCAGGGCGTGAAGGCGCAGCTCCGGTCGGCCGGCTGGGTCGGCATCGCCAGCGTGGTCGCGCCGCTGGGCCTGGGCCTGGCGATCGCGCCCGCGCTGCATCCTTCGCTGGCACCGGCCGGCGTGGGCTTCTGGCCCTTCGCGCTGTTCATCGCGGCGGCGCTGTCGATCACCGCGTTCCCGGTGATGGCGCGCATCCTCAAGGACCGCGGCCTGACGCGCACCCCCTTCGGCCAGCTCTCGCTGGGCGCGGCCGCGGTGGTCGACGTCTTCGCCTGGGTGCTGCTGGCCTTCGTGGTGGCGCTGGCCGGCGCGGGCGAGGGCTACCCCGGGCTGCTGCGCACCGGCGGCGGCGCGGTGGCGCTGTTCGCCTTCCTGTTCCTCGGCCTGAAGCCGGCCTATGCCTGGCTGCTGCGCACCCGCGCGCCCGACGGCGAGCCCTCGACCACGGTGCTGGCCTCGCTGATGATCGGCCTGCTGGTCTCGGCCCTGCTCACCGAATGGCTGCACCTGCACGCGGTGTTCGGCGCCTTCCTGTTCGGTGCCTGCCTGCCGCGCGACGACCGCCTGCTGCGTTCGCTGCAGGAGCGCATCGAGCCGCTGTCGATCGTGCTGCTGATGCCGCTGTTCTTCGCGCTCGCGGGACTGGGTACCACGGCCAGCGCCTTCTCGGGCGCCGGCATCGGCGCGCTGCTGCTGATCGTCGCGGTCGCCAGCGTCGGCAAGCTGGCCGGCGGCGCGATCGGCGCGCGCCTGGCCGGCTACGGCTGGCGCGACAGCCTGGCGACCGGCGCGCTGATGAACGCGCGCGGGCTGATGGAACTGATCGTCATCAAGATCGGCCTCGACGTCGGCCTGATCGGCCCCGAGCTCTTCACCATGCTGCTGGTGATGGCGCTGGCGACCACGGCGATGACGGGGCCGCTGATCAACCTCGTGATGGGGCGCGAGGCGCGCGCGGCCGAGGCGGCGCGCGTGGAGTCCTAGCGCGGCGTCATCGACGGCGCCGCGGCCGCCGCCTGCGCGCGCAACTGCAGCGCCGCTTCCAGCCGCATCCGTTCCTCGGGCGTGAAGAGCTGCTGCTTCATCTGTTCGAGCGACTGCGCGTCGGCCTTGGCCGATTGCAATGCCGCGTACTGCGCGAGCCGCCCCTGCCAGTCGCGTTCCTCGCGGTCGAGCTGCGCGAGCTGCTGCGCGGCCGGCGCGCCGTACTGAGCGCTGCGTTCGGCGAAGCGTTCCTGGTCGCTGGCGCCGCGCGCCTCGAGCGCCGCGGTCTGCGAGGCCACCTGGAGCTGGGCCACGGTCTGGGCGCGCTGCGCGCGCTGGGTCTCGCCGAGGCTGCGCTCGTTGTCCTCGAGCGCGGCCTGGCGCTGCGCGGGCGTGAGGGCGGTGTTGCGCTCGATCTCGAGCCGCGCGAGGCTGTAGCGGTCGAAGTCGTCGTCGGCACCGAACAGCGCCTGGTATTCGTCGGGCATGAAGTGCTGTTCGCGCACCCGGCGGCGCGCCTCGACCGTGTCGCGCAGCGCGCGCGGATCGCCGAGGTCGGCCGGCAGCTGCAGCGCGCCGAGCGCCACGCGGTAGTCGACGTAGCGGCCCAGCAGCGCCCGGGCGCGCGCCGCCTCGTGCTGCGCGAAGTGCGCGGGCACCAGCGCCTCCACGCGGCGCTTGAGGTCCTCGGGGCTCGCGGCCTCGCCGGCCTCGAGCAAGAGCGCCTCGATGCGGTCGCGCAGGTTCGGCGTGAGGAAGCTGTCGGCGATGGCTGCAGGCGCGGTGACCGCGGGTGCCTGCGGCAACGGCGCGGGACCGGCCGACGTGGCCTCGCCCGTGCGCGCCTCGCTTTCCGCCGGGCCCGACATGCCGAACCACCAGCCGCCGAGCGCCACCACCGCGGCCGCGGCCAGAACCAGGGGCCAGCGGCGCGTCACAGGCCGATCTGCTTGAGGCGGGTGGCGTGCTGGCGGTACAGCGCGACCGGGTCGGGCGCGAGCCAGTCGCGCACGCCGAGCAGCTGGTTCACCTCGTCGAGGTGGTTCTGGCGGTAGTCGCCCAGGTGCTTGCCCAGCCGCGAGGAGCACACGGCCACCAGCCCGTCGTTGGTCTCGCCGAAGCTCAGGCTCAGCAGGCCGAGCGAAGCGTCGCTGGGGTCGAGCAGGTTGGTCACGGGCTGCTTGCCGGTCCACGAGTAGTAGCGCACGCCGTTGACCACCTCGGCGCCGTCGCCGCAGCCCGTGGGCACGGCCTGCGGGAAGCGGCGCGTGAAGTCGGCCGAGCCGGCCGCGGTCAGCGAGTTCAGCGCGGCCACCGGCATCTGCGGCAGCCCGGTGCCGCCCGAACCGAGGTTGATGAGCGCGACGAAGGCATTCACCGCGCCGTTGAGCACGCTCTCGCCGAGCGAGCCGGCCGGCACGGTGCCGCGCAGGATGTCGGCCACGCGCGAGCCCTTGTTCGGACCGGCCACCGAGGTCACCGAGGCCACCAGCTGCGGCGCCACGCCCGCCACGTAGCGGATGGTCGGGCCGCCGTGCGAATGGCCCACCAGGTTGACCTTGGCGGCGCCCGTGATCGCCAGGATGTTCTTCACCTGGGCGAGCAACTGCTCGCCGCGCACCTCGGTGCTGTTGGCGGCCGACACCTGCGCCACGAACACGCGCGCGCCGCTGCGCTGCAGCGCCGAGGGAATGCCGTACCAGTAGTCGACGCCGAACAGCGAATCGAAACCGAACAGGCCGTGCACGAGCACGATGGGGTACCTGGTCTGGGTGGCGGTGTCCTGCGCCTGCGCGGGCGCCGCGATGCCCAGAAGGCTCAGGGGGCCCAGCAGGGCGAAGACCGTGGAAAGCGCCAGGCGGCGCAGCAGGCCACCGAAAAATCCATTCATGCTCATCTCCTTGGGTGCCGGTTAATAAAACGAACGTCCGTGCTTTTTATTGAGGGCGGATTCTTGGGGGCGCGGCGCCTGCGCCGTATCGGGATAAACCCGGCTTGGCCGACGAAAGGTACGCGCAGTTCCGCGAAAGAAGCCCAAAGTTCTCGGGCGTTACGTGTGCGATGAAGAAGAAAGGCGTCAGCGGCCGAAGGCGGCCGAACGCCCGCGCGTCACGGTTGCGTTGGCACCGTGAAGCCGATGCGCGTCGTGCCGTCATGGCTGGCCGCGAACACGCGCCCGCCATGCATGCGCGCGATGGCCTCGACGATCGACAGGCCCAGCCCATGGTGGCGGGCCGAGCCGTCGCGCGCCGGGGCCGCGCGGTAGAAGCGCTCGAACAGCCGCGGCAGCACCTCGGGCGCGATGGCGGCGCCGCGGTTGACGAGCACCAGCGCGATCGCGTCGCGCTGGCTGCCCGGGCCGCTGTCGGGGCCGATCTCGATCGCGACGGTCGATCCCGGCGCCGCGAAGCGGATGGCATTGCCCAGCAGGTTCGACAGCGCGCGGCGCACCAGCGCCGCATCGACGTCGACCCTGGCATCGCCTTCGACGCGCGCCTGCAGCCCGGCCTCCTCGAGCATCGCGTCGTGGAAGTCGATCACGTCCACCGCCTGCGCCGCCAGGCTCACGGTCGCGCGCGAGCGCGTCGCGCCGCCGCGTTCGGCCTGCGAGAGGAACAGCATGTCGGTCACGATGCCCGAGAGGCGGCCGATCTCCTCGAGGTTGGAGGCCAGCACCGCCTGCAGTTCCTCGTTGCCGCGCGGCCGGGTCAGCGCGAGTTCGGTCGAGCCGATCAGGTTGGCCAGCGGCGTGCGCAGCTCATGCGCCACGTCGGCGTTGAAGGACTCGAGCTGCACGTAGGCGCGCTGCACGCGCAACAGCAGTGCGTTGAACTGCGTGATCCAGGGTTGCAGCTCTTCGGCGAAGGCCAGCGCGTCGATCGGCTCGTTGGGCCGGTCGGGCGCCATCGCCGCGGTGCGCTCGGCCAGCGCCTTCAGTGGCCGCAAGCCGCGCCGCACCAGCCAGAAGCCGGTCAGCGAGACCAGCGCCGTGCCCAGCAGCACCGCGCCCAGCAGGGTCCAGGCCAGGCGCTCGAGCAGGCGCGCGTCGTTGGCCACGCTGATGCCGATCGAGACCGTGAGCGGCGCGGCCTGCGCGCCCGGCGCGCGCCACGGCATGCGCAGGTCGCTGCGCACCCAGCGCCCGCCGGCCGGCGGCGCGGAGCGGAAGATGGTGTCGCCCGTGGCCGTGACGATCGAGAGGCTGAACTCGTCCTCCATCGAGAAGAAGTCCTCGAGCTTGTGCCGCAGGGTCGAGAGATCGCCGGCCTTCTCGCTCTCGGCCAGCAGGTGCTGCACCAGCTCGGCCTTGTGCGCGATCTCGGTGTCCTGCTTGGCGCCGAAGTTCCAGGCCGTGACGAGGTAGACCGCGAGGCACACCACGCTCAGGCCGAAGAAGGTCTGGGCCGCGAACCAGAGCGACAGCCGGCGGCGTATGGAGGGGGCGCGCATGCTCGCCGGGAGAGGGACGGGAGACCGGGCCCTCAGGCCCAGGAGCGGTCTTCGAGCACGTAGCCCATGCCGCGCACCGTGTGCAGCAGCTTCACCTCGAAGGGATCGTCGATCTTGCCGCGCAGCCGGCGGATCGCCACCTCGACCACGTTGGTGTCGCTGTCGAAGTTCATGTCCCACACCTGCTCGGCCAGCGTGGTGCGCGACAGGATCTGGCCGCGCCGGCGCAGCAGCACGGTCAGCAGCATGAATTCCTTCGAGGTCAGGTCGACGCGCTTGCGCGCGCGCTGGCACTTGCGGCTTGCGAGGTCGAGCTCGAGGTCGGCCAGACGCAACACGGTGGCGTCTTGGGCCTGGCCGCGGCGCAGCAGGGCCTGGATGCGCGCGAGCAGTTCCGAGAACGAGAAGGGCTTGACCAGGTAGTCGTCGGCGCCCTGCTGCAGGCCGTTCACGCGGTCCTCGACCTTGTCGCGCGCGGTCAGCACCAGCACCGGGACGTTCTTGGTGCGGCGTATCGCCTTGAGCACCGCGAATCCATCGATGCCCGGGAGCATCACGTCGAGCAGGATCAGGCCGTAGTCGCCCTCGGTGGCCAGGTAGCGGCCCTCGATGCCGTCGCGCGCGATGTCGACGACGTAACCGTTCTCCTCCAGGCCTTTCTTGAGGTAGTCGCCCAGCTTGGGCTCGTCCTCGATCACAAGAATTCGCATCGCCGGATGGTAATGAAACAGGGGCTCCGCAGGGGGTTACAAATTCGTAATCCGTCTGACGGACAAAGCCCTTTCGAGGCGTCGTACATTGCGCTGCACCCGCGTTCCGTGGGGTCTTGAGAGGCCCGGCAACGCAGGTGCCGTCGATATACTCCCGCTCCCATGCGCCGCTGGCTGTTGATCTTCCTGGTGTTCCTGCTTCCGCTCCAGTACAGCTGGGCGATGTCGGCCGCCTATTGCGCGCACGAACAGGACGCGCAGACGCAGCACTGGGGCCACCACGAGCATCCGGGCAACGCGGCCGAGGATCGCAGCCACGCCGACGCGGGTACGTCGAAGGACGCCGGCAACGTGCCGAATCCCGCGATCGGCGACTGTGCCCTGTGCCACTTCGGTCATGCGCAGCATGCCGTGGCGGCGCCCGCCGAAGTGCCCGGCATCGCCTTCGTTCCGCAGGGCCCGCGCGCCGTGCTCGCCGAGTCCTTCGACTCCCACATCCCCGAAGTGCCCGTGCGCCCCGCATGGACTCTCGCCGCCTGATCCGGCGAGAGCACGCCTTCATTCCCTTTTCGCACTGACACCGTTCATGCACTGAGCTCTCGCCGGATTTTCCCGTTCGTTGTTTCGCAACCCAGGAGAATCCGATGCGCACGCTCTTCGTGCCGCTGGCCGTGTTGGCCTTGGCGGTACCCCCGGTCTTCGCCCAGCCTTCGCTGCCCACGCAGCAGGCCGCGACCGGCACTCCCACTTCTGCTGCCTCATCGCAGGCCTCCGCCAGCCTCGAGCCCGCGAGCCCGCTGACCCTGCGCAGCGCGCTCGCGCTGGCGTTCCAGGCCAACCCGGGCCTGTTCGCGGCCCGGCGCGAGCGCGAGGCCACCGATGGCGCGCTGGTGCAGGCCGGCGCCTGGCCCAATCCCACGCTCGACGTGACGCTCGAGGACACGCGGCGCGACAACCGCACCACCACCGTCCAGCTGAGCCAGCCGATCGAGCTCGGCGGCAAGCGCGCGGCGCGCGTGAGCTCGGCCGAACGCGCGCGCGACCAGGCCGAGTCCGCGCTCGCGGCCAAGCGCGCCGAACTGCGCGCCACCGCGATCACGCTGTTCTTCGAGGTGCTGTCGGCGCAGGAACGGCTGCGGCTGGCGCAGGACTCGGTGGGCCTCGCGCAAGCGGCCACGCGCGCCGCGGCCAACCGCGTGGCGGCCGGCAAGGTCTCGCCGCTCGAGGAAACCCGCTCGCGCGTGGCGGAGGCCGGCATCCGCGTCGAGCTGATGCAGGCCGAGGGCACCCTGCGCACGGCGCGCCAGCAGCTCGCGGCGCTGTGGGGCAATCCGGCGCCGCGCTTCACGCAGGTCGAAGGCGCGGTCGATGGCCTGCCGCAGCCGATGAGCGAGCAGGAGGTGGCGCTGCGCCGTGCCGAGGCACCGGCGCTGCGCCAGGCGCGGCTCGAGGTCGAGCGCCGGCGCGCGCTGTCCGAGCTGGAGCGCGCCAAGCGCATTCCCGACGTGACCGTGTCGCTGGGCGCCAAGCGCGTACCGGCTTCCGAGGGCGAGGGCGGCACCGGCGGTTCGCGCCGTGACCAGGTGGTGCTGGGCCTGTCGGTGCCGCTGCCGATCTTCGACACCAACCGCGGCAACCTCGCCGAGGCCCTGAGCCGCGAGGAGAAGGCGCGCGACGAACTCGCCGCGGCCGAACTGCAGCTGGGCGCCGACCTGGCCCAGGCGGGCGAGCGGCTGCGCTCGGCGCGCGCCACCGCCGAGACCCTGCAGCGCGACGCGCTGCCCGGCGCGGCCGAGGCCTGGCGCGCGGCCACCAAGGGCTTCGAGCTCGGCAAGTTCAGCTTCCTCGAGGCACTCGATGCGCAGCGCACGCTGTTCCAGGTGCGCGCGCAGTACCTGCTGGCGCTGGCCGAGGCGCACCGCGCCGCGGGCGAGCTCGACCGGCTGCTCGGCACCGAGGGCCTGTCCGACGACCTCGCCACCCCGGCCCCCGTGGCCGCCATTCCCGCCGCCACCCCCATTCCGCTGTCACCCGCTGAGGTTTCCCATGAGCATCGAACAAGAACGCAAGAACGCCGCGCCCGCCGTGGGCCGCAAGCAATGGATCGCGATCGCCGTCGTACTGGCCGCGGGGCTGGCCGTCGGCGCGCTGATCCTGCGCACCGGAGGACCGTCGAAGCCCGTCGGCGGCCACGCCGAGTCGGCCGCGCATGCCGACGAGGAGCACCACGAGAGCGGCAAGGAAGCCGCCGGCCATGGCCATGACCACGAGGAGGCGAAGGGCCATGCCGATGGCGAGCACCACGAGGAGGAGGGCAAGGGCGAGAAGAAGGCCGCGGCCGGCGACGACGGCCACGGGCACGGGGCCAAGGAGGAGGCCAAGGGCGAAGCAAAAGGCGAAGCGAAGGGCGAGACCAAGGCCGAACCCAAGGCCGCCGCCGGCGGGCACGAGGGCGAGGACCGCAGGATCGCCTTCACCGAGGCCCAGATCCAGGCCGCCGGCGTGGCGATCGAGACCACCGGCCCCGCGAACATCCGCACCGCGCTGCAACTGCCGGGCGAGATCCGCTTCAACGAGGACCGCACGGCGCACGTGGTGCCGCGCGTGCCGGGCGTGGTCGACAGCGTGCCCGCCAACCTCGGGCAGGAGGTCCGGCGCGGCCAGGTGCTGGCGGTGATCTCGAGCCCGGCGCTGTCGGAGCAGCGCAGCGAGCTGCAGTCGGCGCAGCGCCGGCTCGAGCTGGCGCGCAGCACCTATGAGCGCGAAAAGAAGCTGTGGGAGGAGAAGATCTCGCCGCAGCAGGACTACCTGCAGGCGCAGCAGGCGATGCAGGAGGCGCAGATCGCGGTCGCCAACGCCAACCAGAAGCTGCTGGCGCTCGGCGCCGTGCCGGGCTCGGGCGGCGGCGCGCTGGGCCGCTACGAACTGCGCGCGCCCTTCGACGGGCTGGTGGTCGAGAAGCACATCTCGCTCGGCGAATCGGTCAAGGAAGACGCCAACGTCTTCACCGTCTCCGACCTGTCCACCGTCTGGGCCGAGATCAGCGTGCCCGCGCAGCACCTGCCGCTGGTGCGCACCGGCGAGACGGTCAACATCCGTTCCACCGCCTTCGACCAGGTGGCGCAGGGCAAGGTCTCGTACGTGGGCGCGCTGCTCGGCGCGCAGACGCGCACCGCGACCGCGCGCGTGACGCTCAACAACCCGCAGCGCGTGTGGCGCCCGGGGCTGTTCGTCAACGTCGAGCTGGTGGCCTCCGAGCTGCAGGCGCCGGTCACGGTGTCGGCCGAGGCGGTGCAGAGCGTGGAGGACAAGCCCACCGTGTTCCTGCGCGTGCCCGGCGGCTTCATGCCGCAGGCCGTGCAGACCGGTCGCAGCGACGGAAAGCGCATCGAGATCACGGGCGGCCTGAAGCCGGGCCAGGCCTATGCCGCCGCGGGCAGCTTCGTCGTCAAGTCGCAGCAGGGCAAGGCCTCTGCGACCCACACCCACTGAGGACGCACGATGTTCGAACGTGTGATCCGATTCGCCATCGAGCAGCGCTGGCTGGTGCTGCTCGCGGTGCTGGGCATGGCCGCGCTCGGCGTGTTCAGCTACCAGAAGCTGCCCATCGACGCGGTGCCCGACATCACCAACGTGCAGGTGCAGATCAACACCGCCGCGCCCGGCTACTCGCCGCTGGAGACCGAGCAGCGCGTGACCTACCCGATCGAGACCGTGATGGCCGGCCTGCCGGGCCTGCAGCAGACGCGTTCGCTGTCGCGCTACGGGCTGTCGCAGGTGACCGTGATCTTCAAGGACGGCACCGACATCTACTTCGCGCGCCAGCTCGTCAACGAGCGCATCCAGTCGGCGCGCGAGAAGATGCCCGAGGGGATCTCGCCGGTGGTGGGGCCGATCTCCACCGGCCTGGGCGAGATCTACCTCTGGACCGTGGAGACGGAAGAGGGCGCGAAGCGGCCCGACGGCCAGCCCTACACGTCGACCGACCTGCGCGAGATCCAGGACTGGATCATCAAGCCGCAGCTGCGCAACGTGCCGGGCGTGACCGAGATCAACTCCATCGGCGGCTACGCCAAGGAGTTCCAGATCGCGCCCGATCCCGCCAAGCTGCTCGCGCACGGCCTCACGATGACCGACATCGTGACCGCGCTCGACCGCAACAACGCCAACGTGGGCGCAGGCTACATCGAGAAGCGCGGCGAGCAGTACCTGATCCGCGCGCCGGGCCAGGTGAAGTCGGCCGAGGACATCGGCAACGTGATCCTCGGCAACGCGCAGGGCGTGCCGTTGCGCGTGTCCGACGTGGCGCAGGTCGGCATCGGCCAGGAGCTGCGCACGGGCGCCGCCACCGACAACGGCCGCGAGGTGGTGCTGGGCACGGTGTTCATGCTGATCGGCGAGAACAGCCGCAGCGTCTCGCAGGCGGTCGACCGCAAGATGCAGGAGATCAACCGCACCCTGCCCGAGGGCGTGAAGGCGGTGACGGTGTACGACCGCACGGTGCTGGTCGACAAGGCCATCGCCACGGTGAAGAAGAACCTGCTCGAGGGCGCGGTGCTGGTGATCGCGATCCTGTTCCTGTTCCTCGGCAACATCCGAGCGGCCGTCATCACCGCGCTGGTGATCCCGCTGTCGATGCTGTTCACCTTCACCGGCATGGTGAACCAGCGCATCAGCGCCAACCTCATGAGCCTGGGCGCGCTGGACTTCGGCATCATCATCGACGGCGCAGTGGTGATCGTGGAGAACTGCGTGCGGCGCCTGGCCCATGCGCAGGCCCACAAGGGCCGGCCGCTCACGCGCAGCGAACGCTTCCACGAGGTCTTCGCGGCCTCGCAGGAGGCGCGCCGGCCGCTGCTGTTCGGCCAGCTCATCATCATGATCGTGTACCTGCCGATCTTCGCGCTCACCGGCGTCGAGGGGAAGCTGTTCCACCCGATGGCCTTCACGGTGGTGATCGCGCTGCTGGGCGCGATGATCCTGTCGATCACCTTCATTCCGGCGGCCGTGGCGCTGTTCATCGGCAGCAAGGTCGGCGAGAAGGAGAACCGGCTGATGACCTGGGCGCGCCGCGCCTACGAGCCGCTGCTGGCGCGCGTGATGAACGCCAAGCCGCTGGTGATCACGCTGGCCTCGGTGGCGGTGGTGCTCTCGGGCCTCTTGGCCACGCGCCTGGGCACCGAGTTCGTGCCCAGCCTCAGCGAGGGCGACTTCGCGATCCAGGCGCTGCGCATCCCGGGCACCAGCCTCACGCAGTCGGTCGAGATGCAGCAGCAGCTCGAGCGCACGCTGAAGGCCAAGTTCCCCGAGATCGAGCGCGTGTTCGCGCGCACCGGCACGGCCGAGATCGCCTCCGACCCGATGCCGCCGAACATCTCCGACGGCTACATCATGCTCAAGCCCGAGAGCGAATGGCCCACGCCCAAGCGCAGCCGCGCCGAGCTGCTGGTGGCGGTGCAGGAGGAGGTCGAGAAGCTGCCGGGCAACAACTACGAGTTCTCGCAGCCGATCCAGCTGCGCTTCAACGAGCTGATCTCGGGCGTGCGCAGCGACGTGGCGGTGAAGATCTTCGGCGACGACATGGCGGTGCTCGAGAAGACCGCCGCGCAGGTGGCCGGCGTGCTCAACGGCATCGCAGGCGCGGCCGAGGTCAAGGTCGAGCAGACCACGGGCCTGCCGATGCTCACGGTGGAGATCGACCGCGGCAAGACCGCGCGCTACGGCCTCAACGTGGGCGACGTGCAGGACGCGATCTCGACCGCGGTCGGCGGCCGCGAGGCCGGCACCCTGTTCGACGGCGACCGGCGCTTCGGCATCGTGGTGCGCCTGCCCGAGAACCTGCGCACCGACCTGGAGGCGATCCAGCGGCTGCCGATCGCGCTGCCGCGCGGCACGGCCGCGCCCACGGGCGTTGCCGGCAGCACGGTGCAGGGCGCCACCGGCGCCGCGCCCGAGGGCCAGCGGCTGAGCTTCATCCCGCTCGGCGAGGTCGCCACCTTGTCGGTCGCGCCCGGCCCCAACCAGGTCAGCCGCGAGGACGGCAAGCGCCGCATCGTGGTCAGCGCCAACGTGCGCGGGCGCGACCTCGGCTCCTTCGTGGCCGAGGCCGAGCAGGCGATGCAGTCGGTGCGCATTCCCGTGGGCTACTGGACCGACTGGGGCGGCCAGTACGAGAACCTCGAGTCGGCGACGAAGCGGCTGCAGATCGTGGTGCCGGTGTCGCTGATGCTGGTGTTCGTGCTGCTGTTCGCGATGTTCGGCAACCTCAAGGACGGCCTGCTGGTCTTCACCGGCATCCCGTTCGCGCTCACCGGCGGCATCGTGGCGCTGTGGCTGCGCGACATCCCGCTGTCGATCTCGGCCGCGGTGGGCTTCATCGCGCTGTCGGGCGTGGCGGTGCTCAACGGGCTGGTGATGCTGTCCTTCATCCGCAACCTGCGCGAGGGCGGCCTGCCGCTCGATGCCGCGATCCGCGAGGGCGCGCTGACCCGGCTGCGGCCGGTGCTGATGACCGCGCTGGTGGCCTCGCTGGGCTTCGTGCCGATGGCCATCGCCACCGGCACCGGCGCCGAGGTGCAGCGGCCGTTGGCCACGGTGGTGATCGGCGGTATCCTGTCCTCGACCGCGCTCACGCTGCTGGTGCTGCCGCTGCTCTACCGGATCGCGCACCGGCGCGACGACGAGGAGGACGAAGCGGCGCTGCTGGAACGTCGGCAGGGCGCGCCCATCGACCCCGAACCGCAGGCATCCCATGGCCCATGAGCATTCGCACGGCGCCGGCGCCAACGAGAAGGCACTGCGCTGGGCGCTGCTGCTGACCTCGACCTACCTCGCGGCGGAGGTGGTCGGCGGGCTGGTCTCGGGCAGCCTCGCGCTGCTGTCCGATGCCGCCCACATGTTCACCGACACGGTGGCGCTGGCGATCTCGCTGGCCGCCATCCGCATCGGCCGGCGGCCGGCCGACCGGCGCCGTACCTTCGGCTACCACCGCTTCGAGATCCTCGCGGCGGTGCTCAACGCGGTGCTGCTGTTCCTGGTGGCGATCTACGTGCTCTACGAGGCCTGGCGGCGCATCGCGGCGCCGGCCGAGATCCAGTCGACCATGATGCTGCTGGTGGCCGCGGGCGGGCTGGTCGTCAACCTGATCGGCATGCGCCTGCTGGCCAGCGGCAAGGACAGGAGCCTCAACGTCAAGGGCGCCTACCTCGAGGTCTGGGCCGACATGCTGGGCTCGGTGGGCGTGATCGTCGGCGCCCTGGTGATCCGCTTCACCGGCTGGGCCTGGGTCGATTCGCTGATCGCGGTGGCCATCGGCCTGTGGGTGCTGCCGCGCACCTGGCGCCTGCTGCGCGAGAGCCTCAACGTGCTGCTCGAGGGCGTGCCCGACGAGGTCGACCTGCCCGAGGTGGAGCGCGCGCTGCTCGCGAGCGAGGGCGTGGCCAGCCTGCACGACCTGCACGTGTGGGCGCTGTCCAGCGGCAAGGTGAGCCTCAGCGTGCACGTGGTGAGCGCGCCCGGTGTCGACGACCTGGCGCCGCTGGTGCAGCGGTTGCGCGCGCTGCTGGCCGAGCGCTTCGACATCCACCATTCGACCGTGCAGGCCGAGCGCGTGCCTTGCGAGCAGGCGGGGGAGACGCACGGCTTCGGCACCTGAGCAGTCCGTGACTCGCGGATGGCGCACAATCCGCCGCGAATCACAGCACACAGGACCGATGAGCCGCAGCCACCGCCAGTCTTATTCGCCTTCCATCGAGGCCGCCGCCCGCGAGCCGCGCCGCCGCAAGGCCAGTGCGCCCTCGCATTCGCCGATGGCCTTCGACGCGGCATCGGTGCCCGCGGATTCCGCGTCCCCCACGAGGACCTGGCGCTCGACGGTGGTCGGCGCCGCCATCGGCTTCGGCATCGCGCTGGCGCTGGCCATGCAATGGCTCATGACCTGGCAGCTCGACAACGCGCAGCAGCGCCGCGAGCAGCAGAAGCAGCTGCGTGCGGCCGCCTCGCGCTGCTACGAGCAGGCGTCGAATGCCGCGGTGCAGGCCTGCCTCAAGGAGGTCGAGGCCCGGGGCGCGGCGGTCCAGCCCTGAAGCTTCAGCGCGCGGGCCGGATCGCCGACTTTGGGCGGAAGGCCTTGCAGACCGTGTCGTCGGTCTCGAGGTAGGGCCCGCCGATCAGGTCGATGCAGTAGGGCACGGCCGCGAAGATGCCGGGCACGAGCTGCGTGCCCTCGGCGTCCTTCAGGCCCTCGAGCGTTTCCGCGATCGACTTGGGCTGTCCCGGCAGGTTGATGATCAGGCTCTGGTCGCGGATCACCGCGACCTGGCGCGAGAGGATCGCGGTCGGCACGAAGCGCAGGCTGATCTGGCGCATCTGCTCGCCGAAGCCCGGCATCTCCTTGTGGGCCACGGCCAGCGTGGCCTCGGGCGTCACGTCGCGCAGCGCGGGGCCGGTGCCGCCGGTGGTCAGAACCAGCGAGCAGCCGGCGTCGACCAGCTCGATCAGCGCGGCGCTGATGCCGGGTGCCTCGTCGGGGATCAGCCGGGGCTCGAAGTCGATCGGATTCTTGAGCGCGCGGCGCAGCCAGTCCTGCAGCGCGGGCAGGCCCTTGTCTTCATAGGCGCCGCTCGAGGCGCGGTCGCTGATCGAGACGATGCCGATGCGTACGGGATCGAAACCGCTCATGCGTCCTCCTCGCGGTCCTGCGCCGCCGCGGCCGCCGCATGGTCGTCGCCGCCATGCACCGCGAGCTGCTCGCGCACGAGCTGGAACACCTCGCGGTAGGCCTTGCCCTGGCGCGGCGCCTCGCCGGCCGGGCCGGCCTTGATGTCCTTGCGCGCCTGGCGCACGAGGGCGCGCAGCTGCTGGGCATCGGTGGCCGGGTGGGTCTCGATCCAGCCGCCGAGCGCATCGTCGTCGGCGATCAGGCGATCGCGCCAGCGCTCCGCCTCGTGCAGCAGCGCGGTCTCGGCGGCCGGGCCGCTGGACTGCTCGGCCAGCGCGGCGCGCACGGCCTCGAGCGTGGGCTCGTCGAGCTTGCGCATCAGCTTGCCGATGAACTGCATCTGGCGGCGCTTGCCCTCGAAGTTGGTGATGCGCTTGGCCTCGCGGATCGCCTCGACCAGCTTCTCGTCGAGCGGCAGCGCGTCGAACAGCGCGGCGCGCAGGGTCATGAGCTCTTCGCCGAGCTTCTGCAGTTCGGCGCTCTCGCGCTTGAGGTCGGTGCGGCTGGCGTCGTCGGTGCCCTTGAGCTCGCGCTTGAGCTCCAGGTCGAGTTCGCTGCCTTCGGCGACGAACTGGCCGCGGACGAAGTAGCCTTTTTTGGGTTTGCGGGACATGGGGATGGATTCTGTGCCGCGCCGCGCGGCGGTGCAACGCGGCGGGACCGAGGGGAAAACGGTGCCAAACGGGAAACGGGGGGCGCAAGTATCATAGCCACCCACATGACGACCTCTTCCTCGCGCGCCGACTCCGGCTTCGCCTACAGCCGCTCCTTCTTCGAAAACCTGGTCGATTCGGCCCTGGCCCATGCCAAGAAGCTGGGGGCCACCAACGCGGGGGCCGAAGCTTCCGAGGGCTGCGGCCTCAGCGTCTCGGTGCGCAAGGGCGAACTCGAGAACGTCGAGCGCAACCGCGACAAGTCGCTGGGCGTCACCGTCTACGTCGGCCACCGGCGCGGCAATGCCAGCACCTCCGACTTCTCCGAAGCGGCCATCGCCCAGACCGTGCAGGCGGCCTACGACATCGCGCGCTTCACGGCCGAGGACCCGGTCAGCGGCCTGCCCGACGAGGCCGACATCGCCAAGGAGCATCCCGACCTCGACCTGTTCCACCCCTGGGCGGTGACAAGCGAGCAGGCCGCGAAGCTGGCGCTCGAGTGCGAGGCCGCCGCGCTGTCGACCGACAAGCGCATCACCAACAGCGAAGGCGCGGGTGTCTCGGCCCAGCAGAGCCACTTCTTCAGCGCCCACACCCACGGTTTCCGCGGCGGCTACGCGAGTTCGCGCCATTCGATCTCGGTGGCGCCGATCGCCGGCAAGGGCGACAACATGCAGCGCGACGCCTGGTACAGCTCGATGCGCTCGGCCGACGAGCTCGCGAGCCCGCAGGCCGTGGGCCGCTACGCCGCCGAGCGCGCGCTGAGCCGCCTGAAGTCGCGCAAGATTAAGACCGTGGAATGCCCGGTGCTGTTCGAGTCGCCGCTGGCCGCGGGCCTGCTCGGCGGGCTCGTGCAGGCCACCAGCGGCGGCGCGCTCTACCGCAAGAGCACCTTCCTGCTCGACTCGCTCGGCAAGCCCGTGCTGCCCTCGCACGTCGACGTGAGCGAAGACCCGCACGTGCTGCGCGGCAAGGGCAGCTCGCCCTTCGACGACGAGGGCGTGATCACGCGGGCGCGCAAGGTGGTCGACGCGGGCCGGCTCGAGGGCTACTTCCTCTCGACCTACTCGGCGCGCAAGCTCGGCATGAAGACCACCGGCAATGCCGGCGGCTCGCACAACCTGGTGCTGAGCTCGCGCCTCACGCAGGCCGGCGACGACCTCGACGCCATGCTGCAGAAGCTGGGCACCGGCCTGTTCGTCATCGAGCTGATGGGGCAGGGCGTGAACTACGTGACCGGCGACTACTCGCGCGGCGCCAGCGGCTTCTGGGTCGAGAAGGGCCGCATCGCGTTCCCGGTGGAGGAGATCACCATCGCCGGCAACCTCAAGGACATGCTGATGGGGATTGAAGCCATCGGGGCCGATGCTTACACTTTCGGCGCCAAGACGACGGGCTCGCTGCTGGTCAACCGCATGAAGGTCGCTGGCGCCTGATCCCCCGGGGAATGGGCGCCGCGGTCGCGGCATCCGGTTGGCGGCCTGATGGCAGGGAGACAACGAACGATGAACCGACCCCAGCGCGCCGCCCGCAAACCCGAACTCGAACACGAACTGCTGCGCGACCCGCGCCTGGGCTTCGAGCCCGCAGGCGGCGGCACCGTGCGCTGCCTGCAGCACGGCGTGCCCTGGCCCTTCGACTGCTGGCACTACCACGACGAGTACGAGCTGCAGATCATCAACCGCACCACCGGCCAGGCCTTCGTGGGCAACCACATCGGCCGCTTCGAGCCCGGCTACGTGGCGCTGGTGGGATCGCGGCTGCCGCACACCTGGATCTCCGACGACGTGCCGGCCGAGGGCATCGCCGACCGCAGCATGGTGATCCACTTCCGCGAGGAGCCGCTGCGCAAGGGCTCGGCGCTGTTCCCCGAGATCGACGCGGTGCTGCCGATGCTCGACCGCGCGCGCCGCGGCATCGAGTTCTTCGGCATCGGCGAAGTGGCGCGCGAGCGCTTCCAGCGCGTGCAGGCGCACGAGGGCATGGCGCGGCTGGCGGAGTTCATCGGCCTGCTGCACGAGCTCGCGCGCTGGGAGGACTGGCGCCTGATCTCGAGCGAGGACGAGCCCTCCGACGGCGACCCCGCCACCAGCACGCGCATGCGCCGCGTGCTCGACCATCTCGACGAGCACCTGGCCGAGGAGATCTCGCTGGCCTCGGTCAGCGCCATCGCGAACATGGCCGAGAGCAGCTTCTCGCGCTACTTCCACCGCCAGATGGGCAGCACCTTCACCGAGTTCGTGACCCGGCTGCGCATCGCCAAGGCCTGCCAGATGCTGCAGACCTCGGACCGCCTGGTCAGCGACATCTGCTACGAGGTCGGCTTCTTCAACATCGCGAACTTCAACCGCCGCTTCCTGCAGCACAAGGGCATGACGCCCAGCGCCTACCGCCAGCAGGCGCAGGAGCGCTTCGGGCTGCGCACCGTCCACTACCCGCCCACGACCCCGGTAAAACCCCAGTCGGCCTGGTCATGAAAGTACCAGTACCCCGTTTGGGGGGTACGCGGCGCCGCTGAGCCGCTGCATACGCTTCACCCCGTCCCGTCGCTGTCGTGCCGCCCCTCGAAAAGGGCGCCCGGCACGGCGGGCTTGTTCCCCGGCTTCGGCCGGCGATCCGCAACAAGTTCAACGGAGACAAGCGATGTTCAAGGAATCCGCAGGGAGGCGCGCCCGCGCCCGCACGCTGCTCGTGGCGCTGCTGGCGACCGGTGCCGCTGGTGCCGCGCTGGCGCAGGGCGCGATGTGCAAGGAGGACGTGCGGGTGCTGGCGCAGCCGCGTGACGGCCTGACCTTGCTCGAAAAGTACAAGGACGAGTTCAAGGCCCTGGCCGGCGCCTCGTTCAGCATCGACAACCTCAACGAGAACGACCGCCGCACCAAGACGCGCGCCGATGCCTCGACCGTGGGCAAGTACCACGTCTACTACGTGGACGAGGCCAACGTGCCGCTGTTCGCGCAGTCGAAGTGGATCGTGCCGCTCGCGAAGTACTACCCGGCCGACTACGACTACGCCGACTTCGATCCCGGCCGCCAGAAGGTCGCCACCTACGCGGGCGAGGCCTGGTTCGCGCCGCTGACCGGCGGCGGCGACCTGATGGTCTACCGCAAGGACCTGCTCGAGAAGGCCGGCATCAAGCCGCCGGCCACGCTCGAGGAATTCGTGGCCGCCGCGAAGAAGCTCAACGACCCGGCCAACGGCGTCTACGGCGTGGCGCTGCGCGGCCAGCGCGGCTCGGGCGCCAACGTGTGGCGCTGGATGCCCTACTTCCGCGGCTATGGCGGCCAGTGGTTCGACGGCGACAAGCCGGTGTTCGACTCGCCCGCCGCGCTCAAGGCCACGCAGACCTACCTCGAGCTCTTCAAGTACTCGGCGCCCGGCACCAAGACCGGCGGCTGGGACGAGGCCACCGGCGCCTTCCTCGCGGGCAAGGTGGCGCTGTTGGTCGAGTCGACGCCGCTCGCGGGCAACGCGCTCGATCCCAAGATGTCGACCGTGATCGGCAAGATCGCCTATGCGACGCCGCCCGCGCCGCTGACCGGCGGCGGCTACGGCCACGGCCTGGCGATCGGCGCCAAGGCCAACAAGAGCGAGGAGGCGAAGAAGTGCGCCGGCCTCTTCATCGCCTGGGCCACCTCGAAGAAGAACGAGCAGCGCCGCCTCGCCGAGGGCCAGTTCGGCGAACTGAATCGCACCAGCGTGCTGGGCAGTCCCGAGTTCGCCAAGCGCTACGGCGCCGACCTCGGCAAGGCGCTGGCCGACACCGGCAAGCTCACCGCGGTCAACTTCTGGCAGGACCCGGCCTGGCCCGACCTCGGCGATCGCTGGGGGATCATCCTCGAGGAGCTGATCACCGGCTCGCGCACCGACATCCAGGCCGGCCTCGACGAGCTCGACGGCTACGCCAAGCAGCTGATCGCGCGGCGCCGCAAGTGAGCCGCCCGGCCCCGCGTTCCTTGCGAGTCCCGCGATGACCCTTCACAAGACCCGACTGCCGCTCGTCTTCATCGGCCCCGGCCTGCTCGTGCTCGCGGTGCTGGCGCTGGTGCCCACCGTGTTCGCCATCGCCGTGTCGCTGCAGGACCGCGAGCTCGGCCAGTCCGACATCGGCTGGGTGTGGTTCTCCAACTACCTGCAGCTGTTCTCGGACCGGCGCTTCCTCAACTCGGTCGGCGTCTCGCTGACCTGGGAGCTGCTGACCGTGAGCGCCACCATGGGGCTCGCGGTGCTGCTCGGCGTGCTGCTGTTCCAGAGCGCCACGCCGCGCTGGCGCAATGTGCTGTGCATGCTGTTCATCGTGCCGGTGCTGCTGCCGCGCGTGTCGGCCGCCTTCGTCTGGAAGTTCGCCTTCCATCCGCTGTTCGGCCTCTTGACCTGGCCCTACAAGGCGATCACCGGCGAGCCGCTGGACCTGCTCGCGCAGCCGCTCACGGCGCTGCTCACGGTGGCCTTCGTCGACGTCTGGCAATGGGGCCTGTTCTTCGCGGTGATCGTGCTCAAGCTGCTCGAGACCCTGCCGCCGCAGCCCTTCGAGGCGGCGCGCATGGACCATGCGAAGCCCTGGGAGGTCTACGCCTTCGTCGCGCTGCCGATGCTGCGCGCGCCGCTGATCAGCCTGACCTTCGTGAAGATGATCGAGTCGCTGCGCGCCTTCGACCTGATCTACGTGATGACGCGCGGCGGCCCCGGCATCTCGACCGAGACCCTCGACATGTATGCCTTCTCGCAGGGCTTCATCGAGTCGGGCCGCATCTCCTATGCCTCGAGCATGGCCGTGCTGATGATGGTGGCCTCGACCGTGGCCTTCACCTACCTCTGGAAATGGACCCGGCCCGCATGACCCCCGCCACGACTTCCGCCGCGCCCGTGCTGCGCGCCGGCGATGCGCCCGCCATCCGCCCGGCCGCGCGCCGGCGCCTGGGCCTCGGCACCCTGGTGGCGCGACTGGTGCTCGCCGCCGCCGCGCTCTCGGCGCTGGTGCCGGTGCTCTGGACCTTCCTCAACTCGTTCAAGAACCGGGTCGACATCGTCTCGTCGACGCCGAAGTTCCTCTTCACGCCCACGCTCGAGAACTACGACTACGTGCTGGGCCGCGAGGCGGTGGCGCAGGGGCTCGTCAACTCGCTCGTGGTGGTGGGCTCGGCCGTGCTGATCGGCGCGCTGCTGGGCCTGCCCGCGGCCTATGCGCTGGCGCGCTACCCGGTGCGGCGCGCCGACGACATCCAGTTCTTCGTGCTGTCGATGCGCTTCCTGCCGCCGGTGGCGGTGGCGATCCCGCTGATGGTGATCTGGCTGCAGCTCGAGCTCTACGACACGCGCATCGCGCTGATCGTGACCTACACGCTGCTCACGCTGTCGACCGTGATCTGGCTCGCGATCCCGGCCTTCAAGGCGGTGCCCCGGGAGGTGGAGGAGGCCGGCCGCGTCGACGGCTACGGCCCCTACGCGATCTTCTTCAAGGTGGCGCTGCCGATCGCCGCGCGCTCGCTGGTCGGCGCCATCGCCTTCGGCTTCGTGCTGGTGTGGAACGAGTTCCTGATCGCGCTGATGCTGACCACCTCGGACGCCAAGACGCTGCCCATCGTGGCCTCGGAGCTGAGCCAGCTCGGGCGCGACGTGCCCTGGGGCATCCTGAATGCCTCCGTGATCCTGCTGTCGCTGCCGCCGCTCCTGATGATCGGCGTGCTCAGCGGCTTCCTCAACGCGGCCTTCAAGCGCAAGCGCGACGCGGCATGAAGACCGCGCATCCCCTTTCAGAGAGACGAAACAACATGTCCGCCATCAGCTGTCACAAGATCATCAAGCGCTACGGCGACACGCAAGTGGTGCACCAGTTCGACCTCGACGTCTGCGACAACGAGTTCGTCGTCTTCCTCGGCCCCTCGGGCTGCGGCAAGTCGACCATCCTGCGCATGCTCGCGGGCCTGGAGGACATCAGCGGCGGCGAGCTGCTGATCGGCGGCACGCGCGTCAACGACCTGCCGCCGCAGGAGCGCGGCATCGCGATGGTGTTCCAGAACTACGCGCTCTATCCGCACATGAGCGTGCGCGACAACATCGCCTTCGGGCTCAAGCGCCTGAAGGTGCCGAAGAGCGAGATCGCGCGCCGCGTGAAGGAGGTGTCGGACACGCTGGGCCTGGAGCGCTACCTCGAGCGCCGGCCGACCGAGCTCTCGGGCGGCCAGCAGCAGCGCGTGGCGATCGCGCGCGCGATGATCAAGACGCCCAAGGTGTTCCTGTTCGACGAGCCGCTGTCGAACCTCGACGCCAAGCTGCGCAACCACATGCGCGTGGAGATCGCGCGGCTGCACCAGACGCTGCGCACCACCACGGTCTATGTCACGCACGACCAGCACGAGGCCATGACCCTGGCCGACCGCATCGTGCTGTTGCGCGACGGCCGCATCGAGCAGGTGGGCTCGCCGCGCGAGATCTACGAGAACCCGCGCTCTGCCTTCGTGGCCGGCTTCATCGGCACGCCGCCGATGAACCTGCTCGAGATGACGGTGGCGCACGGCGACGGCGGCGCCGTGCTGCGCGGGCACGGCGGCACGGTGCGCGTGGATGCGCGCCGCTTCGCGCTCGAGGGGCGCGAGCGCGTCACACTCGGCATCCGGCCGGCCCACCTGCTCGCGCGGCCCGACGACGCGGGCGCCTTCGTGGGCCAGGTGCAGCTGGTGGAGTACCTCGGCAACGAGGTGCTCGTGAGCATCGGCGACGGCCCGGGCAGCGAGATCGCCGCGCTGGTGCATTCGGCGCAGGCGCCGCGGCTCGGCGAGCGCGTGCGCTTCGGCATCGACGCGACCCAGCTCCACCTGTTCGATGCGCAGACCGGTGCTTCGCTGCGGCGCGCCGCGGCCGAAGCGCTGCACTGAATACCCGATCGACCCTTTGCAAGAACCTTCCATGAAAGCCCTTGTCCTCGAGAAAGCCCACGAACTCGCGCTGCGCGAGATCGCGCTGCCGCCGCAGCCGGTCGGCCCGCGCGACGTGAAGATCCGCATGCACACCGTCGGTGTCTGCGGCAGCGACGTCCACTACTACCAGCACGGCGGCATCGGGCCCTACGTGGTCGACCAGCCGATGATCCTCGGCCACGAGGCCTCGGGCACGGTGGCCGAGGTCGGCAGCGAGGTCACGCACCTGCGGCCCGGCGACCGGGTCTGCATGGAGCCCGGCATTCCGCAGCTCGACTCGCGCGCCGTGCGCGAAGGCATCTACAACCTCGACCCGGCCGTGCGCTTCTGGGCCACGCCGCCGATCCACGGCTGCCTCACGCCCTACGTGGTGCATCCGGCGGCCTTCACCTTCCGCCTGCCCGACAACGTGAGCTTCGCCGAGGGCGCGATCGTCGAGCCGCTGGCGATCGGCCTGCAGGCCGCGAAGAAGGCCGCGCTCAAGCCCGGCGACGTGGCGGTGGTGGTGGGCGCCGGCACCATCGGCGCGATGACCGTGCTGGCCGCGCTCGCCGGCGGCGCGGCGCGCGTGATCCTGGCCGACCTGGTGCCCGAGAAGCTCGCGCTGTTCGCGAACAACCCGGCCGTGAGCACGGTGAACATCCGCGAGCGCCAGCTGGCCGACGCGGTGCGCGAGCTGACCGACGGCTGGGGCGCCAACGCGGTGTTCGAGGCCAGCGGCAGCGTGCGCGCCTTCGAGGGCATCTTCGAGCTGGCCTGCCCCGGCGGCTGCGTGGTGCTGGTGGGCATTCCGCCGGCGCCGGTGGCCTTCGACATCGTCGCGATCCAGGCGAAGGAGCTGCGCATCGAGTCGGTGTTCCGCTACGCCAACATCTTCCCGCGCGCACTCGCGCTGATCGCCTCGGGCCAGGTCGACGTCAAGCCCTTCATCTCGCGCACCTTCGCGTTCGAGGACGGCATCCGCGCCTTCGAGGAGGCCGCGGCAGGGCGGGCGACGGACGTGAAGATCCAGATCGAGTTTCCGGCCGAGGCCTGAGCGGCGCCGGCCCCCGCGGCCCGGCGTGCAAGGGAAAACGCCGGGGCGGCGCGGTAAAACGCGCCGCTACATTGGGGCGCATCTTTTTTCGAGCCGCGCTTCCCCGATGCCCCCTCGCTTTCGCAATGCCGTGCTGACGGGCGCCTGTGGCGGCCTGGGCCAGGCCTTGGCGCGCGGGCTGATCGCCGACGGCACGCAGGTGGCACTGGTGGGGCTCGATCGCGAACGGCTGCGCGCGCTCGAGGCGCTGGCGCCCGGGCGCTGCGCGGTCTACACGCCCGACGTGGCCGACACGGTGGCGATGCAGGCCATGGCTGCCGACTGGATGGCCCGGGCCGGCACGCCCGACCTGGTGATCGCCAACGCGGGCGTGGCCGGCGGCTTCGACACCGCGCAGGCCGAGGACCTCGCGGTGCTGCGCCGCATGCTCGAGATCAACCTGCTGGGCGCCGCGACCACCTTCCAGCCCTTCGTGGCCGCGATGCGCGGCGAGGCGCGCGGCGCGCTGGTCGGCATGGCCAGCATCGCGGGCTGGCGCGGCATGCCGGGCAACGGCGCCTATTGCGCGAGCAAGGCCGGGCTGATCCGCTACCTCGAGAGCCTGCGCGCCGAGCTGCGCGGCAGCGGCGTCGGGGTGCACACGGTGAGCCCGGGCTACATCCGCACCGCGCTGACCGCGGGCAACCGCTTCGCGATGCCGGGGCTGCTCGAGCCCGAGGAGGCCGCGCGCCGCACGCTCGCGGCGGTGGCCGCGGGCCGCGAGCGCATCGTGCTGCCGCGGCGCATCGGCTGGCTCTCGAAGGCGCTCGACTGCCTGCCCGAGGCGCTGCATGACCGGCTCTTGAGCGGTCAGCCGCGCAAGCCGCGCGCGGGCGAGGCCGGCGCCACGCCGATCCCCGGGCTGCCACCCTTTTCATCACCGCCAACGCCGAAGGAAGGCTCGCCGCCAACGTGACAGCGACAGTGCCCACCCACGAACAGATCGCGCTGATCGGCGCCGGCCCCTCGGGCCTCGCCGGTGCCCGCAACCTGCAGAAGCACGGCATTCCCTTCCAGGGTTTCGAGGCGCACAGCGACGTGGGCGGGCTGTGGGACATCGACAACCCGCGCTCCACGGTCTACCACTCGGCGCACCTGATCTCGAGCAAGAGGACCACCGAGTTCACCGAATTCCCGATGCCCGACACGGTGGCCGACTATCCGAGCCACCGCGAGCTGCGCCGCTACTTCAGCGACTTCGCCACCCGCTTCGGGCTGCGCGAGCACTACCGCTTCGGCACGCGCGTGCTGCGCGTGGAGCCGACCTCGGATGCGCCCGACACCACCTGGCAGGTGAGCGTGGGCCCGGCCGACGGCGATGGCGAGGAGGGCGTGGAGACCTTCGAATTCAAGGGCGTGGTGATCGCCAACGGCACGCTGTCGGAGCCCAAGCATCCGCGCTTCGACGGCCACTTCGAGGGCGAGCTGCTGCACACCAGCGACTACAAGCACGCCGAGATCTTCAAGGGCAAGCGGGTGCTGATCGTGGGCGCGGGCAACTCGGGCTGCGACATCGCGGTCGACGCGGTGCACTACGCGAAGTGCGTCGACATCTCGGTGCGGCGCGGCTACTACTTCGTGCCCAAGTACGTGTTCGGCAAGCCGGCCGACACGCTCGGCGGCAAGAAGCCGCTGCCGCCGTGGCTCAAGCAGCGGCTGGACGCCAAGGTGCTGCAGTGGTTCACCGGCGACCCCACGCGCTTCGGCTTTCCGAAGCCCGACTACCGCATGTACGAGTCGCATCCGATCGTCAATTCGCTGATCCTGCACCACATCGGCCATGGCGACATCGCGGTGCGCGCCGACGTCGAGCGGCTGGCCGGCCACACCGTCTACTTCAAGGACGGCGGCACGCGCGACTACGACCTGATCCTCACCGCCACCGGCTATGCGCTGCACTATCCGTTCATCGACCGCGCGCTGCTCGACTGGCAGGGCATGGCACCGCGGCTGTACCTCAACATCTTCTCGCCGCGCTTCGAGAACCTCGCCGTGCTCGGCATGATCGAGGCCAGCGGCATCGGCTGGCAGGGGCGCTACGAGCAGGCCGAACTGGTGGCGCGCTACCTGCGCGCGCAGGCGGCGGGCTCGCCCAAGGCCGCGGCGCTGCGCACGGCCGCCAAGGGACCGCCGCCCGACCTCTCGGGCGGCTACAGGTACCTGCAACTCGAGCGCATGGCCTACTACGTGCACAAGGACACCTACCGCGCCGCGGTGCGCGCCGCCTCGGCGGCGCTGGCCGATCCTTCCTGAGCCGACGAAAAAGGACACGCGCCCCATGCTGCCCGTCGACGAGATCCGCCTGCATTTCAACCCGGCCTCGCTGGTGCTGCTCAACGTGGTGCTGGGCTTCCTGATGTTCGGCATCGCGCTCGATACGCGCATCGAGGACTTCAAGCGCGTGGCGCGCATGCCCGGCGCGATGGCGGTGGGCATCGGCGCGCAGTTCATCGTGCTGCCGGCCGTGACCTTCGCGCTCACGTTGCTGCTGAAGCCGGCCCCGAGCATCGCGCTCGGCATGATCCTGGTGGCCTGCTGCCCGCCCGGCAACATCTCGCAGATCCTCACGCACCGCGCGGGCGGCAACGTGGCGCTGTCGGTGTCGATGACCGCGATCTCGAACGCGCTGTCGATCGTGCTGATGCCGCTGAACTTCGCCTTCTGGGGCGGGCTGCATCCGACCGCCGCGCCGCTGCTCCAGACCATCGCGCTCGACCCGCTCGACATGCTGGGCCACATCGTGATGATCATCGGCATTCCCTTCGTGCTCGGCGTGGCCTGCGCGCACCGGCTGCCGGGGCTCACGGCGCGCATCAAGAAGCCGGCGCGGATCCTGAGCTTCCTCGCGCTGATCGCCTTCATCGTCGGCGCGATCGCGGGCAACTGGCGCTACTTCCTCGACTACGTGGGGCTGGTGCTGCTGGCCGTGGTGCTGCACGACGCGCTGGCCTTCGGCACGGGCTACCTCTGCGCGCGGCTGTCGGGGCTGGCCGACTACGACCGGCGCGCGGTCGCGATCGAGGTCGGCATCCGCAACGCGGGGCTCGGGCTGGTGCTGATCTTCAGCTTCTTCGGCGGGCTCGGCGGCATGGCCGTGGTGGCCGGCGTCTGGGGCTTCTGGGACATCATCGCGGGCCTCGCGCTCGCGAGCTGGTGGGGCCGCCGGCCCGCGACGCCATGACGGCCGCCGCGCGCCGCGTGCTGGTGACGGGCGCCGACGGCTTCCTGGGCCGTGGCGTGCTGGCCGCGCTCGCGCCGCGGCTCGGCCATGGACAGCTCGAGGGCCTGGTGGCGCTCGACGTGCGCGAGGTGCCGCGCGAGCGCCGGCTGCCGGGCGTGGCCTACCTGGCGCAGGACGTGCGCGAGGCCGGCATCGGCAAGGCCTTCGCCGACCATGCCATCGACACCGTGGTGCACCTGGCCTCGATCGTCACGCCGGGCAGGGACTCGAACCGCGACTTCGAGCATTCGGTCGACGTGGGCGGCACGCGCAACGTGCTCAAGGCCTGCACCATGTACCGGGTCGCGCACATCGTGGTGTCGTCGAGCGGCGCGGCCTACGGCTACCACGCAGACAACCCGGCCTGGATCGACGAGCGCCAGCCGCTGCGCGGCAATGCCGTGTTCGCCTATGCCGACCACAAGCGCCAGGTCGAGGAGCTGCTGGCCGACTGGCGCGCGCGCCATCCCTCGCTGGCGCAGACGGTGCTACGCATCGGCACCATCCTCGGCGAGCGCGTCGACAACCAGATCACGGCGCTGTTCGAGAAGCGGCGGCTGATCGCGATCCGCGGCAGCGCGAGTCCCTTCGTCTTCGTCTGGGACGAGGACGTGACCGGCGCCATCGCCCATGCGCTCGAGGGCGGCACGCCGTCCGGCTGCTACAACCTCGCGGGCGATGGCGCGCTGCCGATCCACGAGATCGCGGCGCGGCTGGGCAAGCGCACCGTCGACTTTCCCGCGGGCGTGCTGAAGACGGCGCTGGCGGTGGGCTCGGCGCTCGGCGTGAGCCGCTACGGGCCCGAGCAGCTCGACTTCCTGCGCTACCGGCCGGTGCTGTCGAACACCGCGCTGAAGGAGCGCTTCGGCTACCGCCCGCGCAAGACCAGCGCCGAGGCCTTCGAGGCCTTCGTGGCGGCGCGCGCGGCGCAGGGGCGGCCGGTCACGCGCGGGGCTCAAGGCTTTTCCACCGGCTCCAGCAGGTAGGCGAGCATGCGCCGCGCGTTCAGCGGCAGCTCCTCCGAATTGCGCACGCAGGCCATCAAGGTGCGCTCGGCCCAGGCGTCGGCCAGCGAGGCGCGCGCGATCTTCATCGAACGCGCGCAGCGCGCGGCCGCGGTCTGCGGCAGGATGCCCACGCCGATGCCTTGCTCGACCATGCGGCACACGGCCTCGAAGTTGCGCACCCGCACGCGGTAGGACAGGTGGCGCCCGAGCGCGCGCGCATGCATGGTCACGAGCTGCTGCAGCGCGCTGTCGGCGGGCAGGCCGACGAACTCGCTGTCGACCACCTCGGCCAGCTTCACGCGCCGGCGCCCGGCCAGCGCATGGCCGCGCGGCATCACCAGCACCAGGTCGTCGCGCCGGAACGGATGGCATTCGAGGCCCTCGGTGTCGATGGCGTCGGAGACGATGCCGATGTCGCACAGCCCGGCGCGCAGCGCCTCCACGGTGTCGGGGCTGGGCCGTTCCTCGAGGTCGATCGACACCCGCGGATGCTGGGCCAGGAAGCGCGCCAGCACCTCGGGCAGGTGCTCGGTCAGCGCCGAGGTGCCGCAGAGGAAGCGCACATGGCCCTTGAGGCCCTGGCCGTATTCGCCGAGCTCGCCGCGCAGCCGCTCCATCTGCTGCAACACCACGCGCGCATGGTGCAGCAGGGTGCGGCCGGCCTCGGTGGGGCGCACGCCCTGGGCATGGCGCGTGAGCAGCGGGGTGCCGAGCGCGTCCTCCATGCCGCGCACGCGCTGGCTGGCCGAGGCCAGCGTCATGTGCGAGCGCTGCGCGCCGGCGGTCAGGCTGCCGGCCTCGACGACGTGGAGGAAGAGCCGCAGGTCGGTGAGATCGAATCGCATGGTGAGCCCGCAAGGTAGCACGCCGGCCTCAGTCTGTGCCTGAGGCTCGCTGCGCGAATGCCGGATTCCCTGCCGGCGCCGCGGCCGGCAGACTGCGCGCCGATGACGTCTTCCTCCTTCTCGAACGAACTGGCCGGCCTCGCGGGGCACGGCTTCGCCGCCGCGGCGGTCTTCCTGCTGGCCGGCGTGATCAAGGGCGTGATCGGCCTCGGGCTGCCGACGGTGTCGATGGGCCTGCTCGCGCTGTGGATGCGGCCGGTGCAGGCGGCGGCGCTGCTGATCGTGCCCTCGCTGGTCACCAACGTCTGGCAGACCGGGCCGCGCGCGAGCTTCCTGCCGGTGCTGCGGCGCATCGGCGGCATGCAGGCCGGCATCGTGGCGGGCACGCTGGGCGGTGCCTGGTGGCTGGGCGTGCCGGCCGGTGCCTGGGCCTCGGTGGCGCTCGGCGTGGCGCTGGTGGCCTATGCGCTGTGGGGGCTGACCGGGCGGCAGTTGAAGGTGGCGCCCGCGCACGAGCGCTGGCTCGGGCCGCTGGTCGGCATCGCGACCGGGCTGGTGACGGCCGTGACCGGGGTGTTCGTGGTGCCGGCCGTGCCCTACCTGCAGGCGCTGGGCTTCCAGCGCGACGCGTTGATCCAGGCGATGGGCATCTCGTTCACCACTTCGACCGTGGTGCTGGCGATCGGGCTCGCGGGCAACGGAGGCTATCCGCTGGCGGTGCTCGGCGGTTCGGCGCTGATGCTGGTGCCGGCGATCGCGGGCATGGTGCTGGGCACCTGGCTGCGCCAGCGGCTGCCGGTGCCGGTGTTCAGGCGCTGCTTCCTGGTCGGGCTGGGGCTGCTGGGCGCCTACATGGCCGTGCGGGCCATGGGATGAGCGGGAGCCTTCCTCAGCCGGCCGCGACGGGCTGCGTCGACGCCAGCGCGGCGCGCACCCGCTCGATGGTCTGGCGGTAGGGCAGGGCGTAGCCGTCGATCGGTGCCTCGGGCGCCAGCCAGCTGAACGAGAACACCAGGCCGTCCTCCTCGGGACTGCCCATGGCCACATGGTCGAAGTGCTCGGGCAGCGGCCCTTCGGCGTGCATCAGGAACAGGTGCCACAGCTGCGGATGGCGGTGGGTGTTGCCCTCGACGCCGGCCTCGCAGTCGCGCTGCAGGGTGCCCAGCGAGACCAGCGCGCCGGCATGGTCGATGCCCGATTCCTCGAGCAGTTCGCGCCGCACCGCGAACTCGGGCGACTCGCCCGGTTCGACGGTGCCCTTGGGCAGCTGCATGTTGCCGTCCTCGGGATGGCGGAACACCAGCAGCCGGCCGCGCGCGTCGACCAGGCAGGCGCAGGCCTTCGGGATCGCGGCGGCCTCGGTGCCGGCGGTCATGGCGATCAGGCGCCGGTCAGCGCGGCCTTGACCGCGGCGCTCACCAGGCCCATGTCGGCCTTGCCGGCCAGGCGCGTCTTGACCGCGCCCATCACCTTGCCCATGTCGCCCGGGCCCGCGGCGCCGAGCTCGGCCACGATGGCCTTGACCTCGGCGGCGATCTCGTCGGCGCCCATGCGCTGCGGCAGGTAGACCTCGAGCACCTTGATCTCGGCCGCTTCCTTGTCGGCCAGGTCGGCGCGGCCGCCCTGGGTGAAGGCGGTGACCGAGTCCTTGCGCTGCTTCACCAGCTTGTCGACGATGGCCACGACCATGGCGTCGTCGAGCTCGACGCGCTCGTCGACTTCCTTCTGCTTGAGCGCGGCCAGCAGCAGCCGGATCGTGCCCAGGCGCTCGGAGTCCTTGGCGCGCATCGCGGTCTTCATGTCTTCGGTGATCTGTTCTTTGAGGCTCATGGGGTCTCCTGCGGGAAAAAACAAAGCCGCGGCAGGTTTCCCTGGCGCGGCTGGAAGGCAGTTGGCGGGGCGGAGGGCGGCGGGTTCGGTGTTGTCGAATCGGCCGCTGTCTCCGGTGCCAGGGTGCGTCAGTACAGCTTCTTGGGCAGCTGCATGCTGCGAACGCGCTTGTAGTGGCGCTTCACGGCGGCTGCCTTCTTGCGCTTGCGCTCGGCGGTCGGCTTTTCGTAGAACTCGCGGGCGCGCAGGTCGGTCAGCAGGCCGAGCTTTTCGATGGTGCGCTTGAAACGGCGCAGGGCGACGTCGAAGGGCTCGTTTTCTTTAACGCGGATGGTGGTCATCAGGAATCGTTGATTTGAAATTTGGCCGGGGGAGGATCGAGAGCCCCAGGCCGGGGTTCCTCAACAAGAAAAAGTGTGTGGCCGTTGAGGGAAGGCCAAAGTTAGCCGGCGATTATAGCGCGTTTGCGCAGGCGTGGGCACTCGCCCAGGCCCATTGGAAGTTGTAGCCGCCGAGCCAGCCGGTGACATCGACCACTTCGCCGATGAAATACAGGCCCGGCTGCTTCGATTCCATCGTCTGGGACGACAGGTCGCGCGTGTCGACGCCGCCGGCCGTGACCTCGGCCTTCTTGTAGCCCTCGGTGCCCGAGGGCACGATCTGCCAGCGCGCGATGCGCTCGGCCAGCGCGGCCAGCGCGCGGTCGGCGGCCTCGTTGATCGGCCGCTGCAGCGCGCCGTCCTGGCCGACCCAGGCATCGGCCAGCCGCGAGGGCACCAGGGCGGCGAGCTCGTTGGCGATGCGCTTCCTCGAGCGCAGCTTGGCCTCGGCGAAGGCCGCGGCCACGTCCACGCCGGGCGCGAAATCCAGCGTGAGCGGCGCGCCGGGCTTCCAGTAGCTCGAGATCTGCAGCACGGCCGGGCCCGAGAGGCCGCGGTGGGTGAACAGCAGGTCCTCGAGGAAGGCCATCTTCTCCTTCCTGGCCCCGGTCTCGATGCGCACCGGCAGCGCCAGCCCGGCCAGTTCGGCATAGGGCGCCCAGGCTTCGCCGCCGAAGGTCAGTGGCACCAGCGCCGGGCGCGGCGCGACCATGCGCAGGCCGAACTGCTCGGCGATGCGGTAGCCGAAGTCGCTGGCACCGATCTGCGGGATCGACAGGCCGCCCGTGGCGACCACGATCTTCGGCGTCTCGATCGGGCCGCGGCTGCTCTCGATTCGATAGCTGCCGACGCTCGCCCCATCTGCGTTTTTGGCCGAGAACACGATCTGCCCGATGCGGCAGGGCTGCCAGCGCTCGACCCCGCCGGCCGCGCATTCGGCCAGCAGCATGTCGACGATCTGCTGCGAGGAGCCGTCGCAGAACAGCTGCCCCTTGTGCTTCTCGTGGAAGGCGATGCCGTGCTTCTGCACGAGTTCGATGAACTGCTGCGGCGCATAGCGCGACAGCGCCGAGCGGCAGAAATTCGGGTTCTCGCCGATGAAGTGGCGCTGCGGCGCGCGCACGTCGAGGTCGCGGTTGGTGAAATTGGCGCGGCCGCCGCCGGAGATGCGGATCTTCTCGCCCACCTTCTCGCTGTGGTCGAGCAGCAGCACCTTGAGCCCGCGCTGGCCCGCCACGCCCGCGCAGAACAGGCCGGCGGCGCCGGCGCCGATCACCACGGCGTCGAAATGCTTGGCCTCGCTCATGGCCCGTCGGCCGCCAGCACCGGCGGCGGGTTGTACTTGAGGTGGCCCACGTAGCGCAGCGGCTGGGTGGCGGCGATCGAGGGCACGTCGCCCTCGCGCATGTGCAGCAGGTCGGCCGGGCTGACCCAGCGCGGGTCGGCGCTGGTGATCGGCAGGCCGGCTCGGTTGTAGGCCTCGAGCACGAACTGCGAGCAGAAGAACTGGTCGTCGCGGCTCGCGCCCAGCTGCACCATGGCCATGCCGCTCATGCAGTAGTGGCTGACCGCGCCCGGCATCAGCGGCAGTTCGCACAGCCGGCGATTCAGCACGAAGGGGGCGTTGAGCAGCACGCCCACGGTGTTGTAGCGCACGCCGACTTGCGACAGCGCCCAGGCGCGCATGCGTTCGGCGCCGGCCGCGTCCACGCCGGGCACGCGGAAGGCCACCACCATCTGTTCCTCGTCGACCACCTCGGCCAGCGCCCGCGCGCGCACGCCGCTGCCCACGGCCTCGGCGATCCGGCCGTCGCCGAGGTAGAGCACCGCATGGCTCACGGGCGAGAAGGTGCCCAGCCGGATACCGAAGGAGTTCACCGTGGCGATCGAGGTCAGCAGGATGTCGCCGGGCTCCAGCGCGTCGGCCGCGATCAGCTCGCCGCCGTTGCCCGGCGCGATCACCGAGCTCTGCACCCGCAGGCGCAGGCCGTTGTCTTGCGAGGGCAGGTCGAGACGGGTGGCACAGGCCCCGAGCAGCAGGGCGGCGCCCGCGGCAGCGAGGGCCGCGCAGGTCTGGCGGAACGCGCGCATCAGCCCTTCCAGACGAACGGGAACTTCAACTGCTTGAAGAAGCCGTTGGGCACGTAGTCGCCGAGCACGCCGTATTTCTCGGGCCAGAGCCTGGTGCTCTTCACCGCGGTGCCGAACAGGTAGTCGAGGAAGGCGTAGTGCGCCGCGTAGTTCTTGTCGAGCGCTTCCTGGTCCTGGCTGTGGTGCCAGTGGTGGAAGTTGGGCGTCACGATCACGTAGCGCAGCGGGCCGAGCCGCACGCTCACGTTGCAGTGGTTGAACACCGCCTGGAAGCCCACCACCACGATGTAGGCGTCGATCACTTCCTTGCTGAAGCCCAGTACGTAGATCGGCGCCAGCACCAGGGTGCGCGTGATCAGCAGCTCGAGGATGTGCTGGCGCGAGCCGGCCATCCAGTCCATGCTCTTCACGCTGTGGTGCACCGCGTGCAGCCGCCACAGCACCGGCACCTCGTGGTAGGCGCGGTGCGTCCAGTACTGCACCAGGTCGGCCACCAGGATGATCAGCAGCAGCCCGGCCCAGAACGGCAGGTTGCCGACCCAGCCGCGAATGCCGTCGTTGGCGGCCCAGCCGAACAGCTTGTGCACCATGAGGTTGGTGGCCAGCAGCACGAAGCCCACGATCATGTGGTTGACCACGAAGTGGTGGAAGTCGGTCTGCCACTCCTCGCGGAACACGGGCTGGTCCTTGCGCAGCGCGAACAGCTTCTCGATGAAGATGAAGATCAGCGAGGAGCCGAGCAGGTCGAGGATGAACCAGTCGAGGCCGATGTAGGGGGTGTTGTCGGCGAAGTCGTGGACCGGGACCTTGTGGCCGCCGAGCAGGGCCGACAGCACGATCAAGAGGAAGGCGAAGGACGAGAGCCAGCGCGTGCGGTTGAAGATGATGTTGACCAGCGAGAGGCTGCCCGAGACCACCATGGCGATCAGCAGCACCCAGCGCATGAGGTCGACGTTGTAGCTCTTGCGCAGCTCGGGCGTGCTCAGGTACTGCGGGAAGTGGAATACCAGCACGCCGAGGAAGCACAGCACCGCGAGGCTGATGGCGATGGTGCCCGTGACCATGCCCTTGCCACGGCGCAGCTCGCCGTGGCTTTCGGCGAGTTCGTTGAGTTTGTCGATTTCCAGCATGCCCGCCTCTGTCTTGCTTTTTTGTAGGGGCGCGATTTTAGGTCGGGCGGCGCCAAAGCGGTCACCCCCTTCGGGTGGAGCGTCGCCGCAGCAACGCGGCCGCCCCCAGCGCCGCCGCCATGACCAGTAGCGACACCACGGTCGTCACCGTGCCGAGGGCATAGATCGAAGGGGTGGTCACGGTCGAGGTCAGGCCCTGCAGCTCGAGCGGCAGGGTGTTGACGTCGCCGATGGCCTGCGAGGTGCGCGCGATCTCGTCCCACGAGAGGGTGAAGCCGAACATGCCGATGCCCACGATCGAGGGGCCGATCAGCGGCAGCACGACGAAGCGGAAGGTCTGCCAGGGCGTGGCGCCGAGGTCGCGCGCGGCCTCCTCGTAGGCCGGATTGAAGCGGTTGAAGACCGCGAACATGATGAGCAGCCCGAAGGGCAGGGTCCAGGTGAGGTGGGCGCCGAGGGCGGAGCTGAACAGGCCGAGCGCGGTGCCGTAGCCCTCGAGCAGGGTGGTGGCGTCCATGGCGGTCAGCAGGGCCTTGATGCCGCTGTCGAGCAGCCGGAACTGCAGGCCGATGCCCAGCGAAATGATGATCGACGGCATGATCAGGCTCGCGACCGTGACGAAGAACAGGGTGTTGCCGCCCGCGAGCTTCTTGCGGAACGCGAGGCCCGCGAGCACCGAGAGCACGACGGTGAAGCCCATGACCACGGCGCCCAGCGCGAGCGAACGCCGGAACGCGGCGCCGATGTCGACCGTGCCCAGGCCCTCGGCGAGCTTGTGGAACCAGTGCAGCGAGACGCCCCGCAGCGGGAAGGTCAGGCCGCCTTCGGGGCCCTGGAAGCTCAGCACGAAGATCGTGATCATCGGGCCGTAGAGGAACAGCACGAAGAGGGCGAAGACGGTGGCCAGGGGCCAGAAGCCCTTGTTGCGTTTCTCTCTGATGTGCGGGGTCACTAGAGCTCCTTGCGAATGTCGACCAGCCGCGTCAGCCCCCAGATGATCATCAGCACCACGGCCAGCAGGATCATCGCGTTGGCCGCCGCCAGCGGGAACTGCAGGTACGAGGTCTGCACCTGGATGATCTTGCCGATCGAGGCGATCTGCTGGCCGCCCATCACGCCGATGGTCACGAAGTCGCCCATCACGATCGTGATGACGAAGATCGAGCCGATCAGGATGCCCGTGCGCGACAGCGGAACCACCACGTTCCACAGCGTCTGCCAGCCCGAGGCGCCCGCATCGTTCGCGGCCTCGAGCAGCGAGCGGTCGATGCGCATCATGCTGTTGAAGATCGGCACGATCATGAACATCGTGTAGAGGTGCACGAAGGCCAGCACCACCGAGAAGTCGGAGAACAGCAGCCACTCCACCGGCTGCTGCACCAGCCCCAGGCCCATCAGCGCCTGGTTCACCAGCCCGTTGCGGCCCAAGAGCGGTACCCACGAGATCATGCGGATCACGTTCGAGGTCCAGAACGGCACCGTGCACAGCACGAACAGCACCGTCTGCACCGTCGACGAGCGCACGTGGAAGGCCAGGAAGTAGGCCACCGAGAAACCGATCAGCAGCGTGATGCCCCAGACCAGCAGGCAGAACTTGAAGGTGCTCAGGTAGGTGTTGAGCGTCACGCAGAGATCGCCGTTGTCGGTCAGCCGCGAACAGCCCTCGAACAGGCTCAGGTAGTTGCGCAGCGTGAACGCCGGGATCAGCTCGTACTCGTTGAAGTTCCACAGGCTCACCATCGCCACCAGCGCCAGCGGAACCAGGAAGAACAGCAGGAACACCAGCGCGAACGGCGCCGCCTGCCACCACGCCTTCACGGCATGCAGGGGCGCGGTGGCGGCGTTCGCGCGGGTGGTGGGTGCACTCACGGGATCAGGCCGCGACGAACTCGTTCCACTTGCGGACCATGTACTCGTTCTCGTCCATCACCGCGTTCCAGCAGGCGATGCCGCCCATGCGCTGCTCGTAGCTGCCGCCGTCGCGTACCGCGCCGGCCTTGGCGATCACGTCGCCCTGCGGGCTCTTGATGTCCTGCGCCGCGGGCTTGCCCTCCATCCAGTAGGCCCATTCGTAGGCTTCCATCTTGGTCTTCGCGGTGTCGAGCACCGCGCTGTAGTAGCCCTGACGGTTGAGGTAGGCGCCGGCCCAGCCGTCGAGGAACCAGTTGATGAACTCGTAGGCCGCGTCGAGCTTCTTGCCCGACAACGTGGCCGGCAGGCCGAAGCCCGAGGCCCAGGCGCGATAGCCCTCCTTGAGCGGCTGGAAGGTGCAGTCGATGCCCTTGCTGCGCACGGCCGTCACGGCCGGCGACCACATCGACTGGATCACCACCTCGCCCGAGGCCATCAGGTTCACCGACTCGTTGAAGTCCTTCCACAGCGCGCGGAACTGGCCGGCCTTCTTGGCCTCGATCAGCGTCTTGATCGTGAGGTCGATCTCGGCCTTGGTCATGTTGCCCTTGTCGGCGTACTTGTGGATGCCCTTGGCCTCCACCACCATCGCCGCGTCCATGATGCCGATCGAGGGGATGTTGAGGATCGCGGTCTTGCCCTTGAACTCGGGGTTCAGCAGCTCGGCCCAGGAGCCGATCGGGCGCTTGATGAGGTCGGGGCGGATGCCCAGCGTGTCGGCGTTGTAGGTGGTCGGGATCAGCGACATGAACTGCGTGGCCGACTTGGCGAAGGCCTTGCTCTTCTCGCCCTCGAGGTAGATCACCTTCACGGGCGCCGTGCCCTGGTCGCCGACCTTCTTGCCTGCCACCTCGCCCTTGGTGAACAGCGAGGTGATCTTGTCGGCGTACTTCACGCGCTTGCTGTCGATGCCCTTGAGGTTGCCGGTCGGCACGATCTTCTTGAGAGAGAAGAACTCGGTGTCGATCAGGTCGAAGCTGTTGGGCGCCGTCACCGCGCGCTTGGTCACGTCGTCGGTAGTCACGGCCACGTACTGGATCTCGATGCCGGTGTCGGCCTTGAACTTCTCGGCGATCGCCTTGTCCTGGTTCACGGCCGTGCCGAGATAGCGCAGCACCACCTTGTCCTGCGCATGCACGAAGGGCGCGATGCCCGTGGCCAGGATGCCGGCCGTGCCTTGCAGCAGCGTGCGGCGCTTGAGTCCGAGGGTCGGGTCGATGATGTCGGTCATGCTGGGTCTCCTGAAAGAAAGGGGAGGAACGCGGAAGAGAAGAAAGAAAAGAGGGGGCTCAGAGCGTCATCGCGATCGCCGCCGTGTCGTCGCGCAGCGCGGCGGCGGGCTGCGGCGCGCGTTCGCCCGGCGGCTTGGCGCCCGGCCCGAGCACGCGCGCATCGGCCTCGGCCCACGACAGCCGCACGGCCTCGCCGAGCGCATAGGGCCGCGCGAGGAATGCGGCCTCGCCGAGCTGCACCGAGACATTCGCGCGCCCGGGCGCGGCCGCGTCGAGCGCGAGACCCAGCAGCACGTAGGTGCCCTGGTATTCGACGTCGGTGACGGTGGCGGCGATGCCTTCCGACGCCTCGGCGGCCGGTGCGATCCGCATGCGGTCGTTGCGCACCGCGATCGGGCCGGCGGGCGTGTCGAGCACGTTGTGGCCGCCCATGAAGCGCGCCACGAACTCGCTGGCCGGATGGTTGTAGACCGCGTGCGGCGAGCCGACCTGCTCGATCACGCCGTGGTTCATCACCACCATGGTGTCGGCCAGCGCCATCGCCTCCTCCTGCGAGTGCGTGACGTGCACGAAGGTCAGGCCCAGCTCCTTCTGCCAGCGCCGCAGCTCGGCGCGCATCTGGATGCGCAGGAAGGGGTCGAGCGCCGACAGCGGCTCGTCGAGCAGCAGCACGCGCGGCTCGGTGATCAGCGCGCGCGCCAGCGCCACGCGCTGCTGCTGGCCGCCCGAGAGCTCGCCGGGCTTGCGCGCGGCCAGGTGGCCCATCGCGACGCGCTCGAGCAGCGCATTGGCGCGCTGCTGGCGCTCGGCCTTGGCCACGCCCTTCATCTTGAGGCTGAAGGCCACGTTGTCGGTGGCCGACAGGTGCGGGAACAGCGCGAAGCTCTGGAACATCATCGCCGTGCCGCGCGCGGCGGCCGGCAGATCGGTGATGTTGCGGTTGTCGAGCAGGATGTCGCCGCTGGTCACCGACTCGTGGCCCGCGATCATGCGCAGCGTGGTGCTCTTGCCGCAGCCCGAGGGGCCGAGCAGGCAGCAGTAGCTGCCGCTGGCGATGCGCAGGTCGATCCGGTCGACGGCGGCCGGGGTGCCCGGGGCGTAGCGCTTGCTCAGCGCGACGATCTCGATGGCGGCGGGGACGGGCGTGGCGACGGCATTCATTACCCGTGGCCGAGCACGATCCATGCCCGCGGCCGCCGGGCGGGGCCGCCTCTACGCCTTAGGGCGTACGGCGCGCGCCGGGGTCAGGTGCCGAAGCGGTCCGCGTCCGCGGGCAGGCCGGCGGCGGCCAGGCCGCGCAGCACGTCGCCCACCACGATCACCGCCGGGCTCGCGAGGCCGGCCTCTGCGATGCCGCGCTGCAGCCGGCCCAGCGTGGTCGCGACGTGGCGCTGCTGCGGCAGGCTCGCATGCTGGATCACGGCCACCGGCGTGTCGGCCGGCAGGCCGTGCAGCAGCTCGTGCTCGATATGGGCCGCGCCCGACACGCCCATGTAGATCACCAGCGTGAGCCGCGCGCCGTGCGCGGTCGCGGCCAGCGCGCGCCAGTCGGTCGGATCGTCGGCGGCGCCGGCGCCCGTCTTGGCATGGCCGGTGACGAACACCACGCCCTGCGCATGGTCGCGGTGCGTGAGCGGCACGCCCAGCGCGGTGACGGCCGCGAGGCCGGCCGTGATGCCGTTGACCACCGCGCATTCGATGCCGGCCTCGCGCAGGTGCTCGACCTCCTCGCCGCCGCGGCCGAAGATGAAGGGGTCGCCGCCCTTGAGCCGCACCACCGTCTCGCCCTCGCGCACCGCGGTGATCATCAGCCGCTCGATGAAGGCCTGCGGCGTGCTCTTGCAGCCGCCGCGCTTGCCCACGTGCACGATGCGCGCATCGGGCCGGGCATGGGCCTGCACGATGGCGTCGTTCACGAGGTCGTCGACCAGCAGCACCGTGGCGGCCTGGATCGCCTTCACGGCCTTGACGGTCAGCAGCTCGGGGTCGCCCGGGCCGGCGCCCACCAGCGTGCAGCGGCCGGCGATGAGGGAGGGGGTGGGGGCGTTCGTTGTCATGCGTGGGATGCCAGTTGCGTGATGTACCGGACCTGCGTTGCGATCGCCTCGGGCACGGGGAGCTCGCCCGCCAGCACGCGGCGCGTGTAGTCGGCCGTGGTCGCGACGTCGATGTCCTTCGGCAGGCCGGGCACCTCGGGGTCGGTGCCGGGCTGCTGGGCCTGCAGCTCGGTGCGCACGCCGCGCACGAAGCCGTCGATCCGGGCGGTGCGGCGCGGGTCCGACACCACCTCGCCCTCGAGGCCGCGCGACAGCAGCGCCGTCATGCCGGTGAGCTCGAAGGTGTCGGCCATGACGCGCGCGTATTCGGGATGGGTGTAGCTGCCGACCACCACGCAGGCGCCGGCGCCCGGCTGCATCAGCTTGACCACGCTGTGGCCCGGATTGCGCAGGCCGACCACGCGGCGCACGTCGAGCAGCCGCTTGAGGCCCGGGCTCATCAGCTCGGTGGCGGCGAAGGCGGCCTCGCCGGCGGCGATTTCGCGCACCGCGGTCAGCGGCGCGGTGCCCAGCGCCTCGAGCACGTTGGAGGCCAGCACGCGCGCGGTCTCGGTGGCGCTGCCGTGCACCAGCACCGGCAGGCCCTCGCGCGCCAGCAGCAGCGCCAGCAGCGGCGTGAGCACCGGCAGCTTGCGCGCGCCGTTGTAGCTGGGCAGCACGACCAGCGGACGCTCGCTGGCGGGAAAGCGCGCCAGCCGCGCATGCGTGGCATCGAGGAAACCGGCCATCTCCTCGGGCGTTTCGCCCTTGATCCGCATCGCGAGGCAGAAGCCGCCGATCTCGAGGTCGGTGACGGTGCCGTCGAGCACCTGGCCGAACAGGTCGCAGGCCTGTTCGCGCGACAACGGCCGGGCGCCGCGCGCGCCCCGGCCGATTTCCTTGATGTAGTGGCTGATTCCCATGGGTAGGCGGATTGTCCCGCAAGGCTTATGCCGGAATGAAAGTCGGCTTATGCATGGTTTCTTGAAAGCGGACCGCCGGACGCAGAGGACGCGAAGGTTGCGCAAAGAGCGCAAAAGAAGACATGAAATTCTTGAGGTTCTCCTTTCGCGTCCTTCGCGCAACCTTCGCGTCCTCTGCGTCCGGAAGTCCGTATTCATGCGGCCACCGCAGCCTCGACCGGTGTCGCCCGCACCCGCCGCTTGAGTTCGGGAATGCAGGAGCCGCAGTTGGTGCCGCATTTCAGCGCCCCCTGCAGCGCGGCCAGCCGTTCCGCGGGCGAGCCGTCGCAGCGCCGCAGCTGGCGCTCGATCGCGAGGTCGGTCACGTTGAAGCAGGTGCAGACCGGCTTGCCGCGCGACTGCACCGCCACCGGGGCGCGCGCGCCGGGCGACAGCAGCAGCCGGCCGTAGTCCTGCGCCGGCAGCTCCTCGCGCAGCACGGTGGCGATCCAGGCCTCGGCGCTGGTGTCGCCGCCCAGCAGGAAGGCCTCGAGCCGCGCGCCATCGGCCCGGCGCGCCAGCCGCGCCGCGCGGCGCTGGCCGCGGCGACGGTCGGCATAGCGCAGGGTGTCGGGTGCCTGCAGGCCCAGCAGGCCCTCGATGCGCGAGAGCAGGGCGTCGTCGGGCGCTTCGTGGGCGGCGGCGCGGAACAGCAGGCCGCCGCGGCTGCCGTCGGCGCCCGAGAAGGGCACGCAGGCCGCGAACGGGAAGGCCGCCATCAGCGCCTGCAGCGCGCGGCGGGCGGCCAGCGCGTCGTCGTCGGGCAGCCAGGCCATGGCCAGCAGCGACCAGGGCAGCTCGGCCTTGAGGATCTTGACCGGCACGTGCTTGAGCTCGGGCTGCTTCGAGATGGGGCAGTACGCCGGCGTGGTGACGGTATTGATGCCGGCGAGCGGCGTGCCGGTGGAGGACGAGCCGCCCAGGTACTCGCCGCCCCAGTGCATCGCGACGAAGGCCTGGTCGGGCGCGATCTCCTCGCTGGCGCGCGCGGGCAGCAGGATCGAACCGCGCCGCGAGCTCAGGTGCACCAGGTCGCCCTCGCGCAGCGCGCGCCGCGCCATGTCCTGCGGGTTCATCTGCACCGCGGGCTCGGCCACGTGGCCGAACAGCCGGCCGACGTTGCCGGTGCGGCTCATGCCGTGCCACTGGTCGCGCAGCCGGCCGGTGTTGAGCGAGAACGGCCAGCGCGGCTCGCGCGGCTCGGCCAGCGGGCGGTAGACGGTGTCGACGAAGCGCGCGCGGCCGTCGGGCGTGGGGAACACGCCGTCCTCGTAGAGCCGCGCGCGGCCGGCCGTTTCGCCCTCGCGCAGCGGCCATTGCTGCGGGCCGGCGTGCTCGAGCAGCGCCCAGCTCAGGCCTGTGATGTCGAGGTCGCGCCCGCGCGTCGATTCGCGGTGCTCGTTCCAGACCGACTCGGCGTTCCCGTAGGGAAACAGCGTGGCCGCGCGGCCCAGCCTCGCCTCGAGCCGGCGCGCGAATTCGGCCGCGATCGACCAGTCGTGGCGCGCCTCGCCGGGCGGCGGCACGGCGGGGCGCACGCGCGAGATGCGGCGCTCGCTGTTGGTGACCGTGCCTTCCTTCTCGCCCCAGGTGGTGGCCGGCAGCAGCAGGTCGGCGTAGGCGCAGGTGGCGGTGGTGGCGAAGGCTTCCTGCACCACCACGAACTCGGCGCGCTCGAGCGCGCGGCGCACCATGGCCTGGTCGGGCATCGACTGGGCCGGGTTGGTGCAGGCGATCCACAGCGCGCGGATCTCGCCGTCGGCCGCGGCCTGGAACATCTCGACCGCCGTCTTGCCGGGCTGCGCGGGCACCGAGGGCACGCCCCAGAGCGCCGCCACCTCGGCGCGGTGCGCGGGGTTCGCGAGATCGCGGTGCGCGCTCAGCAGGTTCGCGAGGCCGCCGACCTCGCGCCCGCCCATCGCATTGGGCTGGCCGGTCAGAGAGAACGGCCCGGCCCCCGCGCGCCCGATCTGGCCCGTGGCCAGGTGCAGGTTGATCAGCGCTGCATTCTTCGCGGTGCCGCTCGAGGACTGGTTGAGCCCCTGGCAGTACAGGCTCAGCGTGGCCGGCGAGGTGGCGAACAGCCGGGCCGCCTCGAACAGCTGCTCGGTCGACAGGCCGCAGACCCGCGCCACCGTCTCGGGCGTGCAGTCGCCGACCGTGGCCTTCAGCGCTTCGAAACCGCTGGTGTGGGCCGCGATGTAGTCGGCGGCGATCCAGCCTTCGCGCAGCATCAGGTGCAGCATGCCGTTGAACAGCATCACGTCGGTGCCCGGCTGCAGCGGCAGGAACAGGTCGGCGATCTCCACCGTGTCGGTGCGGCGCGGATCGGCCACCACGATCTTCAGCGCCGGGTTGGCGGCCTTCGCGTCCTCGATGCGCCTGAACAGGATCGGATGGGCCCAGGCGGTGTTGCTGCCGACGATGAACAGGCACTGTGCGTGCCGCAGGTCGTCGTAGCAGGCGGGCGGCGCGTCGGCGCCCAGCGTCTGCTTGTAGCCTGCCACCGCGCTGCTCATGCACAGGCGCGAGTTGGTGTCGATGTTGTTGGTGCCGACCAGGCCCTTGGCGAGCTTGTTGAAGACGTAGTAGTCCTCGGTGAGCAGCTGGCCCGAGACGTAGAAGCCGACCGCGTCGGGGCCGTGCGCCTGCACGATGCCGGCGAAGCGCCCGGCCGCCTGGTCGAGCGCCGCATCCCAGTCCAGCGGCTGCGGTGCCTCGCTGCGGCGCGCGCGCTGCATCGGGCGCAGCAGCCGCGTCTGGCGCGTGATCGGCGCGCTGGCCGTCAGGTGCAGGGTCGAGCCCTTGGTGCAGAGGCGGCCGAAGTTGGCGGGGTGGTCGGGGTCGCCGCGCACGCCCGTGATCTGCGCGCCCTCGGACTCGATGATCACGCCGCAGCCGACGCCGCAGTAGGGGCAGGTGGAGCGGGTGTCGGTCATGCGGCCGCCTTCGGTTCGTCCTCGCTGGCAACGGCTTCACCGAACATCAGCCGGTCGCGGATCTCCTGCACGCTGCGCCCTTCGCGCACCAGCGCGTAGTACCAGCTGCCGTCCACCGTGTCGCCGTAGAGGCAGGCGCCCACCAGCTTGTCGTCCTTGAGCACCAGCTTCTTGTAGACGCCGCCGAAGGGATCGCTCAGCACGATCTCCTCGGTGCCTTCGCCGCCCATGAACTCGCCCGCGCTGAACAGGTCGATGCCCGTGACCTTGAGCTTGGTCGAGGTCAGCGAGCCCTGGTAGCGGCCGATGCCGAGCTGCGCGAGATGGTTGGCCGCCACCTTGGCCTGCTCGAACAGCGGCGCCACCAGGCCGTAGGCGATGCCGCGGTGCGCCGCGCATTCGCCCACCGCGTAGATGCGCGCATCGGTCACGGTCTGCAGGGTGTCGGTGACCACGATGCCGCGGTGGCAGTGCAGCCGCATGCGCTCGGCCAGCTCGACGTTGGGGCGGATGCCCACGGCCATCACGACCAGGTCGGCCGGGACCTCGCTGCCGTCCTTGAAGCGGATCGCGGTGACGCGGCCGTGCTCGCCGCCGACCAGTTCCTGGGTCTGCGCGCCCATCCTGAAATTGAGGCCGCGTTCCTCGAGCGACTGCTGCAGCAGCCGGGCCGCGGTTTCGTCGAGCTGGCGCTCCATGAGCCATGGCATGACGTGCACCACCGTCACCTCCATGCCGCGCCGCATCAGGCCGTTGGCGGCCTCGAGGCCCAGCAGGCCGCCGCCGATCACCACCGCATGGCGGTGCGTGCGCGCGGTCTCGATCATGCAGTCGGTGTCGGCGATGTCGCGGTAGGCGATCACGCCCTCGAGCTCCTTGCCGGGTACCGGCAGCATGAAGGGGGTGGAGCCGGTGCAGACCAGCAGGCGGTCGTAGGCGGCCTCGGTGCCGTCGTCGGCGCGCACGATGCGCTTCACGCGGTCGACCTCGACCACCTTCCTGCCGGCATGCACCGCGATGCCGTGGTCGCGGTACCAGTCCCAGCCGTTGAGCACGATCTCGTCGAGCGTCTGCTCGCCCGCGAGCACCGGCGACAGCATGATGCGGTTGTAGTTGGGGTGCGGCTCGGCGCCGAACACCGTGATCTCGTAGAGGCCGGGCGCGATCTTCAGCAGCTCCTCGAGCGTGCGCACGCCGGCCATGCCGTTGCCGATCAGCACGAGTTTCATCTTCTTCATGGGGCCCTGCCTTTCTGCGACCGAGCGGATATCGAGCGGGCGGGGCGCTGGTGTGCACCGATGCGCCGGGCGGCCCGGCTCGTACCCGGGTCAGGCCGCGGCCTTCTCCACGTGCCCCTGGCGCGTGTAGAGGAAGTCGATCACGGCCTTGCGCGCATGCACGTAGACGGGATCCTCCGCGAGCTCGACGCGGTTGCGTGGGCGCGGGATGTCGACCGTGAGCACCTCGCCGATGGTGGCGGCCGGGCCGTTGGTCAGCATCACGATGCGGTCGCTCAGCAGCACGGCCTCGTCCACGTCGTGCGTGACCATCACGACCGTGCTGCGCGTCTTCTGCACGATGGCCAGCAGCTCGTCCTGCAGCTTGGCGCGCGTGAGGGCGTCGAGCGCGCCGAAGGGCTCGTCCATCAGCAGCACCTTGGGCTCCATCGACAGCGCGCGCGCGATGCCCACGCGCTGCTTCATGCCGCCCGAGATCTCGCCGGGGCGCTTCTGCGCCGCGGGCGTGAGGCCGACCAGCGCCAGCGCCGCGTCGGTGCGCGCGCGCAGCTGCGCCTTGTTCTCGGTGGCGGCGAACACGCGCTCGACCGCGAGATAGACGTTCTCGAAGCAGGTGAGCCAGGGCAGCAGCGAATGGTTCTGGAACACCACCGCGCGCTCGGGGCCCGGGCCCTTGATCTCCTTGTTGGCGCACAGCAGCGCGCCCGCGGTGGGCGTGGTGAGCCCGGCGATCAGGTTCAAGAGCGTGGACTTGCCGCAGCCCGAATGGCCGATCAGCGTGATGAACTCGCCTTTGGCCACGTTCAGGTTCACATCGCGCAGCGCGACGAAGCGGCCCTTGGGCGTCTTGAAGGCCTGCTCGACGCCGTGGATCTCGATGTACTTCGACTCGTCGATCATGATTTCACCTCTTCGAACGTGAAGGCCGTCGCGAGCTTGATCAGCGCGAACTCGAGCACCAGGCCGACGATGCCGATCACGAAGATCGCGATGATGATGTTGGCGACGTTGAGGTTGTTCCACTCGTCCCAGACCCAGAAGCCGATGCCCACGCCGCCGGTCAGCATCTCGGCCGCCACGATCACCAGCCAGGCGGTGCCCACGGCCAGCCGCACGCCGGTCAGCATGTAGGGCAGCACGGCCGGGAACAGGATCTTGGTGAGGATCTTCCATTCGCTGAGGTTCAGCACCTTGGCCACGTTCATGTAGTCGCTCGGCACGCGCTGCACGCCCACGGCGGTGTTGATCACCATCGGCCAGATCGAGCAGATGAAGATGGTCCAGATCGCCGCCGGGTTGGCGCCCTTGAACACCAGGAGGCCGATCGGCAGCCAGGCCAGCGGCGAGACGGGGCGCAGCAGGCTGATCAGCGGATTGAACATGCGCGAAAGGAACTCGAAGCGCCCGATCGCGAAGCCGGCCGGAATGCCGACCAGCGCCGCGAGGCCGAAGCCCAGCGCCACGCGCTGCAGCGAGGACAGCACGTTCCAGCCCACGCCCTGGTCGTTCGGGCCCTTGCTGTAGAAGGGATCGCTGAACACCGTGAGCGCCTGCTGCCAGACCGCCAGCGGCGAGGGAAAGCCGGTGGTGCTGCGCATGGCCACGATCTCCCACACCAGCAGCAGCAGGCCGAAGCCCGCGAGCGGCGGCAGCACGCGCATCCAGAAGGCGCGCAAATCGAGCGGCGTGCGCACCCGCGGCTCGGGCGCGGGCAGGGGGCGAACGGGGGCCGCGGTGGCGGCCGCCGGCTTGGCCGCGAGGGCCGGGGCCGACGGCGCGGCGACCGCCTCGAGCGGCGAATGGAAGACTGCGCTGACCATGGTGTTCTCCCTATGCATGGAGCTTGAAGGACTCGGCGTACTTCTTCGGGTCCTTGCCGTCCCAGACCGAACCGTCGAACAGCTTGCTGCTGCGCATCGGGTCCTTGGGCACCGGCGTCTGCGTGGCGGCCGCGGCCTGCTTGTAGATGTCGATGCGGTTGATCTCGGTCGCGACCTTGAGGTAGTCGGGATGCTCCTTGAGCAGGCCCCAGCGCTTGTGCTGCGTGAGGAACCACATGCCGTCGGACAGGTAGGGGAAGCTGACCGCGCCGCCGTTGTAGAACTTCATGTGGTTGGGGTCGTCCCAGCTCTTGCCCAGGCCGTTGACGTAGCGGCCCAGGATGCGCTGGTTGATCGCGTCCACGCTGGTGTTGACGTAGCTCTTGTCGGCGATGGTCTCGGCCATCTTGTTCTTGTTCTGCAGGCCGGCGTCGATCCACTTGCCGGCCTCGAGCACGGCGGCGGTCACGGCGCGCGCGGTGTTCGGATACTTCTTCGCGAACTCGGCCGTGGTGCCGAGCACCTTCTCGGGATGGTCCTTCCAGATGTCCTGCGTGGTGATGGCCGTGATGCCGATGCCGTCCATGATCGCGCGCTGGCCCCAGGGCTCGCCGACGCAGTAGCCGTCCATGTTGCCCACGCGCATGTTGGCCACCATCTGCGGCGGCGGCACGGTGATGTTCTTGACGTCCTTGAACGGGTCGATGCCGGCCGAGGCGAGCCAGTAGTAGAGCCACATCGCGTGGGTGCCGGTGGGGAAGGTCTGGGCGAAGGTGTATTCGCGCTTCTCGCTGGCGATCAGCTTGGCGAGCGAGGCTGCGTCGACCGCGCCCTTGTCGGCCAGCTTCTTCGACAGCGTGATCGCCTGGCCGTTGTTGTTGAGGGTCATGAGCACGGCCATGTCCTTCTTCGGGCCGCTCAGGCCCAGGTGCATGCCGTAGACCAGGCCGTAGAGCACGTGCGCCATGTCGAGGTCGCCGTTGGCCAGCTTGTCGCGCACGCCGGCCCAGCTCGCCTCCTTGCTCGGCACGATCTTCACGCCGTACTTCTTGTCGATGCCCAGCACCGAGGCCATCACCACGCTGGCGCAGTCGGTCAGCGGGATGAAGCCGATCTTCACTTCCTCCTTCTCGGGCTTGTCGGAGCCCTGGGCCCAGACGGCGGCGCGCAGTGCGGGATCGATCCCGACGGCGCCGATGGCGGCGGCCTGCAGCACGCGGCGCCGGCTCAGTTTGGTTTGCAGCGGATCGGACATGGGGCGGACTCCTGCGAAGAGAAAGGCGGAAGACAAAAACGAAAAGGCGTCCTCACCACCGCGGGGGCTGCTCGCAAACGAGCCAGCCCCGCGGGATAAGGACGCCTTTGTCCGGGTCGGTGGACGGCCCCCGCCATTGGGGGCCCTCTGCCTGGAGGCCCGAAAGCCTCATGAAATGTCTTGAGCAAAGCGCGTGCCAGCCCTGCCGCGCGTGGTTTTGCTATGGCTTTGCTAGCTCGATACGCCGTATGGGTGCGCCCGGGCCTTCGATTCGGTGGGAAAAGGCGGCCGGCGCGTCGGCAGGCACGGTTGTTGTGCACTGCACCAGAGCGGACCGATCGACGCGCAGGTCAACGCGGCAGGTAGTCGGCCATCGCGAGCACCGACTCGGCCACGTCGACCAGCCGGCGGTTCTGGTTCATCGCGGTCTGGCGCAGCATCTTGTGCGCCTCTTCCTCGCTCATCCGGCGGTGCGCCATCAAGAGGCCCTTGGCGCGCTCGACCAGCTTGCGCTCGTTGAGCGAGGCGCGCACGGTCTCGAGCTCGTCGCCCATGGCCTGCAGCCGGCGCGACTGGGCCTGCACCATGTCGAGCACCGAGCGCTCGAGCGTGCGGCCGTAGAGCGTGGCGGCCTCGGGCGCGGCGGGACGCGCGGCGGCCGGTACCGGCGCCAGCACGTCGTCGAAGAAGCGCTCGCCGTCGTCGCGCGGCGCCAGGGTGTCGAGCAGGCGCTGGTAGTCCTCGAGTTCGCGCCGCGCCTGCGCGGTCTTGTGGCCGCACTGCAGGCGCAGGTCGTCGGCCAACTGGTCCTCGACGGTGCGCATGGCGTCGATGCGCGCGCTGCAGCAGTCGAACCAGGCCTGGCTCAGCCGCGGGTCGGGCAGGCCGCCCGCGGGCGCCGCGCCCGGATGCACGGTGCCGATGCGGCGCATGCGCTCGAGCCCGGCCAGGGTGCTGTCGCTCTGGCTCTGGCGCCACAGCGCGAGCAGCGCGGGATTCGAGAACTCGGTGAAGACCTGGAAGCAGCGCTCCTGCGACTCGACCAGGTGCAGCCACTGGGCCCGCTGGGCGTCGTCGACGCGGCCCATGGCGAGGGCGGCGGCGCCGAGGGCGCGCTCCTGGCCCGCGAACTCCTTGCCCTGCATGAAGTTGAACAGCGCCACCAGCAGGCGCGAGATCTCGGGGTCGGTGGCGCCGTCGGCGGCCTCGAACACCACCGACAGCAGCCCCGCGACCAGCTTGGCGAAGGCCGCGGTGGCCTGCGCGGGCTGCAGTTCGAGCGCGCCGATGCGCCGGCGCAGGGCCGGCAGGCCGTCCAGGCCCGGCAGCACCCAGGCGATGCGGCTGAACAGACGCGTGTGGTTGCCGTCGCCCGCGCGGCCGTGCGCCTCGGCCTCGAGCCGGTCGAAGCCCAGCCGCACCGCCTGCTCGAGCGCCACGCACTCGGCGATCTGAGGATCGCGCTGGTCGCCGAAGCGCGCGCCGCGCGAGGCCAGGAACAGGTTCGACATGCCGCGCTCGCGTTGCAGCGCATGCACGAGCCGGCCCACGGCGCCGACCAGCTCGCTGGTGCGCGCGAGCTGCTCGAGCGCGTCGATCTCGCTGCGCCGCGCGGCGATCAGGAAGTGCAGTCCGGATTTCATGGGGTGCAGGACGAGCAGCAACATCCGTGCCGTACCCCCGCGCCAGCAGCGCCTACCGCCCGCCGCCTACACTCGCGGCCATGCTGCTTCTAGGAATCGAATCCTCCTGCGACGAGACCGGCGTGGCGCTGGTCGAGTCGCATGGCGACGCGCTGCCGGTGCTGCGCTCGCATGCGCTGCACAGCCAGATCGCGATGCACCAGGCCTATGGCGGCGTGGTGCCCGAACTCGCGAGCCGCGACCACATCCGCCGCGTGCTGCCGCTGACCGATGCCGTGATGGCCGAGGCCGGGCGTGCGCTGGCCGAGGTCGACGTGGTCGCCTACACGCGCGGCCCCGGCCTCGCGGGCGCGCTGCTCGTGGGCGCGGGCGTGGCCTGCGCGCTGGGCGCGGCGCTCGGCAAGCCCGTGCTGGGCGTGCACCATCTCGAAGGCCACCTGCTGTCGCCGTTCCTGAGCGCCGACCCGCCCGAGTTCCCCTTCGTGGCGCTGCTGGTCTCGGGCGGCCACACCCAGCTGATGCGCGTGGACGGCGTGGGCCGCTACGAGCTGCTGGGCGAAACCATCGACGACGCGGCCGGCGAGGCCTTCGACAAGAGCGCCAAGCTCATGGGCCTGCCGTACCCCGGCGGCCCCTGGCTCGCCAAGCTGGCCGAGGGTGGCGATCCGGCGGCCTTCAAGTTGCCGCGCCCGTTGCTGCACAGCGGCGATCTCGACTTCTCCTTCGCCGGCCTCAAGACGGCCGTGCTCACGCAGGCCAGGAAGCTCGGCGATTCGCTCGAGGCGCGCAAGCCCGACCTCGCGGCCTCCACGCAGGCGGCGATCGTCGAAGTGCTGCTGAAGAAGTCGCTGGCCGCGCTCGACCAGGCCGGCCTCAAGCGGCTGGTGGTGGCCGGCGGCGTGGGAGCGAACCGCATGCTGCGCGAGCAGTTGAATGCCGCCTGCGCGAAGCGCGGCGTGCGCGTGCACTACCCCGAACTGCACCTGTGCACCGACAACGGCGCGATGATCGCGATGGCCGCGGCGATGCGGCTGCAGTCGGGGCTGTCGCAGCCCACCGAGCGCTACGCTTTCGACGTGAAGCCGCGCTGGCCGATGGCCTCGCTGTCGGCGGACCTGCCCGCCACCGCCTGAGAGCGCCCATGAAAAAGCCCGCGTGGCTGGTCGCCGCGCGGGCTTTTTCGCAGGTCGGTTGCGCCTGGATCAGTTGATCTGCAGCTGCGAGACCTGGCTGACCGGCACCACCTTGGCGAGCTTCAGGGTCAGCACGCCGTTCTCGAGCTTGGCTTCGCTGGCCGCTGCGTCGATGTCCAGCGGCAGCTCGTAGGCGGCCTTGAACTGGCGCTTGGCGTCGGCCTTGCTCTCGATGCGGACCACGGCGCCTTCGATGCCGATGCTCAGGTCCTCGCGGGCGAAGCCGGGCACGTCGAGCGACAGGGTCCAGCTCTTGTCGTCCTGCTCGACCAGCGGCGAGCGGCGCGCGGTGCCGGCGAAGGCATCGTTCACGAAGCGTTCGAAGGCGCGGTCGTAGGCGCGGGGGGTGAAACGGGTGGCGCGGAGAGCGGGTGCGAAAAACATGGAAGTACTCCTGAATGAACACAATGGGGACATGGAATGTGTGTCCCTTACACTGCGCGGCCGTTCAATCTGAGTGCCGCTTGAGACCTCATCTAGGCCTTGTGGCGCGCGTTTCAAGTCAATGAATTCCAGCTTTTTCGAGCGCCGCCGGGCCTTGAAATTAGCGGCACTGTCGCTATGCGCGAGGCCCTTCGCGGCGCTTGCGCAGACCCCGCCCGCGCCCATCCGCCTGGCGCTCATCGAAAGCATGAGCGGCCCGTTCGCCAACACCGGCGAGGCGGTGTTCCGCAACCTGCTGTGGGCCGTGGAGCGCGTGAATGCGCGCGGCGGCATCAGGCTGCCGGGCGGCGCGCGGCCGCTGCAGCTCGACCGCTACGACAGCAAGGGTCAGAACGAGGAAGCGCTGTCGGCGCTGCGCGCCGCGATCGACGATGGCGCGCGCATCGTGCTGCAGGGCAACTCCTCGGCCACCGCGGCGGCCCTGATCGATGCGATCGACAAGCACAACGAGCGCGACCCGCAGCGGCGCATGCTGTTCCTCAACTACGCGGCGGTCGAGCCCTCGCTGACCAATGAGCGCTGCAGCTTCTGGCACTTTCGCTTCGACGCCCATGCCGATATGCGCGTGGCCGCGCTGATGGACGTGGTGAAGGACGACGCCGCGCTCAAGCGCATCTACCTGCTGGGACAGGACTACAGCTTCGGCCAGGCGGTGCTGCGCGAATCGCGGCGCCAGCTCGGCACGCTGCGGCCCGACGTGGAGATCGTCGGCGACGAGCTGCATCCGCTGGGCAAGGTCAAGGACTTCGCGCCCTACGCCAGCAAGATCATCGCGAGCGGCGCGCAGGCGGTGGTCACGGGCAACTGGGGCAACGACCTCACGCTGCTCGTGAAGGCCGCGCGCGAGGCCGGCTTCAACGGCACCTTCTACACCTTCTACGGCAATGCGCTGGGCGCGCCCGCGGCCATCGGCGATGCCGGCATCGGCCGCGTGATCGCGGTGGCCGACTGGCTGCCGAATGTGCAGACGCCGCAGTCGGAGGCCTTCTACCGCGCCTTCCGCACGCGCTTTCCGAAGCCCGCGGACGACTACGTCCACATGCGCATGCAGCTCTTGATCGAGTCGCTGGCGCAGGCGCTCGAGCGCGCGGGCGGCACCGACACCGTGGCCGTGGCGCGCGCGCTCGAGCAGGCCGACGTCACGCTGTACGGCCAGCGCGGGCGCATGCGCGCGGCCGACCACCAGTTCCAGCAGCAACTGGTGGTCGGCGTGATGGACAGGCAGGGCCGACCGGGCGTGCAGTTCGACGTCGAGGGCTCGGGCTACGGCTTTCGCGTGGTCAAGACCATTGCCCCCGAGCGCGCGGAGCTGCCGACTTCGTGCAAGATGAAGCGCCCCTGAAGGCACGAAGCGAAGACACGACGACAACGAAAGAAAAACACAGCATGCGCCAAGCCATCCACAACCTCGAAGCCTCCAAGATCCGCGAAGTCGCCAATGCCGGCCTCGGCCGCAGCGACGTGCTCGCCTTCTGGTTCGGCGAGAGCGACGAGGTCACGCCCGAAGTCATCCGCCAGGCGGCGATCGATTCGCTGCAGCGCGGCGAGACCTTCTACGCCCACAACCTCGGCCTGCCCGAGCTGCGCGCGGCGATCGCGCGCTACACCAGCAGCCTGCATCCCGCGGTCGATGCCTCGCGCATCGCCGTCACCTCGGGCGGCGTGAGCGCGCTGATGCTCGCGGTGCAGGCGCTGGTCGATGCCGGCGACGAGGTGGTCGCGGTGACGCCCGTGTGGCCCAACCTCACGGCGCAGCCCGCGATCCTCGGCGCGACGGTGCGCACGGTGCCGCTGGTGCCGGTGCGGGGCGAATGGACGCTGGACCTGCAGGCGCTGCGCGCGGCGGTCACGTCGACCACCAGGCTGCTGATCGTCAACGCGCCGAACAACCCGACCGGCTGGACGATGACCCGCGAGGAACAGCAGGCCGTGCTCGACCATTGCCGCGAGACCGGCACCTGGATCCTCGCGGACGAGGTCTACGAGCGCCTGTACTTCGAGCCCACGGCCAACGGCTGCGCGCCGAGCTTCCTCGACATCGCGCGGCCCGACGACCGGCTGGTGGTCACGCACAGCTTCTCGAAGAGCTTCCTGATGACCGGCTGGCGCCTGGGCTGGCTGGTGCTGCCGCCCGCGCTGGTCGAGGGCATCGGCAAGCTGATCGAGTTCAACACCTCGTGCGCGAGCGTGTTCACGCAGCGCGCTGGGGTGGTGGCGATCGAGCACACGGCCGAGATCACGCCGCGCGTGGTGACGCACCTCAAGCATTGCCGCGACACGCTGGTGCCGTTGCTCGCGGATGTGCCGGGCGTGCAGGTGGCGCCGGCCAGGGGCGGCATGTACGCCTTCTTCCGGCTCGAGGGTTTCGACGATTCCTTCGAGGTGGCCAAGCGGCTGGTGGTCGAGGCCGGGCTCGGGCTCGCGCCCGGCAATGCCTTCGCCCCCGAGGGGCAGGGCTGGCTGCGCTGGTGCTTCGCCTCGAAGGATCCGCAGCGGCTGGTGCAGGGCGTGGAGCGGCTGCGCGGCTGGCTCGCCAAGCAGCAGGGCTGAATGAAGCCGAGGCCCGCGACCGTCGATGCGGTGCGCATCCGCGGCTCGGCGCTGGCGGGCCTGCAGACGATCGCGGCCGAATCGGCGCGCAGCTTTCCGCGCCACATGCACGACGTCTACGGCATCGGCGTGATCGATCGCGGCGGCCAGCGCTCGGCCAGCGGCCGCGGTGCGGTCGAGGCGGTGCGCGGGGACGTCATCACGGTCAACCCGGGCGAGGTGCACGACGGCGTCGCGCTGCGCGGCGAGGCGCGCGCCTGGCGCATGCTGCACCTGGCGCCCGCGTTGCTGGCCGATGCCGCGCCCGGGCTCGAGCTGACGCGGCCGGTGCTCAACGATCCGGCGCTGCGGTGCGGGGTCGAGCGGCTGTTCGCGCGCGTGGCCGAGGGCGCCGATGCGTTGGCGCTCGAGCAGGGCGTGCTCGAATTGCTGCGCGATGCACCGGGCGCGCTGGCGCCGGAGCCCGTGCCTCGCATCGCCTCCGTGGCGCTGGAACGCGCGCGGGCACGCATCGCCGACGACTGCGTGACTGCGCCCACGCTCGCCGAGCTCGCGCACGAGGCCGGCCTGAGCCGCTGGCAGCTGCTGCGCGGCTTCGCGGCCGCCTTCGGGCTGCCGCCGCATGCCTGGCTGCAGCAGTGCCGGTTGTCGCGCGCGCGCCGGCTGATCGCGCAGGGGCGGGCGCTGGCCGATGCCGCGGCCGGCGCGGGCTTCGCCGACCAGAGCCACATGACGCGGGCCTTCGTGCGCTTCCTGGGCTTCACGCCCGGGGCCTATGCGGCCGCGCACGGCGCCTGAGCCGGTCCCCTGCAATTTCGTTCAAGACCGCCGCGCCTCCGGCGGGAGACGCTCGCGCTTTCTGCAAATGAAAGGCGACAGGTATGTCGGAACGTGGCAAGGGGATGTGGCTGTGCGCGCTCGCGATGGTCACGGTCGGCAGCACGGTGGTCGCGAGCAAGCTGATCGCGGGCGGCCTGCCGCCGTTCACGGCGACCGCGCTGCGCTTCGCGCTGGCGCTGCCGGTGTTCCTGGTGCTGATGCGGTGGATGCGCGTGCGCTGGCCGCGCCCGGACCGGCACGATGCCTGGCTGCTGCTGTGCCAGGCGGCCGCGGGCAGCGTCGGCTACACGGTGCTGCTGATCCTGGGCCTGCGCTGGGCGCCGGCGGCCGACGCGGGCGTGGTGGCCGGCCCCCGGCCCGCCATCGCCGCGCTGGTGGCGGTGCTCGCGCTGCGCGAGCGGCCCGGGCGCTACCTGATCGGCGGGATCGTGCTCGCGAGCCTGGGCGTGCTGGCGATCACGCTGCGACCGGGCGGGGAGGGCGGCGCGCGCACGCCGGCCGCGCTGCTCGGCAACCTGCTGGTGCTGGGCGCGGTGGCCTTCGAATCGCTGTTCATCCTGCTCAACAAGCGGCTGCGCGTGCCGCTGCCGCCGCTCGCGCAGTCGAGCGCGATGACCGCGCTGGGGCTGCTGCTGTCGCTGCCGCCCGCGCTGCTCGAGCGTGCCTGGCTGCAGGCGGTGCCGGCCGAGGCGCTGGCCGGTGTGGCCTACTACGCGCTGGTGCCGACCGTGGCGGGCTTCCTGCTCTGGTACGCGGGCGCGGCCCGGCTCAGCGGCGCCGAGGCGGCGCTGTTCACGGCGCTGATGCCGGTGTCGGCGCTGGCCCTCGCGGCCTGGTGGCTGGGCGAACCGGTGGGCTGGCCCCAGATCGCCGGCGCGGCCTGCGTGCTGGGGGCGGTGGCGCTGGTCTCGCTCGACAGGCGCCGCCGGGAAGGGGCGTCCGGGACGGCCGATGTATAATCCCAAGGCTTTGCATGCCGCAAGGCGCACGGTGAGCGCAGTTCCAGCACCCACCGCAAGTCAAACACCACCGGAACAAAGGAAAAACCAATGATCGCAGCCTCCATCAAGGCCGAAGTCGTCAAGGACAACGCCCGCGCAGCCAACGACACCGGCAGCCCCGAAGTGCAAGTCGCACTGCTGACCGCCCGCATCAACGAGCTCACCCCCCACTTCAAGACGCACGCCAAGGACCACCACGGCCGTCGCGGCCTGCTGCGCATGGTGAGCCGCCGTCGCAAGCTGCTCGACTACCTGAAGTCCAAGGACGCCGACCGTTACACCGCGCTGATCGCCAAGCTGGGCCTGCGCAAGTAAGCCGAATCGCATGAAAAAACGCCTGGGTTAGTCCGCTAGCTCAGGCGTTTTTTACTTCGCGAACCACTTTCGGGGTGCCCTACAGAGCGAAGCTGTGTCATTCCAGGGAAGTTCGAGCCGAGCTTCGCTGGAATGGCATCGTGTTCTGAGAAAGCCCTCCGAGTCCTGCGGATCTTCGATGATCTGCTACTAAAACAGGAGCAAACATGAGCCTCTTCAACAAAGTCACCAAGTCCTTCCAATGGGGCGACAAGACCGTCGTCATGGAAACGGGCGAAATCGCCCGTCAGGCCACGGGCGCCGTGCTGGTCGACATCGACGGCACCGTCGTGCTGGCCACCGTGGTCGCTTCCAAGAGCGCCAAGCCGGGCCAGGACTTCTTCCCGCTGACCGTCGACTACATCGAGAAGACCTATGCCGCCGGCAAGATCCCCGGCAGCTTCTTCAAGCGCGAAGCCAAGCCCAGCGAGCTCGAGACCCTGACCAGCCGCCTGATCGACCGCCCGATCCGTCCGCTGTTCCCCGAGGGCTTCCTCAACGAAGTGCACGTGGTGATCCACACCGTGTCGCTGAACCCCGAAGTCGACGCCGACATCGCCGCGATGATCGCCGTGAGCGCCGCCCTGTCGGTCTCGGGCATTCCGTTCGACGGCCCGATCGGCGCCGCGCGCGTGGGCTACATCAACGGCCAGTACGTGTTGAACCCGGGCCAGACCGCGCGCAAGGATTCGCAGATGGACCTCGTCGTGGCCGGCACCGAAGCCGCCGTGCTGATGGTCGAGTCCGAAGCCCAGCAACTGGCCGAGGAGATCATGCTCGGCGCCGTGGTCTTCGGCCACGAACAGGGCAAGGTGGCGATCAACGCCATCCACGAACTGGTGCGCGACGCCGGCAAGCCGCTGTGGGTCAAGGAAGGCACCTGGGCGCCCGAAGCCAAGGACGAGGCCTTCATCGCCAAGGTCAACGGCCTGGCCGAGGAGAAGCTGCGCGCCGTCTACCAGATCCGCAGCAAGCAGGCCCGCACCCAGGCCCTGCGCGAAGCCAATGCCAGCGTCTACGAGGCCCTGAAGGCCGAAGGCGCCGAATTCGACGCCGGCAAGGTCAGCGACCTGCTGTTCGCGATCGAAGCGCGCATCGTGCGCAGCCAGATCCTGCAAGGCGAGCCGCGCATCGACGGCCGCGACACCCGCACCGTGCGCCCGATCGAGATCCGCAACTCGGTGCTGCCGCGCACCCACGGCTCGGCGCTGTTCACGCGCGGCGAGACCCAGGCGCTGGTCGTGACCACGCTGGGCACCGAACGCGACGCGCAGCGCATCGACGCGCTGGCCGGCGAGTTCGAGGACCGCTTCCTGTTCCACTACAACATGCCTCCCTTCGCCACCGGTGAAGTGGGCCGCATGGGCTCGACCAAGCGCCGCGAAGTCGGCCACGGCCGCCTGGCCAAGCGCGCTCTCGTCGCCGTGCTGCCGAACAAGGAAGAGTTCCCCTACACCGTGCGCGTGGTGTCGGAGATCACCGAGTCGAACGGCTCCTCGTCGATGGCTTCGGTCTGCGGCGGCTGCCTCTCGATGATGGACGCCGGCGTGCCGATGAAGGCCCACGTGGCCGGCATCGCCATGGGCCTGATCAAGGAAGACAACCGCTTCGCGGTGCTGACCGACATCCTGGGCGACGAGGACCACCTCGGCGACATGGACTTCAAGGTGGCCGGCACGACCAACGGCATCACCGCGCTGCAGATGGACATCAAGATCCAGGGCATCACCAAGGAAATCATGCAGGTCGCGCTGGCACAGGCCAAGGAAGCGCGCATGCACATCCTCGGCAAGATGCAGGAAGCGATGGGCGAGGCCAAGTCCGACGTGTCGCAGTTCGCACCGCGCCTGACCACGCTGAAGATCAACCCCGAGAAGATCCGCGACGTGATCGGCAAGGGCGGCGCGGTCATCCGCGGCCTGCAGGAAGAAACCGGCACGCAGATCAACATCGACGAAGACGGCACCATCACCATCGCGTCGACCGATCCGGCCAAGGCCGAAGAGGCCAAGAAGCGCATCGAGCAGATCACGGCCGAGGTCGAGATCGGCAAGATCTACGAAGGCCCGGTCACCAAGATCCTGGACTTCGGTGCGCTCATCAACCTGCTGCCCGGCAAGGACGGCCTGCTGCACATCAGCCAGATCGCGCACGAACGCGTCGAGAAGGTGACCGACTACCTGAGCGAAGGCCAGATCGTGAAGGTCAAGGTCCTCGAGACCGACGACAAGGGTCGCGTCAAGCTGTCGATGAAGGCACTGACCGAGCGTCCGGCCGGCATGGAATACAGCGAGCGTCCGCCGCGCGAAGACCGCGGTGACCGTGGCGGCGAGCGCCGTGACCGTGGCGACCGCGGCGACCGTGGTGGTGATCGCGGCGATCGCGGTGACCGCGGTGACCGCGGCGAGCGCGCTCCGCGCTTCAACAACGACCAGCAGCAGCCGCGCAACGAGCAGGCTCCGGCCGGCGAGTCGCAGCAGCCGCAGGCTCCGCGCGAGTCGCAGGAGTAAGAAGGCCATGGCGGCCGCGGCATGCGCCGCGCGCCGCCTTTGCCTTTCCGATTGCTGAATGCGCCCGTCGCACGGGCGGCTGGAGGCCAGGAGACCATGAAAGCCATTGAAATCGCTTCGTACGGCGCCCCCGAGGTGCTGCGCGTCACGGATCGTCCCGATCCGGTCGCCGGCGTGGGCGAGCTGCTGATCCGCGTGTCGGCCAGCGGTGTCAACCGCCCCGACGTGCTGCAGCGCATGGGCCACTACCCGGTGCCGCCCGGCGCCTCCGACCTGCCGGGCCTCGAGGTGGCCGGCGAGATCGTGTCGGGCGATGCCGCGGCATTGGCCGAGGCGGGCTTCGCGATCGGCGACCGCGTCTGCGCGCTGATCGCCGGCGGCGGCTATGCACAGCTGTGCGTGGCGCCGGTGGCGCAGTGCCTGCCGGTGCCCAAGGGCTGGAGCGACGTCGAGGCGGCTTCGCTGCCCGAGACCTTCTTCACCGTCTGGAGCAACGTGTTCGAGCGCGGCCGCCTGCAGCAGGGCGAAACCCTGCTGATCCAGGGCGGCTCGAGCGGCATCGGCGTCACGGCGATCCAGATCGCCAAGGCGCTGGGTGCGACCGTGATCGTCACGGCCGGCAGCGACGACAAGTGCGAGGCCTGCCTGAAACTCGGCGCCGATCACGCGATCAACTACCGCACGGCCGATTTCGTCGAAGTGGCGAAGTCGCTGACCGGCGGCAAGGGCGTGGACGTCATCCTCGACATGGTCGCGGGCGACTACGTGGCGCGCGAGGTCGAATGCCTGGCCGAGGACGGCCGGCTGGTGATCATCGCGGTGCAGGGCGGCGTCAAGAGCCAGATCAACGCGGGCCTGGTGCTGCGCAAGCGGCTCACGATCACGGGCTCGACGCTGCGTCCGCGGCCGGTGGCATTCAAGGGCGCGATCGCCAAGGCGCTGCGCGAGAAGGTGTGGCCGCTGCTCGAGAGCGGCGCGGTCAAGCCGGTGATCCACAGCACCTTCGCGGCGGCCGGCGAGCCCAGCGGCGCGGCGCAGGCGCATGCGTTGATGGAATCGAACCAGCACATCGGCAAGATCGTGCTGACCTGGTGACGAGACGAGCACGATGACGACCCACAAGAAACTGATCGCAGGGAACTGGAAGATGAATGGCAGCCTGGCTGCCAACGAGGCGCTGGTGACGGCGCTGCGGCAGGGACTCGCGGCGAATGCGCCCGCGTGCGACATCGCGCTGTGCGCGCCTGCGCCGTATTTCGCGCAACTGCAGTCGCTGCTGGCGGGTTCGCCGATGGCGCTGGGCGCGCAGGACATTTCCGCGCAGGCGCAGGGCGCCTTCACGGGCGAGCAGTCGGCGGCGATGCTGAAGGACTTCGGTGTGCGCTATGCCATCGTCGGCCATTCGGAGCGCCGCCAGTACCACGGCGAGACCGACGACGCCGTGGCCGCGAAGACCGCGGCCGCGCTGGCCAACGGCATCACGCCGATCGTCTGCGTCGGCGAGACGCTGGCGCAGCGCGAAGCGGGCCAGACCGAGGAAGTGGTGAAGCGCCAGCTGGCGGCGGTCATCCACGTGAACGGCCACTGCATCAGCGAGATCGTGGTCGCCTACGAACCCGTGTGGGCCATCGGCACCGGCAAGACCGCTACGCCCGAACAGGCGCAAGCGGTGCACGCGGTGCTGCGCGCGCAACTGCATCACGCCGCGAGCGAGCACGCGGCCGGCATCAAGATCCTCTACGGCGGCAGCATGAATGCCGCCAACGCGGCCGAACTGTTGGCGCAAGCCGACATCGACGGCGGCCTGATCGGTGGCGCTTCCCTGAAGGCCCCCGACTTTTTGCAGATCATTTCCGCCGCCGTCCGCTGAAGCGGGCAGGGCAGGCATCAATTAGGAGTAAGAACGAATGAACGTGGTCCTCAACCTTCTGGTCGGCGTGCAGATGCTGTCGGCGCTGGTGATGATCGGGCTGATCCTGATCCAGCACGGCAAGGGCGCCGACATGGGCGCGGCCTTCGGCAGCGGCAGCGCCGGCAGCCTGTTCGGCGCCAGCGGCAGCGCGAACTTCCTCTCGCGCACCACGGCCGTGCTGGCCGCGGTGTTCTTTGCCTGCACGCTGCTGCTGGCCTACTTCAGCCACGCACGTCCCACGGGCGGCGGCAGCCTGCTGGAGCGTGCGGCCATCGGCGTGCCCGCTACGCCGGCTTCGGGTGCGGCAGGCCAGATTCCCTCGGGCCAGTCGGGCGCGGCGCCTGCCGCGGCACCCGCGAGCGCGCCTGCGGCTGGCGCGGGACAGATTCCCAGCAAGTAACTCTGATGTTTTCAGAGTGACCCGTAAGAAATGGCTTCATTTCAGGGTAAACTCTAAAGCTGTTCGGAAAGCCAAACCTCTTTGTAGGCACCTCATGCCATCCGAACAGAAAAAACCGCGGTCGTGGTGAAATTGGTAGACACGCTATCTTGAGGGGGTAGTGGCGAAAGCTGTGCGAGTTCGAGTCTCGCCGACCGCACCAAATCTCACCGACAGGACGCCTCATGAAGGTGCTTCTGTCGGTGGCAAGCGGTGAAAGCTCCCGATGAACCTCGATTCCTACCTTCCCGTCCTTTTGTTCATTCTGGTCGGGGTCGGCGTAGGCGTCGCTCCACAGGTCATCGGATACATCCTCGGCCCCAATCGGCCTGACGCAGCCAAGAACGCACCTTACGAGTGCGGCTTCGAGGCCTTCGAGGATGCGCGCATGAAGTTCGACGTGCGCTATTACCTGGTTGCCATTCTCTTCATCCTGTTCGATCTGGAGATTGCCTTTCTCTTCCCGTGGGCCATTGCGCTCAAGGAGATCGGTGCTGTCGGCTTCTGGGCCATGATGATCTTTCTCGCCATCCTCGTCGTGGGCTTCGCCTACGAGTGGAAAAAAGGCGCGCTCGACTGGGAATAAGGAAGCTACACGATGGCCATTGAAGGCGTTCTCAAGGAAGGCTTCGTCACGACCACCTACGACTCGGTGGTGAACTGGGCGAAGACCGGATCTCTGTGGCCGATGACGTTCGGTCTGGCTTGCTGTGCGGTCGAAATGATGCACGCGGGCGCGGCCCGCTACGACATCGACCGTTTCGGCATGCTGTTCCGTCCGAGCCCGCGTCAGTCCGACCTGATGATCGTGGCCGGCACGCTGTGCAACAAGATGGCGCCGGCGCTGCGCAAGGTCTATGACCAGATGCCCGAGCCGCGCTGGGTGCTCTCGATGGGTTCGTGCGCCAACGGCGGCGGCTACTACCACTACAGCTACTCGGTGGTGCGTGGCTGCGACCGGATCGTTCCGGTCGACGTCTACGTGCCGGGCTGCCCGCCCACCGCCGAAGCGCTGCTCTACGGGATCATCCAGCTGCAGCAGAAGATCCGCCGCACCAACACCATCGCGCGTGCCTGAGGAATTGCCGAGATGACCGACTTTGCAATTTCTCCGGAGGCGCTGCAGGCGACTCTGGTGCAGACCCTGGGCGACAAGGCCCGGAGCGTGACCGTTGCGCTGGGTGAGGTGACCGTGGTGGTGGGCGCTGCCGATTACATCGACGCGGCGCTGCTGCTGCGCGATGCGCCGGGCTGCCGCTTCGAGCAGCTGATCGATCTCTGCGGCATGGACTATTCCGACTACCGCGAAGGCGAGTGGGAAGGCGAGCGCTACGGCGTCGTCTCGCACCTGCTGTCGGTGAGCCTCAACCAGCGCGTGCGCCTCAAGGTGTTCGCGCCCAGCGAAGACCTGCCGGTGGTCGACTCCCTGCAGCCCGTGTGGAACGCGGCGACCTGGTTCGAGCGCGAGGCCTTCGACCTCTACGGCATCGTGTTCGAAGGCCACGACGACCTGCGCCGCATCCTGACCGACTACGGCTTCATCGGCCATCCGTTCCGCAAGGACTTCCCGGTGTCGGGTCATGTCGAGATGCGCTACGACGAAGAGCAGAAGCGCGTGGTCTACCAGCCGGTATCGATCGAGCCGCGCGAGATCACGCCGCGCGTGATCCGCGAAGACAACTACGGCGGCGGACTCCACTGACATGGCCGAAATCAAGAACTACACCCTCAACTTCGGTCCCCAGCATCCCGCGGCACACGGCGTGCTGCGCTTGGTGCTCGAGCTCGACGGCGAAGTGATCCAGCGCGCCGACCCGCACATCGGCCTGCTGCACCGCGCGACCGAGAAGCTCGCCGAATCGCGCACCTTCATCCAGTCGCTGCCCTACATGGACCGCCTCGACTACGTGTCGATGATGTCCAACGAGCACGCCTACTGCCTCGCCATCGAGAAGATGATGGGCCTCGAGGTGCCGATCCGCGCGCAGTACATCCGCGTCATGTTCGCCGAGATCACCCGGCTGCTGAACCACCTGCTGTGGCTCGGCGCGCACGGCCTCGATTGCGGTGCGATGAACATGCTCATCTACTGCTTCCGCGAACGCGAAGACCTGTTCGACATGTACGAGGCGGTGTCGGGCGCGCGCATGCACGCGGCCTACTTCCGTCCGGGCGGCGTGTACCGCGACCTGCCGGACGTGATGCCGCAGTACAAGGTCAGCAAGATCAAGAACGCGAAGGCGATCGAGAAGCTCAACGAGAACCGCCAGGGCTCGCTGCTCGACTTCGTCGACGATTTCTGCAAGCGCTTCCCGAAGATGGTCGACGAGTACGAGACGCTGCTCACCGACAACCGTATCTGGAAGCAGCGCACCGTGGGCATCGGCGTGGTCACGCCGGAGCGCGCGCTCAACCTCGGCTTCACCGGCCCGATGCTGCGTGGCTCGGGCGTCGAATGGGACCTGCGCAAGAAGCAGCCCTACGACGTCTACGACCGCATGCAGTTCGACGTGCCGGTCGGCCGCACCGGCGACTGCTACGACCGCTACCTGGTGCGCGTCGAGGAGATGCGCCAGGCCAACAAGATCATCCAGCAGTGCGCGGCATGGCTGCGCGCCAACCCCGGCCCGGTGATCACCGACAACCACAAGGTCGCCGCGCCCGCGCGCGAATCGATGAAGGCGAACATGGAGGAGCTGATCCACCATTTCAAGCTCTTCACCGAAGGCTTCCACGTGCCCGAGGGCGAGGCCTATGCCGCCGTCGAGCATCCGAAGGGCGAGTTCGGCATCTATCTCGTGAGCGACGGCGCCAACAAGCCGTACCGCCTGAAGATCCGCGCCCCTGGCTTCCCGCACCTCGCCGCCCTCGACGAAATGTCGCGCGGCCACATGATCGCCGACGCTGTCGCGGTGATCGGCACGATGGACATCGTGTTCGGCGAAATCGACAGGTGAGAAAGAGCGAATGACTTCCTCTACCCATGACACTCACGCGGCGCCTTCGGCGCCGCTGAAGCCTGAGACCCTCGAACGCTTCGCGCGCGAGGTGGCCAAGTACCCCGAGGCCGGCAAGCAGTCGGCCGTGATGGCCTGCCTGGCGATCGTGCAGCAGGACGAGGGTTTCGTGAGCGCCCAGCGCGAGCGCGAGATCGCCGAGTACCTCGGCATGGCGCCGATCGCGGTGCACGAGGTCACGACCTTCTACAACATGTACAACCAGCATGCGGTGGGCAAGTACAAGCTCAACGTCTGCACCAACCTGCCGTGCCAGCTGCGCGATGGCGTCGCCGCCCTCGTGCACCTCGAGAAGAAGCTCGGCATCAAGATGGGCGAGACCACGGCCGATGGCCTGTTCACGCTGCAGCAGAGCGAATGCCTGGGCGCCTGCGCCGATTCGCCGGTGATGCTGGTCAACGACCGCACGATGTGCAGCTTCATGAGCAACGACAAGCTCGACCAGCTCGTCGATGGCCTGCGCAGTGCAACCCCCGGGGAGGCTTCGTGATGACGCCCGATCAGGTTCTTTCGCAGTTCCGCGCCACCGGCGTGCAGACCTGCTTCCATGACCGCCACATCGGCGCCCAGATCTATGCCGGCCTCGACGGCACCAACTGGCATCTCGCCGACTACGAGGCGCGCGGCGGCTACCAGGCGCTGCGCAAGATCCTCACCGAGGGCCTGACGCCCGACCAGGTGATCGCCGAGGTCAAGGCCTCGGGCCTGCGCGGCCGCGGCGGCGCCGGTTTCCCGACCGGCCTGAAGTGGAGCTTCATGCCGCGCCAGTTCCCGGGCCAGAAGTACCTGGTCTGCAATTCGGACGAAGGCGAGCCGGGCACCTGCAAGGACCGCGACATCCTGCAGTTCAACCCGCACATCGTGATCGAGGGCATGGCCATCGCCGCCTATGCGATGGGCATCAGCGTGGGCTACAACTACATCCACGGCGAGATCTTCCAGAGCTACGAGCGCTTCGAGGAAGCCCTCGAGGAGGCGCGCGCCGCCGGTTATCTGGGCGACAAGATCATGGGCAGCACGTACAACTTCCAGTTGCACGCCGCCCACGGCTTCGGCGCCTACATCTGCGGCGAGGAAACCGCGCTGCTCGAATCGCTCGAAGGCAAGAAGGGCCAGCCGCGCTTCAAGCCGCCGTTCCCGGCCAGCTTCGGCCTGTACGGCAAGCCGACCACCATCAACAACACCGAGACCTTCGCGGCGGTGCCCTGGATCATCCGCAACGGTGGCCAGGCGTACCTCGAGTGCGGCAAGCCGAACAATGGCGGCACCAAGATCTATTCGGTCAGCGGCGACGTCGAACTGCCGGGCAACTACGAAGTGCCGATGGGCACGCCGTTCTCCAAGCTGCTCGAACTGGCCGGCGGCGTGCGCAAGGGCCGCACGCTCAAGGCCGTGATTCCCGGCGGCTCGTCGGCACCGGTGCTGCCGGCCGACATCATGATGCAGTGCACGATGGACTACGACTCCATCTCCAAGGCCGGCTCCATGCTGGGGTCGGGCGCGGTGATCGTGATGGACGACAGCCGCTCGATGGTCGAGTCGCTCAAGCGCCTCTCGTATTTCTACATGCACGAATCCTGCGGCCAGTGCACGCCGTGCCGCGAAGGCACCGGCTGGCTCTACCGCGTGGTCGACCGCATCCACAACGGCCAGGGCAAGCCCAGCGACCTGCAGCTGCTGGACTCCGTCGCCGGCGACATCATGGGCCGCACCATCTGCGCCCTCGGCGACGCGGCGGCCATGCCGGTGCGCGCCATGATCAAGCACTTCCGCCACGAGTTCGAAGCCTTGATCCCGGGCTACGTCCCGAAAGCAACGGTCCAGGCCTGAGCGCGAGAAAAAGACATATGGTTGAAATCGAACTCGACGGCAAGAAGGTCGAAGTGGCCGAAGGCAGCATGGTCATGCATGCTGCCGACAAGGCCGGCACCTACATTCCGCACTTCTGCTATCACAAGAAGCTCAGCATCGCGGCCAACTGCCGCATGTGCCTGGTCGACGTCGAAAAGGCGCCCAAGCCGATGCCGGCCTGCGCCACGCCCGTCACGCAGGGCATGATCGTCCGCACCAAGAGCGAGAAGGCGATCAAGGCCCAGCAGTCGGTCATGGAGTTCCTGCTGATCAACCATCCGCTGGACTGCCCGATCTGCGACCAGGGCGGCGAATGCCAGCTGCAGGACCTGGCCGTGGGCTACGGCGGTTCCTCCTCGCGCTACGAGGAAGAGAAGCGCGTCGTGTTCCACAAGGACGTGGGCCCGCTGATCAGCATGGAAGAGATGAGCCGCTGCATCCACTGCACGCGCTGCGTCCGCTTCGGCCAGGAAGTGGCCGGCGTGATGGAGCTCGGCATGTCGCACCGCGGCGAGCACTCGGAAATCGAAACCTTCCTCGGCGACTCGGTCGACTCCGAGCTCTCGGGCAACATGATCGACATCTGCCCGGTCGGCGCGCTCACGAGCAAGCCCTTCCGCTACAGCGCCCGCACCTGGGAACTGTCGCGCCGCAAGTCGGTGAGCCCGCACGACTCCACCGGCGCCAACCTGATCGTCCAGGTCAAGAACAACCGCGTGATGCGCGTGGTGCCGCTCGAGAACGAAGACGTCAACGAATGCTGGATCGCCGACCGTGACCGCTTCTCGTACGAAGCGCTCAACGGCGGCGAGCGCCTGACGCAGCCCATGCTCAAGCAGGGCGGCCAATGGCAGCAGGTCGACTGGCAGACCGCGCTCGAGTACGTGGCCAACGGCCTCAAGCAGATCAAGGCCGACCATGGCGCGCAGAGCATCGGCACGCTGGTCAGCCCGCACAGCACGCTCGAGGAGCTGCAGCTCGCCGCGCTGCTCACGCGCGAGCTCGGCAGCGACAACATCGACTACCGCCTGCGCAACGCCGAATTCACGGCCTTCGAAGGCATCCGCTGGCTCGGCACCTCGATCGCCTCGCTGACCCAACTGCAGCGCGCCTTCGTCGTCGGCTCGAACCTGCGCAAGGACCATCCGCTGTTCGCGCAGCGCATCCGCCAGGCCGTGCGCAAGGGCGCCGCGCTCAGCGTGCTGACCTCGAAGCAGTTGATGGCCGACGCCGAAGCCTGGGCCATCCAGCCCGCGCAGGCCGCCATCGTCGATGCCGGCCAATGGATCGAAGTGCTGGCCGCGATCGCGACCGTGGTGGGCCAGTCCACTGGCGCCGCCGCGCCGCTGGCACCCGCCAACGCGCCCGACGCCACCGCGCAGGCCATCGCCGCCTCGCTGCTGAGCGGCGAGCGCAAGGCCATCCTGCTGGGCAATGCGGCCGCGCACCATGCGCAGGCCGGCAGCCTGCTCGCGCTGGCCAACTGGATCGGCGCGCAGACCGGCGCCAGCGTCGGCTACCTGACCGAAGCCGCGAACACCGTGGGCGCGCAGCTCGTGGGCGCGTTCCCGAAGAACGGCGGCCTTCACGCCGGCCAGATGCTCGCCGCCGGCTCCGGCCTCAAGGCCGTGCTGCTGCTGAACACCGAGCCGGTGTTCGACTCGGCCGCCGGCGCCGCTGCCGCCGACACCATTGGCAATGCGCAGATGGTGGTCACGCTGAGCCCGTTCAAGGCCAACCTCGAATTCAGCGACGTGCTGCTGCCGATCGCGCCGTTCACCGAAACGCCCGGCAGCTTCGTCAATGCCGAAGGCCGCCTGCAGAGCTTCCACGCCGTGGTCAAGCCGCAGGGCGAGGCCCGTCCGGCCTGGAAGGTGCTGCGCGTGCTCGCCAACCTGCTGGGCCTGCAAGGCTTCGCGTTCGAATCGACCGCCGACGTGCTGCGCACGGTGGGCGACAACGGCGCGCTGCCGGCCGATGCGCTGCGCAACGCCACCGGTGCCGCTGCGGCGGCCGACAACGGCGCGGCCGCGCCCGTGGTCGCGAGCATCTACCAGCTCGATTCGATCGTGCGCCGCGCGCCGTCGCTGCAACTGACCGCCGACGCGCGCAACGCGGGCCATGGCATCGGTGCCGCGCCCGCCAGCGCTCAGGCCGAGGAGGTGTCGGCATGATCGACGCCATTCACGGCTTCGGCCAGGGTCTCGTCGCCGCCGGCTGGTGGACCGGCGTGGTCTGGCCCGTCATCTGGACGCTGATCAAGATCATCGTCGTGGTCATCCCGCTGATGCTGGCGGTGGCCTACCTCACGCTGTGGGAACGCAAGGCCATCGGCTTCACGCAGATCCGCGTGGGCCCGAACCGCATCGGGCCGCTGGGCCTGCTGCAGCCGATCGCCGACGCGCTCAAGCTGATGACCAAGGAAATCATCCTTCCGACGGTCGCCAACAAGGGCCTGTTCCTGCTCGGCCCGATCATGACCATCATGCCGGCGCTCGCCGCCTGGGCCGTGATTCCCTTCGGTCCCGACGTGGCGCTCGCCAACATCAACGCCGGCCTGCTGTTCGTGATGGCCATCACCTCGCTCGAGGTCTATGGCGTGATCATCGCGGGCTGGGCCTCGAACTCGAAGTACGCCTTCCTGGGCGCGCTGCGTGCATCGGCCCAGATGGTGAGCTACGAAATCGCGATGGGCTTCTGCTTCGTCGTGGTGCTGATGGTCACCGGCAGCCTGAACATGAGCGAGATCGTGAACGTCCAGGGCAAGGGCATGTTCGCCAACCTCGGCGTCGGCTTCCTGTCGTGGAACTGGCTGCCGCTGCTGCCGATCTTCGTCGTCTACTTCATCTCGGGCCTGGCCGAGACCAACCGCCACCCCTTCGACGTGGTGGAAGGCGAATCGGAAATCGTCGCGGGTCACATGATCGAGTACTCGGGCATGAGCTTCGCGATGTTCTTCCTGGCCGAGTACGCGAACATGTGGCTGGTCTCGATCCTGACCGTCATCCTGTTCCTCGGCGGCTGGCTGCCCCCGTTCGAGTTCCTGAGCTTCATCCCGGGCTGGATCTGGCTCGGCGCCAAGACCTTCTGCGTGGTCACCATGTTCCTGTGGGTGCGCTCGACGTTCCCGCGCTTCCGCTATGACCAGATCATGCGTCTGGGCTGGAAGATCTTCATTCCCGTCACCCTCGTGTGGCTGGTCGTGGTCGGTGGCTGGATGCAGACGCCGTTCAACATCTGGAAATAACTGGAAGCGCCAACACCATGTCTGCGCACACCGCAACCCCGTCCGCGCCGTTCTCGCTCAAGGACTTTCTCGGCAGCTTCATGCTGTTCGAGCTGTTCAAGGGCCTGGCCATCACGGGCAAGTACGCCTTCAGCCGCAAGATCACGGTGCAGTTCCCCGAAGAGAAGACGCCGCTGTCGCCGCGCTTCCGCGGCCTGCACGCGCTGCGCCGCTACGAGAACGGCGAAGAACGCTGCATCGCCTGCAAGCTCTGCGAGGCCGTGTGCCCCGCGCTCGCGATCACCATCGAATCCGATGTGCGCGACGACGGCTCGCGCCGCACCACGCGCTACGACATCGACCTGACGAAGTGCATCTTCTGCGGCTTCTGCGAAGAGAGCTGCCCGGTCGACTCGATCGTGGAAACCCACATCTTCGAATACCACGGCGAAAAGCGCGGCGACCTGTACTTCACCAAGGACATGCTGCTGGCCGTGGGCGACCGCTACGAAACAGAAATCGCGGCAAACAAGGCGGCTGACGCCAAGTACCGCTGAGCCGGCCTGGCCTGAACCCCTACGAATTCGAACTCATGGACGTCAAGACCGGTCTGTTCTATCTGTTTGCCGCGGTGCTGCTGTTCGCATCGTTCCGCGTCATCACCGCCCGCAACCCCGTGTACGCGGCGTTGTACCTCGTGCTGGCCTTCTTCCAGGCTTCGGCCATCTGGCTGCTGCTGCGCGCCGAATTCCTCGCGATCTCGCTCGTGCTGGTGTACGTGGGCGCGGTGATGGTGCTGTTCCTGTTCGTCGTGATGATGCTGGACATCAACGTCGACAGCCTGCGGCAGGGCTTCTGGAAGCACTTCCCGCTGGCGGCGGCCGTCGGCGCGCTGATCGCGCTCGAGATGGCGGCCGTGCTGATGGGCGGCTTCCGCCTGGGCGAGGCACCGCGCGCGGTGGCCGCGGCCAACAGCTCCAACACGCTCGAGCTGGGCAAGCTGCTGTATTCCGAATACCTCTATCCGCTGGAGATCGCCGCCGTCATCCTGCTGGTGGCCATCATCGCCGCCATCGCGCTGACCCTGCGCACCCGCAAGGACAGCAAGTACGTCGACCCGGCCGACCAGGTGCGCGTGAAGGCGCGCGACCGCGTGCGCGTGGTGCAGATGCCGGTCACCCGCGCGGCGGAGCCCGTGGTGGAAGCCCCGGCCGAAGCGGCGGCGCCGGCAGCAAAGGAGAACAAGGCATGACGCTCACCCTCGGACACTTCCTCTCGCTGGGCGCGATGCTGTTCGCGCTGTCGGTGATCGGCATCTTCCTGAACCGCAAGAACCTGATCGTGCTGCTGATGGCCATCGAGCTGATGCTGCTCGCGGTCAACATGAACTTCGTCGCCTTCTCGCACTTCCTGGGCGACATGCACGGCCAGATCTTCGTGTTCTTCATCCTGACGGTGGCCGCGGCCGAGTCGGCCATCGGCCTCGCGCTGCTGGTGCTGCTGTTCCGCAACAAGTCGAACATCAACGTCGACGAACTCAACTCGCTCAAGGGCTGATCCAAGGCTGACACCAGAATGAGCGCAACCCTTTCCGCATCCACGCTGCTGGCCGTTCCCATGGCCCCCCTGGTCGGGGCGGCCCTGGCCGGCATCTTCGGCACCAAGTTCGGCGGCAACCACATCGGCCGCAAGATCACGCACTCGCTGACCATCCTCGGCGTGTTCGTCGCCTTCGTCATCTCGGCGCTGACGCTCAAGTCGGTCATCGTCGACGGCGCCCGCTTCAACCAGACCCTCTACGAGTGGATGGTCGTCGGCGGCCTCAAGATGGAAGTCGGCTTCATGGTCGACGGCCTCACCGCGATGATGATGTGCGTCGTGACCTTCGTGTCGCTGATGGTCCACATCTACACCATCGGCTACATGGAAGAAGACGAGGGCTACAACCGCTTCTTCGCGTACATCTCGCTCTTCACCTTCTCCATGCTGATGCTCGTGATGAGCAACAACATGCTGCAGCTGTTCTTCGGCTGGGAAGCGGTGGGCCTGGTGTCGTACCTGCTGATCGGCTTCTGGTTCAACAAGCCGACCGCGATCTTCGCGAACATGAAGGCCTTCCTGGTCAACCGCGTGGGCGACTTCGGCTTCATCCTCGGCATCGGCCTGATCGCGGCCTACGCGGGCACGCTCAACTACACCGAAGCCTTCGCCAAGGCCGGCACGCTCGGCGGCATCACCTTCCCGGGCACCGACTGGATGCTGATCACCGTGATCTGCATCTGCCTGTTCATCGGCGCGATGGGCAAGAGCGCGCAGTTCCCGCTGCACGTGTGGCTGCCCGACTCGATGGAAGGCCCGACCCCGATCTCGGCGCTGATCCACGCGGCGACCATGGTGACGGCAGGCATCTTCATGGTGGCGCGCATGTCGCCGCTGTTCGAGCTGAGCGACACGGCCCTGAGCTTCATCCTCGTGATCGGTGCCATCACCGCGCTGTTCATGGGCTTCCTCGGCATCATCCAGAACGACATCAAGCGCGTGGTGGCGTACTCCACGCTGTCGCAGCTGGGCTACATGACGGTGGCGCTCGGTGCCTCGGCCTATTCGGTCGCGGTGTTCCACCTGATGACCCACGCCTTCTTCAAGGCGCTGCTGTTCCTCGGCGCGGGCTCGGTCATCATCGGCATGCACCACAACCAGGACATCCGCTGGATGGGCGGCGTGCGCAAGTACATGCCGATCACCTGGATCACCTCGCTGCTGGGCTCGCTGGCGCTGATCGGCACGCCGCTGTTCTCGGGCTTCTACTCGAAGGACAGCATCATCGAGGCGGTGAAGGAAAGCCACCTGTGGGGCGCGAACTTCGCCTACTACGCGGTGCTGATCGGCGTGTTCGTCACGGCCTTCTATTCGTTCCGCATGTACTTCCTGGTCTTCCACGGCAAGGAACGCTACGACCAGAACCCCGATGCGCACCACGACGACCATCACGCGCACGACGACCATCACGCGCACGACGACCACGGCCATGGCCACGGTCACGACGACCACAAGCCGCACGAATCGCCCTGGGTGGTGTGGCTGCCGCTGGTGCTGCTCGCGATCCCCTCGGTGGTCATCGGTTTCCTGACGATCCACCCGATGCTCTACGGCGAGTTCTTCAAGGACGCGATCTTCGTCGACGCGACGAAGCACCACGCCATGAAGGAGCTCGAGGAGGCCTTCCACGGTGCCGGCGCGATGGCGCTGCACGGCCTGCAGACCATGCCGTTCTGGCTGGCGCTCGCGGGCGTGGCGCTCTCGTACTACATGTACATGGTCAACCCGGCGCTGCCGGCCGCGATCAAGCGCGCCTTCGGCCCCGTGTACCGCCTGCTCGAGAACAAGTACTACCTCGACTGGATCAACGAGAACATCATCGCGCGCGGTGCCCGCGCCCTCGGCATGGGCCTGTGGAAGGGCGGCGATCAGGCACTGATCGACGGCGCGGTCGTCAATGGCTCGTGGAAGCTGGTGGGCCGCATCTCGGGCGTGGTCCGCTGGCTGCAGTCGGGCTACATCTATCACTACGCCTTCGCGATGCTGCTCGGGATCTTCGTCCTGATGACGTACTTCGTCTGGTTCAAACGCTAAGCCGCAAAGCGCTGGAGTAAAAGAAAAATGGGTTTGTTGAGCCTTGCCATCTGGGTGCCGATCGCATTCGGTGCCGTGCTGCTGGCGTTCGGTCGCGACGAGCATGCCAAGGGCGTGCGCTGGGTGGCGCTCGTCGGGTCGATCGTGAGCTTCCTGGTCACGCTGCCGCTGATCACGCGGTTCCAGAACGGCACCGCCGCGATGCAGTTCGTGGAGAAGGCGCCCTGGATCGAGCGTTTCAACATCAACTACAACCTGGGCGTCGACGGCCTGTCGGTGTGGTTCGTGCTGCTGACCGCGTTCATCACGATCATCGTGGTGATCTCGGCCTGGGAAGTGATCACCGAGCGCGTCAACCAGTACATGGGCGCGTTCCTGATCCTGTCGGGCCTGATGATCGGCGTGTTCTCGGCCATCGACGGCCTGCTGTTCTACGTCTTCTTCGAAGCCACGCTGATCCCGATGTACCTGATCATCGGCATCTGGGGCGGCCCGAACAAGATCTACGCGGCCTTCAAGTTCTTCCTCTACACGCTGCTCGGCTCGCTCTTGATGCTGGTGGCGCTGATCTACCTGTACAACACCTCGGGCGGCAGCTTCGACATCCTCGCCTGGCACAAGCTGCCGCTGAGCGGCCATGCCCAGACGCTGCTGTTCTTCGCCTTCTTCGCGGCCTTCGCGGTCAAGGTGCCGATGTGGCCGGTCCACACCTGGCTGCCCGACGTGCACGTCGAGGCCCCGACCGGCGGCTCCGCCGTGCTGGCCGCGATCATGCTGAAGCTCGGTGCCTACGGCTTCCTGCGCTTCTCGATGCCGATCGCGCCCGATGCCGCGCACGAATGGGCCTGGCTCATGATCGCGCTGTCGCTGATCGCCGTGATCTACGTCGGCCTGGTCGCGATGGTGCAGCAGGACATGAAGAAGCTGGTGGCCTATTCGTCGGTCGCCCACATGGGCTTCGTCACGCTCGGCTTCTTCATCTTCAACGAACTCGGCGTGGCCGGCGGCATCGTGCAGATGATCGCCCACGGCTTCGTGTCGGGCGCCATGTTCCTCGGCATCGGCGTGCTCTACGACCGCGTGCATTCGCGCCAGATCGCGGACTACGGCGGCGTGGTCAACACCATGCCCAAGTTCGCCGCCTTCATGCTGCTGTTCGCGATGGCCAACTGCGGCCTGCCGGGCACCGCCGGTTTCGTCGGCGAGTGGATGGTGATCCTGGGCGCGGTCAAGGCCAACTTCTGGATCGGCCTGGCCTCGGCCACCGCGCTGATCTTCGGCGCCGCCTACACCCTGTGGATGTACAAGCGCGTCTACCTCGGGCCGGTCGGCAACGACCACGTGAAGGAACTCAGCGACATCAATGCGCGCGAATTCCTGATGCTGGCGCTGCTGGCGATCGCGGTGCTGTGGATGGGCCTGTTCCCCAAGCCCTTCACCGACGTGATGGATGCCTCCGTGACCCAGCTGCTGCGTCATGTGGCGGTGTCGAAGATCCCCTCCTGATGGCTGGCTGAAGAAGAGAACGAGATGATTGACAAACTCAGCTGGGTCACGATCTACCCTGAAATCGTGTTGCTGGTCATGGCCTGCATCATCGCGCTGGTCGACCTGTCGGACACCAGCGCCCGCCGCACCCGCACCTACGTCCTGACCCTGATCACGCTGGCCGTGGTGGCCGCGATGACCGGCATGGCCGCGAGCGAGGGCAAGGCCATCTACGGCTTCGGCAACATGGTCGTGAGCGACCCGATGGGCAACTGGCTCAAGTGCTTCGCCTCGCTGGCGCTGATGGTCACGCTGGTCTACGGCCGTCCCTACGCGGCCGACCGCGACATGCTGCGCGGCGGCGAGATGTTCACGCTGGGCATGTTCGCGCTGCTGGGCATGTTCGTGATGATCTCGGGCAGCAACTTCCTGCTGATCTACCTCGGCCTCGAACTGCTGACGCTCTCGAGCTACGCGCTGGTGGCGCTGCGCCGCGACAACGCGGTCGCCAGCGAAGCCGCCATGAAGTACTTCGTGCTCGGCGCCATGGCCAGCGGCTTCCTGCTCTACGGCCTGTCGATGATGTACGGCGCCACCGGTTCGCTCGACGTGAACGAGGTGTTCAAGGCGATCGCGAGCGGCAAGGTCAACCACCAGGTGCTGGTGTTCGGCCTCGTGTTCATCGTGGCCGGTCTGGCGTTCAAGGTCGGCGCCGCCCCGTTCCACATGTGGGTGCCCGACGTCTACCAGGGCGCGCCCACGGCGATCACGCTGATGATCGGCGCCGCGCCCGAACTCGCGGCCTTCGCGATCATCATCCGCCTGCTGGTCGAAGGCCTGCTGCCGCTGGCGATCGACTGGCAGCAGATGCTCGCGGTGCTGGCCATCGCCTCGCTGGTGGTCGGCAACCTGGCCGCCATCGCGCAGACCAACCTCAAGCGCATGCTGGCCTACTCGACCATCTCGCAGATGGGCTTCGTGCTGCTCGGCCTGGTGGCGGGCGTGGTCAACGGCAATACCTACAACGCCCAGTTCGCCTACAGCGCCTCGATGTTCTACATCGTGACCTACGTGCTCACGACGCTGGCGAGCTTCGGCACCATCCTGCTGCTGGCGCGCGAAGGCTTCGAGAGCGAGGAGATCACCGACCTGGCCGGCCTCAACCAGCGCAGCCCGCTGTATGCCGGCGTGATGGCGATCACCATGTTCTCGCTCGCGGGCATCCCGCCGCTGGTCGGCTTCTATGCCAAGCTGGCTGTGCTGCAGGCGCTGATCGCCTCGGGCCAGGCCCTCTACATCGGCCTCGCCGTGTTCGCGGTGCTGATGTCGCTGGTGGGCGCCTTCTACTACCTGCGCGTGGTCAAGGTCATGTACTTCGACGCACCGGTCACGGCCAGCACCGTGTCGGCGCCGCGCGACGTGCGCACCGTGCTGACGATCAACGGTGCGCTGATCCTGATCCTCGGCATCGTGCCGGGCGGCCTGATGACGCTGTGCGCCAAGGCCATCGTCGCCACGCTGGCGAACTGACGCGCCGCGCGCCAGGGCCCGCACAAGGTGTCGCAGACGGCTTCGGTCTGGGTGGTGTTGCTGCTGGCCCTGCTGGCGGCCAACCTGCCGTTCGTCAACGAGCGGCTCTTCGGCGCCGTGGCGATCGGCGCGCGCAAGACGCTGGCCGTGCGCTTCGGCGAGCTGGTGGTGCTGTATTTCATCGCCGGCGGCATCGGCCTGCTGTTCGAGCGCAGGGCAGGGCAGATCGCCACGCAGGGCTGGGAGTTCTATGCGGTGACCGGCGCGCTGTTCATCGTGCTGGCTTTCCCGGGCTTCACGTGGCGCTACCTGATGAAGCACCGGCACTGAGGCCGCCATCCACCCGATCACGGAGCGCACCATGACCACCAGCACCCCCGCGGACGCGCACCTGCGCGAAGAGCTCACCTCGCGCGAATCGCTCGCCAAGGGCAACTTCCTCGAAGTCCGCCGCGACACCGTGAAGCTGCCCGATGGCCACAGCGCCACGCGCGAATACGTCGTGCATCCGGGGGCCGTGGTGGTGATTCCGCTGCTCGACGATGGCCGCGTGGTGCTCGAGCGCCAGTTCCGCTACCCGGTGGGCCAGGTGATGATCGAATTCCCCGCGGGCAAGCTCGACGCGGGCGAGGATCCGCTGGTCTGCGGCCAGCGCGAACTGCTCGAGGAAACCGGCTACCGCGCGCGCGAATGGGCGCGTGCCGGCGCGATGCACCTGGCCGTGGGCTATTCGACCGAAATCATCCACATCTACTTCGCGCGCGGACTCTCGCTCGGCGAGCGGCAGCTCGACCACGGCGAGTTCCTCGACGTGTTCACCGCCACGCCCGACGAACTGCTGGGCTGGTGCCGCGACGGCTCGGTCACCGACGCCAAGACCCTGGCCTGCGCGCTGTGGCTGCAGAACACGGGTTCGGGTGCATGGGCTCTCGACTGGCAGGGCGACTCGGCCCGGGGATAATCGCGCGCATGAAGGTCCTCGATCTCCAATGCGCGCACGGCCACGGCTTCGAAGGCTGGTTCGGGTCCAATGAGGATTTCGAGAGCCAGCTCGCGCGCGGACTGGTCGAGTGCCCGGTCTGCGCCGACACCGCGATCGTCAAGCTGCTGAGCGCGCCGCGCCTGAACCTGGGCAACGCGAAGGCGCCCGAGTCCGAGCGTTCGAACGCCGGCGCTCCCGCACCGGCCTCCGCGAACCTGCCGGCCGAGATGTCGCCCGAGGCGCGCTGGATGCGCGCCGTGCGCGAGGTGCTGGCCAAGACCGAGGACGTCGGCGACCGCTTCGCCGACGAGGCCCGCAAGATGCACTATGGCGAGACCAAGGAGCGCGGCATCCGCGGCCAGGCGACGCCCGAGCAGACCGAGGCGCTGCTCGACGAGGGCATCGCGGTGATGCCGCTGCCGATTCCGGCGGGGCTCAAGGAAACCCTGCAATAGCCCCCGAAGGTCGGGCCACACCAGAAACAAGAAAGGAGAGCCCAGGCTCTCCTTTTCCTTTTCCTTTTCCGAATTCCTTCTGCGACTTCTGCGAAACCTTCGCGTCTTCCGCGTTCGGTCCCCGATCCCGATCAGCTGGTGAACTGCAGCGCCGCCAGCCGCGCATAGACCCCGCCCTGCGCCACCAGCGCCGCATGCGTGCCCTGTTCGACGATGCCGCCATGGTCGAGCACCACGATGCGGTCGGCCTTCTGCACGGTGGCCAGCCGGTGCGCGATCACCAGCGTCGTGCGGCCTTCCATCGCCGACTCGAGCGCGGCCTGCACCATGCGTTCGCTTTCGGCGTCGAGCGCGCTCGTGGCCTCGTCGAGCAGCAGCAGCGGGGGATTCTTGAGCATGGCGCGCGCGATCGCGATGCGCTGGCGCTGGCCGCCCGACAGCCGCACGCCGCGCTCACCGAGGAAGGTGTCGTAGCCCTGCGGCAGGGCCTGCAGGAAGTCGTGCGCGAAGGCGGCGCGCGCGGCGGCATGCACCTCCTCGACGCTGGCCTCGGGCCGGCCGTAGCGGATGTTCTCGAGCGCGCTGGCCGAGAAGATCACGGCATCTTGCGGCACCAGGCCGATGCGCGTGCGCAGGTCGTGCAGCGCCAGCGAGGACAGCGGCGCGTCGTCGAGCAGCAGCTGGCCCGACTGCGGGTCGTAGTAGCGCAGCAGCAGCTGGAACACCGTGCTCTTGCCGGCGCCGCTCGAGCCGACCAGCGCCACCGTCTCGCCCGGCGTCACGGCCAGCGAGAAGTCGCGCAGCGCCGGCGTCCCGGGCCGCGAGGGGTAGTGGAAGCTGATCCGGTCGAACACGATCGCGCTGCCCGCGGCGGGCACGGGCGAGCGCACCGGCGCGGCCGGCGAGACGATGGCCGCGGGCGCGTGCAGCAGCTCCATCAACCGCTCGGTGGCGCCGGCGGCGCGCAGCAGGTCGCCGTAGACCTCGCCGAGCACCGCGGTGGCGCTCGCGAGGATCGCCACGTAGACCACGGTCTGGCCCAGGTGGCCGGCCGTGATGTCGCCGCGCAGCACCGCCTGCGTGCCCTGGTACAGGCCCCACAGCAGCGCCGCCGAGGTCGCGATGATGATGAAGGCGACCAGCACCGAGCGCGCCTTGGTGCGGCGCACGGCGGTGCGGAAGGCGTTCTCGGTCGAACCTTCGAAGCGGCCGGCCTCGCGGTCCTCGGCGGTGTAGCTCTGCACCACGGGGATCGCGTTCAGCACCTCGGCCGCGATCGCGCTCGAGTCGGCCACGCGGTCCTGGCTGGCGCGCGACAGCCGGCGCACGCGGCGGCCGAACCACATGCTCGGCAGCACCACCACCACCAGCAGGCCGAGCACTTGCACCATCACGTAGGGATTGGTCCAGACCAGCATCGCGAGCGCGCCCACGCCCATCACCGCGTTGCGCAGGCCCATGCTCAGCGAGGAGCCGACCACCGTCTGCACCAGCGTCGTGTCGGCCGTCAGGCGCGACAGCACCTCGCCGGTCTGGGTGGTCTCGAAGAACACCGGGCTCTGGCGCAGCACCCGGCTGTAGACCGCGTTGCGCAGGTCGGCCGTGACGCGCTCGCCGAGCCAGCTCACCGTGTAGAAGCGGGCCGCCGAGAACAGCCCGAGCGCGACCGCGACCGCGAACAGGGCGCCGAAATGCTCGCGCAGCGCCATCGTCTGCGCGCCCTTGTCGGGGTTGACCAGGCCGCCGTCGATCAGGCTGCGCAGGGCGATCGGGAACACCAGCGTCGTGACCGCCGCCATGACCAGGAACACGGCCGCCAGGGTGATCTGCACACGGTAGGGATGAAGAAAAGGGCCCAGTCCCGACAGCGATCGGGGCGAGCCCTTGGCCGTGGAGGCCGGCGAGGGGGAGGAAGCCATGGGCCGCGATTCTAGCGAGTCGCGAGAGAACCTTTGCCTTCACAAAGGTCGCCTTGACAATAATTGCCATGGCAGCTAATATTCGAGCCATGAACGATGCCACTGCTCCCGATGACGCTCCGGTTTCGCCGGACGAGGTGCGCCGTGCGCCCGATTTCTACCGGGCGGAGTCGTATTCGACCGAGGAAAGCATCGGCTACCTCATGCGCCGGATCGTCACCACGGTGGCGCAGTCGGTGGAAACCCGCATGTGCGAGCCAGGCAGCCCGACCTATCCGCAGTGGGTGCCGCTCTACAAGCTGCACATCGGCGCGGCCACCACGGTGGCCGAGCTGGCGCGCGCCTGCGAGCTCGACACCGGCGCCATGACGCGGCTGCTCGACCGGCTCGAGGCCAAGGGCCTGTGCCGGCGCGTGCGTTCGCTCGAGGACCGGCGCGTGGTCAACATCGAGCTCACCGACGAAGGCCGCGCGGCCGCCAAGGAAGTGCCCCACGTCCTGAGCCGCGTGCAGAACGAATTGCTGGCGGACTTCACCGCCGATGAATGGGGGCAGCTCAAGTCCTACTTGCGCCGCATCCTCGACAACGCACAGGCCCTCGCGGCCCGTGGAGGAAAAAATGACTGATTCATTCGCCGCGCGCGCCCTGCGCCGCACTCCCGTCATGGTCGCCGCGCTGCTGGTGGTCGCGCTCGCCGGCTGCGCCGACATGGCCGGCATCGGCGGCCATGCCAAGCTGCGCGATGCCGGCTCGCTCGGTATCGCCTCGGCCGACAAGGCCGCCGCTCCCGCCCTCGACAGCCAATGGTGGCTGGCCTTCGGCGACGCGCAGCTCAACGGCCTGGTCGACCAGGCGGTGGCCGGCAACCCCAACCTGCAGGTCGCGCAGGCCCGCCTCGCGCGCGCGCAGGCCAATGCCGACGTCGCGGGCGCGGCGCTCAAGCCCAAGGTCGGGCTCGACTTCAATGGCACGCGCCAGAAGTTCAACACCAACTACATCTATCCCGAACCGCTGGGTGGCTCGATCCAGAACGTCGGCCTGCTGCAGCTCGGCGCGAGCTGGGAGCTCGACTTCTTCGGCAAGAACCGCACCGCGCTCGATGCCGCGATCGGCGCCGCCAATGCCGCCGCCGCCGATGCCGACGCGGCCCGCGTGCTGCTCGCGAGCAACGTGGCGCGCAGCTACTTCCAGTGGGCGCGCCTCAATGACCAGCTCGCGGTGGCGCAGCGCACGCTGGCACAGCGCGACGAAACCCTGAAGCTGGTGCGCGACCGCGTCTCGGCCGGCCTCGACACCCGGCTCGAACTGCGCCAGAGCGAAGGCGGCCTGCCCGAGGCGCGCCAGCAGATCGAGGCGCTCGACGAGCAGATCGCAATCGCCAAGCACGCGCTCGACGCGCTCGTGGGCCAGCCCGGCGCGAGCGACGCCCTCAAGCCGCCGCTGATCGCGAGCGTCAAGCCGATCGTGCTGCAGCCGAACATCCCGGCCGACCTGCTGGGCCGCCGCGCCGACATCGCGGCCGCGCGCTGGCGCGTCGAGGCCGCCACCAGCGACGTGGCCAATGCCAAGACCCTGTTCTATCCCAACGTCAACCTCACGGCCTTCGTCGGCTTCCAGAGCCTGGGCTTCGGCAAGCTGCTGAAGTCGGGCAGCGAGCAGTGGGGCGTGGGCCCGGCGATCCACCTGCCGATCTTCGAGGGCGGCCAACTGCGCGCCAACCTGCGCGGCAAGTCGGCCGACCTCGATGCCGCGGTCGAGAGCTACAACGCCACCGTGATCGATGCCGTGCGCGACGCCGCCGACCAGGTCACCAGCATCCAGTCGATCGCGCGCCAGCAGGCCGAGCAGCGCGCCGCGCAGACGGCCGCCGAGGGCGCCTACGACATCGCCGTGCAGCGCTACCGCGCGGGCCTCGGCAACTACCTCAACGTGCTGACCGCCGAGACCTCGGTGCTGGCGCAGCGCCGGCTCGCCGTCGACCTCGCCGCGCGCGCGCTCGACACCCAGGTCGCGCTGGCGCGTGCGCTCGGCGGCGGCTGGCAGCCCCCGTCGAACACCGCGAGCGCCGCCTCCGGCGCCACCACCACGGCATCCGCGACCCCGTCGGCCGCGACCCATTGAATCTCTCTTTCGAATCCGGAAAGACCATCATGAGCGACAACAACACACAGACCACCGCTGCTCCTTCCTCCGCCGCGGTCCCCGAAGCAGGCAACGGCAAGCGCCGCCGCGCCCTCACCGCGCTCACCGTCGCGGTGGTCGTGGTCGGCGGCGGCTGGGGCCTCTACGAATGGCTGGTGGCCAGCCACTACGAGGACACCGACAACGCCTACGTGCAGGGCAACGTGATCCAGATCACGCCGCAGATCGGCGGCACCGTGATGGCGATCAACGCCGACGACACCGACTACGTGAAGGCCGGCCAGCCGCTCGTGCAGCTCGACCCGGCCGATGCCAAGGTCGCGCTCGAGCAGGCCGAGGCCGCGCTCGCGCAGACCGTGCGCCAGACCCGCACGCTGTACGCCAACAACGGCTCGCTGGCCGCGCAGGTCACGCTGCGCCAGAGCGACATCGTCAAGGCCCAGAGCGACATCGCCAAGGCCCAGGACGACCTGCAGCGCCGCCGCGCGCTGTCGGGCAACGGCGCGGTGTCGAAGGAAGAACTCAACCATGCCGAGACCACGCTCGCCAACGCGAAGAGCGCGCTGGCCGCGGCGCAGGCCGGCGTGATCGCCGCGCGCGAGCAGCTCGCCAGCAACCAGTCGCTGACCGAAGGCACCAGCGTGGCCGAGCACCCGAGCGTGCTGGCCGCCGCCGCCAAGGTGCGCGAGGCCTACCTGGCCACGCAGCGCGTCGCCATGCCCGCGCCGGTCGACGGCTACGTCGCCAAGCGCACCGTGCAGCTCGGCCAGCGCGTCGCGGCCGGCACGCCGATGATGTCGATCGTGCCGCTCAACCAGCTGTGGGTCGACGCCAACTTCAAGGAAGTGCAGCTGCGCAACATCCGCATCGACCAGCCGGTGAAGCTCACCGCCGACGTCTACGGCAAGAAGGTCGAGTACACGGGCAAGGTCGCCGGCCTCGGCGTGGGCACCGGCAGCGCCTTCGCGCTGCTGCCCGCGCAGAACGCCACCGGCAACTGGATCAAGGTGGTGCAACGCGTGCCGGTGCGCATCGCGCTGGACGCCGAGCAACTCAAGACCAACCCGCTGCGCATCGGCCTGTCGATGGACGTCGAGGTCGACATCACGCAGAAGGGCGGCAAGATGCTCGCCGACGCGCCGCGCGCCACCGCGCTCACGCAGACGCAGGTCTACAGCCAGCTCGACCGCGGCGCCGATGCCGAGGTCGACCGCATCGTGGCCGCCAACCTCGGCAACAGCCCGGCCGCGAAGGCGGTGCACGTGCCCTCGGTGCCGGCGAGTCCCGCCGCGCCCGCGATGTCGCCGGCCTCGGCCGCGCAGATCCCCGCGCAGGGCCAACGGGGTTGATCGCCACGGCATTGCCGTTGCGACCGCTCTCCCTCCACACGTCGCGCTGAAACCATGGCCACCGCCGCCGCTCCAGCCTACGTACCGCCGCCTCCGCTCGAGGGCTCCGCCCGCGTGTGGGGGACGATTGCGCTTTCGGCCGCCACCTTCATGAACGTGCTCGACTCGTCGATCGCGAACGTGTCGCTGCCGGCGATCTCGGGCGACCTCGGCGTGAGCACCACGCAGGGCACCTGGGTCATCACCAGCTTCGCGGTGGCCAACGCCATCGCGGTGCCGCTCACCGGCTTCATGACGCAGCGCTTCGGCCAGGTCCGCCTGTTCATGGCGAGCGTGATCCTGTTCATGGTCAGCTCGCTGCTGTGCGGGCTGGCGCCGAACATGACGACCCTGATCGCCTTCCGCGCGCTGCAGGGCTTCGTCGCCGGTCCCATGATCCCGCTGTCGCAGACGCTGCTGCTGTCGAGCTATCCGCGCGCCAAGGCCGGCCTCGCGATGGCCATGTGGTCGATGACCACGCTGGTCGCGCCGGTGATGGGGCCGCTGCTCGGCGGCTGGATCACCGACAACATCTCCTGGCCCTGGATCTTCTACATCAACATCCCGGTGGGCATCGTCGCCGCGGCCATCACCTGGGTGCTGTACCGCAAGCGCGAGAGCATCACGCGCAAGGTGCCGATCGACGCCATCGGCCTCGCGCTGCTGGTGATCTGGGTCGGCGCGCTGCAGCTCATGCTCGACAAGGGCAAGGAGCTCGACTGGTTCCACTCGGCGCAGATCGTCACCCTCGCGGTGGTGGCCGTGGTCGGCTTCGCCTTCTTCCTGATCTGGGAGCTGACCGACAAGCACCCGGTGGTCGACCTGTCGCTGTTCAAGCGCCGCAACTTCTGGTCGGGCGCGGTCGCCACCGCGGTGGCCTACGGCCTGTTCTTCGGCAACGTGGTGCTGCTGCCGCTGTGGCTGCAGCAGTGGATGGGCTACACCGCGACCCAGGCCGGCATGGTGATGGCGCCGGTGGGGCTGCTGGCGATCTTCCTGTCGCCGGTGGTGGGCCTGACCATCGCCAAGGTCGACCCGCGCCGCTACGCCACCTTCTCGTTCCTGGTGTTCGCGCTGGTGCTGTGGATGCGGTCGAACTTCAACACCCAGGCCGACTTCGGGACCATCATGATCCCGACCTTCATCCAGGGCATCGCGATGGCGTTCTTCTTCATCCCGCTGGTGACGGTCACGCTCTCGGGCCTCTCGCCCGACCGCATCCCGGCCGCCTCGGGCCTGTCGAACTTCCTGCGCATCACGGCCGGCGCCATGGGCACCTCGATCGCCACCACGCTGTGGGAGAACCGCGCGACGCTGCACCACGCGCAGCTCGCGGAGTCGATCAACCAGGGCAATGCAGCGGCGACCAGCGCGATGTCGGGCCTCGCGAGCAACGGCTTCAGCACCGAGCAGGTGATGGGCCAGATCAACCGCCTGGTCGACCAGCAGTCCTTCATGCTGGCCTCGAACGACATCTTCTATGCATCGGCGGTGCTGTTCCTGCTGCTGATTCCGCTGGTGTGGTTCGCGCGGCCGCAGTCGGGCGGCGCGGGCAGCGACGCGGCGGCCGGCGCGCACTGAGTCCGCGCTCGCCGCATCTCCCATCGACCCCCGGGTTTCGCAAGAGGCCCGGGGGTTTTCGTTCGCATACAGTCGCGCGCATGGATCAGTTCGCCGCCTTGAAGGCATTTCGCGCGGTGGTCGAGGCCGGCGGCTTCACGGCCGCGGCCGAGGCCATGGATGTCTCGCACACCGTCGTCTCGCGCCAGGTCAAGCAGCTCGAGGCCGCGCTCGGCGTGCAATTGCTCAACCGCACCACGCGCCGCTTCGCGCTCACCGAGGCCGGCCAGACCTACTACCAGCACAGCCGCCAGATCCTCGACCAGCTCGAGGCCGCGGCGCTGGCCGTCGCGCGGCACCAGGTCGAGCCCACGGGCCTGCTGCGCATCAACGCGCCGATGTCCTTCGGGCTCGAGGCGCTCGCGCAATGGCTGCCGGCTTTTCTCGAAGCGCATCCGCAGCTCAAGGTCGACCTGGTGTGCAACGACCGCTTCGTCGACCTGATCGAGGAGGGCTTCGACGTGGGCCTGCGGCTGGCCTATGCGCTGTCGGACTCGACGCTGGTCGTCAAGCGCCTCGCGAGCTTCGAGGAGTGGTGGGTGGCCTCGCCCGATTACCTGCGGCGGCGCGGCACGCCGGTCGTGCCCGCGGACCTCGCGGCGCACGAGTGCCTCAACTATTCGCTCGCGGGCAAGGCGGGGCAGCCGAGCTTCACCGCGCGCGACGGCGGCGTGCACACGGTCGAGGTCGGCGGGCGGTTGCAGGCCAACAGCGGCATCGTGCTGCGCACGGCCGCGCTGGCCGGCACCGGGCTCGCGCTCTCGCCGGCCTTTCTCCTGCGCGACCACCTCGCGCGCGGCGAACTGGTGCGCGTGCTGCCGGACTTCGGCCAGCCGGCGTTGAACCTCTACGCGCTCTATCCGCAGAACCGGCACCTGTCGCCCAAGGTGCGCGCCTTCGTCGATTTCGCGGCGGCGCGTTACGGGGCCGGCTGATCGAGCAGACCCAGCAACTCGTCGGTGGAGCGCACCTCGGCCACCACGTCCGACACGCCGCGCAGCGCCGCGCGATGCAGTTCGCGGTGGCCGAGCACGCCGCCGTCCTCCAGGTCGAGGTCGCGCGTCGCGCAGGCATCGCCCGCGATCAGGTTCTGGTAGCCGCGCGGCGCGGCATCGAAGGCGGTGGCCGACACGCACATGTGGGTCATGAGGCCGGTGAGGATCAGGGTGCGGATGCCGCGTGCCTGCAGCTCGGCATCGAGCGAGGTGCCCGCGAAGGCGCTCGGCGTCGCCTTCGTCAGCACCGCGTGCCGCGCGTCGGGATGCAACTCGGGATGAATCTCGAAGGCCGCGCTGTGCTGCGCGAAGATCGGGCTGTCCGCGGGCGCGAGGTGCTGCACATGGAACACCGGCATCGCGTGCCGGTCCGCCGCCTCGATCAGCCGCCGCGCCTGGCGCAGCGCGGGCAAGCCATCGGGGATCGGCATGCGCCCATCGAAGTACTCGTTCTGGAAATCGATCGCGATCAGCGCCGTGGTGGCGGGATCGAGGCGGGTGGTCGGCTGTGCGCCGGTGAGCGTGCGGATGCTGGGATGCTGCATGGTCTTCTCTGGATGACGGAGGAAGACCGAAGCGTACGAAGCATCGGTGTGCCGTTGTAGTGGCGTGGCCGCACAAGACTTGTGCGGATTTCGCGGGGACGGCGCGCGGTCCGAAGCCACCCGGCTGCCGCCGATGGACCGTGCGCGATGCCGATGCGATGTAGCGCGGAAGTGCGCGTGAAAACGCGGCCATCGCACGAGCCCAGGCCGTGGCGGTTCGCATGCTTTGTCGTCGCGACGACAGTGTGCGAATCGCATGCGTGCCGCGGCGGTCTCACCGTTCGAGAAGGTTGCACTGCAGCATAGGCATTTGCCCCAGTATGCAAGCGAGAGGCGCCCCCCAACAATCGGTCCGCGCTCGATGGTGGCGCTGTGAGAACAAACGCATGACAGACTTTTTCGGTCACTACCCGGGCGGCTTCGCGAGATGAGCGACGT